>JAJEBW010000025.1 GCA_022822325.1 Gemmatimonadota bacterium | reverse complement strand
CCGGTTGGACTTCTTCTCTGGCCACTCCGTGGGACCGGTGCGCCTTACGGACATCCGGGGGGCCTTCTCTCACCTGAATCGCCGGTGCACATCACTCCATCCGGCACATCCACGGGCACTCCGTTCCCCAGATCACGGTGCCGCTACCGCAATAGCGCCCCAACTCCCGCTCTCAGGTCGTCACTCGGCCACTGTGTGAGAAATCCGGGTTAGTGGACGTACGCCGATGCACCCCGTATACTTCAGCAATGGAAATGGCGCGAAAAGGCCGAATGGCCGCACTCATTGTTGCTGCTGCAACGGTCTCGTGCAGCACGTCGGCTACCGTTGACACGACGGTAGCCGATTCGGCCGGGGTCGCGATCGTCACCAACAGCGGCACTCCGGCGCTGCTTGATTGGACCCTCGATACGGTGCGCGTCTTCGGTGGTGACGACTCTGGGCCGGCCACCTTCTACCTAGTGTCGCAGTCGTTGGTGGACGTTGATGCCCAAGGCCGGATCTTCGTCCTAGAGCCCTTTGAGTTCCGGGTCACAGTCTTCGATTCCGTGGGACGGGCGCTATCGACCATGGGCCGCCGGGGAGAAGGCCCCGGCGAGCTGGGATGGCCCGTCTCGGTGAGCGCGGCGGACGACGGGCACGCCTACGTCCACGACGGAACTCGACGGAAGCTCGTACGGCTGGCACTCGACCAGCCCACCGGCACCGAATCCCCGTTCGGCTATAGCGTCATCTATGCGAGGCTGCGCCATGCGGAGTTCACTCCCGCTGGAATCCTCGTCTGGGCCCGGGAACGGTACTCCGGCTCCAACAACCGCTTGGACCGCCTCCTTTCCGTCAGGGGCCAGGACACGACTGCGCTGATTTCCGGCAAGCCGTCCTACCGCACCGCAGTATACTATCCGCGGTGCAGCTTCACCTTCTCGCTCCACCAGCCGCTGGCCCCACGAATCAGATGGTCCCAATGGGGGGACCATGTGGCCGTGAGCGTGTGGGGCGGGTTCCGGGTGGACGTGCTGGAAGACAACCGGTTGGTCAGGAGCATCCGCTGGGCCGGTGTCGGGGAGAACCGGGTGAGCCGCTCCGAGGCGGTAGCGCTCCTGGAAGCTCAGGGATACCTGGGGGCCTGCGATGACGGCCCGGCCGAGACGATCGAGAAACACGGCTTCCATCCGCAACCGCAGATCGTGCGGGCGCTGGCAGTCGCTCCGGACGGGCGGCTGTGGGTCCAAGTGAACACCGTCGAGGGAGTCCGCATTCTACTGCTCGACGCCGATGGGCGCATTGCGGGTGTACTGCCCGATGGCTTTCCGATGCCGCTGACGTTCCTGCCCGACGGTCGCCCGTTGGTCCAGGTCGTGGACTCCGTGGACATCCAGCGGATCGGGGTGGGTAGTGTTGTGAAGTATTGAAAAACCGAATCTCTGCGGTTGTCGACTGGTCTCCCTCGTGCCTGTCCGGCTGATCCCTCCTTTACGGCGGGCGGCGGGAATTCGCCGGCTTGTCGACGTTCCACGCTCGACAAGCGGGAGGCGGCGACGCGGGGACCGTGCTCGAACAAGCCGTGCCGTTATCGGAGTCGCGAGGGGCCGAAGAAGCCACTCAGCGGCGGCGGGAGATGGTCCGCTTGCGAGTTGGCCTCACTCCCTCCGTCACCCGCAACTTCGTCCGCTGCGATCCCATTTGATCCGACGACATCCGGCTCATTTTTGCATATTGTAAGTGATACATGATTCGTTATGACAAGACATAACTCTTTGTAGAATATCACCTTACGATCATCGTGGATAGTCCTGATTGACTTTAGACGACTTCCTGCCGTGATTCAGGCCTCAGGCGCTCTGCCGGGCCGGCAAGGCGCGCCGCAGCCCGAATAGCCCAGCTATTGGGGCAAGGAGCAACGCAGAGCGCAGCGGTCCAGCGCGGATGCATCGCCGCTCGAATGCCGCTCGGTGTTTGTCCACGGGCTGCTAGCTAGCACCCACGGGTCCTCCAACCAACGTGCCAGGGAGCGATGGCTAATCGGGTGAATCGTGAGGCAGTGGAGACGTGGATCGCCGATTTCGGACTGGAATCCCAACCGCATCCAGAACATGATGCCGATTTCGAATGGGGTCTCATCGTCAGCGGGCAGGCCTTCAAGACCATCGTGGCTCAGCGGTGCGCGGACTTCAACTACCTGGCGATGCAGGTCACCGTCGCGGTTTCCGCAGAGCACCGGGAGGTCGTCCGAACGCTGGATGTCGATTCCAGAGCGACTTTCCTGTTCGACCTGCGGCTGGCTCTTCACAATCAATCGGTCGGCCATTCCATCCAGCCTGACGGGGCCGAACCGGGGGGCCAGCCCGATCTCCCGCTTCTGGTGACCATCGGGACCAACCTCACCGAGGAACGGATCTGTCGCGCGGACTTCTTCAAGGCGAACCACACGATCCAGACAGGAGCCTCGATCGTCGCATTGATGTTCCAGAGACTGGCTCAAAGGAAGAGATGGCCATGACAATGGCGAGCCTCAGACAGCAGGTGCCCGTGAGTTCGGCTACGCATGCGGGGGTTTGGAAGCCGATCTCGAGTTTCGCCGAGGTGGATACCACGCCCGTCGACGGTGCCTTGCCATGGAACGCCTTTTTCCATGACGAACCGGCAGCCTCGACGGAACACGCCGGCACGTCGATTCGATCTGCCGTCCGTCCATGGTACGATCAATCGGGGGCCGACGGAATGCGGGCTCCGGTGGAGCGCCTGAAGCGATTGGCCCGCCGACTGGAGCCGAGGGCCTTGTTCAGCGCACCCGAGGTGCTCTCCGTGGTGGACGACGACGGCGTCGAATTGATCTCCGTCGTGGTGGACGTCTTCATCCCGGTGGAGGCGGACGGAATGGCGTTCCGGTCTTCATTCTTCGGAGCATTGGCCGACTGCCTCTCCGAGCGCGACCTGGGGCGCCTGGCCGTGGGAGTGGGACGGCTGGGTCCGACTGCCTGACCGTTGGCCCGAGTGGCCTTTGACCCTGCGGGGTTCCTTGAGACCGGCCGGTTTCTTCTGGCGCAGGCTCCCGGGAACGAAGCGACGTTCCGGTTGGTTTGCGGAAGAGCTTACTACGCCGTATACGGAACCATGCGGAGCCGGCTGTGCCGAGCCAAGGGCGTGTCCCAGGGAGATCTCTTCGGGCGGGCCGGGCGGCACGGGGACTTGTCCAGGGCGCTGAATCTGGGATCCGCTCGGTTCAAGAGCCTTGGGTTCCAGTACCGGAGGCTCCTCATCACACGCGTGAAGAGCGACTGCAATTGCTCGGTCGAGGTGACGCGCCAGGAGGCCGAACGAGCCCTTGAGGACGCCGACTGGGTCGCATCGCGGCTGACAGGCATCCCGGAAGGTGAATTCAGGTCGTTGCTGTTTGCCGCTCGTCAGCAGCCGTGACCCGCAGGACCGAACTCTCGGCTTCTTGCGCTCACCGTTGGCGGTATCGGTCCGGCGTTGGCCAGTCAGCGCTCGCAGTCGTGTAGCGCCGCCGCCAGCCGCTCCAGCGCCTCGGCCAGCTCGTCGGCGGGGGGACCGAATCCCAGCCGCATCGTGGATTCGATTCCGAAGTGCGCCCCCGGCACGATCAGCACGCTGTGTTCCACGCGCAGCGCCTCGGCCAGCTCCAGCGAGGGGATCTTCGCGTCGTAACGGACCATGGCGATCGCCCCCGCATCGGGCGGAGTGAAGGACAGTCGGCCCTCCTGCGCGGCCACCCAGTCCCCCAGCAGACGAAGGTTCTTCCGCAGCATTGCGCGCGTGCGCTCCAGGATTCGCGGCCGCACCCGGGGCGAGAGAGCGATCCGGGCCAGGGCGTCCGACACCGAAGCCGGCGCGATCGTCGTGTAGTCGGTGCGCGCCCAGAGCCGTTCGACCACCTCGTCCGGTCCGACCACCCATCCCAGCCTCGCCCCCGGCAGACCGTAGGCCTTCGAGAGCGAGTTGGTGACCAGAACCCGGTCGTAGCGCCCATGGAAGGAGAGGGCTTCGCCCACGCCCGCCCCCGTCTCCGCCCCGCGGTACACCTCGTCGGAGAGGATCCAGGCCCCGTGCCGGTCGGCCAGCGCGACGATCTCGTCGATCTCCTGCCGAGTCAGCGCGACCCCGGTGGGATTGTTGGGGTGCGTCAGGACGATGAAGCCCGCGCCGTCCTTCAGCGCATCCTCGAGCTGCCCGAGATCGGGTCGCCAACCATCCTCTTCGCGAAGCGCAAAGGGCGTCCACCCGCCGCGAAAGTTCCGAATCAGTCCCGGCACCTGCATGTAGTTCGGAAGCATCACCGCCGCCGGTCGTTCCTCCTGCGCCAGCTCCCAGAAGGCGACGAAGTTGGCCTCGGCTCCGCCCACCGTCACCATCACCGAAGAGTCGGTCGCCCCGGGGTGCAGAGCGGCGATCAGCTCGCGAAGCTCGTCGGTCCCATTGGACTGGCTGTAGCCCAGCCGCACATCCGAGATGTCGGCCGCGGGGTCGGCCATCGCCAGAAGCTCGCCCACGGTGAGGGGGTGCACGCCGCTCTCCGAGAGATTCCAGCGGACCCGGTGCTCCCAGGTGCTCTGCCAGCGTTCCATCCGGAAGGGGACGAAGTTCATCGGTTGCTCCTTGTGCGATTGCCCGAATTCGTAGAGCGTTCGCGACCGCCGGAATGTCGGACCGGTTCGGTCGGCTTCCACCGCCGATTGGCCCGCTCAATATGTCACCTTCGGGGGAATCGCGGGAGGACGGAGGACGAATGATCGAGATTTCCGAGCACACGCTGCCGAATGGCCTCCGCATCGTGCTGGCTCCCGATCCGGCGACGCCGATCGTCGCGGTGAATCTCTGGTACCTGGTCGGATCGCGGAACGAGACGCCGGGCCGCACCGGATTCGCCCACCTCTTCGAGCACATGATGTTCCAGGGATCGCGTCACATTCCCCGCAACGCCCACTTCCGGCACATCGAGGAGGTCGGGGGATCGGCCAACGCCACCACCTGGTTCGACCGCACGAACTACTTCGCCACCGTTCCCTCGCACCACCTCGATCTCGCGCTCTGGCTGGAGTCCGACCGGATGGGATGGATGGAGCCCGCGCTGACCCCGGAAACGCTCGAAAACCAGCGCCAGGTCGTGATGAACGAACGCCGCGAGCGCTACGACAACCAGCCCTACGGCGACTGGGACGAACGGCTTCAGGCGCTCCTTTTCCCCCCCTCCCATCCCTACCGCCACACCGTGATCGGTTCGCTCGCCGACATCGAAGCGGCCACCCTCGACGAGGTCCGCGACTTCTTCGCCACCTGGTACCTGCCCAACAACGCCGTGCTCTCGCTTGCGGGGGACTTCGAGCCGGAATATGCGCTGGAGCGCGCGCTGCACTGGTTCGGCGAGATTCCGCGCGGGCCCGAGCCGCCGCCGCTGCCCCCAACCATCCGGCTGCCCTTCTCGACCGGCGGGACTCTGCGCGAAGAGGTCCGGGGCGGCGTGCCCCTCCCCCGAATCTACGCCGCGGCGCGGGTGCCGCCCTTCGCCACCGACGCCTTCTACGCGGGCGAGATCGCCAGCGCCTGCCTCGGCGCCGGGCGCAGCTCCCGTCTCTACGACCGCCTGGTGCGCGCCCGGGTGGCCAAGTCGGCGTCCTGCCACCTGCTGCCGCTCACGAGCGGGGCGACGATCTTCGTGGCGATCGCGACCGGGCTCCCCGACACCGACGCGGAGGAGCTGGAGGCGGCGCTGCTCGGCGAACTCGACGATGCATCCACCCTGACCGCCGAAGAGGTGGCGCGGGCGGCGGCCCAGGCGCGAACCCGGGTGCAACGCGCGCTGCAACGGATGGAGACCCGCGCCGATCTCCTCTCGATGTATGCGGCCCACTTCGGCGCTGCGGAGCGGCTGAACGGCGAGCTGGCCCGGCTGCAGGCGGTCGCCGCCGAAGATGCGCGCGCATGGAGCGAGGCCTACCTGCACGACGACAACCGCGCCATCGTGCGCTATCTGCCCGAGACCGCCTGATGGATCGCCGAATCCCTCCCGCTCCGGGAACGATCCGTCCTTGGGCCCTGCCCCCGATTCGGCGCGCCCGGCTGGAGAGCGGGCTCGATGTGCGGACGGTGCGGGCCGGATCGGCGTCGCTGGTGACGGCGATGGTGGTGCTGCGAGCGGGCGAGAGCGAGACTCCCCCGGACCGCGCGGGGCTGGCGGTGCTGACCGCGAAGGCGCTGGAGGGCGGAACCCGCAGGCTGACGAGCCGGGCGCTGGCGGAGCGGCTGGAGCGGATCGGGGCCGGCTTCGGGGCGGCGACCGGCTGGGACTCGACGACGGTGGCGCTCTCCTGCATGGCGGAGCACTTCGGCGAGGCGCTGCCCCTGCTGGCCGAGATGGTGGCGTCGCCGTCCTTCGAGGTGGCCGAGTTCGAGCGCTACCGGGCGGCCCGAATGGCGACCGCGGTGCAGCGGCGGATGGATCCGGCGGCCCTCGCGGCGGACCATCACGCGCGCTTCGTGTACGGGGCCGGGTGCGCCTACGGACGGCCGCTGGGCGGGGACCGGGAGACGGTCGGGGCGCTGGCGGCGGACGATGCGCACGATTTCGTGGCCGCGCGCTACGGAGCGAACCGCGCCGCGGTGGTCGTGGCGGGCGATCTCGACCCGGACGAGGCGGCGGCGGTGGTGGAGGCGGGGTTCGGGGGGTGGGGGGCGGTGGGGAAGGGGGGGACGGGGGAGGCGGCGGTTCCGCGCCAGGAGCCCGGCCGCAGCGTGCATGTGGTTCACCGTCCAGGATCGGTTCAGTCCGAGATCCGGATCGGTCACATCGGGGTGGCGCGCACCGTGGAGGACCATATCCCCCTCACGGTCGCGAACCTGGCGCTGGGCGGTTCCTTTTCGTCGCGGCTCAACCTGAATCTGCGCGAAGAGCACGGCTTCACCTACGGCGTTCGTTCCTCCTTCGCGGCGCGGCGGAGCGCGGGCCCCTTCCACATCTCGACCTCCGTCGAGAGTCGGGTCACGGCCGACGCGGTGCAGGAAATCGTCGGCGAGATCGAGGCCTTCGCCGCCGACGGCCCTACCCCCGACGAGGTCGCGGCCGCGCGGAGCTATCTGGCCGGAGTCTTTCCGCTGCGGATGGAGACCCCGGGGCAGATCGCGTCGCGAATCGGCGGCCTCTTCGTATTCGATCTTCCCGGCGACTACTACCGCACCTGGCGCGACCGGGTCCGCGAGGTCACCCCCGAGGCGGCGGCCGCGGCCGCTGGACGGCACATTCGCCCGGACGCGCTCTGCACGGTGGTGGTGGGCGATGCGGAGGCCGTGGCCCCGGGGCTGGAGGGGGCGGGGGCGGGGCCGGTCCGGATCCACGAACTCGAACCGGCGCAGTCGTGAGCGAGGACCGCGCGGCCCGTCTGGATACGACCGTCATCCACGATGGACGGGTGGTGCACCTGAGCGTCGACACGGTGCGCTTCCCCGACGGTTCGGTCGGAAAGCTCGAGCTGATTCGCCACAGGGGCGCCGCCGCCGTCCTGCCGGTCCACGCCAACGTCGGCGGAGAGACCGAGGTGCTTCTGATCCGGCAATACCGCTACGCGGCCGGAGGCGTGATCCACGAGGTGCCGGCCGGAATCGTCGAACCCGGCGAGAGTTGGGAGGAATGCGCCCTCCGCGAACTGGAGGAAGAGGCCGGGGTGCGGGCGGGCCGCCTCGTCAGGCTCACCTCCATCCACACGACCCCCGGCTTCACCAACGAGCGAATCCACATCTTCGCCGCCTTCGATCTGCAACCGGGACGCAGCCGGCCCGACCGCGACGAATTCCTCGAGCTCGCGCGCATGCCCCTCTCCGCCGCGCTGGCGCTGATCGAGAGCGGCGAGATGACCGATGCCAAGTCGATCGTGGCCCTCCTCTACGCGGCCCGCTTCCTGCTCCCGGAAGACGGGTAGGCGGCGACTGTCCCCCATCGGCCCCGCTGTCGCCAGCCGGTGACACACCCGAACCCCCGCAGTGGCAATGGAACCCGGTGGAACCCCGCGGCGCCTTCGGGATAATGCAACCGGGCGTCCCATCCGTTCTCCGGCACGGATCGTGCGTACACGAAGAGAACCGCGCCCCCGGCCGGGGCGGGATCGATCATGGCGAAGCGGAGGTCGAGTTGAGAAATCTGTCCAGAATCCCATCGGACATGAGTCAGGTCGGGCGAACCCGGCGAGCCGCTCTCCTTGCCGACGTCGAGGTCGTGCGGGAGTTCCTGGGGGGCGACGAACGCGCCTTCGCCGAGATCGTGCGCCGCTACGAGGGACGTCTTCACAGCTTCGTGCTGCGGATGGTGGGCGACCGCGAGCGGACGCAGGATCTGATCCAGGAGACCTTCGTGCGCGTCTACCGGCACCTTCACCGCTTCGACCAGGAGCGGAAGTTCTCGACCTGGATCTTCACGATCGCGGGGAATCTGGCGAAGAACGAGTTGCGCAACCGCTCCCGCAACCCGGTCGTCCTCTTCCAGACGCTGGTGCGCAACCGGGACGCCGAGTCCCGCCCCCTGGAGTGGGAGGATCCGAGCACCCGCCCCGACGACCTCTACCGCAAGCGTTTCCTGCGAGAAAAGGTGGAGGAGGCCGTGGCGCGCCTGCCGGAGCATCACCGCACCGTCTTCGTTCTACGGGAGCTGCACGGCAAGAGCTACGACGAGATCGCCGAGATCACCGGGTGCACGCTGGGGACGGTCAAGAGCCGCCTGAACCGGGCCCGCAACAGCTTCGCCCGAATTGTCGCGCCGATGATTCGCTGACGGACCGGGAGGGGTTTGGCGAGGGGGGAGGGGAACCGCGGGGGGGATGGGGTGGTATGATTGTGGGTGACGACGGCAGGGAGCAGCCGGGCTACCGCTCGCGCAACCGCGAGTTTGCGGCCATCTTTGGAAGGCCGGGAGCAACGGCTCGCACCGTTCGATTCTCGACAACGAATCTCGACGACCTGCGTTCGGGGAGGTGACGGTGAAAGATCAGGCCCGCGTGGGGGGAAAGCAGTGCGCCGACCGATCCGCGCGCGACGCGTCGGGCGCCGGTTGCCGCTGGTTTCTCGATGTCTATTCGGACTACCGGGACAACCGGCTCGACTCCTGCAGTCGCAACCTGGCGATCGCCCATATCGCCGACTGTCCGCGCTGCCGCCGCTACGACCGCGTGCTGCGCACGGGGGTCGCGGTGCTGCGCGACGAGGAATCCGCGTCCGGCGGCCAGGGCCTCGAGGTGGCGACCCTGCGCGATCTGGCCTGGCGGCAGGAACGGACCGAATCGCACGCGCTGGGAATGGCGGGCTCCGGAATGACGACGGCGGGTCTGGTGCTGGTGGCGCTCGTGCTGGGCGCCATTGCGTGGTTCCCCCTCTTTGCTCCGGGACTGGTCGAGCTGGAGCTGGAACCGGTCGTCGCAACTGCCCCCGCCCCCGCCCCCCCGCCCCTCCTCCACCCCCGGCCCCACCCCCTCTTCCCGGCCCCCTCGGCCACTCTCTTCTCGCATTACTTCCCGACCACGCTTTTTCCCCATCCGGTTCCCCATCCGGGGCCGCTCTCCTTCCCGGGCCGCCGCCTCTCCTTCCCGGGCCCGCGCCCACCCCTCGCCGGCGACGCATTCCGGCCGGTCCTCTCCGACTACGGCGTCTGGCTTACCCGTCCGCCCCCCGGCGCCGCCGCAACCGTCGTCGATCACGACTGACCCCCGGGACGGCGCCAGTGCGAAATGCGGTGCGGACGGCCGCCCCCGGAGGCGCCCTGATTCCCCCCGTTCTGCGGCGTGCCCGCGACGGCGGGGTCTTTTTTCTGCACGGCCAGGACGACTACCGCAAGCGCGTGGCCGCCCGCTTCCTCCTGGACCGCTACCTCGACCCCTCCACCCGCGACTTCAACTTCGACCGTCTGGAGGGCGCCGAGGTGACTCTGGAGCGGCTGGCGTCGGCGATCGAGACCCCGCCGATGATGGCCGACTGGCGGGTCGTTCATCTGCTGGAAGCCGAGGCGATCGCAGGTAGTCCGAAGGCCCGCAAGGTGATTCTGGATGTGGCCGGGTCGCCCCCGCCCGGTCTGGCGTTCATCCTTCAGGGAACGATTCCCCCCCGCTCCAAGGCGCGCTTCTACAAGGATCTGGCAAGGCTGGCCCAAACGGCCGAGTTCAGGCCGGTGCGCAGGGATTCGCTGCCGGGGTGGCTGGTCTCCTGGGCGCGCGACGAGCTGGATGCGAAGCTGGAACCGAAGGCCGCGCAGGCGCTGGTGGGCGGAGCCGGGACCGATCTGGGGGTGCTGGTGCAGGAGATCCGCAAGCTGGCCGAGATGGTGGGCGCCGGGGCCGCCATCGATGTGGATGCGGTTCGCCGGGCGGGAATCCGGTTGCCGACCCAGGATCGCTGGGCATGGTTCGATCTGGTGGGAAGCAGGCAGATCGAGGAGGCGATGCGCGGGCTTCCCATCCTGATGCAGCAGGGCGAGACCGCGGTGGGACTGGTGATCGGACTCTCGACATTGTTGCTCCGCATCGGGGTGGCGCTCGAGGGCGGAGCCAGGGCGCTGAACCGGGTTCTGCCCCCCTATCAGCGATTTCTGGCGCGGCGCATTGCGGGGCAGGCGAAGCGGTGGACGAAGAACGAGCTGGCCGACGCCCTGCGGGGGCTCTGCCGGCTGGATCAACTGCTCAAGGCCAGCGCGATCGAGGACGAAGTGCTGGTCGAGGCCTGGCTCGTGTCGTGCCGTCCGCAGTGACGGGGGAGCGGTCCGCGGGGGGAGGGGGAAGGGTGGGCGGGGAGGGCGAGCTTCGCCTGCGGATTCGGGGAATGCACTGCGCCTCCTGCGTGACGGCGGTGGAGCGCGCTCTGACCGGCGTGGATGGCGTCGCCGGGGCGTCGGTGAATCTGGTCGATGCAAGCGCCCGGGTGCGAACGACCGATCCCGCCCCCGACCCGGCCACGCTCTCGCGCGCCGTCGAGGCGGCCGGATACGGTGCGCGCGCGGTGACCGGAGCGGACGAGCTGCTGGCCGCCTCGCGCGGCCTGGAGGAGGAGCAGGCGGCCACCTTCCGTCGCCTGATGCGCCGTTTCCGAATCGGGCTGCTCTGCGGGCTTCCCGTGGTGGCGATCGGGCACTGGTCGATGATCGCCGACTCGATCATCCCCGGTCTCCCGCCCCTCTCCGCCCCGGCCGAGCGGGCCGCCTGGTGGATTTCGGCCTTCCTCACCATCCCGATCCTCGCGCATGTAGGACGCGGCTTCTTCGTCGGCGGCTGGCGCGCGGCGCGGCGCGGCGCGGCCAACATGGACACCCTGGTCGCGCTCGGCACCGGCGCCGCCTGGCTCTACTCCACCGTCGCGCTCCTGGCGCCCGGTCTCTTTCCGGCGGGAAGCGCGCGCCCCTTCTACGAGGCCGTCGCGGCGGTGATCACCCTGGTCGTTCTTGGCCAGGCCATCGAGGCCCGCGCCCGGGGACGCACCTCGCGCGCGCTCCGCGCCCTTCTGGATCTGTCTCCGCGCACCGCCGAACGCATTCGCCGCGGCGACGGGGGCGCGTCCGAAAGCGACACCGAAGTCATCCCGCTCGAAGAGGTTGCGGCGGGCGACCGGCTCCTGGTGCGGCCCGGCGGCCAGATTCCCCTGGACGGGCGCATTCGCCGCGGCGCGAGCGAGATCGACGAATCGATGCTGACCGGAGAGAGCCTTCCGGTGCGGCGCTCTCCCGGCGACGAGGTGATCGGCGGAACGGTGAATGGAACCGGCGCGCTGACGATCGAGGTGACGCGGACCGGGGAGGAGACCGTGCTGGCGCGAATCGTCGATCTGGTGCGGCGGGCGCAGAGCGGCAAACCCCCCGTGCAGCGAACGGTGGACAGGGTCGCGGCCTGGTTCGTGCCGGCGGTGGTGATTGTGTCGCTGGCTACCTTCGCGGCATGGTATCTGGCGGGTCCCGAACCCCGGCTCAACTTCGCGATGGTCACCTCGGTGACGGTGCTCGTGATCGCCTGTCCCTGCGCGCTTGGACTGGCCACGCCCCTGTCGGTGATGATCGCGATCGGGAAGGCGGCGGCGCACGGCGTCCTCATTCGCGATGGCGAAGCCCTGCAGAAAGCGCGCAGCGTGGACACGGTGGTTCTCGACAAGACCGGCACCCTCACCGAGGGCCGTCCCCGCGTGGTGCGCGCCGCCGCGGGGCCGGATCTCGCGGAGGACGATCTGCTGCGGACCGCGGCGGCGGTGGAGAGCGCGTCGGAGCATCCGCTGGCCCGGGCGGTCGTCGGTTTCGCGCGCCGCCGCGGGGTGGTCCCGGCCGTGGGGGAGCGGGTGACCGCGCATCCGGGGCAGGGGGTGTCGGGGTTCGTGGAGGGAAGACGCGTGCTCGTCGGGTCGCCGGGATTCCTGGCGGCGGCGGGGGTCGAGATGGGAGCGCTGAGGGCGGAGCTGGAAGGCGTGGCCGCAGTGGGCGCGACTCCGGTGGCCGTTGCGGTGGGCGGGGTGGCGGCGGGGGTCTTCGGGGTGGCCGATACGGTGCGCGCCGGTGCGCGCGAGGCGGTGGCCCGGCTGAGGTCGAAGGGCGCCGAGGTGATGATGCTGACCGGAGACGACCGGGGAGCGGCGCTGCGGATCGCGGACCAGGTGGGGATCGAGGCGGTCCGGGCCCGGGTCTCGCCGAGCGGGAAGGCGGAACGGATCCGGGAGCTGCAACGCGAGGGGAGGGTGGTGGCGATGGTCGGCGATGGAATCAACGATGCGCCGGCGCTGGCCGTCGCCGACGTCGGGATCGCGATGGGAAGCGGCACCGATGTGGCGCTGCAGGCGGGCGAGGTCGCGCTCCTGGGCGATTCGCTGCGCGGCGTCGAGACCCTGCTCGCCCTTTCGCGGGCCGCGCACCGCAACATCGTTCAGAATCTGGCGGGGGCCTTCCTCTACAACGTCGTCGGCATTCCGGTCGCTGCGGGCGTCCTCTATCCGGCCTGGGGAATCCTCCTCTCGCCGATCTTCGCCGGCGCCGCCATGGCCTTCAGCTCGGTGACGGTGGTGGCCAACGCCAATCGGCTGCGTCGCTTCGAGCCCGCCTCCGCCCCATCTTCCCCTTCCCCTTCCCCTTCCTCTTCCCGCTCCCGCGCTTCCGTCGCTTCCCCTTCCCGCAACCCCTCCCCTTCCCGCACCCCCTCCCCCTCGCCCAACCCCCGCCCCACTCCGCCATGACCCCCCGCGCGGCGCGCTCCTCGGCCTTCGACACGCCCCTGATGCGGCAATGGCGCGAAGTCAAGTCCCGGCACCCGGACGACCTGGTCTTCTTCCGGGTCGGCGACTTCTACGAACTCTTCGGCAAGGACGCCGAGACCGGATCGGCGCTCCTCGGGCTCACCCTCACCACGCGCAACAATGGGGCGGCGCAGCGGGTTCCCCTGGCCGGAGTGCCCGCCAAGGCCCTGGACGACTATGTGGATCGCCTGATTCGGGTCGGGCGCAAGGTGGTGATCTGCGACCAGGTGGAGGACGCGGCCCAGGCGAAGGGGCTGGTGCGGCGCGAGGTCGTCGAGACGGTGACCCCGGGGACGGTCGTGTCGGACGGGCTCCTGGAGGCGGGACGCAACAACTTCATCGTGGCGCTGGCGGGCGAGGGACAGCGGATCGGCGTGGCCGCCATGGATGTGTCGACGGGGCAGTTGGCATTGCAGGAGGCGTCCCGGGAGCGCCTGCCGGACGAGCTCGACAAGCTGGAACCGAGCGAGATCCTGGTGGCCGAGTCGGAAGCGGAAGCGACCCCGGGAACGGCGCCGGAAGGGGAGAAGGCAGCGATTCGCGGCGAGGTTGCGGGGAACGGACGGGTGCAGACCATCCGGCCGGACTGGCTCTTTGATCCGGTGGCCGCGCGCGACGAGCTTGTGCGCCGCTACCGGGTGCATTCGCTGGACGGGTTCGGGTTCGAAGAGGGGGACGAGCCGCTGATCCGGGCCGCGGGCGCGCTCCTGGCCTATGTGGAGGAGATCCGTCCCGGGGCGGCGGCGAACCTCCACCCCCCCCGCATCCTCCGCCCCGGCGCGGCCATGACGCTGGACGCCATGACCCGGCGCAACCTGGAACTGGTCGCCCCGCTGCGCCCCGATCGCGGCGGCGCTTCGCTGCTCTCGGTCCTGGATCTCACCCGGACCGCGATGGGCGCGCGCCTGCTCCGCTCCCGGGTGCTGCGGCCTCTCGTCGACGCGGGACGGATCCGGCGGCGGCACGGCGGCGTGGCCGAGCTCTTCGACGATCCGGGAATCCGCTCAGCGCTGCGTTCGGCGCTGCGGGGCGTTCGCGACCTCGACCGTCTCGCCGCGAAGATCTCGTCCGCACGGGCCGCGCCGCGCGAGATCCAGGCGCTGCGAGAGTCGATCCGCCGTTTGCCGGACATTCTCGGCTTTCGCGCCGCCGCCGCGGAGCGCCCGGTCACCATCTTCGGCGACGCGGCCCCTTCCTCCCCCACCCCCAACCCCTCCGCCGAACCCCCCCCGCCCCCCTCCCTCGACGATCCACCCGGCAGCGCCATCGTTTCGGAGCTGCTCGACGGCTTCGACCCCCTGCCCGACGTGGCCGACCGCATTCGCCGCGCCCTCGCCGACAACGTCCCCGCCACCCTCGCCGACGGCGGCGTCATCCGCGACGGCTTCGACCCCGCCCTCGACCGGCTGCGCGAGTTGCGCGACGGGGCCGCCGACTTCATCGCCGGACTTCAGGCGCGCGAACGGGAACGGACCGGGATCGCGTCGCTCAAGGTCGGCCAGAACCGGGTCTTCGGCTACTACCTCGAGATCACGCACGCCAACCGCTCGCGGGTGCCCGACGGCTACATCCGCAAGCAGACGCTGACGACCGCCGAGCGCTATGTGACGCCGGAGCTCAAGGAGTGGGAAGAGAGGATCTTCGAGGCGGAGGACGGGATCGCGCGGCTCGAACGCGAGCTCTTCGCGGCGTTGCGCGACGAACTGGCCGAGGCGGTGCCGCGGATTCAGGAGACCAGCCGGCGGGTGGCGGCGCTGGATGTGCTGGCGGCGCTGGCGGAGGCGGCGGAGCGCAACGGCTACGTCGAACCGGCGATCACCGACGACTTCACCCTCGACGTCACCGGGGGACGCCACCCCGTGGTCGAGGCCGCGATGCCCGCAAGCGACTTCATCCCCAACGATCTGCGGCTCGACGAGGAGGGACGAATCGCGATCGTGACCGGTCCGAACATGGCCGGCAAATCCACCGTCCTGCGGCAGACCGGGCTGATTCAGATCATGGCGCAGATCGGTTCCTTCGTGCCCGCCGTCCGCGCCGAACTGGCCATCTGCGACCGCATCTTCACGCGCGTGGGCGCCGCCGACGATCTGGCCCGCGGACAGTCCACCTTCATGGTCGAGATGAACGAAACCGCGGCGATCATCAACGGGGCCACCGAGCGCAGCCTGATCCTCCTCGACGAGATCGGCCGCGGCACCTCCACCTACGACGGCGTGTCGCTGGCCTGGGCGATCACCGAGCACCTGCACGACCACCTCGGCGCCAAGGCGATCTTCGCCACCCACTACCACGAGCTCACCGGCCTGGCCGACCTTCTTCCCCGGGTGCGCAACCTGAACGTCTCGGTGCGCGAGGCGGGCGACGAGATCATCTTCCTGCGGCGTCTGGAGGCGGGCGGCGCGGACCGTTCCTACGGAATCCATGTCGCGCGGCTGGCCGGTCTGCCCCCGGCGGTCATCGCGCGGGCGCGGCAGCTCCTGGCCGAACTGGAGGAACGAACGGCGGAAGGCGGTCCGTCCACGGCTCCGGTCGCTCGCGGCGAGGAGGGCGCGCGCGACGCCGACGAACAGCCCCGGACGACGCGGTTCGGCGCCGCTCCCGCAAGGGACCGACAACTCTCGCTCTTCATCCAGGAGGTTCACCCGGTGGTGGAACGACTGCGCAAGATCGACCCCGACGCGATGACGCCCCTGCAAGCGCTCACCGAGCTCCACGCCATGCATGAGGCGGTGAAGGGGGAGGGGGGGTGAGGAGCGGCATCGGTGGGATGTCCGATGGATCGACGTCGGGACAGTTTCGCGAGCGGCCGGGCCCCCGGTCCCCCCGGCTGACGATCGCCGCCGCCTGCCTCGTCCTGGCCTGCGTCTCGGAGCAGGAAATCGACGGGCCCGTTCCCCTTGCCGAGGGCGGCGCGGTCGAGTATCCCCTTGAGATGTGGAACCGGGACATCGAGGGCACGACGTTGCTGCGGGTGCTCGTGAATGCGGAGGGGGGAATCGACAGCGTGATGGTGGGCGAGAGCAGCGGGCATCCGGCGCTGGATTCGGCGGCGGTGGAGGGGGCCCGCTCGATGCGCTTCCAGCCTGCCGAGCGGCGCGGCCGACCCCTGGGAATCTGGGTGCGGTTGCCGGTGCACTTCCGGAAAAACCCCCCCGGGGCCGCAGCGGGGTCGCAGGCCCAACCCGGGTCGCCGTCCGATCCCGAGTCCGATTCCGAACCCGACGCGGTGACGCGGTGAGTGCGCCCTTGCGGGTGGCTGTGCTCCTGGGCGGCAGTTCCGAGGAGCGCGGAGTGGCGCTGGCGAGCGGTTGCGAGGCGGCCCAGGCGCTCAGGTCGGCGGGGCACGAGGTGGTGGCGATCGATTCAGCCAGCGGACCGCTGGCGCCGGAGACCGAGCGGCGCATTCGCGAGACGGGGATCGGCCAGGCCGATGTGCCGATGCGCCGGCCGGAGAGAGCGGGGGCGCTGCCGGACGCCGAGGTGATCGCGGGGAGTCCGGCGCTGGCCGAGGCCGATGTGGCCTTCCTGGCGCTGCATGGGGGCGCGGGGGAGGACGGCACCATCCAGACGCTCCTGGGCGCGGCCGGGATCGCCTATACCGGAAGCGGTCCGGTGGGATGCGCGCTCGCCATGGACAAGGAGCTGACCAAGCGGCTCCTGAGGGGCGGCGGCGTGGCCACCCCCGAATGGGCGACGAATCCCGCGAGCGCGGCCGGGGCGGTGGAGCGGTTGGGTCTTCCCGTGATCGTGAAGCCGGCCTCGGGGGGATCGTCGGTGCGGCTGACCCTCGCCGGCTCGGTGGACGCGGTGGCCGCGGCGATTGGGGTGGCGGGGGGTGGGGGGGACGCGGTCCTCTGCGAGCGGTACATTGCGGGTCGCGAATTCACGGTGGGGATTCTGGAGGGCGCAATGCCGGACGGCGCACCTTTGCCGGCGGGAAGCCGCGGCGCCGGGAGGGTGGAGGCCCGCGCGCTGCCGGTGGTCGAGATCGAGCCCGCGCGCGAACTCTTCGACTTCGACTGCAAGTACCAGCCCGGAATGGCAATCGAAACCGCCCCCGCGCGCATTCCGAACGATCTGGCCCGCAACCTGCAGGAGACCGCGCTCCGGGTCCATCGTCTGCTTGGACTGCGGCACTACTCGAGGGTGGATTTCATGGTGGACGACTCCGGAGCCGCGTGGTGCCTGGAGGCGAATGCGCTCCCGGGAATGACGGCCAACAGCCTGCTGCCCAAGGCCGCCCGCGCCGCGGGAATGAGCTTCGCCGAACTTTGCGACCGGATCTGCCGTCTGGGGCATCGCGAGGGGCCGCGGGCCCGGTGGAAGGGACGGGGGGCGGGATGAGATTCGCAGGCAGGCCGGGGCGTCCCGGCGGCTTCGGGGGAATGCGTTTCGGCGGACCCGGTTCAGGCGGACCCGGTTTCGGAGCGCCCCGCGTCACCCCCTGGGTCAAGCGCCTGCTGATCGCCAACGCCGCCATCTTCCTGGTCACCGTCCTGGTCGGCTTCGACCCCATGGCGGATCTCTTCGCCTTCTCGCCCGGCCGCTTCCTGCAGCGTCCATGGGGCATGGTGACGTACATGTTCGTTCACCACGGCCTCTTCCACCTCCTGATGAATCTCCTGTTCGTCTTCTTCTTCGGCCCCCCGCTGGAGGAGCGCTGGGGATCCAACGTCTTCATCCGCTTCTACATGATCTGCGGACTGGCGGGCGCGCTGCTCAGTCTCGTCTTCTCGACCGTGCCGATCGTGGGGGCGTCGGCGGCCTGCTACGGTCTGACCCTCTCCTTCGCCATGATCTGGCCCAATGTGCAGGCCTACGTCTGGGGGCTGGTGCCGGTGCGGATGAAGTGGATCGCGGGCTTCATGGTGGCGCTCAGCCTCGTCAGCGCGATCGGGCCCGAGCGGGATGGCGTGGCGCATCTGGCGCATCTGGGGGGCGCCGCGGCCGGATTCCTTCTCATGCGCTTCGCCGGTCTGGGCGAGTTGGGATCGTCGGGGGCGTCGCAGTCGGGGAATCGTCGCCGCCGGGCCCCCTCCGGGAGGGCGGCCGCAAAGGGCGGAAGACGAACCGGCCGCGGCATTCGACCGGTCCCCCTCTGGAAGGGCGCGGGCCGCATCGGGCGGTGGAGGACTCGCGGAACCCGGAAGGGGGAATCGCCGGTCCAGCCCATCGACCTCGCGCGCAGGAAGCCGCCGCCCACGGGCCGGGCCGCCCACGAAGAGCTCGACCGGGTGGACGCCGTGCTCGACAAGATCTCGGCCCGGGGCATTCATTCCCTCACCGCCGAGGAGCGCGCGCTGCTGGACCGGGTATCGCGGCGAACGCGGGCGAACTAGCCGGCCGGCCGATCGTCTCTTCGCCGGGGGTTTCGGGCTCGTCCTTCGCCGGAAGCGCGCCGCCGCCTTGACCGCCCCGTTGAACGGTTTCTAGCTTCCGTGGCCTTCCGCCCGTCGAATCGCAGCGGCGGGCTTCAACTACATTCACGCACACCGGGACGCGGCTTGGGCGCGGGCGTCCGGCGGACACTCAGGCAGGGGGGTGGCATGGCTCAGGCCAAGTCCTTCAAGACCAACGGAATCTTCAAGACCGACAATCTTCGCAATGTGGTGGTCCTCGGGCACGGCGGTTCGGGCAAGACCACCCTGATCGACGCGCTCTGCTTCGCCTCCGGGAGCTCGCGGCGAAGGGGCAGGGTCGGGGAAGGCACGGCCCTCACCATGACGACCCCGGAGGAGAAATCCCACGGCATGTCGCTGGAGGTCACGGTGGCGCACGCCGTTCACGACGACACGCGCATCAACTTCCTGGACACGCCGGGCTACATGGACTTCATCGGCGAGGCGACCGCCGCGATTCGGGTGGCCGAGGCCGCGCTCGTGACGGTCGGAGCCGCCGCCGGGGTCGAGGTCGGGACGGAGATGCTCTGGGGGGTCTGCGATCGCCGCGAGCTGCCGCGCATGGTCTTCATCTCGATGATGGACAAGGCCCACGCCAACTTCGAGGAGGCGGTCGGCGAGCTGCGCGAGAAGCTGGCGCCGGGGGCCGTTCCGGTGCAGGTGCCGATCGGGGCGGCAGGGAGCTTCCGCGGCGTGGTCGATCTGTTCGCGGGGAAGGCCCGCATCTATCGCGACGGCACGATGACCGGCGAATTCGACGAGGGACCGGTGCCCGACGAGGTGGCGGACGCGGTCGAGGAATGGACCACCGAGCTCATGGAGACGCTCGCCACCACCGACGAGGAGCTGCTGGACCGCTACCTGGAGGGGGAGGAGATTCCCATCCCGGAGCTGATGGCGGCGCTGGCCGGGGCGATGGCCGAGGGGGAGGTCGTACCGGTCTTCTGCGGGGCCGCCGAGCAGTCCTTCGGGGTGCGCGCCCTCCTGCAGGGGATCGTGGATCTTGCGCCGCACCCGGCCAGCGCGGGAGCGATCGCGGCGCAGTCGGCGAACGGCGACGAGGTCGAGCTGCGCGCGGCCCCCGACGAGGTTGCCACCGCCCTCGTCTTCAAGACCAGCACCGAACCTCATGTGGGGGAGCTGTCGCTCTTCCGCGTCTATTCCGGGATGATCGCCAACGGCTCCGAGCTGCGCAACACGGTCCGGGGCGCGTCCGAGCGAATCAATCACCTCGCGATTCCCCAGGCGCGCGAACGGGTCGAGGTCGAGGCGCTCTACCCGGGCGACATCGGCGTCGTCGCCAAGCTCAAGTCCACCGGCACCAACGACACCCTGGCCGCGCCGGGAACGGACGTCGTGCTCGAAGGAATCCACTTCCCCAGCCCCGACATCTCGATCGCGGTCCATGGCGCCACCCGCGCCGACGAGGACAAGATGGGCGAGGCGCTGGGCCGGCTCCACGACGAGGATCCCACCTTCACCTCGGAGTTCAATCCCGAGCTCCGGCAGACGATCGCGCGCGGGATGGGCGAGCTGCACTTCCTGGTCCAGTTCGAGCGGCTGAAGCGGAAGTACGGAGTGTCGGTCGAGACCGAGACGCCCCGAATCGCCTACCGCGAGACGATCACGGCGGAGGCCCAGGGGCAGGGACGCTTCAAGAAGCAGACGGGAGGACGAGGCCAGTTCGGCGACTGCTGGGTGCGGCTGCGTCCGCGCGAGCGCGGCGAGGGCTACGAGTTCGTCAGCTCGATCAAGGGCGGGGTGATCCCGACGAAGTACGTGCCCTCGGTGGACCGCGGAATCCAGGAGGCGGCGGCGAGCGGCGTGGTTGCCGGCTATCCCCTGGTCGATTTCGAGGCCGAGTGCTACGACGGCTCCTACCACTCGGTGGACTCGTCGGACATCGCCTTCAAGGTCGCGGGCTCCTACGCCTTCCGGAATGTGGCCGAAAAGGCGAAACCCGTCCTCCTGGAACCGATGATCGAGGTCAAGGTCACCGCCCCCGACGAATATGTGGGCGACATCATGGGCGACCTCAACGGCCGCTCGGCGCGCGTGCTCGGCATGGACCCATTGGGGGGCAATACCGTGATTCGCGCCGTGGTGGCGGAAGCGGAACTGTACAAGTACGCCTCCGCGCTGCGCTCGATCACCCAGGGCCGCGGCCATCACCGCCGCAAGATGCTGGGCTACGACGTGGTCCCCCCGATGCGGGTGGCGAAGATTGTGGCGGAGGCCGCGGAGCGGGAGTAGGAGGGCCGACGCGGCTTCGTTCTCTGCATGATGTTCGTGCATGGCCTTGACGATGTTCGTGAACGAAAGGGAGCCGATCGGGTCGGCCATGGGGAAGCGTAGAGTCGGTCGGGCGCCGGAGCGCAGGAGCTTTGCGATGTCCAGGCGCCAGTGGCAGCGGGTCGCTCGGTGCGCGCTTCTGGGCGGACTCCTGGCGCTGAGCCCTGCTCTGCGGGCGCAGGAGGCGATCGAGCTTCCGGGTCGCGACCGCCCCCTCGAAGCTGACTTCGATGAACTCTTCCGCGTCGGCGTTTTCGACGGAGAGCCCTGGGAGATGTTCGGCGAGGTGAGCCAGGTGGCCTTCGACGGAGAGGGCAATCTGTATGTGTTCGACGGGACCCCGAGCCTGCTGGGGTCGGGCAATCTGCGGATTCTGGTCTTTGACGCGGCCGGGCGGTTTCTGCGCCGGTTCGGTTCGTGGGGTGGCGGCCCCGGCGAGTTCATTCGTCCCGCGGCTTTCGCCGTGCTCCGGGACGGAACCACCGTTGCGAGCGATCTCGGGCACCGCGGCTACCACATCTTCGACGACGCCGGAGCCTTTGTGCGCATGGTGCGGGCCGGCGACGGACCGGGCGGCATCGTCGCGGCGACCGATATGGTGCCCGATCCCCGGGGCGGCGCCGTCTTCGCCGGCAACTTCGACGGACGCATGAGCATGGAGATGACCGTCTCCCGCAGCGGCCCGGCGGCTGGACCCGGCGTCCGTCCGGTTCGGCGGGTGGGATTCGAAGGCCAGGTTGCGCGCGTCGACACCGTCGTCGGCGGATGGATGCCTTCGCGCAGCCATCTGAACGACATGGCGCCCGGCTCTTCGCCCGAGATCCGCGACATGCTGAACCGCATGAGTCTCCCCGCCGTCTTCGAACCCCCTCTCCTGGTGGGCGTTCTTCCCGACGGCGCCGTCGTTCACTCCGATTCCTCCGCCTACGCCCTGAAGATTACCCCGCCGGGCGCAACGGAGGTCGCGCGCATCCTGAGGCGGCCCTTCGAGCCCGAGCCGGTTACCCCCGAGGTCGCAAGGGAGTATGGCGAACGGAGCGCCGCTGCCCGCGAGCGCTCGATGCTTCTCGTGCGGGGGCCAGACCGGGGGGGCAACGCCGCGCCGCGACTTTCGGGCGCCTTCGAGCTCCGGGAGCGATTCTACCGCGAGATTCCCGTGATCCGCGCTCTGGCCACAAGCTGGGACGGACGCATCTGGGTGCAGCGCCGGGGCGAAGAGCCCGGGAGCGACGGACCGATCGATATCCTGACGGCGGCTGGAGAATACCTGGGCACCTACGCGAGCGGCGCCATTCCGATGCCGGATGCATTCGGGCCGGACGGGGTGGCGGCGTTCATCGAGCTTGGCGAACTCGACGTGGCGAGGGTGGTGGTGCGGCGGGTGGGGACGGAATATCCGCGCGATCCATGAGCGCCTGCCCGGGCGCTTCAGCCAGTCCCGGGCGCTTCAGCCAGTGCGCGGGGATGGCCGCCCGCTCCCTCCAGCCCCGGTCCTCTACCGCGTATAGATCAGCAGCACTCCATTCGCGCCGCGATCGCCATACAGCAGCCCCGCGTCCATCGGCGCGATGAACTGGATGCGGCGCACATCCTGCGGATTGAGCTCCATGAGGAAGAAGCTGGCCTCGGGGACCGGACCGTCGTTGATGCGCACCTCCACCATGTTGCAGGTGTTGGGGTCCACGCCGCGTCCGCGCTGCATCTCGATGCACACGCCCCACTGGGGGTCGCCGAAGGCATTGGGGATCATCGTCTCGCGGATCTGGACGCCGGGAACGCGGGCCTCGCGCGCCAGGGCCGGGAAGCTGGTGACGCGGTGGATGATCGAGTCGACCCGGGCCTCGGTGAGTCCCCGGAAGCGGGTGCCGACAGTGGAGAACATATAGGGGCTGCGGCGGCCGGTGACGACCAGGGGGGCGAGGGCGATCGCTTCGGTGGCGAGGCGGATCTCGATCCCCAGCGCCTCGTTGCTGAATGCGGTCAGCGAATCGAGGCGGGTGGCGTAGCCGATGACGCTGGTCTCGATGATCTGGCGGCCGGGCGGCACCCCGGCGAAGCCGAAGCGTCCCAGGGAATCGGCGAACTCGGCGTGGCTGGAGCCGATCAGGCGGACGTGCGCTCCGGGGATCGGGCTGCCGGTGGCGTGGTCCAGGACCGAACCGGTGATGGTGACCGGATCCGAGATGCGAATCGAAAGGTCGGCGATCTGCGGTCCCGCGCGGGTGATCTCCAGGGGGACCGGTTCGCCGTTCCCGAAGGCCACGACGACCTCCAGCGGCTGGGAGGAATCCAGGTGGCAGAGCCGGTACTCGCCGTTGTTGCCGGTTCTCGCCTCGCGCAGCACCCGCCGCCGCTGCAGAAGCCCCGTCGCCTCGCCGAAAGCGATGACCCGGGCCCGGGGAAGGGGCACGCCCGTCACCGCGTCGGTCACGATTCCCCCGACGGAGGTGTCGCCCTCTCCCGCCTCCGCCGAGCACCACCCCGCCAGCAGCGTCGCCCGGGACGGCACCGAGAGATAGGCCTCGCTCACCGCCCCGTCGCGCACCAGAATCTCGAGCGGCGTCCCCCCCACCCCGAGCGCGCCCAGCCGCTCATGGAAGAAGATCAGCGTCTGCGTCCCGGCCGGCACCTCGTCCAGCCGGAACTGCCCGCTCTCGTCGGCATCGACAACGACGCTCGTCCCCATCACGGCCACCCGGGCCCCCGCCAACGGCGCGCTCGCGGTGCTGTCGAAGACGAGCCCGACCACCGTTCCGCTTCCCCCGTCCTGCGCCCCCGCCCCCCCCGCGCCGCCCCCGCCGAGCAGGACCGCGACCATCGCCGCCGCCACGGCCCGCCAACGCGATCCGAACGCCGGGAGGGCGATCCGCGCGACAGGACGCCGAAGTCGCGAACTGGCCGGAAGCCGGAGGATGGGAAGGAGCATGACGGGAATCCGGGTGAGGAAGGGGAGCCGGGCCGGACAGGGTGGAAGGGGGGGAGGCAAGGGAGGGAAGGGAAGGCGGGCCGGGCGCCGAACCCCACAGGAACGAACGCTGCCGGGACCGGGTTCGCCGCACGATCCTTGCCAGCCCATCTTCCAAGATACCACATCGTTGCAGGGCGCGGCACGATGCAGCGCGCGTCGCGGAGCGGGACGAGCGCCGGGGCCATTTCGGATTCGCGACCCCTTGGCAGCCCGGCCGGACAGTCCACGCCCGCCCGCAGGCTATATTATGGACCAGCCGCACCACGGGCCAGCCGTCCGGCGCGGATTCCCGGGGCCCCGCCGCCGGCCCGTAATCCTGGTTTCCCGCACCCGCCCGGGACCGGCAGAGCGCATCCCGCATCCATGGAGGGAACCCCGTGGCAGGACACAGCAAGTGGTCGAAGATCAAGCGCAAGAAGGCGGTCAACGACCAGAAGCGCGGCCAGGGCTTCACGAAGATCATTCGCGAAATGACCGTCGCCGCGCGCGAGGGCGGGGGGGACCCGAACTTCAATCCGCGGCTGCGGCTGGCGGTCGATGCGGCCAAATCGGCCAACATGCCGCAGGAGAACATCGAGCGGGCGATCAAGCGCGGCACCGGCGAGCTCGAGGGCGTCACCTACGAGGAGGTCGTGTACGAGGGCTACGGACCGGGCGGCGTCGCGCTCTACATCGAGACGGTGACCGACAACCAGAAGCGCACGGTGGCCGAGGTGCGCCATCTGCTCGACAAGAACGGGGGGAATCTGGGGACCGCCGGCTCGGTCGCATGGCAGTTCGATCGCCAGGGAACGATCTGCGTGGACGGAGCGGGGATCGACGAGGACGAGATCTTCGAGGCGGCGGTGGAGGCGGGGGCCGAGGATGTGCAGAGCGGCGACGGCGAGTTCGTGATCACGACCGAGCCCGCAACGCTGCACGAGGTGCGGGAAGCGCTGGCCGATGCGGGAATCGCGATCTCTTCGGCGCAGCTCGTCATGGTGGCGAAGAACGAAGTCGGGGTGCGGGGAAGTGAGGGCGCGCGGCTCCTCAGGCTGCTCGAGGCGCTGGAGGACCACGACGACGTTCAGCAGGTTCACTCCAACGCCGATCTGGACGAAGCGGTGTTGGCGCGGGCGCTGTGAGGACCGGCGGCGCGGCGGCGGTTCGGGTGCGGACGGGGGCGTCCCGGGTGCGTGCGCGGTGAGCGGGGGAAGGGGGGAAGGAGGACGACGCGTTCTGCTCGGCATCGATCCCGGCACCGCCGTCACCGGTTTCGGCGTCGTTGCGCTTGCCGCGCGCAGATGCGCGACGTTGTTGCAATGCGGCGTCATTCGCACCTCGCCGGGAACGCCTCTGCCCGGCCGCCTCCTCGAGATTCACGAGGGCGTGGGCGAGCTGCTCGACGAGTTCGCTCCCGCGGTCATGGTCGTCGAGCAGGCGTTTCAGGGGAAGAACGCCCGGAGCGCGCTGACGCTCGGCCAGGCGCGGGGCGCGATCATCGTGGCCGGGGCGCGGCGCGGGATCGAGGTCGCCGAATACGCCCCGCGCGACATCAAGAAGGCGGTCGCCGGAACCGGCGCGGCCACCAAGGCGCAGGTGGCCTACATGGTGCGCCGCCACCTTCATCTGCGCGCCGATCCCACCCCCAGCGACGCCGCCGACGGCATCGCCGCGGCGCTCTGTCACGCCTTCGCCCCCGCCCGCCCGCTCGCGAGGTCCCCCCGATGATCAGTCGCATTCGCGGCACCGTCCTGGCCCGCGACCTCGACCGGGTCGAAATCCTCACCCCCGGCGGCGTGGTCTACGAGGTCCACGTTCCCCTCAGCGTCTTTCAGCGGCTGCCGGCCGAGGGATCCGAGCTGGAGATCCTCACCGCCTGGCTCGTCCTGGCCGATGTCCCGCACCTCTACGGCTTCCTGGACGAGGTGGAACGGTCGCTCTTCCACCGCCTCATGAGCGTGCAGAAGGTGGGGCCGAAGCTCGCCGTTGCCATGCTCGGCGCCTACGATGCGCGGCGGCTGGCGCGGGCGCTGGCGGAGCAGGACATTCCGGCGCTGGTTCAGATTCCCGGACTGGGGAAGAAGACGGCGTCGCGGCTGGTCCTGGAGCTCTCCGACAAGGTGGAGGATCTGGCCGCCGCCTCCCGCCACGAGGGCCCCGCCGCGCAGCTCGCCTCCGATGCGGTTGCCGCCCTGGTCAGCCTGGGCTACGACTTCGCGGAGGCCGACGCCGCCGTGCGCTCCGCCATGAAGGACGCCACCTTCGACAGTGCCGGGGAGATCATCCGCCGCGCGCTCGCCGCCCGCGCCGCCAACCGCTGATCCGCTTCCCGGCTCCGGCGGCCGCCGCCCTTCCGAGTCCCCCAATCCCCCACCCGCCCCGCCCCGATGACCCGACGCACCGAGATCACCACCCCGGACGCGCTCCCGCAGGAGGCCCGCTCCGAGTTTTCGTTGCGGCCGCGGAGGCTTGCGCACTTCGTCGGCCAGGCGAAGGTGAAGCGGGGACTGGAGATCTCGATCGAGGCGGCGCGGGCCCGCGGCGAACCCCTCGACCACATTCTCTTTCATGGTCCGCCCGGGCTCGGCAAGACCACCCTCGCCACCCTCCTGGCGCGCGAGATGTCGGCCGGAATCACCACCACATCCGGTCCCGTCCTCGAAAAGCCCGCCGACCTGGTGGGGGCGCTCACCAATCTGCAGCGCGGCGACATCCTCTTCATCGACGAAATCCACCGCCTGCGCCCGGTCATCGAAGAGTTCCTCTACCCCGCCATGGAGGACTTTCGCGTCGAGGTGCGGCTCTCCGAGGGCCCCCGCGCCCAGTCCGTCACCATGTCCGTCGAACCCTTCACCCTGGTCGGCGCCACCACCCGCTTCGGCCTCCTCACGGCCCCCATGCGCGCGCGCTTCGGGATCACCGAACGGCTCGACTTCTATCCGCCGGAGGAGCTGGCGACGATCATCGCCCGGAGCGCCGATCTCCTTGAGATCGAATCGACCCCGGAGGGCGCCCGGGAGCTCGCCGAACGGGCCCGCGGAACGCCGAGGGTGGCCAACCGTCTCCTGAAGCGGGTTCGCGATTTTGCCCAGGTGCGCGCCGACGGGGTGCTGAACGAAGGGGTGGTGGGACGCGCGCTCGAGCTGCTGGGCGTCGACGAACATGGTCTGGACACGATGGATGCGCGGATCCTGGAGGCGGTCGCGGTGCGTTTCGCGGGCGGTCCGGTCGGACTCAACTCTCTGGCCGTGGCGCTGGGCGAGGATCCGGGCACGATCGAGGAGGTCTACGAGCCCTTCCTGATCCAGAAGGGACTGGTGATGCGCGGTCCGCGCGGCCGGGTGGCGACGGCGAGGGCCTACGAGATTCTGGGATTGCCCGCACCGGCGCCCGCCGGGGAGAAAACGGGGGATCCGGAGTTGCCGGGGCTCTTCCGATGAGCGGCCTGGAGATGCCGGTCACCGGCGAAGGCGTCCGGGTCGCCCGCCGGGGGATCCTGGCCCTGGCAGCCCGTGGACAAACACCGAGCGGCATTCGAGCGGCGATGCATCCACGCTGGAACGCTGCGCTCTGCGTTCCTCCTTGCCCCAATAGCTGGGCTATTAGGGCGTCGTCGCGCCTTGCCAGCCCGGCGCCTCGCCGCTCCCTAAGCGCACTCGGCATGATCCACGGACTGCTCGCGGTCGCGCTCGTCGCGCCGCTGGCCGGGGTGGCGCCGGATCTGCAGGCCCAGGAGACGATTGAGCTTCCCCTCGCGGACCAACGCCTGGAGGCCGGCTTCGAGGAGCTCTTCAGGGTTGGCGCTCTCGACGGCGAGCCCTGGGAGATCTTCGGCCAGGTGAACCGGGTCGCCTTCGACGCCGGGGGACGACTGTATATCTTCGACGGAACGATCGACCTGATGGGGGCGGGAGATCTGCGCGTGCTGGTCTTCGACGCCGCCGGGGTCTTTCTGCACGAGTTCGGCTCCGCGGGCGGGGGCCCGGGCGAGTTCAACCGGCCGACGGCCTTCGCGGTGCTGCGGGACGGAACCACCGTCGTCCACGACGCCGGCCACCGCGCCTATCAGCTCTTCGACCGCTCCGGCGCCTTCCAGCGGATGGTGCGCACCGGCGCGAATCCCCGTGAATTCTCGCGCTCCGGCGACATCCTCCCCGACCCGCGCGGCGGCGCCGTCCTCGCCGGCGACTTCGGCGGAGACTTCGGGGTCAGCCTGGGCGGCATGGCCGGCGGCGGCTCGGATCCCCCCGCGTCGCGCCCCATCGTGCGCATCGGGCTGGAGGGAGAGACCATTCGGCCGGACACGGTGATCCGGGGCTGGCTGCCCCCCCGCGACGCCCTCAACGAGGTCGTCCCCGAAAACGCGCCCTCCGAACTGCAAGCGCTGCTGGGTCGCGTGAGCGTCCCCACCCTCTTCGAGCCTCCGCTCCTGGCGGGAACGCTGCCCGGCGGCGGCATCGTTCATTCCGATTCCTCCGCCTATGCGCTCAAGATCACTCCACCGGGAGAGCGCGAGGTCGCAACCGTAATCCGGCGTCCCTTCGCGCCCGAGCCGGTTACGCCCGCCCTGTTGCGCGCATACCGGGAGAGGAGCGCCGCCGAGGGCCGGGGTCGCGGCGCCGGTCCGCTCGTGGTGCAGGCGCGGGGCCGTCGCGAGGGGAACAATCCCGTCTATTCGGGCGCCTGGGAGATCCAGGAGCGCCACTATCCCGAGCGTCCGGTCCTGCGCGCGCTCGCCGCCACCTGGAGTGGCCGCATCTGGGTGCAGCGGCGGGGCGACGAGCCGGGGAGCGCCGGTCCCATCGATGTCCTGACGGCGCTGGGGGACTACATCGGAAGCTACCCCGCGAGCGAGACCGCCATGCCGGACGCCTTCGGCCCGGGGGGGCTGGCGGCCTTCGTCGAGCGGGGCGAGTACGATGTGGCCCGCGTCGTGGTGCGGAGGCTGCCTCCGGAAGTGCGCTGAAGTCCCTCCCATCGAATGGCCGCGCTCGCCACCTCGGACTTCGACTACCACCTGCCGGAGGGACGAATTGCGCGCTACCCGGCCGAGCGGCGCGCCGACGCCCGGTTGCTGGTGCTGGAGCGCGGCACGGGACGGATTTCGCACCGGCGCTTCCGCGATCTGCCCGCGCTGATGCAGCCGGGGGATCTCCTGGTGGTGAACGACACGCGCGTCTTTCCGGCGCGGCTGACCGGGACCAAGCCCACCGGGGCCGCAGGCGAGGTTCTGCTCCTTGCGCCCGCCGGCGCCGACGACCGCGACTGGGAGGCGCTGGTGCGGCCCGGAGGCAAGCTGGGGCCGGGGCGGGTGCTTGAGATTGCTTCCCCCGGTGCGGGCGACGACCGGCTCGCGGTGCGGATTCTCTCGGTTTGCGCGGACGGACGCCGCATCGTGCGCCTGGAGAGCGACCTTGCGCCCGCCGCGGCGATCGCGCGCTTCGGACAGGTGCCGTTGCCGCCCTACCTGAACCGCGAGGCCGAACCGCTGGACCGCGAGCGCTACCAGACCGTCTATGCGCGCGAGGAGGGATCGGTGGCCGCGCCGACCGCCGGGCTGCACTTCACGGCGGCGTTGCTGGAGCGGCTCCGGGCGCGGGGCGTGGAGCGCGCGGCCGTGACGCTGCATGTGGGGGTGGGGACCTTCCGCCCCGTCGAGGTCGAGGACGCGGGGGCGCACCGGATGGAGAGCGAGCGCTACGACGTGCCAGCCGAGGCCGCCGCCGCGTGGGGGCGCTGCCGCGAGAGGGGCGGGCGGGTGTGGGCGGTGGGAACCACGGTGGTGCGCACCCTCGAGACGGTGGCCGCGCGAGGGGGCGGGGTGGGGGCGAGGGCGGGGCGGACGGGGCTCTTCATTCGTCCCCCCTTCGACTTCCGCGCGGTGGATTGTCTGGTGACCAACTTCCATCTTCCCCGTTCCACCCTTCTCATGCTGGTGTCGGCCTTTGCCGGAATCGAGCCGGTTCGGACCGCCTACGAGGAAGCGATCCGGCGCGGCTACCGCTTCCATTCCTACGGCGACGCCATGGCGCTGGTCCCATGACGCCGCTCCCGATGATGGCGCTCGCGACGAAAACCGCTCCCACGACGAGTCCCACCGACGCCGGTCCCATTGACGAATCCCATCTCGCCGGTGCGGCGACGAGTCCCCCGACGCATCCCATGACCGGTCCCCCGACGCAACCATGAACGACTCCGGCGCGCCGCCCCCGACCGCCGTCGGTCCCGGCGGGACGCTCCCCGCCTTGGGTTCCTTCGCCCTGCACGCCCGCGACCGCCGTGCCCGCGCCGGAGAGCTCCATCTGCCCGCCCACACCCTGCGAACCCCCGTCTTCATGCCGGTGGGCACCCTGGGCACCGTCAAGGGGGTCTCGCCCGGAGAACTCGCCGACGCCGGCGCCTCCATGATCCTCGCCAACAGCTACCACCTCTTCCTCCGGCCCGGCCACGAGGTCGTGCGCGAACTGGGGGGTCTCCATTCCTTCATGCGCTGGCCCGGCCCCATCCTCACCGATTCCGGCGGCTTTCAGGTCTTCTCGCTGGCTCGCATCCGCACCATCGGCGACGACGGCGTCACCTTTCGTTCGCACATCGACGGAAGCAGCCACCACTTCACCCCCGAGCGGGTGATCGACATTCAGCGCGCGCTCGGCGCCGACATCGCGATGGCCTTCGATGAGTGTCCCCCCGGCGGAGTGGACCGCGCCCAGGCCCAGGCCGCCAACGACCGCACCCTGGCCTGGCTGAAACGCTGCCGCAGGCGATTCGACGAGACGCGCGCCGAGGCGCCCCACCAACGCCTCTTCCCGATCCTTCAGGGGAACGTCTACGACGATCTGCGCCGGGCCCACCTCGAGCGGATCATGGCGCTCGGCGACTGGCCGGGATTCGGGATCGGCGGACTCTCGGTGGGGGAATCGCGCGAGGACATGTGGCGCGTTCTGGAGCTCCTGGACGAACTGATTCCCGCCGACCGTCCCCGCTACCTGATGGGGGTGGGCTACCCCGACGACCTCCTGGAGGCGATCGGCCGCGGCTGCGACATGTTCGACTGCGTGGCCCCGACCCGCAACGCCCGCCACGGCACCGCCTGGTCGGCCGGCGAGGGACAGCTCAACCTGAAGGCGGCGCGCTTCCGTCTCGACCCCCGCCCGATCGATCCCGAGTGCGACTGCCGGACCTGCCGGCGCTACGACCGCGCCTATCTTCGCCACCTCCTGGTCGCGGGCGAAATGCTCGGCCACCGCCTCCTTTCCATCCACAATCTGCGCTTCCTGATCCGGCTCGCCACCGAGTCGCGGTACCGCATTCGCGACGGAACCTTTACCATTTGGAGCCGGGAATGGTTGCGCCGCTACCGTGCCGCCCGCGCCCGGACACCCCGTTGAAGCTTCCCGATCCTCCCTTTCCGGCGTGGCCGGCTCGCGGCGCCGGACCGATCTTCGTCCATCCCCCGCGCTACCGCGCCCGCAAATCCCCGAACCGAGACGAGACCCTTGAATCTTCTTCTCCTCCTTGCCGCCGCCCCTCCGCCCCCCATGGTTCCCCGCGAGGGCGCCAATCCCATGGCCGCCTTCCTCGTGCAGGTCATTCTCATCATCGGGATATTCTACTTCCTCCTCATCCGGCCGCAGAGCAAGCAGCGGCGGCTCCATCAGGAGATGCTCAAGAAGCTGGCCAGGGGCGACCGCGTCATGACCAATGGCGGGATCATCGGCGAAGTGTTGCACGCCGGGAAGACCGAACTCCTGATTCGCACCGCCGAGAACACCCGGATCGTGGTGGACCGCGGCCATGTCGCGCGCAAGATCGAAGAAGACGCGAACCAGGCGAAGAAGTAGGGCACGGGGGACTTGCAGGTGGCGCTGCGCGAGATCGAGCTCCTGGGGTCGAAGGCTTTGCGGCGTCCGGCTTCGCCCGTCGAGAGCTTCGACGACGAACTGCGTCGGCTCGTCGCGGACATGTTCGACACGATGTACGAGGCCGAGGGAATCGGACTGGCGGGCCCGCAGGTGGGGGTGTCGCGGCGGGTGCTGGTGGTGGATGTGAAGGACGAGGAGGGCGGGCGGCAGGTGCATGCGCTCGTGAATCCCGAGATCGTCCATTCGAGCCGCGAGAGCGAAAAGAACTCCGAGGGCTGCCTGAGCATTCCGGGAATCGAGGAGCGGGTGGAGCGTCCGGTGCGCGTTGCGGTCGAGGCGCGTTCGCCCGAGGGGGAGGAGCTTCGGATCGAGGCGGACGGACTCCTGGCGCGAGCGTTGCAGCACGAGGTGGATCACCTGGACGGCATCCTCTTCATCGACCGGCTCTCGCCCCTCAAGCGCCGAATCCTGATGAAAAAGTGGCGCAAGCAACGGGAGAAGAAGCGCTGACCCCGCCATGAACGCCGTCGCGCAATGCCTGTCGCGCCACTGCCGCGCGTCCCTTCGCGCCGTGCCCTTTGCACCATGAGAATCGTCTTCTGGGGGACGCCCGAGTTCGCCGTCCCGACGCTGGGGGCGCTGGCGGCGGCCGGTCACCGGATCGCCGGCGTGGTCACCCGTCCGGATCGGCCGCGCGGTCGGGGGCGCAGGGTGCAGGCCTCGCCGGTGCGGCAGGCGGCGGAGGCGGCGGGCTACCCGGTCCTGGCGCCGGAGCGTCCCCGCGGCGACGACTTCGCGCGCGACCTTGCCGCCCTTGGGCCGGAGGTCTCGGTCGTGGTCGCCTACGGGCGCATTCTGCCGCTTCCGATCCTCGGCATTCCGCCGTTGGGTTCGCTGAATCTGCATGCGTCGCTGTTGCCCGAGCTGCGCGGCGCCGCCCCCGTCAACCGCGCCATCGAGCGGGGCGATTCGGTCACTGGCGTCTCGGTCATGCGAATGGTCGAGGCGATGGATGCGGGTCCGGTGCTGGCGAGACGCAGCGTCGCGATCGGCCCGGCGGAGACGGCGTCCGAGCTCTCGGCGCGGCTGGCCGCTCTGGGCGCGCGGCTGATGACCGAGGTGCTGGACCGGCTTGAGAAGGGTCCGGTGGAGGAGGCCGGCCAGGATCACGCGGCCGCGACCTTCGCGCCCCGGATCACGCGGAAATCGGCCAGGGTGCGCTGGCGAGACGACGCGCGCGCGGTGGCCAACCTGATCCGGGCGATGGACGCCGTGCCCGGGGCGTGGACGCGGTGGGGGGGCGGTGCGATCAAGCTCTTTCGCGCGGCGGTGGTGGAGGGGGGTGCGGGGAATGAGGACGACCCCCTCGGCGCGGCCGCCCCGGCGGACCCGGATGGCGGCGGCGCTCGCCCGGCGCCGGGGGAAGTGCTGGCCGCCGATCCCTGTCGCGGCCTCCACATCGCCACCGGCGGCGGCGCGGTCCGGATCGGGGAGGTGCAGCCGCCCGGCAAGCGCCGCATGAGCGCGGCCGCCTGGCTCCGCGGCCACCGCATCGCTCCCGGCGACCGCTTCGGCGGCGAGGCGTGAGCCTCTCCCGGCCCCCCCCGTCCGGTGGCGGTTCTCCGCGCCCGCGGCGGCGACCGGACGGCGCGGGCGGCCAGGCCACGCGGGCGCTTCCGCCGCTCCACCTCCTCGTCGACGACCGACTCCTCGCCGCCGCCGACCTCCGCGAACGCCTCGACCCCGTCCTGGCGGCGGGCGGGAGCGCGCTCGCCCTTCATCTGCGCGCCCGGCGCGTGACCGCGCGGCGCCTCCACGACGCCGCGTCCGCCATCACCGCACTGGCCCGCACCCACGGCGCGACCGTCGTCGTCAACGACCGCCTCGATGTGGCGCTGGCGGTGGGGGCGCACGGCGTCCATCTCCGCGAGGACTCGCTGCCCGGCGGAGTGGCCCGCGCGATCGCGGGGCAGGGGCTGTGGCTCGGCCGCTCGATTCACGATCCGGCGCAGATTTTGGCGGGCGCGGGCGGCGGCGGAGACGGCGCTGGCCGGCGACCGGCGGCCGAGGAGGGGGTCCACCGGGCCGGATCCGCGAACCGGGCCGGGATTGCGAACCGGGCCGACGCAGGCGGTCGCGAGTCCGTCGGCCGCGAGCCCGCCTCGGCCGAACCCGCCGACCAAGCCGGGTCCGCCCCGGCCTCTCCGCCGATTCCCGCCACCGATTTCCGCGCCCTCGACTATCTTGTTCTCGGTGCCATCTACCCGACGCGCTCGCATCCGGGCCGCGCCCCGATCGGAACCGGCGCGCTGGCGCGGGCGGCCGCGCGAAGCGATCGTCCCGTGCTGGCCATCGGCGGGATCACGCCCGGGCGGGTGGCCGCAACGAGGCGGTGCGGGGCGGCGGGGGTGGTGGTGCGGAGCGGGGTGTGGGGGGCGGGGGGGGGTGCGGGGGCGGCGGTGCAACGCTACCTGGAGGCGCTGGCCAAGTGAGCAGGGGTTCCGTCGAGATCGTTCTGAATGGCGACCGCCGCCACGTCCCGAAGGACATCACCGCGCTGGAGCTCCTCGCGCTCCTCGAGCTGGCCCCGGGCATGGTGGTGGTCGAGCGCAATCGCGAAATCATCGCGCGCGAGGCTCTGGACGCCACCTCGGTCGAGCGCGGCGACCGAATCGAGATCGTGCATTTCGTCGGGGGCGGGTAGTCGCGTTCGCGGCGGCCGACGTGGACTACGCGGACTGCCACTGAAGGAGAGGACCGATCATGGCCATGCGCGACCCGCCGCATCCGGGCGGCATCGCGAGGCGGCAGTGCCTGGAACCGCCGGGGCTGACCGTGACGCGGGCGGCCGAAGGCCTGGGCGTCACCCGTCGGGCGCTTTCGAAGTTGCTGAACGGGCACACCGGGGTCTCGGTCGAGATGGCGATCCGGCCATGCCCCTGACGCCCGAACAACAAGCCCGCGAGCAGATCGACGGGCAGCTCGAGGCCTGCGGTTGGGCGGTTCAGGACTTCGCGTCCATGAGCATCCACGCGGCGCGCGGCGTGGCCGTCCGGGAGTATCCGCTGAAGTGGAAGGAAGGTGCGGAGATCAAATCCGGCTTCGCCGACTACCTGCTCTACGCCGACGGGTGGGCCATCGGGGTCGTCGAGGCAAAACCCGCCGGGCACACGCTGGAGGGGGTCGTCGTCCAGTCGAAGCGCTACACCGAGGGGCTCGACAAGCACGTTCCCGCAAAGTACCGACCCCTCCCCTTCGCCTACGAGTCGACCGGCAAGGTGACCCAGTTCACCAACGGTCTCGACCCCGATCCGCGCAGCCGGGAGATCTTCGCCTTCCACCGACCCGAGGAGTTGCTGCGACTACAGGACCTGGGTTCGGCGCAGTTGCGCCGGTTGCTCCAGAAGATGCCGGGGTTGCCGCGGGGCAAGCTCTGGCCCGTGCAGCATGAAGCGATCCGGAAGCTGGAACGGTCGCTCGCCAACGCCCGGCCGCGCTCTCTGATCCAGATGGCGACCGGCAGTGGCAAGACCTTCACGGCGGTCACGGCCTGCCACCGGCTCGTCAAGCACGCCGGGGCCGAGCGCATCCTCTTCCTCGTGGACCGCAACAACCTCGGCAAGCAGACGCTGAACGAGTTCCAGCAGTTCCGGCATCCCGGGTCGGCCTACACGTTCTCCGAGGAGTTCGTGGTCCAACGGCTGCGCGGCAATGCGGTCGACCCCGCCGCGAAGGTCGTCATCACGACGATCCAGCGCCTCTACTCGATGCTGAAGGGCGATCCCGAGTACGACCCGGCCAACGAAGACGAGTCGCTCTTCGAGTCAGGCGGCCCGCTCGGCGGCGAGCCCGTCCCGGTCGAATACACGCCGGGTCTGCCACCTGAGCACTTCGACTTCATCGTTGTCGACGAGTGCCACCGCTCGATCTACAACGTCTGGCGTCAGGTCATCGAGTACTTCGACGCCTTCCTCATCGGACTGACCGCGACCCCGAGTCCACAGACCATCGGGTTCTTCCGCAACAACGTCGTGCAGGACTACTCGCACACCAAGGCGGTCGCCGACGGGATCAACGTCGGCTACGACATCTACCGCATCAAGACGAGAATCTCCGAGGAGGGCGGAGCCGTGCTGGCCGAAGCTGGCGCGTATGTGCCCCGGCGCGACCGGCGGACCCGCAAGACGACGCACGCGGAGCTGGAGGACGACCTCACCTACACGGCGAACCAACTTGACCGCGACGTGGTGGCCCCGGACCAGATCCGGCTCGTCGCGCGCACCTTCCGCGACCATCTGTTCACGAAGATCTTTCCCGGCCGCGAGGAAGTTCCCAAGACGCTCGTGTTCGCGAAGAACGACAGCCACGCCGACGACATCGTGAATATCCTCAAGGAGGAGTTCGGCAAGGGCAACGAGTTCTGCCAGAAAATCACCTCGAAGACGACCGGTGCCTCGCCCGAGGACCTGCTGAGCAGCTTCCGCAACTCCTACCATCCGCGCATCGCGGTCACGGTGGACATGATCGCGACCGGCACCGACGTGAAGCCGCTCGAATGCCTGCTGTTCATGCGAAACGTGAACTCGGTCGGCTACTTCGAGCAGATGAAGGGCCGGGGCGTGCGCGTCATCAAGCCCGGCGATCTGCGTAAGGTCACCCCGGACGCGGCACACAAGACCCATTTTGTGATCGTCGATGCGGTCGGCGTCTGCGAGCGCGACAAGACGGTGTCGCCGCCGCTGGAGCGAAAGCCTTCGATCAGCATGGGCAAGCTGCTTCAGAACGTCGCGATGGGGATGGCGCACGCGGACCTGGTGTCGAGCCTCGCGTCGCGTCTGGCGCGGTTGGGCAAGCGGGTGGACGAGAGCCAGGCGGCGCGGATCGCGAAGGAGGCGGACGGATTGAGCCTGGCGGCGCTGACCGGAACTTTGCTCGACAGCATCGACCCGCATCTGACCCACGACGCGGCGGTGGAGCGGTACGGGCTGGCCGAAGAAGACGATCCGACCCTCGAACAACTGGACGCCGTGGAGCGCGAGCGCATGGCCGAGGCGCTCAAGCCCTTCACCAGGCCGGGGCTCAGGAAGGCAATCATCGAGATTCACCAGAGCCTGTACCAGATCATCGACGAGGCGGCCATCGATGAGCTGATCGACATCGGGCACAGCGAGGTGATGGTCGTACGCGCCCAGTCCAAGCTGGACGACTTCAAGCGGTTCATCGAAGACAACAAGGACGAGATCGAGGCGCTCCGGATCCTGTACAGCCAGCCGTACCGGGCCGGGCTTCGCTACCGCCACGTCAAGGAGCTTCGGGACGCGCTGCGCAGTCCGCCGGTCGGCCTTCACGATCCGGCCAACGGCCTCTGGCGGCTTTACGAGGCGCTGGAGCCGGAGAAGGTGACCGGCAGGGGCGGGAACGCGCTTGTCGATCTGGTCGCCATCGTGAGGCACGCGATCCAGCCCGAGGAGACGCTCGTTCCCGTAGCCGATGTGGTGGAGGCGCGCTACCAGGCATGGATGGAGGAGAAGGCACGCGAAGGGCAGGAGTTCACCGCAGAGCAGCGGCGGTGGCTGGACGCGATCAAGGATCATATTGCCGCCAGCCTTGCGATTGAACGGGAGGATCTCGACGAAGTACCGTTCAACCGGTGGGGCGGGCTCGGTGGCGCGTGGCAGGCGTTCGGCGAGGATCTGGACGGCGTGCTGGCCGAGTTGAATGAGAGGCTGGCCGCGTGAGGGGGGAATGGGCGATCCCCGAATCGTGGCGCTGGACCCGGTTGGGCGAGGTCACGCGGGTAGTTGGAGGTGGGACTCCCAAGACCGGCGAACCCGACTACTGGAACGGAGATGTCCCTTGGCTTACGCCTGCCGACTTGTCGGGATATGTGCGGAAAACCATCGGTCATGGCGCCCGAAGCATCACCGCGTCTGGTCTGGCTCGTTCAGCCGCTCGACTTCTGCCCACGGGCACGGTGCTGTTCAGTTCGAGGGCTCCTATAGGCTACGTCGCCATCGCTGCAAACCCGATTGCCACGAACCAAGGCTTCAAGAGTTTCGTTCCGCCTGCGGAGGTGTCCTCGTCCTTCCTCTTCCACTACCTCAGATCCGCGAAGGCCATCGCCATACGATCGGCGAGCGGAACGACCTTCAAGGAACTGTCGAAGAAACGAGCGGCACTCCTGCCCTTCCCCCTCGCCCCCCTTTCCGAACAGCACCGGATTGTCACCAAGATCGAGTCCCTGTTCGCCAAGCTGGACGAAGGCGTCGCCGCGCTGAAGCGGGCGGAGGCGAATCTGGAGCGCTACCGGGCGTCCGTTCTGAAGGCAGCGGTCGAGGGCAGGCTGACCGAGCAGTGGCGTCGCGAGAATCCGCCCGAGGAGACGGGAGAAGAGTTGCTGGGACGGATCCTGATCGAACGGCGGAAGCGCTGGGAGGCGGAGCAGCTCGCGAAGTTCGCGGCCAAGGGACGCAAGCCGCCCAGGAACTGGAAGGTGAAGTACAAGGAGCCTGTGGCACCGGACACCGGCAAGCTCCCGGAACTGCCCGAGGGATGGTGTTGGGCAACGGTGGATCAAGTCGCGCTGGGGATGCGGAACGGTCGGTCTGTTCGCACGCGGGCTGGCGGATTCCCCGTGTTGCGCCTCAGCGCCATCACGGGTGCGGTGTTGGATGATCGCGATATCAAGGAGGGGGATTGGGGACCGAAGAAGGCAGAACCCTTTCGCGTGCGTCAGGGCGATTTCTTCGTGTCGCGAGGCAATGGTTCCTTGGATCTGGTCGGTCGCGCGTCATTTGCGGATCGGGCAGGTGACGTGGCGTTTCCGGACACGATGATCCGGGTGACGTTCGCATGTCGCCGGTTGGTCCGAGCACGATTTGTTGCTGCGATCTGGAACAGTCAGTGCATCCGCAGGCAGATAACCGCGTGTGCCAAGACGAGTGCGGGCATTTTCAAGATCAATCAGTTGGATCTTCGCGGGGTTCTCGTGCCCGTTCCTCCCATAGCGGAGCAAGACTTGATCACTGGCTCACATCGCAAGTTAGAGTCGGCGCGATCCAGTCTTGCGAACCGGATCGCTGCATGGCGCCAGCACACCTCACGCCTCCGCCAATCCATCCTCAAACGCGCCTTCGAGGGTGGACTCGTCCCCCAGGACCCCGCCGACGAGCCCGCGTCCGTTCTCCTGGAGCGCATCCGCGCCGAGCGGGCGGCGAAACCGAAGCGGAGCAAACGCCGCTCACCAAAGCCGAGACGCCAACGCCGCAGCTCTTCCAGGCCCGGTGCCTGACGCGGACCCACTCGCTGACCCCGCGCTGACGGGTGAACGCTATATTGGATGCGACCGGGGCGTTCCCCGGCCGGACAACCATGCGTCCCTGAACGCCCCGCAGGGTAGAACTGACCAGGATCGCCGCCCGTGACACCTCGCCCGCACCTCGCCCGCGCTCCCATCCGCGAGGCCGTCCTCGATATCCGGGCTCAGGTGGTTGGCGAAGACGCTGAGGACAGAATCCGGCAATTCGGTTCGTCTTTGGCGGACCGATACCCCAAGTGCGAGCCGATTCACCTCTTCCACGGGCAGGTCCGATTCGACCAGGGCGGCATCGCCGGCCAGGAGCAGGGAACGGTCCGCCAGGGCTATCGGCTGACCAGCCGGGACCAGAAGGAGGTCGTGCAGGTGCGCAGGGACGGATTCACCTTCAGTCGGCTTCGGCCCTACGAGTCCTGGGATTCGATGGTAGCGAAAGCCTGGCCGGTGTGGGAGCGATTCGTCCAGCGACTCAGGCCCCGTGGAGCCAGCCGGGTAGCCACCAGATTCATCAATGTGCTTCCCGTCGAACCGGGACAGTCCCTTGATCGATTGCTCGTGGCGCCGCCCTCCGTGCCGGACAGTCTGCCATCGCCGATAGGCGCGTTTCTGTTCCGCTACGTTACCGAGCCAACCGACGACATCACGTCGATCGTCTCACTGGCGACGGAGCGCGAATCGGGATCGCTCGCATTGGTGCTGGACATCGATTGCTTCGCCCAGCGAGACTTCTCGGTCACGGCCAACGGGATGAACGACATCCGGCAGATGCTCGTGCGGCTCAGGGAAAGCAAGAACACGGTGTTCTTCGCTACCATCACCGAGGAGGCGATGACGCGATGGCAGTGACGTTGGCACGTGGCACGACCCCGCGAGGGCGGGTTCCCCGGTTGTCGGCAGCCACGGCGGCGCACGCCTTCAGGCGTGGGACGGACCGCTGGGCAACTCGCGAAGCCGCCGCCATTCCGCGCCAGATCGCTGCGATACGCGAGGACCTGAGCGAGCTCGCTGGAGACCGAAGCCTGAGACGGCAGGGGCGGGAGGCTCTGCTTGAGGCGTTCCTGGATTGCCTGGATCCCGATTGGGACGGCTATGGCGGCTTGCCGGCCGATCCGCTCTCGGCGAGCTGGGCCGAGTACGCTGTCGCCCCTTTGCTGCCCATCCTGGGGTTGCCGCACTACTCGTTCGACCCCCACGGCGATGCGCTGATGGAGTGGTACCGGGCCCCGGACCGGACGCTGGACCTGAGCGTCGGGGACAACGGGGAACTCCGCTACGCGGCTCGCATCGGGGGTGCCCGCGTGAACGGAGTTGAGCAGTTCGCGGAAGCACTGCCGCCCGGCCTGATGAGCGTCGCCCAACGTCTGGCACGGTAGCGATGGTCGGCGGCTCCGCGGGCGAGGATCTCGAGCGGATTCCGGTAACGCGGCTGACGTTCTCGCGGCGGCAAGTGGCGGGCCGAGGGCCGACATTTCGGTTGCGACCCGCCGCGTTCATGCCGTACCGGGGCGAGCTGTCCGTCTTCCGGATCGACGGTCTGGATGACGGCGAGGTGTGGGAACATGTGGCCGTGCATGCTCGCCGGCCCGGCCGACGGATGCACGGGCGCGGGGACTTCCTTGTGGCCGACATACGCGGGGATGCGCTGAAGCTCAATCTGGACGATTCCCCGCCCAGGCACGGCAACCTGATCGGATGGCCGGCCGAACGTCACGAGCAACTGGCCCTGGCGCGTGAATTGGCGACGGTGGCACGAGCGGTGCCCCCGCCCGGAGCGTGACTCCGTCAGCCATACCCGCTCCTGTCGAACAGGATCGATCAGCGGGTATCCCGAATGGCTGCGAACGCTCCTGCCGGTCTCCCGCAGGTCGAATACCCGAGCGCTTGGTGCAGGATGCGCCAGGCCGATGGCAACTCAGTGTAGCGGGCCGTCCGGCGTCCAGTTCTCCACGGCCCCGCTGGATCGGGTTGTCGCCCCGCATGTAGCGGAACAGGATGAGAAACGGTGATCGGCATCAGCGCGCGCGAAGCCCCCGACTTTGACCATCAGGGCCAAAGTAGCCATTATGCCCACATGCGAGAGATCACCGCCAAAGAGGCCAGGAACCGATTCGGCCAGCTCCTTCGGTCCGCCCAGCAGGGGCCGGTGCGCGTCACTCGCAATGGCACACCGGTGGGCGTGATGCTGTCGGTGGAGCAGTTCGAGCGATTGCGCGGAACTGCGTGGGACCGGTTGACGGCCGCGATGGACGCCATGGGCCGGGAGGCGGCCGCCAATGGCCTGACCCCCGCGGCGTTGGAGTCCCTGCTCTCCGATGAAAGCTGACAGGGTCGCACTCGACACCAACGTTCTGATCAGCGCCGCCCTCACCCGGACCGGACCGCCCCGCGGGGTGGTTGATCTGGTCAGAGCGGACAGCGGGGTCCTCCTCGTCAGCGACGAGACCTTTGCCGAGCTTCGCCATCGGATCCTCGGCTCGAAGTTCGACCGCTACGTGGATCGAGAATCCCGGGCAGCCTTCGTCGCGCTACTGGCCGCGGTTGCGCAGTGGGTGCCGATCGCCAGTGCCAAACTCGGCTGCCGCGACCCGACCGACGACAAGATCCTGGAGACGGCCCTCACGGGTCGCGCCGACCACCTGGTGACGGGAGACCGCGACCTGTTCGTCATGTCTCCGTTCCAGGGAATACAGATCGTCACACCGGCCCGCTTTCTGGCGCTCCATGGGCAAACGAGTGCGGCCGCAACCGACCTTCATGAGAGCGATCCCACCACCTGAGGCACGACCGTACATTCCCCCATGCCCGACAACCACACCGCCCAGATCGTCAACAAGGCGTGGAGCTTCGCGCACCTGCTCCGCGACGACGGCCTTTCCTACATGGCCTACACGGAACAGATCACCTTCCTGCTCTTCCTCAAGATGGCCCACCAGCGTACGCAGCCGCCGTGGAGCCACCCTCCCATCGTGCCGGAGGGACTCGACTGGCCGAGCCTTCTCGCCCGCGACGGCGAGGAGCTGGAGACCCATTACCGGCGCATCCTGTCCGAGCTTCCCAAACGGGGCGGGATGCTGGGAGAGATATTCAGGAAGGCCCGGCAGGAGATCCAGAATCCGGCGACGCTCAAGCGGCTGATCGTGGACCTGATCGAGCCCGAGGACTGGACGTCGATGCACGCGGACGTGAAGGGCGACATCTACGAGGGCTTGCTGGCCAAGTCGGCCCAGGAGTCGCCGAAGGGCGCGGGCCAGTACTTCACGCCGCGCGAACTGATCAGGGCCATCGTGGACTGCGTGCGACCGGGACCGGACGACACCGTGTGCGATCCGGCCTGCGGAACGGGCGGATTCCTGCTGGCCGCCCACGACCATGTGGCCCGCGAGCACGGTAGCGCGCTCGACCCCGACCGGAAGGCCCACCTGCGAACGGGCTTCGTGCATGGATGGGAGATCGTGCCCGCGACGGCCCGGCTCTGCATCATGAACCTGTACCTGCACGGGATCGCCCCGGAGGAGTCCCCGATCCGGTCGGGGGTGGACAGCCTGGCCAACGACCCCGGCGAGCGCTTCTCGATGGTGCTCACCAACCCGCCCTTCGGGAAGAAGAGCAGCGTCCGGATCGTGAACGAGGAGGGCGAGCTGGAGACGGAGTCCGACAGCTACGAACGGCAGGACTTCTGGACGAGCACCCGGAACAAGCAGCTCAACTTCCTGCAGCATGTGAAGACCTTGCTGGAGATGCACGGCGCCTGCGCCATCGTGGTGCCGGATAACGTCCTCTTCGAGGGCGGCGCGGGCGAAACGGTGAGGCGGAACCTGCTCCAGGCATTCGACGTTCACACGCTGCTGCGGCTCCCGACCGGGATCTTCTACGCCCAGGGGGTGAAGGCGAATGTCCTGTTCTTCGACGCGAAGCCCGCGCGCGAGAAGCCGTGGACCGAGCGGCTTTGGGTCTACGACCTGCGCACGAACAAGCACTTCACCCTGAAGATGAAGCCGCTCCGGCGGGCGGACCTCGAGGACTTCGTGACGTGTTACCGGCCGGGCGAGCGTCACAAGAGGAAGCCGACGTGGAGCTCGGAGAACGATGGCGGCCGCTGGCGGGCGTTCGAGTACGACGAACTGGCGAAGCGCGACAAGCTGAACCTGGACCTGCTTTGGCTCAGGGACAGCGCGCTGGAGGATGGCGAGAACCTGCCCGAGCCCGAGGCGCTGGCCGCCGAGATCGTGGAGGATCTGAACGCGGCGCTGGAGGCGTTCCAGGCGATTGCGGCGGAGCTGGAGGTGGCGGGAGAGGCCTCCCGATGACACGACCGCCGGCGGTTCCATCCATCTGTTTTCGCCCTCGTCCCCGGACGTCCCGTTCCGTACGGCGCAGCCTCGCTCGACGCCGCATTTCCGAAGCGCGCATGGTCCAGCGTACACTTGGTGGAACGTTTGCCATGTCGTGAGTTGCAGGAGTCAATCACTCTCCCCGGAACTCTTCCCCATCCCCCGCATACAACCCATCCATGACCAGACCGACCCCCCCCGACCCGCCCTTCGTCGTCGCCGGGCGCACCCTGGCCTCGCGCCTGATCGTGGGAACCGGAAAGTACCGCACCAACGCCGAGATGGTCGCGTCGATCCGGGAGAGCGGCGCCGAGATGGTCACCGTCGCCGTCCGTCGCGTCGATCTGGACCGCACCCGGGAGGAGGGAATCCTCCATCACCTTTCGCCGCGCGAGTTCTTCCTTCTGCCCAATACCGCGGGTTGCTACACGGCCGACGACGCGGTTCGCTATGCCCGTCTGGGGCGCGCCGCCGGACTGAGCGAGTGGGTGAAGCTCGAGGTGATCGGCGATCGGCGGACCCTTCTGCCCGACACGGCGGCGACTCTGGAGGCGGCCCGGAGGCTGGTCGGCGAGGGATTCAGAGTCATGGCCTACACCAACGACGACCTGGTCATGGCGCTGCGGCTGGAGGACGCCGGGTGCGTGGCGGTCATGCCGCTGGCGAGCCCGATCGGAAGCGGGTTGGGGGTCGTCAATCCCTACTACATTCGCGAGATCAAGCGGCGGCTGGCGGTTCCGGTAATTGTGGATGCGGGAGTCGGCACGGCTTCGGATGCCTGCGTCACGATGGAACAGGGGGTGGACGGGGTGCTGATGAACACGGCGATCGCGGCCGCGGCCGATCCGGTGGGGATGGCGCGCGCAATGAGGCGGGCGGTGATCGCCGGGCGCGACGCATTCCTGGCCGGGCGAATGCCCTCTCGCGAGATCGCGGTGCCCTCGTCGCCGACGACGGGAATGCTGGATTCGGATCCTCCTTGACGACTTCCCGCACGAAGTCGGGGACTTCCCGCATGGAGCGGGGGCCGGGGGGGAAGACGCGGGGGGGCGCCGGGCGAAGGGGAGCGCGCCGGGGAGGGATCTCGCCGGGGCGGAGGACGGCGGCCCGGATTCTGCGGCAGGTGGAGGCGGGCAGGCGGCTCGATGTGGCCTGGGAGAGCTCGGGCGCGCGGGAATCGGCGGAACGTGGCTGGATCCGGACGCTGGTCTTTGGGGTTGCGCGGTTGCGCGGCCGCCTCGATTTCATCCTGGAGCGTGCGGGTGGACGCCGGGTGGAGGAGCTGGACGACGAGGTGCGGCTGGCGCTGCGCATGGGCGCCTTCCAGATCCTGGCGATGGGCGGAGTGCCCTCGTACGCGGCCGTCTCGGAGGCGGTGGAGCAGATGCGGGGGACGAAGAGCCGCGCGGCGGCCGGACTGGTCAATGCGATCCTGCGCAGAGTTGCGGCCCGCTCCTGGTCCGAGAAGGACTTTCCCTGTCCCGACGGAGATCCGGAATCGTATCTCGCCTCCTGGGGGTCGCACCCGCGCTGGCTCGTCCGCCGCTGGATCGGGGCCTTCGGTCCGGTGGGCGCGCAACGTCTGGTCGAGGCCAACAATCGCGAACCGGTCGTCCACCTGCGTCCGCTGGGGATCCCCGTCGCCGAGGCGGAAGAGAGGCTGGCCGCGGCCGGTCTGCGCATCGAGGCGCCGCCGATTCACGGCACGATCCCCCTCCCCCCCCGCACCGACCCCGCCGCGGCCCTCGCGATCGCGCCCGGCCTGATTCAGGATCCGGCCGCCTCCCTGGTCGCCGATTTCGTCGCGGCGCCCCCCGGCGCGCTCGTCGCCGACCTCTGCGCGGCCCCCGGCGGCAAGGCGCTGGCCCTCGCCGCGGGCGGAGCGCGGGTTCTCGCGGCCGACCGTTCCCCGTTGCGTCTGCGGCGCGTCGCGGAGGGCGGAGCGCGGCTGGATCTCGGGCTCTGGACCGTTGCCGCCGATGCCCGCCGTCCCCCTCTGCGCCGGGCCGATGCGGTCCTGCTGGACGTCCCCTGCAGCGGGACCGGAACGCTGCGCCGCCACCCCGACGGTCGCTGGCGAATCACCGGCCCGACGATCGCCGGACTGGCCGCCGTGCAGCGCGCGCTCCTGGAGGGCGCGGCAACCACGGTACCGCCGGGCGGGCTCCTTGTGTACGCTACATGTGCGCTCGAACCCGAGGAGAACCAGGTGCGGATCAAGGATTTTCTGCGTCGCCACCCCGACTTCGCGATGGAGGCGGGACCCGCGCCGGAGCGCTTTCTGGACGCCGGGGGCTGCCTGTCGATTCTGCCGCAGGAGAGCGGTTTCGATGGGGCCTTCGCGGCCCGGTTGCGGAGGCGTTCGGGGTGAGCGCGACGGTCGCCGAACTCCGGGACGGAAGGGTCTTCACGCCCCGGGACGGAATGCTGGGCAGCTCGATTCGCCGGCGGCGCTGGGGCGGAAAGGGACGGGGGTCCGGACGGGGTGCGGAGGAGGACCTGGACGAGTACTCGGCCCCTGGACCGAGGTGGCGGCCGCGCGGGCGGAGGCGGAGGGGTAAGCGGAGGCCGAGACGGCCCGGGTGCTTGGCGGGCTGGCTGCGCGCCGCGGGGACCGCGCTGGGGGTGGCGGCGGGGGGGCTGGGGCTGGGATACCTGGTCGCCGTCACCATTCTCTTTCCGGTCTCCGACGCCCCCGTCGAGTTGCAGGCGGTCCCCGATCTGCGCGGCCGTTCGCTGACGGTTGCGGTGGCGGTCCTCGCCGATTCGGGTCTCGCCGCCGCTCCCGTGGATTCGGTCCGCCATCCCGTCGCACCCGTTGGCCAGGTCATCGGCCAGAGTCCCCTCCCCGGCCTCACCGCCCTTCCCGCCGCCCCCATCCGCCTCACCGTCTCTTCCGGCCGCGAGGTCCGTCCGGTCCCCGACCTCACCCGGCTCGATGGCGAGCGCGCCGCCGAACTTCTCGTCGCGGGCGGGTTCCTGGTCACCGTCGATACCGTTGAGTCCACCGCGCCCGCGGGTCGCATCCTGGGAATTGAGCCCGAACCCGGCTCCGAACTCGAGCTCCCGGCCGGGGTCCACCTCACCGTCAGCCTGGGTCCTCCCACCCTGCCCATGCCCGACCTGGCCGGTCTCTCTCTGGGCGAGGCCTTCGCGCTGCTGCGCTCCCACGGACTGTTCCTGGGCGAGGTCGAACGGCGCTTCAGCCTGTTGAACGTAGGGCGTGTCTTCGGCCAGATTCCCGAGGTCGGCGAGGAGGTGGTGGCGGGCATCCGGGTCCGCCTCACGATCGGGCAGCAGATCCGGCCCTTCCGCGAGCTTCCGGAACGCGACCCGTCTCCGCGCGATCCTCCGCAACGCGACCCGTTTCAGCCCAATCCTCCCCAACGCGACCTTTTTCCACGCGACCCTCCCCAACCCCACGCACCGCAACCCGACCTTCCCCAACCCGGTCCGTCTCCGCGCGACCGATCCCCTGGCGAGAGCCCGCGACCGGAGGAGCCGCGATGACGCGGAATCCCTCCCGGAGCAGCCGCAAGCCGTATCTCTTCGCGGTCCTGGCGGCGGCGGCGATCGTGGCGGCGGCGTGGTTCAGCCGGGGACGCATGCAGCCGGTGGCCTCCGGTTTTCCGGCGCCCGACTTCGCGGTCGAGGACGAAACGGGCGCGCCCGTCACCCTGGAGAGCTACCGCGGCAAGGTTCTGCTCCTCAACATCTGGGCGACCTGGTGCGGGCCCTGCCGCGAGGAGATGCCTTCGATGCAGCGCCTCTACGACGCCTTCCCCCGCGACCGCTTCGAGATTGCCGCAATCAGCATCGACGCTCCCTTCGGCGCACGCGACGCGGCCGGAAACCCCGGAGGCGATCCCCTTGCCTTCGCCGACGCGCTGGGCCTCACCTTCCCCATCCTCCTCAATCCCTCCGGCGACATTCAGCGCACCTACCGGACCACGGGCGTGCCGGAGTCCTTTCTGATCGGCCCCGGGGGACTCATCTACAAGAAGGTCGCGGGCGCCACGCACTGGGATTCGGGCACCAATATCGAGCTCGTGCGGCGGCTGGTCGAAGCCGGGGAGCGGGAGGCCGAGGAATCGAAAGCGGAGGAATCGGAGGCGGAGGATCGGGTCGGGGACGCTCGAGGACGGGAATGCAAGGGCAACGGGAATGAATTGTTCGAAGAGGAGATGATGAAAGGAATCGCGATGAAGGAGGGAATCGGGAAGGAGGGAATTGACGAGTGTCGGTCGCTGGAATCGTGACGCGGAACTGGAGGTTGAAGGTCGCCTCCTTCGCGCTGGCCCTGCTGCTCTGGGGGACGATGCGGCTTACCGACGACCAGATCAGCCGGCTGGAGATCCCGGCGGTGCAGGTGCGGGTGGACCAGTCCGATCCGGGATGGCTGCTGCGCGGCGCGCCCTCTCCGGCGGCGGTGGAGATGACCGTCAGCGGGCCGATGGGCGATCTCCTGCGCGCGGCGATGTCCGAGCCGGTGATTGTGATTCCGATCGATTCGGTGTCCGAGAGCGATCTTCTCTTCGAGCTGGCGGACGACTGGGTGCGGAATCTGGACCGCGGCAGCGTCACGATCGAGGACTTCGCCCCGAGCTCGGTGCGGTTGCTCCTGGAGCGCTACCGGGTGGACGAAATTCCCGTCTCGATGCGCCTGACCGGACGTCTGCCCGACTCGCTCGCGCTCCTGGCCGAGCCGCGCGCCAATCTGCTCTTTGCGCAGGTGCGGGGACCGGAATCCGAGGTCGATGTCCTGGAGACGGTCTTTCTGCGGTCCTTCGATCTGGGCGCGGTGACGGGGCCGGGCCGGTTCGAGGTCGAGGTCGACACCGCGCGGCTGGGAGGGCTGATGGTGACGCCCACGGTCGCGACGATCATCGTGGAGGCGGCCCCGCGCGAGGAACGGGTCATCGGGCCGCTCCCGGTGCGTTTTCCGGCGGGGGCGTTGCAAGGGGTCGAGTCTCCGGAGGGCGATGATCCGCAGGGCTGGCTTGCCGAGGGCGAGAGACTTGCGCTCGAACCGGATTCGCTGGCGGTTACCCTCTCGGGCGCGGCGGCGTTGCTGGACGAGGTGGACCCGGCGGCGCTTCAACTGCGGATCGCGGTCGATCTCGATGCGCTTCGGCGGGCGCTGGAAGAGGGCGACGAGGGCGTTGCGCGGGCGGCTGTGGAGCTGTCGGGCCTTCCGCCCTTCGTGACCGGGGCCGCGGCGAGCGATTCGGTGACGGTGCGCCGGGCGGACGCCCCGTGACGGGGCCGATCCTCGGGATCGAGACGACCTGCGACGAGACCTCGGCCGCCATCCTCGACGCCGACGGCGCCCTCGCCAGCCTGGTCATCCATTCCCAGGACGTTCACCGAATCTACGGCGGGGTCGTGCCGGAGCTCGCCGCCCGCGACCACCTCCGGCGCATCGAACCGGTCGTCGCGGCGGCGCTGGACGAGGCGGGCGCGGCGCGATCCGATCTGGGCGCGATTGCGGTGGCGGCGGCCCCGGGACTGATCGGCGCCCTTCTCGTGGGCGTCACCTGGTCGCGCGCGGCCGCCTTCGCGCTGGGGGTGCCCTGGGTGCCCGTCCACCACATGGAGGGCCACCTCTTCGGCCCCGTCCTGGAGGACCCGGAGGCCGTGCCGCCCTTCGTCGCCCTCCTCGTCTCGGGGGGCCACACCATGCTCCTCTGGGCGCCGCGCTGGGGCCGCTACCACCTCCTCGGCGAAACCCGCGACGACGCCGCCGGCGAGGCCTTCGACAAGGTTGCGCGCGTCCTCGGGCTGCCCTATCCGGGAGGACCGGCGGTGCAGCGGCTGGCCGAATCGGGCGATCCGTCCCGCTACGATTTCCCCCGGCCGATGCTGCGCCGGGGCGGCGGCCGGAAGGACCGCGGCTTCGATTTCTCCTTCTCGGGGCTCAAGACGGCGGTCGCGCGCACGGCGGCCGGGCTGGAGGCGGAGGGCCGGCTGGCCGAGGAACGGGCGCATGTGGCCGCGTCCTTCCAGGAGGCCGTCGTCGATGTGCTGACCGCCCGCACCCTGGATGCCGTGGCGGCCACCGGATGCGACCGCGTCCTGCTCGGGGGCGGGGTGTCGGCGAACGGGCCGCTGCGGGATCGGTTCCGCGCAGCGCTGGCGCCGAATGGCCGACTCTTCGCGGGGTCGCCGCGCATCTCGCTCGACAACGGCGCGATGATCGCGAGGGCGGGGCTCTTCCGGCTGGGATGCGGGGAGGGGTGGGACGGCAAGGGTGCGCTCCACGACGCGCAGGCCAGCGCGCCGATTCCCGGGGTGGTGAGGGGGCGCGTGACGGCAAGAGGGTGACCGGTGCGACTGATGGTAGCAACCATCCGGCGAGGCGGATCTCCTACAGGACTCCGGCAGCCCGGTCTGCCTGGTCGGCTACCCGTAGCCGAGCGCCGCGCGTTTGTCGATCATGCGTGCGCATCAAAACTGTTTGTCGCTCACTTATGATCGCAAAATGGGCAACAACGGACTTGGCTGCTCACCGGTGAACGGCCGCTGCGCTACGCCATTGGCCAGGCACGAAAGCCGGGGCAATAGTGGACGAAAAGGGTGACAGACCGGAAGCGGGACATCTGCAATCCAGTGTTCCCGCCGCTCATGCCATCGACCGGCACGACCAGTGCGTCGCAACGGCGGATCGGTTTGCGTCGTCAGCCGGATCAGGCTCCGGATGGCACGGCACTTCCGTCAGTTCGCAAACTACCCGGGCGAGTCGAAAACCGGGGGTCGAAGGCTGGCGAAAGACAGGATGTGGTTCGCGGGTCCGGGATTCATCGGGGGACGCGGTTCCCGGTCACGCGATACCGGAGCCGACCCCTGTCGGCCCCTCCCCCCTCCCCTCCCCCCGCTACCCCCCAATCCTCCATCGCCATCCCAAATCCGTTACCCTTATCCCGCCGTCATCGCCCAACCCGGCGCGACCCCTCCACGGCGCGTTCCCGGACCGCACCCCCGCGCTCGGTCCCTTCCCCCGCGCTCGCCCGATCTACCCCACCCCCCCTGACCCATGTATCCAGTCCTCTTCCAGATGCCCGAATGGGTGCCCTTCCTCGGCGGCGAACCGATCACCTCGTTCGGCGTCATGATGCTGGCCGCCTTCGCGACCGGGGGCTACATCCTCAAGGCGGAGATGAAGCGGATGGGGCACGATCCCGATATCGCGTGGGACCTGCTCTTCTGGGCGGTGGTCGGCGGGGTGGTGGGCGCGCGGCTGTACTATGTGCTGCTCAACTATCCGCGCTTCGTCGAAGATCCGCTGGGGATGCTGCTGGCGCGCGGGGGAATGGTCTGGTACGGAGGATTCCTCCTCGCCGCGGCGCTGGTCGTGCGGCGGATTCGCAAGCTGGGGCTGCCGCTGGGACGGATCGCGGACGGGGCGGCGCCGGCGATCGCGCTGGCCTACGCGGTGGGGCGCATCGGGTGCTTCCTGGTGGGCGACGACTACGGACGGCCGACCGGTTCCTGGGTGGGGATCGCCTTTCCCAACGGGGCGCCTCCCACGCATGTCGACACGATCCGCGAACAGTTCGGGATCACCGCCGATCCGGCGCTGGTCGAGCGATTCGGCGAGATCCTGCCCGTTCACCCGACGCAGCTCTACGAGGTCGGGCTCTCCACCCTCATCTTCCTCTTCCTCTGGTCTCAGCGGCGCAAGGGGCACGCTCCGGGGTGGATCTTCATGGCTTGGCTTGCGCTGGCGGGACTGGAGCGCTTCGTGGTCGAGATCTTCCGCGCGAAGGACGACCGCTTCTTCGCCTTCCTGACCCTCGCGCAGGTGATCTCCCTGGCGCTCACCGCAGTGGGCATTTTCTGGATGACGAGGCTGCGCAACGACCGGAGCGGCGCAGGCGCGGGCGAGAGCCGAAATCGCAGGCGAAGGAGACGCGCGCGCCGATGAGGATCCTCCATGCGGCGGATCTGCACTTCGGGAAGGGGCACCGGCCCGAGGCGGCGGAGGCGCTGGCAGCTCTGGCCGAGGAGCTGCGCCCCGATGCGATCGTCGTCGCCGGAGATCTTACCCACCGCGCCAGGAGGAGGGAATACCTGGCCGCGAAGGAGTTCCTGGCCCGCCTGGAGTCCCATACCCGCAGGGTCGTCGTCGCGATCGGCAACCACGACGTGCCCCTCTACCGCTTCTGGGAACGGCTCTTCGCGCCCTACGCCAAATTCCGCCGCTACATCGGCGACACCGACGCCGTTCGCGACGTCAACAAGGGCACTCCCGCCCCCGCCCGCTTCGTGGCGCTGAGCTCCGTGGCTCCCTACAACGCGATCGTCAACGGCCGGATCACCGAGATCCAGCTCGACCATGCCGGCCTCGGCTTCATCTTCGCTCCGCGCGGCGGACGCGACACTCTGCGCATCCTGGTCGTTCATCATGCCCTGGTCGACCCCGGCGACGGCGAGGCGATTCAGCCATTTCCGGGCGCTCGTCAGCTCATCTGCCGGGCCAAGGGGTGGGCGGTCGATCTGATCCTCGCCGGACACGTTCACCGTTCGCATCTCGGCTGGGGACAGTGCGACCCGGAGGGCTACGATGGCGACGACGCCGTCGCCGATCCCTTTCGCTTCATGCCGTTTGTGGGGAAGGGCGGCATCCCGGTGGTGATCGCCGGAACCGCCTCCTCGACCCGGGGCAGGGGACCGGAGCGGGGCAGGAACTCGGTCAATGTCATTGAGCTCAAGGAGTCGGAGATCGAGGCCGCGGTGTATCTTTACTCCGAAGAGTCAGGGGGATTCGAGCGCCGGGATTCTCGCCGGTACGCGCGTCGGCCGCGTCCCGGACGCGATGGCCCAAGCGAGCCCGCCAAGGCCCTCAGGGCTCTCTTTCAGGGGTAGGCCGGGGGGGTCCCGTCTCGACAGGGGGAGCGAACGACCGGTGACGATCCTTGGTCTCGGCAGACTCTCCGGGGACGTTTTCCGCGGCGCCGCGCCGGCCCCCGCCTCCGACGGGGCAGCCGGGCCGGATCCTCAGGGCGCCCGCCGGCGGCGGGGTTTCCGGGCCGCTTCCCGGGGAACGAGCGACGGGGCGCGTCCGGGCCGGGCCGGGGCCTCCCCTTCCGGCAGGTCATTGAACCACCGCGATCTCGCGTCCCGGTTCGGTCGCGCGAGCGGGCGGCGAAAGCGATGGGGACTCCTTCCGCTGCCGGCGGCGCTGGCTACGTTGGCGGCGGCCCCCGCTCCCCTCACGCCCGCGCTCTCGGCCCAATCCACCCGCCCCGAGATCGTCCGCGTCGGCTTCGCGGGCAACGTCGCCTTCTCCGACGCCGAGCTGCGCCGCGCCGTCGTCACCACCGCTTCCCGCTGTCCCCCGATCCTGGCGCTGACCTGCGCCATCGGCCTCGACTGGCTGCGCGACCGCCAGTACTTCAGCCGGCGCGTCCTCGACGACGACGTGAGCCGCCTGCAACAGCTCTACCGCGCCAACGGGTTCCGGGGAACGGAGGTCACGCCCGAGGTCGGCGATGACACTACCTACGTCGAGATCACCTTTCGCATCAACGAGGGAACGCTCTTCCGCGTGGGTTCGATCGTCTTCCTGGGGGACTCGCTCCCGGACGGCGCCATGGCGGACGACCTTCCCGTCGCTCCCGGCGATCCGGCGAGCTATCTGCTGATCGCCGCTCGCGACACCCTGACGCTGCGGCTGCGCGACGCCGGCTTCGCCCACGCCGAGGTCTTCTACGGCTTCGACCGCGCCCGCGCCAGCGACACGGCCTCGGTGAGCTACCGCGTCGATCTCGGTCCGCCTGCCCTCTTCGGCCCGGTCGAGGTGGCGGGCAACCGGCTCCTGGACGACGATGTGATCCTGGCGCGGCTGCCCTTCCGCGAGGGCGAACCCTTCCGCGAGAGCGCGATCATCGAGGGGCAGCGGAGTCTCCATGAGCTCGGGATCGTCGCGCGCGCGCAGGTCCGGCGCGACACGGCGCGCATGACGACCGATTCGGTGATGCCGATCCGCGTGGATGTGGTGGAGGGCGACATGCACCGGGTTCGCTTCGGCGGGGGCGCGAACAGCGCGGAGTGCCTCAATGTGGAGGGACGGTGGGCGAGCCGGAACTTCTTCGGGGGCGGACGAACGCTTCAGGCGCAGGCCCGGCTGTCGCACCTGCTGGCCGACCTGCTGGTCTCGACTCCCCTCTGCGCGCAGGCCGGAACGGGGGAATTCGGGCGTCTCAACTGGCTGGCCGGGGTGGACTTCAGCGAACCCGCCTTTCTCTCGCTGCGCAACAGCGTGAGTCTGGGACTCTTCGCCGAACGCCAGTCCCGCCGCAACATCTTCGTGCGCGACGCCCTCGGACTCGATCTCGGTTTCGGCCGCGCCCTCGGTGCGGGATCCTCGCTGGGAATCCGGTTTCAGCCGCAGCTAAGCCGTCTCGCCGCGGCCGAAGTCACTCTGTGCGCGGCCTTCCTGGCCTGCACCCCCGACGACATCGAGGCGCTGTCGAGCACCAACTGGCTTTCGCCCGTCGCCTTCTCCCTGAGCCGCGACCGCAGCGACAACATCTTCAACCCGGCCACCGGTTCGCGCGCGCTCTTCGACCTCGAAATCGCCGGGGCCCCGACCGGATCCGACTACGCCTATCTGCGGGCCTTCGCCGACGCCAGCCTCTACAGACCGGTGGGGACGAGTTCGGTCCTGGCGCTGCGTCTTCGCGCGGGACGGATCTTTGCGGGCGGCTTTCGCGGATTCGCGGGCGGCGACGAACGCTTTGCCGATGTGGTGCCCTCCGAGAAGCGCTTCTACGGCGGCGGTCCGAACAGCGTGCGCGGCTTCGACCAGAACACCCTCGGGCCCCGCAGCCTTTCGATCGGGGTGGAGGAGCTGCTGCGCCGCCGGTCGTCCGACTCCGATCCGGTCTGCATTCCCGCCGCGGTCCTGGCCCGGGTCTGCGATGCCTCGCCGCTCCGCGAGGGCGACCTCTTCCAGCTTCGTCCGATCGGGGGGCTCTCCACCGTCGAGGCGAGCGCCGAGCTGCGATTTCCCCTGGCCGGGACCGAATGGGGGGGCGCGGTCTTCGTCGATGTCGGGCAGGTGTGGCCGCGGGGACCGGTCCTGGATGCGCTGGAGGCGAGTCCCGGAGTGGGGATTCGCTACAATTCCCCCTTTGGTCCCTTTCGGCTGGATCTGGCCTACTCCTTCCGCGTCGAGGAGCCGCTGCAGGTGATCACTTCGCAGATTCGCCCCTGGGTCGCGGGTGTGGACGCCGCCGCCGACCGGATCGACATTGCCGCCCCGGGGAGCGCCCCCGAACCGATCGACTGGGTAATCTCGGAGGATCTGGCCATACTTCCCCCTGTTCTCTTCGGCGATCCGCCCGGATTTGACCTGCGGCGCTTCCAGCTTCAGTTCTCGATTGGGCAGGCGTTCTGACCCGGCGCGCGCCCGCATCGCGGCGGCCGCCCCCGTTCCCCCCTTTCCGGGTCGTTCGCGAAACCAGTCGCGGAGTCACTTGCGGAGGATTGGATGGCGTTTCGGATCCTGACCTGGGCCGTCCTCGGGGCGAGCGTTCTGCTCGGACTCGGGGTGACCGGCGCGGTCTGGTTCAGCCGCACCGAGGCCGGACGCGATCTCGCGCTGGAGTGGGCGCTGGCGCGGACGAGTCCCTGGGTGAAGGGAACGCTGGAGGTCCGCTCGCTGGCCCCCCGAGGCCTGCTCGGCGGCGCGACCCTCTTCGATGTGGAGCTTCGGGACCATGCCGGGCACCCCGTCGCGCGGGTGGATTCGCTGCGCGCGCGCTATTCGCTGGCGAGCTGGTTCGCGCTGCCGCCGACGATCGCCGATGTGGAGTTGTGGGGGCTGGCGATCGATCTGGCCCCGGAGGGACGCCGGGTGGAGCTGGGGGAGTTGATTGGCCCGCCGGGCGAATCGGGCGAGGTGGAGGGCGCGGCTGAAGCGGAGGAGGTGGAAGGCCTGGCCGGCGCGGACGATGCCGTTGGCGCCGGGGACCCTGGCGATTCGCGGGATTCGCCTCCTCCATCCGGCGCCGGGCCGCTGTTGCGCATTCGCGGCCTCCAGGTGCGGGACGGCGCCTTCGTCGTTCACTCGGAGGCCAATGGGCGCAAGACGGTCAGCGGCATCGACCTCGATCTTCCCCTCGTGGAGCTCGCCCCCGACCCCGGCCGCTTCGCCGCGGCCACCGTCGCCGACGCCGCGCTCCACCTCCCCATGGGCACGGGCGCCCTGGCGCTGGCGGGCATTCGCGGTTCGGCCGAGATCGGTCCGGCGGGGATCTTCGTGCGGGCCGACCGCTTTCGTCTCCCCGACTCCGAGGGATCGGCGCGGATCGATGCGCGTTCCGTGGACGACGCGCTCGTCGCCACCTTCACGCTGGAGATGGACCGGCTGGCGCTCCCCGACATCGACTGGATCGACCCCCGCTTCGACCACGGCGCCGCGCGGGGAGGGGTCGTCATCCACAACGACCCGGCCGAGCCGCGGATCGAGTTCGACAACCTGGAGGCCGATCTGGGCGAAGGGGGCCGCCTGGCGCTGACCGGCGCCCTGCTCCCCGGCGACACCCTGCGGCTGGAGGGTCTGGAGGCCCGCGCCGACCGCTTCGCCACCTCCGAACTGGAGCCCTTCCTGGCCGAACCGCTCCCGGTGACGGGACTCCTTGCCGGCGAGGCGCGCTTCGACGGATACGGGGGGCGGCTCGAGATGGCGGGCGAGCTGACCCTCCTGGAGGAGGCGGGCCGCGACACCCTCGTCCATCTGGCGGGCCGCGGCACCGATCTGGGCGCGGATGGCGTGACCGGCGTGGAGCTGACCGCGGCCGCGCTCGACTACGAACTTGTGGCGGCGTTCGCGCCGGAGCTGGACTGGTGGCGGGGCCGCGGCCGCGCGACGATCCGCGCCGACGGCAGGCTGGAGACCGGGCTGGCGATCGCGATCGAAGCCGAACACGCGGGGGAGGAGCGCGGCCCGAGCTCGGTGGCGCTGTCGGGCAACCTCTACGGCGACACGGCGATCTCGGTCATCGATCTCGACGCGACGCTGAACCCGCTCGATCTCGGGACGGTGGCCGCGCTCTTTCCGGAGCTTGCCCTGGAGGGCGCCACCTCGGGGTCGCTCTCCTTGCGGGGCGAGCTGGACCGCCTGACGTTCGCCGCCGATCTGGAGACCGACGCGGGACACATCAACGCCGAAGGAACGGTGAATGCGCGCGACTTCGGAGCCGGCTACGAGCTCCTTGCCTCGAGCGACGCCCTCGATCTCTCGCGCCTCAGCCGCCGCTTCCCCGACTCGACCGTGGTGGCGGGCAGAGCAACCATCAATGCGCGCGGCCGCGATCTCGAAACGCTGCGGGGCGCCTTCACCCTGCATGCGGGCGCATCGCGGATCGGGCCGCTGCGCGTGGATTCCACCGAGCTGAACGCCTGGGCGGACGACGACGGAATTCTGCATGTCGAGCGCTTCCACGCCGAAGCCGCCGGAATCGCCATGCAGGGAAGCGGGGTCCTGGGGGTCGCGCCGGGGGTACGCGCCGAAGGGGTGGCGCTCCAGCTCTCCTCGCCCTCGATCCACCCGTTGCGCGATCTCTTCATGGGCGCGGATCTGGTGGCCTGGGACGAGCTGCCCTCGATCGAACAGGAGCTGCTGATCCGCATGGAGGGGGTCGATCCGGACACCTTCCCGCGGGCGCGCGACATTCGCTTCGACGCTCGTCTCGATGGCGAGGCAAGGATCCACGGCGGACTGGACGACCTCGTCGCGGCCGCCTCCCTCACCCTGGACGGCTTCGAATACGGGCACGCCGACGCGGTTCGCCTGACGGGCGACATCGAGGTCTCGGGGCTGCGCGTCGCCGGTCTCGATCAGGCCGACACGGCCGGAACGCGCATTGGGGTGGCGCCGCGGGATCCCTCCGATCCGGTGGTCTTCGCGGGAACGCTCACGGCCGACTCGATGGCGTTCGGGGGGCGCAACTGGCACCACGCCCTCCTCGAAGGCGAGGTCAGCGATGGCACTCGGGCTCGCCTTCGCGTCCTGGTCCGGCCCACTGCGAACGAGAGCTACGAAGCACAGGGCGTCGTGCAGATCGGCCCGGACACGAGCAAGGTGAATCTCGACCGCCTGATCCTGGCGCTGGCCGACCGCCGCTGGAATCTGCTCGGTCCTGCGAGCTTCGCGTGGAACGCCGGCGGCTACACCATCGGCAACTTCGGACTGATCCGCACGGGCGGCGACGGCCTCCGGTTCGCGGCGAACGGCCACCTCGCGCGGGGTGGGGGCGCCTCCGACTTCGAACTGCGCGCCACCGACCTCGATCTGGCGGCCCTGGGGAGCATCCTGCAGTTGGAGACCCCGCCCGCGGGCATCCTCAACGCGACGCTCTCGGCGCGCGGCACCGGCGCGAATCCCGGCTGGATCGGCGAGGTCAGCGTCGATGGCGCCCGCTACCGAACCCTCGTCTTCGACAGCGTGCGCGCGAGCGGAAGGTACGCCGATCTGGCTCTGGCGACTGCGGTCGAAAGCTGGACCGGAGGTCGTCGCACCCTCCGCGCCAACGGTTCCCTTCCCCTTGACCTGCGCTTCGGCGACGACCCGGATACGCCGCGCGAGCGGATCCCCGACCTGCCCATCGACTTCGCGATCGTCGCCGACTCGCTGCCGGCCAGGCTGGTGCTCGCCGGGATGGCCGGGCTCGAGGACATCGAGGGCACCGTCGCCGCCGCGGTGAATCTGGGTGGCCGCCCCTCCGATTTCGAACCCGACGGCGAGATCCTGCTGAACGACGTGTCGGCCTTCATGCCGCCCTTCGGGATCTCCGTCTCGGAGGTCGACGTGGCGATGGCGCTCAGCCCCGACGGCGTGGTGCGGGTGGCCGGGTCGGGGGTCTCGGGCGGGGTCATGGATGTGGAGGGGACGGTGGATCTGGGGCAGCCATCGGACAGCGTTCCACTCGATCTGGTCTTCCGGCCGCACGGATTCCAGGTGGTGGACCGCGCAGACATGGAGGCCGCGATCAGCAGCGACAGCGTCACCCTGACCGGCAACTGGGACTTTCCCTTCATCGAGGGGGAGGTGGCGGTGGAGGGGGGAACGGTCTATATGGAGGAGTTCCAGCGCACCGCCGAAGTCGTCGATCTCTACGATCCGGCGCTCTTCAGCGCGGCCACGGCCCGGATCGGGGCGGGAGGCGAAGACGAGGAGGCCGCGGCCGGCGAACGCATCCCCTTCCTCGAGAACCTGCGCGTGCTCGTCGATGCGCGGGTGGGACGCGGCAACTGGCTGCGCTCGCGGCGCATGAACGTCGAGACCACCGGCGATCTCTCCCTCACCTTCGACCGGCGCGGCAGCCAGCTCGTCCTCGCCGGCGACATGGCGGTCGAACGCGGCACCTACAAGGTCGGACCCCGCACGCTGCGCATCACCGAGGGCGCCTTCCAGTTCGTGGGAACGCCCGGCTTCAATCCGGGACTCTCGATCAGCGCCGACACCCGTCTCCGCACCCGCGAGGGCCAGCCGCTCGTCATCACCGCCGACATCTCCGGCACCCTCCTCACCCCGACCCTCACCTTCACCAGCGACGCCGAAGCCGCCATCTCCGAGGCCGACCTGGTCAACTATCTCGTCATCGGCCGGCCCACCTCGGTTCTGGTCGGAACGGCGGGCGCACCGGTCGGAGCGGGACGCGATCTGCTTCTCGGCGAGCTCGCCAACGAACTAGGCTACTTCCTTGTGCGCGAGCTGAATCTGGACCACCTCTCGGTCTCGCAGTCGGAACAGACGCTGGCCAGCGCCGTATTCGGGGCATCTTCGGTTCAGATCGAAGCCGGCCGCTACGTCCTCGACGACCTCTTCCTCACCGCCGTCTATCAGCGCGGATTCTGCGCCGATCCCACCCTGCCGGTGAACAGCGGCGCGGTGCGCTTCGAGATGGGAATGCCGCGCGATGTGCGCTTCGAGGGCTTTCTGGAGGGACGCTGCACCCGCGAGGGCTACCACGGACTGGGCGAAACCGCGCTCGCGCTGGAGCGCATCTGGGGATTCAGTTTCTTCCGGGAGTGGGGCTACTAGCCCGCACTTCCCGCACCGACAAGGGGGAAGCGAGTGGGGGAAGCGAAGGCCGACGCCGGGACGATCGTCATCCGGGGCGCGCGCGAGCACAATCTGCGCAACATCTCGCTGGAAATCCCCCGCGGGCGCTTCGTCGTCGTGACCGGACTCTCGGGATCGGGCAAGTCCTCCCTGGCCTTCGACACGATCTACGCCGAGGGACAGCGCCGCTACATCGAATCGCTCAGCGCCTATGCGCGGCAATTCCTGGGAATGATGGAAAAGCCCGATGTGGATGCGATCGAGGGACTGTCGCCCGCCATCTCCATAGAACAGAAGTCGGTGTCGCGCAACCCCCGTTCCACCGTGGGAACCGTGACCGAAATCTACGACTATCTGCGCCTTCTATACGCGCGCGTCGGCACTCCCCACTGCTCCGACTGCGATCTGCCGATCCGCCGCCAATCCGCCACCGAAATTGTGAGCCGGGTGCTCGAGATGAAGGAGGGCGCCCCCATTCAGGTGATCGCTCCGCTGGTGCGGGGCCGCAAGGGCGAATTCCGCGGACTCTTCGAGAAGGCGCGCCGGGACGGCTTCGTGCGCGCGCGAGTCGATGGCGAGCTGTACGACCTGGATGCGCCGCCGAAGCTGAACCGCTACGAGAACCACGAGATCGGGATCGTGGTGGACCGCCTGATCGTGCGCCGCCGCGATCGCGCCCGCCTCTCGGATTCGGTGGAAACCGCACTCCGGGCGGCGGAGGGAATCGTGGAGATCGTGGCCGGGCGGGGCGAGAACGCGGCCAGTCGCCTCTTCAGCGAGCACTACGCCTGCGCACAATGCGGAACGAGCATTCCCGAGCTGGAACCGCGCGTCTTTTCCTTCAATTCCCCGCACGGCGCCTGCCAAAGCTGCAACGGACTCGGAACGACCCGCGAGGTCAACGGATCGCTGCTTCTCGGCAGTCCCCGCCTCTCGATCATGGAGGGCGCAATCATTCCCTGGGGCGAACCCGGCGGCCATCTGCGCGGTTCGGTCATTCCGGGTCTGGCCCGGGCCTTCGACTTCGACCCGGCCACCCCCTGGCGCGATCTGCCGGCCCGCGCGCGCACCGCCCTTCTGCACGGCTCCGGAGGCCGCAAGATCCGCTTCCCCTACAACGCGGGCAAGATGCGCGGCCACTACGAGGACCGGTGGGAGGGCGTCGTGGCCAATGTGGAGCGCCGCTACCGCGAGACGGCCTCCGAACATGTGCGCAAGCAGCTCGACCGCTACATGTCGAGCCGGACCTGCGCGGACTGCGGTGGATCGCGGCTCGGCCCCGTGGGGCGTTCGGTGAGGGTGGGGGGCGTGGGAATCAGCGAACTCGTGGAGCGACCGATCGGGGAGGTGCTGGGCTTCCTGCGCTCGCTGCCGCTGGCGGGGGAGACCCATCTCGCGGCTGCCGGTTCCGCGCGGGCGTCCCCCTCTTCGGCCGCAGCCGAACCCCGCAAAGGCCCCGGCCATGGCCTGGACGCCGCCGCCGCTTCCCCCGAACCGCTCCCGGCCGAGATCGCCGGCCCGATCCTCAAGGAGGTGCGCGAACGGCTCGGCTTCCTGCGCAACGTCGGTCTCGGATATCTGTCGCTCAGCCGCTCGGCCGACACCCTCTCCGGCGGCGAATCGCAGCGCATCCGGCTGGCCACGCAGATCGGGAGCCGCCTGGTCGGGGTGCTGTACATCCTGGACGAACCCTCGATCGGGCTGCACCAGCGCGACAATCACCGCCTGCTGCGCACTCTGGGCGAGCTGCGCGATCTGGGCAACTCGGTGATGGTGGTCGAACACGACGAAGACACGATCCTGGCGGCCGACTTCGTGATCGATCTGGGGCCGGGGGCGGGGCGGGCGGGGGGCGAGGTGGTGGCGGCGGGTCCGGTCGAAGCCGTGCGCGCGAATCCGGAGTCGATCACCGGGGCCTACCTGAGGGGCGACCGCCGGATCGAGGCGCCGGCCGTGCGCAGGGCGCCTTCCCCCGACAGGATCCTCACCGTGCGGGGCGCGCGCCAACACAATCTGCGGGACATCGACGCCTCGATTCCCCTGGGCTGCTTCGTTGCGGTCACCGGGGTGAGCGGATCGGGAAAGTCCACCCTGGTCAACGGCACCCTCTACCGCGCGCTCTCCCGCCAACTGCACCGTAGTCGACGGGTCGCCGGCGACCACGACCGCATCGACGGGCTCTCGGAGATCGACAAGGTCATCGAGGTGGACCAGTCCCCCATCGGACGCACCCCGCGCTCCAATCCCGCCACCTACACCGGCCTCTTCACCCCGGTGCGCCAACTCTTCGCGGGCGTGCCCGAGGCGCAGATGCGCGGCTACGCGGCCGGGCGCTTCTCCTTCAATGTGAAGGGCGGACGGTGCGAGTCGTGCAAGGGCGACGGACTTGTGCGCATCGAGATGCACTTTCTGCCCGACGTCTATGTCTCGTGCGACGCCTGCCGCGGTCGCCGCTACAACCGCGAAACCCTGGACGTGCACTACAAGGGCCGCAACATTGCCGACGTCCTGGAGATGACGGTGGACGAGGCGCTTGACTTCTTCGGCGCGGTTCCCGGGATCCGCCGCAAGCTGCAAACGCTCTCCGACGTGGGACTTGGGTATATCCATCTGGGACAGAGCGCCACAACGCTGTCGGGAGGCGAGGCCCAGCGCATCAAGCTCTCGTCGGAACTCTCGAAGAAATCCACGGGCCGCACCCTCTACATCCTCGACGAGCCGACCACCGGGCTGCACATGGAAGACATCCGCATCCTGCTCAAGGTTCTGCACCGCCTGGTGGAGCGCGGCAACACCGTCGTCGTGATCGAGCACAACCTGCATGTGGTCAAGACGGCCGACTGGGTGATCGACCTGGGGCCGGAGGGGGGCGGGGGGGGCGGGCGCATCGTGGCCGAAGGGACGCCGGAGGAGGTGGCGAAGGTGGCCGGGTCGCATACGGGGAGGTACCTGGCGGAGTGCCTGGCCAATCCGTGAAGGCCGGGGGACGCGCCTGTCCTTGCGCGCCCTGGCCGCCGCTCCCTGGGCGAAGTCGCTCCTTGCCGCCTCGCCGCCGGCCGCCCGGAGCGGGGCGGAACGCTCCCTCGGGACGACGAAATCGGCCTTGGCGCATCCGCCGCATTCCCGGGTCCCTCCCGCGGCCCGGGCACCGAACTCCACCGCGGGGCGATGGCCAGGAGGACGGCGTCTTCCACTGCGGCAAGCTGACCTGCAGTTGGCAGGCGCCGCGCCACTCCGTTCGCGGCAACCGACGGGGCCGCAGGACGGCAGCGGCTCAAACGAATTCGCCCCGCCGCGACATGGCGCCGGGACCGGTTCCTTTCCTGAGCGTCGCATGCGCCCGCCCCCTGGCTCCGGCCCCTGCGCGGGCCGGCCCGCGCAGGCGGCCGGACGGAGAGGGTGCGCGCGCAACCCCAGGCTCTCATCCCGATTGTCGCTGGCACTCCGACTTTCCGGCTGGACGGCTTTCAGGTCGCTTCGGCGCCCCCCGGCTCCCCGGCCGGGTGCATCAGCGCCTTCCTCGCCCTTGTTCGCTTGCCCGATGCGCTTTAGCTTCCCGTTCGCGCCGGTTTCCGCCGGTGCGCAAGGTCGTCAATGCACATCGCACCCGGGGAGGACATGGTTACTCGCGAAGATCTTGAAGGATATCTGATTCGCCTCGACGCGGACTACGAGGAGGTGGACGAGGACATGTTCCTCGTTCGTTCGGAGAATGGCGGCGCCCCGATCGTCATCCACTACTCCGATCCGGTGCTGGTGATCCGCATGAAGGTGATGGATCTGCCGGTGGAAGCGGATGGGCTCGGCGGGCTCTTCGAGGAGTTGTTGCGGCTGAACGCCACCGACGTGGTTCACGGCGCATACGGAATCGAGGGGCGGGAGCTGATCCTGAGCGACACATTGCAGCTGATGGGACTCGACTTCGAGGAGTTGCAGGCGTCGCTCGAGAGCGTGCAGTTGGCCGCGTCGTCCCATCTGGCGCGCATTCGGGATCTGGCCCACAGGACGGAGGACGGTCAGGAATGAGCATATTCAAGCGGTTCTCGACGATGATCAAATCCAACATCAACGACCTGATCTCCCGCGCGGAGGATCCGGAAAAGATGTTGAACCAGATCATTGTGGACATGCGCGACCAGTTGGCGAAGGCCAAGCGCGAGGTTGCGGGCGCGATCGCGGACGAACGCAAGCTGAAGCGGCAGCTCGACGAAGCCAGCAAGCAGATGAAGGCCTGGGAGAAGCGGGCGATGCTGGCCGTGGAGCAGGGGCGCGACGACCTGGCCAAGCAGGCGCTGACCCGCCATGGCGAGCAGCAGGATCATGTGGCCGCCTACCTCCAGAGCTGGGAAGCGCAGCGGCAGGAGACCGAGAAGCTGAAGGGATCGCTGCGCCAACTGCACGAGAAGATCGAGGAAGCCAAGCGGAAGCGGAATCTCCTGATCGCGAAGCAGAAGCGGGCGCAGGCGCAGAAGCGAATCCACGACACGATGTCGGGTCTGTCCGACACCTCGGCCTTCGACGCCTTCAACCGGATGGCCGAACGGATCGAGGAACAGGAGCAGCGCAACCTGGCCGAGGCGGAGGTGACCGAAGCGCTGGCGGGCGACAGCCTGGAGAAGGAGTTCGTGCGACTGGAAGCGGGAGGCGCCGCGGACGAGACGGACGACAAGCTCCTCGCGCTGAAGGCCCGGATGGGACTCCTGGCCGCCCCCGAGCCCGAGCCCCCGAAGCAGCTTGAAGCGGGCGACAGCGCCGGCGAGAGCGAAGAGGAAGACGCGGCCGCCTCGTCGGGCGGATCCAGCTCCGGCCCCCCGGTCCGCGACGCCGAGCTCCTGGAGGAGTTCGACCGCCTGGAACGGAAGCGCAGCAGCGTCCACTGATCCCCCGGCGCCGCCCGAACGGCGTTGCCGCGCAGGCGAATCCCCCGGGCGCGCGACAACGAAGGCAAGCGACAACCGAATGAAGATCGTCCACCTGAACGGCGAATACCTGCCCATCGACGAAGCCCGCGTTCCCGTCAACGATCGCGGCTACCTCTTCGCCGACGGCGTCTACGAGGTCACACCCGCCTACCGGGGCCGCCTCTTTCGCTGGGACCGCCACCTCGACCGGATGCGCCGGGGTCTGGCCGCCATCGAGATCGGCTACGACGCGGCCGCGCTGCGCGAGGTCAAGGAAGAGCTGCTCGCCCGCAACGGGCTGACCGGCGTCCCGGTCGCCTACGTCTATGTGCAGGTGACGCGCGGGATCGCGCCCCGGACCCACGCCTTTCCCAACCCCCCCGTCCCCCCCTCCATCTACGGCTTCGCGAACGAATACCTGCGGCCGACGCGCGAACGCTGGGAAGAGGGCTACGACGCGGTCACGGTGCCGGACCAGCGCTGGGCCCGCGCCGACATCAAGGCGATCGCGCTGCTCCCCAATGTCCTCGCGCAGCAGGCGGCGGTGAACGCCGGGGTGAACGACGCGATCTTCGTGCGCGACGGAGTTGCCCTCGAGGGTTCCCACGCCAACCTCTTCGCGGTCTTCGACGGCGTGCTGACCACCGCCCCGCGCTCCAACTACATCCTTCACGGGGTGACCCGCGAGTTCGTCATCGAGCTGGCGGACGCGCTGGGAATTCCGGTGGAGGAGCGGGCGATCCAGATCGGCGAACTGCGGGCGGCCGACGAGGTCTTCCTGAGCGGCACCACCACCGAGGTGCGTCCCCTGGTCGAGATCGACGGGGCTGCGATCGCCGACGGAAAAGTGGGACAGGTCTCGCGGGCTCTCTTCGACCGCTTCCTGGAGGTCGTTTCGGGGGACTGAACCCCCGGCCGGCCGCAGGGGTCGCCCCCGGACGGCGCGACCCGGGAGCCGGCGGAGCGGCCCGAGTCTCCGGCCGCAGCAGGTCGCCCCCTACCTTCGCAGACGCACCGCCTCGCCGGGCCCTCGCGTCGTCACCGCATCCAGCTCCGCCCGGTCGCCCTGCAGCGTCGGCGGCGCCCCCTCCCAGTCGCGCAGAATCGCCCGGATCCGTCCGGTTCCCCGCTCCCTCACCACCGTGATGGCTCGCTCGTCGTCGTGGTCGAGCCACACCGTCCCTTCGGGTCCGGAAAGCGTGATCCGTTCGAGCGCATCGGCCCAGCCCGGTTCGATCGGAATCGCAAAGAAGAAGTGCCCGCCGCCGTAGCCGTCCTCGCCGGGCGTGAAATCCAGCGAAAAGAGCGACTCGCCCCGGCGGCCGCCGCCCTGAATGCGCCAGGGTCCCGACGCCTGCGGAACCCGAGCCCGCCCGCGCATCGCGAAGGGGGGATTCAGCCGCGGCTCGCCATTGAGGATTCCGCCCCAGAGGACGAGCAGATCGGTCGGCGCCGCGTCGGCCGCCACGATGTCGGCCCCGCCATCCGCCGCGAGTCCCGCGCGATAGTCGATCACCCTGGCGTGGTGATAATCGCTCAGCCAGGCCCGTTGCTGGCAGTACGACATCAGATCCCGGCTGCGGTCCGGGGGCAGGAGGTTGCCGTCGCGAAAGTCGTATCCCCAGACGCCGATGCTTCCGTCCCGGTAGGGGAAGGCCGGGTCGATGTTGAGCGGGTTGCCGCAGGGGGCGTGCCGCAGACTCAGGTTGTGCCCGATCTCGTGGGCCAACTCGACCGGAATCGCCTTGCCCATGCTGATCCAGCCTGAAATCAGGCCCCAGCCGCGCACGAATCCATTCACGCTCGACGCCACGCCGTAGTAGTGCCCGGTCCCGTTGTCCGCCGTGCGCAGCGCCTCCAGCTCGTCGAGGAGTTCATGCTGCCCGGCCTCCGTGGTCAGGTCGAGGGAGGTCATGTAGGTGGCGCGCCCCGTGGCTTGCAGCTCGGAGAAGGGGAAGGAATGGCGAAGCAGCCCGAGTTGGGGACTGTCGCCGTCGATGCCGCGCGTCCAGGCCAGGACCGAGGTGTCGGGCTCGGCGGCCTCCACCACCGGGACCAGAGTGATCCGCAGGGGAGAGACTTCGACCACGCGCAGCGAATCGACCCCCGCCTCGGGCCAGCGGGTGCGGCTTGCGGGCGCCAGGGGAAGAGCCCCGGCCGGGTCCGCCTCGACGACCATCGTCAGGCCGGGAGCGATCACCTCCGCCGGGATCGCCGCGTTCCACGACTGCCCGAGTTCGCCCTCCTCCGCGCCGCCGGGAATGCGGTCGTCGTCCCGCGTGAGAACGGCCCGGTGCACCTCGCTTCCATCGCGCGCAAAGACCGCCGACACCTCCGGCTCGAAGAACCCCCGCGGCTCCTCGGCGGTGAGAAAGACGCGCAGCAACGCCTCGCGATTCGCGACCAGGGAGACGCGCCGCCGCGGTTCCTGCACCGACTGCACCAGGTAGGCCAGCTCCAGGGAGATCGTCACCTGGTCGGGATTGGGACAGGTCGCCCCCGTCCACTCGGGAATTCCGGCGAGCCAGCTCTGGAAGGACGCCGCCGGGGAGGCGCAGAGCCCGGTGCGATCGAAGGCGAGCGCGCGCAGCCCACCCAGATTTCGGAGCGCGAAGGGCAGTCGTCCGGCGAGCCCTTCATTCCCTTCGAGCCGCAGTTCGGTCAGGTCGGGAAGCCAGGCCAGGGCCGGGGGAAGATCGCCGACCAGGTTGTTGTCCCCCAGCTCCAGGCGGCGCAACGCGGTCAGATTCGCGATCACCGGCGGCAGCGTTCCCGCAAGACCATTCCCGGCCAGCGAGAGTTCGACCACGCGTTCGCCCTCGAGGCCGACGCCGTGCCAGTCCGCGACCGCCGCTCCCGTCCCCCAACCCCCCCGCTCCGCCCAACCTTCGCCCCCGGTTGCGGCATGAAGCCGGCCCAGCGCCAGCCGCTCCACATGGGCCGCCTCGCACTCGGCGGGCTCGTCCGCCGCGACGTCGGCCAGCCAATCCTGGAACTCGCGGTCGATCTGAGCGCAGAGAGCCGTTCCCGCATAGGAAAGATTCTCCAGGTAGGCAAGGTTCAGAAGTTCGCGCGGAAGCAGTCCCGCCATCCGCTCGTTCCCTTCCAGCCGCAGCGTCTCCAGATCCCGGAGCGCGCCGATTCCGGGCGGCAGCGTTCCCTCCAGATCGTTGTCGGCGAGCCAGAGGCGGCTCAGCGCGCGCATCTCTCCCAGGGCAGCGGGGAGTTGGCCATTCAGCCGGTTGGTCTCGGCGCGCAGATCCTGCAGCGCGACCAGATTGCCAAAGGCCTCGGGAATCGGGCCCGTCAGACGGTTCTGGTGCAGCCAGAGCGTCTCCAGCCCCTCCAGGGCGGCCAGCTCGTCGGGGATGCGGCCGGTGAGCCGGTTGTCGTAGAGATACAATCCCTCGACGGCGTCAAGGTCGCCCAGCTCCGTCGGAATCGTTCCGGTCAGATTATTGCGCGAAACCGACAGGATCTCGATCGCGGACAGGTTGCCCAGCTCGGGCGGGACCGTTCCGGCAAGCTGGTTCCGGCTGAGGCTCATGTAGGTCAGGTTGGTCAGATTGCCCAGCTCCGGCGGCACCGGACCCGAGAGTTCGTTCCAGGCCAGCAGCAACCGTCGCAGCGAAGCGAGATTTCCCAACTCGGCGGGAACCGGACCGGCGAGCGAGTTGAAGGCGAGCTGCAGCGAATCCAGGCGGGCAAGGTTGCCCAGTTCGGGCGGGATCGGCCCGGTGAGCTGGTTGCGGCCCAGTTCCAGGAAGGTGAGCTGCGCGAGTGCGCCCACCGAAGCAGGAATCGCGCCCCCGATCTCGTTGTCGTCCAGCGCCAGGCGCTCCAGCCGGGAGAGCTCGCCAAGCCGCGCGGGAAGGGTTCCCGAGAGCCCGTTCGCGCTCAGATCGAGCTCGGTGACGAAGCCTTCGCCGTCGGTGCGGACGCCGTGCCAGTTGCGAATGCTCGCGGGTGTGTTCCAGCCGCCGTTCTCGCGCCAGTCGGGGCCGCCGGTGGCATTGAAGAGATCGATGAGGACCGCGCGGTCGGCGGTGTCGGTGTCGGCGGGGGGTGGTGGGGGCGGGGCGGTGGGGGGGGGATCGTCCGAGCAGGCCGCCAGCAGCAGCATGACGCCGAGCGCAGCGGTCCGGCGCCGATGCACGGCCGCGCGAATGTGGCGATGGGGTTGTCCGCGGGCCGCGAGGCCGCGCGCGGATGCGCAACCGGCGGATGGTTTGGTGGCGTGCGACCGCATCTCGTCCCCCTGTCAGCGATAGAGCAAATGGGGCGCCCGCAACGCCCGAAAGTCGTCCAGTCCCACCCCCCAGTCCACCGCAAGTTCCCGGTACGACGCCCCGGCGTCCAGGGCGCTCCGGAGCGCATCGGTGCCCGCCAGCCGGTCGAAGTGTCCCGTCCGCCACTCCCAGCGTTCGCCCGACATCGCCCTGATCTCCACCAGGAGCGCCAGCGCCGCCAGCGTTGGATCGTAGACGGGCCCATCGGCCTCCAGTCGCACGCCCCCCACCTGGATCCCGCCGAACTTGCCATCGCCCGGATTCTCCGGCGTAAACCGCACCGGGACGAAGCGCGCATCGGGCACCTCCAGCGCCTCCAGCCGGGCAGCCAGCGCCTCGCCGTCGATCCAGGGCGCGCCCACCTGTTGAAAGGCCCGGTCCGTCCCGCGCCCCACCGAGACCGGCGTTCCCTCGAAGAGACAGCTTCCCGGATAGTGCAGCGCGCTCTCCACCGACGGCATGTTGGGCGAGGGCGCAATCCACGGAATTCCGGTCTCGCCGAAGGGCATCGCGCGCTCCCAGCCATCCGCGACCACGACGCTCAGATCGACCTCAACCCCGAACTCGCCCGCCGCCATGCGCGCGAACTCGCCCGCCGTGAGTCCGTGCCGCATCGGGATCGGATAGAGGCCGACGAAGGAGGAAAAGCCGGGGTCGAGGACGTTGCCCTGCACCGGATCGCCGCCGATCGGGTTGGGACGGTCGAGCACCACAAAGGGGATTTCACCCTCTCCCGCCGCCTCCATCGCCAGCGCCATCGTCGAGAGGTAGGTGTAGTACCGCGCCCCCACATCCTGGATGTCGAAGAGGAGCGCCTCGACGCCCGCCAGCATCTCGGGCGTGGGCTTCAGCGTTTGGCCATAGAGCGAATGAATGGGCAGGCCGGTGCGCTCGTCGATTCCGCCCTCGACCCGCACCCCCGCCTCGGCACTGCCCCGGATCCCGTGCTCGGGGGAGTAGAGCGCGACCAGCTCGACCTCGGGGTGCTCCGCCAGTCGGTCGATCGACGAGACGCCCGCGCGGTCGCGGCCGGTGTGGTTGGTCACGAGGCCGACGCGCCGTCCCCGCACCAGATCGAGCGAATCGGCCAGCAGCACCTCGATGCCGGGGCGGACCGGCTGGATCGGCTCGGTCGCGTTCCTTCCCGTGGCCTCCGGTGCGCATCCGGCCTGGAGTTGGCCAACGGCGAGGACGAAAAGGGGGAATGGGATGCGGCGGGTTCTCACGGGGGCGGTCTCCTGGGGGTTGGGGGGGTGTCGCGATGGTTCAGGTCACGATGACACATCGCGTCACCCCTACATTCTCCCGGTTATGCAGGCAGGGTCGCAGGTCTGTTGGCAATCGGTGTCGAATGTTCGGCGATGGTAGCTGCCAGGGGCGGAGTGCGGTCATGGAAGTGTCAGGCGAGCCATTATGGCTGAGGCCCGGCGCTGGGGATGTTCTTCACCCACATCCGGCCATTGCTGCTTGCAACCGTCTTCAGTGCTGGTCCTTGCTCGAACGCAATGGTGACAAGATGATACAACGTAAGGATCGCTTCCTGCAGAGCCTGGTCTTCCTCGAGATCAACGACATCGAGACCCAGTCCGCGGGCCTCCTCGCGGCCGATGCGTCTGCCATGACTCCCGTGCTCTGGTCCGCCGAAGTGAGCCGCAATCCGTTGCGCAAGGGCTACGGAGTCATGGCGGTTCCGGAACATGTGTTTCTGTCGAGGATCTGTTGGTCCAAGCTGACTTTGCCGACCCATGATGATCCGATCGCATCCGAGAGCCACCATGGTACTCGCCGACATGGCGTACGCCGGAATCACCGCATGTGCGTCGGTTCCACGGGAGCGGCCGCGCCGGTGTCCAAACCGTCCACGAGATCCGCCAACTCCATGATGTCCTCGTAGCGGGCAAGCGCTTCATCAAGCAAGCGCATGACTTCTCTGTCGGTCGAAATCGACTGGTCTGCGGGCTGATCGGTCGCTGGTTGCCGAGCTTCCTTCATTGACTTCCTCCTTTGGGGGTGCGTGATCCTGCGGTCATCTTCCCGGATGTCGACTGGTGGGAAAGCCGTCTTCCCGTTCCTCACCGCGTAAGTATAGTCCACCGTAGCGGCTTCGGCGAAGTCACAGCCGCAGGCGGACGGGCGCGGCACCCTCGAATGGACTTCCGCCATTCAAGGAACTCATCACACTGCTGCCGTGTGCCCCTTGACTTCCGATCACGGAATGCCGACAACTTCCGACCAGGGAATTTCCGATCAGGGAATGCGGACAGCGCGCCGCGCGGCCACGCTGCACCTTCGACGGTTCATGTGCCGCCGGTTGTGGGGGGTCGCCCGGCTCACTCCCCGCCGGTCAGGGCTGGTCCGCCCCGGTCCCGGACAGGTATCGTTGGAGTCCGAAGCCCGATCCCCGGCAACGGTACACTCCTCTCCTCCCGATCCCCCCAGCCCCGCACCCCATGACCCATCTCATCGGACCCGGCAGGCGGTCGCCATTCGCCCCGGCCATCTCCCCGGTCCCGGCAGCCCGCAGGCAGACGCCGAGATGCACGATCCACGGACTGTCGGCCCTTCTCCTGCTCGGCGTCCTCTTCCCTCTTCCCGGCAGCCCCCTCGGCGCCGCCTCCGCCCAGTCGCCCACCCCCGCCCCCGCCGGCTACGACTCCCGCACCTGGGCCGAGCGCACCCTGGCCTTGCTCTCGCTAGAGGAGAAGGCCGGCCAGCTCATCATGCCGATCCTGATGGGCGACTTCGCGCCGGAGGGGTCTTCGGCGGGCCGCCGCGCGCGCGCCATGATCGAGGAGCACCAGGTCGGCGGGATCATCATCTCGGTGGGCTCGCCGGTCGAGGTGGCGGCCAAGCTCAACTGGCTGCAATCGCTCTCGCGCCTCCCCCTGCTCATCGGCTCGGATCTGGAGGCGGGCGCGGGATTCCGCTTCGACGGCGTCCTGCACGCGCCGACCGGGATCTGGCTCGGCGGCGCGACCCGCTTTCCGGCCTTCATGGCGCTCGGCGCGGCCGGCGAGCCGGGGCTGGCCTACGAGATGGGACGGATCACCGCCACCGAGGCGCGCGCGGTCGGGGTGCACATTCCCTTTGCGCCGGTGCTCGACGTGAACAACAACCCGGAGAATCCGGTCATCAATGTGCGTTCGCTCGGCGAGGATCCTGAGCGCGTGGCGACTCTGGGCGCCGCCTTTGTGCGGGGGGTGCAGGACCACGGCGCGATCGCCACCGCCAAGCACTTTCCGGGCCACGGCGACACCGGGGTCGACTCGCACCTGGCGCTGCCGGTGATCCGGGTCAGCCGCGAACGGATGGACGCCGTCGAGCTGGTGCCCTTCCGGCGCGCGGTCGATGCGGGACTGGGCGCGATCATGACGGCGCACATTACCGTGCCGGAGATCACCGGCGCGCGCACCCCGGCGACCGTCTCGCCCGAGATCCTGACCGCGCTGCTGCGCGACGAGATGGGATTCGGGGGACTGATCGTGACCGACGCGATGGACATGGCGGCCGTGGACCGGCTCCTGGGGCGCGGCGAGGCGGCGGTGCGGGCGCTCGAGGCGGGGGCCGACGTGATCCTGATGCCGCCCGACATCGCGGCCGCGCGCGCCGGAATCACAGATGCGGTGACCTCGGGGCGGTTGGCCGAAGCGCGCCTGGACCGGTCGGTGCTGCGGATCCTGCGGGCCAAGGAAGAGATGGGACTGGACCGCGTGCGCACCGTCGAGATCGGCGGGGTGCGGGAGGGGGTGGGGCTGGCGGCGCACTGGGCGGTGGCGCAGGAGATCGCCGACCGCTCGATCACGGTGCTCAAGGACGAACGCGAGTTGATTCCGCTCCTGGGCACGGCGAATGCGCGGGTGCTCTCGGTGACCTACCGGCGGCCGCGGGATCTGCGCGCGGGGGCCGCCTTCCACGCCTCGCTTCGGCGCAGCTACCGCCGCCTGCAGACCGCCTGGATCGAACCCGAAACGACCGAGGAGGAGTACGATGCGCTCCTGGCGCGGACGCGCGGAACGGCGCTGACGGTGGTATCGCTGCATGTCGGGGTGCGGACCGCCTCGGGATCGGTGGCGCTTCCCGAACCGGCGCTCGATTTCGTGCGGGCGCTGGCGCGGCAGCCGCAGCCGTCGATCGTGATCGCATTCGGGAACCCGTACCTGCTCTCGGAGTTTCCGGGGGTGGGAACCTACCTGGCGGCGTGGTCGGGGGTGCCGGTCTCGGAGCGGGCGGCGGCCAACGCGATCCTGGGCCGGATTCCGGTCAGGGGGCGCGCGCCGACCCGCATTGGGGACTTTCCCGTGGGCACCGGGCTGCGACCCGCGCCGGAAAACGGGAGGGGCGGCCGGTGAGGGCGCGGGCGACCATGGGGGCGCGAGGATGCGGCCAGGCCGAAGCTGTTGGGCGGGGCGGGGAAATTCCCCCCGCGGGTTCCTCCCAGAGCACACCGGCAAAGGGACGGTCGCCGGGGTTCATGAGCGCTTTCCGCGCGCTCTGTGCGGTGAGCGGGTGGCTGGCGGTCGCAGCGTGTGCGGGCGGCGGCGCTTCGGCGGGCGGGGACCGGGGACTGGCCGGCGGCTCCGGGGGATTGTCGCTCAGCGCGGCTCCGGGGCCGGTTCCCTCCGCCCTGGACGACGAGGCGCGCCGCTGGGTGGACGAGACGCTCGCATCGCTGACGCTGCAGCGCGCGGTGGCTCAGCTTGTGATCCCCTGGATTTCGGGCGGCTACGCATCGGAGAGCGACGCCGACTTTCGCGAGCTGCTCGGCTGGGTGGAGGAGGGACTTGGCGGGGTCTCGATCTCGATCGGGGCGCCGGACGCCTATGTGGCCAAGCTGAACCGGCTGCAGGCGCGCGCGCGGATCCCGCTTCTCGTCACCTCGGATTTCGAGAATGGCGGACCGGGGATGCGCATCAATCACAGCTACGCGCTGCCATCGCTTCTCGCGCAGGGGGGCGGCACGAGCTTTCCCCCGACGATGGCCTTCGGAGCGGCGGGCGACGAAACGCTGGCCTTCGAGTACGGAAGGATTACGGCGATCGAGGCGCGGGCGGTCGGGGTGCACTGGCTCTTTGCGCCCGTCCTCGACGTGAACAGCAATCCCGACAACCCGGTGATCAACACGCGCTCCTTCGGCGAGGATCCGGCGGCGGTGGCTCGGCTCGGGCGCGCCTTCATTCGCGGCGCGCGGGCGGGTGGGGCGTTGACCACCGCCAAGCACTTTCCCGGCCACGGCGACACCCGCACCGATTCGCACATCGAGCTGCCGGTGATCGCGGCGGACCGCGACCGGCTCGACCGGGTGGAACTCGCGCCCTTCCGCGCGGCGGTGGACGCCGGGGTGGACGCGGTCATGACGGCCCATGTGGCGGTGCCGGGGGTGCTGGGAAGCGATCTTCCCGCGACGCTCGCCCCCGAGCTCATGACCGGGCTGCTGCGAGACGAGATGGGATTCGGCGGCATCCTCTTCACCGACGCGCTGCGCATGGGAGCGATCACCGACGGCTACGGGGCGGGGGAGGCGGCGGTGCTGGCGCTGGAGGCCGGGTCGGATGTGATCCTTGCGCCCGCCGACGTGGCCGCGACGATCGAGGCGGTGGCGGGGGCGGTGGGGGAGGGGCGGGTGAGCCGGGAGAGGATCGATCTCTCGGTGCGGCGTCTGCTCGAGGCGAAGGCCAGGCTGGGGCTGCACCGGGGCGCGCAGGTGAATCCGGCGGGGGTGGCGCTGGGCGTGGGGACGGCGGAGCATCGCGAGGTGGCGGACCGGGCGGCGGCCGCATCGCTGACGCTGGTGCGCGACGAGGGGGGCGTCCTTCCCCTGGCCCCGGGCGCGCGCGTGCTGAGCGTGACCTATGGCCGCCCCGAGGATCTGCTGGCCGGCCGCACCTTCGACGCCACTCTGCGAGGGGTGCTGGGGGGCGGCGCCGGCGTCAGCGAAGACAGACCCAACAGCGAGAGGGGGACTTTCCCCGCCCCGCCTCTGCGCACCGCGCGGGTCGGCCCCGAAACCCCCTGGGCGGTCTACGATTCGCTGCTGCACGTGGCCGGCCAGGTGGACGCGGTCGTGATCGGCGCCTACGTGCCGCCGCGTTCGGGGGCCGGTTCGGTCGGGGTTCCGGCGGCCTTCCGCGCCTTCGTCGAGGCCGCGAGCCGCGTTGACGGGGCCGGGGCGGTCGTCGTCTCCTTCGGAAACCCGTACCTGCTCTCGGCCTTTCCCGGCGCGGGGAGCTACCTGGCGGCGTGGGGGGGACGGGAGGTCCCGCAGCGGGCGGCGGCGCGCGCGGTCGCGGGCGTGGCTGCGATTGGCGGACGGCTTCCCATCTCGATTCCGCCGCTGCACCGGATCGGCGACGGCCTCGACCGGGATGCGCGCGAGAGGATCGCGGCGCGGGAGCCCGAGTCGCCCATCGATCCCCTGCGCGAAGCGGGCTTCATTCCGGGCGCGGAAGCGGGTGCGGAGGAGCCGGACGGGGACACCGCCGCTCCAACCGGCGGTCCGGGCCGCTGGCGCGTGGCGGAACCGATTCCCGAGTGCGTGGACTACCGGCCCGCGGGGGCGTTGGAGGAGCCCCGCGGCGCGGATGCGCCCACCGCCCCCGGCGACCTCGCCGACGCCGTCTGCCGCCTCGGCGCGGCCACCATCTCGCCCCGCGAGATCGATCCGGCGCGGGTAGCCATGCACGCCGACTCCCTCGCCGCCCTGGACGACTTCATCCTGGCCGCCCTCGCCGATTCCGCCGCCTCGGGCGCGGCGCTGGCGGTCCTTCGCCGCGGCCAGATCGTGCGGCTGCGCGGCTACGGGCGGCTCGACCACGACGCGGCCGCCCCTCCCGTCACCCCGGCCTCGATCTTCGATCTGGCCTCGCTGACCAAGGTCGTCGGCACCACCTCGGCCGCCATCGTCCTCGCGCAGCGCGGCGCCATCTCCCTCGACGACCGCGTCACCGATCACCTCCCCTGGTGGGGCGCGGGCGACCCGGCCAAATCCCGCGTCACGATCCGCCAACTCCTGGTGCATCGGGGCGGTCTTCCCCCCTTCCGCCGCTTCTTCCTCGAGATGGAGGGCCGCGAAGCCTACGAGGACGCGATCGCCGCGCTTCCCCTGGACTACGCGCCCGGCGACAGCACCGTCTATTCCGACATCGGCCTCATGACGGTCGCCTTCATCGTCGAGACCGTCTCCGGGCGGCCGCTCGACGAGTTCCTGCAGGACGAAATCTGGCGCCCCCTCGGAATGGCCGACACCGGATTCGCCCCCGGCCCCGCCCTCTGGAACCGCGTCGCCACCACCGAGATCGACGAGGAGTACCGGGGCTACCATGTCCACGGCGTCGTCCACGACGAAAACGCCCACGCGATCGGCGGGGTCGCCGGACACGCCGGACTCTTCAGCTCGGCCCGCGATCTGGCCGTCTTCGTCCAACTGATGCTCGACCGCGGCGTCGCCGGGCCCTGCCGCGCCGACCGCGTCTCCGGGCTGCCCTGCCACCGTCCCCGCTTTGGCCCGGTCGCCATCTTCGCGCCCGACCAGGTCGGTCGCTTCACCCGCCGACAGTCCCCGGAATCCACGCGCGCGATCGGCTGGGACACCCCCTCGGTCCGCTCGTCGGCCGGCGACTACTTCTCGGCGCGCTCCTTCGGCCACACCGGCTACACCGGCACCTCGATCTGGATCGATCCGACGCAGGAGCTCGCGGTCGTGCTGCTCGCCAATCGCGTCAACCCCACCCGCGCCAACACGAAGCACATTCCCCTTCGGCGCGGCGTCCACGACCGGGTGGCGCGCGCGATCCTCGACACCCCGCCCCCACCCCGCAACCCATGAACGCATTCGGCGGCTTCGACTTCGCGGTCCTCGTTCTCTACATCGCCGCCGTGACGGCGTGGGGCGCCTGGCTGGGACGCGCCAACCGGGGCGGCGCCGACTACTTCCTCGGCAGCCGCAACCTTCCCTGGTGGGCGGTGATGCTCTCGGTGGTCGCGACCGAAACCTCCACCCTCACCTTCCTCTCGATTCCGGGGATCAGCTACCTGGGCGCCCTCGCCTTCCTGCAACTCGCGCTGGGCTATCTGGTTGGCCGGATCGTGGTTGCGCGCATCCTTCTGCCCGCGTACTACCGGGGCGAACTCTCAACCGCCTACGCCCTCCTGGGGACCCGATTCGGGAGCGTAGCGCGCCGCTATGCCTCGGGCGTCTTCATGCTGACCCGTCTCCTGGCCGATTCGGTGCGCCTCTTCGCGACCGCGATTCCCCTTGCGCTGATCACCGGCTGGTCCTATCCGATATCGATCCTGGTCATCGGCGCCGCGACGCTTATCTACACCTACTACGGCGGCATTCGCGCGGTGGTCTGGGTGGATGCGGTGCAGATGGCGCTCTACGTCGGCGGCGGGGTGATCGCGCTGCTGCTCCTCCAGGGCGCGGTGGAGGGGGGATGGGGGACGATCCTCGGGCAGGCGTCGTCGGCCGGCAAGCTGGCGGTCATCGACCTCTCGGCCTCGCCCGCGGTGGCCTACACCCTCTGGGCGGGACTCGTGGGCGGCGGCTTCCTCTCGATGGCTTCGCACGGTACCGACCAGCTCATCGTCCAGCGCCTCCTCACCTGCCGCGACCTGCGCCACAGCCAGCGCGCGCTGATCGGAAGCGGCGTCGCGGTGATCGTCCAGTTCGCCCTCTTTCTCTTCGTCGGCCTGGGCCTCTGGGTGTTCTTCGAGGGCCGCGATTTCGCCAGCTCCGACGAGATCTTCGCGCGCTTCATCATCGACGAGATGCCCGCCGGACTGCGCGGCCTCCTGATCGCGGGCGTCTTCGCGGCCGCCATGTCCTCGCTCTCGTCCTCGATCAACTCGCTGGCCTCGGCGAGCGCCTACGACTTCTGGGCGCCCCTGACCGGCCGCCGCGACGACCGCTCGGCCATGATCGCAGGCAGATTCTTCACCCTCCTCTGGGCGGCCCTGCTGATCGTCGGCGCGATCGTCTTCATCCCGCTCTCGCGCGGCACGGCCGCGGTGGAGGTCGCTCTGGCCGCCGCCTCGATGGCCTACGGGGGACTGCTGGGCGCCTTCGCGCTGGGCGTGTTCACGCGGCGGGTCACACAGACGGGCGCGGTGGTGGGCATGACGCTGGGCGTGGGCACGGTGATCGCGATCTGGGCGACCGCCCGCGAGGCGGTGGCGTGGCCCTGGTTCGTCCTGATCGGGCTGGCGGTGACGGTGGCGGCGGGGTCGGTCTTCCGGCGGCGCGATTGAGGGCGGCGGGACCCGGGTGGAGGCCGCGGCCGGAAGCCGAGCGCTGGCGGTGGTAGCGGGGGGCGGGAAGGTCGGCCGGGAAGCGACGGGTGGCGTCTTCATCGGAGTCGATGGCGGGGGGACGCGGTCGCGGGCGCTGGTCGCGGACTCGCGGGGACGGACGCTCGGGGCCGCCGATGGGGGACCGGGGCTGATCGATCCGACGAGTCCTGGCGGCGCGGCCCGGGCGGTGATCGAGGTGGTGCGCGCGGCGGCCGCGAGGGCGGGGGCGCGGTTGCCGGCGCGGGGACTCTGGGCGGGGTTGGCGGGGGCGGGACGGCGGGGCGCGCGCGAGGCGGTGGAGGCCGCGCTGAGGGGCGCCGGTCTGGCTGGGCGAATCGCGGTGGGCGCCGACGTCGAGGCCGCGCACGCCGACGCCTTCGGCGACGGGCCCGGGATCCTCTGCGTCGTGGGGACCGGTTCGTCGGTGCGGGCGGTGGGGCCGGGGGGCGAGGCGGTGCAGGTGGGGGGGTGGGGGCAGCTCCTGGGCGACGAGGGGAGCGGCTACCGGATCGGACTGGACGGCCTGCGCGCGGTCATGCAGGCGAGCGATGGACGGGGGCCGGACACATCTCTCCGCGCCGCGTTGCTCGATTCCGCAGCGGTGCCCGCGCCGCGCGATCTGGTGGGATGGGCCGCGAGCGCCGCCAAGGGAGAGATCGCCGCGCTCTCGGTGCGGGTGGCCGAGGAGGCCCATGCGGGGGACGCAGTGGCGGCCCGGATCGTGGAGGGCGCGGTGGCGGCGATTCGCGCGCACCTGGTGGCCGCGCTGGGGCGGACGGGGGGGTGGGAGGGTCGTCCCGTGGTGGCGCTGGTCGGGGGGCTGGTGGGGGAGGGGCGGCCGCTGCGCGAGGCGGTGGCGGGGGCGGCGGGGGGGGTGGGGTGCGATGTCCATCCGCGCGAGGTGGTGCCCGAGCGGGGGGCGGTCGTGAGGGCGGTCCGCATCGTGGGGGATTGACGGCGCGCGGCCCGAGGCGGCGGCGGAGTGCGCGACGCGCCTGGTGGCTCCACGGACTGAACTTCCCGGGGACGATGGAGGCGTTTTCCCTGGGCCTACTCGTCCCCTGGGCCTACTCGGAATCATCTCGCCGGTTCGCCCGGATAGTCCTCCGGTTTGCCGGAATCGCCGCGCTGGATCGCGAAGTCCCGGCGGTCCCGGTACAGACGGGCGCGGTTGATCACGTTGTCGGCGTCGGGGTCGAAGCCGTCCCAGCGATTGTTGAACCAGTACTTGCAGTCGCCGATGAAGAGGTACCGGTTCTCCACGTGGAAGAAGCGACAGGTCACTCCCTCGCCGTCCAGAAACCGGGCGTGAATCGCGTCCTGCAACTCCCGCTGTTCGTCTCTTATGGTGACGACGTACTCGTGGGGCCAGGTGTCCCGATAGCTGATCGCCTCCCGCCAGGGCGCGTGCGCGATGAGTTCCGTGAGCTTCATTCTTCCTCGCGTTGGTCCGAAGGGGGTGCCGGCCCGGAGCCGAATGCGGGTCGAGCGCCACCGGCACCGGGCGACAATCAAGACGAAAGCGGCGCGACAATCAAGAAGAGCACGCGGAGGGGACGGTGCCGAACGACCCCTTCTCCCGCACTCTGCCACTTCGGCGGACGCACCCCGGCCAACTCCGCAGCCGGCTCCCGCCAATCCGACAAATCCGGCCGTCCAGCAAGTGGCACGCTTCCTGCTACGCCCCCAAAGCGTCCCGCGAAGGGGACCCTTCACCCTACATGACCCAAGCCACAGGAGGCACACCATGTCCCTTGCCAGGACCGCGGCCCGGTCTCTCCCCTGGAGCGATCTGGACGCCATCGCCAACCGCATGGACCGCATCTTCGGCAATTCTTCTCCCGAAAGCCGGCCCTTCGGGAACCTGACCTGCGGGGCGAGCTGGATTCCCCCGGTCAGCGTCGAGGAGCGGGCCCACGAGATCGTCCTGACCGCCGAGCTGCCCGGCATGAAGGCAGACCAGGTCGAGATCAACCTCGAGAACAACGTGCTCGCCATCTCCGGCGAGAAGACGGAGTCGCGCACCGAGGACGAGCGCAGCGGCAAGTTCCACCTCGTCGAGCGCAGCTTCGGTTCCTTCCGCCGCTCCTTCACCCTGCCGCGCACCATTCGCGCCGAGGGGATCACCGCCGAGTTCGACAACGGGCTTCTGATCGTCACGCTGCCCAAGGCCGACGAGGCGCTCAGCAGGAAGATCGAGGTCAGCCGCAGGAGCTGACCCGCAACAAGGGGTGAAGACGGCCGCTCGAAGCGAGTTGGCATCCTTCTCCCGAATCAGTCACCGGGGGGGTCCGGCCGCGAGGGTCGGGCCCTCTCGCAATTCGGGGGCCGTCAGTTCACCCGCCGCAGGAAGGTCAGCGTCTGTGCCGAGAAGGCGACGGGGCGCTCCGAATCGTCCCCCGCCGGATCGCCGGGCTCGAAGTCCACCCGAAAGCGGTCGGGGCTCTCGATCTCCGCAATCCCCAGCAACGTCCTTCCCGCCAGCGGACCGTCGGGCCAGGGACCGATGTCGAGCTGGATGGGCCGGGCCGACGGGTCCACCCGGTAGGCGAGATCGAAGGTTTCGGCGCCGCTCGGGAAGTCGATCGTCCACTGCAACCGTCCATCGGCGCCAATGCGGCAGAAAACCGTCGGCGACGTCGGGGCGCCGGAGATCCATTCTCCCTCGAAAAAATTGGAGGGCGCGGCGCAGGCGGCCAGAGCGAAGACGAAGGGGAGCGCGGCCAGGGTGCGCGAGCGGAGCTGTGGCTGGAGCGAATCCATTCCCCGAAGGAACGACATGGCGTTGCCCGGACCCCGGCGCGGCGAAGCGGAACCGCGCGTCGACGCATGAACGACCACGCCCGAATCCCTTCGCTCAATACCGGTAGTGCTCCGGCTTGTACGGACCCTCGACCGGCACATTGATGTATTTCGCCTGACCGGGGGTCAACTCGGTGAGCCGCGCGCCCAACTGGTCCAGGTGCAGCCGCGCCACCTTTTCGTCGAGCGACTTGGGCAGCATGTGCACGCCCAGCTCGTAGTCCTCCGCCCTCTTGTGCAGCTCGATCTGGGCCAGGACCTGGTTGGAGAAGCTGGCCGACATCACAAAGCTCGGGTGGCCGGTCGCGCAGCCGAGATTCATCAGCCGGCCCTCGGCGAGGACCAGAATGCCGCGCCCGTCGGGGAAGGTCCACTCGTCGAACTGCGGCTTGATCGTCCGGCGCACCGCCTCGGAGGACTCCAGCCCGGCCATGTCGATCTCGTTGTCGAAGTGGCCGATGTTGCCCACGATCGCCTTGTCCTTCATTCGGCGCATGTGGTCGATTGTGACGACGTCGCGGTTGCCGGTCGCGGTGATGAAGATGTCCGCCGTCTCCAGTGCGTCTTCGAGACGTGCGACTTGGAATCCCTCCATCGCCGCCTGGAGCGCGCAGATCGGGTCGATCTCCGTCACGATCACCCGCGCGCCCTGTCCCCTGAGCGCCTGCGCGCACCCCTTCCCCACCTCCCCGTACCCCATCACCACGGCCACCTTGGCCGCGAGCATCACATCCGAGGCGCGGTTGAGCCCGTCGATCACCGAGTGGCGGCAACCATAGACGTTGTCGAACTTGGACTTGGTCACCGAGTCGTTGACATTGATCGCGGGGAAGAGAAGGGCGTCCGTCTTCGCCATCTCGTAGAGGCGGTGGACGCCGGTCGTGGTTTCTTCCGAAACGCCGCGAATGTCGGCCGCGATCGTCTGCCAGCGCCGGTCGTCGAGGCGTCGATGCCTGCGCAGAAGATCGAGGACGACCCCCCATTCCTCGCTGTCGGAGGCCGGATCGAAGTCGGGAACCCGGCCCATGCGCTCGAACTCGACGCCCTTGTGAACCAGCAGGGTGGCATCGCCGCCATCGTCGAGGATCAGCGTGGGGCCGAAGCCGCGCGGCCAGGCCAGCGCCTGTTCGGTGCACCACCAGTACTCTTCCAGCGTCTCGCCCTTCCACGCGAAGACGGCGGGTCCCTGCGGATCGTCGGGGGTCCCGTTCGGCCCGACCACCGCCGCCGCCGCCGCGTGGTCCTGCGTCGAGAAGATGTTGCAGGACGCCCAGCGCACCGAGGCTCCGAGCTCAATCAGCGTCTCGATGAGAACGGCGGTCTGCACGGTCATGTGCAGCGATCCCATGATCCGCGCGCCGGCGAGCGGCCGGCTGTCGCGCAACTCGCGCCGGATCGCCATCAGCCCCGGCATCTCGTGCTCGGCCAGGCGGATCTCGTCGCGTCCCCACTCGGCCAGCGAGAGGTCGGCGACGCGGAAGGGAGGACGTTGGATATCGGCTGCGGCCCGCTGCGGGGCGGCGACGGCGGTCTTCATTGTCGGGAAGCTCCGGTGTGTGGGTGAGGTGGGGATTCAATCTAGCGCGCAACTCTCGCAGGCGTTGACAGGGTCGGGCGTTGACAAGGTACAGCCTGCAACGGGCGAAGCGGGCGCCGACATCGCCGACCGGAAGATCCAGCGGGCGTCGACCCTGTCGCGCACGGTTGGGTTTGCGCGGCCGGCTCCTTGCCCCGGTGGCGTCTTCGATGCCCTCTGCGGCCCGTCCAACAACGCGCACCACGCGGGTCGGTGGATCCGATCGCTCGCGGCTCAGCGGCTTTCCCGGCCGCTTTCGGCGGGCCAGGGTTCCCCGGGAAACGACGACGACATACGTTCGGGTGCGCGGGGTTGCCCCGAAAGCGATGCCGCCGCCGCACCGACCGCGCCGCGCTTGCCCCCTACGACCGAAACCGCCCGCCGCCGCAATGACCCCGCCCTGGTTCAGCCCGCGCGCCTTCGCCTTCCTGGCCGAGCTTGCCGCCAACAACGACCGGGAGTGGTTCCGCGCCAACAAGTCCCGCTACCTGGCCGACGCGAGGGATCCTGCGCTGCGCTTCATTGGAGACTTCGCCGGGCCGCTCCGCCGAATCAGTCCGCACTTTCGCGCCGATCCCCGGGCTCAGGGCGGTTCGCTCTTCCGTATCTACCGCGACACCCGGTTTTCGCGCGACAAGAGCCCCTACAAGACCCACATCGGGATTCACTTTCGGCACGAGGCGGCGAAGGATGCGCATGCGCCCGGCTTCTATCTTCACATCGAACCGGGGAACTGCTTCATGGGGGGCGGCGTGTGGCATCCGGCGGGACCGGCGCTGCGGCGGATTCGCGAGGGGATCGACGAAGACAGTCAGGGTTGGAAGCGGGCTTCGCGCGGGCGGCGTTTCCGGGAGCGTTTCGAGTTGGCGGGGGACTCGCTGGTGCGCGCGCCGCGGGGATTCGGATGGACCATCCGCTCATCGAAGATCTGCGCCGCAAGGACTTCATCGCGGTCGCGCCTCTGACCGGGGAGCTCGTCGTGTCCGGGTCGCTGATGGAGGAGTTCGCCTGCCTCTGCGCCGCCGCCGCGCCCTTCCAGAGGTGGCTCTGCGGGGCGCTGGGAGTGCCGTGGTGAGCGGAGAAAAGGCAGCGCGAGCGACGTTGGCGCGACCGTCGGCCGCAGCTATGCAGCGCGGTCTCGAATCCCCGCCCGAAGACGGCGGCCCGCCGCAACGACCGCGAGGGCGATCGCCAGCGCCAGGCAGATCAGGAAGGCGAATCCCTTGAGCGAGGTGAACAGCGAAGCGACGGCCACCTGTCCCGGGGAGATGTCGGGATACCGGTTCAGCATGACGACGATCTGCACGTTCTCGCACAGATCGATCGCGCCCGCCGCAAGGGGCATCCATGCCAGCTTCCACCACCGCTCCGATGGCCGGAACCGATGGATGAGTCCAGCCAGAAAGCCGGCGTAAAGGACCGGGAGCAAGGTGTCCAGCGTCAAGCTGGCCCATGCGTAGGCCCGCCGTCCCGCTTCGCCATACTCCTCAAGAGCGGCGAGCGTCTCCGGGTAGCTGTAGCCGCCCCTGACATCGAGCATTTCGCCACCGATCGGCAGCGCCGGAAACACCGCCACAACGAGAATCAGCGCCGAGGCCAGGGTGGCGAAGAGCGCCCACGCTCCGCTCGACACCTCGAAGCACCTTCTCATTTTCCGCCTCCTTGCAACCAGTCCCGACCGCCGGGCCCGAGCTCCCTTCGGCGAGTCCGTCTCGGAGTCGTTTCGGGTGTGCCCCGCCCGTTCAAAGATGCCGAAGATCGCGTCGCGGTTGCAACGGGCAAGGAGCGGACCGTCACCGGACGAAGGGGGCTTCCGGCGGGGTTCGTCCGGGGGGAAATCAGGTGTCGTCGAGGGTGAATCCGCCCCTCTCCATCGCGCGGGCGAATTCGGTTACATTCCGCGACGCTGGCGGTCGCGCCACTCGCTCGTCCGGCGGACCGCCGCGATCACTACAACCCAAGGAGAACCATTTCGATGATTAGACGCACTCTTGCTCTCGCCCTGGCGCTGCTCGCCCTTCCGGCGGCGGCTCAGGCGCAGCAGGGCACCGTGGAGGGAACCGTCCGCAGCAGCGAGAGCGGACTCGGCGTCGGGAATGCCCGTGTGGAGATTCCCGCGCTCGGGCTGGTGGACTTCACCGGCGCCACCGGGCAGTTCTCGATCGCCGGTGTGGCGGCCGGCAGCTACACGATCGAGGTTCGGCAGGTGGGATACGGCCTGCACACCCAGGAGGTCACCGTCGCCAGTGGCCAGACCGTCACCCTGGAGATCGCGCTGGGCGTCGCGGCCTTCGCGCTGAACGAGCTGGTGGTGGTGGGCAGCCGAACGCGGCCCCGCACCGTCACCGAGTCGATGGTTCCGGTCGACGTGATTCCGGTCCAGGAGATCACGCAGCAGGCGGAGACCAACATCGACTTTCTGCTCCGCAACGTGGTGCCTTCCTACAATGTGAACATCCAGGCGATCAGCGACGCGGCGACGATCACCCGTCCGGCGAATCTGCGCGGCCTCGCCTCCGACCACACCCTGGTACTGGTGAATGGAAAGCGGCGTCACCGGGGCGCGGTCATCTCGTGGTTGGGCGACGGCCTTTCCGATGGCGCGCAGGGCCCGGACATCGGCGCCATTCCCGGGATCGCCCTTCGGCAGGTGGAGGTGCTTCGCGACGGCGCTTCGGCGCAGTACGGATCCGACGCGATCGCCGGCGTGCTCAACTTCCAGCTCAGGAACGACCGCTCCGGCGGTTCGGTTCAGGTCAAGCAGGGCCAGTACTTCGATGGCGACGAGTTCGTGGACGGCTCCGGGCAGAGTTGGGGCGGAAACGGCAATACCGTCACCGTGGCGGGCAACTTCGGCGTGCCTCTGGGCGAATCCGGGTTTGCCAACATGACGGTGGAATACGGCAATGCCGAGCCGACCGACCGCGCGATTCAACGTGCCGACGCGGCGGCGCTGGTGGCGGCGGGCAACTCGGCCGTGCGGATGCCGACGGCGCAGGTGTGGGGTTCGCCCAGAGTTGGGGACGACCTGAAGGTCTGGCTCAACACCGGCTACAACTTCGACGACGACGAACAGGCCTACGCCTTCGGCAACATCGCATCCAGGGAGGTCGACGGCGGCTTCTTCTTCCGTAACCCCAACACCCGCGGCGGCGTCTTCTCCGGCGACCGCGGCGAAACCCTCCTGATCGGCGACGTTTTGCAGGCCAGGAGACTGGGATCGGCCAACTGCCCGGTGGTCGCGATCACGAACAATATTCCGGACCAGGCCGCGCTCCAGCAGGTCTTCGACGATCCGAACTGCTTCTCCTTCCAGGAGATGTTTCCCGGGGGCTTCACTCCCCAGTTCGGCGGCGATGTCTTCGACGCCTCGATCGTCGGGGGAATCAGGGGTCGCACCGAAGACGGCATCTCGTGGGACGCCAGCACGAGCTGGGGACGAAACCTGGCGGACTTCTTCATCTACAACACGGTGAATGCGGCGCTCGGTCCCGAGACCCCCACCCACTTCGATCCCGGCCATTACAGCCAGGAAGAGATCAATCTGAACCTCGATCTCTCCTACCAGATCAACGACGCCGCGAATCTGGCCGGCGGATTCGAGCAGCGCGAGGAGCGCTTCGAGATCGGGCAGGGACAGGACGAATCGTGGAAGATCGGCCCCTATGCGGAGCAGGGATTCAGCTCCTCGTCGAACGGTTTTCCCGGCTTCAGCCCCCTGGCCGCGGGCGACTGGACGCGCAGCAACACCACCGTCTACGCCGATCTGAATCTGGGCCGCCCCGACGACCCGTGGGCGCTCGGGATCGCGGGCCGCTACGAGGACTTCTCGGACTTCGGCGGCAAGGCGACGGGGAAGGTCTCCTTCCGTTACGAGGCGACCGACCAGGTGGCGTTCCGGGCGAGCGCCAACACCGGCTTCCGCGCGCCGACGCCGGGCCAGCAGAATGCCTTCAACGTCTCGACGGTCTTCGACGCCGATCTGGGCGATCTGGTCAACCGCGGCACCATTCCCTCCACCTCGGCGGTCGCCGCGACCAAGGGCGGGAAGCAGCTCGAACCCGAGTCCTCGGTGAGCTTCGCCGGCGGGATCATGTACGAGGAGGGCGCTCTGCGGGTGACGGCGGACTACTTCCGCATCTCGATCTCGGACCGCTTCGCCCAGACAAGCACCTTCAAGCTGACCGACGCCGAGGTGACGAGACTGGTCTCCGAAGGGATCACAAGCGCGGCGAACCTGGCCGAGTTCCGCTTCTTCACCAACGAGTTCGCGACGCTGACCCAGGGCGTGGACCTTGTGGCGAACTACTCCGCGGGCGACGCCACCAACCTGAACCTGCTCTTCAACTACATCGGCACCGAGGTGACCGAACGCAATCCCGAAATCGTGAGCGACGGGCGCGTGGACCAGCTCGAGCGGGCGCTCCCGCGCTTCCGGGGCGTGCTGAGCCTGTCGCAGCGGCTGGGTCAGGTGGGCACCCTTCTGCGGAGCACCTACTACGACGGCTTCTACGATTCCGCGCTCAGCGATCCGGACCAGCGCTACGGCGCGCGCATCATCATCGACGCCGAAGTCTCGCTCCCGCTGTCCGGCAACGCTGCAATCGCCATCGGCGCGAACAACCTGCTGAACACCTACCCGGACGAAAATCCGAACGCGCTGGGAGTCGGAGCGCTCTATCCCGAAAGCACGCCCTTCGGCTTCAACGGCGGCTTCTACTATGTGCGACTGAGCTACGACTGGCTCTGGGAGTCAAGGTAGAGGTAGACTGATGGTCTGATGTGGTCCTGGCGGGCCCGCATGCGGGCCCGCCAGGACCTGCCCCGGAACTCCGATGCGAGCCTGGAGCAGATGACCATGGCCCGTCGCGGTGGGCGTTCTCTGGTCGGTGTCCGGCCCGCATCACGCAGGCCTTTCGTCGGGAAGCTCATCGGCGGACTGTTCCGCGGAGTTGCTCTCGTGCTCGTCGGCGGCCGGGCTGCGGCGGCGCACCAACGCCGTGACCGGCAATCGGCCCCGCATTGACCCGCGCGGAGTACGAGAGGGCCGACTCCATTCTGACCGATCGGATGCGTCAGGTGCGGTCGGTGGGCGGAATCGCGCCGGACGTTGCGGTCCCGAGACGAAAACCACCCATTGATCGCATCTGGTTCGATGCCGACCGACGTTTGTGGGTGGGACTCAGTGTGGATGGCAGTGGGACCGGCGCAACGGCGGATGTCCATGATCGGGATGGACGGCCGGCGTTTCATGCGACGTGGTCCTCAGACATCGATCTCGGCTTCGGGGCGATCCGTGGGAACATGGCCTGGGGCGTCCGCAGGACCACTCTGGGGGTGCAGCGATTGGTCCTCGTTGAGTTTGGCACGGCCCGATAACTGCGTTTACCGACTCTCAGGGACACGATGAGGTACCGGGCGGCGACACCTGCCAATTCGTTGACGGCGCGGTCAGACGGCTATCAGGAACGAAGGCCGGTGCCTGGGTCATGGTTCAGTCAGGGCCGGGCGATGGCGCAAAGCGAAGCCGCGTCAGAATCTGTTCATCCAGCGCGGTCTCGCGAGTTCCCCATGCCGAGCGTTCCGAGGCCGCACCCTGGCGCAAGTCGATAGCCCGCGGCCATTCCGCGCGAAAGATCAGGGTGCCGTCGGATGAATGGATGTCGGCCCGCGAACGGGGGTCGTCTCCGGCGGAGCTTCGTTGCACCCACAGCCGGTCGTCGGCATCGAACCAGATCGACTGAATGGGAGGCCTGGCTTCCGGCGGATCGGTAACGGAGAGACGCCCACCGCCGGCGCGAGCCTGCCGTGCCCATGATTGAAGGGTCGCGCAAGCGGAGGCGGTCTCTTCCGGCAGGAGCGGTGGACCGGCGACATCGATCCGCATGATCCTGGCAATCCGTGTGCCCTCAGGGCGCCGCAGGGAGACGTCATAGGCACCGGTGAATGCGGTTGCCCAAACCCCGGATCTGCTCCGGACCACAAGAAAAGTGGGGCCGAAGGGAATGCCGAATGGGATCGCGCGAAGCGAACTCACGCTGCGCGGATACACGGCCTCGGCAATCCCGGTGCCCGCGTATTGTTGTGGCCTGGTGGGGGCCGGGAATTCTCCGGTCACGGCGCCGGACCACGATACCTGCAGAGACACAGGGCGATCCTTCCGATAGTGGCGAGATGGATCCTTGTACAACACTCTGACCGCGATGCTCCTGCCGCCGTCGAGGATGACGGGCGCATCGGGGTACAGCAGGTTGTAGGGCCAGGGTGATGCAGCATGGTTCGCGCAACTCACCGGGTCCGTCGCCGCTTCGTCCGATCCGGTTGGCGAGGTTCCCGGCGGAGTCAAAGAGGTAGACCGTTTCGGCCTGCGAGTCCGCCACCCAGACCCCGCCACCGGGCGCGAAGGCGAGTCCGCCGAGCTGTCCAAAGGGTTCATCGCCCGCCGAGACGACTTCGGCGACGATGTCTCCGGCAAGTTGTGGGGACTCGGCTGGTTGCGCGCCGACGCCCTGCTGCGCATCCCGCAGGCTCCCCGCGGCCAGCACCATCCCGGCGATTGCCAGAGTGGCCGACCGTGTGGAGATCGCCGACCTCATTCCCCCGTCCTCCTTCCCCTCAATCCGCCAACGCACAAGCGTCGCGACGGGGTTCGGTCCTGGCCGCCGGCCGCGCCGCCCACCCGGATCGCCTCCGCGCCTCCCTCAGGATCTTGACCGATTTAGCCTTCCGGCAACCGCAGCGCCACCAGCGAACCCGGCAGCCCCGGTCCGTTGATCGCCAAAACCACGTACTGGACGCCTTCGTGCATGTAGGTCATCGGCGCGGTCAGGCTGGATCCGGGCAGATCGACGGACGCCAGCTCCTCGCCGGTCATCTTGTCGACGGCGCGGAAGATGGGAGCGGCGCCCCGGCCCTCGGCGTACATGAGCAAGGTGCGGGTGACGAGTTTGGTGGCGTGCGAACGGGCGCCGGTGTTGCCGATGTCGATTCCCTGGAGAAGCGGGTGATTGCGGATCGATGCGGGCGTCTGGCCGTTGGGGATCTGCCAGATGTGGTCGCCGGTGTTGAGGTCGATTGCGGTGATCGTGCTGTAGGGCGGTTTGGTGATCGGCAGGCCGCGCGGACCACGGACGCCGCCGGGACCGACGCTGACCCACTCGACATTGGAATCGGGATCCTCGTCGATGCCGGGAACGAGCCGGGGCGCGCTGCACCCCCGGGTCGAGGCCACGTAGAGGACTCCGGTCTCGGGATCGACCGCCGCGCCACCGGGAATGTTGGCGCCGCCATTTGCGCCCGGGCAGTGGATGGCCACGCCGTCGGGATGGTCCTCGGTCGAGGGGGGATTGAAGAGCGGTCCCAGCTTGAACCCCTCCAGGATCTCCATCGCCTGCGCGCGCAGCTCGGGAGTGAAGTCGATGATGTCGTCCTCGGTGATTCCCTGCATCTCGTAGGGCGCCGGGCGGGTGACGAAGGGCTGCGTGGGGGAAAGATGCTCGCCGGGGACGGTGGACTGGGGCACCGGACGCTCCTCGATCGGCCACACCGGCTCGCCGGTCTCGCGGTCCAGGACGTAGGCCCAACCCTGCTTGGTGGTCTGCACGATGGCCCTGATCTCGCGCCCGTCCACATTGATGTCGACCAGGTTGGGCGCGGTGGGATTGTCGTAGTTCCAGACATCGTGATGGACGGTCTGGAAGTGCCAGCGGCGCTCGCCGGTCTGAACGTCGATCGCCAGGATCGAGGTCGCGAAGAGGTTGTCGCCGGGGTGGAAGCCGCCGAAATAGTCGATTGTGGGCGGATCGGTCACGACATAGACCAGGCCGAGCTCGGGATCGGCGGAGAGCGGCGCCCAGGCCGACACATTCCCCGTCCGCTTCCAGGCGTCGTTTTCCCAGGTGTCGTTGCCGAACTCGCCCTCCTGCGGGATCACATTGAAGGTCCAGAGGTGCTCGCCGGTGCCCGCGTCGTAGGCCAGAACATTGCCCGGCACATTTTCCTGGCGCGTCTGGTAGTAGCCCTGCTCGTGCGAGTTGCCGACCACGACCACCCCGTTGACCACGATCGGGGGCGAAGAGTTGGTGATGTAGCCGATCTCGGGGGGAAGTCCGTCCTCGGGATGGTGCTCCCAAGGCCCCAGATTGGCGAGAAGATCGACGGTTCCGCCATCGCCGAAGGACTCGATCGGGCGCCCGGTGTCGGGGTCGAGCGCGTGCAGGAAGAAGCCGGGCGTGACCAGGTAGATCATTCCGCGCCCATTCGCCTCGGCGTACGCGACCCCCTTGCCGTAGTTCTTCCGCATCGAGTCCTCCCAGCGCTTGGTGGTGGGCTCGCGAAAGGTCCAGAGCGTCTCGCCGGTGGCCGGATCGATCGCGACGGCGGTGCGCCGGGATCCCGCAACCGAGTAGAGCGTGCCATTCACATAGATCGGCGTGGCTCGCAGAAAGGGATCGGGGGAAGGACTGAAGTTGTCGCCGCGCCACATCCAGGCCACCTCGAGCCGGTCGAAGTTGGAGGCGTCGATCTGGTCGAAGGGAGCGTAGCGCGTGCTGGCCGCGTCGGAGCCCCAGTGGCGCCACTCGGCCTGCTGCGCAGAGATGGCAATGGGGGAAGCGAGGACGACGCAGGCGGCGGCGCCGAGGATGGCGGGGCCGAGCCGGCGGGTGGTCGCGCGGGTGCGGGTGGCCGTGAGGGTGCGGTCGGTCGGTTTCACTGAGACGTCTCCGGGTGGGGGCGGGGGTGGTGGGGAAGGGGGGCTCGGGGGAGGCGACGGAAGAGAGACGCAATATTCCCGTTTGCGCGATTCCTCCGTGCGCGCCGAAACAGAATACGCCGACAGCGCCGGTTGGGCCAGTGGGGTGGGACATGGCGCACCCGCGTGTGGGGTGATGGGTGGTTGCGACCGTGGCTCTGAACGGGTAGAGGTGAAAGCGACAAATGCACCCGATCAGGAATACCAATCACCGAGGCAATCCCCATGCAATATCTCCTGGGCAAAGACTTCCACCGCCGAGCCAAAGATCCCGTTGAGTGGGGGTTCCAGCACGAAGACAGCCGGAGATGTATCCGCGCCGCGGAGAGATTCCTCTCCCGTCCCCGTCACCCCGGCCTGAACTGCAAACGTCTTGGTTCGGGAGCCAATCAGAATCACTGGTCGCTCCGGGCCTCGCGAGAGCTGCGTGTCATCATTGCCCTGGATCCAGACCACATCAGCCCTCGGCGAATCGGGCTCCTGAACATGGGGCGCGACGACGAGATGTATCGGTGGTCCGGTGGGCGTCGCCACCGAACTGATCTGAGCGAGTACGGACTGGTTTCCGATCTGCCCGTGCAGACGCTCAATGGGAATTCCGGCGTGCTCCGCAACATGGTGCTACCTCGCCGGAAAAAGCCTGTGGCGCCTCTCCCAGGAGCCTTCGAGCAGCCGTTCGAGGAGTGGACGCTCTATCTCCCAAAACATCAGCGTAGACTCGTCAATCGTCGATATGATATGGGCCAGGGCAGGATCAGGGGTGGGGCCGGGACCGGCAAGACCGTCGTTGCGCTTCACCGGGCTGTCGTCCTCGGGCGCCGCTATCCGGGCGAGAGGATCCTGGTGACAACCTTTAGTCGTTCGTTGTGCAATCATATGAAGACGCTCTTCGGGCGCGTCCCCAGTCCGCCGACCAATGTCGACTTCCTCAACATTGACAAGCTCGCCTACGTTTTTGACAAACGGCGAATCCACATGCCCGCCGTCGACCAGGCCTTCGAGGTGGCTTACGAAAGCGCAGTGCCGCGGGAGGAGATGGCCAGTCTGGACCGCCGGTACATGCAGGACGAGGTCCGGCGCATCATCAAGGGCAGGGGCGCGTACAAGGAGGAGTACCTTGACACCGGAAGCTTCGAGAGGCTGGGCCGGGGTCGCGGTTTCCGCAAACGAGAGCGTGAAATCGCCTGGCGCTTGCGGGTGGCGTGGGACTGGGAGATGAAGCTGCGGAATACGGTTGACTTTCCCGACCGGATCGTCGAGGCGCGCGACCAGGCCCGGATTCTCTCAAGTCGGCGGTACCGCGCCGCGATCGTGGACGAAGCCCAGGACATGACGCAGGTCGGCATGGAGTTCATTCTGGCGCTGGTGCAGGGAGAACCGAAGGTGAAGCTCCAAACGGACAGCATCCTGATTCTGGACGACGCTGACCATCAGCGCATCTATCCGGGTGGTTGGAGGCCAGTGTGGATCGGTCTTGATCTCAGACGGCGAAATTCCGATGTCCTCAAGGTCAACTTCCGCAATACTACCAGGATCTTCAAGGCGGCGCTGGCGGTGCGGGGGAAGAAAGACGACCGGGGAAAAACAGGGCAACCGGGCAGCTTTGAGCGCGGCCGGGGGGAGCGGCCGGTTCTGGCTGTTACCAAGCGGAAGGAAATGCAGGTGATCCTGGATGAGATCCGGCATCTGGTTGACGAGATGGGATTCACGCACGACGAGATTGGGGTGATCGTCCTGCATAACCATTACGCCGAGAAATTGATAGCGTCCCTCCGGAAGCGTGCCATGCCTTGCGTGAATCTGAAGGATCTAAAGTCCAACACACTCGGCAATGGCATCCGGGTCGGTACCTTTGACCGTGCAAAGGGGATGGAGTTTCGCGCGGTTTTCATACCGCGCCTTGGTGCGTCGCGATTTCCGCTGGACCAAGATGGCCCCAAGCCGGGACAGATCGTCATGCTTGGTTTGTCTGCCTCCGTGGAGACCGAGGAGGAGCAGAGCGAACGCAACCGCGACCGCCTTTTTGTGGCCATGACCCGGGCCCGCGACCGCCTCTATCTGGTTGCCGATGGGCAGCCATTTGAGGGAATCCAGCGCGCCCGCGACCTCCACTTCGATGAATACCACCCCGGGATCCGGTAACGCATCGGACCGTTTTGGTAGCCGCCACATCCCTGGATGCCATGAGGTTGGCGCGGTCCGGGTGGCCGGGCAACGGCCGCCACTCCCGGGGGGCAACGCAGCCGAGCGTTCTCGCCTCGCGGCCGCAACCCACCAGGATGCCGGCGCTGATTTGCAGACGCGGCCGGGCCCGGGATCGTCGCGCTTCCTTCCCCCCTGCGCTCTTTGCGCATTGCACCGTGAAAATCCCCAAGGCGAATGCGGATTTTCAAAGGAGCATGGCTTTGGCGACACATGGTCCGCACCCGCATTTCAGCGGCCGCGACCGCCCGTTGCCCCGTTGCCCGCTACCCCGGCGGCAGCTCGCCGTTCAGCTCCATGAACACGCGCCCGATCGCGCGGCCCGCCTGGCTGGATCTGAGCGACCAGGACTCCAGTTCGCCGAAATCGGCCTGGCCGACCGCTTCCTCCAGCGAGAGACCGGCGGCGTGCAGCCGCGACGCCTCGTCGATGACCTGGACGATCGCGCGGCGGTAGATCTCCAGCTCCTCGGCCAGCAGCTCGGGCGAATCGACGAAGCCGTGGCCCGGAATGTAGGCGTCGATCTCCATGGCCTGCGCCGCCTCGATCATCGCCACCCATTCCGACGGATAGGCCGAGCGCATGGCGGGGAAGACGCGGTGAAGGTAGGCCTCGCTCATGAAGAGGATCCGTTCGGCGGGCAGATGGACGACCAGATCGCCGCCGGTGTGGGCGCGTCCCAGGAAGAGGAGGCGGATCTCGCGGCCGCCCCGGAGGAGGGTCTCGGCGGACTCGACCAGGTGGGTGGGGACGACGATCGGGGGCGCGTCGGGCGGGCGAATCGGGCTGTCGGCGGCGGCTTGCAGGACGGCCTGCGAGGTCGGGTGGGCCCAGAAGCGCGCGCTGGAGGGGAACTCGGCGTTGCCCGCGGTGTGATCGCCGTGGTCGGAACAGACGACGACGTCGGTGATGGGCCGGTCGGTGATTCCGGCGATCGTCTCGATCAGGAGGCGCGTTTCGGCGGGGCTTCCCTGGCCGTCGGCGACGAGAACCCCCTCGTCGGTCACAATGAACATGCTGACGGTCGTGAAGCGCTCGTCGCCCGCGGAACGAAGCTGTTCGTAGCTGTAAACCCCCGGCGCGAGCTCCTGGACGCGCGGGAAGTCGTCGTCGCTGTAGCCGCGCGCGTAGGGGTCGGCGGTGCGAAGGGGGGCGGGCTGGGTGGTGGCGGACTGGGTGGCCGGGCGGGGAGGGGCGTCGGGAGCGCAGGCGGTGGCCGCCACGAAGACGAGGGTGGCGAGCGCCGTGGCGGCGATGGCGGCGGGCGCGATTCTGGAGGGGGATCGGGTCGGCATCGGGTGGGTTACTCCGGGGTGAAAGGTGGCGATGGGTGGTTGTCTCCCGGTGGAGTGGATGTTACCATCGGCGTCCAATCATCCGAAATGGCGGCCGAGTTGGGGTCCCAGGGAGTCGGGCCGCAGGCCCCCTCCCCGCAGGCTCGCCACAGACCACATGGAGACCGGCGATTGCGGGGCCGCGGCCGGGCCGATGGGGTAGACGCTTGTTTTCCGCTCCAACGGCATTCCGGACTGGCCCGGGTGCCGACGGGACGGGATAGGATTCGCCCGCCGCGCGGGAAGGTGCTATCATCTTTCCGGCGTCCGCCGACGGGAACGGCGCGAGGCCTCGAACCGCGACACACCACAGGAGATGAGCAACGATGCGAAGAATCGTCATGGCGGCCGCGCTGGCCGTCGCCCTTGGAATCGGCATGACGGAGGCGAGCCATGCGCAGGAGACCGGCGGCCTCGTCGAGGTCGGAGCGATGGCCCCCGACTTCGAGCTGCCCGGCGCGACCCGCCACGGAGTCCTCCGCGACCCGGTCCGGCTAAGCGACTACCGCGGAGAGACGGTGGTGCTCGCCTTCTTCTTCAGAGTCAGGACCCGCGGCTGAACGATTCAGATGACAGCGTACCGTGATCAGTACGCAGAGCTGTTCAACGAAGGCCGCAACGTCGTGCTCATGGCGATCTCGAACGATTCGCCGGAAGAGGGCGCATCCTGGCTGAAGGACGAGGACTTCCCCTATCTCTTCGCCAGCGACGCAGACAACGACGGCGCCACCTACACCCTCTTCGGCGGAGGACTGCGCGACAACAACATGGTCGACAGCCGGGCCGTGATCGTGGTAGGGCCGGACGGGCGCGTGGCGAAGGTGATTCCGCAATTCAATCCCAACGATCCGGCGGCGTATGAGGAGCTGGGGGCGGCGGTTGACGAGGTGACGCCGGAGGTGGAGGGGTAGGGGGGGGGCGCCTGACGGGCCTGCGGCTGGCGAACTTCAAGGCGTTCGGGAGGGAGCAGAGCATTCCCCTGCGGCCGATTACGCTGCTGTATGGGGCGACCATATTTTGATCCGTATGATGTAGCTTTCCGTGATCCGTTTCGGGCTTTTCTTGCTCGGGTTCTCGTGGCTCGACCGTGCCAGATGCCAAGGAAGGTGGAGGTTCATGTCAAAGATGACGATAGGAAGTGGAGCGGACCAGATTTCGAGCGGGGATGTAGGGAAATGAATAAGGATGTTCCCCAAGGAATCAGCGTGACGTTTCGCCGTTTGAGGCGAATGGAGAACGGCGAGGAAATCCATGACAGATTCGTGCTCACGGAATTCGGTGGTGTGTTCTTCGGCCACGGACTTGGTTCGCGCGGTAACGTGGTCACCAGGAGCAAAGTCAACGTCCAGCGCATGGACCCGGTTGTGTGGCGAGAGCTACGGGAGCTGCATGGCGATCCTCCAAGTGGATTTGATCAGTGCGAAGATCCCGTGAGAATCAAAGGTGCCAAACATGTGTGAGATGACTCGGCGAACTGGACTAATGTGCGGTAGCGAGCTGGCGGCCGGAGATCTTTTTCGGGCAAACACCCCCGATCTCCTTCCAGCCATACTCCGCGCCATCGTCCAGGAAGTGGACCCAAACCAAATCATCCTCTTCGGCTCCCGCGCCCGAGGCGAAGCCCGGCCCGATTCGGATATCGACCTCATCGTCCTGGAGACCCAACCCTTCGGCCCCGCACGCAGTCGACGCAAGGAACTCGTTCGCCTCTACCATGCCGTTGCCCGATTCCGGGTAGATGTCGACATCCTTGTCTTCTCGCTGGATGAGGTCGAATACTGGCGAGATTCCATCAATCACGTGCTGGCGCGCGCGCTCCGCGAAGGCAAAGTCCTCTACCAACGTCCGCAACCTACGCCGACCCGCTGCCTTCCGCCCGCCTCGCCCGAAACGCCAGCATCGCTCCCACCCTCGCCCGGTACCCGCCATCGCCCCTCTCCAGGAACCCCTCCTTTACCAGCCAGTTGAGGTCACGACTGAGCGTTGCCGGAACCGTATTGGCATAGAGCGCCGCCAGACGAGGCGCCGACGAGGCGATCTCCGGCTTCGGAACCGAGCCGGCCTTTCGTCCCAGCGCCAGCGTGAGCTCTCGCCGCCGCCGAAGCGCATCGGACTTCCGCATCTCGCCGAAGCGCTGATAGACGTAATGTTCCCATGCCAGCCGAAGTTGCACACCCTCGATGTACCGGCACTGCTCGCGGAGCCCATCGGCCAGTCCCTGGAGTGAGTAGCGCAGGAATCCGAGCGAATCGCCCTGTCCCGAGTTGGCCCGGCTGGATCGGTCAAGCTGTCGGTAGTACTCGGCCCGCGTCCGGTTGTAGTGGTTGCTCAGCAGGTGGGCGCAGGGTGCGGGGACTCCAGCGCGTGCGAGAATCCTGAACTCGACGAGGCGGGCGGTGCGGCCATTGCCATCGCCAAATGGGTGAATCCATGCGATGTAGAGGTGGGCCAGAATCGCGCGAATGACCGCCGATTCGATCTCATCGCCGCGTGATTGGCCAGGTGATCGGAAAGCGCCGCCCTCGATCCACTGGCAGAGGCGGTCCAACAGGAACCGACAGTCCTCCCGGGGCGCTCCCCGGTACCGGCCCACGATCACGGAATGCACGGGGATTTCGCCGGGAATCACACCCTCACCAAGGTGATCGTCAAGCCCCGCCAACAGTCGGCGATTGATATCGGCAATCCAGTCCGGGGTCAGTCGGGGCGGGTCGCCCCCGTTGATGGCTTCGAAGGTCTCGGTCAGGGCCGCCAGCGCGTTCTCAACCTCCTGAGCCAGATACGCCCGCGACGGCGGAAGCTGCAGCCGCCCCTCCAACTGCGCCGCGACCTCTTCCTCCGAGAGCGTATTCCCCTCGATTGCGGTCGTTGCCTGGGCGCCTCTGACAAGGTAGACGCGCATCATCTCCCGGGCCTCCGCCGGAGGAAGCACCGCGCGCGCCACCTGCTCGCAGCGGGACACGACCCGGCCGACCAAGGACCAGAAGCCGGGATCCGCCCGCCCGAGATCAGACCGAAAGCTGATCCAGGGATGCGTGACCCGCCATCCCCGAGCGCCGCTCATCGCCGCGGGTCCCTCACCCCTCCCCCAACACCCCCGCCACCGCCGCAACCAGATCCTGCTGCGGCCCCACGCCGGTCGAGACCACCTTTCCTTCGGCGTCCACCAGCACCACGATCGCCGTCGTCAGGGCCTCGTAGGCGCGCACGGCCTCGCCCCTCGCGTCGTACACGAAGGGGTACCCGGGATCGTGAGCCCCAACATGCCGCTGCACCCGGCGCCGCGACTGCGCCACCCCTACCGCCACTGCCACGATCTGCACGCGGTCCCCAAATCGCTCGACCACGGCGTCGATCTCGGGCTGAAGCGCCTCGCACTGTTCGCACCAGGTCGCCCAGAACTCGATCAGCGCGGGGCCGCCGCCGACCACCTCCAGCAGCGAAACCGCGTTCCCGTCCAGGTCCTCCACCTGTGCATCCGGCGCGGCCGTACCCGGCGCCAGACCGAGTCCCCCTTCCTGCGCACGGATCTGCCCCACGCCGACAGCCAGTCCCGCCACCAGCAGAAGAAAGGTCCGTGCCCCGAAGCCCCCGCCTGCCCTTGCCGCGCCCCACGTCTCAACGATCGGCCTCCCTGCACGCCGACTCGCCTGGGCCTGGCTTCCCACGATTCCTGTTGCCGTGCTCCCTCCGGCCCCGGCCCGTCTTCCCACGCTTCCATTTCTCACGTTTTTCTTTCCTCTCACGCTTTTTGTTTTCTCACGCTTCCTTTGTCCTCACGCCCTCCTGCCTCCGCGCGGTTCTCTTCGCCGCAGCCCGCGTATTCACGCTCAAAATCGACCTCACAGGTTGTACCCCGCCTGCACAAAATAGTACTGCGCGACGCCGAGCATGACGATTGCCGCCCCGCGCTTGACCGCGACCATCCAGCGACCCGACTTCGGCAGCTTCGAGAGCGTTCCCGAAAAGAGGCCGACCGCAACCAGCACGGCGGTCATCCCCAGCGAGAACACGAAGAGGTAGACGAATCCCATGAGTCCGGCCCGGGTGGCGGCGACCCACGCCAGGACGGCGGCGAAGGCGGGCGCTCCGCAGGGTGCGGCCACGAGTCCGGAGGTGGCGCCCAGCACGAAGACCGCGCCGTAGGAACCTCCCTCGCGGCTCCCGGCCCACGCGATCAACCGCTGCGGCACCCGTACCGGAACGACGTCGAACATGGCGAGCGCGAAGAGGAGAAGCAGGTTGCCGATTGCGAGCAGCGCCCATGGGCTTGCGCTCACCGACCCGAAGAGCGTCCCCGTCATCCCGGCGACCGTTCCCAGGAGCGCGTACAGAAGCGCCAGTCCCGACACATAGGTGAAGGTCAGGGCTGCCGTCCGCCGCCACGACTGTCCCTGCTCGGCGGTTCCGGAAATCACCGACGCGGTGATCGGGATCATCGGATAGACGCAGGGGGTCAGGCTGATCGCGACGCCGGCGCCGAAGAGCACGACGAGGGCGAGGAGCGGATTGGACCCGAGCGCCTGGGAGAGTCCGGCCATGTCGCCGAGCTGGACCGGTGAAGTCATTGGTTCCCTTCCATGGAGTGGCCCGGAGGCGGGAAGGGCAAGGATGGCCGGGGAAGGGACGCGAGAAGGGCCCCCGCGCCGATCCTGGACGCGGAAGCCCGTTCCCTCATTTGTCCGGCGACGTGTCCTGTGGCGCGAGCCGGAGATTCTATCCCTTGCCGCCCCTGGGCTTGGCCTTGCGACCGGTGGAACCCCGGCTGCCCGCCGTCGCCGCGCCGGTGCTGCGCGATCCTCCGGTGCTCCGAATCGCTCCGCCGCCGATCGTGCGCGATGGCCCCGGATTCACCGTGGGACGGGATCCCTGGTAGCCCCGGCCCGCGACCCAGCGACCGCCGCGCTCCTGTGCGGCCGGGGTGACCTCGACGACGACGGGACGGTAGTAGCCGCCGCCCCAGCCGTATCCGTAGCCGCCGTATCCCCAATAGCTGCCATACCCGTAGCGACTGTAGTACGGGCTGTACCCATAGCCGTTGTACCCGTACCCGCCCCAGAAGGGATCGTAGTAGCCGGTTGCGATCGTGATGGGCCGCGCCGCGCGGGCTCCGGTGGCGGTCTCCGCGGGGTAGGCTTCCTGGCGGTTCAGCACGAAGCGGTTCGGGAAGGAGACCGCGACCACCACATCGATCACCGGGCCGGGCACACCGGCGTCGTCCAGGCGAAGGAGGTCGTCGGAATCGAGCCGGGCAAAGGGCTGTCCGGCCTCGGCGATCCAGGCCTCCACCGCCTTGGCGCCCACATTCCGCGAGGCGTCGATGACATGGTCGATCGTGATCGGAGCCGCCGCATGGGACGCCGCGCCCCGCAACGCCAGCGGCGCCGCCGACTCGCCGGTCTCGATTCCCAGCTCGGTCAGCGCCTCGCTCGAGGTCCGCCGATACCACTGCGACCAGGCGGTGACCTCGCCCTCGACCTCCATCGCGCGCACATCCAGCCATGCGGCGGGATTCGGCATGGAGATGATCCCGGTGCCGCGCCGCGTCGCCCCGTCTTCGCAGACGATCTCCGACGCGGTGTAGATCCGCCGCCGGTCGGCGGAGAAGCGCGCGGTCTCGGCGCCGCTGCAGCCCTCCTGCTCGATCGTGCGCGGCTGTCCGTCGGCCGGGAAGGGCTCCCGGTGCGTGACGAGGCCATTCGCGACGGTCAGCATCTCCACCCCCGCGTCGTTCGCCACGAAGCAGAGAACGCCCTCGCTCGCGGCGGCGGTCTCGGCCGCGCCGGCCTCCATCAGCGGCTGCGGACGCTCCCAGCAACCCAGGTACGGCTGCCATCCCATTCGTCCCTCGACCTGCGCGGAGAGGGTCCCGGCAAGCGCCAGCGCCGGAATCGCGACGGCGAGGCCGGTCATTCCCGATCGGAGTCCTGCGATCGTCTTCGTCATTTTTCCGTCCTTTGGTGTCCTGATCTTCGATGCCTTGATCTTCCAACTGCGAAGACCGTTGTCGTCCCCTGCCTGCGAAAACCGGCGAGCCCAACCCGCCGCCGATCCTAGAACCGCGCCGTCAGTCCGGCCGAGAGGTGCAGCCCCGCCAGATCCAGATCCGGGAACCCGACGAAGTCTCGGCTCAGGGGTCCGCTTCCGAACCCGTACTTCGCCTCGCCGACCAACATCAGATGTCGGTTCACGCTGACCTCCAGCCCTCCCGAGAAATGTAGGGTCCCCCCCCGGCCTCGCGAAAGAAAGCCGTCCCGGTAGATGTCGTACGTCTCGTAGTCGATGAACTCGCCTCTCTGCTCGTAGCGGTAGCGGACGATCCCGCCGGCGATTCCCACAAATGGATTGAAGACCCGGGGAATCCAGGCCAGTCTCCCCACCGAACGGCCCCGCACAAGAGGGTAGGCGCGCACCCCGAGGGTAACGGGCGTGGTGGAGAAGGTCGTGTGCTGGGCGATGGGGAGGTCGTCGTCGCCCACCCATTCGCGGTACTCGGAGTTGAAGGAGGCGCTGTGGTGGCTGATGCCGACGGTGAGGTCGAGCGCCTCGTTGAGCCGGACGGCCACCTCTCCCACCATCAGGGGGCCGGCGAAATCGGAGGTCTCCACGGTGAAGAACTCGCGGGTGTCGTCCCAGAGACTTGGTCCCCCGTTGCCGCTGCCCGCCCGGGGCACGCTCAGACCGGCGCGAAAAGAGAAAGAGACGCGCGGCTGCTGGAAGAGAAACCCGTCGCCCCCGGATTGCGCCGCCGCCCTCTCGGCGCCGAAGCTCCCGGCCAGCGCGACGCAGGCGGCAAGACCAATGGATCGAATGGTCATCGGATCGAATCTCCCTGTCTCGTGGATTTTGCGTACGAATCAGATTGGCGAACGGCCGCGACCTTACGCAAGCGACGTGCCGCGGACGCGAATCCCCGGGAAGAGCGCCGTTTCGCCGCGCCGCGCAAGGAATTTCCCGGGCTCCGGGGCGAAATCCCGCCAGTTGGGGGAAGGGATCCCCGGCCCGGCCACCGCCTCGACCGCCACTCTGCCGCCGCAGCCGTCCCCGCAGGGGGACACCCGGCGCCGCCCTGTTGCCCCCAGGCCGTTATCGCACGAAGTTGAGGTCGTCGTCGGCGCCCCCGATCCCGCCCGGCGCCGCTTCCGCCCGGGATCCGCACGGAAACTCCGGCGCCCCGCGATTCGCGCTGATTCTCCCCCTCCACCCCAGGAGAACCCCCGTGACCCGCTCCGCTCTCCGCACACCGGCCATTCCCCTCGCGGCCGTTTTCCTTGCCGTCCTCGCGTCGTTCCCGGCTCCCCTCGCCGCCCAGGACGGCCGCGTCGAGGAGATCCTCGCCCAGGTTCAGGATTCGATCATCCGGCTGCGCGAGCACATTCATCGGTATCCCGAGCTCGGCAACCGCGAGTTCAAGACCGCCGAACTGGTCGCGGATCACCTGCGGGCGCTCGGCTTCGACGAAGTGCAGACCGAGGTCGCCCACACCGGCGTGGTGGGAATTCTGCGCGGCGGCCTTCCCGGTCCGGTCGTGGCGGTGCGGGCCGACATGGACGCACTCCCCGTCACCGAGATGACGCCCTACCCCTTCCGGTCCACCGTGCGCACCACCTACCTGGGCCAGGAGGTCGGAGTCTCGCACGCCTGCGGCCACGATATCCATGTGGCGGTGCAGCTCGGGGTGGCTTCGGTGCTGGCGGCGATGCGCGACGAAATTCCCGGAACGGTCAAGTTCATCTTTCAGCCCGCCGAGGAGGGACCGCCGCCGGGCGAGGACGGGGGCGCGCGCATGATGGTCGCGGAGGGGGTGCTGCAGGATCCCGCGCCGAGCGCGATCTTCGGGCTTCACAGCTTTGCCGAGATGGAGGTGGGAAAGGTCGGCTTCACCTCCGGGCCGGCGCTCGCGGCGGTGGACCACTTCAAGATCCGCGTCCTGGGGCTCCAGGCCCACGGCGCCGCACCCCATCTGGGGATCGACCCGATCGTGATGGCGTCGCAGGCGGTCAGCGCATTCCAGACGATTCGTTCGCGCAATCTGCCCCCGCTCGAACCCAGCGTGGTGACAGTGGGGATCATTAGGGGTGGAACCCGCTTCAACATCATCCCGCATGTGGTCGAGATGGAGGGCACGGTGCGCACCTACAACCCCGATGTGCGGGATGCGGTGGAGCGGCGGATGGGCGAAATCCTGGCGGGGATCACGGAGGCGGGGGGCGGAGGCTACGAGCTGGAATACGATCGCGGCACCCCGGCCACGATCAACGATCCCGGGCTCGGCGAGCGGATGCTGCCCTCGCTGGAGCGCGCGGTGGGCGCCGGCAACGTCGTCGAGCTGGAACCGACGATGGGAGGCGAGGACTTCGCCTATTTCGCCAACGAGGTGCCCGGGTTCTTCTTCCGGCTGGGCCAGGTGATTCCCGGCGGATACTCGGGCGGCCATCACACCCCCGACTTCCAGGCCGACAACTCGGCGGTTCCGGTGGGAATCCGGGCGATGTCGAATCTGTTGCTGGATTATCTGCGCGCGGGGGCGGGGGTGACGGACCGGTAGAACTCCCCGGGGAGTCGGGATGCGCGGAGGGTGAGCCGATCCGGCGTCCCTGGGCGCGGCGCAAAGTCTTCAACGAGCTCCTCTCACAGATCCAGACCGGCCTGCGCGCCTCCGGGACTGCCCGTCAACAAGACCGTTGACAACGAAACTGTTGACGGTTAGCCTTTGGGTCGTCCACGGGCTTGGCCCGGTGCGCCGGGTACGTGTCCCGGAACCTCGTCCAAAACAGACACTGCCCCACTCAAGGACCGAACGGAGACATCCCATGAAATCATCCACCGGCCACTGGGTGGTCGGCGACGACTTCTTCGACCGGGAAGGAGAGTTGAAGGTCCTCGAATCCCGCGTCCGCGACGGAAACCACCTGGTCATGACCGGCCAGCGCCGCATGGGAAAGACCAGCATCCTGCGCGAGCTTGGGCGTCGACTGAAACGAAAGGGTTGGGTATTTCTCTTCGCAGACGTGGAAGCGGATCGAGACGAGGAGGACGTGATCACCAGTCTCGCCAAGGCGTGCCATCCGGTTACGCCAATCACATCGCGCCTTATGAGGGGTATGCGCCGTCGGCTGTGGACGCTGGCTGGGAAGGTCGACAAGATCAGCGCCCATCAGTTTGCCGTCCGCTTCCGTGCCGGTCTGGATTCGGGCAACTGGCGGCGTCACGGGGAAGACCTGATCGCACATTGCGCCGGGCACGACCAACCGGTGCTCATCGTTATCGACGAGGTGCCGATCTTCCTTGTGAGACTACTTGATCAGGAAGACGGTGCTCGGCGTGTGGACGAGTTCCTGAGCTGGTTGCGCGCCGTCTTCCAGACGGGTGATGACCGTCTCCCGACCCTGATCGTGTCTGGAAGTATCGGACTGGCCCCGCTGGTCGAGCGGCTGGGCATCTCCGATCGGGTCAACTACCTGGATTCCATCCGGCTGGGTCCGTGGAGCCTTGAGGTATCGGTCCGGTGCCTTGAGGCGCTTATGAAGAACTACGACCTGTCCGCCGACGATGGCGTTGCGCGGGCCGTCTACGAGCACCTGGGCACGGGCGTCCCGCAATACGTGCAGTCCTTCTTCGCCCGCCTGCGAGACCATGTCCGGATGCACGACCGAGCCCGGATTGTTCTCGACGACGTCGCGGAGGTATACCGTACCGGACTTCTCGGACCATCCGGACAGAACGACCTCGCGCACTACGAGGCGCGGCTTCGAGACGGCTTGGGTGACGTGGACCCCGCTATGGGATTGCCATGGAAATCCTCGCCGAAGCGGCCATACAGGGTGCCTTCACGGCCGAAGCAAGCCGTCAACTGGAGCAGAGGCATTCCAGGCTCTTGCAGGACGCCCCGCGACTGGTCACCGAAACGCTCGCCGTCTTGGTCCATGACGAGTATATCGAACCCCATCCGGACGGCCACCGCTTCAGGATGAAGCTGCTGCGGGACTGGTGGAAGGCCCGTTTCCAGCACCACTACAGGGCCCCTGTCGGAGGATCGCGCCATCGGTTTCCGGGAGAATGACGCCCCATGACAAAGCCGCCGGAGCGCACCATCCGGAAGTTCAACCCGGGTGTCTTCCAGCCGGACCAGGAGGTCGTCGAGCAGTTCGTTGTTCGGACGCGGGAGCTGGATACGGTCCTGGAGATCCTCCGAGAAAACATCGGTGCGCCTTCGTGCCAGCACACTCTCGTCGTGGGCCCGCGAGGCCGGGGGAAGACCATGCTGTTGGCGCGCATCGCCGCGGAACTGCGCGCCGTCCCGGAACTCCGCAGTGCCTTGCTGCCAGTTCGGTTCATGGAAGAGAGCCTGGAGGTCTTCGACATCGGGGACTTCTGGCTGGAGGCTCTGGTTTATCTGGCGAAGGAGTGCGGCGAGCAACACCCCGATATCTCCCGCGAGATCGAGACGACGCACGCTGCTCTGGCTCGCAGGATGCGGGGAGACGATGTCGCCGGGCGCGCCAAGGCCGCTCTCCTGGAGGCCGCCGACCGCCTGGGAAGAAGGCTGGTTCTCATGGTGGAGAACCTTCAGGACCTTTGCGAGGAGGTGGACGACGACTTCGGGTGGCAACTGCGCGAGTCCCTCCAATCGGATCCGGAGATCACGCTCCTGGGAACCGCCACAAGCCGCTTCGAAGCGCTGGACGACGCGAGTGCGCCGTTCTTCGAGCTCTTTCGCATCCTCCAGCTGGACGCTCTGAACACTGCCGAGTGCCAGCGCTTGTGGCAGGCCATTACCGGTGAACAGCGCAGCGCTTGGGGGACGCGGCCGCTGGAGATCCTTACCGGCGGAAGCCCGCGCCTCCTGGTGATCGTCGCCGAGTTCGCTCGCCATCGTGCCGTTCCGCAGTTGCTGGAGGAACTGGTGGGTCTTGTCGACGACCACAGCGAGTACTTTCGCGGCAATCTGAACTCCCTGCCCGGGACGGAACGACGGGTTTACGTGGCCCTGGCAGATCTCTGGTGGCCGTCGAGCACTCGCGATGTGGCGAACCGGGCTCGGATGGGGGTGCGAAAGACTTCCGCCTTGCTGGGCCGCTTGGGCTCGCGAGGCGCGGTCAAGGTCGCCGAGGAGGGGCGACGCCGGCTGTACTCCGTCGCGGAGCCGCTCCACTGCATGTATTACAAGCTGAGGCGCTGGAGGGACGAAGCGGCCGTGGTGCGCGGGCTGATTCGGTTCATGGTGGCGTTCTACGGCCCGGACGAGGCGACGGAGATTCTCGGCTCGCTGCTGGCCGACAAGACATACCGGAAGACGTTCCGCCAGGCACAGAAGGATCTGGACCCCGATATGGGCGACATCCCGGCGGGTGACGCGGCGGCGACCTACCGGGCACTTGTCGAGCGCCACAGGGCCCTTTTTGACTCGGACCGCCAGATCGCGGTGGCGGGCGAACTTCTCGCCATCGGGGCAAGGCTTGGGGAAACAGGGGAGGCCGAGCGCTCGATCGCGTGCAACGACGAACTGATCGAACGTTTCGAGGCCATTGCGATCCACGATGTGCAGGTTGCCGTCGCGAAGGCGTATTTCAACAAATCTGTCGCGATGCAGAGGGCTGGGCGACACAGGGCAGCGTTGAGGGCCTGCAATGAGGTGGTCGCCCGTTTCGGCGTGTCAGAGGCGCTACCAATCCAGGAATGCGTCGCCGCCGCACTCCTGAACCGGGGATTCCTGCACGGCCACCTTGGCGAGCTGGAAGCTGCGATCGCGTGTTACGACGAGGTCGCACGGCGCTTTGCCGATACCCCGCAATCAGGACTCCGGGCGTGCGTTGCGATGTCGCTCCGAAACAAGGGATCCACTCTGGCGAGACCCGGGTCGCCCGCAGCGTTGAACTCGGCGATCGCGATCTGGGATGATCTCATCGAGAGACTTGGCGAAGTCGACGAGCCGGAAGTACAGGTTGAGGTCGCCAACGCACTGATGAAGAAGGCGGCCGCGCAGATGAAGCTGGGCGAATGGGAGGCGGCTACCGCAGTCTGCGACGAAGCCGTTCGCCGTTACTGGACAAGCGACCGGGCGGACCTTCGCCGGGAAGTAGCCATGGCCATGGAACTGAAGGCCATGAATCTGAACCGAATGGGACGCGGGCGAGAAGCCCTTGAAACGTGCGACGCATTGGTTCGCGACTTGGGAGACATGCCTGGACGTCACGGAATCCCCGTCCAATGGCGCGCCACGGGGTCCCGGATACACGCGCTCGTCGTCAGGGGTGAGGAGGCCGCCGCGTCCCGACTGTTCCGTGAGATGTGCGACGATCTCGATGTCGCCAACCGCGAGATGGTCGGCAAGGTCGTGTGGGACACGATCGATCTGATGGTTGCCGGTGCGACGCCGGGCGTATTCGCGGACGCGCTCGCTCGGAGCGCCGAGGACTGCCGAGAATTCGTGCCGTTGCTGGCTGCCCTCCGAATGCTGGCGGGAAGATCCGAGCGGGTGCCCGAAGAGTTTGAGAAGGTCGCGAGAGACATTGTTGGGTTGATAGAGGATCGGGGCAGGTGGGTGGCGTCGGTGCGCGCCGACGGATCATGAACAGGCGGTCAAAGCTGCCGCACGAGTCCCGGAACCACTGATCGTCCCTGCACCCCCCCCGCGCCTTGCGACTTCGCCCAATTGGCTACATCTTTCCCGGCTATCAGGGACGGGCCTTCCGCCGCGTCCCCCCCCGTACACCGTCGCCAACAAGAGGAACCGCAGTTCATGAGCACGCCCCGCCGCTTCGATTCCATCACCGCAGCCAAGACCTGGAGGAGGGGCGCCGAGTCCCGCTCCGGCGATCGCAACCTCCTGCCCCGCACCTTCGGCCAGGACACCTTCGGACTGGACGAGATGCAGTCCCGGCTTCCCGAGGATGTCTTCAAGCAGATCGCGCGCACCATCCGCGACGGCGAAGAGCTCGACCACGGGGTCGCCGACGCGGTGGCCGCCGCCATGAAGGACTGGGCCCTCTCCCGCGGCGCCACCCACTACACGCACTGGTTCCAGCCGCTGACGGGAAGCACCGCCGAGAAGCACGATTCCTTCCTCAAGGTTCAGCGCGACGGCCGCGCCATCACCGAGTTCGGAGGCGACGAGCTCGTGCAGGGCGAACCGGATGCGTCGTCCTTCCCCTCGGGCGGACTCCGGGCCACCTTCGAGGCGCGCGGCTACACGGCCTGGGATCCGACTTCGCCGGCCTTCATCATGGGGGGCGAGACCGCCACCTATCTCTGCATTCCCACCGCCTTCTCGAGCTGGGCGGGCGAGAGCCTCGACGCCAAGATTCCTCTGCTGCGCTCGATCGACGCCCTGGACCGGGTCACGCGCCGCGCCCTCAAGCTATTCGGCATCGACGCGGGACGGGTCACCGCCAGCCTGGGGCCGGAGCAGGAGTTCTTCCTCCTCGACCGCGAGTTCTACTACCGCCGCCCCGACCTCATGACCTCGGGCCGGACCCTCTTCGGGGCCAAGCCTCCGCGGGGGCAGGAGCTCGACGACCACTACTTCGGCCAGATCCACGAGCGCGTGCTGGCCTGCATCCAGTCGGTGGAGATGGATCTGTACCGCCTGGGCGTCCCCATGAAGACGCGCCACAACGAGGTCGCGCCGGGTCAGTACGAGATGGCGCCGGTCTACGAGAACGCGAATGTGGCATCGGACCACCAGCAGTTGACGATGCGGATCCTGGAGCGGAACGCGCGCCAGTACGGCTTCATCTGTCTCTTCCACGAGAAGCCCTTCCGGGGGATCAACGGCAGCGGCAAGCACCTCAACTGGTCCTTCGGCACCTCGGACCGGAATCTGATGGACCCGGGCGCGACTCCGCACGACAACCTCATCTTCCTCTTCTTCTGCACGGCCGTGATGAGCGCGGTCGACAAGCACCAGGATCTCCTCCTGGCCTCCGTCTCGAGCGCGGGCAACGACCACCGCCTCGGCGCCAACGAGGCCCCGCCCTCGATCATCTCGATCTTCCTGGGCAAACAGTTGGAGGACATCTTCAACCAGCTCGAGGAGTCGGGCCGCGCGAAGCAGCGGGAGCAGGACGGTCTGCTGGGCCTCGGCGTGAACGTTCTCCCCAACCTCCCGCGCCACTCCGGCGACCGCAACCGCACCTCGCCCTTTGCCTTCACCGGCAACAAGTTCGAGTTCCGCGCGGTGGGTTCGGCGTCCAGCATCTCGCTCCCGGCCACCGTGCTCAACACGATCGTGGCCGAGTCGATCGACGAATGGACCGATCTGCTGGAGCCCATCGTCAACGCCGGCACCACGATCGAGGACGCGCTATGGACGCTGCTCGCCAACGAGATTCCGTCCTTCAAGCGCATCATCTTCAGTGGCGACAACTACTCCGACGAATGGGTCGAGGAGGCGAAGCGCCGCGGCCTGCTCAACACGCGCAATGCGGTCAACGCGCTGCCGGCGCTGGGCGCGGAGAAGAACAAGGAGCTCTTCGACCGCTTCGACGTGATGTCGCCGCGCGAGCTCGAGGCCCGGCTGGAGGTGCTGACCGAGCAGTACTTCATCAAGATCAACATCGAGGGCGAGACTGCGGCCCACATCGCGCGCAGCATGATCCTGCCGGCGGCGGTGTCCTACCTGGGACAGCTCGCGGCGGGCCGCGGGGGCGCGAAGAAGGCCGGCGCATCGACCCGGGGACTCGACAACAACATCGCGCGGGTCTCCGGCCTGGTCGACGATCTGACCGACGCCCTGGACGAGCTGGACGCGCAGAACGAGGAGTTGGGCGGCGACGAGGTCTCCGAGAAGGTGTTCCACATGCGCGACAACGTGATCCCGGCGATGAACGCGGTGCGCGACGTGGCCGATCTGATGGAGAAGGTGATTCCCGACGATCTCTGGCCGCTGCCGACCTACCGCGACATGCTCTTTGTCAAGTAGGGGGTGTGCGTGAGTTTGTCATGGGTGACAAAGCTCCCGACCAGGCTTCATGGCGACATGCTCTTTGGCGGGTGGGGTTGCGAGTTGCCACAAGCGACAGGCTCCCGGCCAGGCTTCGTGGCGACATGCTTTGCCGGGCGGGCGCGCGAGTTGTCGCGGGTGACGGGCTCCGACCTGGAATTCATGACGAATGGGTTCTCGTGAAATGATGCGAGCGTCGCGGGGGGAGAAGAGCGGGTGGGGCGTGCTGGCGATCGGGGCCGGGATCGTGGTGGTGATCGCCGGGACGGCGCTGTTGGTGTTGGGGGACGGGCCGGGCGGGGATGGGTCGGCCGTGGACGGCGGCGGAAGGGGTGCGGGCGCGGGCGCCGCCGCGATTGCGCTCGACCGGCCGGAAGCCGTCTGGGACGAAGCCTTCTCGCTCATCTCGACGGTGCGCGAACTGCCCGACGGGCGCCTTCTGGTCGCGGATCCGCTCGGACAGGTGGTGATGCGACTGGATCTTGACGCGGGCGTCGCCGACACGATCGGGGGCGTGGGCGAGGGACCGGAGGAATACCGTCAGCCGGACGCGGTCTGGCCGCTGCCCGGCGGCCGCACTCTCCTGGTCGATCTGGGCAACGGACGCCTCACGGAGCTGGATTCGACGCTGGCCTTCGGCGACACGCGGCCCTACGCCCTCTCCGTCGGCGGCGTCGATCTGGGAGCAATGACGCTGGCGCTGCCGGCTGCCGTGGACGGTCGGGGCGGGCTCTACTTCCGCGGCTTCGGCCAGCCCGGGGAGCGCGATTCGACGGAGGTCTTCCGCTACGACTTCGAGACTGCCGCGCTCGACACGGTGGCCGTCGTCAAGATCCCCGACGTTGTGGTGGAGACCAGCCGATCGGCGGCAGGGCAGAGCACCTCGATTTCGCAGGTTCCCCTGTCGCCCGCCGATTCCTGGGGGGTAGCCGCGGACGGCCGCGTCGTGGTCGCGCGTTCCAGCGATTTTCGCGTGGAGTGGATTCAGCCGGACGGATCGGTGACGAGCGGTCCTTCGGTTCCCTTCACTCCCGTCGGCATTGGCCGCGCGGAACGGGAACAGTGGGCGGATGAACGGATGGAGCAGGGGGGCAGCCTGTCGATTGGGATTTCCAACAACAATGGGGTCGTCACCATGACCGCCTCCCGCGGCGGAGCCTCGTCGAACGACGAAGGTCTCGACGACCAGCCCTGGCCCGAGGTCAAGCCGCCCTTCTACGACGCTCCGATTCCGGTGGACGGGTTGGGACGCGCCTGGGTGCGGCGTCACCGGGAAGCGGGCGAATCCCCCGCCTACGACCTCTTCGACGGGAATGGCGAAGCGGTGATGACGGTCGAGTTCGGAGAGGGCCGGCGCGTGGTCGGCTTTGGCGACGGCGTCCTCTATGCCGTCCGGATGGACATGTTCGGGCTCCATACGCTGGAGCGGTACGCCCTGCCGTAGGGGGATTTGCGGCCACGGCGGGGGATTCCCCACCCGACCGGCGCGAGGGGACGCTTCACTCCACGCGGATCGTTCCCTCGCCGATCGTCGCGCGCCTGCCATTGGCCGCCGCCAGATTCGGGATGACCCCGGGATCCACCTGCACGACCGGGATCGTGTCGTACCCCAGCTCCTCGGCGACCAGAATGCCAAGGACCAGGATCGCGTCGGGACGGCCCACCACGATTCCCGCCGGCGCCACGCGGTTGCGCAGCAGCTCGAGCATCACCGCGCTCGACGAACTCGACCCGATCGTGCGTTCCATCGCGAGGATGCGCCCCCCCAGCCCCACCCCATGCTGCGGATGCCGCGGGTCGGTCACCGCGCCCGTCGCCGGATCGACGCCGCCCCAGAAGCTGATCGGCCGGGCCAGCGCGAGCACCCGTCCCCCGCCGAACCCCGGATGGACGATCCTGCCCCTCAGCTCCACAGCCGCTCCTCGCGCGTGACCCGTCCCCGCATCGCCGACCGCACGCAGTCCTCCAGGCTTCCATAGACCACCCCGTAACCGGTGTTGGCGGGGGTGTAGTGCGCGAACTTTCCGGAATTCGTCATCAGCACGCCATCGGTCGGAGGCAGAATCGGGGTCACCACCACACAGGTATCGACGACGATCTTCGCCCCCGCCTCCTCCAGCCGCCGCAACCGCCCCGCAGCCTTCAACCGCCGGTATTCCGAGCGGCCGGTGCAGATGTAGAAGGGCACGGCCAGGGGCGCCCCCGGAGAAGAGCGGTCCGGCGAATGCGGATCGGACGAACGCCGCCGCGCCGGGCGCTCATCCCCCAGATGCCTGTCCAGAAGCGCTTCCAGCCGCGCGAACTCGCTCATCGAGAAGTGGGGACTGCCGACCGCCACCGCATCGATCTTTCCCGCGGCGGTTGTGCTGAGCCGGTCGCGAACATGGCGCAAGGCTTCCGGCGCCAGCGCAATCACCTCCTGCGGCGCCTTCCCCCCGAGCGCGGTCTCCAGGTCCGGGGCCTCCGGCGTCACCCCCTCCACATGAAAGAGCCCCACCGACCCCGAAGACGCGGCCGCGGCCCCCATCGCCTTGAGCTGGTCCTCGGTTGCCGTCGCGGGCAATCCCGTCACCGCCGCCACCCGCTCCCCCGCCGCCAGCCCGAGCCAGCTTCCCAGCACCGGATAGAAGACGTCGCGTCCCCTGAGTTCGCGGGCGATCGCGCCCGTATCGACCACCACCGTCGCGTGGCGCTCCTCCTCCAGGTGGAGACCGGTGCGCGGCGCGCGTCCCGCCAGTGCGCAGCAGATGTCCATGAAGTCGCCGTAGCGGTTGGTTCGCGCCCCCAGCACCGAGTTGGCGAAGGCCACCGCATTGCTCTCGCCCCACGCCACGTCCTCGCCCGCCGCGGGACGGTGGCCGGCCTGGTAGGGAGCGCAGGTCCAGGTCGGGGCGCAGCCGAGCGCCTCGTAGGCCCGCATGAGCCGCAGCGCCATCCGCCGCCGCCGGTCCGAGGCGCGCACCCGGGCGGGATTGAGGAGGTCGAGGGCGCCCACATTGAGCGTGGCCGGCACGCGCACCCGGCCGCCCAGCGCGACCAGCCGTTCCGCGAACTCGACCCCGCCGTCGCCGTGGTAGAGGCAGCCGTCGATGTGCGAGGACGCGACCGGGACGAGCTCGCGGGCCCCGAGGATCTTCCCCATGCGGACGACGATCCGGAGCGCGAGTTGGGTGGCCGGGCCGAGGTCGCCGGCGAGGATGCCGCGCTCGAAGGGGGTCAGGTGGAGGGGATGGGAGGTCGCCACGGCGGAGGGGATCGTTGCGGGTGCGGGGAACCGGTTGGCGTGCGGGAGTGTATGCACCGCAGTATCCGGTCAGCGAGTTCGGATTGACAAGGTACAGCCCCAACGACGACGCGGACTGATCCGCCCATCTGAAGCCCTTGCGTTCCGAGGGACCTTTTCGCTCAGTGAATCTGCGGGTCTCGCGGGCAGTCCTGCGGCAGAAGCTTTGTCGGTGCGAGCGACGCGGGGCTACCTTATCGCCGAAGCGCCTGCCGGGCCCGCGCGGTCGCGCCACGGCGAGCGGTTGTGGCGGCGAGGTCGTCAGGCCGGAGCGGTTCCCCGGAGCTGCGCCCCAAGGGGCCCCGGAGGATGGGGCACGGAACAAACCCGACAACAGGGAGATTGAGATGTCAGCCAAAACCGATGGTCCCTCCGTTTCCGCGCGTTCCATGCACGCCACCGGTCGCCGCCGCGCGCGGATTCGCCGAATTCTGTTTGCTGCGTCTGTCCTGGCGCTGCCCTCCGCCTGCAGGGAGGCCGCGACCGAACCGGAGGATGCGCTCACCGATCACGAGGCCGAGGCGCTCTTTCGCGGGATCGCCGAGCTCGTTTCCGACACCACCCTTGCGGCGACCGAGGTCTCGGACAACGCGGTCGTGGTCTCCTGTCCGCTCGGCGGCGACACCCGGTTCGTCGGAACGGGGAGCGAAGGACAAACCGGCGACACGCTGCAGGTGACCCTGGATGTGGATATCGTTCCCAACGCCTGCCGCTTCGCGCACGACAAAGTCGAAATCACCTTGGCCAGCGGCAGTCTGCGGTACCACCTCGAGGTCGCGATCGTCGGCTTCTTCGAGGATGTGACCGTCGAGGGGACGGTCGTGGGCACGGTGGGGTGGGCGGTGGAGGATCGTTCGGGGGACTGCGTGATCGACCTGAAGCTGGATGTCGAACTGGACCTCTCCGATCCCGACCTCACACAGCAGCCGCAGGGCGTGTTCCGCGGGATGATGTGCGGCAAGGATGTCGAGTACGACGACGTGGTCATTTCGATTCCGCAGTGATCGCGCGGGATCCGGAAAGGGCGACCGGCGGGGGAAGCGAAGCTGGGCACGGCGGCGATCGGAGTGAACGAAGGCGACCGGGTTGAACGAAGGCGATTGGGGTGAACGAAGGCGATTGGGGTGAACGAATGAGCGCGTCGGCTCGCCTCATCGGCCATTCGCGCGCCGGTCGTCCGATCCGCGGTTGGCGCCTCGGCACGGGACCGCTCCGGATCAGCCTGCTCGGTGGCTGTCACGCCGATGAACCAGTCGGGCCCCGCTTTCTGCGAAGGTTCCTGCGCGAACTGACCGGTCCCCGCGGCGACGAGCTGCGCGCGGCCGCCACCTGGACCGTCATCCCCCATCTCAACCCCGACGGCGCGATCGCCAACGACGCCTGGCAGACTCCGGGCGCGGCGAGCTACGACTTCGCGGATTGGCTCCGCCACCGACGCCGCGAGCTGCCCGGCGAGGACATCGAGTTCGGTTTCCCGCGCGGCCCGGACGATCTGGACGCTGCCCGGCCGAATCCGGACCGTGGCGAGTCCCCGGCCGAGCGCACCGACGCGCCATCCTTGCGATCGGCTTCCGCGCAGGCGACCGCTGCGGTCTCCAACGGGGACGCGGGCCCGGCGAATCCGGATCCGGAGGCGGCGAAGGCGGCGCAACCCTCCCCGCCACGCCCCGAAAATGTGGCCGCCTGGCGCTTCTGGCGGAGCGGCGCCCCCTACGATCTGCATGTGAGCATGCACGGGATGAGCGTCGCGGCGGGCCCGTACTTTCTGGTTGAACGGTCGTGGTGGCCGCGCTTTGCGGATGCGGCCCGGGAGCTGGCCACCGAAGTCGCGACCGCGGGCTACACCCTCCACGATGTCGAACGGAATGGCGAAAAGGGGTTCCACCGCCTGGCTCCCGGATTCTGCAGCCGACCCGATTCGCGCGCGATGCGACGGCATTTCCTGGCCCTCGGCGATCCGCGCACGGCGGCGCGCTTCCGTCCCAGTTCAATGGAGGCGGTTCGCACTCTCTCCGGCGGCGGGACCCTGACCCTCGTGACCGAGATGCCGCTCTTCGTCATTCCGGGCGTGGGCCGCGAACTCGGACCTCCCGATCCCGCGCTGATGCGGTGGCGGGAAAGGATCGCGGGGTGGGGGGAGCGGGTGGCGGTGGCGGTGGGGGAGGGGGAAGGGGTGGCCGCGAGGGTTCAGGCGGAGGTGCGCGCCGAGGCGGTGGCCGCGGGGTTGAAGTCGATGCCGGTTCGCGATCAGATGCGCTTCCAGCGGGCCTTCATCGGGGCGGGCCTCTCGATCATTGGCTCTGCCGCTCCCATCGATCTATCTTTTCCCCAGTCGCCGGGGGCATCCCGCACGGGGCGCAACGCCCAGGAGCGGGATTGAGACCGAACCCCAATGACCTGATCCGGCTGATACCGGCGTAGGGAGCGCGGCTGCGGCACTCTGTCCCTCGCCCGCGGTCCGGAGCTTCCGAACGGCGACGACCCGGGAGCCGGGGGAACCCAAAAGTCCAGTCATGAGATCCAGACCGAACGGGAAGCTCGCGGCCAACGGCAAGTCCCTCTCCAACGACGAGTCCGTCCCCAACGGAAGGTCCGCCGCCAACGACGACCCCGTCCCCAACGGAAGGTCCGACTACGGCGACGCCTTCCCCAACTCCACCCGTGTCCACGTCGACGGCCCGGACGGCATCCGCGTCCCCATGCGGGAAATTTCCCTCTCGGGCGGCGAACCCCCCCTCCGCGTCTACGACACCAGCGGTCCGCCCGGCCACGATGTCCGCGCAGGCCTGCCCCCACTCCGCGAAGCCTGGATCGCCGCTCGGGACGTCCGCGTCACCGGCCGCTCCGCCCCCCTCACCCCCGGAAAGCGCGACGACCCCCTCGATCTCCCCCCCGGCCTCCGCCGCACCACCCGCCGCGGCAACGGCCCCGTCACCCAGATGCACTACGCGCGGCGCGGCGAAGTCACCCCCGAGATGGAGTTCATCGCGATCCGGGAAGGGCTCGACCCCCGTTTCGTTCGCGACGAGGTGGCTCGCGGGCGCGCGATCATCCCGGCCAACATCAATCACCCCGAACTCGAGCCCATGATCATCGGGCGCGGCTTCAAGGTGAAGATCAACGCCAACATCGGGAACTCGGTGGTGACCTCGTCGATCGACGAGGAGGTGGAGAAGCTGCGCTGGGCGACGCTGTGGGGCGCGGACACGGTGATGGATCTTTCCACGGGGAAGAACATTCATGCCACGCGCGAGTGGATCATCCGCAACTCCCCCGTGCCGATCGGCACCGTGCCCATCTACCAGGCGCTGGAGAAGGTCGGTGGGGTGCCCGAGGAGCTGACCTGGGAGCTCTACCGCGACACGATCGTCGAGCAGTGCGAGCAGGGGGTGGACTATTTCACGGTGCACGCGGGCGTGCTGCTGCGCTATGTGCCGCTGACGGTCGACCGGGTGACGGGCATCGTGTCGCGCGGCGGCTCGATCCTGGCCAAGTGGTGCATGGCGCATCACCGGGAGAACTTCCTCTACACCAACTTCCGCGAGCTCTGCGAGATCATGCGCGAGTACGACGTCTCCTTCTCGCTGGGCGATGGACTGCGCCCCGGCTCGATCGCCGACGCCAACGACGAGGCCCAGTTCGCGGAGTTGCGCACCCAGGGCGAACTCAACCGGATCGCCTGGGAGTACGATGTGCAGGTGATGAACGAGGGCCCCGGCCACATCCCCATGCACCTGATCCGCGAGAACATGGAGAAGCAGCTCGAGTGGTGCGACGAGGCGCCCTTCTACACCCTCGGGCCGCTCACGACCGACATCGCCCCCGGCTACGACCACATCACCAGCGCGATCGGCGCGGCCCAGATCGGGTGGTACGGAACCGCCATGCTCTGCTATGTGACGCCGAAGGAGCACCTGGGCCTTCCCAATCGCGACGACGTCAAGGACGGCGTGATCGCGTACAGGATCGCGGCCCACGCCGCCGACCTGGCCCGCGGCCACCCCACCGCCCAGCAGTGGGACGACGCGATTTCGAAGGCGCGCTTCGAGTTCCGCTGGCGCGACCAGTTCAACCTTTCGCTGGACCCGGTGACGGCGCAGGAGTTCCACGACGAGACGCTCCCGGCGGAGGGCGCCAAGGTCGCCCACTTCTGCTCGATGTGCGGTCCGAAGTTCTGCTCGATGAAGATCAGCGACGAGGTGCGGCGGTTCGCGCGCGAGCGTGGGCTGGACACGGCGGCCGCGGTCGAGGCGGGGATGAGCGAGAAGGCGGAGGAGTTCCGGCGCGGCGGCGCCAAGCTCTATGTGGGCGCGGAGGCGTCGCCGTGAGGGGGGGAGGGAGGAGGGCCGGTCGCGCGGGTGGAGGCGGCTCGCGTCGCGGCAAGCCGTCGAGCCGTCGCGGCCTTGCGGCCCCGTTCGGTCGCGCGGGCAGACGACGCGGGAGATGCGGACTCTTCGCGCTGGCGGCTGCGTGGATGGCCGGTGGCTGCGGCCTGATGGGCGACGGGATCGACCCGAGCACGGATCTGTTCGTCTATGGGGCCACCCTCTGGGACGGGACCGGCGCCCCCCCGCTCCGGGATGCGATCCTGCAGGTGCGCGCGGGACGAATCCTCTCGGTGGAGCCCGCGCCGCCGGATTCGGACCCGGCCGAGCTCCTGGCCGCCTGGATCGCCCAACGGGGCATCGCCGCCGCCAACCGCTTCATCCTTGCCGAGGACCGGTTCGTCATCCCCGGCCTCGTCAACGCCCACGGCCATGTCGGCGGAACCTGGACCCCGGGCCAGGGAGTCAGCTACCGCGACTTCGTACTGGGCGAACTGCGCCGCTACGCCAGATTCGGCGTCACGACCGTCAACAGCCTCGGCGGGGAGCGCGAACCCGCCTTCGCCATTCGCGACGAGAGCTGGGTGGACCTCCCCGGCAACGATTCGCCCCACGCGCGGCTTCTGGTTTCGGGTCCGGTTCAGTCCCCTCCCAACCCGGAACGGGCCGCGCTCGAGGTCGACCGGCTTGCGCCCCGCCGCCCCGACTGGGTCAAGATCCGCGTCGACGACAATCTGGGCGCCACCACGAAGATGTCCCCCGCGATCTACGGAGCCATCATCGACCGGGCCCGCCGGCACGGCCTCCGCGTGGCGTCGCACCTCTTCTACCTGGAGGACGCCAAGGGACTCCTGCGCGCCGGCACCGGCATGATTGCGCACAGCATCCGCGATCTTCCGATCGACATCGAACTGCTGACGCTCCTGCACGAGTCGGGCATCTGCTATGTGCCGACCCTTACGCGCGAGGTCTCGACCTTTGCCTACGGCGAACGGCCCGAGTTCTTCGACGATCCCTTCCTCCTCAACGACGTCGATTCGACGCAGATCGTTGCCCTGAGCGATCCCGCGCGGCAGGCCCGGATGCGGACGTCGGGGGCGGCGGAGAGCTACGGCCGGGCCCTCGACGTGGCGCTGGCCAATCTGACCTCGCTTTCGAGTTCGCGGATTCCGATCGCCATGGGGACCGATTCGGGACCGCTGGGCCGCTTCCAGGGCTACTTCGAGCATGTGGAGATGCAGATGATGGCCGACGCCGAGCTGACTCCGGCGCAGGTTCTGCGCGCCGCGACCGGGGTGGCCGCCGCCTGCCTGGGCCGCAACGACATCGGGACGCTCGAGGAGGGCAAGTGGGCGGATTTCGTCCTGCTCCGGGCGGACCCGCTGGTCGATGTGGCGAATGCGCGCCGGATCGAGGGGGTGTGGCTGGGGGGGGAGCGGGTGCCGGGATCGCGGAAAGGGGGGACTTGAGCGATGGAACTCGGAGCCTTCTCGGTCAGTCTGGCCGTCGGGGATCTTGCGGCGTCGCGGTCGTTCTACGAGAAGCTGGGCTTCCGCGTCACCGGCGGGGATGGCGAGAAGTACCTGATGATGATCAACGGCGCCACGATCATCGGTCTCTTTCAGGGCCTCTTCGAGCGCAACATCCTCACGTTCAATCCGGGGCTGGCGCAGGACACCTCGCGCGTGGAGGACTTCACCGACATTCGCGAAATCCGCGAGGCGCTGGTCGCCCGCGGCATCGAGATCGCGACCGACACCGACCCTGCGGGCACCGGACCCGCCAGCATCGTCGTCACCGACCCGGACGGCAATCCGGTGCTGATCGACCAGTTCTTTCCGAAGCCGGAGGATTGAGCGAATCGCCCCGGCGAGCCGGATCCTGGCACAGGCGAACCCGCCGCCATGGCCGAGCTGATTCCGATCGTCCTGCGCGACACCGTCGCCATGCTCGCCATCCTCGCGGCGATCGGCGTTGCCGCGGTCCTCTTTGTCCTGGCGCTGCGCCTTCCCTTCACGATTCTGGACCGGCTCGCGGAGCGCGGTCTCCGGCGGGCGGCGGATCGAGCGCGCGGCGGCCGAAAGTCGCCCGGCTCCTCTCCCCCGGACGAATCCAATCGGGGGGCGAACGTCGCCGGCGGAGGAAGAGATCGCCGTTCATGATCCGGCCGTTCATGATCCGGTTGTCGCGGCGGCGGAAGATGCGCTCTATTCTGATCAACTCCCCATTCTGATCAAGTCCCCGCCCTCCCGCCAAGCCCTTCCGCCCTGATCCCCGCCCCTCCCACCGTGCCCCTCCTCGAACTGCGCGACCTCACGCTGCGCTTCGGTGGCGTCACCGCTCTCGCCGGCCTCGACATGGAGGTCCGCCGCGGCGAGCTCCTGGCGCTCATCGGCCCCAACGGCGCGGGCAAGACCAGCGTCCTGAACTGCATTTCGGGGCTCTGCCGGCCCGGATCCGGCACGATCACCCTCCATGGCCGCGACGGCGAACGACATGCGCTGCATCGTCTTCCTCCCCACCGCATCGCCGCCCTGGGCGTGGCTCGCACCTTTCAGAACATCGAGCTCTTTCGCCACATGACCGTGCTCGAAAACCTCATGCTGGGGCGCCACCTGCACATGCGCGGGGGGGTGCTCGCGGGCGGAGCGTACCTGGGGCGGCAACGGCGGCGCGAGATCGAGCAGCGGCGGCAGGTCGAAGAGGTCATCGACTTCATGAATCTGGAGCCGCTTCGCAACCAGGTGGTGGGACAGCTTGCCTACGGAGCGCAGCGACTGGTCGAGATGGCGCGCGCGCTGACCCTGGATCCGGCGCTTCTACTCCTTGACGAACCGACTGCGGGGATGAATGCCGAAGAGAAGGAGTCGATGGCCCGCTTCATCCTGGATCTGCACGAGGAGCGCGGGATTGCAGTGCTGGTCATCGATCACGACATCGATGTGATCATGGACATCGCCGACCGGGTGGTGGTGCTAGACTTCGGGCGGCGGATCGGGGAAGGTGCGCCCGCCGAGGTGCGGGCCGACCGGGCCGTGATCGACGCCTACCTGGGGCGCGCGCCGAATGGGGCGGGGGACTGAGGCGACGATGGGCGCAGCGGCGGGGGCGGTGGGTGCGCGCGCGACGGACGCGAATGGCGGCCGGGGCGCGATCTCGTCGAAAGTGGGGCGGGAGCCGTCGAAGGTGGGGCGGGGGCCGTCGAGAAGGGGGCCGGAGCCATCGAAGGCGGGGCCGGAGCGAAATGTCTCCGCACCCGCCGCCGACACCCTGCCGGGACTGCTGGTCCGCCGCGCGCGCCGCCATCCGAATGGCATCGCGCTCCGCGAGAAGGAGTTCGGGATCTGGCAGGAGCTGACCTGGGCGCAGTTCCTGACCCGGGTGCGAGCCTTTGCGCTGGGGCTGGCGGGGCTGGGGGTGGGGAAGGGGGACCGGATCGCGATCGTTGGCGACAACCGCCCCGAATGGGTGATTGCGGAGCTGGCCGCGCAGGCGATCGGCGCCCTGCCGCTGGGCCTCTACCAGGACTCGATCGCCGACGAGCTGGCACGGCTTCTGGGCGCGGCGGAGGCGCGGGTCATCGTGGCCGAAGACCAGGAGCAGGTCGACAAGGTGCTCGAGGTGCGCGACTCGGCGCCCGAGCTGGAGCGAATCATCCACTACGACCCCCGCGGCCTTCACGACTACCGCGCCCCCGGGCTCGTCTCCTTCGAGAAGGTGGAGGAGATCGGCGCAGAGGCGCACCGCGAGTCCCCCGGCGACTTCGCCCGACGGCTCTCCCGGATTTCCGCCGGCGACACGGCTCTTCTCTGCACCACCTCCGGCACGACCTCCGTTCCCAAGCTGGCCATGCTCTCGCACGCCAACCTGACGGCGATGGCGGCGCAGCTCTGCGAGGTCGATCCCATGGCTCCCGGCGACGAGTTCGTTTCCTTTCTGCCGCTGGCCTGGATCGGCGAACAGATGGTCGGGGTGGCGAGCGCGCTCCATGCGGGGTTCACCGTCAACTACCCGGAAGAAACCTCCACCGTGCGGAACGACATGCGCGAGATCGGCCCGGCATTCCTCATGTCGCCGCCGCGCATCTGGGAGAACATGGTCTCGGACATTCAGGTCATGGCCGACGACACCACGCCGCTGAAGGGATGGCTCTACCGCTGGGCGATGCGCGAGGGAGCCAACGCGGCCGAGGCGCGCGCGCAGGCGGCCAGGACCGGCGCTCTGGCCCGCGTCCGTCACCGAATCGCCGACTGGACGGTCCTGCACCCGATCCGCGACCAGTTGGGGCTCGGCCGCGTTCGCCGCGCCTACACCGGCGGGGCCGCGCTGGGTCCCGACGTCTTCCGCTTCTTCCACGCCATCGGCGTCAATCTCAAGCAGCTCTACGGCCAGACCGAGGTCGCGGGCATCTCGGTCGTTCACCGCGACGGCGACATCCGCTTCCACACCGTCGGCAAGCCCTTCCCCCGCACCGAGATCCGCATTTCGGAGGAGGGCGAAATTCTCTGCCGCAGCCCGGCGGTCTTCCAGGGCTACTTTCGCAACCGCCAGGCCACAGACGAGGCGCTTGCGGGCGGCTGGCTGCACTCGGGCGACGCCGGGTACTTCGAGCCGGATGGCCATCTTGTGGTCATCGACCGCCTTGCCGATGTCATGAAGCTGCCGGACGGGACGAACTTTTCCCCCCAGTTCGTCGAGAACAAGCTCAAGTTCAGCCCCCATATCCGCGAGGCGGTGGTCTTCGGCGGGGGCGGCGCGCCCTTCGTGACGGCCATGATCGCGATCGACGCCGAGAACGCCGGGCAGTGGGCGGAGCGCCGCCGGATCGCCTACACCACCTTTACCGACCTGGCCCGCCGCGCCGAGATCCATGCACTCGTCCGCAGCCATGTGGCAAGCGTGAACGAATCGCTTCCCGAACCGGCCCGCATTCGCCGCTTCCTCCTCCTCCACAAGGAGCTCCACGCCGACGACGCCGAGCTGACGCGCACCCGCAAGGTCAGGCGGCGCCACATCGCCGGTCGCTTTGGCCGAATCGTCGAGGCCTTGCAGGGCGAGGGGGATTCGGTCGCCGTGGACACCGAGATCACCTACCAGGACGGGCGCACGGCCCGGGTGGCGCACGACCTTCGCATCGAACGGGTGGATTGAGGGGGACGCGCGATGGCCGATTTCCTGCAACTGACCGTCTCCGGACTCGGCACCGGGATGATCTACGCGCTCGCGGCCGCGGGTTTCGTCGTCATCTACAAGGCGAGCGACGTCATCAACTTCACTCAGGGCGACCTTCTCCTTCTCGGCACCTACCTGATCTTCTTCGCGGTGGCGCAGGTCGGGCTGCCCTGGAGCGTGGGCGTGGCGGCGACGATCCTCCTCGCGGTGGCGGTGGCGCTGGCGATCGAGCGGCTGGTGCTGCGCCCCCTCGTCGGCGAGCCGGTCATCTCGATGATCATGGTGACGATCGGCCTCTCCTCGATTCTGCGCAGCGCGGTGAGCGCGATCTGGGGTCCGGCGCCGCGTTCCTTCGATTCCTTCCTGCCCTCGGGCGACATCGCGATCGGCCCGGCGGTGCTCGCAGCGGACCGCGTGCTCTCGATCCCGATTGCGCTTGGCGTCCTGGCCGCTCTGGGACTCTTCTTCCGCTACGCCCGCGACGGAATTGCCATGCGCGCCATCGCCGACGACCAACAGGCCGCGCTGAGCATGGGAATCAGCATTCCGCGAGTTCTGGCGGTGGCGTGGGGACTGGCGGCGGCATCGGCGGCGATCGGAGGAGTGATGCTGGGCAACATCGTGGGAGTGACGCCGAATGTGGCCTCGATCGGACTCCGCGTCTTTCCGGTGGTCATTCTCGGGGGACTGGACTCGATCCCTGGCGCGATCGTCGGCGGCGCGGCGATCGGCCTTCTGGAAGCCTACACCGGAACCTATCTGGGACATGGACTCAATCTGGTCGTTCCCTACCTGGTCCTGATCCTCGTACTGATGTTTCGTCCCTACGGACTCTTCGGGAAGGAGATCATCGAGCGCGTATGAATCGGATGCGCTACGAGTGCGGCGTCTTCCACACCCGCTACGCCTCGGAGATGGGGCTCAGGCCGCGTCCATTGCAGAGGATTCGACTGGTCCTCATCGCGGCCGCGATCGTCGTCTATCCCTTCGTGGCCAACGGCTACTGGCTCGATCTCGCCAATCAGGTGGCGATCGCGACGGTCGGCGCCATCGGACTCAACATCCTGGTCGGCTATACCGGTCAGATCTCGCTGGGACAGGGCGCCTTCATGGCCATCGGCGCATACAGCGCGGGCCTTCTCACCCTCCAGGCGGGTCTTCCCTGGGCGGTCGGCATTCCGGTCGCGTGCTGCATCACGGCGGCGGCGGGCGCCTTCTTCGGGCTGCCGTCGCTGCGCCTCAAGGGACTCTATCTCGCGATCGCCACCCTCGCCGCGCAGGAGATCGTGGAGTGGCTGATGACGCACTGGACCTGGCTCACCGGCGGCACCGAAGCGCTCGTCCTCGCCGCGCCCCGTCTCTTCGGCGCGCGCATGAACAGCCCCTTCGTCTTCTACTGGCTCGGCGCGGCGCTGGCGGCGGGAACGGCGCTTTTCGCGGCCAACCTCTTTCGCAGCCGCATGGGACGCGCATTCGTCGCGGTGCGCGACCAGGACATCGCCGCAAGCGTGATCGGCGTGGACGTCGCGCGGACCAAGCTGCTGGCCTTCGCCACCTCTTCCTTCCTGGTGGGACTGGCCGGCGCCATGATCGCCTTCTATCGCAACATCGTGAGCTGGGAGCGCTTCACCCTCGAGACCAGCGTCGTCTACCTGGCCATGATCATCGTCGGGGGACTGGGTTCGGTGCGCGGTTCGTTCCTGGGCGCGGCGCTCATCACCCTTCTCCCCGCCCTGATCAACAATGTGGGACGCGCCGTTCAGGAGACCGCGCCGCAGGCGGCGGGACTGCTTCCCCATGTGCAACACGCCGTCTTCGGCCTCGTCATCATCGTCTTCCTGATCTTCGAGCCGCGCGGCCTCTCCAAACTGTGGGGCAATGTGAAGGACTACTTCCATGTGTGGCCCTTCGCCTACCGGAAGGGGTGAGGCCTGCGCTCCGGGGATTCGGCCGGGCCGGTCGTCGGGAAAGGGGGGTGGCCGGCGATCCGGTCCGATGCGTCGCGCGAGCGTCGTCTTGCCGGGTTGCCGCGGACCCGTAAGTTGGACGATTCGGAACTCCCCGAGCATCTTGCGCACGAGCACGGAAAACACGAGCTCACGGAGACGATTCATCATGACCGGAGGCCACCCGCCGGGGCGGATCCCCCCCACCGCCACCCTCTTCCTCCTCCTCGCCGCGGCCTGCGGGGGCGGGGCCGACCGCGCGGACGACCCCGACGCCCCGATCAAGGTGGGCGCGATCTTCGACCTGACCGGACCGACCGCCGATGTGGGCACCGACTACGCCGACGGGGTGCGCGGCTTCGTCGACTGGACCAACCGGCAGGGCGGGATCGAGGGGCGGCCGATCGAGCTCATCTACCAGGACTACGCCTACCAGGTTGATCGCGCGGAGCAGCTCTACGGGCAGTTCGTCGGCGAAGGGGCGGTCATCTTCATGGGCTGGGGAACGGGCGACACCGAGGCGCTCCAGCTTCGCATCGCCGAGGACGAGATCCCCTTCAGCTCGGCCTCCCTTTCGCATGTGCTGGGCGATCCCGCCGAGGCTCCCTACAACTTCCTGGTCGCGACGAGCTACAGCGACCAGTTCCGCATCGCGCTGGACTGGATCGCGCGCAATCACGCCCCGGACAATCCCGACGCCGGCGCTCCCGTCGTGGCGCTCATGCACAACGCCAGCCCCTTTGGCCTTTCGCCGGCGCGCCAGGGGGGCGAGGCCTTCGCGGCGGCCCGGGGGATCGATCTGTCCCTCTACCCGATGCCGCGCGGCGCGGTCGACTTCACCGCCGAGTTCTCGCGCATTCGCCAGAGCGGCGCTCGCTACATCGTCTTCCAGAACACCTCCGGCCCGGCCGCGGTGGCGCTCCGGAACGCGCGCAGTCTCGGCATCGAGGCGACCTTCATTTGTCTCAATTGGTGCTCGAATGCGCAACTGGTCGAGCTGGCGGGCGAGGCGGCCGAGGGCGTGATGGGGACGATGCCCTACGCGCCGCTGACGATGGACGTGCCCGGAACCCGCGTCATTCGAGACTACCTGGCTTCGCAGGGCGAGACCATAGCCGGAAAGACCAACGCCTACACCCAGGGCTGGTGGACCTTCGCGGTCTTCGCCGAGGCGATGAGGCAGGTTCTGGCCGCGGGCGGCGATCTGACGGGCGCCAATATCCGAGCCACCATGGAGACCTTCGCCGACTTCGACATGGGCGGCGTCACGGTGCCGATCACCTTCACCCCCGACGACCACCTGGGCGCGAAGGGACTCCGGATCTACCGCGTCGAGGACGGCGCCTGGCAACCGGTCACCGACTTCATTCAGGCGCCGGACCCGGCCTGACCCGCCGCCGGTTCGCCCGGATCATGGCCAACCCGCCGCCGATCGCGCCGACCGCGCCCGCGAGTCCGTCCACCGCCGCGGACGCCGCCACCCCCCCGCCCCTCCTGCGCCTCAACAACATCGAGGTTCTCTACGACGATGTGATCCTGGTGCTGCGCGGACTCTCGCTCGAGGTCGCGGAAGGGTCGATCGTTGCGCTGCTGGGGTCGAACGGCGCCGGCAAGACCACCACCCTGAAGGCGATTTCGGGGTTGCTGCACATCGAGGACGGCGAGGTCGCCGACGGCACGATCGTCTTCGACGGCGAGGAGATCCAGGGGACCGAGGCCCACCGCATCGTCGAGAAGGGGATCTTTCAGGTTCTCGAGGGGCGTCGCGTCTTCGAGCATCTGACCGTGCGCGAAAATCTGGCCGCCGGAGCCTACACCCGCCGCGACCGCCGGGCCGCCGAAGCCGATCTGGAGCGGGTCTTCGAGTACTTTCCCGTCCTGGCCGACCGCCGCCGCCAGCTCGCGGGCCACCTCTCCGGGGGCGAACAGCAGATGCTGGCCCTGGGTCGCGCGCTGATGGCCTCGCCCCGCATGATGCTCCTGGACGAACCGTCGCTGGGTCTGGCCCCGATCCTGGTCGAGAACATTTTCGCAATCATCGAACGAATCAACCGTGAAGAGGGGACGACCATCCTTCTCGTGGAGCAAAATGCCCGCCTGGCGCTCTCGGTGGCCGGCTTCGCCTACCTGATGGAGGGGGGAAGGGTGGTGATGGAGGGCAGCGCGGACGAGCTGCGCGACAACGAGGATGTCCGGGAGTTCTACCTGGGGCTGGGGGAAGGGGGGCGGCGCTCCTACCGCGACGTGAAGCACTACCGGCGGCGGAAGCGGTGGCTGTCCTGATGGGGAAGCCGTCGCGATGGGGGAAGGGCCCGCGACCGGGGGTACCGGATCGGTGACCGGGAGACCTGAGCCCGCGACCGCGGGATCCTTCGCGGAGTGGAAGGCTCGCCGGGACCGTCTGGCCGTCCGGGCGGTGGCGTACGGAGCCGTCCACAGCCGCGAGATCGGGGGAAGGCTGCGACGCGCCGGGGTCGCCCCGGAAGAGGTGCGGGGGGTGGCGGATCTCGCTCGCATTCCGGTGCTGTCCAAGGACGACCTGCCCGCCCTGCAGGTCGCGGATCCGCCCTTCGGGGGAATGTTGGCCGTCCCGGTGGAATCGCTGCGCCGCATCTACCGCTCCCCGGGCCCCATCCACGATCCCGAGGGCGATGGCGACGACTTCTGGCGGTTGGCCCCCGCCGTGCGCGCCGCCGGATTTCGCCCCGGCGATGTGGTCCTCAACACATTCTCCTACCACCTGACGCCCGGCGGACTGATGCTCGACGCCGGATTTCGCGCGGCCGGCTGCATCGTCGTTCCGGGGGGAGTCGGCAACACGGCGGCGCAGGTCGAGTTGGCGATCGCAACGCGGGCGACCGGCTATGCGGGAACGCCGCAGTTCCTCCTGACGCTGTTGGAACGCGCCCGCGAGCTCCGGGCAGGGGGACGCCCGTTGCGCGATCGGGACGCGCCGCCCCTCTTTCGCCGCGCATTGGTCACCGGTGCGCCGCTCCCGCCGCCGCTGCGCGCCCGCCTCCAGGAAGAGTTCGGCGTCGACGTCTACCAGTCCTACGGAACCGCCGACTGCGGCACCCTGGGCTACGAGTGCGAGAGGAAGGATGGCTGGCATGTGGCCCGGGATCTCGTGATCGAGCTGCTGGTTCCCGGCGATCGCCGTCCGGCGGCCGAGGGCCAGGCCGGAGAGGTGGTGGTGACGAGCCCGAACGAGGTCTATCCGCTGGTGCGATTCGGGACCGGCGATCTCTCGGCGTGGAAGAGCGAGCCCTGTCCGTGCGGTCGTGAGGGGCCGCGCCTGGCCGGGTTCCTGGGCCGGGTGGGGGAAGGGGTGAAGGTGAAGGGGATGTTCGTGCATCCGCGCGAGTTGGCGGCCGCATTGGGGGGCGATCCGGTGGTGGAGCGCTACCAGGCGGTGGTGCGCGAGGACGCGGCGGGGCGCGACCGGCTTGCCGTGCGGATCGAGATTGCGGGGGGGCGGGGGGAGAAGGACGCGCGGGTCGCGGAGGAGGTGGCCCGCCTCAGGGCGCGGGTCGCGGAGGCCGTGAAGCTGCGGGCGGAGGTGGAGGCGGTCCGCGCCGGAACGATTCCGGAGGATGCGCCGGCGCTGGTGGACGAGCGCCGATCGCGCGCCGCACGATCCTTCCCTCCCGGTCGATGACGGCCATGGGCTCGTGCACGATCTCGCGGCCGGGCGGCAATCCGGATCCGGTTCGCTCGGCACCAGGTCGCTCGGCGCCTGCGCCCGCGACGATTCGTCCCGCGGCGGCGAGGCCCGACGGCAGCGCATAGTCGTCGGCCGCGTCGAGATCGACGCCCTCATATCCAATATCCACAAAGGACGCAAGGGTAACGATGCTGACCGGATTGTGCCCGCGATCGGGGAAGGGCGTCATCAGTTCGGTGAAGAAGACGAGTTCGCGCCAGTGGCCATTCCACACCCCGGGTCCGCCCAGGTTCTGTACGGGGACGAGCTTGCTGTCGGGGTAGCGCGCGCCGCCGACCTCGGCGAAGGCCTTGACAGCCTCGGGGCCGCGGAAGTGTGTGTTCGCGCTGCGGCCGATCGACGCGGAGTCCTCCAGCAGCCCGAGATGCGTCCAGAGCGTGCCGAATCCGATGACATGCGCCATCTCGTGGATGACGGTGCCCTCGAAGGTCTCGGGGTTGCCGGTGTCGCTGCGATCGAAATACATGATGCCCGCGACCGGCAGCGAGTTGCTCTCGCGGATCAGGCATGGTCCCGCACCGCCCAGCACCCCGCCGGGGCCGTCGATGTTGCGGATGGTGGCGTAGATCACGAGGTCGTCAACGAGACGGTCGCCCGGCGCCTCTTCCTCGAAGCCGTTGCGCTCCAGGCAGCGGTCGAGGTTTGGCTTCCGCAGCGTGCTCCACTCCTGGTCGCCCCGGATCGCCTTCTCCCAGAAGGATCTGGCCCTGGCGAAGACGGCCCGTTCGGCCTCGGTGAGGAGCGATCCGGCGGCGTGCACGATCTCGATGTCGTAATCGGCCCGCAGGGCGCGCGCGGCAATGGCCAGTTCGGTCAGGGTGGAGCCGTCGGCAGCCTGCAGGCGGGCGGCGAGCCGGTAGGTGACGCCGGCGGTGGTGCCGAGAACCCAGCGATCGACCCGGGCGAGCCCCTCGCCGTCGGTGGTGCGGGTGGCGGGGATGACCTGGCTGTCGCCGGAAGGGACGAAGCGGACCTCGGCGGCGGGCGCCGGGTTGCCGTAGCTGTCCTCGATGCGGAAGACCGGAGCGACCGGCACGGGAAGGGTGGTCTCGGTTTCCTGTTCGTCGCCCTCCACCACGACGATCCGCGCGGCGGGCCCGGGGAGCGCCACCGCCTCGATCCGGCCGGGATTCCCGCGCACGCCCTCCTCCTCGACGCGGGCCGTGAGCGAGTAGCTTCCTGCTGCCGTGCCGAGCGTCCACACCCCCGGACCGGCGCGGCCTCCCTGGTCGGTGACCGCCTCGCCGCGCTCGACGGCGGCGCCCGCGCCGGTCTCGAAGAAGACCCGCACGCCCCGCGCCGGATCGCCATTCGCCTCCGTGACCCGCACCTCGGGATTCACGGCCACCGCCTCGCCCGCCCGCGCTTCCTGGCCCGCGCCCGCGACGAATGCGATCTCGGCGGGGAGCCCCAGCGCGGTGGCGCGGAAGAGAACGGGATCGAGCCCGGGGACGGAGGCGCGCAGTTCCTGGGGACCGGCGCCGCCGAGCGTCCAGCGCCCCGGCGATGCAATGCCGTTGGCGTCGGTGACTGCGGTGCCGGACGGGACCGAGCCGCCGCCGAGGGTGACCTGGAAGGCGACCGCGACGCCCTCGAGACCGATTCCCGATTGCGCGGTGACGCGGACGCGCACGGGTTCGTCGGCCTGGGCGCCGGCGCGCGCTACCTGGTCGTTGCCCGAATGGATGACGAGCGCGGCGGGGCGGTCGGGCTGATCGGGGCCGGGGCCGGTCTGGTCGCCGCCGCACGCCGCGAGGAGGAGGATGGGCAGGGCGATGCGGAGGCCGCGCCGGGGGGCGGGGAAGGGGTGGGTGGGGGGCCGAGACCGCCGCGGGACACGCCGCCGCCGAAGGAAAGCGCGCCGCAACCGGCGGCCGGGAAGCCGCGACGGGGACCTTTCGAGCATCGGGGTGACCATTCTGGATGGCTACAGGAAGGGGTGGCGCGTGGCAAGGCCGCCGGGGCCGGGATCGCCGTGGCCACGGCGCCGCCGCCGCGGGATCGTCGGAGGAATCTCTCGGGAGAGGCGATTCGCGGCCAGCCGCGCCGCAACGCCGACCTGACGAGACCGCGCCCCCGTGGCCCAGGATGAGGGTTTTCGGATTCCTCGCGCCTTGGCGCGCGGTTCCGCATCCGCCGCCGCACTGAACAGGGAAGCCCCATGCGCAGCTACCGTCCCGCACAGCCACCGCCGCCCTCCCTCCCCCACCTCCTCTTCACGGCCCCGATCCCGCTCCTTCTCGTCTGCGTCCTCGTTGCGACCGCGCCCAACCCCGGCCACCTCGCCGCGCCCGGACCCAGCCGGCCCGGCATCGACATCGAGTCGTACCGCTTCGAGCTCACCCTGCGCGACGACACCGACGAGATCGCCGGACGGGCCACGATCGCGGTGCGCTTCACCGCCGACGGGGTGACCGAGCTACCGCTGGACCTGATCGGCGTCCGCGACGACGGAAGGGGAATGAGGGTGACGGGCGTGTCCATGGCTGGAGGCGGCGACCGCGCTCATGTACAACGAAAGCTCGGTGACGGAGGAACTCCCGGCGAGGGGTCCTCCCGCGCCCGGTTGGGTTGCCGCGAGCGGGTGGCGCCCCGACCGCGCTGAGAGACTCATGATCGTGGCGGACCATCGCCGCACTGGCCCCCGCGTCTCGCACCGCGTACACTTCCTCCGGCCAATCCCGCACTTGCGGCGCACTCCCGCCCACCGAACGGAAAGTGGTATCATGCGCAGTTCGACCCCGATCTCCCTCGCGGCCACCCTCATCCTCGCCCTCGGCCTCGCATCCCTCCCCCTCCCCTTCGTCCCCGCCCCTCTGGCCGCCCAGGAGCAGGAAGCCGCGGGCGGCGACGACGAGGACGAGCAGGAAGCGACCCGCTCCTACGACGACGTCATCACCGAAGACGCCATCACCTCGCGAGGCCTCTTCGACACCCACATGATCGACGGCGATCTCTTCTACGAGATTCCGCTGAATATGATCGACCGCGAGATGCTGCTCCTCACCCGGGTGGCGCGCACTCCGGACGGGGTCGGCTACGGCGGCTCGAAGGTCAACACCTCCACGGTGCGTTGGGAACGCAATGGCGAACGCATCCTGCTGCGGCTGGTCAGCTACGACAACTTCGCGGGGGACTCGACGGCGATCGCGGGTGCGGTGCGCAACTCCAACTTCGAGCCGATCGTCGCGGCCTTCGACATCGAAGTCATGAACGACGACTCGACCGCGGTGGTGGTGGAGGTCACCGATCTCTTCACATCCGACATCACCCTGCTCGGCCTGCAGAAGTCCCGCCGGACGGCCTACGGGGTGCGCCGCGTCGATGGCGACCGAACCCATATCGTGCGCGCGACCGCCTTCCCGACCAATGTGGAGGTCCGGCGCGTCCTCACCTACGACGCGACCTCGGCCCCCACGAATGGCCAGAGCAACACGTTGTCGATGGAGATGCATCACTCGATGCTCATCCTGCCCGACGATCCGATGGAGCCCCGTCTCTGCGACGAACGCGTCGGCTATTTCAGCACAAGCCAGATCGACTACGGGCTGGACGAACAGCGGGCGGTCACGGAGTGTTTCGTCACGCGCTGGCGGCTGGAACCGAGCGACCCCGCGGCCTATGCGCGCGGCGAGCTGGTGGATCCGGTCAAGCCGATCGTCTTCTACATCGATCCGGCCACGCCGCCCAAGTGGGCGCCCTACCTCAAGCAGGGGGTGGAAGACTGGCAGGTCGCCTTCGAGGAGGCCGGCTTCAGCAACGCCATCGTCGCCGCCGACCCCCCCGCCGACGATCCCGACTGGAACCCCGAGGACGCGCGCTATTCGGTCATCCGCTACCTGGCCTCGTCCGTGCAGAACGCCTCGGGTCCGCATGTGCACGACCCGCGCACCGGCGAAATCCTCGAGAGCGACATCCAGTGGTACCACAATGTGATGAATCTGCTGCGCAACTGGTTCTTCATTCAGACCGCGGCGGCCAACGAACAGGCCCGCGGCATCCGCTTCGACGACGAGGTGATGGGCGAGCTCATCCGCTTCGTCTCGGCGCACGAGGTGGGGCACACGCTCGGATTGCCGCACAACATGCAGGGATCGTCCTACTATACGGTCGATCAGTTGCGCACCCGCTTTGTCTGCGAGAACGGGGTGGCGTCCACGATCATGGACTACGCGCGCTTCAACTATGTGGCGCAACCCGGCGACGACACCTGCTTCATGCCGGTGGTGGGGCCCTACGACAAGTTCTCCATCGAGTGGGGATACCGGCACTACGCCGGCCAGGATCGCTACACCGAGCGTGAAGCATTGCGCAACATGGTGGTGGAGAAGCAGGAAGATCCGGTCTATCGCTTCTCAAGCCCGACCGGTTCCGACCCGACCGCGCTGACCGAGGCCATCGGGGACGACGCCATGCGCGCATCGGACTACGGCGTCGAGAATCTGAAGCGCATTGTCGACAATCTCATCGAATGGAGCTACCAGGAGGGCGAGGACTACGCGCAGCTCGAGGAGCTGTACAACAACGTCGTCGGCCAGTGGGGACGCTACACCGGTCATGTTGTGGCCAACATCGGAGGCGTTGTGCAGACGCGCAAGCGCCAGGGGCAGGATGGCGTTCCCTGGGAGATGGTCGAGCGCGATCGCCAGGAACGGGCGCTGGAATATCTGAATCGGCAGGTCTTCGCCACCCCCGAATGGCTCCTGGAGGCCGATATCCTCGATCGCTTCCAGGGCACGGGGGCGGTCGAGCTCGTGCGCACCCGCCAGACCGGGGCGCTGAACCAGGTGCTCAATGTGGCCCGCATGAAGCGACTGGTCGAACAGGAGACCTTCCATGGCGACGACGCCTACTCGTTGGGCGAGATGCTCGACGATCTTCGCGCCGGGATCTGGTCGGAGGCGACTTCGGGCAGCGCCACGGATGCCTACCGGCGCAATCTGCAGCGCGCCTGGCTTCAGCGGGTCGGAGAATTGATGGAGGATGAAGAGGCGATGCAGTCGGATGTGGCCCCATTCCTGCGCGACCAGCTTGGAACTCTGCGTGGCGAGCTTGCGACCGCCTCCGGCGGATCTTCCCACCGCGCCACGCGGCTGCACTTCGCCGACGCCATCGTGCGCATCGACGCGGTGCTGGAAGGGGAGGGATAGCCTCAACCGGCAGGCATCGAGCGGATGTCCGGGCAGCGGAGGAGCGCGGCGTCGGCCGTGACCAGGGTGTGATCGGGATTGGCAAGGGTGTCGCGTGTCAGGCGGGTGATGGCGTGACGGCGTCGCTTTCCTGCTCGGGCTGGTTTTCGGGATCGTGGCTGCGCAGCAGCGACCGCACGGTCCCCGCCGCCGGAAAGTCGTCGCCGAACCGGGCGGCGATGCGGCGCTCCAGAGCCGCGGCCGAATCCGGCACGACGGCGGTTGCGGGAATGGTCATTTGCCGGGCGGGTTCGTCGTCGGCGTGCCTCCAGGTGAGCTCGTATACGCCGCTGTAGCCCCGGAGCGGGCCGACGACGTCGATCCTCCACTTCGGCTCGTCTTCCGAAGAATCCTCCAGCTCGTACACCGTCACCCTGGCGACAGAGGGTTGCGGGCGCGCGCTCTCCGGAGCGTCCCGATTTTCCGCGTCCTGCGCTTCCGGGCCGGGGGTGGCCGAGGGCCCGTCGCCGCCGCGGAATCCGACGACGTACTCCATCGTCAGTTCGCCGTCCGCCTCTTCGGGGTCGCGCGCAAAGGCGAAGTCTGCGGACAGCGCCAGCACGGCGGCGTCAAGCGCATCCACGCCCGAACCCAGGAGAACGCGCGGATCGCGCACCGCTCCTTCGGCGTCCAGGGCAAAGCGGGCCGTAACCATGCCCTCCGCGTCGCCGAGCGCCGCCTGGTGATCGTCCAGCCAGGCACTCAGGAGAAGCCGATGGTCGTGGAGAGCCTCGGGCCGTTCGGTCACCTCCGCGCTTGCCGGACGCGGATACAGGAGGGTGACGCAGCGGTCAGCGGCGCGAATCGTCGACCAGGGTGGCGTCGCGTCCTGATACGCCTCGGTGCAGGCATCGCGCGCCTGCCGCGTCTGGTAGAACTCGCAACCGCCGGCCAGCGTGGCCAGCGCGAGAGCGCAGATGGCGAGGTTTCCGGTGCGGGTTGGCATTGCGATTCCTCCAACGCGGGCTCCCGGCCACTTGGGGGTCGGCCGTGGCGTCCGCGGTCCTGGCGTTGTGGGTGTCTGTCCAGGCGAATATACTCGCTCCATGGTCCGTCCAAAAATCCTCGACCTTCGATCGCTCAAGCGGCCGCGGAGCTCGGGATTCCATGCGGCGTCCCTGGTTGTCGGCCACACCCCCCTGTTTGCGCCCCTTTCATGGAAAATCCGCAATCGCACCGCCGATTTTCCTGTTTCGATGCTCTGCTTGATCCCTATGGCCCCGCCACGCAGCCCGTCCGGTTTTCCCCATGAAAGTCCCCCGCGCCCAACTCCGATCCGCCATCCGCGCCCTCTGCGCCGACTTCGGCAACGACTACTGGCAGGCCGCCGACCGGGCCCGCTCCTATCCGCGCGAGTTCGTCGACGCGCTGACCGAGGCGGGCTACCTGGCTTGTCTCGTCCCGGAGGAGTACGGCGGAATGGGGCTGGGGATGACCGAGGCGTCGCTGATTCTGGAGGAAATCAACCGCTCCGGCGCGAATTCGGGGGCCTGTCATGCTCAGATGTACACGATGGGGACCCTGTTGCGGCATGGCTCCGACGAGCAGAAGCGCAAATTCCTGCCCGGAATCGCCTCGGGCGAGCTCCGCCTCCAGGCCTTCGCCGTGACCGAACCCGACGCCGGCTCCGACACGACCCGCATCCGCACCTTCGCCAGACGCGAGGGCGACCGCTACATTGTCAATGGCCAGAAGGTCTTCATCTCGCGGGTTCGCCAGTCCGACCTGATGATTCTGCTCGCCCGCACGACTCCGCCGGCCGAGGGCCGGAAGCGCACCGCCGGGTTGTCGGTCTTCCTGGTGGATCTGCGCGAGGCGGGGGACCGCATCCGGGTGGCGCCGATCGACACGATGATCAATCACGAGAGCTGCGAAATCCACTTCGACGACCTGGAGATTCCCGTCGCAAACCGCATCGGCGAGGAGGGCCGGGGCTTTCGCTACATCATCTCGGGGATGAACGCGGAGCGGATTCTCCTCGCGTCGGAATCGATCGGCGACGGCCTCCACTTCATCGACCGCGCATCCGACTATGCAAGCGCCCGCAGGGTCTTTGGCCGCGAGATCGGCGCGAACCAGGGCGTCCAGTTCCCGATCGCCGACGCCTACATGCAGATCCGGGCCGCGGCTGCGGTGCGCGACCAGGCGGCCCGCGCCTACGACGACGGCGAGACGCGCGGTGAGGGTCCGAACATGGCCAAGTACCTGGCGTCGCGGGCGGCCTGGAAGGCGGCCAATGTGGCCATGGACACCTTCGGCGGTTGGGGAATGGCGTCGGAGTACGGGATCGAGCGCAAGTTCCGCGAGGCGCGGCTGTACATGGTGGCCCCGGTGGCGAACAACCTGATCCTGAGCCATGTGGCGACGCATGTGCTGGGGATGCCGCGGTCGTTTTAGATTACTGCCCATGAACCCCCGCTCCATCCTCTTCGTGCCGGGAGACCGTCCCGACCGTTTCGCCAAGGCGCTGTTCGCCGGCGCGGACGCGGTGTGCATCGATCTGGAGGACGCGGTGGCGGCGCCGAGCAAGTCGGTGGCCCGCAGGACCGTAGCGGGGTTTCTGGCGGCGCTCGCGAGGGACGGATGGGTGGGGCAGGGGGAGACGACGGACTCCGAAGTGGCCGGAAGCGCCGATGGACCCGGGTCGGCCGGTGGACCGGACCCCTCCGAGCGACCCGGCCTCATTGTGCGGGTGAACGACCCCCGCAGCGACGACGGCAAACGCGACCTGGCGACGATCCCCGGCGTCACTTTGATGATCCCCAAGGTGCGTTCCGCGCACGATGTCGAACGGGTGGCAGAGGTTGCCGCCGGCGCGCCCCTGCTGCCGCTGATCGAGACGGTGGCCGGGCTGGAGAAGGCGACCGAGATCGCGGCCGCATCGGGCAGGGTGGCCGCTCTGGTCTTCGGCGGCTTCGATCTCGCCGTGGAGCTGGGCGCCGAGGCGGGTTGGGAGACGCTCCTTTACGCGCGCTGCCGGGTGGTTCACGCGGCGGCGCTGGCCGGGACGGTCGCGATCGACATGCCGCGGCGCGATTTTCGCAATCTGGCCACGGTGCGTCTCGAGGCCAAGCGGGCGCGGCGGCTGGGGTTCGTGGGAAAGCTGGCGATTCATCCCGCGCAGATCGGGCCGATTCACGAGGCCTTCGCGCCCTCGGCCGCGGAGGTGACGAGAGCGCGCCGCATTGTGGAGGCGGACCGCCGGGCGGAGGGGGCCGCCGTGGCGCTGGCCGGGAAGATGGTGGACCGTCCGGTGGTGGAGGCCGCGCGCAGGGTGCTGGCGAGAGCGAAGCCGAAGGGGACTGCCCGATGACCCGGCCGCCAACGACGCTGAAGGGAATCCCGCAGGCGCACCGGGTGATCTGCCGGCGGGACCGGATCGATCTCTGGCCCGCGACGGCCATGGTCGGTCTCCTCGACCGAGAACCCTCAAAGGTCAACCTTGGGGACCGGCTGCCGCTGGGTTGGCACTGGCTCTACTTCCGGTCGGTCGTTCCCATATCGCATTTGGCGGTCGATGGCCATATCCCGCGCGGGGGCTTCATGCCCGAAACGGATCTGCCGCGGCGCATGTGGGCGGGCGGCGTCTTGCGCGAGCGCTCTCCGGTGCGGATCGGCCGGGAGGCGGAGCTGCGGTCCTTTGTGAGGGAAGCGAAGGAGAAGCGGGGGAAGCGCGGTCGCCTCCTCTTTGTGACGATTGGCCAGGAGTTGCGCCAGGACGGTCGCCTCTGCGTGGAAGAGGACCAGGTGATCGTTTATCGCGAGGCGGGCAGCGCAAGGGCCGAAACGTCCGCGAACTCCGGTGCGAACGCCGCCGCCGGGCCGCGGGCCGCCCCTCTCTCCCCGCCCCCGCCCCTCTGGAGCGAGATCTTCCTGCCCACCCCCGTCACCCTCTTTCAGTTTTCGGCGCTGACCTGGAACAGCCACCGCATCCACTACGACCACCGCTACGTGACCGGCCGCGAGGACTACCCCGGCCTCCTCGTGCATGGCCCGCTGACGGCGCTGCTTCTTCTGGACGCGGCCCGGCGCCGCTCGTCCGCGCGCATCGTCCGTTTCCGTTACCGCGCGCTGGCGCCGCTCTTCGTCGATCGGCCGATTGAACTGGTGGGACGGGGTGCGGCGGAGGCTGGCCAGGGTGCGGCGGATGGGGAGGAGGGCCCGGTGGAGGGAGGTGGAGCGGAGGGCGGGGGGCGCGGCGAAGGGGGGCGCGGCGAAGGGAGGCGCGGCGAAGGGAGGCGCGGCGATCCCGCTTCCGGGAAACATTTGGCGTCGGGGGAGGAGCGGGTTGTCGAAGCGCTCGGGCCCCGCGGCACGGTGGCAATGCGCGGCTGGGCGAGACAGGACCCCGTTTCTGCCGCCACTCGTCCTGCGCCGCAAAACCGGGCCGCAAGATCCGGCGACTGAACCTTGCCGGTTCCGCGCGAGGAAACGCGACGACCCGGAAGGGGCGATCCGGCGGTGGACCGTCTCGCAGTCGCGCCGTTTCGTTTCAGCCCGCCGACACTCCGATCTGCACGATCCGCGGCCGGTCGATGCCGCCCACCCCGACATACTGGAAGAGCTTGCCATCCGCCTCGCGCGGCTGCGGATCCTGGACCACAATCGTCTCGGACCCGTCCAGAAGCGCCGCGAATGGCGCCGACTGGGTTTCGGCGCCGGGATCGGTCGGGAAGACGAAGCCGATGTGATCCGTTCCCAGCACGATGCGTCCCTCCTCGTCGGTGATCAGGATCTCGAACTCCCCGGCATCCGACGCGATCCGGCGGAGCGCCGCGCCGATCTCTTCGCCGGTCGCACCCGCCCCGAGAGCGGCGTCGACATAGTGGGCGGCGAGCCTGGCGGTGGCCACCAGGACTTTCTCCCGGTCGCTCATGGCTCTATTCATTGGTCGGGGCTCCATTCGCGGGAACGGGTCGTCCTTCCGGCGGCGCCCCGGCTTCAGGCGCGCCAAGGTCACAGGTAAGCGAGGTCGAATCATGAGAATGCCAAGTCAGAATACCGCGTTTCCCGGGCGTTGGCCAGCGTCCGCCGCGGTCGCGTTCACGGCGATCGTGGCCTGCGCCGCCCTCCCCGCCACCGCCCAGCCACCCCGCGCGCGCGACCTCGGCGTCCCCTTCGAGGGAACTCCGGGCGCGCTCAATGCGATCACCGACGTCGCGGGCGTCGAGGTCGGCCACGCCACCATCGTTCGCGGCGCCGGCGCGCTCGTCGTCGGCGAAGGGCCCGTCCGCACAGGGGTGACCGCCGTCTGGCCGCGCGGCCGCGACCGCCCCGACCCCGTCTACGCGGCCTGGTTCACCCTGAACGGCGACGGCGAGATGACCGGCACGACCTGGGTGCGCGATTCCGGCATCATGGAAGGGCCCGTGATGATCACCAACACGCTGAGCGTGGGAGTGGTGCATCATGCGGTGATCCGGTGGGGGGTGGCGCGGGGGCTCGAGCGGGGACCGGGTCCGTGGCTCGCGTCGCTTCCCGTCGTGGCCGAGACCTGGGATGGAACGCTGAACGACATCCGCGGCCAGCACGTCACCGAGGACGACGCGCTCCGGGCGATGGAGGCGGCGCGCGCGGGGCCGGTCGCGGAGGGCAATGTGGGCGGCGGCACCGGCATGATCTGCCACCGCTTCAAGGGCGGGATCGGGACCTCGTCGCGGGTGGTGGAGGTGGCGGGCGAGCGCTACGCCGTGGGCGTGCTGGTCCAGTGCAACTACGGCAGCCGCGAGCCCTTCCGCGTGGCGGGGGCGCCGGTGGGACGCGAGATCGCGGATCTGATGCCGGAGCGGCCGAATGGCGGGCGGCTGGAGGGGGAGGAGGGGGAGGCCGACCGAGACGGTTCCATCATCGTTGTGGTCGCGACCGACGCGCCGGTGCTGTCCCATCAACTGGAGAGGATGGCCAGGCGGGTCTCGCTGGGACTCGCGCGCAACGGCAGCGTCTCCTCGAACGGCTCCGGCGACATCTTCGTGGCCTTCTCGACCGCGAACCGCGAGGCGGCGTCGGAAGCGGCGGCGGTGGGCGAGGCGCGCGTACTGGCCAATGGACGGCTGAATCCGCTCTTCGCGGCCACCGTCGAGGCCACCGAGGAGGCGATCATCAACGCGCTGGTCGCGGCCGAAACGATGACCGGCGCCAACGACGTGACCGTTCACGCGCTCCCGCACGACCGGCTGCGCGAGGTGCTGCGGAGGTACAACCGGCTGGAGGGCTGAGGGATGTCGCGCTACGCCCCGAGACCGCGAACTTATCGCCGATGCGTGGAGCCGTGGGTCGGAGCCGGCCAGCGCACCGACACCACCGCGACGGCGCCGAGTTTGGAGTCGCTCCTGTGGTCCGCCGGAAAGTGCAGCCCGGGCGGGCGTAGACGTGGAGGTACAGGTGGGGCTTCCCTCCGACGGCGAGGATCACTGCGCCTGCGGCTGGTTGCCGACCACTCGGAGGAGATGACCTTCTCAGACAAGGAGATCGACCGTTTGCTGCCCAGCGAACTGAAAAGAGCTCATTCGCTGCCTTATGGCCGCGAGCAGAAGGGATGAGCGGAAAGGATTCTTCGGAATTGCTGCATGGCATTTCAATTCAGACTCTCCCAGACAGCCGCTTGCGGTAGCGCACCAAATCTTCGACCGTGACCGATTCAGGGGGAACCAGCTTGTAGTGTTGCTCGTTGGCCACTCTGATTTCCGACTCGTCTTCTTCGAATTCCAGAAGCGCCACGATGTCGCCCGAAGCCAGATAAGCTCCTACTGGCCGACAGACCAGTGAAGGGAGCTTGGCCGTCCCCACCGCAATGTCCTGTTCGATCTGAACCCTTCCAATCATGTTGCTGCCGCTCTTTGCCTGAACTGGTATCACATAGTGGATGCCCTTCTTGTCGACACCGACATAGACCTCATCCGTTTCGACCTGACCCATGCCGGGCACCGATGTGCGGAGATGATTCTGGAGCGAGAAGCAGGTGATTCCGAGGAACAGGTCGATGAGCCGGTTGTAGCGAACCCGTGCCAGCACCGCCTGCTCATCGGTGAAGGCGTACTTGGCGACCATCCCCGGCGTTGCGTCAGGAATCTTGGTAATCGCGAAATTGGGGTTCGGGCTCAAGGGAATATCAGTGACGAGGACGAACCGGTATCGTCCCAATCCGGCCGAGCGAATGATCCAGGTTTTGCCGGACGGAGCCGTTGCTCTGATGCTTGGGGGTAGGGGCTTCCGATATCTGAAAGCGTAGATTACATCGCCCAGGTTCTTGGGCGGTGCAATGCCGAGGCTGATAGAGGCTGCCGTAATCTGTTCGCGAGCGAATTCGACATGAGTGACACCGGACTCGTATCGCCCATGAAAAATCGCCTCGATGATCGCGGAATAGCGGTCCTTTTTCGCCATTTATTTCGTTTTCCCTTCGGGCCTGCCGGGCCAGCGCAGCAGGAGGACTTCCTCTCGAAGTTGCTCCCGAGTTGCGGTCGCAAGACGCGTTCGGAACAGGTCGATGCCCATCACCTCGTAGCCCAGGGTCCTGGCGATGTCGGCAAGAATTTGTCCGGTCCTGATCATCACGCGCAAATAGGATGCCTGATCTCCGACGACGTAGGCCAGCCGTGCACCCGGCCGAAGCACCGTCCGCAAGGAAGCGAAATGCTTTGCCATGCCGCCAAAATAGAGCTGCACAACCCTTGCGTAAGCGCGCTCGAAGCCCGAGGTCTTTCCCATGGCCACCCGACGGCGCTCGATCTCGTCGGCGATTCTGGCAATTTCCGTATTCGACCGGATTGTCGCATCGTCGTCATCGGCCTTGTACACCCCTCGAGTGTTCGACCTGACCATTTCCTTCTTCAGGGCTCGCAACTCCTTGAGGTTCTTTATCATCCCGAGAATGACCGACTCCAGGCGCGTCGTTCTGGTGTAGTCCTTTTCGTTGGGATACGGTGGCGAAGTGATCACAGCGTCTATGGACCGCGGTGGCAGAACGTCGGCCGCTTGCCGGGCATCTGCCTGTAGCACCTTTGCATACGCACCGTTGCAGGTGGACAGACTCTGGAGGTCGTCGGTCATCGCTCTCATTCGAGTGTGCCAAATGTCGACTACGGAAGCGTCGTCCCTGATGCGCCCGATTCCCACTTCGGGTCCGAATTTCAAGTTTCCGATGCTCCGAACAAGACCCGTGGCCAACGCGAGGCGCCCGCAACCCCGCATCTTGATGTCACCGAGTCGATCGACCATGTCCAGGGTAACCAGGGTCTTGTGCAACGGAATCGGGCTGATCGAGTTTTTCAGCAGCAATTTGAACCGGTCAGGTTCCAGGGTTCGAATTGACGCGGGTATGGAACCGTCTTCGGCGAGCAAGGGGAGGTCGCTCCAGTCGTCAATCCCCTGTTCGGCTAACGTTGACTTGGCGCGCCGGGCCACTTCGTCGGCGTAGTCGGCCAGCGTTGCCGAATCGACCGACCAGTCGGCCTTGACTGCGCTCGCAAAACGAGCCATGGGATTCCGCTCAAGCCCAACGCTCTCGATCGCCGCCTTCTTGCATTCGACCACCGTCGTGCCCGTTCCACAGAACGGATCCAACACCGTTTGTCCGGGAGTGACCCCAAGACGGTCCAGGCAATGGCGAACCAGATGGGGCGGGAACGACAGAACGAACCGATACCAGTCGTGAACCGGCCGATCATCCGGGAGCATCCGGTTGGGATCACGGGTGCTTCTGCCGACGGCTGTATTCATGTGCATCTCACCCCCGCCCCGGCATCGCCACCGCCTCGCCCGGCTTCGGCCTCAGGCCTTCGGCGTAGAGCTTTTCGTTCAGCGCCGGCAGGCTCACGGCGATCAGCTCGTTGAGCCGTTCGATCACGGCGGGCAGCTCCTCCCAGGAACGATCGATCTGCCAGAGTTGGTCCGCGGTCGGCGGGTTGGTCGCGCCTTCGATCTGGCGCCACACCCCCGCTCCGCCCCCGCCCCCGAACCCCCCGCCCCCCAGATCCCCCGCCACCTCGGCCACCGCCTCGCGCAACGTCTCGATCTCTTCCCGGAGCGACTCGGGCGCCTCCGCGGCCGCCTCCACACGCTCGTCGGCCTGGCCGAGCTGCTCCCGCGCCTCCCCGATCCTCTCCCGCGCGGCCGCCACCACGCCCGACAGCCGGTACGAATCCATCATGGCCTCGTGCCGCGCCATCAGCTCCCCGCGCGAGATCTCCACCCGCGGATCGAGCCGCACCTCGACCGATTCCTCCATCATCGTCCCGCCCGCCGCCAGCGTCGCCCGGTAGCTGCCCGGAAGCACCCTCGGCCCGGGATCCATCGCCTCGCCGTCGGCCCCCTCCGCCGCCAGCCGCAGATCCCAGATCACCTCGTTCAGCCCCGCGTCGCCGCTGCCCTCCAGCTCCCGCACCAGCGCGCCGCCGCCGTCGCTGATCCGAATCGTCACGCTGTCGGTCTCCGCGCCCAGGTGATAGCGGATGCGCGCCCCGTCCGGCGGATTCGGCGCCTCGTAGATGCCCGGGGTCCAGCCCTGCGGCCTGTACGGGTTGTACGAAGTCGCGCGCCGCACAGGGTAGAGATGGGCGTCGGCCGCCATCGTCCCGGCGTCAAGGTGCTCAAGCGGCGCAATGTCGTCCATGATCCAGATGCCGAGCCCGTGGGTGCCGACCACAAGGTCGTTGTCGCGCGGATGAACCACGATGTCGTCCACGGGGACGGTCGGCAGGCCATTCTTCAGATTGTGCCAGCTCGCGCCGCCATCGATCGAGAAGTGGACGCCGACCTCGCTGCCGGCGAAGAGGAGGTTGTGCGCGCGGGGGTGTTGCGCAAGGGCGTTCAGCGATGTCGCGGGCAGACCGCCGGTGATCCGCCTCCAGCTTGCGCCGAAGTCGTCGCTGGCGTAGAGGTACGGCTCGAAGTCGTCGTTGCGGTGTCCATCGAAGGCCGCGAAGACCTGGCCCGCCGCGCCCCGCGAAGCCACGATCCGGGTCACATAGGTGTGCGCGGGCAACCCGGGCGGATTGTCGCTGAGGTCGGTCCAGGTGGCGCCGCCGTCGCGCGTGACATGCAAGCGTCCGTCGTCGGCGCCGGTGTAGAGGACCGAGGCGTCGTGCGGCGATTCGGCGATCGCGGTCAGGTTGCCGTAGCTGGACTGGCCGTCGTTGCGCGACATCTGCGGCTCCGCGCCTGCGACCCCCATCAGCTCCAGCGTGTCGCGGTCGATTGCCCAGCTCAGGTCCCCGCTGATCTCCCGCCAGCTCTGCCCCAGGTCGTCCGAGCGGAAGAGCACATTCGAGCCCGCGTAGATCACCTGGTCGTCGTGCGCCGAGAGGAGCATGGGCGTGTCCCAATTCCAGCGCAGATTCCGGTCGTCGTCCTCTCCCGCCGGACGCGGCAGCGGTCGAATGCGCGCTCTTTCCCCCGTGGGCAAATGGACGCGCATCAGATTCCCTCCCTGCGACTCGGCGAACATCAGGTCGGGGTTCGTGGGATGCATGACGGTGAAGAAGCCGTCGCCCGATCCCACATTGTACCAGTCCCGCGCGCGAATCCCCTGGTTGGAGAGGGTGTTCGAGGGCGCGCACCAGGAGCCGTTGTCCTGAAGGCCGCCGCAGACGTGGTACGGGTCGCGCATGTCCACGCCGATCTCGTAGAACTGCGCGAGCGGCAGGTTGCGGTGCTGAATCCAGTTGTCGGAGCGGTCCCAACTGACCGAGACGCCGCCGTCGCCCGCCAGGATCAGGTGGTCGGAATCGGCCGGGTTGATCCAGAGCGCATGATGGTCAAGGTGAACCTCGGCCGCCGCGTCGGGGGTGAAGTTGCGCCCGCCGTCCGACGATCGGTAGAGATTGGCGCCGCCCAGGTAGATCCGCTCGGGGTCGTTGGGATCGACGCGAATCTGGCTGTAGTACATGGGGCGATTGTTGGTCGTGCTGATCTGTTCCCAGCTCTCGCCGCGGTCGGTGGAGCGGTAGACGCCGTTCTGCGCCTCGTTGCCGCCCCCGCCTCCGAACCCCTGCCCCGGTCCGCGCGCGTCCGCCTCGACCAGCGCGAAGACCAGGTTCCCGTCGCGCCGGTGGATGTCGAGCCCGATCCGCCCCTTGTCCCCCTCGGGAAGACCCGTCGTCAACTCGGTCCAGGTGTCTCCGCCGTCGGTGGTGCGATGGATGCCGCTGCCCGGTCCGCCGCCATTGAATCCCCAGGCCCGCCGCTGCCGCTGGTACATCGCCGCGAAGAGGGTGCGGGGGTCGCCCGGATCCATTGCCAGATCGATCGCGCCGGTGTTTTCGTCCACGAAGAGGACCCGCTCCCAGCTCCGGCCGCCGTCGATGGTGCGATAGACGCCGCGCTCCGGATTCGGTCCCCACAGATGTCCCACCGCCGCCGCGTACGCCACATCGGGGTCGCGCGGATGCACCTGAATGCGCCCGATGTGATGCGTGTCCTCCAGCCCTAGGTGCGTCCAGGTGCGCCCCGCGTCGGTCGAGCGGTAGACCCCGTTTCCCCAGGGCGAACTCTGCCGGTTGTTCGGCTCTCCGGTCCCGACCCAGACCACATTGGGATTGGACGGCGCGACCGTAACGTCGCCGACCGAGGCCGTCGCTTCGTCGCGGAAGACATGCGTGTAGGTGATCCCGGCATTCTCGGTCTTCCAGACGCCGCCGGTCGCGACCCCCACATAGAAGATGCGCGGATCGGACTCGACCACCGCCAGATCGGCGACGCGCCCACCCATGATCGTGGGGCCGATGGCGCGGAAGGTCAGCGCCGCGGTGGCCTGCGCGATTCGGTCGCCGTCGGTGGGGTCCTGGGCGTCGGCCGGAGAGAGCGGGGCGAGCGCGCAGCCGAGGGCGACGGCGAGGAGAGGGCGGGAAGCTCCGGCGCCGACCGGGGGCCGCGACCGATCCGTCCCGGGGGAGAGAGAGGGGTCCGGGGGCGACTTGCGGCGGGTGGGGGCGGGAAGCGCGGCGGTGGCGGAGCGGCGGCGGTCGTGGGCGCGGTGCATCGTGGTCTCCGGGGTGCGGGGCGGGGGGATGGGGGCTGGGAGGGCGGGCTCGGCGTCGATTGCGGATGCGGTGGTCGGCCGATGGTTGCGGCTTCGGCGCGTGCGGGGGATCTTGTTCCTCCGGCGGAACTTGGAGATTCCTCCGGCGGAACTTCCAATAGAATAGGGCGCGCGGGCCTCGCCACAATGGGGATGCGGTTCGAGGCACCCGGCGCTCGGCGCTTGCGGTCGGACCAGCCCATCGCTTCCGCGCGGGAATCCGCTCGTCGGCCCGCGCGTGAATTCACTTTCAGACAGTCGGTTCAGCCATCCAGGGAGCAACGACCCAATGAAGACCGAACGATCGACGACGGAGGCATCGAAGACGGGACCATCGACGAGGGGACCATCGACGACGCGGCGCGGTTTCATCGGGCAGGCGGGACTTGCCGCGGGAGCAGCGGCGCTGGGTTCCGGGGCAGCGGCGCCTGGTTCCGTAGCCGCGGCGCCTGGTTCCGGGGCCAGCGCACGATCGGTCGCCAACTCCCAGGAGGGGCTCGACATCCTCATTCTGGGCGGCACGGGCTTCATCGGCCCGCATGTCGTACGGCACGCCCTCGCGCGCGGCCACCGCATCACCCTCTTCAATCGCGGTCGCACCAACACGCACCTCTTCCCCGAGGTCGAAAAGCTCGTCGGCGATCGCAACGACGACCTGACTGCTCTGGAGGGGCGCCGCTGGGATGCGGTCATCGACAACTCCGGCTACACTCCGGCCCAGGTCGGCCTCTCGGTCAATCTTCTCGAGGGCGCCACCGATCAGTACCTCTTCACCTCCACGCGCGCGGTCTACACCGATTTCACCGCCGCGGTCATGGACGAGGACGCCCCGATCGGGCCCGCGGACCTTCCCGAAAGCGAGTGGACCGCGTACGGCCCCGCCAAGGTGCTCGCCGAGCGCAGGGTGGAAGAGGGGTTCGGCGCGCGGACTCTCATCGTGCGGCCTCCGGTGATCGTGGGGCCGGGCGACCGCAGCGACCGCTTCACCTACTGGCCGGTCCGGATCGACGACGGGGGCGAGACGCTGGTGCAGGGCGAGCGCGCCGATCCGGTTCAGTTCATCGATGTGCGCGATCTTGCCGAGTTCTACATTCATCTGCTCGAACGCCAAACAACGGGGATCTTCAACAGCGTCGGTCCGGGCGCGCCGCTCTCGTCGGCCGAACTTGTGTACGGGATCCGCGCGATCACCTCCACGCCGGTCTCCTTCGCCTGGGTGGACTGGGACTTCCTGGCCGAGCGCGGGCAACTGCCGCAGCGCGAGCTTCCCTTCTGGCAACCGCCGCGAGGTCGCTACCTGAACTACGGACGAATCGACAGCAGCCGCGCCATCGCAGCCGGGCTGACCTTCCGGCCCCTGGCCGTGACCGCGCGCGAGACGCTGGAGTGGCATCGCAGCCGGGAAGCGGGGGGAGGGTTCTCGCTGCGCACCGGACTGGACCGCGAGCTGGAGGCGCGATTGCTGGCTGAATGGAAGGTGGGCCGGTAGGCGCGATTGCGATCGTGTGCCGGACCGCAGATATTCAGGCGCATGCATGAACGCCCACGGAAGGGAGGATACATGTTGCCGAATCGCTTGCAGTCGAATCCCTCGATTGCCTTCATTCCCCTGGCCCTTCTCCTGGCCGCCGCCTGCGATACCGACCGGCCGTCGGCGCGGATGAGCGTGCTCGTCACGACGGTGGACACAATCGACGGGGTGGTCCATGTCGTCAACCGGGGCGACGCGCCCGAATGGCGATTCGCGCTCGAGAGCTCGATCGGGCCGAAAACGCTCGCGGTCGGCGAGGGAGGCCCCGAAGAGTTCGGCCAGGTCTGGTCCGCGGCGCTGGGCCCGCACAACGACGAGATCTACATTGGCGACGGCCACTACACTGAGGTGCGGGTCTTCGGGCGGGATGGGACGCACCGGCGCACTTTCGGGCGTTCCGGCGAGGGTCCGGGCGAGTTCTCTCACATCAACTCGGTCGCATGGGTCGGGGATCGCCTCCTTGTCCTGGACCTGATCGGCGGCAGGATCGGCGAGTTTTCCGCCGCTGGCGAGGTACTGGGCCAACGAGCGGCGCCTGGTCGCTGGGGCGGCTCGGAGGCGCTTCGCCTCTATCCGGTCGCTCGCGACGAGGCGTGGTCGGTCAGTCATGTAGTGGGAGAGGACGGATTGCAGCTCGTTTACGTAGGCCAGAGCGCCGCGGGCGAAACCGGCGACACCCTTGCCGCCACCAAAGATTTCTGGGACCAAAGCGTAAGCTGCGAATACAACGACGGCTGGATCAGCTTCTTCGAGATCATCTACAGTCCCCAGCTTGTGCAGCATCCCGGACCCGCGGGCACCCTGTATCTGGCCCGGACCGACGCCTACCGGATCGCGGTCGTCTCCGGCGGCGACACGCTGCGCGTCATCGAGCGGGAGCTGCCCAGCGAACCGGTCACCGACGAGGAATGGGCGTCCGCCACCGAGGACTTCCGCAACTTCCTGGACGAACAGCCGCGCGCCGATTGCACGCCCCGCCGACCCGAACGCCCCGCCCTCAAACCCTTCATCCGCACCTTCTTCATTGCGCCCGACAGCCGGATCTGGGTGGAGGCGATGCGCGCGGAAGGCAACCGCTGGGAGGTCTTCGATCCGGAGGGCCGGCTGCTGGGGAGCATGCCCGCACGGGAGTTCAGGGAAAACTCGGTCCCCGCCTTCGGTCCCGACCATGTGCTGACGATCCGCCAGGACAGCCTGGAGCTCGACCATGTGGATGTGTGGCGCATCGAGCGGTGAGGCAATCCCGAGAAACCCCATGCCAGCGAGCAGCCCAATGACGAGCAGTCCAACGAACAGCCTTCGCTTCGCCGTCGCCGCCGTCGTTCTTGTGCACAGCGCCGCCTGCCGGGCCCCCGGCGACATGGCCGCGGGGGGCGATCTGACGACAACCTTCGACACCATCAATGGGGTGGTCCAGGTCGTCAACGCCGGCGAGCCCTCCGCGTGGCAGCTTGTCCCCGTCGTCTCGATCGGACCGAAGGAGATCACCGACCAGGCCGGCCCCGACGAGTTCGGACGGGTCGCCTCGGTCGCGCTCGGACCCGGCGGCGAAGTGTTCGTGGGGGATGCCATCAACGGCGAGGTGCGGGTCTTCGGACTGGACGGAGAGCACCTCCGCACCTTCGGACGACATGGCGAGGGACCGGGCGAGTTCCAGAGCATCTACTCCCTGGCATGGGTGGGCGGCCGTCTGCTTGTCTACGACCCGGGCCTGGGCCGGATTGGCGAGTTCTCCGCCGAGGGGGAATGGCTTGGGCAGCGCAGAACCGAGGGAGGGTGGACCGGATCGCCCGCCCGGCTTCGGATCTACCACGTCGGCCCCGACGAATTTTTTCGGCTCACCTTCTCTCGTTACGACGAGACGAGCTTGTGGCTGGGCTACCGCGGCAGTGGCGAAGCGGCGGACACCGTGCCCTTCCTGGTCGCGGAAGACGACCTTCCCGGAAGAGTTGAACCCGTGTTCTGCGAGGCCGAAAGTTCGATCGGGTTTTTCGCGGCTCCCTTCGCGTCGGGCTTCGTTCAGCACCCGGCCTCCGGCGGCGTCATGGTTTCGGCCTGGGGGTACTTCTACCGGATCGCGGTCACCGCCGCGGCCACGGGCGACACCCTGCGCGTCATCGAGCGAACGGCGACTCCCGTTCCGGTCACCGACGAGGAGTGGGCGGTCGGCAATGCGGAGTACGACGAGTTCCGGGAGCGTTTCGCCGATGCGGACTGCCAGCCCCGCGGCTTCTCGCGGCCGGACCGAAAGCCCTTCATTGACGAGCTCTACATGGCGCCCGACGGCCGGTTGTGGGTGGAGGCGATTCGCGCCGACGGCCACTACTGGGAGTTCTTCGACGCGGAAGGACGATTGCTGGGAAGCGTTCCGGCTCCGGCGTACAAGGAGCGCTCCGTCCCGACCTTCCAGGGCGACCTCATCGCCACGATCCGCCAGGACGAGCTCGAGCTGGACCATGTGGAGCTCTGGCGGCTGGAGCGGTTGCGGTAGCGCCACTGGCGGGGCCGGGCGGTTGGCGGGAATCCGAAGATGGCGCGGCGTCGCGGGATCGATTCAGGGTTGGACTGTACGCGGCGCGGCGGGAAACGCCCCGGTTGCAGCCCAAGTCAGTTGGCCCGAATCGACGCTTCGCCGAAGTTGCCCGTGCGCAGGAATTGGACGACCGCGCGCGCGGCCAGCGGGCTGTTCATCATGAAGGTGTGAGTCACCGGCAGCACCACGGTGGGGACGCCGTCGATGCGCGTTTCCGCCACTCCCACGATTCCGTCGTCGGGGCCGGGAATGGCGAGCGTTCCGATCGGGTTGATGGAAAGGTTGCCGGCGATGATCCCGATCTCGTAGTCGGGTGGAGGAAGGGTGGCGGGGAGATCGGTGCTGTCGGTTCCCAGCGCGCTGCCCACCGGTCCGAGCGCCTCCAGGGCAACGGGGAACTCCTGCAGGCGGTCCACCAGCAGACTGCCCGCGCTCGGCGGCGCCAGAAGAACGACCCGGCCCAGGCGCTCCGGCCGCGTCTCGGCGAGGTAGCCGCGGATCAGAAGTCCCCCCAGCGAATGACCGACGAAGTGAATTCGGGAAGACTGCGCGCAACATTTCTCGACCGCCCTGCGCACGGCCTGCACCTGTTCCCCGAAGTCGGCCCCGCGGGAATCGTATCCGACCCTCGCGACCGCGAAGCCCTCCTGCTCCAGCCGCTCCTCCAGGACGATCATCGAGGCCGGCGAACGCCCCAGCCCGTGGACCAGCGCAACGGTTTCCGCCCCGGGCCCGGGATCGCCGCGGCAGCCCGCCAGCGCAGCCAGGAATGCGACCGCGAACGCCGTTCCCGCTCTCCTCATCGCGATTCCTCTCCGCATTCTGCATGAAATCCAGATCGATGCCGCCATACGGCAGCCGGGGCGCGGTGATTCATGGAGCGACTTGATTCATAGAGCGACTTGATTCATGGAGCGACTCGTGGGCGACGCGCCGCCCGCGCACGGAGACCCGCGCACAGAGACCCGCGCAAATAGAGACCCGCGCAAGTAGAGACCCGGGCAACAGAGATGAGTACAACACGATCTCAATGCAGCGTCAAGCGATTGCCTTTTGCGCCACGATGCGCTCTCGGCGGCGCCGCTTGTGGCGGCGGCGGACGAGGGGGAACGCCGATCGGCGCTGCGGCGCGCAGGTGGCCCGCCAGCTCGTCGAGCGGCCGGCCGGGTGCGCTAGCGCAGGGGTCGCGGCGGCGAAGAGGGAGCCGGTCGGCGCGAAAATCGTGGACGGAAGAAGGCCGTCGCGCTCGTTCTCCAGACTCCGCTTTTCCCGTCCTTCGGACCCCAACTGCGCAGGCTGTCCGGGGCACGCTTCTTGCGCGAACCGCTGCGGCGCCCCACTCTGTTTCTCATGCGTCGAATGGCCTCGCTGGCACGACCGACACCGCGGCGCAACGAAACAGGAGCTTCACAGATGACCGGACGCGATTCCACCCGCAGAACCTTCCTCAAGAGCGCGGGTGCGGCCGCCCTCCTCGGAACCACCGGCGCGACCGCCGCCGGAGCCACTCCCCGCCCCTCCCGCCCCAGCCCCCGGCCTTTCGTGCACAGGAACGACTACGATTTCGACGAAGTCTATGACCGGGTCGGCACGGACAGCGTTCGCTGGGATCGCGCGGTGGCCCAGTACGGCGATGGAATTGTGGCCGGAATGGGTGTGGCGGATATGGACTTTCGCGCGGCGCCCTGCGTCACCAACGCCCTGGCCGAGCGATGTACGCACGAGAATTGGGGCTATATGCACCGTCCCGATTCCTATGCCGAAGCCGTGGCCGCCTGGAACCGGCGCCGCTACGGCATTGAGATCGACCCGGACAGCATCGTCTTCACCACCGGCGTCCACCCCGGGATCATCGCCGCGCTGCACACCTTTTCGCCGCCCGGCACCCCCGTCCTCCTCACCACTCCCACCTACAACGGCTTCTACACCGACCTCAGATTCAGCCGCACCGTGGCCGACGACAGCCCGATGATCGTCGATTCCGAGGGTCGCTACGAGATCGACTACGACGATTTCGAGAGGCGCGCCAAACGTTGCAACGCCTTCATCCTCTGCAATCCGCAGAACCCGACCGGCAACTGCTGGTCCGCCGAGGATCTGACGCGCATGGGGGAAATCTGCCTGCGGCACCGCGTTGTGGTTCTGGCCGACGAGATCCACTGCGACTTCGTGACCGGCGGCAACGCATATACGCCCTTCGCCAGCCTCGACCCGGAGCTTGTCGACAACAGCCTCACCTTCAAGTCCGCCAGCAAGTCCTTCAGTCTGGCCGCGATGAAGGTTGCCTGGTACTACAGCACCAATCCCGAGCTGCTTGCGCGCGTCAGGGCCAACACCCGCGCCGATCTGAGCACCCTGGGGATGGTCGCCACCCGCGCCGCGCTCGACGAGGGCGAACCCTGGCTGGACGATCTGATCCTCTATCTTGACGCCAATCACGACTTCGCCGAGAGTTGGATTCGCGACCATTTGCCGGGAATTCGCCATCGCAAAGGGCAGGGCACCTACCTGGCCTGGCTCGATGTGGGCGAGTTCGCGGAACGGATCGACGCCGCCGGGACCGCCGCCCGGGAGAGCGCCGCCGGAAGCGCAACCGTCAACGCCGAACAGGTTGTGCAGCGGTGGTTCGCCGAGCGCGCCGGGGTGTTTCTCAATCCGGGATCGAGCTATGGCACCGGCGGCAGCGGCTACATGCGCATGAACCTGGCCTCGCCGCGGGCGGTCGTGGAGACCGCGCTGGAGAGGATCGGCGAGGCGATCGCCGCGATGTAGAACGGAAAATCGATCAGGGGGGCCATTCGCCCCCGCACCCCAATCACACGCCAAAGAGTGGCACGCACCAACCAAACCGGAGGATTCACAATGAAGAAGACCACCATGCGGAGAACCGGTACGACCCTTGCGGGCGCCGCCCTCGTCCTTGCCGCCCTTGTCGCGCCGCATGCGGCCCACGCGCAGTTCGACGAAGTCGGAGTCATCTCCTTCCCGACCTCGGCGACCGGCGAGGCGCAGGACCACTTCCTTCGCGGCGTGGCGATCCTGCACAGCTTCGGCTGGAAGCAGGCGCGCGAGCAGTTCCACGCGGCCCAGGCGATCGACCCGGACTTCGCGCTGGCCTACTGGGCCGAATCGCTGGCCTACAACCATCCGCTGGTCACCAACATGGACCCGACCGAGCCGCGAAAGGCGCTGGAGCGTCTCGCGCCGACACCCGAGGAGCGCATCGCGAAGGCGCCGACCGAGCGGGAGAAGGGGCTCATGCGGGCGGTGGAGATCCTCTGGGGCGACGGCGACCACTCGCAGCGCCGCGTCGAGTACATGGAGGCGATGGGCGACTTGCACGAAATGTACCCCGACGATCCCGAGATCGCGGCCTTCTACGCGCTGTCGCTGTTGGGCGTCAACCGCCTGAACGGCAACGTGACCGAGCGCTACAACATCCGCGCCGGGACGATCGCGCTCAAGCTCCTGAACGACAATCCGGTGCACCCCGGCGCGGCGCACTACACGATTCATGCCTTCGACCATCCGATCAACGCCCCGCTGGCGCTGGAGGCGGCCCACGCCTTTGCCGACATCGCCCCCTCGGTCTCGCACGCGAGGCACATGCCGACGCACATCTTCATTCAGCACGGGATGTGGGAGCTGGTCTCGGGCCACAACCAGTCGGCCTACGACGTCGCGGTCGAGCTGTGGGAACCGGGCGACGAAATGGGCGACGCGGTGCATTCGCTGGACTGGGGGCAGTACGGCGATCTGCAGCGGGGCGACTACGCGAAGGCGCGGGTGTGGATCGATCGCCTGGCCTCGATGGTCGAGAACGAGGGCTTTGATGTTGGGGGATCGCGGGGCGCCGCGGGTACCGCCCGGGCGCGGGGTGCGTTGCCGCTCCTGAAGTCGCGCTACACCGTCGAGACGGAGGAATGGGAGGTGCGGCCCGTAACCGACGAGATGCGCATCGTCGAACTGCTGGCGACCGGCCTGTCCGCGGCGCGCACGGGCGACCAGGAGACGCTGGCGGCGGCCGAAAAGGCGCTTGGCGAGGAGTCGGAAGGTCGCGGCTACGACCATGTCATGCACATGCAGGTGAGCGCGCTGCTGCACCACGGGATGGGCCACGCCGACATGGCCACCGACTTCATGGACAGAGCCGTCGAGGCGGTGGAAGCGATGGCGCCGCCCCGCGGATCGGCCAACCCGGTCAAGCCGGTCCACGAACTCTACGGCGAGCTGCTGCTGGAGCTGGACCGTCCCGAGGATGCGGCCGAGATGTTCGAGACCTCGCTGCTGCGAATGGCCGGACGTCCGCGCTCGTTGCTGGGCCTCGCCCGCGCCAACGCCGCGATGGGCAACACCATGGTCGCGCTGGAACACTACTCGAAGGTTGCCGCGCTCTGGGACGGCCGCAGCGGAATTGCGGGGCTGGACGAGGCGCGCGGCTTCGTTGAGGAGCAGGCGGGGGCGGAGGGACGGCGGTAGGGTCGGGCGGTCCGGCGGGCCGCAACGAGGTGCAACGAGGGAAGGGCGGGCCGGTTCGGGTGAGCCGGTCCGCCCTTTGTGCGCATGTGGGGGAGAAATGCGGCGCGTTATTGGGTCCCGACGCGGGTGAATTCCGTCAATCTTCGTTGTACGGCCCGAGAAACCGATCGCCGTCGAAGTGAATCAGGTGGCCCGGCGAGTCCGAAATCCACACCTCCGTTTGCCACGCGATCTGGTTCAGGTGGCTCACCATCGTCCGTCGATCAGGAAACGCCGTGACGAAGACCAGGCCCGCCCCGACGCCCTTGAACAGATTGCGCATCTCGCCGATCCTCTTTGCGTCGACGGGACCATGACTCGTCACCGCTTCGACGACGACCAGCCATTCGCGCTCGCCGTCATGGATGACAACGTCCGGCATCTTGCCATGCTCATCCACTGAAATCCCCAGCCGTTTTGCAAGCGCGCGGTCATAGTAGGCCCACTTCCGGCCCGCATCGCCGACATAGACCGGGGTTCCGGCCGGCACGAACCTGGGGCAAAACTCCTCCAGGACAAGCCGTACCAGATCGTTGTGTCCCCCGGGTGTCAGAGTCACTGCAACGCCGTCCCGGAGCATCAACGGAATCCGGGCCATTTCGCGTCGCTGGGCATACTTCTCGACAAGAGCCTCTCGCCGACTGCCATATCCGGCCAGAGCGGATTCCCACTTCGGTGAACCGAAGTCCCGAATCAGGGCGAGGACCTCGGGGGCAAGCTGGTAGCAAAACCGTGGACTGTTGACAGGGCGGTCAGGATCGTCAGGGTTGGGGATTGCGATGGCGGCGTCGACGAATTGATGAAGAGTGAAGCGACGAAAAGTCTCTCGAGTGTTGGGTGCGTAACTGCGTCCGTATCGCTCTTCCACCCACTTCATGATTGGGGTGACGCCGATCAACGGCGCCGTCGCGCTCGACCACGGATCGGCGGGCCCGAGCCCTGCGAGAGCGAGGAGAGTCAGGGCGGATCGGTCATTGAGCTGTTCCCTTGGCATTCCAAGATCCCGCAGGACACTCACACCCTCGTTGATTCGTTCCTGAATCGGATCGACATTCGGCACGGTGCGCAACTCCTTGCAGTGGCGACGGACGGCACGGTCCGCCTGAAGATCGGTGAGGACGCGACGGAGGGAAGCGCCCAATGCGGCAAGATCGGCGATTGCGGGGTACCTGAGCTTCCGCAGATCCGATGCGTTGACCTGGGTGTGGCCGGAGAAAGTGCGAAAATAGCGGTCCACGAATCTGCTGTTCAGATAGGTGGCGAGACCGACCGCCACATCGCGTTCCAGGGGATCCCCGGCGGCATGGAAGTAGTTGAGTTGGTTGTCGAGAGCAATCCGCGTTCCGGGGAGTCGCGCCGGATCAATCACCGAGGCGACTACTCTTCGTGGCTCCTCCCTGGTGGTGAAGCGGCGGGTGGCGACGTACCAGCCATTTGGAATCAGGGCCCTCGCGGTGGCGTCGGATGATTTCAGCGCCTGCGCCTTGCGGCCCGCGACGGGCCAGTTGACCTCCTGGTTGCACAGGTTGTGGGCAAGCAAAAGGGGAACGACCGCGCCGCCGTTGGGAAGGTCCGCCAGCGACTCTCGGACCCGGAATCGCACGATCGGACCGGTGGACACCTTGAGGCCAAGATCGTCAAGGTCGGTCGGCAAGGTTGTCATGGCCTGCGCCAGGTCCGCACTCCACTGGCTGTCGGGCAGATGAATGAAGCGATCGGCATCCCCGCGACGCGTGAGGTCGTCACGCCTGACTGGCCGGCTCCAGACCGGATCGCCTGTCGTGCCTTCGCTGAAGGAAAGGGACACGAAACTCCGGCGCTTCCCGCCTCGCCGCAGCGCAAGAATCACATTTTCCTGAAGGACCGCGTCGCGTCCGAAGGCGCGATCCCGACGCGTAAAGAGGTGAATGCCGTGGAGACTGGCATTCCCCAGCAAGAACCGTCGAAACTGCCGGAAGTAGGTGCCATTGCAGAAGCTCCTGGGAACAATCGCCACGACGGTTCCGCCTGGTCGTACGCTACGAAGCGCAAGTCCGAGAAAGGCGGCGTAGAGGTTGGGTGCGGCAATGTCCAGCGCGTCCAGTCGCGCTCGCAACTCGGATCGCGCCGACAGCTTCCGGTAAGGGGGATTCAGAATCGAAATGTCGAATGTGCCCGGTTCTGCGAAAAAATCTCCGATCTGTTCCCGCGAGGCGCGGCAGGCAAAGTCCTCCATGCGCAACTCCACGCGGCCGACCGCTCCACGAGCCAGACAGGCTGAACGAACCGCGGCCGCACTGCGCGCGAGAAAGGGCCGGAGTCCTGCGTCAATCTCGTAGGCGGTCACCGACAGCGATTCCGGAGGGCAAGCCTGGCTGAGGCATTGGGCGACAAGGGTGGCGAAGAGGGTGCCCGTTCCCGAGCCGGGATCCAGAATGCGTATCGGTCCCGAGGTTGCGGGAACCATCGCGGCCATGAGACGGGCCACTCGGATCGGAGTGAAATACTGGGCCAACGCCTGCTGCCGATCAGGGTGAAGCGACTTTCGGGCGGCTTCCTGAATGAGCCCCGCGTGGATCAGGAGCCGTTCCGCGACCGAGTGAGGATTCGCGGCGTCGGCCATCCGCGCGACCCTCGGCCCGCGGTTTTCCTCCCCGGTAGTGGTTGTGGTCTGCAAATGTTCCTCCCTCGACGATTCTGGCCTCACTCGAACCGCAAACAAGGTATGCGTTTCGGTGTTTGTTCGCAATGATTGTCCTGGAGCACCCAGGCCGACGCCTGCGCCCCCTACCCCCCTACACCCCCAGCCCCACCGCCGTCGCGATCGCAACCATTCCTACGCCAACGAGAGCCAGGTATAGCGGGATCGCGTACCGGATCCAGTCTTCGTAGCGCACGCCCGCCGAGGCCAGAATCGCCATCAGGGCGCCATTGGTTGGGGTCAGCAGCTCGCACAGCCCCGCGCCGTACTGGTAGGCCAGCACGGTTGCCTGGCGCGACAACCCCAGGAGATCCGAGAGGGGCACAAGCAGCGGCATCGTCAGGACGGCCTGTCCGCTGACGCTCGGAACGGGGACATGAATGATCGTTTGGGCCGCGACCATGCCGAAGGCCGACGCCAGGACGGGCAGACCCTCCAGCGGGGCAAAGAGAGCGTGCACAATCGTGTCCACGATGCGACCGTCCTGCAGCACAACGTAGATGGCGCGCGCAAAGCCGATCAGCAATCCCGCATAGGCCATGGACCGGAAGCCGCGAACATATGCCTCCGCGGTGCCGCCCAGGCGCATTCCCGCCAGCAAGCCCACAATCACGCCCATCAGAAAAAAGGCTGCCGAAAGCTGGTCGAAGTCCCAGTTCCAGCGCGTCATCCCCACCACAACCATCGCCAGAGTGGCAAGCACAAGCCCGAAGATTCCCAGGTCGGAGCGCCGTACCCCTTCCTGTCCGTCGTCCGCCGAGCCGCCGGTCCCGTCCGCGCGCAAAGCCTTCTCTCCCTTTGCGTTGTCCGCATCCGCCGGGTGGCCCTCCGCCGCGCTTGCCCGAACCCGCGTCCGCCTCGCGAACCGCATCGTCATGGCGATCCAGAGGGTCAGCGCGATGGCGAGAAAAACGGTGCGGAAGGCCCAGGCCGACATCTGGGGCAGCTCCGCCAACTCCTGTGCAATCACAACCTGGAAGGGATTGATGGGGCTGAAGGACGACCCGACGAACGCGGCGCCCGCGCTCATGGCGACCGTCACGATTGGGGCAAGGCCGAGCCTGCGCGACAGGACAAGCAAGACCGGAATCAGCGGAATGATCTCTTCCTGCATGTTGAAGACGACGCCCCCTGCCGCGAAGAAGAGCGACACGATGGGGATCACCATGAGTTCGTTGCCGCCCAGCGACCGGATCAGCGAGGCGACGCCGCGCTTGAGCGCCCCGGTTTCGTCCACCACGGTGAAGGCGCCCCCGATCAGGAAGACGAGGAAGATGACGCTCGCCGCGTCGGCCATTCCGCGGGGGAGCGCGACGATGGCTTCGAAGAGTCCGACCGGGTTGGGTTCGACCTCGTGCCAGGTGCCCGCGACGACCAGGCGGTTGCCGGTGGCTTCGTCCGTGCGGCGGTCGTACTCGCCGGCGGGAAGGATGTGGCTGCCGATCGCCGCGACGAGGACGCAGGCGGTCAGGAGCACAAGCGGGTGGGGGACGCGCAAGCGGGGACGGCCCCGAGTCTCCCCGCGACCATCCTTCGCCAATCGGCCGGCTGCCTCCGATGCCCGGGCAGCGGCCTTGCGCCAGACAGGAATGCGGGCTACCCCTCCGGCTTCTTTTCGATGGTGTTGGTGCGATAGTGGCGCGGGGGATCGCCGCCAACCCCAACCAGACCGACGAGCCGGTAGCGGCCGGGCGGGAAGGCGTCGTCCGCCAGGGCGATGGGACAGATCGAGCCGCCTTCGCCCGTTGCGGTGCTGATCCTGTTGTTGTCCTGCACGGTGATCCAGCCGCCGCCGGTGGCGCGTTGCCACTCGGACCAGATGATGGGTGTCAGGCCGGCGAGTCCGGTCAGGTCGGATTGTACGCAGATGGTGAGATTCCGTGGCCCAATGACCGGGACCAGCGCCGTCACCGTCCCATCCTCCTGCAGCGTCACCCCCGGCAACGTGTCATACGGCTCCCGGTGCACCCGCACCACAATCGAATCCTGCGTCGCCGACCCGCCTTCCTCGTTCATCGCCGTCACCGCGAGCAATGCCGTCGCGACGCTGTCCTCCGGCGCCCCCACCCCCCTCGTCACCACCGCGTTGCCGTCCACCATGGCGGCCGCCACCGCCCCATCCGAGGTCTCCGCGGCGAAGCTCAACGCGCCCCCGGCCGGGTCCATGAAGTACGGCGCCATGTCGAGCGCCACCATGCTGTCCACCAGCAGATCGTGCGTCGGGATCGTGTCCGCCACCACCGGCGCCCGGTTCGCCGCCGTGACGCGCAACGGGATCTCAAGGCTGGCCGAGAGCTGTCCCGGGTCGGTGGCGGTGACGGTGACGGTGGTCGTGCCTTCGGCCCGCGCGACGACGGTCATGAGCGCGCCCTCGACGGCAACGGTCGCGATGGCGGTGTCCGCGCTGCCGGCCGCATAGGTGAGGGTGTCGCCGTCGGGGTCCATGAAGAAGGGGGAGAGATCGATCCCGCTCACCGTGTCGCCCACCATCTGCGTCTGTTCCTCGACCGATGTCACCGTGGTCACCGGCGCCCGGTTCGCCGCCGTCACCGTCGCCGTGTAGCTCTGCGTCGCCGACAGCCCTCCCGGATCGGTCGCCGTCACGGTAATCGTCGCCTCGCCCGGGGCCACGCCGGTCACCGTGATCTGGCTTCCCGCCGCCGCCGCGGTGGCCACCCCAACGCTCGACGAGCTGGCCGCATAGCTGAGCGCGTCCCCATCCGGGTCGCTGAAGTTGGCCGCCACATTGGTGACGACCTCTTCGCCCTCCACGACCTCCACATCCAGGATGCTGCCCACCGCCGCCGGGGCCTGGTTCGACGGGGGATCGGGGGGCGCGGGAGGCGTCGGCTCGCTGCCGTCGCCGCAACTCGCGGTCAGCAGGCTAGCCGCGATCAGGATCGGAAGCGCGCCGACGGCGAATCCCTGCGAAGGGGCGAGTTCGGGCAAAGAGGCGTGTCGCATGAGGTTGGTTCTCCGGTCAGTTGATTCCCACCCGGCCCCGCACATCCGCCAGCATCGCCGGGGAGTCATATCCTACTCCGTCCTTGAAGACAATGGTAACACTCCGGATTGCCGACGGTTCCGCCACGAGATCGCCGTTCATCACCACCAGATCCGCGATCTTCCCCGCCTCGACTGTGCCCAGATCGTCGAAGACATCGAGCACGCGGGCGCCATTGGCGGTCATCACCTGAATCGCTTCCTCGGGCGCGAATCCGCCTTCGACGAGCAGTTCGTAGTTGCGCTGGTCGCCGTAGCCCGGCAGCGCGCCGCCATTCCCCGTCGGATCGACCCCCGCCGCCAGCAGCCCTCCGGCGTCGTAGAAGGCTTTCTCGTAGGCCATCGCATTCAGGAACTCGGCCGGGTCGCGCCCGATCTCGTCGATCTGCGCCTTCGCGGTCAGGTAGTCCTCGCGCACCGCCGGCGCCATCGCCTCCAGCGAGCGCGCGTCGCGGGTGGGCCGCCCCTGAATGAAGAGCTCGTAGACGGCCAGGGTGGAGGTCATCGCCACCTCGTTGTCGATCATCGCGCGGAAGGTCGCCTGCGCCCCGGCGCCATTCACGTCGATCGAGGTCGCGTCGTCCCAGAGACTCGGGGGACATTCGTCGTGGTCCCGCTCCGAATAGTCGCTGTTGGTCGCCAGTCCGTGCTCGATGTTGTCGATTCCCAGCTCGACCGCCTCGGTGAAGCTGATCGAGCAGAGGTGTCCGGTCACCTTGATCCCCTGGCGGTGCGCCTCGTCGATGGCCGCCCGCAGCTCCTCGGTGCGAATGTTCGTGTAGGCCTTCAGCCAGGTCGCGCCCTCGGCGGCCCAGTAGCGCACGAAGCGGCGGGCCTGTTCGGGGGACTCCAGCATCGTCATTCCCGATATTCCCCCGCCCGCGGTGATGTAGGGCGCGGTGATGTGGATGCGCGGACCCGGCGTCCTCCCGGCCTCGATCTCGGAGCGAAGGTTGAGTTCGGCGTACGGCTGCCGGCTGCCGGTGGTGCGCACGGTGGTGACCCCGCTTCCCAAATAAAGCCTCGGCGCGGAGAAGGTGAGCTGCGCGGAGCGCCCTCCCGCGGCCGTGTAGAAGAGGTGGTTGTGCAGCCCGATCATGCCGGGTATGAGGGTGTGGCCGCTCAGATCGATCGTCTCGGCGTCTGCGGGGATCGGGACCTCGCCGTCGGGCCCCACGCCGACGATGCGGCTGCCCTCGATGACGACGGTCCGTCCCCTTTGCGCCGGCGACCCGGTTCCGTCGATCAGGGTGAGGCCGGTGAGCGCGACCGCATCCGAATCGACGACGGCATAGCCCGCCGCGGCCGAACCCTCCATGGGACGCTGGGCGGAGAGGGGGGCGGGGGGATGGGCGGCGAGGATGGCGGCGGCGAAGAGCGGGGCCACGAGGAGAAGGCGCGTCCGGACGGCGCCGGGCCGTCGTGGGCGGGAGCGCGCGCGGGCGGAAGCGGGCGGTGCGAAGGCGGTTGACTTCATGGGGGCAGGATCCTGTGTGGTGGATGTGCGTGAGGTGGTGGCCGGGAGGGGGGTCCGGGTTCAGTTGATGCCGACGCGCCCGGCGACGTCGTCCAGCATGGCGCGGGAATCATAGCCGATGCCGTCCTTGAAGACGATCATGACCTCCCGGACCACCGCCGGATTCGCGGTCAGGTCGCCATTCATGACGACCAGGTCGGCCAGCTTGCCCGCCTCGACCGTGCCCAGATCGTCGAAGACATCGAGCACGCGCGCTCCGTTGGCGCTCAGAATCCGCACCGCTTCCTCCGGGGTGAAGCCCGCCTCGATGAAGAGTTCGTAGTTGCGCTGGTCGCCGTAGCCCGCGAGCGCGCCGCCATTCCCCGTCGGATCGACACCCGCCGCCAGCACGCCGCCCGCGTCGTGAAAGGCCTTTTCATAGGCCATTGCATTCAGAAAGCCCTCCGGCGAGCGCCCGATCTCGTCGATCTCGGCCTTCGCGGCCAGATAGTCCTCCCGCACCGAGGGCGCCATCGCGGCCAGGGTGCGCGCGTCGCGGGTCGGCCGCCCCTGCACGAAGAGCTCGTAGACGGCCAGGGTGGAGGTCATCGCCACCCCGTTGTCGATCATCGCGCGAAAGGTCGCGTTCGCCTCCGGTCCCTCCACGTCGACTCCCTCGGCCACTTCCCAGAGATCGGGCGGACACTCGTCCTGCGCCTTCCCCTCCACATAGTCGCTGTTCGTCCCCAGTCCATGCTCGATGTTGTCGATTCCGAGCTCGACCGCCTCGGTGAAGCTGATCGAGCAGAGGTGCCCGGTCACCTTGAGCCCCTGCCGGTGCGCCTCGTCAATCGCCGCGGCCAGATCCTCGCCGCTGATCGTCGTGTACGCCTTCAGCCAGGTCGCCCCCTCGGCGGCCCAATAGCGCACGAATCGCCTGGCCTGCTCGGGACCGCGAAAGCGCGTCATGATGTTGAGGCTCTCGTCGCCGGTCATGTAGGGCGCGGTGATGTGGATGCGAGGTCCCGGCTGCAGCCCGCGCTCGATCTCGTCCTTCAGGTTGAGTTCGGCGTAGGTGGCCAGACTGCCGGTGGTGCGGATGGTGGTGACGCCCGATCCCAGGTAGAGCCGCTGTCCGGTGAAGCTCATCGGGTGCATGCGTCCGCCCGCGGCCATGTAGAAGAGATGATTGTGAAGGCCGACCATTCCCGGCATGATCGTGTGGCCGTCCAGATCCATCGTCTCGGCGCCGGCGGGAATGGGGACTTCGCCGTCGGGTCCGACCGCCGCGATCCGGGCGCCCTCGATGACGATCGTTCGGTCCCGCTGGGCGGGCGACCCGGTTCCGTCGATCAGGGTGACGCCGGTGAGCGCGATCGTGCCTTCCTCGACCGCGACATAGGCGGCCGCTTCGGAGCCGGGGGCGGGGCGTTGGGCGGTGGCCGGAAGGGCCGTGGCGAGCAGGACGGCCAGCGACGAAAGGGTGGCGGCGGCGACGCGGTTCTTCAGCTTCGGCATGGGAGATCGACCTCGGGGACCGGGGGTGGAGGAACGGACCCGCCGCGCACCGGCGAACCCGCGCTTGCATCCTGGCATTGTGCGGCCGGAGACCGGTTGGCGCCAGTGAGGGAAGGCGAATCCATGATCGTCACGATTGCCCGCCGCCCCCTCCGACTGCCTCCCACGGCCTCACGATCGTGTGGAATTCGCCCCGCTCGCCGAAGGGATCGACGCTCGCGGGCAGTCGCCCCATCAGCCGCCGGTCGAAGGGCTCGCCCACCCGCACCGCGCCCCGCGCCGCCTCGGTCGCCGCCGAGACCACGCAGGCCACCCCGCTCGCCTCCAGATCGTCGATCAGCGCCTCGCAGGAGACGCCCCAGAGCGGAAAGTGCAGCGTCGCGCCAAGCTCCCGGGCCAGCGGCCGCAGCACCGCCTCGCGCCACTCGCGGATATGCTCCAGGTGAAGGTCGCCGAAGACGAAGCGGCGAATCCGCGGAACCAGGGCGCAGGCCTCGCGAATCCGTTCCGAATAGCGCTGCCCCGGGTGAAGGGGCACTCCCAGAAGGGGAAGGGCGAGATGCCGGGCCTGGCGCGCCGCCTCCGCGACCCCGATCTCCTGGTGGGCGATGATGCGCCTGTCGGCGTCGAAGGTGGTCAGAAGCACGACCGGCCGCCGTCCTGCGCGCTCCAGCCTTCGCAGCGCGAGAAAGCTGTCCTTCCCCCCGCTCCAGAAGAGAAGATCGACCTCCCCGGATGGCGCCGCGTCGTCGGTGAGCCACGAGGGCTGGCGGCTGCGTCCGATTCGGTCCGGGAGCGCCATCGCCGTGTGCTGCCAGGGACAGTGGCGGCAACCGCATCCGCAGCAGCGTCCCCGTTCGCGAAGCCCGACCTCGGTGAAGACGCGGTAGCCCGTTCCGGGGTCGGTGTAGGAGGAAGCTCCGCGTTCGTTGGCCCGGCGATGAATCTCGTTCCAGTCGTTGGGATCCCACCCGGCCTCTCCTGCGGACGAGCCGGCTGGCGCCGAATCGTCTTGCGCGGCCACGGCGTTCGTTGCGGAAGGCCGCGGGCCGGTCGCGGATGCGTTGTCGCCGGGCGGCGGGCGCGCCGGAAATCCGCCTGGCGTCACGGATCGACCGAGAAGAGCATGCGCATTCCGGCTTCCAGGTGCTCCGAGATGTGGCAGTGCGCCATCCACTGCCCCGGATTGGTGATCTCCAGGAGGATGTCGGTCGTGGTTCCGGTCGGGAGGAGCACGGTGTCCTTCCAGGCCAGGTTCTCGTTGGGGACGCCGTTGCGCGCCAGAACCAAAAATCGCTGGCCATGAATGTGGAAGGGGTGCTGCATCGCATGGAAGGAGCGGCGCTCGTTGTGCAGGCGAATCTTCACCACATCCCCGACCCGGAAGCGCCAGTCGATCTCCATGTTGTCGGCGCCGGTCGCGGGGTCGCGCACAATCCAGCGCACCTCGTCGGAGGTCGCGTTCCAGTTCATCATCGGCATGGTTCCGCTCCACTCCACCGGGTGGAAGTAGGCGGAATCGAAGCGCATCAGGCGGTCCACCACGAAGGGCAGGCCCTCGGTCTCGAGGGTGAAGGTGAGCTCGAGATCGACCGGGTCGTCGAAGCGCTCGCGGTAGAGGGCGATCTCGCGCGCGACCGGAAGATTGGCGCGCAGCGTGTCGAAGGCCGCCGCCGCATCCGTTCGCGCCGTTTCCGCCGCCCCCACCGCCACCGCCCCGAGAGTGTCCGTTTCGGCGAAGAAGGCGCCCCCCAGGTGATCGATTCCCTGCACCCGGTTCAGGATCGCATAGCGTCCCGGCTCCGGGAATTGCACATGCACGATGTAGCGCTCGGCCGGTCCCAGCACCACGCTCTCGACCCATTCCTCGCGCTCGAAGGCGCCGACGTCGGTTCCCACCACCTTGATCCGCGGCAGCGCTCCAGCCCCGGTCCCGCCGCCGCCGTTCCCTCCGTTGGGCGCTTCTCCCTGCGCGCCTTCCCCGGCCTGCGCCGCCGCCGCGCCGCTTCCCGCCGAATCCGCGGCCGCCCCGAAGGACAGATTGAAGGTCCGCGTGTTCGACACATTGGTCAGGTAGAGCCGCACCACCTCGCCCGCCCGCGCCTCCATCCGGTGGTCCGGTTCCCCATTGACCAGCATCAGATTCCCGAAGCGGCCCATGAAGGTGTGCGTCGCGCGTTCCTCGCCGAAGGGCAGCGGTTCGCCGCCGGAAGCTCCTTCGGTCATCATGAAGTCGTCCAGCATCAGGAAGGCTTCGCGGTCGGCGGGGGCGTAGTAGCCGGGCGCGCGCGGCTCGACCAGCATGTTGCCGTAGAGGCCCAGATCCTTGAGGATGTCCTCGCGGTGATGCGGATGGTACCAGTAGAGCCCGGGGTCCTTGAAGTGGATGGTGTAGCGGAAGGTCTCGCCCGGCGGAACCGGCTCCTGCGTCACCCCCGGCACCCCGTCCGAGGCGTTGTCGAGACGCAGTCCGTGCCAATGGATCGTGGTGGGCCAGGCGATCGAATTGGTGAAATCGACGGTCACCGTGGCGGACTCCTCCACATGCAGGAGCGGACCCGGGTACTGGCCGTTGAAGCCGTACATGACATGGTCGCGGCTGCGGATGCGGCGCCGCACCAGACCCGCCTCCAGCGCGATTCGGTCGCCGTCCTCCAGGCGCAGGATCTCGCGGGGGCGGGCCGGCGGCAGCGTGGCGGGATCGATTCCGTTGCCGGGAAGGAAGGGTGTCGCATTCGGCGGATCGAGCGCCATCAGCGCGGGAAACATCGTCAGGCCGGGCATCATCGGGGGGTGCGGCCAGCGGTCGCCCGAACCGGCCATGGCGCCGTGGGCATGACCGGCCATCTCGCCCGTCTCCCCGCGCATTCCCTCTCCGTCCGTCGCTTCGCCGCGCCGGTTTCCGGTTGCGCCCAGAAGGAACTCCTGCATGTCGGGCGGGGACATTCGCGCGCTCGGCGAGGTGGCCCGCAGGAGCAGCCGTCCCTCCCACTCGGGGGCGTCCGCGCGCGGTTCGGCGGTAACCAGGATCATGAACTTGTTGAGGTCGATCTCGCCGATGCTCTGCGTTCCATTCGCGACCTCGCCCAGACTCTCGATGTGGTCGAAGAGCGGGGTGGCGAGCCAGGCGACGATGTGGTGGAAGTCGCCGAGTTCGGCCGGGTCGGGGAGCCCCTCCAGGGTGAGGATTCCCTCGTAGAGGTGGTTGCCGGCGGCATTGACCGCGACCCCGAAGGGGGTGTGGGGGGTGCGCAGCTCGAGGCGTCCGGAGATCGATTCGAGGCCGGGCCGGGCCGCCAGGAAGATGCAGTAGAGATCGCGGCTGGGCGCGAGGGTGGCGCCGGGGGGCGGGGGGGCGTCGTCGCAGGGGGAGGCGGCGGCGGTGGGGGAATCGGGTTCGCACCCGAGGGCCAGCAGCGCGATCAGCGCCGGCGCTCCGGACAGGGCCCCGAGTGCGCGCCTGATCGGGGGGATTCGCGTCATCGGGTCACCTTTGGCCGACCTTCGGTTGCCGCTGCGGCGGTGTCGGCGACCGGCGCGGGCACCTCTCCATGGGTCCACTCTCCACGGATCCGCTCACACTGGCGCAACCGGCGGGATTCGGATATAATCACAGCTTGTCGATTGAAAAACGGGTCGTGGGGTCAAGGAAGCGAGGAAGCGATGCAGGAAGCGAACGATCGTGGCCAGGAGGCCGTCAAGCCCGACATTCTGCTGATCGGGTGCGTGAAGGGCAAGCTGGAGTGGGCGGGCCGGGTGGCGGCCAAGGATCTCTATGTTTCGGCGCTGTGGCGTTGTCGTCGCAACTACGCGCAGCAGATGGGCGTGCCGTGGTTCATTCTCAGCGCCAAGTACGGGCTGGTTCATCCTGAAACGAAGATCGGCTGGTACGATCTTGCGCTCGGCGATCTCCCCGCCAGGCAGCGGCGCATCTGGGCCCAGCGGGTGGTGGACGCCGCGATCGCCAAGTATCCATCGGTGAAGGGAATGGTCGTCGAGATCCATGCCGGCAAGGACTACATCGACTTCGGCCTGGAGTCGGGTCTGACCGAAGCGGGCATGATCGTCACGCGGCCGCTGCTCGGAATTCCGATCGGGCGTCATCTGGGGTGGTACCGGGAGCGGGGCGCGTCGGAGGAGTTTTAGCGAGCGTTCGCGGCGGAGCCTTGCCGACGTGAGAGATGCGGGTCGAGGGTGGCCCGAAAAAGCGGGATTCGCCTGGTCCATCCATTCACTCCAGCCCCGCCTGGTCCCGCACCCATTGGGCCGCTTCCAGGTGGGTCGCGAACCAGATGTCCTCATGGCCCCGGATGTAGTCGATCAGCTCTTCGAGAACGACAATGCGCGAACGGTGCCCGATTACATGCGGGTGCATCGTCAGCAGGAAGATCGTCCCCTCGGCGTAGGCGCCGTCGAAGTCGTCCTTCCACACCTGCAACAGATCGCGCGGATGCGAATAGTTCCTGCCGCGTGGATTGAGCAGCGGCGCATCGTCCAGAATCCACTCCACCGGCAGCTCGATCATGCCCGTGGGTTCGCCGTGGGCGTTGATTTCGTAGGGGCGGTCGTCGGCCATGAGCGAGGAGTCGTAGAGGAAGCCCATCTCGCGGATGATCTCGAGGGTGTTGGGACTGAAGTTCCAGGAGGGGGCGCGGTAGCCGAGGGGACGGGCGCCGGTGACCTCGGTCATGTAGTCGACGGCGCGCTGAAGAAGGGCGCGTTCGGTTTCGGCGTCGAGGCTCGAGTTGAGCTCGTGAATCCATCCGTGAATGGCGAACTCGTGGTGGCCCGCCGCCTGAATCACATCGATCTGGCCGGGATCGAGAACGAGGCTGACCGCGGGAATGAAGAAGGACGCGGGGATGTCGTGGCGGTCCAGGAGGTCGACGATGCGGGGAAGCGCGACGCGGGCGCAACTGTCCCTGCGAGAGCGAACCGACGGTGGGGTCGCCGTACCGGAGGCCGAGGACGGTTTCGTTGTCGACGTCGAAGGAGAGGAGGACCGCGACGCGAGCGCCCCCCGGCCAGCTCTCGGGCTGAAGGCTGCGACCCGCGCGGACGGCGTTGACGGTCTCCAGAACGCGTTCGTCGGACCACTGCCAGCCGGGTTCGTTTGCGGGCTCGGCGGGCGGAGCCTCGGCGGCGGGCCGGGAGCACCCGGCGAGCGCCAGCGCGGAGACCGCCAGAGCGTGGACCGCGAAGGAGCGCATTCCCGGGTTCGCCCCCCGGTTCTTCCCTGTCCTGTCCTTCCCTGCTCCGTTCATCCTTCCATCTTCCATAGCGCGATTCCTCCGGCCTGCTTGCCGACCTCGGCCGCGGCGACCCGGTTTCCCGATTCGATCTCGATGACCTCCACGGTGCCGGGATCGCCGCCGATGCCTTCGACGGTCACGATCGCGTACCGGCCATCCGGCGTGACGACCACCCCATGCGTGACGCGCATGGCCGAGTCCACCAGGTGCAGCCGTTCGCCCGTTTCGACATCCCAGATTCCCAGTTGCGCGCTGCCCTTGAGCGTCGCGAGGAGGCGGGAGCCGTCGGGGGTAAGATCCAGGTTGTAGGGCGCGCCCGGGGCCTCGATGCGGCGGGCGACGCGCCATTCGTTCAGGTCCACCTCCAGGATCGCATCGCCCTTGTTGCAGGGGACGAAGACGCGCTCTCCGTCGGGGTGGGGGGTCGTCCAGGTGGGAGAACAGTGGGCGGCCCCGGCCGCGGAGACCGCCATCTGCGTCCGGGCCGTCCCGGGATCCGCATGGGTCGCATGCATCTGCGCGCGCGCCGGATCCTCGGGGCCGCGGACCGGCTCGTTGGCCACCAGATCGAGCCGCCGGGAGACGGTCAGGGTGGCGCCGTCGATCTCGACGAGTTGGTCGTCCATCATGCAGGCCGAGAAGTGGCGCGAGCCGTCGGCGTTGAAGCGGGAGCCGTGCGGCATCGTGCAGGTCGTCACGTCGGCGATCGGGAACATGGTCTCGAGATCGACGATCGCAATGGTGGAGGGAAGGTGGTCGCCGTGGAAGTTGGCGTTGACCGCGAGCGCGAAGGCGCCGTGCGGTGGAACCGCGATCGTGGCCGGGAAGAGGCCCAGCTCGGCGACGCCCACGATCGTGTCGGCGCCGGTGGCGTACTTGAGCAGCCGGCCATTCGGAAAGCCGTGCCCCAGGGTGAGGTACCAGTATTCGCCGGCCGGATCCGTCGCGAGGCCGTGCGGCGCTTCGATCTCGGCCGCGAGCCAGCCGGTGGAGATCGTCTTTTCGACGACCAGATCGCCGCCCGCGTCGTACCGCAGCAGCGCGACCTCGTCTTCCGATTCGGCGGCCACGTACACCCAGTAGGACTGCGCGGCCAGCGGCTCCGGCGCTCCTGAGAGCGCCAATCCGGCCAGCGCGATCCCCGCGAAGAGTCGCACGGCCCGGCTCGCCCGCCCGGTGCACAACTCCCCCGGATCCGCAGTTGGCCTGCGCTTGCCGGCGCCCTGGCGGGTCACGGGACCAGCGTCCGGCGCGGCTGGAGCTTGACCGTCCACATTCCGGAGAAGTACTCCGAGAAGAAGAGGTTGCCCTTGTGCATCTGAGGTCCCCATGTGAAGGGCGCGTTGGCCACGAAGCCATCGGGATCGTAGGACTTGTATACGGCGATCTCGCGTCCCTGGTGATAGAGATTTCCCTTGAGCTCGCCCGAGATGTCCAGCACGCGCAAACCGCCCTGGTAGAAGGCGGCGTACAGGCGGTCGTCCTCGATCCACATGTTGTGCGAACCGGCCTCGGGGACCTCGTAGCGCGCCACCTCTTCCGGGTTTTCGGGGTCGGTGAAGTCCACCACATGGATGTAGCCCGACATGAACTCCGGAGTGCGTCCCTCGACCTGGCCGTCGAAGGTCGGCGCCCCGATCTCGTCGCCCATGAAGATGTAGAAGCGGCCGGTCGGGCTTCGGTAGGGGAAGGCCGCGTGGGTGGCGCCGCCGATGTCGCGGAAGCGCGCGATCTCGACCGGATTGGCCGGACTTCCGCCCCGGTCCCCGCCGCCCACGTCGATCACGGCCACCCCGTCGTTCCAGTTGGAGGTGTAGGCGATTCCGTCGACGATCCAGATGTCGTGAATGGCTTGGCCGGGGGTGTCGAGCTCGAAGCGCCCGACGCGGTGCGGGTTGGCCGGATCCGCAATGTTGATCACATCGAAGCGGGTGCCGTTGTTCACGGCATAGATGTGGTCGTCGTGGATGAAGAGGTTGTGCACGCCTCCGGTCAGCTCGTCGTCGTAGGTGGAGACGACGCGGACGTTGCGCGGGTCGGTGCAGTCCACAATCACAATCCCGTTGCGCCGGTTCGAGGCTCCTTCGCGCGAGATGACGCAGAGTTCTCCGTCCTCGGAAACCTTGACGTCGTTGGTGGTGCGGGCGTCGACGATGAGCGAATCGGTCAGGACGGGGCTGGCCGGGTCGGTCACATCCCACCAATAGGTGCTGCCATGGCCGCTGTGCGTGCCGGTAATCGCGTAGTCGCGGCCATCGACTCCCTCCCACACCCAGAGATCGCTGGTGGCGACGTTGCGCACCGGCGCGTGGCCCACGAGCTGCACCTCCTCGGCCACATGGCGCGGCAGGATTTCGATGGTGGCGTGGGCGCTGCGCCCCGGAACGGTCGCGGTAACGGTGTAGATGCCGGGCTTGTAGGCGACGAAACGCCCGCGCTCGTCCACCTCGGCCGGAGGAATGTCGGCGGTGGCGGTCAAGTCGGGATCGGCGACGAGTCCAAAGGTGACGGGAATGTCGTCCACGGCGCCGTCCGGGCCCGAGGCGGTGGCCGTGAAGCGAATGACGTCGCCGGTGCGCCCGCGGGTCTGGCCGGCCTCGACGGCGATGGCGGTAACGGGATTGGCGGCGACGTCGTAGCGGATGCGGCCGGTAACGCCCTCGGCGGTGGCGGTGAGGGTGACCTGTCCGGGCGCGTGCGCGGTGAAGACGCCGAAGCGATCGACGGACGCCACCGATTCGTCGGATGTGCTCCAGGCGACGGCCGCGTCGCGAAGATCGTCGGCCGCATCGATCACGGCGGCTCTGTGGCGACGGGTGACGCCGGCGTAGTAGCGGCCGCCGCCGGGCGAGATCTCGATCCGGTCGATCGGGGGAAAGGCGACGGTCACCGTCATGGTTCCGCTGATCCGGTTCGCCCCCATCGAACGCGCCATGACCTGGAACTCGCCGCCCTTGAACGCTTCGATCTCGCCAGTGGCCCGGTTCACGGCGAGCTTGCCGCGCCCGTCGCGCGAAAAGAAGAGGACGGGGACGTCGAGAACGTTGCCGCTCGCGTCGTAGACGGTGGCCGAGAGGGTGGCCGTCTCGCCGACCTGAAGGGAGAGGGTGGGGGGCGTGACCTCGACCCGGGCGACCTCCTGCGCGGTGGCGGGGAGGGGGGGCGGCGCCAGGAGGAGGGCGGCCAGCGGGATCGCCGTCGCGGCGAGGGAAGGAAGGGTTGGGCGGGTGCGTGGGCGACTGCGGCTTGCAGGGGTGCTGGACATCGCGGATCCTCTTCGTCGGGGTGTCGGCGAATCTTCGCTGCGGGCCGGGACCAGGCGAATCTCCGGCCGGGATGTGCGCGGTTGGCCGGGGACGAACCGTCGGCGCCGCGCACAGGTGCGGTTGACTCCGGTTCAAGATGGCGGAGCGTCGCGACGGGGCGCAACCGGGGCGCGGCGGCCCCCGTGGATCATCCCGGCCGCTACCGCCGCCGGCGCCACTCCCGCCGCTCTTCGGCCTTTCGGTCCAACAGTCCCAGATCGCGCGTCGCCTCCACCAGGCGAATGAACTCGCCGCGATAGCCGCGCGGGTCGGCGCCCTTGCCCTTCATGGCCAACCCCGCCACATCGTCCAGCGTCAGCGCGGCCGCGTGCTCGGAGTCGCGCAGGAGCATGCCGAAGCCCGCCACCGCCGCGGCAAAGCGAAAATCGGTGGAGGGCGACGCCACCCTGTCCGCCACCGCGCGCTGCAGCAGCTTGCTCGTGGTCCCGTCCGGATCCTTGTAGCGCACCTTGACGAACATCAGTTCGTCTTCGAACTCGCTGGCCGGGAGCGCGTCCGGGTCATCGCCCCGGGCCTGGTACCGCAACTCGTCCACATCGCCGCGCGGCGCCTCCACGCCCGCCGGCACGACCTCGTAGAGCGCGGTCACCGTGTGCCCGGACCCCAGCTCCCCCGCGTCCTTCGTGTCGTCGTTGAAGTCCTCGTCGTTGAGCAGACGGTTCTCGTAGCCGATGAGGCGATAGGCCGTGGCCCGCGCCGGATTGAACTCCACCTGAATCTTCACATCCTTCGCCAGGACAAGGAGCGTTCCGCCCATCTCCTCCACCAGCACTTTGCGCGCCTCGAGCAGGCCGTCGACATAGTGAAAGTTGCCGTTGCCATGGTTCGCGATCCGCTCCATCTTCGAGTCCTTCAGATTCCCCGTGCCAAAGCCAAGGACCGTCAGGAAGGTGCCGCTCGCGCGCTCCTCCTCGATCAGGCGGATCATCTCGGCGTCGCTCGACGCGCCCACATTGAAGTCGCCATCGGTCGCCAGGATGACGCGATTGTTGCCGCCGTCGACGAAATTCTCGCGCGCCACATCGTAGGCAAGACGAATCCCCGCGCCCCCCGCCGTGCTGCCTCCCGCCGCCAGCTCTTCCAGCGCCCCAACAATTTCCGCCTTCCGGTCGCCCGCCGTCGAGGGAAGCGCAAGCCCCGCCGCGCCTGCATAGACCACAATCGCCACCCGGTCCTCGGCCCGAAGCTGGTCCACGAGCAGCGCGAAGGCCTTCTTGAGGAGGGGGAGCTTGTCGGGAGAGCTCATCGAGCCCGAGACATCCAGGAGGAAGACGAGGTTGCTCGGCGGCAGATCCCCGGTGTCGATCGATTCGGCGTGCAGCCCAATCCGCACAAGCCGGTGTTCACCCTTCCAGGGCGCTTCCCAAACCTCGGTCGCGACCGCAAAGGGGTGTCCTTCGCGCGCATCGCCCGGGTCGCGGGAGGACCGGTCGCTGGAGGACCAGTCGTAAGGGAAATAGTTGATCATCTCCTCGATGCGCACCGCGTCGACCGGCGGACGTTCGCCATCCTGGATGAAGCGGCGAACATTGGCGTAGGAGGCCCGGTCCACATCGATCGAGAAGGTGGAGAGGGGGGAGGCGTCGACCAGGCGAAAGTCGTTTTCGTCGATGTGCGCATAGGACTCGGTGTTGAAGTCGATGGCGCGCATCGCGAATACGGGAGAGTTCCTGCCCCGGACCATCTCCAGCGCCCGATGCTGGACATTGGGCCGCGCCCCCTCGATGACAAGCTCGTCGAGCGAGAGAGCCGCCGGGACCAGCGCGATCGGCACGAAGGCGGTGCGCGCGGCCGAGACGTTGACAACGGCGTTCGCGGTCCGGTAGCCGACGAGCTGCACGGTGAGGGTCTGCGGGCCGGCCAGCGCCCCCCGAAGCACGAATCGCCCCATCCCGTCGGAGACGGCCGCGAGCGCGGTTCCCTCGACGGTGACCTGGGCGCCGGGGAGCGGTTGGCCAGTGACGGAATCGGTGACCTCGCCCGTGATCGTGCCGCGTTGCGCCTGGGCGTTGGCGGGAGTGGCGAGGGTCGGCGCGAGCGCGGCCAGGATGCAGGCGACGAGCGGGTTGCGGAGGCGGTGTGCGGCGGATCGCATGGTTCGGTTCTCCCTGTGTCTGGCCCGTGTCGGGCGCGGTCGCCGGTCGGCGTCGCCCGGCCCGTTGCCTGAACCCCGAGGCCCGGGGGACCGGTTCATTCAAATCGTTTCCGGCTCATTCGATGGCCCCGACGATATATATATTGGCACCCCGAAGTCCCGGGATGGTTGCAATGCGGGTTGGCGCCGGCGCCCGCGCGGCTCAGCGCCTTCGCTTTCGCGTCCGGGCGTCGCTGGAGATCGGCGACCGGCTCGGCGGGGGCGCGGGTTCGGTTCAGCGCGGTCCACGATGGCGTTGTTTCGCTCCGTCCGCCGCAGCGCTCTCCGGCTCGAAAAATCCGTAGTGCTCCCGCATGAAATCCCGAATCACCCGTGCGACCTTTTCCGCGTAGGCGGTCCGGTTGGCGGGCGTGTCCCGGATTCCTCCGTAGTGATGTTCAAGCTGAATGCCGCTCACGACCTCGGCGTCCATGACCGAGCCATGCACGCGCGTATTGTAGCCGCCGCGGAAGTAGGGCGCGTCGCCCGGGCCGGGATCGTCGGGGCTGGGGACGGAAGGGACGCCCTCGGCGGCCAGCAGTCCCCCGAAGGAGGCGGGGCCTCGCAGAAGTTGCGAAAAGGGGATGGGCGAGGTGCGGCCCAGGTCGCGAATGCTCGTCTGCGCCACGACCTCCAGCGAGTTCAGCGCCGCATCGGGCCGGTTCAACTCCTCCGCCGTCAGGAGATAGCCGAGCTCGAGCCGGTCGATTGCATGACCGTGGCCATGAATGTCGAAGTACAGTCCCTTCTGGAATTCGCCCGCGACGGCCGCGCGCGCCACCCGGATCCAGTCCTGAAACTCCTGCCAGGCCCGCTCGGCGAAGGGATTCTCCTGGGCGGCCTCCACGATCTCGCGGTTGGCGTCGAGGCGGGAGCGGTGCAGGTGCGAGAGAATGACATGCGGCGCGTACCCGGTCAACCGGATCAGCGCGGCGCGCATCGCCAGGGTGAGTTCGAGCGAGTTGCGGTCGTTGCGGACGACGCCGAAGCTGCGCGCGGGGATTTCTCCGGGCGTCATGGAGCCGCCGTGCGCACTCGAGAGGATGACGGGAAGCCGGCCCGGGATGTACTCCGCATAGCCCTTTCGCCCCAGATAGCTCTCCCCGGGCTCGTACCGGGCAATCTCCGGGGGAAGATAGACCTCGAGCCGGGCGGTGCCGGTTGCGCCCCCGACCGTGGCCCGCACCGTGGCCGTGCCCGCTGCCAGCGCCGTCGCGAATCCTCGCTCGGAAATGGAGGCGACCTCGGGCCGGTCAATCGACCATTCGGGTTGCACGGAGACCAGCCGGCCCTCCGCGTCGCGGGCGGAAACCGCGTAGCCCGTTCCGTCTCCCACGCCGACCAGCAGCGTCTCGCGGGGAATGACCTCCACCGTGACGACGCCCGGCGCCGTGGGGGAATCGCCTCCGCAGCCCCAGGCGGCGCCCAGGGTCAGGAGGGAGAGCGACAGGATCCAGGCGGCGGCCGGAGTTGCGGTCGTCGAAGGCGCCCGGCGGCCCCGGCGTGTGCGGTCCGCGGGCGGGCGCAACCGCGCCGAACATCCGGGCGGCGGCCTGGGCGAAATCGGGGACGTCCGCGAAATCAAGAGATCCAACATTTCCCAACTCCGGTCCTGGGTCTGGTCGCGGGCCGAATCACAGGCACGAAGGCCGAATCACAGGCACGAAGACAATGTTCGCTTCGCCGGCCGGAAAGACCAGCCCCCGCTTCTCGAAGGCCGGCCGGGTTGAATCCTCGGGGCGCCGAACAGCGCCGGGCGATCGTCGGAGGCGTGCATGACCGGAGGCTGTCCGCGCGTCGCGGGTTGCACGGCGGGGGCGGGACCTTCGATTCCGCACCCATGTCCGCGCAAGCTGCGGGCCGGCGCCAACCGGAAGATGCGTCGGCGGAAGGCCGGTCTCAACTCGTCTGGCCGGACTCCTCCGCGGGCTCGCGGCCGGGCGGATGGAAGCAGTCGTCGCCCCGGTACATGGTGTCGATCAGTTGCGTGATCTGCCATCCGGTGTCGGCCCGGTAGAGTTGGAAGCCCTCCCAGCCGCAGTGCGAGAATTCGTCGTCGCGATAGAAGGCGTACCGGGTCCACATCTGCGCGAGGCGGCCGTCGATCTGCACCGTCCAGTCCCAGACGGGCTCGTCGTAGACCTCGTCGCGGGGGCGGCCGATCATCTCGATGAAGCCGTCGGCGGAGTTGAAGTTGATGCCGTTCTCGCCTGCGCGCCCCAGACGGGCGTCGGGGTGGAAGACGGCGCGGGCCATCTCGCTGTCGCCGGTGCGCATGGCCTCGAAGAGCTGCTCCACGGCGGCCACGACGGCGGCCTCTTCGGGGTGCGGCTCGGGGTTGGCGGGGGCTTCGGGCGCCTCCCGGGCGCAGGCGGCGAGGAGAATGCAGAGGAAGAGGGCGGGTGGGGGAATGGTCCGGTGCATGGCGGCGCTCCTGTGGGATTGCGTGGTCCGGGTGCATGACGCGCGCGCGGCAATGGCGCTTGACATGTTGCCTGACGGCGCGACATCAGGTTGCTTGATGGTGCGACACCAATTAGTATGGTTTCCGTCCGCACCTTTTTTCAACTTGCTTCGGGGGCGAAACCGGAGCGATCCATCCAGGAGTGTTTCAAATGCGGCTTTCCAACTCTCGCATCGCGTCGTCTATCGCCGGATTCCTGGGCTTTGCCGGGATCGTCGCGGCGATGGCGCAGCCAGCCCACTCCCAGAGGATGCCGAGTACCCTGCGGTACGGCTCGGGCCTCATCGACATTCCCACGGCCTCGGTGCTTCCGCACCTGACCTTCACGGGAACCTACTCCGGCTTCACCGCCTCGATTCCGGAGTTCGTGATCGTGGATCCCCATGGCCACTTCATCACTCCGGGCCCGCAATACGAGAAGTGGCTCTCCGACGGATCGATCGCGATCGGACTTTTCGACCGGCTTGAGGTCGGCGCCTCCCTCCAGCACTTCGCCGCCGAAGACGAGGGCGGAAATCTGCTGGGCGCATTCGGGCGCCTCTCGCTGCTCCCCTCCTCGGTGGAGAACCTCGACCTCGCGGTGGGGGCGCGCTATGTGACCTCGCCGACCTTCGGTCCCCGCTACGACTACGAGTTCCAGCCGAACCGGCTCGGATACCCGGACTCGCGGTTGCACGCCGACGTCGGGCACGATGGCGATTTCTCCTCGAATCTGACGCCCTACGCGGTGGCGACGGCGCGGCTGCCCCTTTCTGAGGCCAGCGCGATCAGCCTGACCGGAGGTTGGGGTTCGGGATTGTTCACCGCGGGCGGGGATCTTGAGGACTTCCATGACGACGGCGGCGGGAGCGGCGTCTTCGGCGGCGCGGGCGCGCACATCGGGATCGGAGGCAATCGGCAGCTCAACCTGATGGCCGAGTTCAACAGCTTCGAGGTGAATGGCGGAGTCCAACTGGATCTGGGCGCCGTCCGCCTTGGCGCCTTCGGGCTGGGGCTCTTCCACGACGGCAGCTCGACTTTCCGCTCGCGGAAGCTGGGGGTGCTGGCCTCGATCGCGATGCCGACCGTCAAGGCCGACACCGTCATCACGCCGTACACGGTGGTCGAGGCGGACACCGCGATCGACACGCGCATGGTGATCACCGCGGATACCTCGGTGGTCGGACGGCTGTTGCCGGGCAACGCGCGGGGAACGATCACCGCCACGGTGCTCTTCCTCTTCGACCAGGCCGCGATCACCGAGGAGGGCGAGGCGATGCTGATGGAGAAGGTGAGCGTGCTCCGCGCCAATCCGGTCGTCGAGATCAGCGTCGAGGGGCACGCCGACGACATCGGCGACGCGCAGTACAACTACGATCTGGGGATGGCGCGGGCCAACAATGTGGTCGAGTTCCTGACGAGCAACGGGATCGCCGCCGGGCGTCTGACCGCGATGTCGCATGGCGAGGAGATGCCGGTGGTGGAGACGCGCAGCTTCCGGGAGATGGGCCCGAACCGGCGGGTCGAGTTCGTGATTACCGCCGAGGAGACGCAGGAAACGGTGATTACCGCAGATACCACGATGGTGGCCGACACGACGATCACCGAACGGACGATCGAGATGGCCGACACGACGGTGACGCCCTCGCGTTGGGGCAATAACACGACGCGCGGGGACGATTCGCCGGGCGCGGCCGACGACGGGATGACCGTTGAGATCGCCAGCGCGGATGCGGCCGCGGCGCCTGGCCGGACCTTGCAGGACGATCCTGGGCTTCGCCGGGTGGCGATGGCTGGCTTTGTGGCTGCCGCCGGGGCGCTGCGGCGCGAGGTCGCGATGCGCGGGATCGCTGAAAGCGGTCTCCGCTCGGGGCGGGACCGGAAACCGAAGGCCTGACCAAGGGGGGCTGACCGTGCGGCAGAAGACCTGGTGGCAGGACGAGCTGGCCGCGGGGGGGGGCCGCGGGGCCCCCGCCCCCCCCCGCGCGCGCGGAGGGGGGGGGGGGGGGGGGGGGGCCCCCCAAAACCCAAA
>JAJEBW010000032.1 GCA_022822325.1 Gemmatimonadota bacterium | reverse complement strand
GAGCAGCTGCATCTGGTCCGGCTGGTACGGTCGGAACCTCGTTCCCATTGAACCCCCTCCGTTGGCCGCAAACCTCTCACGATGCCTTCGCTACCTCCAAAGATAACCGCTGCCGCTTTCTGCGGCGCAGACTGCTAGGAGAATCACGATGCCGAGCAATGAATCCACCATCAAGAACCTTCGGAACAGGCTACAGGACTGCCAGTTGAAGCGCGAGGAGGACCGTATCTACTTCGAAGCTCAGCTTGACAATCTCGAATCCTCTCGCCGAATGTATCGAGATCGCGCAGAAAATCTCGAAGTTCGGAACCGTGGGCTCGAAGCTCGGAACCGTGCTCTCGAAGATCAGAACCATGATCTCGGATGTCGGAACCGAGATCTCGAACAGCAGCTAGAAGATCGTCGCGGCTAGGCTTCTTTCCCATCTCATCCTCCTTGGTTACTTTCATCAATAATCCCCATTCATTGCTTCCCAAAGAAGCGATCGCTGTCGCACTCTTAACAGGAGAATCAGCAATGAGAAAATGGATCGTCGGCATTTCGGCTTCCACCTTCCTGCTCGGCCTCACCTCGGTCAGCCCCGGAACTTCTTTTCGCGCTTGTGCCCAGGACGGTTCCCTGTGCGGACGAGTGGGAGAACTGGGAAACGGGGGAATCCTGCGAGTGGACGGAAACCACAGTGAAGCACGGGCCGTTCACCTTCTGCGCCTATGACTGCGGCGGGACGATCATTCTGGTCCACGATGGCGGCCCCGATTGATCTGTTCGGTGATCGTCCCGGGGGCGGCGCCACTCCCGAGCCTGCGCGCACGCAGCCTGTTGTCCCTGCTCCTCGTCGGGGGCTGCTCCGGCGAGGCGTCCAACGCGCCGGCCGATCCGGCGGTCGCTGAGCTTACCCTTGCGGGCACCCTGACACCGCACCTGGAGCGGGTGTTGACATCCAGTCCCGCGCTTCCGGATTCCATCTTCGGTCGCATCGTCCATCTCGACCTTCACGAGACCTCCCTCGCGGTCCTGGATGGATTGGGCAGCGTCGTCGCCGTGGCCAACCACGACCTCCGGATCCTGCATGTCGTGGGGCAACGCGGAGAGGGACCGAGTGAATTCGTCCGGCCCGTGGCGTCTCGGGTGGGTCCCCGTCGCATCGTCGTAATGGACCCCGGGCGGCGGCGCCTCGTCGGTTTCGCCATCGATGGTCCGCACGCTGATTCGATCGCGCGGGCGGATGGGGAAACCGTCGTGGATCTCCGGCGCAGCGGCGCCGCTTCGCTTGGAACGGACTTCGCGATACGGCAGGACGGCTCCGTGGTCGTTCCGGTACACGAGGGACCGACCTTCGCGGCTGCGGTGGATCGCGCGGGCGACCTGACGGCCTTGGGACCCGCCACGGGCCCGGAGGAAAATCACCTCATGCGTCTGTTCGACCGGGTCGCAACGATGGGCGCAGACGACCTGCTGGTGTGGGACGATGACCGGGCCACGGTGATGCGTGTCGGAGATCGCGAGACGTTGCGTTGGCGGTTGCCGGAGCCGTATCGCTCCGCCAGTGAACCGCGACAATCGGTGTCTCCCGGCGGCGATGCCCTGGCGATTACCCTGGGAAAGCCCAGGCTGAAGGGGTGGGCGGGCACGGGGCATTCCATCTGCATGGTCGTTGAGCAAGACGCGGACGCCGGGGCGGACCTTCTTTTGCTGGCATTCGAGGGCGCGGCCGATGTGGCCCCCACGCTATGGCGGATCGAGGCCGACGACATGCCCGGCGCACCTGTGTCCTGCGGGGTGGATGAGGACCGCCTTTACGTCGTGGACGAGATCGGCGCATATCGGTTTCGGTTGCCCTGAGCTCCGGTTCAGCCAGGCCTTGCGTCTCCCCTGCGGGATGCAACTCCAGGGACTGCTACGCGAGCGCCCTGCTTGCGACCTCCTCCAGGAGCCGGGCGATGAAGGCTTTCCGCTCCATCGTCTCCTGCTTCTTGCCGGCCCCGCGTCTTCGCACCGAGACCGTTCCCGCCTCGGCCTCGCGCCGCCCGACGATCGCCATGCACGGAATCTTCATCGTCTCGGCGTTGCGAATCCGGTAGCCCAGCGTCTCGCGTTCGTCCAGCTCGGCTCGCAGTCCGGCGGCGGCCAGTTGCGCCGCCAGCTCCCGGGCCGACTCGGTCCACTGCTCCGACACCGGCAGGACCCGCACCTGCACCGGGGCCAGCCATAGCGGAAATGCGCCGCCGTAGTGCTCGATCAATCCCCCGATAAAGCGCTCCATCGAACCCAGGAGCGTGCGGTGAATGACGACGGCCTGGTGTCTGCGGTTGTCGGCGCCGACGAACTCCAGACCAAAGCGTTCGGGCATCAGAAAATCAAGCTGGAAGGTGCCCCCCTGCCACTCCCGTCCCAGCGCGTCGGTGACCAGGATGTCCACCTTGGGGCCGTAGAAGGCGCCGCCTCCCTCGTCGATCTCGAAATCCAGCCCGCGGTCGCCGAGCACCCGCGCCAGCCGCTCCGAGGCCGCGTCGTAGACGGCCGGATCGCCGATCGCCTTCTCCGGACGGGTCGAGAGCGCGGCGCGGTAGTCGTAGCCGAAGACCTTCAGCAGGTAGTCGCCCAGATCCAGCAGCCGCCCGTATTCCTCTTCGATCTGGTCCTCGCGAATGAAGATGTGGGCGTCGTCCTGGGTGAAGGATCGCACCCGCAGCATTCCGTGCAGCGCGCCGGAGCGTTCGTAGCGGTAGCAGGTGCCCAGCTCGGCGAAGCGCAGCGGCAGATCGCGCCAGGAGCGGACCTGCGAGCGGTAGATCATGAAGTGGTGCGGACAGTTCATCGGCTTCATGCGGAAGCGCTGCCCATCGTCGTCCATGGCCGGGAACATGTCGTCGGAGAAGACGTCGAGGTGGCCGGAGATGCGGTAGAGCTCCTCGCTGGCCAGGTGCGGGGTGTAGACGATCTCGTAGCCGTGGCTGACCAGCGTGTCGCGCAGAAAATCCTCGATGACGCGCCGCAGACGGCCGCCGTTGGGGTGCCAGAGAACCAGTCCCGCGCCGACTTCGTCCTGAATGGAGAAGAGATCGAGCTTCTTGCCGAGGACGCGGTGGTCGCGTTTCCGGGCCTCTTCGAGCCGGTGGAGGTGGGCGCGCAGATCCTTCGCGCGGAAGAAGGCGGTGCCGTAGATCCGCTGCAGCATTCGGCGGCGTTCGTCGCCGCGCCAATAGGCCCCCGCCGCGCTGAGCAGCTTGAAGTGGCGGAGGCGTCCGGTGCCGGGAATGTGCGGCCCGCGGCAGAGATCCAGGAAGGGACCGTCGCGGTACACGGTGATGGTTTCGTCCTCGTCGAACTCCTCGAGGCGCTCCAGCTTGAGGGCGTCGTCGGCGAAGAGTTCGCGGGCCTCGTCGCGGGTGACGACCTGCCGCTCGAAGGGGTGGTCGGCCCGAACCACCTCCGCCATCCGCTCCTCGATCGCCGCAATCTGCTCGGGGGTGAAGGGCTCGGGAACGTCGAAGTCGTAGTAGAAGCCGTCGTCGATGGCGGGTCCGAAGCCGATGCCGGCGCCGGGAATCAGCTCGCGCACCGCCGTGGCCAGCACATGCGCGGCCGAGTGGCGGAGGAGGGGAAGCGCCTCGGAGTCGCGGTCGGTCAGGAGTCGCACCGAATCGCCGTCCTTCAGGGACCGGTTCAGATCGGCGACCTCGCCATTCACCACGGCGGCCAGGGCGGCGCGGGCCAGTCCGGGTCCGATTTCAGCGGCCAGATCGGCGGCGTTCGAGCCCTCGGGCAGGGCGACTTCGCGTCCGTCGGGGAGATGGATGGTCATGGATTGCGAATCTTCCCTCCGCGAGGATTCTGCGTCAGTGTATCCAAATCACCCCCGCGGCCCTCGGTCTGCGCCTCTCGGGTGCCAACGCATGTGGGGGAGGGCACGCGGATTGATCAACATGCTTTGCAGCTCCCCGTCGGCGGACACCCGGACGTCAACCAGCGGCAACTCCGACTCCCCGTTCAATGGTTGGAGGCTACGCGTCCATCCCATCGGCAACGGGTCGAGCGCTTCCGCAAGAAAACGACGCCTGGCCCGCTCGCTGCGAAACCGAAAGTACCTGGGCGTGTAGTACCTCGGTCGGTATGTGGTCGTCAGGGTGCTGTGGGGTGGAGCGCTCACGTTCATGCGATATACCGTCTCCGGGGCATTCACGACCGCACTTGCTTCCGCTGTCGGTTCCACTTCGAGGAATCCGCTCACGTCGCGCTCGCAGGCAGACAACGTCGTCGCGGTAGCCAGGCTGGCCAGGAAAAGCGGAACGGGTATGGTCCGAGTATCCATTTTCCTTCCTGCGGCGGCAGGGCACCTTCAAGGGGCTTCTGGCTAGGATACACCTTCCGCGAATCTCGGGCCACACCGACAGGGTCCTTCGCGGTGATTCTCGCGGAAAGGCGGGTGACTACCGGTCGCTCTTTGCGGCCGCACTACCGAGCCTTGCCCCCTCACCACGCATCCGGCGGCGGCCAGGGCGTCCCCGTCACGCGGTCGAGCCGGTTCTGTCCCCGCGAAGGACGGAAGGCCTCGCGCGCGGCCATGTCGTACTGGTCGCCCGGGGCCAGGAAGTAGAAGAGGCCGCCTCCGTCCAGGGTCGCGTTGGCGTCGTAGATGACCGCGTAGGACTGGCCGATCACCTCGAAGCGGTCGCCCCGCACCAGGATCGCGGTGTTTTCGTCGATCCCGATTCCCAGGAGCTCCGGCTTGGCCCGAATCACCTCGATGAGGTCGAAGTGGCGGTTGCGGCGCAGCAGGTGCTGGTCGATCCCGACACCCTTCAGGAATCCGAGCCCGACCTCGTGGTCGCCCATCATGATGGTGTTGGTGCGGGTGTCGCCGCGGACCAGGTACGATCCCTGAATCGAGGCCCCCGCCGAGGAACCGCCGATCACGCCGCCCCGTTCGAGCACCGCCCGGAGCATGTCGTGGACGCGGGTGTTCAGGTAGGCGTCGGCCAGCCGCCACTGCCGTCCTCCGGTGAACCAGACGCCGCGCGCATCGGCCAGGGGAGCCGCGAAGGCCTCGGTGTCGGCGACCTCGGGGTCGTAGGTGTGCAGAATGGTGATGTTGGTGGCGCCCGCCCGCTCGAAGGGACAACGGCCGGAGAAGAACTGGTCGTAGTCCTCGCCGCCGCCCGCCGTGGGGATGATGACGATCGGGGCCGCGGGTCCGCCGGCCAGCTCCACGAAACGCGCGAAGACGGCCGGATCGGAGAGCGCGCCGCCCGCGACGATCAGGGAACCGTTGGCGGGGCCGATCTGTTGGGCGGGGAGGGGGGGCGGGGGGACGGGGATGGCGGTCGCGGCGAGGAGGGGAAGAACGAGGGGCGGGAGGGGGAGACGGCGCCGGGCGGGAGCGTTCATGCGTACGGTCCTGGGTTGTTGGGCACGGGGGAAGGATCCGCTGGATCGGGCACGGTCTGGAATCTAAACGATGGCGCGCGGTTCGTGCGGCCTGCGGGGGACGCTGGCGCGCCTTTCGGGACGCCGGCGGGATCGCGTCGCCGGGGCCCTTGGCCGGACCCCGGACAGAGTCGTGTCCGGTTGCGACCGACGGTCGCTGGCCCGCGCGGCCGCGATTTGCGGGTCGTCGTCAGGTCGCCTGCCGCCTTCCCCCGCCCGGCGCCTCCACGCGCACGGTCAGGATGTCCCGGTCGTGATATTGCCGGTGCCTGATCGAAGAGGCGAGGTGGCGCAGGAGTCGCAGCGAGACTTCGTGCGCGGCGGGCGGCCGATCGTCCACCGCCTGGTCTTCCGGATCCCCGAGCAGAGCCTCCCGGTCCTGAAGGTTTGCGCCTCCGGGTGCGACGAACAGCTCCAGGACCGCGCCGTCCCCTTCCCTGCGCGCCGTGAGCGACAGCCTTCGCCGACGGGCCGCGGCGTCTTCGCCGAGCGTCAGCATCGCTTCCTCCGTTGCGGCCGCCAGCCGGTCGGCCATCTCCCCGCCCCAGCCGCTCCGCGACGAAAAGTCGTCCAGAAAACCTCTGATCTTCGTCGGCTCCGACGGATCGAAGGGCGCCTCCAACCGGCGTGGACGCGGGCCCGCGAAGCGCAAAAACAAGGTCATGACGATCGCGACCAGACCGCCCGCGTTCATTCCATTCTCCAGGAGTCCGCCCGCGAATTGCGAAAGGTGTTCCGGGAAGATCAGCCCGAATTGGCAGCTCACGCCGGCCAGGAAGGCAATGCCGACGACCATCCCTTCCCGATGACCGGGCCCGTCCTGCAGGACCATCTTCATGCCGATCGCGAAGAGCATCGCCAGGAGAACGGTCAGATAGCCCGCGAAGACCGGGTCGGGCATGGCGAGAATGACCGCGAACGCCTTCGGCAGAAAGGCCAGCAGGACGAATGTGGATCCGGCGACGATCCCGACCGCGCGGGCGGCCACTCCGGTGAGTTGGGTCAGCGGGACGCTGGTGGTGGTCGCGCTGCCCGGAACGGTCCCGGCCACCCCGGCGAGGAGGTTGCCCACGCCATCCACGGCCACCGCGCCCTGCACCGCGCGGAAGTCGATGGCTCGGTCCCTGCGGCGCCACGACACTCGCTGAACCGCAATGGCGCTGCTCATGGTGCGAACCGCGGCGATCACCGCCACCAGCAGGAAGGACGGAAGAAGCGTCCAGAAGGCCGGGCCGAAATCGAAGCCCAGGCCGGGAGCGCGGACCTGCGGCAGATCGATCCAGGGAGCCGAAGCGACCCGGTCGACGTCGTAGAGTCCGTGGAAGCCGCCAACCACCGAACCGATGACCACGCCGATCACGGGGGCCCAGGTGCGCAGCGACCCGGTCGCCTTCAGGGTGAGGCCGGCGATGCAGACCAGGGTAACCAGGAAGCTGAGCGGCGCGCCCCCCGCGGCGAGACCGTCGCCGGCGGCCAGGAGACTGGAGACGAATGGCATCACCGTGACCGGGATCAGCATGATGACCGTTCCCGATACGGCGGGGGTGAGGATCCGCTGGAAGAGGGCCAGGCGCCAGGAAAGCGCCAGGGGAACAGCCGCCGAGACGACCACGAGGGTGGCCAGCAACGACGCGCCTCCGCTGGCGAGCGCCGCGATCGCGGCCGGAATGAAGGCCCCGGAGGTGCCCATGACCATCACATGTCCGGCGCCCAGGCGACCCGCGCGAAAGGCCTGGAGCACGGTGGTCGCGCCGCAAACGACCACGGAGGCGAGCACGGCCCAGGAGAGATGGGCGTCGGACACGCCCGCGGCCCGCATCACGACCATCGGAATCAGCATCACGGCGGCGATGTTGAGCGCCGCCAGTTGCAACCCGACGCCCACCGAGAGGCGGGGCGGCGGCGTCTCGTCGGGCTGATAGCGGATGGACGGACCGCCGCCGGGCGCCGCGGAGGGATGATTCGTCATGGTGGCTCCGCTCGCTTCTGGGGCTTCACGGTCTTCCCGGGGCTGGCGCGCCGAGGTGCGAGTGCACCCGCGACGATAGGACCACCGGCGAGGCGGCCGCAACGCCGGGCCATGGCCGGGCAGCCCGCGGACAACCCGTCGCGGCCCTCGAGCCGCGATGCGTCCGCGCCGGACCGCCGGCCGCGCGGAGGGAGCGGGATTTGACAGCGGGATTTGACAGTGCGGGCCGATGCGGTTACCGTGGTTGCTGTCCTTCCTACCATTCTCACTCCACAGACCGGAGAAACTGCGACCCATGTCCGCCACCGAAACCCAACTGCGCGCCCTGATCAACGAACACCTGGACCTCGGACGCGAGGCGGATCTCGGTCGGGGCTTCTCCGATTCGGGCATTTCCTCGCTCGACGCCGTCGCCTTCATGCGGATCGTGGAGCGCGAGTTCGGTGTTTCCATTCCGCCGGAGGACTGCGGCAAGATGGAGACCTTCGGGAAGCTCGTGGCCTACCTCGACGCAAAGACGAGCTGACCGCTCACCCATCGCCGACCAGCGGATGTCGGGCGCCCCGGGCGGGTTGCATGCGACCGGGTTGCGCGGCGACGTGAAACCGCAGCCGGGATGGACGCTGCCCGAGCCGCGTTCCGTGTGTCATGTTCGGCACGACGACGGCAGCGTCACGATCGTGCGCAGGCATGGGAATCCCGCCGGGCCGCGTCTCCTTTTGTGTCATGGCAACGGGCTTGCGATCGATTTCTACTATCCCTTCTGGTCGCTGCTGGCGGATGACTTCGATCTGTTCGTCTACGATCTGAGAAACCACGGCTGGAACCGGATTGGCGCCCGCGACGAGCACAATGTGCCCAATCTCGTTCGGGATCAGGATCAGGTCATCGACGGCGTGGCGGAACGCTACGGGGATCGTCCGACCATTGGGGTGTTCCATTCCCTGTCGGCTCTGACCGCCCTGCTGTCCCCTCACCTGTCGGCGGGCCGGAGCGGAAGTCTGTCCGCCTGGATTCTCTTTGATCCGCCTCTGTACCGGCCCGGTCCGGGCGACCCGGACTACGACGCGCTGGCCGAGCGTTCGGCGGGGATGGTGCGTCGACGCACCGATCGATTCCGGAAGCGAAGCGACTTCACCAACCTCCTGAGCTACCTTCCCCTGTTGCTCCGGGCGGTCCCGGGCGCGTCGGAACTCATGGCCAGAACCATTCTGACCGAGTCCACCGGAACCGAGGGCTACGAGCTTCGATGCCCCCGGGAGTACGAGGCGCAGATCATCGCGTACATCCGAACCTACGCCTTCCTCGTCGACTTTGGACAACTCCCCTGTCCGACCAAGGTGATCGGATCGGATCCGACCCTTCCCTACGCGTACCTGCCCACATTCAGCCTCGATCATATCCAGGCCGTCGATTACGACTTCATCCCCGGGACGACGCACTTCCTGCAGATCGAGAAGCCGGAGAAGTGCGTGGAGATCATGCGCAGCTTCCTGGAGACGAACCGGTTGATCCAGCTCCCGCCGGACCGCGAGGACTCCGGGCGCCCGCCTTCCGAGTCCCGCGCTCAGGGGTCGATCCAGTGACGCTTGCGCTGGAAGGGGTAGGCCGGCGCCGAGATGCGGCGGCGAGTCTCTCCGGCGAACAGTCCGGCGAAGGAAATCTCCAGTCCCGCCTCGTACGCTGTGGCCACGGAATCGGCGAATGCGGAGGACCCGGACCCGGCAGGCGTCCCGTTCTCGGGCGATCCGGGCCAGGCATCCAGCGCGACCGGGCTTCCGGCTGAGCGGGGGCCGATCTCCACGACCAATTCCACCTCCATCGCGGCCAGCTTGTCCGCACAGCGGCTGACGGGCCGGTTTGCGCGGGCCTGTTCAAGCCAGTAGCCGGCATTCGGCGCGGCTCCCGGATCCCAGGGTTCGCCGGTCGCCTGACTGACGAACGACAGCGAAGGCGGCGAAAACTCCACGCGCTTCGCGGCCGCCTCGATATCGGCCAGCGGATCCTGCCGCGACCCCGCCGACGGTGCGGCGGCCGCCACGCGCACCCTGGGATTCGCCAGGGCCGTTCCGCGAGCGGCGGCCAGGCGGAGTCCATCCTCCAGGGCGAGGACTTCCGCAGCCCACGCCGCGGCCAGCTCGCCGACTCCCGTTCCAGCCACCACCGTCGGGCGAATCCCGACGCTGGCCCAGAGTGCCGCATGGGCGCATTCCAGCGCATAGATCGCCGGTTGCGACCACTCGGGAGCGCGGGGGGTTCCTTCCAACCCTCTCTGGCCGAAGATGGCTTCCAGCAGCGATTCCCCGCCCCGTTCCTCTCGCAACACGGAGTCGCATCGGTCCAGAATGGCTCGCACGACCGGCTCGCGATCGTAGAGCTCGCGCCCCATGCCGTCGCGCTCGCTGCCTTCGCCCAGGTAGACGAAGGCGATCCTGGGCCCGGCGGTGGCCGGCGGATGCAGGATCGGTGGATCCGGCGCATCGCTCCCGGCGGCGACGGCGCGCAGCCCATCGCGGAGCGATTCGGAGTCATGGAAGACGACCCCGGCTCTGTGGGCGAAGTGACTCCGGCCAATTCCGGCCGTCCAGGCCATGTCGGCCAGGAGCGAGGCCGAAGCGGCGCCGTTCGCGCACCGGTCCGCGCGACCCTCGTCCAGCCAGCCCAGGTACCGGGCGCCAAGCTCCCGCAGCGCCCGGGGCGACTTGCCCGAGAGAGGCAGCAGACGCCTCTCGCGAAGCGCGAACTCGCCGTTCAGCGGCGGCGGTGCGCCCATCCGTCCAGGCAACGAGATCTCGACGGTTCGTGCGGCGCCGGCCGGCCAGGCCCCGTTGCCGGCGTCCCGGAAGCCGTCTGCCCTTGCGCCTGACCCCTCCACCACCACATGCGAGTTCGTCCCCGAAATCCCGAAGGAACTGACGCCCGCCCGCGGAGGCCGATCGGGGTGGGTCGGCCATTCCTCGACTTCGGCGGTCACCCGCACGGGGAGCCGGTCCCAATCCAGGTGCGGGCTGGGATTGTGGAAATGCAACTGCCTGGGAATGCGGCCCCTGTTCATGGCGAGGACGACCTTGATCAGGCTGGCCAGGCCCGCGGCGCACTCGAGGTGTCCGATATTGGTCTTCACGGAACCGATCAGGAGCGGACGGGCCGGGTCCCGCTCGCGTCCGTATACGGCCGCCGCCGCCTGGACCTCGATCGGGTCTCCGAGATCGGATCCTGCGCCATGAGCCTCGAGGTAGTCCACCTCCGCCGGCGGAACTCCCGCCCGCGACAGCGCCTCCTCGATCACGCGCTCCTGCGCCGGGCCGTTTGGCACGGTCAGTCCCGCGCTGGCGCCGTTCTGGTTGACCGCGGATCCACGGACCACGCCCCAGATTCGATCCCCATCCTCCCGCGCCTCGCCCAGGCGCTTCAGCACCACCACTCCGCACCCCTCGCCGCGCACGAATCCATCCGCGGCCGCGTCGAAGGTGCTGCAGCGCCCCCTGCCGGACAGCATGCCCACATCGCGCATGAAGGTGGCAACGTCCGCCGACAGGATCGCGTTGATGCCTCCGACCAGCGCCATGTCGACTTCCCCCAGCCGCAGTGCGGCGGCGGCCTGGTGAACCGCGGCCAGCGACGACGCGCACGCCAGGTCCAGAGGCACCGCAGGACCGGTCAGGCCCAGCGCGAAGGAGATCCGCCCGGCGGTGACGCTCATGGTCGTGCCGAGGTACCCGAGGGTCTCGCCGCCCGCCGCCGCGATGTCCCGATAGTCGCCGTTGCCCGTTCCGACATACACGCCGGTGCCGCTGCCCTTGAGCCGCTCGGGGTCCACCCCGGCGTCCTCCAGAGCGTGCCAGGTGGTTTCGAGCAACAGCCGCTGGCGGGGATCCATCATTCGCGCTTCGATCGGCCGGATTCCGAAGAACCTGGCGTCGAACTTGTCGATGTCCTCCAGAAACGCTCCGCGCCGCGAATAGGCGTCGCCTTCGCCCGGGTTGCCGACGACCCCGCGCCAGGGACCGGGATCCCGGCGTCCGTCGGTCACGAGATCCCTCGCATCTTCGAGCAGGCGCCAGTAGGCGGCAAGATCCGGAGCTCCGGGGAAGCGGCAGGCCATGCCCACGATGGCGATCGCGTCGTCTTCGGGCTGTAGGGCCGGTTGCGTCGTGGGCCGCGCCGCCGACCGGGGCGCCGGCCCGGGCCGAGGCTCGGGAGCGGGCGCTTCGCCGTCCTGGACGAGCTCTCCGGCCAGGTGGGCGGCCAGCGCGGCGATGTCCGGATAGTCGAAGACGAGCGTGTTGGGCGCCGTGTAGACTCCCGAGAGCGCCCGATTGAGTCTGTTGCGCAACTCCACCGCCATCAGCGAGTCCATTCCCAGATCGAAGAACCCCACCGTGGGCGCGGGCGCGGCGGGAAGGCGCAGGACGGCCTGAACCTCGCCCTGCAGGAACGACGCCAGGAGACTCTCGTGCTCGGATGGCGGCGCTTCCCGGACCCGGGACAGCAGATCCCTGGGCGCGCCTCCGCCGTCGGCTTCCACTTCGCTGGCCGAGGAGAGCAGATCCTCCACCAGCGGCGGGCGTTCCTCCACGGCCTCTTCGAAGACCGACCAGTCCATCGACATCACGACCGAATGAGCGACGTCTTCGCGCACCAACCGGTCGAAGGCCTTCAAGCCCTGCTCCGGGGTGAACCAGCGGCCGCCGAGCGCCGACCGCTGGCGGTCGATGCGCTCCCGCTGTTCCGCCGCTTCGCCGATCTCCGACCACGCTCCCCAGGCGATGGCCTGTCCCGGCAGCCCGAGCGCGCGGCGGTGCGCGGCGAGCTGGTCGAGAAACGCGTTGGCTGCGGCGTGGTTGGCCTGGCCCGGGTTGCCCATGACGCCAACTCGGCTGGAGAAGAGCACGAACATGTCCAGGTCGCGGTCCAGCGTGGCGCGATGCAGGTGCCAGGCCCCCAGTATCTTGGGCCAGAGCACCGTTTCGAACCTGCTCCAGTTCTGGTTGGTAAGCGCGCCGTCCGACAGCACGCCAACACTGTGAATCACGCCCCCGAGCGGCGGGAGTTCCCGGTCAATTCGCGACAGTATCCCGTCCACCGCATCGGTGTCGGTCACGTCCGCGAGCTCGACGCGCACATCCACCCCGCGTTCCCGCAGCTTGCGGATCGTCTCCTCGGCCTCGGCATCGGGGGCCCGCCGGCCGTTGAGTACGATGGCGCCCGCACCCCGGTCCGCCAGCTGGCCCGCCACGGCGCACCCGATTCCACCCAGGCCACCGGTCACCAGGTAGGTTCGGTCCGGCCGCAGCCTCCCATTCTCGAGCGGCGGCGCGGTCACCACGATCTTCCCCAGGTGCCGGGCCGCCCGCATGAAGCTCAGCGCGGCGCCCGCCTCGGCCAGCGGCCACCTGCTGTGCACGATCGGCTGCAGTTCGCCTGCCTCCAGACGCTCCATCACCCCGCGCAAGACCCTGCCCACCCATTCCGGGTCGGTCTTCTTCAGCACGTCCAGCTCGAGGATGTCATAACCGACGTCGGGCCGGACCGCGGCCATTTCGTCCTCGCTGAGGATGTCGCGTCTGGCCATTTCCACGAATCGGCCGCCTTGCCGCAGGCAGGACAGGCTGGCGTCGATGAAGCCCTCTCCCGTCAGGCTGTTCAGCACCACGTCCACACCGGTGCCATCGCTCGCTTCCATGATCCCGGCGGCGAATGCCGTGGTGCGGCTGTCGAAGACATGCTTCACGCCCAGCGACCGCAGGTACGCCTGCTTGGGCGCGCTCGCGGTGGCGAAGACCTCCGCTCCGGCGGCCTGGACGAGCTGGATCGCCGCGAGTCCCACCCCGCCCGCGCCGGCGTGGATCAGCACGCGCTCGCCCGCCTCGAGCCCGGACAGCTCGAAGGAAAGAGCGGCGGACACGAACGCGCTCGGCACTGTGGCCAGTCCGGTCACCGAGACGTCCGCCGGCGCGGGCGCCACGAGCTCCTCATGCGTGATCATCTGCGGTCCGAAGGCGCCGAACCCCAAACCCACCACCGGGTCGCCGACCGAGACGCGGGTCACGGCGGGCCCGATGTCGAGGATGCGGCCGCACATCTCCCTCCCCAGCAGCCCCTCTTCGATGAAGCCGAGCGAGCGGAAGACGTCCCAGAAGTTGAGCCCCGCGGCATCGACCGCGACGCGCACCTCTCTCGACTCCAGGGGCCGCGCCGGCAGCGGCTGGACGTACGGCCGGTCGAACACGCCGGACGGGTCCGGAGCCAGCACCCACTCCCGATCCTCCGGCAGGACCAGTCGCTCCGCCCCGTCGTGTGCCCGCACCAGCCGCGCCACGTGGCGATGTCCCGAGCGGAAGGCGATGTGATTCTCGCTGTCGGGATACATCAGCTCGTTGACGAGGTCGGGTGCGGGTGCGGCCAGGCCGGGATCCAGGTCGATCATCCTGGGCTGCAGATGCGCCGCTTCGCGGGCCACGGCCTTGCCAAAGCCCCACAGCGCCGCCCCGCCCAACTGCCCGCCAAGCTCGCGCTCCAGGATCTGCCCGCCGCGGGTGACGAACCAGACGCCCCTGTCCGGTGTCGCGTCGGCGTCGGCCACGCCCTGCACCATGGCCAGCGCACTCGCGCACGCACGCTCCACATCCTCCGCGATCTCGTCGGTCGTCGCCGCCGCCCCTCGACCGTCCAGCGACAGGAGGTGCGCCACGCCGCCGAGGGGCGCGTCTCCCGGGAGGTTCTCCACAACCGACCGCCACGATTCGCGACGCGCCATCTCCACGACCACCCGGAACACACCGGCGCGGCCCGCTTCCGGCATCGCGTCTTCCGGTCCTTCGTCGCTCGCCAGGAGAACCATCTGGTTTCTCGCCGCCAGGTCCGCCGCCACGCCTGCCGCCATGCCGCCGCGGTCCGCGGCCAGAACCCACACGCCCTCCGGCTCCCGCACCCGCGCAGGGCCCTGTGCAACGATGACGCCCTTGTCGGGGATTCGGGTCGCGTCCGACTCGTCCACGCCCAGGACTTCCACCGCCTCGAACCCGGCGTCGCCCAGCGCCTGCCGCCAGACTGCGGGCGACGCCAGGGCGTGATGCGGGCGGTAGTCGTCGGCAAACCGCCACCAGCCGTCAAGCTGGCCAAAGGTCAGATCCATCCAGCCAAGGCCGCTGAGGTTTTCGAGCGCGACCAACTGTCCGTGCGGAGCGAGAAGTCTCCGGCAATGGCCCAGCGTCTCGTCGAGATACCGGGTGGCGTGCAGCACGTTGGACGCGATGATCACGTCGTAGCCATGAGCCGGGAATCCCTGTGCGACGGGGTCCTTCTCGATGTCGAGCGGACGGTATTCGATGCATCCGCCTCCGTCCCCGAAACGTGCTTCGGCTTCGGCAAAGAAGCCCGCCGAGATATCGGTATAGACGTAGTCGAACCGGCCTTCCGGCAGTTCGGGCAGGACGGAGGCGGTCGCCGATCCCGTGCCCGCCCCGACCTCGATCAGCCTCAGGCGACGGTCGCTGGGCAGCGCAGCCACGAGCGCTCGCACGGCCTCGGCCAGCATCTCGTTCGCCGCGCGCGCCACTGGCGCCTTCAGGTAGAGGTCGGCCGCGGTGGGCTCCCCGCTGGAGAACAGCAGCGTCAGCGGATCCTCGCGACCGCGCAGCACCTCGGGCAACGCGGCGCCGGAGCGACGGAACAGCCCGACCTCGATCAGCCCGTTGGGATATCGGCCGGCCATCACGGCGGCATGCCCCTCGGGGTGGTGCGGCAGCGCGTCCGGCCATGGATCCTCCGATCCCGACAGGACCGCGAAGCGACCATCCTCCTCCTCCCGCAGCACCCCCGCCCTGGCCACCATTTCGAGTATCCGGCGGAACAGCCGCCGGTGCTCCGGATCGACTTCGAGACGGTCGCGCAGTTCCTCCGAATCGACCGAGGCGCCCGGCCGACGATGCCACCCCAGCCGGTCCAGGGTGGCCAGCGCATAGGACCACGACCACTGTTCCAGATCCGCCAGCAGCGCGTCCCGGTCGTCGGGATCGACTCCCGCGTCCGTCAGGTATCCGGAAAACAACTGCGCGCGGTCTTTCACCGTCGCGGGAGTCGGGAAGAAGTCCGCAGATGGCATGCCCTCGGGCAGGGCCAGTTCGCGCCACTGAACCTCGTACAGCAGGTCCTTCACGTCGTCGGCCGCAGAAAGCAGCGCCGCTCGGGTCGCCCGCTTGATCGTGTAGCCGTTCAGGCCGCCGAGCAGGATGCCGCCGGGGTTGTAGATGCGCAGCTCCGCGGTCAGGACTTCCGGCGCCGCGTCCTGATCCGCGTCCGCGTCCCGCGAGCCCTCGCTCAGTCGCACATGGCAGAACACCTGGTTCGGGAGGCGTCCGCCCGTCAGCCAGAACCGCTCCCAGCCGAAGGGCAGATAGGTCACCGAGCCGTGCGGGCCCGAGAGGTCGCGTGCCGTGCCTACCGTCTGAAAGCAGCCGTCAAGCACGAGGGGGTGGATCTCCAGACCGCCACGGTCGAACCCCTCCGGCAACGAGACTTCGCCGAGAGCCTCGCCCGGTCGGGACCAGGCCCTCGAGAGCGTCCGGAAGGACGGGCCGAGATCGACCCCGGTGCGCGCCCTGGCGCGGTAGTAGCCGTCCAGATCCACCGGCGAAAGACCGGCCTTGAGCCCGTCCAGATCCAGTCGTTCACCGGCTTCCGGCACCGGACCGCCCGACGACACCAGGCCCTCCACATGTTGCGTCCAGTCGCCTTCGCTCCCCCTGCTGTAGATCTGGACGGTGCGCGACGGTTCATCGGATTGGTCGAGAACGAGTTGGACCTCGCGACCCGCTTCGCCGTTGCCATCCCCGGAGTCCTCGGCCGGGAAGACCAGTGCGTTATGGAGCTGGAAGTCCTCCACGAGCGCCGTTCCGCTGCGCTCGACGAGAGTTGCGGACGCCGCCATCGCCCCGTACAGGGCGCCAGGAGCGATGACCCGGTCGAACACGCGGTGGTCGTCGAGCCACTGCGGATCCGACGGGAACAGCATGGTCTCGAAGGCGATCTCTCCGCGCGCGGACTCGCGTCGGTCTCCCAGCAGAGGGTGTCCCGCGCCCCCGCGGCGCCGCTTCGGCGCTTCCAGCCAATGGCGCGTCCGCTGGAATGGATAGCTCGGGAGCGAGATCCGATGGCGTGGTTCGCCCGCGAACATTCCCTCGAAGCGAACCGACAGGCCCGCCTCATACGCCTTTGCGACGGCCTCGACCGGATCACCTGAACCAGGGGTCGCCGCCGCCGCATCACTCGGTGGCGGTTGCAGGCTCGACAGCACCTGCGGTGCGCGTGCGCCGGAGGACTCGGGCCAGGCGGACAACGCCATGGGGGCCAGCACCGGGCGCGGACCAATCTCGACCACCAGGTCCACCCCGAGCTCCGCCATCGTCCTGACGCCGGAAGCGAAGGCCACCGCCTGCCGGGCGTGTCGCCTCCAATACGCGCCGTCCAGCGTCTGGCCCGGCTCGACGGCGCGACCGGTCAGGTTGCTCACCACGGTCAGCGAGGGCTCCGCGATCTCCATTTCGTCGAGGCTCGCTTCCAGCGCGTCGAGGATCGGCTCGACCAGGGCACTGTGGAACGCCTTGGTCGTATTGAGACGCCTTGCGCGGAATCCCTCCGATTCCAGTTGCCTTGCGACGGCATCGACCCCTGCCGACGGACCGCTGATCACCTGGTGCGCCCCGTTGTCGGCGGAAATGTTCACGCCAGCATCGTTCGACGTCGCGTTGCAGGCTTCCACCGCCGCCTGAACCCGCTCGGGCGGCGCGAAGACCGCGGCCATGGCGCCCGTTTTCATGCCCGCCATCAACGCTCCCCGAGCGCAAGCGAATCGCATCCCGTCTTCCAGGCTGAACACGCCTGCCGCCTGGGCCGCGGCGATCTCCCCGACGCTGTGTCCCAACACCACCGCGGGCCGGATTCCCACGCTCGACCAGAGCGCCGTGAGCGCGCACTCCAGAGTGTAGAGAGCCGGCTGCTCCCAGGCCGTATCGCCCAGATCCCCCGATTCCTTCCCGGCCCGGCCGAACATCAGGTCCAGCAGGGAAGATCCTCTCTCCTCGCGGAAGACGGTCTCGCAACGGTCCATGACCGCTCGAGCCACGGGTTCGTTCTCGTAGAGCGTCCGCCCCATGCCCGACCACTGGCTGCCCTGCCCGGTGTACGCGAAAGCCACCTTGGTCGCCAGGGCCCGGTCGCCGTCCTCGCCTGCCCGCCCGGCCACCGCCTCCAACTCCTCCCGCAGCGATGCGACATCGTGGAAGACGATGCCCGCCCGGCGGTCGAAATGGCTTCGCCCCACGCCCGCGGTCCACGCCATGTCGGATAGCGGCGGATCGGAGGCCAAGTCCTGCGACGACAGTTCCCCGGCCCGTTCGTCGAGCCATGACAGGTAGCGCCCCGCCAGTTCCTGCAAAGCGGCCCCGCTCTTCCCCGACAGAGGGAGGAGGCGACTCGGCCGACGCACAGTTGATCCTGCCGGCTCCGCCAGAGCCTTCGAGCGCGCCGCCCCTTCCGCCGGCCGGTGCTCCTCGACCAGGAGGTGGGCGTTCGTCCCGGATATCCCGAAGCAGTTGACTCCGGCCAGCCGCGGCCGCGCGGAGTGGTTCGGCCATTCCATCATGGTCGAGGTCACCTGCAATGGCGCCCGGTTCCAGTCGAACTCCGGGTTGGGGTCATGGAAGTGCAGGTGCCTGGGAATCACGCCGCGCTTCACCACGAGGGCCGCCTTGATCAATCCGGCAATCCCGGCGGCGGACTCCAGGTGACCGACGTTGGTCTTCGCCGACCCGATCAGAATGGGACGGTCGGCCGCGCGCCCCCGTCCGTACACGTTCGCCACGGCGTTGAGCTCGATCGGATCGCCGACCGCCGTTCCGGTGCCGTGCGCCTCCAGGTAGTCCACCTCGGTCGGCTCCACACCGGCCTCTGCAAGCGTGTCCGCCATCACCTGTTCAAGCGCCGGCGTATTGGGGACCGTCAGCCCGACCCCGGTTCCCCCGTGATTCATCACCGCGCCGCGGATCACCGCCCAGATCCGGTCGCCGTCGGCCTCCGCATCGCTCAGGCGCTTCAGGATCACCACCCCGCACCCCTCGCCCCGCACGTACCCGTTCGCGGACGCATCGAAGGTCTTGCACTGACCGTCAGGGGACAGCATCATCGCATCGGCGCGCAGTTCGTAGATGCGGCCGTTGAGGATGGCCTGCACGCCGCCGGCGATGGCCACGTTGGCCTTGCCCTGCCGCAGGTCGGCCACCGCGTCGTGAACCGCCACCATCGCCGACGCACAGGCCGCGTCCACCGCCTTCGCCGGCCCCGTCAGCCCGAGCACGAAGGAGACCCGCCCGGCCGTGCCGTTCAGATTGGTTCCGCTGAGGGCGTAGAGGCAGGCGGCGGCCTCGGTGGGCTTGGCGGAATCCACGACCAGCATCCGGTACTCGTCGTTGCTGATCCCGGTATAGACGCCGGTGCGGCTGCCCCGCAACCGGTCCGGATCGATCCCGGCGTCTTCGAGAGCCTGCCAACTCACCTCCAGCATCATGCGCTGCTGCGGGTCCAGCAGTTGGGCCTCGACCGGCGAAATTCGGAAGAAGGAGTCGTCGAAGCGGTCGATGTCTTCGACGAATGCCCCAAAGCGGCAGGCTTCGCTCTGGACGGCGCGATCCCCGAACAGTTGTCCCCACCGGCCAACCCCGGAACCCGGCACCCCTTCCGTGACGGCGTTGCCGCCGGATTCAAGCAGCCGCCAGAAGGCCTCGATGTCGTTGGCACCGGGGAACCGGCACGCCATACCCACGATTGCGATGGGTTCGGAGCTGGGATTGGACATTTCGTCAGTCGGCAGGAGGAATCGCGGGACGCGGACTCGGGATTGTGGCCGTCGCCGGATGCAATGGCAAGCGGCGCCTTCCCCGCGCGCGGGGAAGGCGCCGCCGACGCTCCCGTTTCGGCTACCCCGGGAGAGGGGGTTCCGGGTCGAAGGCCGACCGGGGCTGTGCAGCCCCCGCTGCTCAGGGATCGGCCAGGGAAATGCGGGCTAGTACATCCCGCCCATGTCGCCCCCGCCACCCGGAGGCCCGGCCGGCTGCTCCTCCTCGGGACGCTCGACCACCACGGCCTCGGTGGTCAGCAGGAGGCTGGCGATCGAGGCCGCGTTCTGGAGCGCGCTGCGCACGACCTTGGTCGGGTCGATCACGCCGGCCTTCACCAGATTCTCGTAGATGTCGGTCTGCGCGTTGTAGCCGAAGCCGCCCTCGCCCTCGAGAACCTTCGCCACCACGATCGAGGGCTCGGCCCCCGCGTTGCCGGCGATTTGGCGGATCGGCGACTCGAGCGCGCGGCTCAGGATGCTCGCGCCGACCTGCTCGTCCTCGCGGTCGAAGGCGAGATCGGCCAGCGCGGACTGGGCCCGCAGGAGCGCCACGCCGCCGCCCGGCACGATGCCCTCCTCCACCGCCGCCCGGGTCGCGTGCAGGGCGTCCTCCACGAGAGCCTTCTTCTCCTTCATCTCGGTCTCGGTCGCGGCGCCCACATTGATCACCGCCACGCCCCCGGCCAGCTTGGCCAGCCGCTCCTGGAGCTTCTCGCGGTCGTAGTCGGAGGTGGACTTGTCGATCGCGACCTTGATCTCCTCGATCCGGCCCTGGATCTTGCCCTCCTCGCCGGACCCGTCGATGATCGTCGTGTTGTCCTTGTCGATCACCACCCGCTTCGCGCTCCCCAGGTCGCTGAGCACGGCGTTCTCCAGCTTGAAGCCGACCTCTTCCGAGATCACCTGGCCGCCGGTCAGCACCGCGATGTCCTGGAGCATCGCCTTGCGGCGGTCGCCGAAGCCGGGCGCCTTCACGGCGGCGACCTTGAGCGTGCCGCGCAGCTTGTTGACGACCAGCGTCGCCAACGCCTCGCCCTCCACATCCTCGGCGATGATCAGGAGCGGTTTGCCCATCTGGGCCACCTTCTCCAGCACCGGCAGAAGATCCTTCATCGAAGAGACCTTCTTGTCGTGGATGAGGATCATCGGCTCGTCGAGGACGGCCTCCATCCGCTCCGGATCGGAGACGAAGTAGGGGGAGAGGTAGCCGCGGTCGAACTGCATGCCCTCGACCGTGTCCAGCTCGGTCGCGAGGCCGCGCGCCTCCTCGACGGTGATGACCCCGTCCTTGCCGACCTTCTCCATCGCCAGCGCGATGAGCTCGCCGATCTCCATGTTGTTGTTGGCCGAGATGGCGCCGACCTGGGCGATCTCGCGCTTGCCCTTGGTCTCGGTCGAGGCGTCGCGCAACGCGCCGACCACCGCGTCCACCGCCCGGTCGATCCCCCGGCGAATCCCCATCGGGTTGGTTCCGGCCGTGACGTTCTTGAGACCCTCGCCGAAGATCGCGTGGGCGAGCACGGTGGCGGTGGTGGTGCCGTCGCCGGCGACGTCGGAGGTCTTGGTGGCGACCTCCTTCACCATCTGCGCTCCCATGTTCTCGACCGGATCCTCCAGCTCGATCTCCTTCGCGACCGAGACGCCGTCCTTGGTGACCGTCGGCGAGCCGAACTTGCGATCGATCACCACATTGCGGCCCTTCGGCCCCAGGGTGACCATGACCGCGCGGGTCAGCTTGTCGACGCCCGCCTTGAGCCGCGCGCGCGCCTCGATGTCGAAATCCAGTTCCTTCGCTGCCATTGCTTCGTTCTCCTTGGTGTGCGGTCCGCGCCCTCCGCGGGCGCCTTCCGGCGGTGTGCTAGTTGACGATGGCGAGGATGTCGGACTCGCGGAGAATCAGATAGTCGTCTCCAACGACCTTCACCTCGGTTCCGCTGTACTTCCCGTAGAGAACGCGATCGCCGACCTCGACCTCCATCGGAATCCGGTCGCCGTCGTCGTTCATCTTCCCGGGGCCCACAGCCACGATCTCGCCCTCCTGGGGCTTCTCCTTGGCGGTGTCGGGGATATACAGCCCTCCCCGCATCTGCTCCGTCTCCTCCAGAGCCATCACCACCACGCGATCCGCCAGTGGCTGGATCTTCTTTGCGGCAGACATGCGCGCCTCTCCCTGGGGCAGATTCGTTTCCGGGTTCGCCGCCTGGAGACTGCCCCGAATTCCCCCGGCGGCCGTTGTTAGCACTCACCTCGTGCGAGTGCTAACAGAATGCGGCAGGAAGTCTCGCAAGGTTCGCCGACGGTGTCAACCTCCTGGAGTCGTCGCCCGCGCCAACCGGCGCTCCGGGGACGCGGCTGGACGTAGTTGCGAGAATGGGGAGATGCGGGAATCGTGCTGGGCCCGGCGCGCTCCGCATCGGCGACGGCCCGGCCGGCGCACACACGAAACCGCTCGCGGAGAGGACCGCGGGTCAGCGGGAGGGGCCGGAGCGATCGAGGTGCGCACCCGCGATTCCGGCTCCCAGCAGCGTCAGGTGCGGCTCGATGCGGTGGACCGACGGCGCGTGCGGGGCCAGCAGCGCCGAGTACCCCCCGGTTGCGACCACCAACGGATCGTCCGCGTCCCAGGCCTTGCGGATTCGCGCCACCATTCCGTCCAGCGCGTCGATCACCGAATGAAAGACCCCGCTCTCCAGGGAAGCCTCGGTGTGCCGCCCAATGACCGCCGCCGGGGGCGCCAGCTCGATTCGCGGCAGGCGGGGGGCGCCGTGCGCAAGCCATTCCGGCCCGGCCTGGGGTCCGGGCGCAATCGCGCCGCCGATGAAGACGCCTTCGGCCGTCACGCAGTCGAAGGTGGTGGCGGTTCCCAGATCGATCGCGATCGCATTGCGGCGGAAGCGGGCCCAGACCGCCAGCGCATTGAGCACCCGGTCCGCGCCCACGACGGCCGGATTTTCCACGGCCACGGAGATCGGCAGCGGGGACTCGCCGGTGACCTCGAGAACCGGTCCCCGCACCAGCGCGGCAAGCGCATCGCAGAGGATGGGGGTGACGCGCGGAACCACGGAGGCGATCACTCCGCGGCGAAGGACGCTTTCGGCCAGCGGCTTCCCCGGCGCAAGGGCCTCTTCCAGGAGCGCCGAGAGGAGGATGCGGTATTCGGTCGCGCTGCGCGGTTCGCGAGTGCTGACCCGCCAGTTGGCCAGAACCCGGTCGCCGGCGAGATCGAGCAGGCCGAGGGCGGTGTCGGTGTTGCCCACATCGGCGACCAGTTGGCAGTGGAGCGCCGCGGATGGGGTGGCGCCGGACGGGCGGTCCAGACGCGGATCGTTCTCCGGGGGGGTGGCGCCGGCGATCCGGTGGCGAGGACGGCCGGAGATGGCCGGTTCGGGGGATTTCATGACGGAGCGGGCGGTTTGCGAGACGGGGAGCCGGCGACGGTGCGGGCCGTCGACGCAGGGGGGCGATTCATGATGACGCGGGCGAGAGGCCGGGGCGGGGCGGCGGCGAAGGGACGAAGGGCGTCGCCGATCCCGCGACCAGGCGCAGAGAGCTTCCGCCTTCGTCCAGGACCTCGAGGGTGCCGTCGGCGTGGAGGGAAGCGCCCGTGGCGGGAAGGGCCGCGACATCGCGCAGGGCGCCGGCGGGGCCGCGAACCGCCCCCGTGACCGAGAGAGGCATGCCGTCCAGCGCCGAGCGCGCATTCAGTTCGGAGAGTTCGGAGGCGGGGATCCGGGTTTCGGGACGACTCCACAGACCGCGCAGCTCGTGCACGATCGCCGCCAGCGCCGATTCCCTCGCGAAGGCGAAGCCGGAGGCCAGCCGCAGCGAGGTGGCGGGGGGAGTCAGGCCGACGGGAAGCTCGGAGCCGCGCTGGTTCAGATTCACTCCGATCCCGACCAGCACCGCGCCGCGCAGACGCTCGCAGAGGATTCCGGCCACCTTGGCCCGCCCGATCAGGAGGTCGTTCGGCCATTTGACCTGAAGGGGAGGAGGGGGAGGAAGGGGCGGCGTCGGCGGATGCGGAGCTTCCGCCAGCGCGCCGAACTTCTCGCTGAGCAGGACATCCAGGGCGCGCGCCAGGGCAAGACCCACGCGCAGCGGCAACACGGGATCGGCCGCGGCGGGAAGGTCGCCGCGCACCACGGTGAACCAGAGACCCCGCGCGGTGTCGGACTCCCAGCGCCGTCCCCGCCGCCCCCGGCCCCGCCCCTGCCGTTCGGCCACCACCAGAGCCGGAAGCGCGGCCCCCTCGCGGACAAGCTCCCGCGCCCGGTCGCTCGTCGAGGCGATCCGTCCATGGAACTCGACGGTGGCCGCGTCCAGACCCCCCGGAGCGCGCCGCGCGACTACCATGGCCGCGCAACCAGGAGCGAGGCCGCGCCGACGACCCACAGGTACGGGGCGAAGCGGTGAAAGGAGCGGCGGCGCAACGTCGTCCGGAAGACCCCGATCGCGGCCACCCCGGTCGCGCAGGCGGTCGCGGCGGCGAGCCCCAGGGTCGCCGGATCGCTCCCCGCCCCCGCCGCCGGCAGTCCCCCGGCCAGGCGCAGAATCACCGCGCCCCCGACCGCCGGAATCGACATCAGGAAGGAAAAGGCCGCGGCCTCGGATGGATCCACCCCGCGCCAGAGTCCGGTCACCACCGTGCTCCCGGAGCGCGACACCCCCGGCACGATCGCCGCCGCCTGCGCCAGACCCATCGCCAGCGCCGTCCCGATCCCCGGCTTTCCCGCCGGACCCCGCGCCAGCGCCCCGCGCGCCGTCCAGACGACCGCGCCGCTCACGATCAGCCCGGCTCCCGCCACCGCAGGCCGGTCGAAGAGCGATTCCAGCAGCTCTCCCAGCCCCAGCCCCGCCGCCGCCGCCGGCGCCGACGCCAACGCCAGCAGTCCCGCGTAGCGCAACGCCTCCCCTTCCCCCCGCGCCACCCCCCCGATCAACCCACCGATCCGGTCGCGATAGACGATCGCCACCGAGAGCAGCGTCGCCCCATGAAGCGCAATCTCGAGCCCTGCCCCCGGCGCCTCCACCCCGAGCGCCGCCTGCCCCAGCACCAGATGCCCCGACGACGAAACGGGAAGGAACTCGGTCGCGCCCTGGAGGAATCCCAGGAATACCGCCTCGAACCAGGTCATTGCAACTCGCGATAGAGGGATTCATAGCGGGGAAGGACCCGTTCGGTCGCGAAGCGTTCCGTCGCCGCCCGTCTTCCCGCCTCGCTGAAACGCCGCCAATGCGCCGGATCCGCCAGGAGTTCCGAGCCCGCCTCCGCCGCCTCCGCCACCGCGCCCGGCGTCACCAGAAGGCCATTCTCGCCGTCGGTCACCACCTCCGGCAAACCCCCCGCGCGGTACGCCACCACCGGCACGCCGCAGGCCATCGCCTCCAGCGCGGCCAACCCGAACGATTCGCTCTCGCTCGTCAGCACGAAGAGATCGGCGCAGCCCAGAATCTCCTCCACCGAGGCGTGCTTCCCCAGAAAGACCACGTGGCGCTCCAGCCCCAGCTCGCGCGCGCGGTCGGCGGCGCGGGTGCGATCTGGACCATCGCCCACCATGACCAGCCGGGCGGGCAGGTCGCGGCGAATTCCGGCGAAGACCTCGATCACGTCGCGAACGCGCTTGACCGGACGGAAGTTCGAGACATGCATGACGATCTTCTGGTGGTCGGCGGCGAAGACCCGGCGGGGAAGCGCATCGCGGCGGGGCCGAAACTGGGTGGTGTCGACGAAGTTGGGAATGACGCGGATCCGGTCCGCGGGAATGCGGAAGTCGCGCACCGTCATGTCGCGGAGGAAACCGGAGACGGCCGTGACCGCCTGGGAGCGCAGAATCGAGAAGCGGGTGATCTCGTGGAAGGTGGGGAGGGTGCCGACCAGCGTCACGTCGGTGCCGTGCAGGGTGGTGACGAGGGGAGGGGCGGCGCCGGCCAGCATCTCGCGCGCAATCCAGGCCGAGGTCGCGTGGGGAATGGCGTAGTGGACGTGGACGACGTCGAGGCCTTCGCGGCGGGCGGTGTCGTGAATGGTGGCCGCCAGCGCCAGCGCGTAGTGGGAATGTTCGAAGAGAGGGTAGCGCTCGATCTCGACCTCGTGGAAGAAGATGCGTTCGCGGAACCCGGAGAGGCGGAAGGGCTGGGCATAGGAGATGAAATGGATCTCGTGGCCGCGCGCGGCGAGACCGATGCCGAGCTCGGTGGCGACGGCCCCGGAACCGCCGTAGGTCGGGTAGCAGGTGATGCCGATCTTCACGAGGCGGCTCCGGGCCGGGTCGCGACGGCGCGAAGAAGACGGCCGGCAAGCGCGGCGGCGGCGATCTTCATGGGGCGGCTCCGGGCCGGAGTTCGGTCGCCTTCGCCCACGCCCCCGCCACCGCCTCCTCCTGCGCGGCCAGGGGAGCCGTGCCGTCGATCAGGATCCGGTTCGGCGGAAGCTGATGTCGGAACCAGGTGCGCTGGCGGCGCGCATACTGGCGGGTCGCCACCCGGATGCGCTCGGCCGCGGCCTCGATCGTGCATTCCCCGGCCAGGCAGGCGGCCATCTCGCGGTAGCCCACCCCGTTCATTCCCGGATCGTCGCGGCGCACCCCGGAGCGGAGCAACCCGGCCACCTCTTCCGCGAGCCCGGCCGCGATCATCTCGCCCGCCCGCCGCGCGATGCGGTCGTCGAGCGCGGCCATCGGCAGATCGACCAGACAGACCAGGCCACGCAGCGGTTCGGCCTCGGCGGGGCCGCGGCGGTGCCACCAGGAGAGGGGCCTCCCCGCGAGGAGGGCGACGACGACCGTCCGGGCCATGCGCTGGAATCCTCCCGGGATGGCCGCCGCGGCGCGATCCGGATCGAGGCGGCGGACCCAGCGCGCGAGTTCGGCGGCCGGGAGACGCGCCAGAAAGGCTTCCAGCTCGGCGCGGCGGCCGGGATCCAGCGGCGGTTCGCGAAAGAGCGGCCGCATGAGGGCGCGCAGGAAAAAGCCGGTGCCGCCCACCAGGATCGCGACCCGTTTCCGGGCCCGGATCTCTCCGATCCAGCGGCGGGCGTCCCGGGCGAACTCGCCGGCGCTGTAGCGTTGGCCGGGCGCGCGGAGATCGAGGCCGTGATGAGGGACCGCCCGTCGCTCGGCGGCCGTCGCCTTCGCGGTGCCGATCTCCATCCCGCGGTAGATCTGGCGCGAATCCATCGAGACGATCTCGCCGTCAAGCCGCCGGGCGACGCCGAGGGAGAGCGCCGTCTTCCCCGCGGCGGTGGGGCCGACGATGGCCAGGAAGTCGGGGGCGCGGGCCCCGCCGCTCATGTGCGTCCGAAGCTGCGGCGGAGCGCATCGAGGGTGAGGCTCACCGTGGTGGGGCGCCCGTGGATGTCGTGGTAGGGCAGTTCGGTCGCGAAGAGCTGGTCGAAGAGCTGGTGCTTCTCTTCGTCGGAGAGCCTCTGGCCGGCCTTGAGCGCGGCCTTGCAGGCGAAGGTCATCGCCACCCGTTCGTTCTGGTTGCGGGCCGCATTGGCCAGATCCGAGCCGTGGACGAAGTCGTCGATCATCTCGCGCAGGCAGCGCTCGGCGTCGAACCAGGGGTGCGGACTCGGCACGGTGTGCACATGGAGGCAGCCGCCGTGGCGGTCGAAGCCGAACCCCAGGCGCGTCATCGGTTCGCGCAACGATTCCATCACCTCCAGCTCGGCCTCGGCGAGATCGACCACAAAGGGGAAGAGGAGGCGCTGGCCATGCTCCCGGGCGTCCTCGAAGCCGGCCATGATGCGCTCGAAGAGGATTCGCTCGTGAGCGGCGTGCTGGTCGACGAAGATCACCCCTTCGCGGGTTTCGGCCAGGATGAAGCTGTTGTGAATCTGAAGCAGCGAGGGCCGGGGGGCGTCCGCCGACGCGGAATCGTCCGTCGTCTCCGGACGGCCGGGCGCGGGAGCGTCCCCGCCATTCGCGTCCGCAACCCCGGCGGCGAAGAGTCCCCCCTGCTCGTCGCCGGAGTCGTCCCCGAGTCCATTGCGGTTCCTTCCCCCTTCGCGCACCGTCGCCGCTCCCCTTCCCCCTCCCGCCGTCCCCGCCTTCCACAGCGCGGCCGCCGACGCCGCCCCCCCCAGCGCCTCGCGCACGGCCTCCTCCACGAAGGACTCCACCGCCGCGGAGTTGCGAAAGCGGACCTCGGCCTTTCCCGGATGCACATTCACATCCACCTCGGGGTGCGGCGCCCGCAGGAAGAGGAAGAGCCAGGGACGCACGCCCTCGGCCACGGTGGTGCGATAGCCGCGATCGGCCGCCGCGACGATCCCGGGACTCCGGAAGTGCCGCTCGTTGACGTGCAGGTGGGTGCGGCGGAATCCGGGACGCGCCTCGTCGGGACGCTGAATGGCGCCGGAAAGCCGCAGCTCGTCGCGCCGAACGTCCAGATCGACGAATCCTTCCTGCCGGGCGTCGCCCCAGATCGCCGCGATCCGCGACCGAAGCGAGCGCCCCGCGGGGAGATCCAGCGCCGTGCGGCCGCCAGCCACGAGGACGAAGCGGGTCTCCAGGTGGGCGAGGGCCAGGCCATGCACCGTCTCGCCGACCGCACGCGCCTCGGCGCGGACGCTGCGCAAAAAGCGGGCCCGCACCGGGGTGTTGAGGAAGAGGTTGCGGACTTCCACGGTGGTGCCGCGGCGGCGGGCCACGTCGTCGACTCCCTGGAGGCGCCCGGCCAGAACCCGCAGCCGGGTCCCGACGGCCTCGTCCGCGGCGGCGGTCTCGATCGTCATGCGCGAGACGGCGGCGATCGAGGGCAGCGCCTCGCCCCGGAAGCCCAGGGTGACGATCTCGCGGAGATCCTCGGCGCGGCGGATCTTGCTGGTGGCATGCCGGTCCAGGCAGCAGAGCGCGTCCTCGCGGACCATTCCCGCGCCGTCGTCCTCCACGCGGACGAGCCCCTTGCCTCCGCGCTCGATCTCGATTCGCACCTGGCGCGCCCCGGCGTCGAGGGCGTTTTCCACCAGCTCCTTGACGACCGAGGCCGGACGCTCGACCACCTCGCCCGCCGCGATCTGATTGGCCACGTGGTCGGGGAGGATCCGGATCCGCGGGCGGCGCATGGAGGGCTCCCTAACTCCCGCGGCTGGATTCCGGCAGGGCGAAGAAGCGCGCCGTGTTGCGCCAACTGTCCTCGGCCACCCGCTCCACCGCCTCCCCCCGCTGCCCCGCCAGCGCCTCGGCGATCCAGACCAGGTGGGCGGGTTCGTTGCGGCGGCCGCGCTTCGGCACGGGCGCGAGGTAGGGCGCGTCGGTTTCGATCATGTAGCGGTCGGCGCGCGCCATCCGGACCAGTCGCGCGTCGAAGTCGCGGAAGGTGACGATCCCGGTGAAGGAGACGTACCAGCCCGCCTCCATCGCGGTCTCGAGGAGCCATCCCGGTCCGGTGAAGCAGTGCAACACCCCGCGCACCCTGCCCGCGCACTCCCGGATCGCGGCGGCGGTGTCGCGCGCGGCCTTGCGCGAATGAACGATCAGCGGCATCTCCAGCTCGGCGGCCAGCTCGGCGTGCCTCGCGAAGCTGCGGCGCTGCGCCACCGCGTGCCCGCTCCCGTAGTGGTAATCCAGCCCGGTCTCGCCGATGGCCACGCAGCGCGGATCCCCGGCCACCTCGCGGATCCGGTCCATGTCGGGCGCCCCGGCCGACGATCCGACCGAATGCGGATGAACGCCCGCCGAGCACCAAATGCCATCGTGACCGCGGGCCAGCGCCAGGGCATCGCGCGAATCGACCTCGTCGGAGGCAACCGAGACGATCCGCCGAACGGAGGCGTCGCGCGCGCGCTCGAAGACTGCCTCGCCGTCGCCGTTGAAGGCCGGATCGGTCAGGTGACAGTGCGAGTCGGCGAGTCTCAAACCGTTGCCATCCTCCGCGTCCGCCGTCCCTTGTCGCGCGACTCCCCGGCGCCGTAGCGCTTCTGGATCTCGAGGAGCGCCGGCGAGGCGATGAAGATCGAGGAATAGGTCCCGATCATGACGCCCAGGATCAGCACCAGGGTGAAGTCGCGGATCACGGCCCCGCCCAGGACCAGGAGCGCCAGGAGCACGCCCAGCGTCGTCCCCGAGGTGAGGACCGTGCGGGGCAGCGTCTCGTTGATCGAGCGGTTGACCAGCTTGTAGGGATCCTCGCGGCGGCCGCCCCGCGCGTTCAGATTCTCGCGAATGCGGTCGAAGACGACGATCGTGTCATTCAGCGAATATCCCAGAATGGTCAGGATCGCCGCCACCGTCGGCAACGAGATCTCGATGCGAGCGAGCGCCAGCAGTCCCAGGACGATCAGAACGTCGTGCATCGTCGCGATCACCGAGGCGATCCCGAAGCGCATCTCGAAGCGAAAGGCGATGTAGAGGAGGGTGAGGACCAGGGAGAAGAGGATCGCCAGCGCCGCCTTCCCCTGAAGCTCCTCGCCGATCTTGGGCCCGACCAGCTCCTGCCGGACCACCTCGAAGGCGCCGCTCCCGAAGGCCGCCGCCAACTGCCCGGCGATCCCGGCGGCCACCTCGTCGATCTCCATGCCCTCCTGCACGGAGGCGCGAACGACGAACTCGTTGTCCTCGCCGAAGCGGGTGATCGGAGGGGCGTCGGCCCCGCCCAGCGCGTCGCGCAGCTCGGTCGCGGCGGCGGCCTCGGAAAAGCGGACCTGGACGAGCGCGCCGCCGGTGAAGTCCACCCCGAAGTTCTGCCACGAACCCAGGGTGAAGAGGTTGAAGGCCATCGCCGCGATCCCGGCGGCCAGCACCGCGGCCGAGACCACGTACGCCTTGCGGCGCTTGTCGATGAATCCGTATTTCGCTCCGTGAAAAAGCCACATGGCTGCCGATTCTCCCTGGGCGGTTGCGGGACTGCGAAGACGTCCCCTAGATGCTGATCGGGTCCGAGCCCCGCTTCCTCGTCAGATAGAGGAGGAAGAGCGTCCGCGTGACGTAGAGCGCCGAGAAGAACGACGCCACGATTCCGATGCAGAGGGTGACCGCGAATCCCCGAACCGGTCCCGTCCCGAACTGGAAGAGGATCAGCCCAGTGATCAGCGTCGTGATGTTCGCGTCGACGATCGCCGAGACCGCGTTGCCGAATCCCTCCTCGACGGCCGTGCGCGGGGCCCGCCTTCGCTCCAGCTCCTCGCGGATCCGCTCGAAGATCAGAACGTTCGCGTCCACCGCCATTCCGATCGAGAGGATGAGCCCCGCGATGCCGGGAAGGGTCAGGGTGGCGTTCAGCGCCGAAAGCCCGCCCAGAACCAGCATCAGGTAGAAGGCCAGCGCCACCACGGCCAGCAATCCCGCCAGACGGTAGTAGACGAGCATGATGAGGATGACCGCCACCACGCCCACGATCCCGGCGATCCGTCCCTGCTCGACCGAGTCCGCCCCCAGCGACGGCCCCACCGTCCGTTCCTCCATGATCGTCAGCGGCGCGGGCAGGGCCCCGGCCCTGAGCACGAGCGCCAGGTCGGTGGCTTCGGAGAAGTCCGAGGCGCCGAGATCGATCGTTCCGCGCGCGCCGATCCGGTCCCGCACGACCGGAGCGCTGACGACCTCGCCGTCGAGCACGATCGCGATCCGGTTGCCGATGTTGGCCGCGGTCAGACGCTGGAAGTCGCGGCCGCCGCGCCGGTTCAGCTCGAAGAGGACCTGGGGCTGGTTGAACTGCTGGTCGCGGTTGGCGGTCGCGTCCTCGAGCTGGTCCCCCGTCAGGAAGGGTTCCTCCTCCAGGACGTATAGCTCGCGGTAGAAGCGGCCCGCGCGCGGAATCGAGTCCCAGCCCCACTGCAGGCTGAGCTCGCGGGGAAGCGCCCGCTGAAACTCCGGGAGCGCCATGAACTGTTCGGCCGCATCCACGTCGTCGGCGTCGACCAGGTAGGTGCCGACATCGCCCGTGTTCAGCAGGTTGGTGAAGGGTCGCAGATCGAGCTCGCCCTCCTCTTCCTCCTGGGCTGCGTCCTCCTGGTCGGCTTCGGCGGCCTCGGCGGGGTCCCCGGTTTCGCCGGCGGCGTCCGCATCCGCGTCCCCTTCCCCCGCCCCGGCGCTGTCCGCGGCCGCGGAGTCCGGGTTCCCGAAGAGAAGACTCTCGATCGAGGTGCTCTGCTCGGCGGTCGTCGCGCGTCCCATTTCGCGCAGCCCTTCGGCCCCGATCGCCACCACCACGGCCCGGTCCAGCCTCTCGAGCGCCTGGTCGATCTGGGTCGTCGGCCGCACCAGCTTCCACTCGAGGTAGGCCTGCTGGTTGATGACCTCCTTCGCCCGCGACTCGTCGTCCAGACCCGCCAGCTCCACGATGATCCGGTCCGATCCGACCTTCTGAATCAACGGCTCCTCGACCCCGAACTCGTCCACCCGCGTGCGGATGATGCGCTCGGCCCGGTCGATCGCGTCGGCCCGCGCCTCGGGGGTGAAGGTCCCCTCGGGATCGTCGATCTCCAGCACGAGGTGAATTCCCCCCTGCAGATCGAGTCCCAGCTTGAGACCCCTGGCCGTGAAGTACCAGACGGAAATCGCGAGCGTCGCCGCAATCACGATCAGCCGCCCCCGAAATGACTTCAGCATCTTGCGTCCCGTTTCCTCCGTTCAGTGCCCACATGCCGCGCGGCCGCGCCGAATGGGGAGATCGCGACCGGTTGGGAAGTTCGCGCGGGCGGGGTGGGGTGTCAATCGGGGGGGAGGGGGGCGAGGGGGGGGCTGGCGGGCGCGGAGGCGGGGAAGATGCGTTTGGGGGCCGGGGGAAAGCGGTGCGAACGGGCCTGGGGTGGCTGGCGCCGCTGCGGGGGAGTGGGCAGATTGGTGGATTGGGGAGAGTCGCGAAATGTTGTGCCGCGGGGGACGATTGGGGAAGGCGCCGATGGGAATGCCGGGCGGGAGGATGGGGAGCGGGGGGAGGCGGGGCGGAACCGGGGCGTTTCGACGGCTGCGAGAGCGAGGGCGCCCGTATGTGGACAAGACGCGGTATCTGCGCTGGCTGATCGACCGGGGACGCACTACTTCCTGGCGCGGCCTCCCGGATTCGGGGAAGAGTCTTCTCCTCGACGCCTGCGCGGAGCTGTTGCGGGGGTGCCGGGAGCTGTTCAGGGGGCTCGCCATTCATGACGATTGGGACTGGTCCGTCCGGCATCCCGTCATCCGGATCGCCCTTGAGCCGGAAGAGCCCTTGAGGCCGGACGCGTTGGTGGAACGGCTGGTTCGGAATGTCGGCGAAGCGGCGAGAGAATCGGGGATTGCGCCGTGGAAGGGCAGCCTTCGATGACGCCTTCGTCATGCTGGCGAAGGAGCTGCATGACGAACGCTCAACGAAGGCCGGGGCCGTAACCCCGGCGACAGTCGAAGTTCCGCCGGTGGTCGATCCTGTCCACGACGTCGCTCAACGAAGGCCGGGGCCGTAACCCCGGCGACAGCGGGTCGTGCGCTGCGACATCACCACGACGCCACGCTTCGCTCAACGAAGGCCGGGGCCGTAACCCCGGCGACAGGGGGCAGGATCGCCGGGCGCGCACAGCGCATCGTGCTCGCTCAACGAAGGCCGGGGCCGTAACCCCGGCGACAGTAGAAAGTTTTATTTCTTCTGTTGTTCTCAATCCGCGCTCAACGAAGGCCGGGGCCGTAACCCCGGCGACAGGCGACCTCGCTGGAGGACTACGGCTTCGGGCGCGGCGCTCAACGAAGGCCGGGGCCGTAACCCCGGCGACAGCCGGAATGCGACGCCGAACTCCTCTGCGTCCCAGTTCGCTCAACGAAGGCCGGGGCCGTAACCCCGGCGACAGACGAATCGCACCGTCACCAACGGGCCGCTGTACCACGCTCAACGAAGGCCGGGGCCGTAACCCCGGCGACAGTTGAAGATATTCTCAAGGAAACTCTTGGTGTTATTCGCTCAACGAAGGCCGGGGCCGTAACCCCGGCGACAGTGCTGATCGTTGGGCGGACGCAGCCGACGCAAGGGCCGCTCAACGAAGGCCGGGGCCGTAACCCCGGCGACAGTCCTCGGGCGTCTCCGATTCGGTGCGCTGGTTCGCCGCTCAACGAAGGCCGGGGCCGTAACCCCGGCGACAGGATGGACGCCGGACTGAACGTCGTGATCAAGATGGTCGCTCAACGAAGGCCGGGGCCGTAACCCCGGCGACAGGCCAGCGTGCGCGGTACGCCGAGTCGTGGAGGATGCCCGCTCAACGAAGGCCGGGGCCGTAACCCCGGCGACAGGCGCACGTCCCATCCGAGGTGCTTCGCGGCCATGAACGCTCAACGAAGGCCGGGGCCGTAACCCCGGCGACAGCCGCGCCCCTGACGGCCCCTGTGGCTGGCGGAGTTCGCTCAACGAAGGCCGGGGCCGTAACCCCGGCGACAGGCTGCCACAGGTGCTCGTGGTCTCTCCGGGCCTGGGCCGCTCAACGAAGGCCGGGGCCGTAACCCCGGCGACAGAGGAC
>JAJEBW010000015.1 GCA_022822325.1 Gemmatimonadota bacterium | reverse complement strand
TCAGCACTCCTTCGCTCACTTGTCTCAGCACCGAGATGCGATCCCTCTCCTTCAGATTCAAGTCCATCTGCTCCTCTCCCGGATCCCGTTTGGTCGTTGACCGAACATGTTCCGAAAGAGGACATTTCTACTTCGCTAAGGAGGACATTTCCAAATCGGTGCGACAGCATCGCGAACCGGACCCTTGAGAGCGGTGCGCGGGCGCTCTACCTTGGACGGTTCGGCGGAAGCCCGGAAGGCGCGATCCGGCGTCCCTGCGACCGGACCCCGCCGGGCGAGCGACAATCTCCACCTGGCAATTCGGAGTCCGGCAATGGCGGCAACCTTATTCTCTGACAGGGCCGGACGCGCTCCGGCGGCGGCAGCGGCGATCTGCGCCATCCTGGCGCCGGGCGGGCTCCAGGGCGGGCAGCAGGGCTACACCCCCGACCGCTACTACGACCTGGTGGGGGTGAGCGAGGTGGCTCTCTCGCCCCGCGGAGATCATGTGGCCTTCACCGTCACGACCGTGATCGAGGAGGAGAACCGCCGCCACCGCGCCATCTGGTTGCAGCCGCTCGACGGTGGACGCCCGGACGGGGACGCCTTTCCGGTCACCGCGCCGAACGAGAGCTCGAGTGGGCCGAGGTGGTCGCCGGACGGATCGCTGCTTGCCTTCGCCTCGTCGCGGGGCGAGGATCCGAATCCGGTCTGGTTCCTGCGCGTGGGCGGTCCCGGGGAGGCATTCCACATCGAAGGGGTGGACGGTGCGCCGGTCTGGTCGCCCGATGGTTCGCAGATCGCCTTCACCCGCGAGATCGACCCGGAGGAGATTGCGGACCGGGAGAGCGAGTCGCGCCCGGGCTGGATTGCGCCCGACGCGGTCAGCAACACCCTGGACCGCGAACGCTTCGATGGCCGCGTGATCACCTCGATCCGCTACAAGCGGGATGGTCGGCTCGCATTTCAGCCGCACTTCCTGACCCGTCCCACCCGGCAGATCATGGTGGTGGGGGCGGATGGGGGAACGCCGCGCCAGGCGACCCGGCTGGACTTCGACGCGGGACAGCCGGTCTGGTCCGGAGACGGCCGGGTGATCTTCTTCACCGGCGACGAGAGGCAGGACGACGAGTTGAACTCCGAGATGACCGGGGACATCTGGGCGGTGGACGCCCGGGGGGGCACGGTGCGGCGGCTGACCTCGAACCCGGGGAGCGAGAGCGCGCCGGCCCTCTCCCCCGATGGAGGCGCGATCGCCTTCCTCTCGACGCCCGCGCGCGGCAGCCAGACCGACCTCATGGTCGCCGACATCGGATCGGACGGCCACTTCCGCGGGCAGCCCCGAAACCTCACCGCCGACTGGGATCTGCGCCCCGGCAACCCCGAATGGACCGCCGACGGCAGCGCGCTCCGCTTTGCGGCCGGGACCGGAGGCGACAGCCATCTCTTCCAGGTCGCCCTGGGGGGAGGGGTCGAACAGGTCACGCGGGGGGCGCGGCGTCTGTCGTCCTTTTCCTTTTCGTCCGCGGGCGACTACATGGCCTTCGCCGCCACCGACGCCGTGACCCCGGCCGAGCTCTACCTGGGCGCCGCCGATGGAACCACCGAGCAGAAGGCGACCCGCTTCAACGACGAATGGCTGGGCGAAGTCACCCTGATGCCCGCCGAGGAGCTGCGCTGGACGGTCGCGGACGGCACCGAGATCCAGGGATGGGTCGTGCGGCCGGTCGGGTTTCGCGAGGGAGGCTCCTGGCCGATGATCCTCAAGATCCATGGAGGACCTCATTCAGCCTACGGAAACACCTTCTTTCCGACCTTCCATGTCCTCTCGGCCGCGGGTTTCTTCGTCCTCTACACCAACCCCCGCGGCTCCTCGGGCTACGGCCACGACTTTCAGTACGCGACCCGCGGCGAATGGGGAATTGTGGACCGCGAGGACTACCTGGCCGGGGTCGACGCGGCGCTGGCGGCCTATCCGGAGATCGATCCCGAACGGATCGGAGTCTCGGGCGGAAGCTACGGCGGCTTCATGACGAATTGGCTCACCGCGACCACCGACCGCTTTCACGCGGCCGTCACCTCGCGCTCGATCACCAACTGGGAAAGCTGGTGGGGGACTTCGGATGCGCAGGGACTGACCGAATACGAGTTCTTCGGGACGCCCTGGGAGCAGCGCGACCTCTACCGCCGCCTCTCGCCGATCTCCCATGTGGAGAACGTGACCGCGCCGACGCTGATCATTCACAGCGAAAACGACTACCGCACCCCGATCGGGGACGGCGAACAGTGGTTCATGTCGCTGAAGAAGCTGGGGGTGCCGGTGGAGCTGGTGCGCTATCCGCGGTCGTCGCACGGGCTGTCGCGAACGGGGGAGCCATGGTTGCTGGTGGACCGGCTGGAGCGGCTGCGAAGCTGGTTCGATCATTACCTGATTCGGAGTCCGCCGGGAAGGCGCGCGGACGCCGGGAACGGATGACGCTCCCCCCCCACCCCCACCGCGCCCGTCGCGAGACCGTCCTTCGCCGTCTCGGCCGCGGCGCCATGCTGCTGCCGGCTGCGCCGGCCCGTTTCCGCAGCGGCGATTCCGAGTACCGCTACCGCCCCGATTCGGAGCTCCTCTATCTGACCGGCTGGCAGGGCGAGGAGTGCGCGATCGTGCTGCGGGGCGGCGGCGCGGACCACCCCTTCACCCTCTTCGTTCCGGAGCGCGACCCGGAGGCCGAACGCTGGACCGGCCCGCGGCCCGAATTGGACGAGGTGCGGGAACGGTTGGGCGCCGACGCCGTCTTTCCCATCTCCGAGTTTTCGGCGCGCGCGCCCGCTCTCCTCGCTCCGGCCGGGCGGATCTTCTACCGGCTGGGCGCGTCGCGTCGCTGCGACGATGCGGTGCGGGAGGCGCTGGCGCGGGGACGGCGGTTGCGCGCGCGGGAGGGCCGGGGCGCGACGGGGGTGATCGATCCGGGCGAGATCCTGGACGGGATGCGGCGGATCAAGGATGCGGCCGAGATCGCGCGCATCCGGGAGGCCGCGCGGATCACGGCGGCGGCCTTGCGCGAGGGGATCGGGGCCGTGCGGGCGGGGGCGGGGGAGTGGGAGGTGGAGGCGGCGGTGGAGGGGGGATTTCGCCGCCGGGGCGCCGACGGTCCGGCCTTCGCGACGATCGTGGCCGCGGGGGAGAACGCCTGCACGCTCCACTACGCGGCCAACGACGCGCGCATCGGCGAGGGCGAGATGGTCCTGATCGACGCGGGGGCCGCGGTGGAGTGCTACGCCGCCGACGTCAGCCGCACCGTGCCGGCGGCGGGGAGGCTGGCGGGCGCGCGCCGCGAAGCCTGGCAGACGGTTTTGGAGGCGCACCGGGCCGCGACGGCGAAGTGCGCGCCGGGAGCGACGCTGGCCGATGTGCACGAGGCTGCCTGCCGCGCGATTGCGGAGGGGCTGGGGGATTGGGGGGTGGTGGAGGGAACCGCGGACGAGATCCTCGAACGGGGCGACCACCGCCGCTTCTTCCCCCACCGGACCTCCCACTGGCTGGGGCTGGACACCCACGACGCGGGGGACTACCGCGACGCGCATGGGCCGGTGCGGTTGGAGCCGGGAATGGTCTTCACCGTGGAACCGGGGCTGTACTTTCCGCCGGGAAGCTGTCCCGGGCGGCCGGAGCTGGAGGGTTGCGGGATCCGCATCGAGGACGACCTGCTGATCACGCCGGAGGGAGCCGAGGTGCTTACGGGGGACTTGCCCCTTGCGCTGGAAGCGTTGGGCGAGATGGTCGGGACGGGGGCGCCGGCCGGAAGGCGGGCGGAATGAAGCATGCGGGACCGGAGGGCGAAGCCGCGGCGATGCGCGGGCGGGCGACGGAGGCGACGACAGCGCTTCCGAACCCGGGAACCCCTTCGGCCTCCCTGCCCGAAGGCCTTTCCCGGCCGGGTCCATGGATTGCCGTCGAGTTGCGCCCCCCACGCCTCGGGATGGATTCCACCCGCAGCATGGGTCGGTGGATCGACATGCATCATGCGGTGCGAAGGCTGGCGCGCGCGGGCACCTTCGTCCTCCTCACCGACGACGCCGCGGGCGACCCCGAGGAGGAGAGCCTCGCCCACCTGGCCGCCAACCTGGGAGAGAGCGCGGACTTCGGCGCCGTCATCCCCTTCCTGACCTGCAAGCACCCCCTCTCCTACTGCCGCCTCTTCGCGCGGCGCGCCTCCGGCCTGGGCGTGGCCGCGGTCGCCGTCGTCGGGGGCGATCACTCGGCCGGACCCGAACGCTGCCTTCCCCACAGCAAGGATCTGCGCCGCATCCTGCGCGCCGACCAGCCCGGGCTTCCCCTCGGGGGATGGGCCAATCCGCACCGGGATCCGGTCGCCCAGGCCCGCTTCGTCGCCGACCATGGCTACGCCGCCGACTTCGTCCTCACCCAGATCGTCTCCCACCATTCGCTGGCCGTGGTGGAACGTTTCCATGCGGAGCTGTCCCGTCTCGGCGTCGAGCTTCCCGTCGTCCACGGCGTCTTCCACTACCAGAGCGCCAATTCGCGCACCCTGCGCTACCTGGACCGCTACTTTCCGGTGCCGGCCCGCCGGCTTGCCCGCGAGTTCGAGGCGGGCGACGACTCCGAGGCGATCTGCCGCCGCACGATCCGGGCGCTCGCGGAGGTGGGCGCCGACAAGGTCTATCTGAGCAACCTTCCGATTCGCGACGCGGCCGGGGCGCTGGCCAGGATTGCGGGCGCTGGACGGACGGGGTGAGGCAGGGTGCATCTTCCGCTCGTGAACCGGCCGCCATGGCAAAATGCGTGCGGCACTCGTCGCCTGAGGGGTTCCCCTTCCGTGCGGCGAAGCTTACGATGAACGGCCAACGATCCCGGAGGACTCTCGAACTCCCGATGTCATTCAGAAACACGTTGCGACTCGCGATGCTCGCGCTGGCAACCGCGCCCGCAACCGCCCAGGAGGTCGTCGAACTTCCGGCCGGTGACCGACGGCTGGAGGCCGACTTCGCCGAGGTGTTCCGTCTGGGGTCGCTGGACGCGCCGGCATGGCAGCACTTCGGGGCGCTCCAGGCCGCTGCCTTCGACGCCGCCGGCAACCTCTACCTGCTGGACGTCGACGCGCGAAACATCGTCGTGGTGGACCGGACGGGAGCGTTCGCAAGGACCATCGGCCAGTCCGGAGACGGCCCCGGCGAGTTCGACTTTCCTCTGAATCTGGCGATCCTGCCGGATGGGCGCATCGTCGTTGCCGACATTCCCCGGCGCCGGACCCTCCATATCTTCAACAGCGACGGCAGCTTCGACCGTGGTGTGCGAGTAGGGAACGACTGGCTGGGGATGAGGGGGCCAATCCACGCCGATCGCGGTTCGGGCAGCGGCGTGTTCGTGGCCTCCGGAGAGCTGATTCGATATCTCCCCTTGCGGTCGGATGAGCAGCAGGATGCGCCGGGTCGGCGCTCCGTCCTCCGGCTGGGCCTGGTGAGCGACGAGTTGGCGCAGGCGGTCTTCGCACCTGCGTGGGCGCCCCCATCCGCCGGACCGGTGGAATTTCGCCTGGGCGACCAGGTCGTCAGCACCGGAGAGACGACGCCTCCGCCGCGCATCTTCGATCCGGGGCTGTTCGTCGGCGCACTGCCCGCTGGAGGCGTCGCCTTTTCGGACTCGTCGGCGTACAGCGTCAAGGTCACGGATCCCGAGGGTGGAATCGCGCTGATCATTTCGCGTCCCTTCGCCCCGGAGCCGGTCACCGACCGGATTCTGGAGGACGAGATCGAGCGCCAGCTCGAGGAGGTGGCCAGAACGGCGGTGGCAGCTTCTCGCGGGAGCCGGACGGTGGACGCCGGCGGCAATCCCATCGAGGGACCGATTCCGGACGAGGTGATTCGGGAGGGCGCCGTGCGGTCGCGGCGGCTGTTCCTCGAAGCCCAGGCCGCCGCCGAAGAGGTTCCGGTCGTTCGCGGCCTGCGCACCACATGGGACGGCGAGATCTGGGTGCTGCGCCGGGGCGACGATCCGGTCAGCGATGGTCCAATCGACGTGCTGACGGCCGCGGGCCGCTACCTTGGAAGCTATCCGGCGGGGATGCCCATGCCCGACGCCTTCGGCCCGGATGGGTTGGTGGCGTTCATCGAGACCGGGGACCTGGAGCAGTCCACGGTGCGGGTCCGCAGGGCCCCGGCACCCGACAGCCGTCGGAGATGACCGGGAGATGACGAGTTCCAGGCATGCGCCATGGCTGGTCGCCACTGCGGCGCTCGCCGTCCAGTCACCCTCGCCGGTCGATGCTCAGAGCGGGACGATCAGGTACACGCGCGCCACAACCGTGGATCTCGATGTGCCCCGGGAAATGGTGGAAGCCCGGGACAGGTTCGTGGAGGGGAGGCAGGTGTCCTTCCTGCTCCATTTCAATCCGTCGTCGTCTCTCATGGTCCGGGATCCGGCTTACGCGGCGCAGCCTGCGCAGATTGCGCAATCGGGATCGTCACCTCGAACAGTGCGCTCTGAGGATGACGAGTGGACGCCTTTCCCTGTCCTGCTTCGAGCCGCGCGGCGAAGTCTGAGCGGCGGGACGGCCTTTGACCCATGCGGGCACGCCTGCCAGGCGAGAAGGGGGACTCGATGCGGAGACGAATGTATGCGGTGCGCCGCAAGCCGCGGCAACGCTTGGAAGGTTGCGGGATGACCGGCCTGATCGCGATGGCCATCGTCTCCTCCGCGCCGCTGCACGCCGCGCTTCCAGGGGGGATCGCACAGTCGCAGAGCCAACCGCCCCGCCCGGCCGCCTTCGCCGATTCGGTCGCGCGCCGGCTTCACGCCCGCGCGATCCACGCCTGGGCAGGGGTGGAGGAATCGCTCTCGAGCTACACGGCCCGGATCGAACAGCGCTCGGCGGCGGCGGTCCGTCTTGGAATGAAGGACCGGATCCTCTACCGCAACGAAACCGCGCTCCGGGTCCTCTGGCGCAGGGACGGTCCGCCGGTCACGGAGGTGCTGGGGACTCGCTCGCGCTGGCCCGGGGGCGGCTCGATCGCCGGGACCATGGGCTACTTCGGCTGGCTGAGGCGGATGCCCTTCGAGGAGCCCTTCGATCCGGCGGGCGACCGCCTTCTCTTCGGGTTGGCGCGGGAGGACGTGGAGGGCGGAAGGTTCAAGGTCGGCGACCGGACCGAGCTTCGCGACCTGGGTGTGATCGGTCCCTCGAACGACTTCTGGTTCGCCCATCCGCTCACGGAGAATGCGGGGGAAGGGTACCGGTTCCGCAGCGGCGACACCCTGACGCTCACCCTGCAGGACGGCAGCCGGTTGCGCGCGGTCGAGCTCGACGTGCTGCCCCGGGAGGCCGATCCCCACCTGATCTCCGGCACCCTCTGGATTGAACCGGAGTCCGGGGCGCTGGTGCGGGCGGTGTACAGCCTTGCGCGTCCGATGGACATGCTCCGCGACATGGGGGAGCTCGGGCCGAACGAAGTCGGTCCGCCTCCGATTCCGCCGATGCTGCGGCCGCTCCTCCTGGATATCGATTATGTATCGGTCAGCTACAGCCATTGGGAAGGGGGAATCTGGCTGCCGCAGGCGATGCGTCTGGAGGCGACGATCTCGGTGGGGACGCTGCGGGCGCCGGTCGCCTTCGAGATGGCGTACCGGATCGAAGAGGCGACGGCGAGCGCGGACGAGGCTGCGGAAGCCGCCGAGGCGTTTCTCGCCCGGGCGCTGGCCAGCGAAGACGGCGTGGAGCGGGAGGTCCGGGAGCGACCCCCGCGGGCAAGCCCCCGAGGCACCCTCGTCGTTCCCGTCGATGGGACGGTCGTCGAGCGGAGTCCCGATCTGCCCCCGCCGATCTGGGACGAAGCCGCCGGATTCCCTTCTCGCGATGAGGTGGACACCTTCCTCTCCACGCTGGCCGGTCTTCCCCAGCCTCCGCCCGCTCTGGCGACGGGCCGGTGGACGCTGGAATGGCCCTGGACGCACGAAGGGCTGCTGCGCTACAACCGCGTCGAGGGATTGTCGGTGGGCGGACAGGCCGAGGCCGCGCTGGGCCGCCGCTTCCGGCTGACCGCGACCGGACGCATCGGTCTGGCCGGCTTTCGCCCGGGCGCGCGCCTTGAACTGGAACGATCGACGGTTTGGCGCCGCCTCTCGCTCGCCGCCTACCACGAGCTGGCCGCCACCGAGCTGCGGGGCAACCATCTGGGCGTGGGGAATTCCGCGCGGGCCTTCTTCCTCGGGCGCGACCACGGCGACTACTACCAGACCACGGGCGCGGAGCTGGCGTGGCGTCCGCCGCTGGGCGCTCCGCAGTCCTTCGCTGTGCGGGTCTATGGGGAACGCCAGGGGAGCGTGGAGCGGGAAGCCGGGTTTGCGCTCTTCCGGATCGCGAGCGACGACTGGAGCTTTCGTCCCAATCCCGCCGCGGACGAGATCGAGGAAGCGGGGGCGGAGTTGCGTCTGGCGCCCTGGTGGGGCACCGGCACGGGCAGCGCGCAGTTCGGAATGGAGCTGTACCTGCAAGGGGCGGCGTGGCGAGGGGATGCGGGGGAAGGTGAATCGGGCGCGGCGACGCCGTTGGCGGAATCGAGGTCCACGGAGGCAGCCCGGCGCCGGTACCTGCGGGGAAGCGCCGAGTTGCGAATGGCGCTGCCGCTCTCCGGCGCGCACGGGACGACGCTCTGGCGGCTGGGTGCGGAGGCCGGCGCGGGCACGACCCGGGGAGATGCCCCGGCGCAGAGGAGCTGGCTCCTGGGCGGTCCGGGCACGCTGCGCGGATTCGATCCGGCAGCGATCGCCGGAACGAGCTTTGCACGGGGACGCGTCGAGCTGGCGTGGGTGGCGCGCGAGCTGGGCCTCAGTCTCTTCGGCGACGCGGGGTGGGCGGGGGAGCGGACCGCCTTCGATGCGGACGATCTCCTCTACGGGACGGGGGTCGGCGCCACGATCATCGATGGACTGGTGCGGATCGACCTGGCCCGCGCGCTGAATGGTCGGGATCCGGGCTTCCGCCTGCATCTGCATCTGAATTCGGTACTGTAGCCGCGTTGGGAGAGGCTGGCGAGGACCGACCTCGATGCGAGCGCGTTGCCCTCCGGATCCGGCCGGGCGACGACCGGAAGCCTGACGCCCACGAAAGCCGCACGCCGAGCCGGCCGCTGCCTCACCCCGCCCCCAACCTCTCCACCACCGCCACCGCACCCCCCATCCCCGCCCCCCGGTGCGCCCCCACCTCCACCCCCGCCACCGCCCCCCTCAGCGCGGCCGCCGCCTCGCGCGCAATCCGCATCCCCTCGGCGGCCGCGTGGGAGTCGCCGCGGCGCGATGCCCGTCGCATCCGGTCCACCACTTCGTCCGGCACGACCACGCCCGGCACCTCGTTGCGCAGGAACTCCGCGTGGCGCAGCGAGGCGAGCGGCTGGATCGCGGCCAGAACCGGGATGGGCGCCCCGTCGCTCCCCGTCCGGGCAAGGAAGTCCAGCAGATGATCCGGGTCGAAGACCGGCTGCGTGACGGCGAAGTGGGCGCCCGCCTCGACCTTCCAGTGCAGGCGGCGGAGCTCGGCGGCGCGGTCGCGGGCGCCTTGCCGGAGCGCCACCCCCACCACGAAACCGGGGGACGGGCCGATCGCGTTGCCGGAGGGATCGCGGCCGCGGTTCATTGCGGCCACCACATTGGCGAGGCCGATCGAGTCCACATCGACGACCGAGCGGAAGTCGGGGTAGGGGGCGGCGCCGGGCGGGTCGCCGGTCAACAGGAGCAGGTTGCGCACCCCGGCGGCGGCCGCGCCGAGGAGGTCGCCGATCATTGCGGCGAGGGTGCGGTCGCGGCAGGTGTAGTGCGCGATCGGTTCCACGGGGCCGGATGCGGCGATGCGGGCGGCCGCGGCCAGGGCGCTCATGCGGGTGACGCGGCGGTCTTCGTGGATGCCGACCGCCCGGGCGCCGGCGCGCGCGAGGGTGCGGCAATCGTCCAGGATGGGTTCGGGATCCCAGCCGCGCGGGGGAAGGATCCGGGCCGCGACGACGAACTCCCCGGCGGCGAGGCTGCGTCCCAGCGCGGAGCGGGCGGCGAGGGGCGGGGCGGGGGGGTGGGCGGAGGGTTGGCGGGGTTCGCGAATGATCCGAACCGAGGTGCGCCGCGGCTGAATGGACTCGACGAGCTGGGCGATGCGCCGAATGTGCTCGGGCGTCGTTCCGCAGCAGCCCCCGACGAGCCGGGCCCCGGCCTCGATCGCGCGGCGGGCGTACTGCGCCATGTAGTCGGGTCCGGTGACGTAGATGCGCCGGTCTCCGATCGCCCGCGGCAGTCCGGCGTTCGGCACGGCGGCGAGCGGCAACCGCGTGACCTCCGCCATCCGCTCCAGGCCGTCCAGGATGACCGCGGGTCCCACCGAGCAGTTGAGTCCGGCCGCCTCCGCCCCCCATCGCTCCGCCGCCCGCGCCGCCCGCTCCACCGTCGTTCCACTTGCCATGCGGCCGTCCTCGCCGACCGTGACCTGCGCGATCACCGGCAGATCCGTACGGCTCCGCACCGCGCGCAGCGCCTGTTCCAGCTCGGCCAGCTCCGAGAAGGTCTCGAGGCCGAATCCATCCACGCCCCCGGCGAGCAGTCCGTCCACCTGGCGCGCGAAGTAGTCCCGGGCCTCGGCGAGCGAGGTCGGCCCCAGAGGCTCGATTCGAATTCCCAGCGGACCGATCGCCCCCGCCACCGCCGTCCTTCCCGCCGCCGCGCGCACGGCGATCCGCGCCGCGCTCTCGTTCAGCTCCTCCGTCCGTTCCTCCAGCCCGAAAGAGGACAGCTTGACCGGATTCGCGCCGAAGGTGTTGGTCTCGATGATCTCGGCCCCGGCGCGGATGTACTGCTCGTGCACCTCCTCGACCAGATCCGGGTGGGTGACGTTCAGCTCGTCGTAGCAGACATTGAAGAAGACGCCGCGCGCATAGAGCATCGTCCCCATCGCGCCGTCCAGCAGGTGGACCCGCTCCCCGGAGAGCATCTCGCGCAGATCAGGCACCGGCTTCCTCCGCCAGATTCGGCCCCAGCCAGCGCGCCGCCCGCCGCACCGTCATTTTCCTCCGTTCGGCGTAGTCGTCGAGCTGGTCGCGCCCGATTCGCCCGACTCCGAAGTAGAAGCTGGCCGGATGGCCGATGTAGAGACCGGAGACCGAGGCTGCGGGCATCATTGCACAGCTTTCGGTCAGCGAGGCCCCGATCCGCCCTGCGTCCAGGATCCGGAAGAGGATGCGCTTGAGCGAGTGGTCGGGGAGCGCCGGGTAGCCGGGCGCCGGACGAATGCCCGCGTATTCCTCGGCGATCAGTTGACGGTTGGTGAGCGCTTCGCCGCGCGCGTAGCCCCAGAGTTCGCGCCGCACCCGTTCGTGCAGCCGTTCCGCGAAGGCCTCCGCCAGCCGATCCGCCAGCGCCTTGACGAGAATGCTCTGGTAGTCGTCGCCCTCGATCGCGAAGGCGTCGGCGAGGGCGTCGGCCCCCTCTCCGGCGGTGACCCAGAAGGCGCCCGCGTAGTCCCGGAGCCCGGAGTCGAGCGGGGCCACGAAGTCGGCCAGGCAGAGGTTGGGACGACCGGAGGACTTGGCGAACTGCTGGCGCGGGCAGGGGAAGACGGCCAGAGGACGGTCGCGCGCCTCGCTCTCCCAGAAGACGATGTCGTCGCCGGCCGAGTTGGCCGGATGGAGCCCGACGATGCCCCGCGCGCGCAGAAGTCCGTCCCGGCGAATCCGTTCGAGCATGCGGGTCGCGTCGTCGTAGAGAGAACGCGCCTGAGCCCCGACCACCCGGTCCTCGAGGATTTGGGGGTAGACGCCCGCCAGATCCCAGACCCTGAAGAAGGGGGTCCAGTCGATCCGCGAAATCAGCTCGCCGAGGGGGAACGAAGCGGAAGGAAGGCCTTCGCGGGGGGCGTCGGCGGTGGCGCGGGGGTCCGGGGCCGCGGGAAGGAAGCGCCGGCCGGTGAAGGTCGGCCGCACCGGTTCGTGGCTCTCCCAATCCAGCCGCAGCCGGTTCGCGCGGGCCGCCTGCAGCGCCAGCAGCGGCGCCCTTCGTCCCCTTGCCGCCCGCCGCCGCCGCACCTCTTCGTAGCTCTCGCGCAACTCCGCCGCGTAGGAGCTGCCTCGCCGCGGGTCCAGGAGACTGCCCGCCACCCCCACCGCCCGCGAGGCGTCGGCGACATGCACCGTGGCGCCCCGGTAGCGCGGTTCGATCTTCACCGCGGTGTGCACCCGGGATGTCGTCGCGCCACCGATCAGGAGCGGTTGCCTCATTCCGGTGCGCTCCATCTCGTCGGCGACATGCACCATCTGGTCCAGGCTCGGCGTGATCAGCCCCGACAACCCCACCAGATCGGCCTCCACCTCGCGCGCCTTCGCCAGAATTCTCTCCGCGGATGCCATGACCCCCAGATCGTGGACCTCGTAGCCATTGCACTGCAGCACCACCCCGACGATGTTCTTGCCGATGTCGTGCACATCGCCCTTGACGGTCGCCATGACCACCCGCCCGGCGGAACGCCGCGCCTCCCCGTCCCCCTTTTCGCGCTCCAGGAAGGGCACCAGGCAGGCCACCGCCCGCTTCATCACCCGCGCGCTCTTCACCACCTGCGGCAGAAACATCTTGCCGTCGCCGAAGAGGTCGCCCACCGCGTTCATTCCCGCCATCAGCGGTCCCTCGATCACCCGCAGCGCAGCTCCGGCGGCGAGGCGCGCCTCCTCGACGTCGGCCTCGATGTAGTCGGTGATCCCGTGCACGAGCGCGTGCCGAAGCCTTGCCGCGGCGTCGCCCTCGCGCCATGAGAGATCCTCGCCCACCCCGGCCCCCCTCCCCCGGTAGCGGCCGGCCAGCGCGGTCAGGCGTTCGGTGGCCCCCGGGTCGCGGTTGAAGAGCACGTCCTCGACCGCGGCGAGAAGCTCGGAGGGAATCTCGTCGTAGACCGCGATCCGGCCCGCATTCACGATCCCCATGTCCATTCCGGCCCTGCCCGCATGGTAGAGAAAGGCGGCGTGCATCGCCTCGCGCACCCCCTCGCTTCCCCGGAAGGAGAAGGAGACGTTGCTCACCCCCCCGCTGACGAGCGCGTGCGGACACTCTTCCTTGATCCGGCGGACCGCCTCGAAGTAGGCCAGCGCGTAGTCGTCGTGTTCGGCGATCCCGGTGGCGACGGCGAAGATGTTGGGATCGAAGACGATGTCCTCGGGCGGGAATCCCTCCTCCTCCGTCAGGATCCGGTAGGCGCGCCCGCAGATCGCGACCTTGGCGTCGGCGTCGGCGGCCTGTCCCTTCTCGTCGAAGGCCATCACGATGAGCGCCGCCCCGTAGCGACGCGCCAGCCGCGCCTGCCTGCGAAACTCCTCCTCGCCGTCCTTCAGACTGATCGAGTTGACGATCGCCTTGCCCTGAACGCACCTCAGCCCGGCCTCGATCACCTCCCAGCGCGACGAGTCGATCATCACGGGGACGCGCGCGATCCCGGGCTCGGCGGCCAGGAGATTCAGGAAGCGGACCATTGCGGCCTGCGAGTCGAGCAGCCCCTCGTCCATGTTCACGTCGACGATCTGGGCGCCGCCGCGCACCTGCTGGCGCGCCACCTCGACGGCGGCCTCGTAGTCGTTCTCGCGGATCAGGCGGGCGAAGCGGCGCGATCCGGTCACATTGGTGCGTTCGCCCACATTCACGAAGAGCGAACCGGGGCCGATGACAAGGGGCTCGAGACCGGAGAGACGGGTGCGGCGGGAGGTGCGGGGGATGGGCCTGGGGGCGACTTCTCCGACCGCGGCGGCGATGGCGGCGATGTGGTCCGGGGTGGTGCCGCAACAGCCGCCCGCGATGTTGAGGAGGCCGGCGCGCGCGAACTCTCCGATCGACGCGGCCATCGCCTCCGGGGAGAGGTCGTAGCCTCCGAACTCGTTCGGCAAGCCCGCGTTGGGATGACAGCTCACCGCCGCCTCGCAGACCCCGGCGAGTTCGTGCAGCGAGGGCCGCATCGCCTCGGGGCCCAGCGCGCAGTTGAGCCCGAAGGCGAAGGGTTCGGCGTGGCGGAGCGAGTGGTAGAAGGCCTCCGGGGTCTGGCCGGTGAGGGTGCGCCCGCTCTGGTCGGTGATCGTTCCCGAGATGACGAGCGGCAGACGGGTTCCCAGCGCGTCGAAGAGCTCCAGGATGGCGAAGACCGCCGCCTTCGCGTTCAGGGTGTCGAAGACCGTCTCGACCATGAGGATGTCCACGCCCCCGGCGACGAGCGCGCGGGCCTGCTCGGCGTAGGTGCGGCGCAGCTCCTCGAAGGTGGTCTGGCGGGCGCCGGGGTCGTTCACGTCGGAGGAGATCGAGGCGGTGCGGTTGGTCGGGCCCAGGACTCCGGCCACGTAGCGGGGCCGTTCGGGGGTGCGGGCAGTGAAGGCGTCGGCGGCCGCGCGCGCGATCCGGGCGCCCGCGAGGTTGATCTCCGCCACCGCGTCGCCGACGGCGTACTCCTCCATCGCGATCCGGGTGGCGCTGAAGGTGTTGGTCTCTACGATGTCGGCGCCGGCCTCGAAGTAGAGACGGTGAATCTCGCCGATCAGGTCGGGGCGGGTCAGGTTGAGGATGTCGGCCGCGCCGAAGAGGGGGCGGGAGTGGGCGCGAAAGAGTTCGCCGCGGTAGTCGTCCTCGGTGAGGCGGCGGTCCTGGATCACGGTCCCCATCGCGCCGTCGAGGACGAGGATGCGGTCGAGCGGAAGGGTGGGGAAGGGGGGACGCGCCCTGGATCCGGCGTGGTTCCCGGGGGAAATTCCGGCGCCGTTCCGGACATCGCCGACATCTTGCCGGCCGGCGTTCCCTGAATGGACCTTCCCGCAACCCGGGCTGCACGAAGGCGCCCCGGGCGGAGAAGTCTCCGGCGAGGTTCCGGACGAACGGGTCTCCGGCGAAGTCCCGGGTGAACGAGCCTTGGGAGATCTCACTGTTCCCGCGCTTCCCGCCAAAACGCCGGCCGGGCGGATGCGCGTCCCCCGGGGCGCCGGGAACGAGTCTCCGCCGGACGGACGTGGCTTTTTAGCTGTTGCTGGCCGCAATATGCCACAAATCGCCGTGGTTCCTGTCGCGAAATGGTAGCCGAAAGGCGGAGTAGGGGGAAGGGGGGAGGGGATTCGGGCGGGGTTGCGCCGGGTGGTTGCGGGACTCCCGGGAAGGCCGTCTCCGGGCGGTGGGTCCGGGCTCCAACTTGACATCCGCCGACGCGCCTCCGCACTTTGTTCGGCAACCGAACAAAGTCACGCATCGCGTTCCCGAGGAGTGCAGCCATGAAGACGATCCGCCATCCGCGCACCCCGCCCGCCACCGGCCCCGCCTTCGCGCTGGCGCTCCTGCCGGCGCTCGCGCTCCCCGCCCCCGCCCCGGCCCAGGAGGAGACCGCCGACGCGCGGATGCCCGTCATCGAACTCGTGCGCGACGGCTCCGGCGTCCGTCTCCAGGTGGATGGCGAGGACACGATGGTGCTCGGCGTCAACTGGGACTACTTCCCGCGCGGCACCACCTACAACTACAGCTTCTGGACCGAGCCCGACCACATCATCGAGGCCGCGCTCGACCGCGAGATGTCGCTGCTCAGGGCGATGGGCGGAAACGCGATCCGCGCCTACGTGGGAATCACCCCCAGGTGGGTGCGCCACATCTACGAGCGCTACGGCGTCTACACCGTCCTCAACCACGCGGTCGCCCGCTACGGCGTCACCGTCGGCGGCGTCTTCAACGCCAACACCGACTACTCGGATCCGCGGGCGCGCGCGGTGGTGATGGGCGAGATCGAGCAGATGGTCGAGGACTTCCGCGACACCCCGGGCGTCCTGATGTGGCTCCTGGGCAACGAGAACAACTACGGGCTGGTATGGAGCTCGGCCGAGACCGAGGATCTGCCTGCCGGGGAGGCCGATGCCGTGCGGGCGCGCTACATGTATTCGCTCTTCGGCGACGTGGCCGCGCGCATCAGGGAGATGGACCCGACCCGCCCGATCGCGATGGCCAACGGCGACCTCCAGTACATCGATATCATCGCCGAGGAGATCCCCGACCTGGACATCTTCGGCACCAACGTCTACCGCGGCATCTCCTTCGGAGACCTCTTCCAGGAGGTGAAGGACAAGCTCGACCGCCCCGTGATGTTCACCGAGTTCGGCGCGGACGTGTGGGACGCGAAGAACATGCGCGAGGACCAGGTCGTCCAGGCGAAGTACCTCATCGAGCAGTGGCGCGAGATCTACGAGCAGTCGGCGGGGAAGGGGCTGGTCGGCAACTCGATCGGCGGGCTCACCTTCCAGTGGACCGACGGCTGGTGGAAGTTCGGCCAGGAGGACAGGCTCGACATTCAGGACACGAACGCGTCGTGGGCGAACGACGCCTACCCGGAGGACTTCGTCGAGGGCGACAACAACATGAACGAAGAGTGGTGGGGGATCGTCGCCAAGGGCCCCACCGACCACAACAACCTCTACGAGCTCTACCCGCGCGCCGCCTGGTACGCGCTGCAACAGGCCTACGCCCTGGATCCCTACGCGCCCGGGACCGACCTTGCCGCCATTCGCGATCACTTCGCCGCCATTCAGCCGGCCAACGTCGGCGTGCAGGCTCTGGGCGACCGCGCCGCCCTTCTCTCCACCGCCCTCGACCGCGTGTATCTGAGCGGGATCCGCGCGGAGCTGGAGACCTTCAGCACCGGCGGCCACCTGGTCAGCACCCCCGAGGAGACGCCCGAGCGCAACCGCGCCTTCCCGAGCCACCGCGGCTTCGACAAGATGCAGTCCTTCTACGCCGATCTGGAGGCGCGACCCGTGCAGAACGTCGTCACCAACGTCTCCGTCAATATCCTGGGCGACGTTCCCCAGAATCCCATCGACGAGCTCTTCTACGAAAACCGCGGCCGTTCGCGCGTCGTCGAGGCCGACAACGGCGAGACCTTTTCTCTTCAGGACATCGAGCGGCTGAAGGTCTACAACGCCAGCGTATCGTGGGACGACAAGTGGTTCGAGCTCGACGGCTTCTACCGGACCGGACACTACCACTGGGGCTACGAGGGCGATTTCTTCGGACTCTACCCCGAGGCCAACTACGGCCCCAACATGGACATCTACAACGGGGTCGCGCCGGTGGGGATGGAGATCGCCGGGAAGCGCGCCTTCGCCGGGTGGAAGGTGGCGATCGGCCCCGAGCTCTGGTGGGGAGCGAATCCGGCCGTGCTGGCCAAGTACCAGACGAATGTCGGTCCCTTCGAGACCACCGCCATCTACCAGGAGGATCTGGCCGAAGCCGGAAAGGCCGCGAGCTCCTTCGCGATCCCGCTGCCTCCCACCCGCAAGGCCACCCTTCACCTGGCCGCCACCCGCGGCGGCGCGGTCTTCGATTTCGGCGGGATCTGGTCGGGGAGCACGAAGGAGGGCCAGCCCTTCCAGGTCGTCGAGGGTTCGCCGGGCAGCTACAGAGTTCTGCAGGACGAGATCAGGCCCTCGGACGCCCTGGGCGCCAAGGCGAAGATCGAGGTGCAGCGAGGCCGTCTGAGCTGGTACCTGCAGGGCGCGGCCATGGGGCTCGTGGCCGACGGCGGCTTCACCCAGACGCAGACCTTCACCGGCTGGACGCTCAAGGACACCGGCAGCGGCAACCAGCGCAACGTCATCACCGGCTTCGCGATCACCAACGGGAGCCTGCAGATCGCGCCCAACTTCCTCTGGCGCAAGCCCCTGGTGGGCCCGGTGCCGCAGGACGTGCCCGCCCCCGGACGCCCGCGCAACATCCTGGACGACCCCTTCGCGGTGCGCGCCAACCGCGAGACCCGCGCCGCCGAGATCCTCGTCACCTACGATCCCACGCCCGCCACCTGGATGTACACCTGGGACAGCGATATCCGCGAAGACGCGCGCTTCGCCACCTCCTTCGGCTTCGTCTACTACAACTTCCTCACGACCCAGGACGCCGGGATCGGAATCCTCGCCGACGGACGCTCGACCTTCGCCTTCCCCGGAGCGCCGCCCGCGCAGGATCTCTGGGAGTTCAAGGCGCGGGTCGTCTCGAAGCGGTCGGCCGCGGCGGGAGTGATCGCCAATCTCTTCGTGGGCAAGGGCGAGCCGAACGGCGACGACGAGCGGACGATCAACCGGGCCGGACTCGACCTCCGCCTCATCACGGGCCCGGTCAAGTTCCAGTCGATGGCGCGCGTCAACGACTGGGGTCCCTACGACTACCACCGCGACTTCAACCACACCTTCCCGCTCCAGCTCGTGGGCGACCTCTCGTACACCCTGGGTCCCCCCGAGTGGTTCGACATGCCGCAGACCCGCGTCGGCGTGCGCGCCGCGATGCGCACCCTCAACGAACATTCGCCGCGCTACTGTCCCGCTCTCTCCCCCGACGACTTCGGCCGGATGGAGTGCAATCCCGACATCGGCACCGAGAACGGCCGCGAGTGGGAGATCCGCACCTACCTCCACATCGGGATGTAGCGGAACGCCTCCGGGAACGCCTTCGCAAACGCCAGTCTCCGCGGGGAGCGAGAATCGTGAAGGGGATCAAAAGCTTCCGCCCGGACCGCGCGGCCCGGATCCGGGAGCGCGCCGGCGACCTTCTGGCCCGCATGACGCTTGCACAGAAGATCGGCCAGATGACCCAGCCCGAGAGGTTGCACATCGCTCCGGCCCAGGTCAGGGAATACCACATCGGGTCGGTGCTCAGCGGCGGCGGTTCCTGCCCGGGGCGCAACCGCCCGGCCGACTGGGTGGCCATGAACGACGCCTACTGGGCGGCCTCGATGGAGGAGGACGCCGGCCACCTCGCGATCCCGGTCCTCTACGGGGTGGACGCGATCCACGGCAACGCCAATGTGCTGGGCGCGACCATCTTTCCGCACAACATCGGACTGGGCGCGGCGGGCGACCCCGAGTTGGTGGAGCGCATTGGGCGCGCGACCGCCCGCGAGGTTCTGGCCGCCGGGGTGGACTGGACCTTCGCGCCTACCCTGGCCGTCGCGCGCGACCCGCGCTGGGGGCGCAGCTACGAGAGCTACTCGGAGGATCCGGGGCTGGTGGCGGCCTACGCCGGCCGGATCGCTCGGGGTCTTCAGGGGGCGGGCAACGGCGACGACCCGCGGCGGCCCGGACCCGGCTCCGAATCCGCGCATTCCGGTCCCAACGGCGCCGGACTTCCGCAGCTCGGCCCGGACGGCGTCGTCGCCTGCGCCAAGCACTGGGTCGGCGACGGCGGAACCTCGGCCGGGGTGGACCAGGGCGACACGCGGGCGAGCGAGGAGGAGCTGCGCCGGCTCCACATCGCCCCGTACATGCCCGCTCTGGAGGCCGGCGTCCTTACGGTCATGGTCTCGCTCAGCAGTTGGAATGGAGAGAAGTGCCACGCCCACCGCTATCTGATCCGGGATCTGCTGAAGGGCGAGTTGGGGTTCGCGGGCTTCGTGATCTCGGACTGGAACGGCGCCGATCCGCTCGCGGACGACTACGGCGAGGCCGTGGCGATGGCGGTCAACGCCGGAATCGACATGTTCATGGTGCCGGAGCGGTGGCGGGAGTTCATCTCGGCGCTGACCTCCCAGGTGGAGGGGGGCGCGGTTCCCATGGCGCGAATCGACGACGCGGCACGGAGGATCCTCGGCGTCAAGTTCGCCTGCGGCCTCTTCGACCGTCCCCGCCCGGCGCTGCGAAGGGGGGCGGGCGGAAGGAGATTCGGGTGCCGGGAACACCGCGCGCTGGCCCGCGAGGCGGTGCGCAAGTCGCTGGTGCTGCTCAAGAACGAGAACGGGACGCTGCCGCTGGACCGAGACGCGCGCATCCTGGTGACGGGGCGCAACGCCCACGACCGGGGCCGGCAGTGCGGCGGCTTCACCGTGGAGTGGCAGGGCGTGTCGGGCAACGACCGAATCCCGGGCGGCGCCTCGATCTGGGAGGGGGTTCGGGCGGTGGCTCCGCGGGCGGCGCTGTGCGACAAGGGCGGGGCCGCCGCCGCGGCGGGCGATTTCGACGCGGCCGTGGTCGTCATCGGCGAGCGCCCCTACGCCGAGGGAATGGGCGACATTCGCGCCCCGGGCCCGGTCCGCCCCGGCGCCAGCCATCCGCCCGCCGGTCCGGGCGCCCTTCAGCCCTACGGCCAGACGCTGGAGCTCGCGACCCTGCACCCGGGGGACCTCGCTGCAATCCGCGGCCTGGCGTCGCGCGGCATCCCCGTGGTCGCGGTCCTCATCTCGGGACGCCCGCTGGTGATCGACGCCGAACTCGCCGAATCGGCCGCCTTCGTCGCGGCGTGGCTCCCCGGCTCCGAGGGCGCGGGCGTGGCCGATCTCCTCTTCGGCGATCGCGACTTCCACGGCCGCCTGCCGATGGCGTGGCCGAACGCGATGTGGCCGTTGCCGAACGGGGACGCGGCGGGATCCGGCGGCGCGGGCATCCTCTTTCCGCGGGGGTATGGGTTGCGGTTGGGGTGATGCGGTTGCGGCGATGGCGGAACGGGTCGCGGCATGTCAGACGACCAACGCGAAACGCCTCCGGATCCGGAAACGCCGGTTCGCAGCCGACGCCGGTCACGGCTGGGGACGTCAGAGCGGGGGTTGCGCGCGCACCCTGACCGCCCGGCAAACGATCCGGGCCGGCCCGCGCAGGGGCCGGGGGGGGGTGCGATGGGCTGAGGGATCGTTAGTCTGGCCGCGCTGACATTTGATTCGTCAGGAACGACTCCGCCAGCCGCACGACCCCCGAAGCGCGGTCGGGCCCCCGGCCCTCGCGCAACCCCGGGCCGCCGGGACGCTCACTCGACTTCGGCGCGGCCGGGGCGGCCGGGGCCACATCGTCGCCCTCCTCCCCCCACCTCCTCCCACCCAAACCGGCACCGCCGCGATCCGCGTCAACGACGAAACCGCGTCACCCCTTCCACACAGATCGACCCGCCCACGTCAACGCGCCCGCCACCGCCCCTCACCCCGCGCCCGGCCCAACCCTTCCTCGCCCTTGCCCATTCCCGGCGCGACTTCGCGCAGAACCGATCCATCCCCGCGCGTCGTCCAGCAGGGAGAGCATGCCCCCCCGGGGCTTCGACGCCGTTCGCCTGGGACCGCGCGCGCGCATGGCCGCCGGGCCGGAAACGCACGGTCACGCCACCGCCCCTGTCTTCGATCTCCGGTGGCGGCAGACCCGCTTCCTCGGCCAGTTCGGCCATCCTGATCGTTCCTCGGCCCCACCTCTCGATGACGCCGCGGCGGTAGAAGACGCCGGCGATCAGAGGGTTCCAGGGCAGCGATTCGCGGGGTTCGAAGAGCGCTCGGTTGCGGAAACCGACGGAGACACGGGCGGCTGGATCTCGCCGAATTCCCGCTGAAGGTCGCGTAGAGTGCCGGCGCCAACTTCCTGCCCGGCAATGCGCCCGGAGTCGTCGATCCCGAAGATCACGCGCCCGCCATCCTGATTGAGCATGGCGCACACGGTCCGGGCGGCTGCCCTTCGCTGTCCCGTGGTGGCCTTGAACTCCAGGCGCTCGGATTCGCCGGCGCGAGCCCATTCGGCGATTTCCTCGTAGGTCATCCTTGAAAGAAACTCCCGTTCCCGGGGCTGAGGTAAGGTTGCGGCGATGGCCGGCGCGAACTCCGCCATCCTGAATGCGGTGTCCGGCGCCAGGGTTGGAATGGCAAGGGAGGAATGGATTATCTCGCTTCAAGCCGCCGAACCACCCCCCGTTATCCCGCCATCGCCCCCGCTCCCCGCCGCCTCTCCAGCTCCTCGCGGGTGCGGCGCGCGATCTCCTCGGTGATCGGGAACTTGGCGATCGCGTAGATCGCCACGCCCGAGGCCGCCAGCGGGATGAAGGCGTCGAAGGCGCGCATCAGGACGAGGGTGTCGGCCGCCTGGTTGGCTCCCAGATCGATGTCGAATCCCGTTGCCACCAGGAGGTATCCGCCCAGGCCGAGCGCGACCGCCTGGCCCACCTTGACGACCCACCAGTAGATCGAGCCGAACATTCCTTCGCGCCGCTGGCTGCGTCCCTGCGCATCCATGTTCTTCAGCTCGTCCAGATCGACCACATCGGCGATCATCGAGCCCATCAGGGTGAACAACCCGCTCAGGCCGAAGGCGAGGAAGGGGGCCGGGACAAGGGCCAGCATGGGGTATTCGGGCTGGTAGCAGAACCACTTCAGCGCGTAGCCGAGCATCGAGATGGCCGTCGAGACGAAGAAGGCCCTGCGTTTGCCGATCCGCGTGCCCAGCCAGGTGACCAGCGCGATGGCGCCGAAGCCGGCCACGATCCCCACCGTGCCCACGATGCCCGCCAGCCAGGCGCCGTCCACCTGGCTTCCCTCCGAGATGTGGTAGATGAAGACGAAGATCTGGAAGGACGAGATCATGATGAAGCTGTTGAAGATCAGGAAGGTCGCCAGACAGAGCAGCAGGAACGGTCCCGAGCGGACGGTCTTCACCAGGCCGGAAAGAAACTCGCCGGCGCTGGCCCCGAGAGTCTTGCCTTCCGGTTCTCCCGCAGCGGCCGCGCTGGGCGGCGGTGCGACGCGTTCGCGCAGGAAGAGGGCGGGCAGGACGCCGAGGGCGATCGTCGCGATGCAGACCATGAGCGCGAGGAACTTGGCGCCGTCGATCTGGTTCCGGAACCAGTCCGGGTTGGTCATGATGACCAGGAACCAGGGCGCGATGATGAAGGCGAAGTTGCTGATGAAGTTCTGCACGCCCATCAGCCGCGTGCGCTCGTTGTAGTCCGGCGTCAGTTCGTAGCCGAGGGCGACCCACGGCGTGGCGAAGACGGTGTAGCCCAGGAAGAAGATCAGCGACCCGATCAGGAAGTGCCAGAAGTAGTACATGTCGCTTCGGCCCTCTGGCGTCTCGTCGGGCGTCCAGATGTCGAGGTGGACATGCGTCATCTCGGAGGCGTCCACCGTCTGTTCGCCGAAGTCGATCGCCGCGAAGCGCAGCTCGCGGTAGCGCTTGACGGGGTCTCCCCCCGCAACGGCGTCTTCCACCTCCGAGCGGTCCCAGTCGGTGGAGAAGTATCCGACGGGGACGTCTTCGTAGGCGTCGCTGAAGAAGGAGATCACATCGTCGGCGGGCAGGGTGGGCGTGGGAGCGCCGGTGGCCGGTGCAGTGGCCCCCTCCACGTCGGCCGGGGGCGCCTCCGCGGACGGGTTGGGCGCGCCGTCCGCGGCGCGATAGAGATACACGTTGTCGACGTAGAGATTCTCGAGATCGCCCGAGAGGAGGATCTGGGCGAGGTGGCCGCGCGTGGTCAACTGGTCGAAGTCCGCCAGCGGCAGATCGATGCCCACCCACCGGCCGGTGAGCAGCGTGGGCGGCGTGACGACCACTTCGTGCTCGACGTCGTCCATCCGCTGCGCGGTGCCCAGCCATCCCGAGATGGCCTGCCCCACCCCCACCGCTTCCGCTTCCGTCTCCTCCCGGACCGCCTGCGCGCCGCTGTAGACGCCGTCCGCGCCGTAGTCCACGAGCTTTAGGCGAAATTGCGCCGGGGCCGGAATCTGCCAGAGAAGCGCGAATACCAGACCGGTGAAGATCGCTCCGGCGAAGATGAAGGGCCGCCGCCGTCCCCACCGCGACTTCGTGTTGTCCGAGATGAACCCGACGAGGGGATCGGTGACCGCGTCGAAGATCCGCGGAAAGAGGCCCAGCAGGCCGACGAGCGCCGGACTCACCCCCAGCGCCAGGGTGAGGATGATCGACATCCCTCCGATTGCCGAAGCCAGGAGGTTGTTGACGAATCCCCCAATCCCGTAGGCGACCTTGTGCGGGAACGAGATCCGGTCGCGAGGGGCGGTCCGCGTGCGCATTGGGTCAATCGCTCCGGTACACGCGCACCCAGTCGACCAGCATCGACTGCGGGAAGGTGGTGGATGCGTCGGGCGGACCCACGAAGCCGCCGCCCACCGCCACATTCAGCAGGATGAAGAAGGGGTGGTCGAAGACCCAGCGGCCCTCTGGATCGGCATGGTCGACCGAGTGGTACAGGCTGTCGTCGACGAACCAGTCGATGCCGTCCTCCCGCCACTCGATGGCGAAGGTGTGGAAGCCGGCGTCGAAGCGGGAGCCCTGCAGCGCATAGCGGCCGCTCACCCCCGCGCTCGCCGAATAGCCGGGGCCGTGAATGGTCCCCAGCACGATTCCCGGTTCCTGCCCCCGGTACTCCATGATGTCGATCTCGCCGCATTCGGGCCATCCGACCGAGTCGATGTCGTTGCCGAGCAACCAGAAGGCGGGCCAGATGCCCTGGCCGGAGGGGAGCCGGATGCGCGCCTCGAAGCGGCCGTACGCCTGCTCGAAGAGTCCCTGCGTCTTGATGCGGCCCGAGGTGTAGGCGCTTCCCATGTACGACTCTTCGCGCGCGGTGATGGCCAGGTTGCCGTTGCCGTCGAGCGACACGTTTTCGGGGCGGTCGGTGTCGTATTCGAGCTGGTTGTTGCCCCAGTCGGTGCCGATGTCGAAGACCCAGTTGGCGGGGTCGGGGAGCTGTCCGGCGGGCCCGTCGAACTCGTCGCTCCAGGCCAGTCGCCAGGAAGGCTCGTCCACCGTCGCGCCGTCGTCGCAGGCCGCCGCGAAGAGGACGAGGATGCAGAGAAGGGACGGGAGGAGGGGAGGGGGCGGGAAGGGGATCGCGTTGCGGGCGCTGGGGTTCGTCATGTCGTTTCCCTCCAGGGATTTCAGTGCGAGGACCCGACCCCGGGGAAGAGGCGGGGATTCTCGAGTGCGGCGACGAGCACATGGGTCGCGGCGCCGAGCGCGGTCGCGCGTTTGCCCAGATCGCTCGTGCGGATGTCGGAGGCCGCCGCCGACGCGACCAGCGTGCGGTTGGCGACGACGCGGCGCAGGGGATCGATCAGGCGGTCGCCCGCGCGGGCCAGGCTTCCGCCGATGATGACCGAACCGGGATTGAGGAGGTTGAGCATTCCGGCGATCACCGTTCCCAACCGTTCGGCGGCCTCGTTCACGATCCGGAGCGCGAGGGGATCGCCGGCCAGCGCGGCGTCCTCGATCGCGTGAATGTCGAAGCGGTCGCCGGCCAGGGAGCTCTCCGGGTAGTGCGCGCTTAGCGTCCGCGCCCGGTCCAGGAGGTGGCGCGCGCCCACGAAGGTGGTCAGACAGCCGCGGTTTCCGCAGATGCATTCCGGTCCCCCGGGGTCGATCGCCAGGTGACCGATCTCTCCGGCCACCCCGGTGGCGCCCCGGTAGATCTCCCCCCCGATCATGATGCCCGCGCCCACCCCGGTGGAGACCTTCAGATAGACGAAGTCGTCGATTCCCACCGCTTCCCCCCACCAGCGTTCGGCCACCGCACCGAGATTGGCGTCGTTCTCGACGAAGACGGGCGCTCCCAGAGCCGCGTCGATCCGGTCCAGAATCGCGCCGCCTCGCCAGGCCGGATGGATCCGGTCGAGCACGCGGTCGGGGGAATCGGGATCGACCGGACTCGGCACCGCCACGCCCACACCCAGGAGCAGCCGCGGATCGCCCATCCACTCGACAAGACATTCGCGGCACAGCTCCACGACGAGCTTTCCGGCGCCGACGGGATCGGTGCGCACGGGATGGGGCCGCTCGCGCCACGCCAGCTCGGCGCCGTGGAGGTCCATGAGGATGACCGAAAGGTGGGTCGCTCCCAGATCGACCCCGAGGATGACGCCCGCGTCGTCCCGAAACCCGATCAGGATGGGGCGCCGTCCCCCCCGGCTCCGGCCGCTGCCCCGCTCCTCGAACAGACCGGCGTCGAGCAGACGCGCGACCGCATCCGATATGGTGGAGGGCGAGCGGCCCGTCCGGCGCGCGATCTCGGCGCGCGAAACCCGGCGGCGCTTCCAGACGAGGCGGAGGACCGAGGTGGTGACGTCCTGGTCGATCGCGGGGGCGGCCCGGACCCGTCTCCCCTTCGTCACCTCGCCGGCCTCCCCGTCCGGCCGCTCGCCCGCCTTCCCAACCGCCGTCGGCGAAAAATCACCTGTGCAGGTACACGTTGTCGATGAAGACGGTGTTCGGGTCGCCCGAGATGATGAGCTGGGCGAGGTGGCCGCGCGCGGTCAGCCCCGTGAAGGCCGTGAGCGGAATGTCGTACCGGACCCACCTTCCCGTCGCCAGCGGAGGGTCGGAGGCGGCGTTCAGGGTGATCTCGTGCTCGGTGTCGTCTCCCCCTCCGAAGCCGCCGTCGGCGCCGAAGTCCACGAGCTTCACGCGGAAGACGGCGGGATCTCCGGTGGGATCCGGGGTCCAGAAATCGAAGTGGAAGTGGGTCATCTCGCCGGCGTCGACCGGGGCCGAGGTGAACTCGATTCCGGCGAAGGTCAGGTTGGCGTACCGCTTGACCGCGTCGCCCGCAATTTGCACGTCCTCCACATCCGCCTGGTCCCACGAGGCCGACCAGGTGTCGACCGTCGCGTCGGTGTAGGCGTCGCTGAAGAGCGAGACGACGTCCTCGGCTGCGTGCGCGGGCGCCGGCGCCGGTTCGGCCGGCTCGGTCGCGGCGGCGGAGTAGAAGTACAGATTGTCGACGAAGACGGTGTTCGGGTCGCCCGAGATGATGAGCTGCGCGAGGTGCTCCCGGTTCGCGAGACCCGTCATGTCGGCGAAGGCAAGGTCGAATCCCACCCACTCGCCGGTGGCCAGCGGGGGATCGGACGCGTCGGTGAGGGCGACTTCGTGTTCGGTGTCGTCTCCCCCTCCGAAGCCGCCGTCGGCGCCGAAGTCCACGAGCTTCACGCGGAAGGCGGCGGGGGCGGCGGTGGGATCCGGGGTCCAGAAATCGAAGTGGAAGTGGGTCGCGGCGCTGGCGTCGACCGGGGCCGAGGTGAACTCGATTCCGGCGAAGGTCAGGTTGGCGTACCGCTTGACCGCGTCGCCCGCAATCTGCACGTCCTCCACATCCGCCTGGTCCCACGAGGCCGACCAGGTGTCGACCGTCGCGTCGTCGTAGGCGTCGCTGAAGAGCGAGACGACGTTGGCGGCCGGATGCGGGGGCGTCGGCGCCGCTTCCTCGGGAGCGGTCGGTCCCGGAGGCTCGGTCGTGTAGAAGAAGACGTTGTCCAGGTACACCGTCGGACTTGCACCCGAGATGATCATCTGCGCGAGGTGCGCACGGTTCGCCAGGCCGGCGAAGTCCGCGAGCGGGATGTCCAGGGCGTTCCACTGGCCGGACGCGATCGGCGGCATCGTGCCGGTGTCGAGGGTGATCTCGTGCTCGCTGTCGTCGCCGCCGCCGAAGACGCCGTTGCCGCCGAAGTCCACCAGCTTGATCCGGAAGGCCGACGGATCGTTCGTCCAGAGGTCCACATGCAGGTAAGTCATCGACGAGGCGTCGACCGGCTGCGAGGTGAACTCGATCCCCGCGTAGGCCAGGTTCGTGTACCTCTTGGCCGGGTCGCCCTGCACCGCGACGTCTTCCACGTCGGCCACATCCCAATCCGCCGACCAGGTGTCCACCGGAACATCGTCGTAGGCGTCGCTGAAGAGCGAGATCACATCCTCGGGGGGCACCATCGGGGTGGGGGGCGCGCTGGTCGGAGGCGCGAAGACATTGACCGTCACCGCCCCGGCCGCCGCGGTCGAACCCAGGGTGGCGGTGATCGCGGCGGTTCCCGCGCCGACGAGCGAGATGGAGCCGTCGGGCGTCACCGAAGCCACCCCCGCGTCCGACGAAGCGAAGGTGAAGTAGGCCGGAGCCGCCAACACGGTCTGGTCCCGCCCGTTCACGTCGAAGGTCACCGTCGTGCCGCCGATCGCCAGCGTGCCGCCGACCTCGCCATTCACCGTCTGCCCGGCAATGGCCGGCCGCGGGTTGGCGAGCGTGCCCAGTCTCTCGAACTGCACGTCGTCGAAGAAGATGTCGTAGCCGACCGGATACTCGGAACCCTCCGCGATCAGGAAGAGGCCGCGCTCCTCGCCCAGTTTGGCGGGCAGGGGAATCGGAACGGCGTACTTGGTCCAGCGGGTGGAGAAGGGCAGCCCCTCGACCGTGGCGGGATAGCGCGAGGCGCCGCTGTTGTCGTTGCCGATCCCGATCGTGTTGATCGTGGCCGCCGTGCTGGACCGGGCCCAGAAGGTGAGGGCGTCGAAGCCGGTCAGGTCGCGGGGGACCACCGAAAAAAAGACGCCTCCCGCGTAGCCGCCCGATGGATCGGAGGGAGCCGGGACCGTGAACTTCAGCGCCGCCGTCCCGCGGTAGACCTCGTCGTGCTCGATGTCCAGCGCATCGACCTTGGACCCGCCGAAGGCCGAGAACTGGACCCCGGGACCGAAGCCGTCGTGGAAGACCGCCGCTTCGGGAGGGAAGGGGGCCGGATCGAGGACCCCGAGATCTCTCTCGCAGCCCGCGACGGCCAGGAGCGCCAGGAGCAGGACCGGCCGCGACCCGTCCCTCCGCGCGAGACTTCCGTCGTCCCGCGGCCCCGGGCCTCTTCGGTTGAAGGCGGCCGCGAAGGCAGTGACCAGCCGATAGGAAGTGCGCGCTGTCATCGTCGATTCCCCACATGAACGGATGCGCTTGAGAGCCGGTCGGACCACCGGAAAGCGCGGTCCCCCCGACTTTGTTCGGTTGCCGAACAAAGTGCGGACGAGAATGGCGCGTTGTCAAGAAACCGCCCAGGAAATCCCCGCGCCCACCGCCCCTCGCCTTGCCGCCCCCACCCCCCCGCCCCAAAATCCCCCACGGCCATCCTCGCCCCCACCGGAGCTCTCCGATCCATGCGCCACCCGCGGCACCCCTCCCCCTTTGCTTCCCCCGGCCGCCCCCCGCCGCGCCTCCCCGTCTTCGGCCTCGCCCTCCCGCTCTTCCTCGCGCTTCCCGCCCCCGCCACCCCCCAGACCCCCCGCGACGACCTCGTCACGATCTCGGGCACGATCCTCGACGCCGTCACCCGGCAACCGATCTCCGGCGTCACCGTCGCGCTCGGTGGCCTGGGTTTCATCGTCGAGACCGATGGCGATGGCCGCTTCAGCCTGAATTCGGTCCCCGTCGGCCAGTACACGCTGCGGCTCACGCACCCCCTCTACCAACCGGCGGTCGGCGACTTCGCGGTCCTGCGCCCGGGCGACTTCACCACCACCATGCAGCCGGTGGCGGCCGACGACGACGGTCTGATGACGGGGATCGTCGGGGTGGTGAACGACGCCCAGGGGGGCAGCGCGCTGCGGGGCGTCACCGTGCGGGTGCGGGAACGCCGGGGCGAGGGCGCTCCGGATGCCGAGACCGTCACCGACCGGCGCGGCCGCTTCTCGCTCGACAACCTGCCCGCCGGTCCGAGCCTGGTCGAATTCACCCAGATCGGCTTCGCCACCCGAACCGAATCCATCCAGGTCGTCCGCGGCCGGGTGACCAATCTGCGCATCACGCTGTCTCCCGATCCGCTCGAGGTCGATCCCCTCGAGGTCACCGTCGAGCGCCGCGAGATCAAGCTGCAGGACGTCGGCTTCTACAGGCGCGCCGAGGACGGCTTCGGCTCCTTCATCGACCGCGCCGCCATCGAGGATCGCACGCCCGCCCAGATGACCGATCTCTTCACCCGCATCCCCGGCGCCGAGGTCGTGCCCGATCCCGACAACCCCCTCGAACGCTACATCGTCCTGCGCGGCGGTCGCTCCTCGAGCACCGAGCGCTGCTATCCGCGCGTCCTCCTCGACGGCGTCCTGACCAGCCGGGGCGGAAGCGAACCGGCCGTCGTCAACCACCTGATCGATCCCTCGGCGGTCTCCGGCGTCGAAGTCTTCCCCACTTCCTCGGGCCTCCCGCCGCAGTACGCGGGCACCGGCGCATCGTGCGGAGTGATCCTGATCTGGACGCGGCGCTGAAGGGGCAACCCGCCGACGGGGGGCGAACTCCACGCCCATGGGCCCGGATGCGGGGCCGGGCAGGAGCGAAGGGCCAACGGGCGGCGTCCGGCGTCGGCCACCCCGGGGTTTCAGCCCTCCACCAGCTCCACCAGCACTCCCCCCGCGCTCCGTGGGTGCAGAAAGGCGATCCGGCGTCCCTTCACTCCCACCGTCGCTTCCTCCGAGGTGAAACGGTACCCTCGCGCCTTCAGCTCCGCCATCCGCTCCTCCAGCGCCGTCACGCGGTAGGCGATGTGGTGCAGACCCGGCCCCCGCGCCGCCAGGAATCGCGCCACGCCGCCATCCTCGTCCAGCGGCCGGATCAGCTCGACCCGGTCCCCCACGAAGCACACCTCCACACCCTGGGACTCCACCCGCGCCGGCTCCGTCGCGCGCTCGCCCGCCAGCGCCTCCAGGAGCGGCAGAATCCCGTCGAAGGACCGCGCCGCGATCGCCACATGGTCGAAGGCCAGATCCCCAAAGGAGAAGGCCAGCTCCCCCAAGGCCAGGTCCCCAATGGAAAGGTCTTCCGGGTCCGCGTCGCTCCCCGCGCGGCCGGTCGTTCCCGGCATTTCGTCCACCCCCGCCGGCTTGCCCGGCTCGGCCGCCCTCGCATCCGCGCGCATCGCTCTTCCCCCTTTTGCCGGCGAATCTGTTTACAATTGGGACGCGCCTACAAATTGCGACGCGCCTGCAATTCGGACGCGCCCCCAATCCGACACCCCAAGGGCACAATCATAAAGGGAACAATCATAATGGCAGACAGCGCGAACCTCGTCACCCTCACCGACGACAACTTCCGGGAACAGATCGAGAACTTCGACGGTCTCGCCATGGTCGATTTCTGGGCCGAGTGGTGCGGTCCCTGCCGGATCATCGCCCCGCTGGTCGCCGAGCTGGCCGACGACTACGCCGATCGCGTGCGCGTGGGGAAGCTCGATGTGGACGCCAACATGTCCACCTCCATGCGCTTCGGGGTGCGTTCGATCCCCACCATCCTCTTCTTCCGCGGGGGAAAGCATGTGGACACGGTGATCGGGGCGGTGCCGAAGGCGCAACTGGAAGAGAAGATCGCCCGGCTGCTGTAAAGCGGTTCGGGATGACGCGGCGTTCGGAATGAATCGGTCCTGCCAGGATGAAGACGGGCCGGCTCTTTCTGGTGGCGACTCCGATCGGGAATCTCGCCGATCTGTCGGAGCGCGCCCAGAGGACGCTGGCGCAGGCGGACCGGATCCTGGCGGAAGACACTCGCAGGGCTCGCACCCTCCTCTCGCGCATCGGGGTGGCGACGCGGCCCCTTTCGCTGCACGCCCACAACGAGGCCGCGCGAACGCCGCGAGTTCGGCGCTGGCTCGCGCGCGGCGAAGACATTGCGCTGATCTCCGACGCCGGAACGCCCCTTCTTTCCGACCCGGGGGAACGGCTGGTGGCCGCGGCGGTCGAGGACGGCGCCCAGGTGGCGCCGGTGCCGGGTCCGTCGGCCATCCTCGCGGCATTGGCGGTCTCGGGACTACCTTGCGTGCCATTCACCTTTCGGGGATTCGCGCCGCGCAAGGCGGGAGCGCGGGCCCGGGCGCTGGAGGCGATCATCGACGCGGCCGAAACCACAGTCCTCTTCGAGTCGCCGGGGCGGCTGGCGGCGTTGCTCGCGGAGTTGGACGAGCGGCTGCGGGCGCGGCCGGATGCGGGCGAGCGGCGGGTGGCCGTCTGCCGCGAGCTGACCAAGCTGCACGAGGAGATCTTCCGGGGAACGGCGGCCGAGGCGGCGCGGCGCTTTGGCGAGAGGACGCCCCGCGGCGAGGTGACGGTGGTGGTGGAGGGGCGGCGGGGACGGCGCCGGGTCGATCCCGCGGAGCTGGATTCGCTGGCCCGCCAGGCGCTGGCGGCGGGGTTGGCGCCCACGGCGGCCGCCCGCGAGGTGGCGGCCCGCTCGGGAGCGACCCGCAGCGAGGCCTACGATGCCGTGCGCGGGGCGGGGCGGGGGAGGTCCTCCGCGGACCCCGCTGGCCCAAAGACCCGCGCTTCGGCGGGAGCGGTCGCGGCGGGCGGCCCCCTGGACGCGGATCCGAACCCGCGGGAGGAGGACTGATATGACGATGCGTCGCAGGATTGTCCCGGGGTCCGGCCCGGCAATGGCGATCGCGGCGCCCCTCCTCTTCGCGCCGGTCCTCCAGCCCGGCCTCCAGGCCCAGCCCGGCGGTCCCATCACGATCGCGCGCCTCCAGTACGAGGGCGGCGGCGACTGGTACGCCAATCCTTCGTCCCTTCCCAATCTCCTGGCCGAGGTGCGCGAACGGACCGGGATCCCCACCGCCGAGCGCGAGGTCGTCCTCCGTCCCACCGACCCGGCGCTGCGCGACTTCCCCTTCCTCTACATGACCGGCCACGGCGACGTCCGCTTCTCCCCCGAGGAACGTCTGGCGCTGCGCCGCTATCTCCTCGAGGGCGGCTTCCTCCACGCCGACGACAACTACGGCCTCGACGCCTCCTTCCGCGAAGAGATCGCGCGCGTCTTCCCCGACCGGGCGCTCGTCGAACTTCCCCCCGATCACCCCGTCTTCCGCGCCCCCTATCAATTCCCGGACGGACTCCCCAAGATCCACGAACACGACGGCAATCCCCCTCAGGCCTTCGGCATCTTCGATCAGGGGCGGCTGCTCGTCATCTACAGCTACGAATCCGATCTCGGCGACGGCTGGGAAGACCCCGACGTTCACGAGGACCTTCCGGAGGTCAGAGAGGACGCTTTGCGGATGGGAGTCAACATCTTCGTTCATGCGCTGACGCAGGCGGTCCGGTGAGCCCCGCCGGACGAATTCGCGGCGCGGTCCGGGGCGTGCGCGACCACCTGCTTCGCACCCTGGCGCTGACGGTCGCGGCTTGGTGCGCGGTCGCCGCAGTCCTCCTCCTCGCGCTGGCGCCGGCCCTTGCGGGGGGGGAAGGATGGCGGGCCGGCAGTCCCGGTCCAATCCTGATCGTGGCGCTGATCGCGGCGCTCCTGCCCCTGGGATTTCAGGCCTGGCGGACGCTGGGACGGCGCTGGTGCACCGATCTGCGCGTCACCCGGGCGATGGACGGAACCGCGGGGCTGGATCCGGGCGCGGTGCTGGGCGGGCTGGAGCTCTCGCGCTTCGCTCCCCCGGGAACGTCGCCGGGACTTCGCAACCTGGCGCTGGAAGAGGTGGGGGACCGGCTTGCGGGCGATGCGCGCACCCTCAGCGGCGCCCTGGGAGGACGCTTCAGCGGGGCCTTCCGGCGAAGCGTGACCGCCCTCCTGGCGGCGATTCCGGTCCTTCTTCTGGTGGTCTTCCTCGCGCCCGCGCGGACGCTGGGAGCCTGGGGAGGACTCCTTCGCCCGATGGCCGTTCTGGTGGAGAGCGAGCTGCCGCCGATCCGCGTGGAGCCCGGAGACGCCGAGATCGCGCGCGACGCCGTGGTGGAGATCGTGGCGCACGCCCCACTGCGCGACAGCGTGACGCTCCGCTGGGATGTGACCGGGCAGGTGACCCGTTCGGTCGTCGTCGCCCTGGAAGAGGGAAGGGGATCGGCTTCGCTGCCCCCCCTCCGCGCCGAGACCCGCTACTGGATCGAGGCCCCCGACGGCGCCCGCACCGAAACCTTCACCCTCGCTCCGGTCGATCCGCTCTTCGTCAGCAGCTTCTCCGTCGAGGTCACGCATCCCCCCCACACCCACCTCCCCCCCGCCGAATACCGCAACGAGATCCCCCCGCTCGTCCTGCCGACGGGCACGCACCTGCGCTTTCGCGGCGAGGGCAGCCGGAGCATCGGCGCGGGGGAGCTGCTCGACGACGAGGGCCGCGCCGCGGTCGCGCTCGGGATCGATGGCGCGCGCTTCGAGGGAAGCTGGGTTCCGAGCCGGAGCGGCAGCTACGAATGGCGGTTTTCCGACGCAACCGGCGCACCGGCGGCCACCGCGCCCGGATCGCTCGCCGTCGAGGTGGTGCCGGACGAGCCCCCCGAGATCGCGATCGTGTATCCCGGTGTGGATACCCTGATGCCGATCGATCTGCGGCAGCCGCTGGTGATTCGGACGCGGGACGACTACGGGGTCGCGCGCATCGAGATCGTGGTGCGCCGCGTCAGCGCGATCGGCGAGGCCGGGGAGCCGGTCGTGCAGGGAATCGAGCTGGGCGGCGCGGAGGGCGCGGTCGCGCGGCCGGTCCTCGACGTCTCCACCTGGCGACTCTCTCCGGGCGACACCATTCGCTACCGGGCGCGAGCGGTGGACAATCATCCCTCGGAACAGGCGACCGAAAGCGCCGAGTACGCGCTTTGGCTGGGTGGGGTGGCCGATCTGGAACGGGCGGCCCAGGAGGAGATGGAGCGCGCGGCGGAAGAGGTGGCCGGTTTGGCCGAGGAGGCGCGCCGGGCCGAGGCCGAGACCCGCGATCTGCAGGCCCGCGCGCGAGCCGAGGAGAGCCGCAACCGGGGACGCGCCGAGGAGGCGGACTTCGCCGACCGCGAAGAGATCGCCCAGGCGCTGGAACGGCAGGAGCGGCTGACGGCGGCGGTGGATTCATTGCGGGACAGGCTTGCCGAACTCCGCGATGATCTGAGCGAGACGGGAATGGCCGACCCCGAAACCGAGGAGGCGCTCGGCGATCTGGAGGAGTTGCTCGACCAGATCTCCCCCGAAGAGCTGGAAGAGCTGGCCGCGATGGAGGACGAGTTGGCGGAGATGGACCCCGAGGCGCTCCTCGAGGCGTTGGAGAAGATGGCCGCCGACCAGGAACGGATGCGCGAGCGCCTGGAGAATTCGCTCGAACAGTTTCGCGACGCCGCGATCGAGCAGGACTTTCGCGCGACCGGGGAGGAGGCCCGCGAGCTGGCCGAGGAGCAGGAGATCCTGGCGCAGGCGATGGCGGAGGGCGGAAACGAGGAGCTTCGGGCGGAACAGCAGGCCGCGCTGGAGATGGAAGCGGGGGAGTTTCAGGAACAGCTTGACGACTTGCAGCGGATGCTGGCCGAAGCCGGGGAGGTGGAGGCGGGGGCGGGGGTGCAGGAGGCGCGCCACCAGCTCTCGCAGGCCCGCCGGCAGATGCAGCAGGCCGCCCAGATGGCCCGCCAGGGCCGGCAACAGGAGGCGAGCGAGCAGGCGCAGGCGGCGGCGGGCGATCTCTCGGAGCTGACGCAGCAGCTCGACCAGGCGCAGATGCAGATGCAGCAGGAGCAGATGCAGCGGGTGCAGGCGGCGCTGGGTCAGACCGCGGCCGACGCGCTCGCGCTGGCCAGGCGGCAGTCCGAGTTGCGAGACGCGATGCAGGGGGCGAGCGCGGCCGAGCTGGCGGAGATGCGGGGCGACGAGGCGGCGATGGCGCAGGGGATCCGCAATCTGGCTGAAAACTACGCGAACGACACCGAGATGATGGCCCCGGGAGCCCGCGACCTCCTCGCCGCCGTGGGCCAGGCGATGACCCGGCTCGACGCCACCATCTCCGCCATGGAGAATCCACGGGCCCGGGGTCCCTCGCCGGCCGCCGAGGCGGAAGAGGTCGTGCGGTCTCTGAACGAGGTCGCGCGCATGGCGATGACCTCGGGGCAGCAGGCGCAGTCGCAGGGCTCGGCGTCGGCCTCGCAGCAGATGATGCAACAGCTTCAGCAACTCGCGCAGCAACAGGGCGAGATCATGCAGGACGCCGCTTCGCTCACTCCGATGCGGCTGGGACAGGAGACGTTGCAGGAGCGGATCGAGGAGATGGCCGGTCGCCAGGAGAATGTGGCCGAAGAGCTGGGGGAGATGTCGGAGAACGAGGAACGGGGGACTCCGGAGGGCGATCCTCTTGGCGATCTCTCGGCATTTGCGGAAGAGGCGCAGCGGCTGGCCGAAGCGCTGGCGCAGGGACGACTGGACCCGGAGGTGCTGCGGCGCCAGGAACGGCTCTTCCACCGATTGCTGGATGCGGGCCGGACGCTGGAGCGCGACGAGGAATCCGAGGAAAGGGAATCGGAGGCGGCGAGCGGTTTCGAGCGGGCCGGGGTGAACGCCCTGAACGCGGAAGCGCTCGAGATCCTTCGCTTCCGGCTTCCCGAAGCGTCCCGCCTGCGCTCCCTCCCCCCCGCCCAGCGCGCCCTCGTCCTGCGCTACTTCGAGCGCATCAACCGCCCCGGCGCGGGCGCGTCCCCCCCACCCCCTCCCGCCCCAACCCGGTGATCCCGTCCGTCCCCCCCTCCCGGCGCGCCGGGCGCCCTTCCACCCGGGAGCTCCGCCCGGCCACCCTTCTGCGCCGATTCCTCCTCGTTCTCGCGGTCTCCTTCCCGCTTCACCCCGTCGCGGCTCCCCTCGCCGCGCAGTCGCGGCCCGATCCCCGCATCGAGAATCGGATGCTGCGCGAGGCGTCGGCACGGGAGGCGCGCGGCGAACTTGGCCAGGCCGAGACCATCCTGCGCGAACTGCTGGCGCTGCACCCGGGATCGTCCGCGGCGGTCATCGCTCTGGAACGCATTCTGCGCGCGGACGACCGCGTGGCCGACCTCCTCCCCGCGCTGGACGCCTTCCTCGCCGACGGCGGCGCGAGCGGTCGCATTCGGGCGCTTCAGCTCGCCATCGTGGCCGAACTGGCGGACGCCGGTGCGGTGCAGAACGCGGTGCAGGCCTGGATCCGCGCCGATCCCGAATCGATCGAGCCCTGGCTGGAGGGCGCGAAGGCGTGGCGCGCGCTGGACGATCCAGGCCGCGGGGCGGAGCTGCTGGAGGCGGGGCTGGCCGAACGTGGCGAGCACTCCATCCTCCTGATCGATCTGGGCGACCTCCGCGCGGAGAGCGGACGCATGGACGAGGCCGCCGCGAGCTGGGCGCGCGCGCTGGGACGAGACCGGGCCAGCCGCGGCGCGGTCTTCCGGAGAGTCGAGAGGCTGGAGAATGAGGAGCGCGACGCGGCGGCGCGGCGGATCGTGGCGGCGCTGGCAGTCGAGCCCACCACCGTCGCACGGCTTGACGCCGGGGCCGAACTCGCTCTGCGCGAAGGATTTGAAGACGATGCGCTCATCCTCGTCGAGAGGGTGCTGAAGGAGCTGGAGGAGGGGGAGGCGCGCGGCTTCCTGACCGCCTTCGCCCGCCGCGCCGAGGAGCTGAACCGGGAGAGGAGCGCACTCCGCGCCTGGACCCTCCTCCGCGAAGCCGTCGAAGATCCGGCCGATGCCCGCGCCACCGATGAACGGCTGGCCGAAGCGGCGCTCGCGGCAGGCGACAGCGCGACCGCCCTGGAGGCCATGGCTCGCATCACCGCCTCGCACCCGCCCGGTTCCGGCGAGCGGCTGCGGGCGTGGACCAACGAGCTGCGCATCCGGGTCGCTTCGCCGAACCCCGAGGGGGTCTTGGGCGGGCTGACCGCATATCGCGCCGAGTTCCCCGAATCTCCGGATCTGGACGGACTCTCCTCCACACTCGCCTCGCGCCTTCTCGGCCTTGGGCTGCGCGACGAAGCGATGGAGGTGCTCGACGGCATCGAGGGCCCCGGAGCCGCCCTGGAGAGGGCCTTTCTGCTGCTGGAGGGCGGCGCGTTGCCGGAGGGGACGATGGCGCTGCAAGCCGCGCTCCCCGATCTGGACCCCGCCGCGGCGACCGAGATCCTCGCGCTGACCCTCTCGCTGAGCGAGCTCACGCCGCCGGGCGGGGCGCTCGTGGCCGAGGTCGCGATCGCGCGCCACCGGGGCCGTCCCGGCGACGGGGCGCGGGCCGTGCGGATGCGCGCCGATGGGGTTCCGGCAAGCGACCGGGCGGCCGTGCTGGCCATGGGAGCGCGCGCCGCCGACGAGGCCGGGCTGGGGGCCGACGCCACCGCTTTCCGGCGCAGGATCGTGGCCGAACACGGGGACTCGCGCGAGTTTCCCGAGGCCGCGCTTTCGTTGGCCCGGACGCTGGCGGCCGAACCGGAGGGGCGCGCGGAGGCCGTACGGGTCCTGGAGGAATTGATCGTGCGCTGGCCGCAGAGCCCGGTCGCCCCGGGCGCCCGCGTGGAGCTGGCGAGGATTCGGGAAGCGGGATTGCCATGACGAGGGATGCCATGAGATGGAGCAGCGCGACGATGCAGGGCAGGGGAACCGCAGGCGGGGGAAGCGACGCGACGACGCGGAATCCGATGCGCCCCGGAAAGAGCGTCCGCCAACCGAAGACGGGCCCGACGGCGGTGCGGCGGCCGGTTCGCGCGCTGGTGACGCTGGCGCTGGCGGCGCTGGGCGGGGGTGTGGACTCCGGCCGGCTGGCCGCGCAATCGCTGCTCGTCCCCATGGACCGCACCCAGGCCAATCATCTCAAGGCCTACGGACTTGCCTACGCCGTGCTGGAGGCGGGCGGCCGCGCCGAGTGGCTCCTCAACTTCCAGGGGGGCGCCTTCCTCCTCCCGGACACCGAGGGCGCCCGCCGCCGCGCCGCGCTCATGGGCGTCGGCATTCAGCCGGTGGGCCCCGCCGACGAGGCCCGCATTCGAGGGATCATCGCGCAGTCGAACATGGAGTCGGTCGTTCTGGAGAAGGCCACCCGGATCGCAATCTACACGCCGCCCAACAGCGCCCCGTGGGACGACGCCGTCACCATGGCGCTGGATTACGCCGAGATTCCCTACGAGAAGATCTGGGACGACCAGGTCATCGCCGGCGGCCTCGATGACTTCGAGTGGCTTCACCTGCACCACGAGGACTTCACCGGCCAGTACTCCAAGTTCTACATCACCTACGCGGGGGCGCCCTGGCTCGAGGAGGAGGTGGCGCGCAACGAGGAGGCGGCGCTTTCCCTCGGATTCGCCAATGTGCCCGCGCTCAAGAAGGCCGTCAGCCGCAGGATCCGCGAGTACGTCGAGAACGGCGGCTTCCTCTTCGCCATGTGCTCGGCGCCCGAAACGCTGGAGCTGGCGCTGGCCGCCGGGTCGGTCGACATCGCCGCGGCCTACTCCGACGGAACGCCCCCCGATCCCGACGCCGGCGCAAAGGTGGACTGGGGATCGGCGATGGCCTTCGAGAACGCCCGGATCCAGACCTCTCCCTCGGTCAACGCCTTCTCGGACATCGACGGCCACCAGGTCAACACCGCCTGGAAGCAGCAGTTGGGCGCCTTCACCCTCTTCGATTTCTCCGCCAAGTTCGACCCCGTTCCGGCGATGCTGACGCAGAATCACGAATCGGTGCTGCCGGACTTCTACGGGCTGACGACCTCCTTCGCTATCGACCGCCTGAAGCCCGGCGTGGTGAAGCTCGGCGTCGAGGGGGCCTGGGCCAAGTACATCCACGGAAGCCTGGGCGAAGGAACCTGGACCTACTACGGGGGACACGATCCCGAGGATCCGGAACATCAGATCGGCGATCCCCCGACGGATCTGGCGCTGCACCCGAACTCGCCCGGCTACCGCCTCATCCTGAACAACGTCCTCTTTCCCGCGGCCCGGAAGAAGAAGCTGAAGACGTGACGGCGCGCGGCCCGCGGCCCGGCATTTCCGCTCGAACGCCGCCGGGAGTCCGTGCGCGGGCCGCCCCGGCGACGATGACGGAGCCGACCGCGGCTGCGCCCGCCGAAGCCGCATGACCGCCCCTCCGCTGCGGCTCTCTCCCGAGGCGGCCCGCGTCATTCGCGAGGAGGTGGCCCGCGCCGGGGGACGCGAAGTCTCCTTTCTGGCCGAGGTCGCGCCCAGCCGCACGATCGTCGACCCCCGCGCCGTCGCCCGCGGGAACCGTCATGCCGTGCTGGCCGTGGCCCGGGGGGCTCCCGAGGGCGCCCTGATGATCCACAACCACCCGTCCGGACTCCTCGAGCCCTCCGACGCCGATCTGGCGGTGGCGGCCCGGATCCACGAACGGGGACTCGGAACCGCGATCGTCGACAATGCGGCCGAGCGGATCTATGTGGTGGTCGAGCCCCCGGAACCGGAGCGGATCGAACCGCTGGAGGTGGACGAGCTGGCGGCGCTCCTGGGTCCGTCGGGCCCCTACGCCGGGACCCCCGGATACGAGGACCGCAGGGGACAGCGCGCCATGCTGCGTTTCGTGGCCGAGCGCTTCAATGGGGGCGGGGTGGGGATGGTGGAGGCGGGAACGGGGACGGGAAAGTCGCTCGCCTACCTGGTGCCGGCCGCGCGCTGGGCGGTGCGCAATGGACAGCGCACGATCGTTTCCACCAACACGATTCATCTGCAGGAACAGCTCGTGCGGAAGGATCTGGAAACGGCGGCCGATCTGCTCGGGGAACGGTTCTCCTGGGCGCTCGCCAAGGGAAGAGCCAACTACATCTCGATTCGCCGCGCGCGTCTGGCCGCCGAGAGCGCCCCGACCCTCTTTCCCGACGACCGCACCGAAGAGTTGCGGGCGCTTGTGGAGTGGGCCGACCGCACCGAGGACGGATCGCGCTCCGACCTGCCCTTCCGGCCGGGCGCCGAGCTCTGGGACGAGGTCCGCAGCGACACCGACGTCTGTCTTCGGGCCGAATGTCCCCACTTCCAGCAGTGCCACTACCAGCGCGCGCGCCGCCGGGCGGCCGCGGCCGATGTGATCGTCGTCAACCACGCCCTCTTCTTTTCCGACCTGGCCATCCGCATCGCCTCCGACAACTTTTCCGACGCCGCCGTCCTTCCCCCGGCCGACCGGGTGATCTTCGACGAAGCCCATCATCTGGAGGACGCCGCCACCGCGCGGCTCGGCGCCGAGACCACCCGCAGCGGGGCGCTCCGCACCCTGACCCGGCTGGAGCGCGGAGGGAAGGGGATTCTTCCGGCCATTCAGGGACTCCTCGTCGGCAGCCGGGGCATCGCGGCGGCGACCGAGCTGAACGCGCGCATCCGCGATCGCACCCGCGGCGAACTCCGCAAGCTGAACCGTGCCCTGACCGAGCTCTTCGACCATCTGGAGAGCTGGGTGGCGGAGCGCGTGGAGGGAAGCGGCGTCCTGCGACTGGGCCGCCCCGCTCCCCCCGCCGCTTCGCCCTTCCCGCCCCCCGCCCCCCCCGAACCGGCCACCGACCCGATGATCGAGGCCGCGCTCGACAATGCGCTCCTCCTCCTCGCCGAGGCGCAGGGCGAGCTGGACACCCTCATCGACCGCCTGGGCGAGGACGACGACCTTCGGACCGAGCTTCAGGAGCGCGTCCTCGATCTCCGCTCCTCCCGCAACCGCCTCGGTGCGATCGAGCGGGCCCTGCGTCGCTGCCTCCATCCCGCCGCCGGCGGCAGGCCCCAGGCGCGGTGGATCGAGCTTCGCCGTCCCGGCCGCAAGGGCGGCGCGCGGCTATCCCTCGCGGCGGCTCCGGTGGAGCTGGGACCGGTCCTCGCGGAGCACCTCTTCGCCAAGACCGGGACGGTGGTCCTCACCTCGGCCACCCTGGCGGTCGGCGGCGACTTCTCCTACATGCGCGGCCGCCTGGGACTCGACGCGCCCGCTCCGGCCCCCACCCTGAATCTCGTCTCCGATCGCCCGGGCCGCCCCGCCGTCCCCGCGGTCTCCGGCGCGCATTCGATCCCGGACCCGCTCCCGCGCGGCTTCCCCGCGGCGGATTCCCCCGCCGTCGCCGAGGCCGTCTTCGGTTCCCCCTTCGACCACGCCACGCAGAGTCTGCTCGTCGTTCCCACCGACCTTCCCGGCCTCCGCTCCGGCGCCCGCCGCCACAACGAGGCCACCGCCCGGGTCATCCGGGATTTTGCCGCAATCACCAATGGGGGCATCTTCGCCCTCTTCACCTCCTTCGCCGCCCTGCGCGCGGTGGCGTCCGCGCTGCGCCGCATGGACGCCGGGGCGCGCTGGCCGCTCTTCGTCCAGGGAGAGGCCGACCGCTTCGAGCTGCTGCGACGCTTTCGCGAGGCCGGCTCCGGCCTTCTCCTCGGCACCGCCTCCTTCTGGGAGGGCGTCGATGTCCCCGGCCATCCTCTGCGCGGCCTGGTCATTCAGAAGCTGCCCTTTCGCGTTCCCACCGAACCGCTCACCGAGGCCCGCATCGAGGCGATGACCGCCCGCGGCGAGAACTCCTTCTGGGGACTGATGGTGCCCGACGCCGCCGTGCGCCTCAAGCAGGGAATCGGGCGACTGATCCGCACCCGCACCGACCGCGGCGTCGTCTTCCTCCTCGACGACCGCCTCCTGACCCGGCGCTATGGGCGCGTGATCCGCGAGTCGCTCCCGCCGATGCCCCTCCTGCGGGGTCCGTGGGACCGAATGCGCGAACGCGCGAGCGAGTTCTACGCCGCTGCCGCCTTGCCCGATCGCGCCTCCCCGGTAGATTCCTGAAGGACCGCCGGATTCGCTCCCGGTCCGATGTCAACCGCCTCCGGCCTCCGGGACGAACTCGTTGACCACGGCTCCGGCCCCTGCGCGGGCCGGCCCGGGACGCCGCCGAACCGAGGGGGCGCGCGCGCAAACCCCAATCGCATCCCGCAGGACCGGCCCGCAGCCCCGGCGAATTCCCGGTCTGCTCGGTCTTGCCAATCGCACCCTTGCCCAAAGAAGATTCCCCCGATGAAGAAGGCTCTTGGAGTCCTGGCCGGACTCGCTCTTCTCGCCCTGGCCGCGGGCGCCTTTCGGACCGCCTGGACCGGATGGGCGGGCGGACATGGCGACGTCGGCTTCTGGTGGACCGTCATCACCTGCTTCCTCGCCGCCGCGGGCGTCGGCGCCGTGGTGGGCACCGTGATTCACACGCGCGAAAGGGGCTGACGACCGTTGCGACCTCCCGGCAAGATCGTCTGCGTGGGACGCAACTACGCCGGTCACGCCGCGGAGCTGGGCAACCGGGTTCCGCGCGAGCCGCTCATCTTCCTGAAACCGCCGTCGTCGGTGATCGCCGCGGGAGAGAGCGTGCGGATTCCCCCCGACGCGGGCCGCATCGACTTCGAGGGCGAGATCGGATTGGTGATCGGGCGCCGGTGCCGCCGGGTGAGCGAAGCCGAGGCGTGGGGACGGGTGGCGGGGGTGGTCGCGGTCAACGATGTGACGGCGCGCGAGATTCAGCGCCTCGACAGCCAGTGGACGCGGGCCAAGGGACTGGACACCTTCTGTCCGGTGGGCAACGTTGTGGATGCGCGGGAAGTCGAACCCGACGATCTCGAGGTGGTCGCCCGCGTGAACGGCGTCGTGCGGCAGCGGGCTCCGGCGAGCGAGATGGTCTTCCTGGCGCGCCGCCTGGTCAGCTTCATCTCGCATGTCATGACGCTGGAAGAGGGCGATCTGATTGCAACGGGAACGCCCGAGGGGGTGGGGCCGCTCGTTGTCGGCGATCTCGTGGAGGTGACGCTCTCCTGCGGATCGTCGGTGCGCAATCCGGTGGAGGAAGGTCCCCCGCTGGATGTCGCGCGGCCGGTGAGACGCGGTTCGTCGCGACCCGGCCGGCCGTGACCCCGCCGCCCGGAACCGGGCTTCCCGGAACAGGCTTTGCGAGAAAAGGAAGGGCGACGGCATGATGGAAAAGGGTTCGCCTGGGGGAAGCCGGACCGGATCGGCCGGGTTGCGCCCGATCGCGCCGTCCCCGCTCCCGGCGAATCCGCGCGGAGCCTCCGGCCGGATCCCGCTCCTGGCCGGGATGGGGATCTCGGCGCTGGCGCACCTGGTCCTCGTCTTCGTCTATCCCTTCTTCGCGCCCCCGCCTCCCGGCCCGCCCGGCGTTCTGGTGCGGCCCGCCATCCGCGAGGTCGCGGGAATGCGCTCGCTCGCGATTGTGGAGATCTCGATTTCCGAGAGCGGCGTCCCGGAGAATCCGGAGGATCTGGCCGACCCGGAGACGCCCGAGATCGAGATCGAGGCCGGGGACGAAGCCGCAGAGGTGTTCGAGCTGTATCTTCCGGGCCGCATCCGCACGCCCGGCGAGCGCCTGCTTCTGGGCCAGGGCGACCCGCGTCTCTGGCAACCGCTCGATCCTGCGCTGGTGGCGCCGACGCCCGAGGAGGTCATGCGGCTCCGCGTCTACGCGGCGATCGAGGCCGCCAACGATTCCGCCCTGGCCGAGGCCGAGCGTCTCGCCGCCTCCATGGACTGGACCCGCACCGACGACGAGGGCCGCAAATGGGGCGTGTCTCCCGGCAAGATCCATCTGGGCGACGTCGAGATTCCGTTGCCCTTCGGCTTCGGTCCGCCGCCCGACTACAATGGCGACCAGGCCGACTGGGCCTTCCGGATGGCCGACATCGATCGCGCGGCGGGCACCCTGGCCGCGCGCATGAGCTGGAAGGAACGCATCGAATTCATGCGGCGGCGACGGGAGGCGCGCCGGGCCGAGGAGGAAGCCGCCCGCGGCGAGAATCCCCCCGTCGTCCGGCCCGACACCTCCACCACCCGAAACAGGCGCCGCTAGCGCCCCGGAAACCGTGAACGACAGGGAAACGCCGGGAAGCGAACTTCCCCCCGGGCTGGATTCCTCCGCCTCGAATCTCCCGCCCCTGGATCCGGTCTTCGATCCGCGCGCCGTGGAGCCCCGCATCCTCGAGATGTGGGAGAGCGAGGGCTGGTTCGGCGCCGACGCGGAAGCGGTCGAAGACGGGGGCGATCCCTATGTCATCGTCATTCCTCCGCCCAATGTGACCGCCGTCCTTCACATGGGACACGGCCTCAACAACACCATCCAGGATGTGCTGATTCGCTGGCGGCGCATGCAGGGACGGGTCACCCTCTGGATTCCGGGGACCGATCACGCGGGAATCGCCACCCAGAACGTCGTCGAGCGGCGGCTCGCGAGCGAAGGGAAGACGCGCCACGATCTGGGCCGGGAGGCCTTCGTGGAGCGCATCTGGGAACATGTCCGCGAGACCGGGGACCGCATCCTCGGGCAGCTCAAGGCGATTGGATGCAGTTGCGACTGGGATCGGACCCGCTTCACCCTGGACGAGGGATTGTCGCGCGCCGTCCGCGAGATCTTCGTGCGGCTCTACGAGGACGGACTGATCTACCGCGGCGAGTACATAATCAACTGGTGTCCGCGCTGCCTGACGGCGCTGTCGAACGAGGAAGCCGAGGGGACGGAGGCGCGCGGATCGCTCTGGCATCTGCGCTATCCCCTGGCGCCGGGGAGCGAAGAGGCGGCCGCGGCGGCGCGGGCGGCGGGGGCCGAAGCGGTGGGACGCCTCCCCGGCGGGCGCTGGCACCTGACCGTGTCGACCACCCGGCCCGAGACGATGCTGGGCGACACCGGGGTCGCGGTCAGCCCCTCCGATCCCCGCTACGGCCCCCTCGTCGGCGCCACCGTCGAGCTCCCCCTCGCGGACCGCGCAATCCCCGTGGTCGCCGACCGGCACGTCGACGCCGACTTCGGCACCGGGATCGTGAAGGTGACGCCGGCGCACGACGCCAACGACTTCGAGATCGCCGCGCGCACCGGCCTCGATCTCCTCAATGTGATGACCGACCGGGCCGTCATGAACGAGAACGCGCCGCGCGAATTTCGGGGGATGGCCCGCGAGGCCGCCCGCGAGGCGGTGGTGGAGGCGCTTCGGCGCGAAGGACTTCTGGCCGGACGCGACGATCACGACCATGCGGTCCCGCGCTGCTACCGCTGCGACACCGTCGTCGAGCCGCGGCTGAGCGAACAGTGGTTCGTGCGGATGGAACCGCTGGCCCGGCCCGCGCTGCAGGCCTGCCGCGAGGGCGCCGTCACCTTCGCCCCCGGCCGCTGGACGCGCGTCTATGAACAGTGGCTGGAGGAGATCCGCGACTGGTGCATCTCGCGCCAGCTCTGGTGGGGACACCGGATTCCCGTCTGGAGCTGCCGGAGCTGCGACGCCGAGATGGCCTGCCGCGAGGACCCCGACCGCTGCTCCGAGTGCGGGAGCGACGAAATCGAGCAGGATCCGGATGTTCTCGACACCTGGTTCTCCTCCTGGCTCTGGCCCTTCTCGGTCTTCGGCTGGCCCGACGAGACCCGGGACCTGCAGGCATTCTACCCCGGCCACACCCTCTCCACCGCCCCCGAAATCCTCTTTTTCTGGGTCGCGCGCATGATCATGTCGGGCTACCACGCGATGGGCGCCGAGCCCTTCCGGCGGGTCTATCTGCACGGCACCGTACGCGACATTCAGGGCCGCAAGATGTCCAAGTCGCTCGGCAACGGCATCGATCCGCTGGCGGTGGTCGAGCTCTTCGGGGCCGATGCGCTGCGCTTCACCCTGATCGCGAGCGCGGGGGTGGGCGCCGACATTCGCCTGGACCACGAGGATCTGGAGGCGTCCTTCGCGCCGGGACGCAACTTCGTCAACAAGCTCTGGAACGCGGGCCGCTTCGCCCTGCTCAATCTCGGCGACGAACGGGTCCCGCCGCTGGCGGAGGTGGAAGACGATCTCGCGCTGGAGGACCGCTGGATCCTCTCCCGCCTGCAACGCGCGATCCGGCGCACCGACGACGAGCTCGAAGAGTTCCGCATTCATGGCGCCGCCGAGGCGCTGCGCGACTTCTTCCGGGGCGAGTTCGCCGACTGGTACCTGGAGTGCATCAAGAACCGGCTGCGTCCCGGAGGCGACCGGCGCGAGGCGGCGCGGGCAACGCTGGCCCACAGCTTCAACCAGATCTGCCGGCTGCTGCACCCCATGGTTCCCTTCGTGACCGAAGAGCTCTACGGGCGGATGCCGGGCCGGAGAATGGGGCGGGCGCCCTGCATCGTGGCGGCCTGGCCGGAGCCCGCGGCCGATCGCATCGACGAGGAGGCCGAGAAAGGATTCGACTGGATCCGCGAACTGGTGATGAAGGTGCGCGCGATGCGCAAGGAGTACCGCGTGCCGGAGGGACGCCTGGTGACGGTGCGGGTGCGGGGGGGGCGGGGGGCCGAATCGCTCGCGGGGCGGGGCGCGATGTTGCGTCAACTCGCGCGGGTGGGCCGAATTTCGCGCGCGGACCAGGCGGAGGACGGCGGCGGCGACGCGGAGGCGGCCGGGGCCAGCGCCGTGATGACCGACGGCGCCGAACTCTTCATGCCCCTGGCCGGTCTGGTCGATCTGGAACGGGAGCGCGAGCGGCTGGCGCGGGAGGCGAAGCGGCTGGAGGGCCGGCTGCGCGGTCTCGGGGCCAAGCTCGCCAACGAGAACTTTCTCACCCGCGCGCCCGCCGCCGTCGTGGAGCGGGAACGCGACAAGCTGGCCTCCGCCCGTCTCCAGTTCGAGAAGCTCCAGGAGAAGCTTGCCTCGCTGACGAGAGGCTCTTCGCCGGAAGCGCGCCCATGATCCGCGGCCCGGCGCGCCTGCTCGTCCTCCTTGCGGCCACCGCCTGCGCGCAACCGGAACGCCCCCCCGGCGGCCCCGAGGACCGGCTGCCGCCCGTCGTCCTGGAGACCGTCCCCGACACTTTCGCCATCGTCGAACCCGGCACCCGCGAGTTCTCTTTCCGTTTCAACGAGCGAATCAGCGAACGACCCGCGGCCGGCCAGCTCGACAATGCCGTGGTGATCTCGCCCCCGCTCGGAGGGGTGCGGGTGCGGCATACCCGCGACGGCCTCCGCGTCGAGACGCAGGAAGGGGTGGCCGACGACCGGCTCTACCGCGTGACCCTCCTGCCCGTCATCAACGACATGTTCGGCAACAGGCTCCGCGATCCCTTCGACCTGGTCCTTTCCAGCGGCCCCGAATTCGTCCCCAATGTGGTGGCGGGAATGGTGGAGGACCGCGTGACCGGCGCGGGCGTGGCCGATGCGCGGGTGGAGGCGCGCTTCGTCGTGGAGGACGACACCCTGGTGCACTGGAATCTCACCGACTCCGAGGGGGTCTTCTCGCTCCGCTACGTTCCGGCCGGAGACTTCGAGCTGACCTCGTGGCTGGACCGCAACCGCGATGGCGAGGCGGGCGAGAGCGAGGCGCAGGCGACGACCAGGCAGGGCGCCTTCGCCGCCGATCCGGACACGACCTTCACCGTGCTGACCCTGATCGAACCCGACACCACCCCCCCGCGGCTGGCTCGCGCCGAGGTGCGGGATTCGGTCACCCTGGATCTCGAGTTCGACGACTATCTGGATCCGGAGGCGCCGGGCGCCCTCTTCGACGGCCGCCTGATCCTCGCGCGGCTGACCGACACGACGACCGCGGCCGCCGACGCCCCGGGGGCGGAACCGGAGTCCGACACGACCCTCGCCCGGGAGGCGGAAGCCGGGGCGGAGGAAGAGGAAGCGGGCGATTCGATCGTGGCCGACGCCGCAGAGGTCGCTCCGGCCGACACCCTGACGATTCCGCCGGGGAAGGACACGATCGATGTCCGTTTCTTCCACAGCCACGAGTTCGAACTGCGCGAGCGCGAAAAACGGGACTCGGTCGCGATGGCGGAGTGGCAGGCGATGGTGGATTCGTTGGCTGCGGTGGGCGAGCTGCCGCCGCCCGGCGCCGCGCCCCAGCTTGACACGGCCCAGGCGGACCCGGGAAGGTTCGGCCTTTCGGGGCTCAGGGTGCCCGAGCAGGCGCTGACCGGGGTTCTGGCGGAGGCGCTGGTGCGGGGGGTTCCCTACGAGCTCAGCGTGAATGGCGTGGTGAATGTGGCGCAGGCGGGGGACGGAGGCGGAACCACCGTGGTCGTCTGGGAGCTGCCGCCGCCCGACACGGCCGTGGCGGACAGCCTCCAGGCCGCGTCCGATTCTCTGGCGGCGGACTCCACCCTGGTGAGCGATTCGCTGCCTCCCGACACGCTGGTTCTTCCCGATACCCTTCCACCCGACACGCTCCCCCCGGATACGCTCGCTCCTCCCGACACCCTTCCACCCGACACGCTCCCCCCGGATACGCTCGTCCTTCCGGATACGGTGCCCCCGGATACCGTACCGCCGCCCGACACGGTACCGCCCGATACCGCTTGGACCCGCCCGGGCGCCGCTCCGCCGGGTTCGGCGCCACCCCTTCCCCCAGGGCCGGTTTCCGCCGGAAAGGCCTTCCCGTGGGCGATCCACGCCGCGCGATCCCGAGTGTAGACCGCATCCTGGCCCGGTCCTGGTGCCTTGAGCTGACCGGCGCGCATGGCCGCAGCCACATCGTGGAAACGTTGCGCGCCGCGCTGCGCGACATTCGCCGGGGCCGCCTTCCCCTACCGGATTCCGACGACGACTTCGCACGCCTGATCCGCCGCCGCGTCGCCGAGCGCAACCGTCCCTCGCTGCGCCGCGTCGTGAATGCGACCGGGGTCGTCCTGCACACGAATCTGGGGCGCGCCCCCCTGGCTGCCGAGGCAACCCGCGCAATGACCGCGGCCGCCGGGTACGGCAATGTGGAGTTCGATCTGGAGAGCGGACGCCGCGGATCGCGCTACGATCACTGTGTGGGGCTGGTGCGCGAGCTGACCGGGGCCGGCGACGCGCTGGTGGTCAACAACAACGCGGGGGCGGTCGCGTTGGCGCTGGCGGCGCTGGCGGGGGGGAAGGGGGTGGCGGTCTCCCACGGCGAGATGGTGGAGATCGGGGGCGGCTTCCGAATCCCGGAGGTCGTCGAGGCGGCGGGCGCGCGGATCGTGGCGGTGGGAACGACCAACCGGACCCGCGTGGCCGACTACGCGCGCGCGATAGCAGGGGGGAAGGCCGACGCGATCCTCAAGGTGCACCGCTCCAACTTCTCGATCTCGGGATTCACCGGCGAGGCTGCGCTGGACAAGTTGGTCGCGCTGGGGGCCGAGCGGGAGATCCCCGTCATCCACGATCTCGGTTCGGGGCTCCTCCTGGCGGACATTCTTCCCGGCGGCGCAGACGAACCCACCCCGGCGGCGAGCGTTGCGGCCGGGGCCACCCTGGTGGCCTTCTCGGGCGACAAGCTGCTCGGGGGACCGCAGGCCGGGGTGCTCGCCGGAACCGTTGCGGGGGTGGCGCGCGCAAAAGCGCATCCGCTCTGCCGCGCGCTCCGTTGCGACAAGGCGACTCTGGCCGGACTCGAGGCGACGCTGGCGCTCTACCGCGATCCCGATCGCGCCCGCGCGCGAATTCCCGCCCTTGCCATGATCGGGGCTCCTGTGAAAGAGGTGGCGCGCCGCGCGAGGGCGGTGCTGGCGGCGGTGGGAGAAGGCCGGGCCGGAGGGGAAGGGGGACTGTGCGCCGAGGTGGTGGCCGGGAACTCGCTGGTGGGAGGCGGAAGCTGCCCGGATCTGAGAATTCCCAGTGCGGTGATCGCGCTGGGGCCGGGGGAGGGGGGGTGGACGACCCGGCTGCGGGCCCACGATCCCCCGGTGATCGCCCGCCGGAGCGGCCAGCGCGTCATTCTGGATCTGCGCACCGTCGCTCCCGAAGAGGACGCCATCGTCGTCTCCGCCCTCCGCGCCCTCGCGCGATCGCTTCCCCCCCGGCCCCCCGCCGCCCCATGATCCCCCGGCGCGGCTCCGAGCCCCAGGCGCACCGGCCACCGGACGCCCCCCGGCGCGCCGCCTTCCTGGACCGCGACGGGACGATCATCGAAGACCGCCACTATATCGCCGACCCGGCCGAGGTCGCGCTCATTCCGGGTTCCGCCGACGCCCTGCACCGGCTGCGCGCCCTCGGACTCGCCCTGGTCGTCGTCACCAACCAGTCCGGCATCGGGCGCGGCCTCTACACCGTGGCCGACTACCACCGGGTCGCGGCCGAGACCGAACGCCGGCTTCGCGCACGCGGCATCGCGGTCGACGCCACCCGCTTCTGCACCGACGCTCCCGGCGGCGACCCCCTCGTCACCTGCCGCAAACCGAGTCCGAAGATGTACCTGGATGCAGCCCGGGAGTTGGATCTCGCTCTGCGCGGTTCCTACTTCGTGGGGGACAAGCGGAGCGATCTTCTCCCGGCCCGGAGCCTTGGCGGCGAGGGGATTCTGGTGCGGACCGGCCATGGACGGGCCCACGAGCCCCACCTGGAGGACGACTTCCATGTGACCGACGACCTGGCCGCGGCGACCGACCTCATCGCCGAACTGGAATCCCGGCGGGACCGGGGACCCGCCCAACCCCGCGGTTGAAGCGCCGCCGCGAACCCTTTGCGCACCGCTCGCCGCGCACCCGCGTTGACCCGGGACGGCGCCTCGGATAGCTTTCCTTCGCCAGTTGGCGAACCCACCGAGCGACCGAATTCATGGAAATCACACTCACAACCGAAGCCACGCGGAAGGTCCGGGGATTCCTCGCCGACGCCGCCGAGGGGCCCGATGCGGGGTTGCGCGTCTCCGTTCTTCCCGGGGGATGCTCCGGCTTCCAGTACGGGGTCGATATCGAGCAGGCTCCGGAGGGGGACGACGAGATCCTCGAACGGTCGGGCATCCGCATCTTCGTCGATCCCTTCAGCGCCCAATACCTCGAGGGAATCGAGATCGACTACATCACCTCGATGATGGGCTCCGGATTCGCCTTCAGGAACCCGCAGGCGACGGGCGGTTGCGGCTGCGGCAGCTCCTTCACGGTGTAGCCGCGCAAGAGGCCAGGGACGGACCGATCGACATCCTCACCTTCACCGGCGGCGCCTTCGCCCAGAACACCATCCTCGGGATCTGCGACGATCGCCGCACCGCCCTCCTGATCGATCCGGGAGCCGCAACCGCGGAGGCGCTGGCCGAGGCGACGCGGCGCAAACTCGATATCGCCGCCATCCTCCTGACCCACGCCCACCTCGACCACATCGAGGGCGCCGCATTGGCGAAGGAGACCACCGGCGCCCCCATCCACCTTCACCCCGCCGACCGCAACCTCTACGAGAACGTGCACTCGCAGGCGCTTGCCTTCGGCGTTCCCTTCACCCCCCCGCCCCCCCTCGATCGCGATCTCGTCCCGGGCGGCGTCCTGGAGTTCGGCGGCTCCGCGCTCAGCGTCGTCCACGCCCCCGGCCACGCTCCGGGCCATGTCATCTTCGTCTCCGCCAGCCACCCCTTCGCGATCGTCGGCGATGTCGTTTTCCTGGGATCGATCGGGCGCACCGACCTTCCCGGCGGCGACTACCGCACCCTCATCGACTCGATCGAGCGCACCATCCTGCCCCTTCCGCCCGACACCCGGCTGCACCCCGGTCATGGCCCCGAGACCACCGCCGGACACGAGCGGCGCACCAATCCCTTCCTCTCTCCGGTGTTCAGCGGCGTACGCGTGTGAGGGCGGCCGTCTTTGCGTCGGGGTCCGGCAGCAACATGCAGGCGCTCGTCGATCGCCAGGGTGCAGGAACGGGGTACCGGATCGAACTCCTCGTCACCGATCGTCGCTGCACCGCCGAAGCGCGGGCCGACGCCCACCGAATCGCGCGCCAACGGGTCCCTTTCAACCGGGGGAGCGGGCCGGCGGGCGACCGGATCCTCGAGTTGCTGAATGAGCGCCGAATCGACGCCGTCCTCCTCGCGGGCTTCCTGCGGCTGGTTCCATCTTCGGTCTGCCGAGCCTTTCGGAATCGAATCCTGAACATCCATCCGGCGCTCCTGCCCTCCTTCGGGGGCCGGGGGATGCATGGCCGCAATGTCCACGAGGCCGTCCTGCGCGCCGGCGCGGTCCTCTCCGGACCCACCATCCACTTCGTGAACGAACGCTACGACGAGGGGCGGATTCTGGCGCAGTGGCCGGTTCCGGTGCGCTCCGGGGATTCGCCGGCGGATCTGGCCGCGCGGGTGCTCCGAGTCGAACACGTACTCTTTCCGGCAGCGGCCGGTGCATTGGCGCGCGCGCTAACGCGCGGTTGGCCCGAGCGGGGCAGGGGTCCGTCGTTCCTTTGGCCGGAGGGCGGGGACGCGAGCGGGGGGAAGCTGGAGCGGACGATCGGGGAGGCCTTCGGAAAGTGAGAGGCGGTGGCTGAAGCGAAGATGAGAAGGGCGCTGTTGAGCGTGTCCGACAAGAGGGGAATCGCCCGGTTCGCGGCAGGGCTGCAGGCGGCGGGCTGGGAGATTCTCTCGACCGGCGGAACCGCGCGGAAGCTGGCCGCGGCGGGCATCCGGGTCACCCCGGTGTCGCGGGTCACCTCTCATCCGGAGATGATGGAGGGGCGCGTCAAGACGTTGCATCCGGCGATCCACGCGGGCATCCTCGCGCGCAGGTCGAACCCGAAAGACATGGAGGAGCTGGGGCGACAGGGCTACGCGCCGATCGATCTGGTCGCAGTCAACCTGTACCCCTTCGAAGACACCATTCGCGCCTCCGGGGTGACGGAAGAGGCGGCCATGGAGCGGATCGACATCGGCGGGCCCACCCTGATCCGCGCGGCAGCCAAGAATCACCGGGATCTGTGGGTGGTCGTGGATCCGGCGGACTACCCCGCCGTGCTCGATGCGTTGGCGGGCCGGGCCGGGCCGGACGGGGGCGCGGGGCTCCGGCGCAGACTGGCCGCGAAGGTCTTTCGCACCACCCTGAGCTATGACCGGGCCGTGGCCGGCTGGCTGGAGGGTTCGGCAACCGCAGGCGACGATCCGGGTCCGGCGCCGTCCCAGACGCTCCCCGGCCAACTCACCCTGCGACTGGAAGGGGGGAAGCGTCTTCGCTACGGGGAAAACCCGGGACAGGAGGCGACCTTCCACGCCCTCGACGGGGTTGATTCGCAGCTCGAACAACTTCATGGCAAGGCATTGTCCTACAACAATCTGCTCGATGTGGACGGCGCTCTGACCACACTCTCCGCCTTCGCCTTCTCGCCCGATCCGGCGGTGGCGATCGTCAAGCACACCACCCCCTGCGGGCTCGCCGTGCGCCCCGAACTCGCCGAGGCCTTCCGGCGCGCGCGGGCCACCGATCCCGTCTCCGCCTTCGGGTCGGTCATCGCGCTCAATCGGCCCGTCGACGCCGCGACCGCCACCGAGCTCGGCGCCCTCTTCGTGGAGTGCGTCGCGGCCCCGGCCTTCGACGACGACGCCCTCGAGATCCTCGCCGCGAAGAAGAATCTGCGGCTCCTGCGCTTCGGTCGCTCTCCGCACCCGCACCGGTGCGAACCCGATGCGGCCTGGTGGGCGGACCAGGACCGGGCACTGCGCGGCGCGGCGCGTTTCCTGGCGCGGTGCGGCGGCCATCCGGGTGCGCGTTCGCTGCGCTCGGTCCACGGGGGAATTCTCGTCCAGACCCATCCCGACCCGCCCTTCTACGGGATCGCGGACCGGGGCTGGCAGGTCGTCACCAGGCGGCGCCCGAACCCCGCCGAGCAACGCGACCTGTCCTTCGCGTGGGCGACCGTGGCGGCGGTCAAGTCGAATGCGATCCTCCTCGCCAGAGATGGAGCGACCGTTGGAATCGGCGCCGGCCAGATGAGCCGGGTGGACTCGTCGCGCCTGGCCGCCGCCAAGGCGCGGGAGGCCGGACTGGGCGCGGAGATGAAGGGATGCGCGCTGGCCTCGGACGCCTTTTTCCCCTTCCGCGACGGTGTGGACGCGGCGGCGGCGGCGGGGGTGCGCGCCATCGTGCAACCGGGCGGTTCCATTCGCGACAAAGAGACGATCCGCGCCGCCAACGAACACGGCATCGCAATGGTCTTCACCGGAAGGCGCCTCTTTCGGCACTGAGTCTCCACCCCTTGAAGCCGTCCCCGCCACCACCCATCTTTCGACCCAGGAGGGGTGGCAGAGCGGCTCAATGCACCGGTCTTGAAAACCGGCGTCCGCAAGGACTCGTGGGTTCGAATCCCACCCCCTCCGTGAGCGTCAGCGAACGCAGGGGAGGGGATACGGAACTTCGTCGAGCCGGAGGCGGTCGGCCCTTCGGGGGCGAACGCCGGAGACGACCGAGGACGGCGCGAGCCGCCGCAGGTCAATCCCACCCCCTCCGTGAGCGTGAGCGAGCGCCGGGGAGGGGATACGGAACTTCGTCGAGCCGGAGGCGGTCGGCCCTTCAGGGGCGAACGCCGGAGACGACCGAGGACGGCGCGAGCCGCCCGCAGGTCAATCCCACCCCCTCCGTGAGCGTCCCATCAGTTGACATCTCCGCCGCAATTCGTCGATACTGTGCGGACCGGACCGCCGGATCCCGCGAGATGGGTGGCTGTTCCGGTGCCGAATCGCGATGTCATGGCACGAGGGGAACGATATGGATTGGCCAAGCTGGAACGACGTGGGACCGATGCTCATTCTGATTGCGGCGGTGGCGGCCGCCTGGCTGGCATGCCTGCGGTGGTTGTTCACGACGATCGATGCGCTGGTGGAGGCCTTTCGGCCGATGGTGCGTCAGGTGGCGCGCGAGACGGCCCGGGAGCTCTACGCGAACATCAAGGAAGATCTCGACGCTCTCGAGGCGCGCCTGCAGGAGAATCTGGCCTCGCTCGGGGAACGGATCGACGGCAGGTTCGGGGTGGCCGCAACCGATGAAGAGGAGGGGTCTCCCACCACATCGAGTCCCTCGTGGAGTTTTGCGCGCAGAACGCTCCTTCGGCGTGCGTGGGGAGGCGGACGGAAGAAGAGCTGACGCGGTCCTCGCGCGCTGGTTGGGGACGCATTCCGTCGTCCCGCATCCTCCCGGCGACTATGCCAGCACCCGGTCGCCGATCAGGTGGCTTGCGCGTTCCCAGTCGTCGAGGGGCGCGGCCCAGTCGCGGTCGCGGATTCGCCGCAGGTATGTGATCTGGGCGAGGTGATAGAGGTAGTGCTGGGCGATGTGGATCGCGTCCGACCCCAGCCGGGCGCCGGTCTCGCCATCAAGCGAGGTGCGAGGGGCCATGAGCTCCGAGTCGTTCTCGCATCCCTGCACCTCGGCCAGAATCTGCTCCTGGATCCGGCGCATGCGTCCCGCGATCTCCTCTGCCGAGCCCGGGGCGTCATGGGTGACGACGGGCGTGATTCCGAGCCGCTTCAGGAACCAGATGTCGACCCGGTACATGTGGCGGCAGATCTTGCCGATGCCGCGCATGCCCGGCGCGGGCTGCCAGTCCAGATCGGCCTGCCCAATCCCGTCGAGCACCGAGTCGAGTGGCCGGCGGGCCGCTTCGAAGATCTCGACCGTATGGTCGATGCGGGTTCGGTTGCGATCGCTCATTCGTGTCCTTTCCGGCTGCATGGGAGCGCATGACGGTCTCCGCCGCGCATGGGGGCGGCGCTTCTCTCGCTCGGTACCCGCGCGAATCCCGTCCGGGCGCGGTCAGTGCAGAATGTTGGACGATCTCAGGTGGGACGCCACCACCCCCACCATGAAGGGGCGGATCCGGTAGCGCGCCTCGCGCCCCGCAACGCTTCCGCCTCCGGCTTCCGCGCGCGCGATGCCGCTTCCCCCCCGGCGCCGCTCCGGCGAGCCGTCCCCAACCCCCATCCCCGGCGCGGCCTCGATAAGGTTGAGCTCCTGGAGCGCCCGGAACCGGTGACGCGCGACGGTCCCCTCCAGCCGCGCGACGGCTCCGTATTCGCCGACAGTCAGCGATCCGTGGTCCAGAAGCGCCTTGAGCGCAAAGCTCTGGTCGGTTTCCAACCCGGCAAGGGAGATCGCGGGCGTCTCCAGCGGTCGAATCACCAGGGTGCCCTCCACGCTGCGGAAATCCGCGGAGCGCAGCCAGAGGAGAAGTCCGTTGCGGATCGACCCGAGCGACGCCCGGTGCAGCCGCTGGAAGTAGTCCGATTCGACGAACTGGCGGTTGCGTCCGGGGCCTCCGATCCCGCGAACGCCGCGCATCAGGAGCCGTCGGCCGCCACCCGGTTCCGCGAACCGCAGCGGGATGCCGCTGAGCCGGTGCCGCGCCAGGATCGCGCCGCGCAGCTCGTCCACATCAAGCTCGCCCAGCCTGATTCTCTCCAGATCGGAGACGCAGGCGGGGGAACGTTTCCGCGCCAACTGCCAGGCGGAGGCGGCCATCGACAACACCCAGAAGATTCGCGGACTGGTCCTCGCGGCGAGGTCGGCGATTCGCTCGAAGAGGCGGCCCCCTCCCGCAACGCGCAGGTGAAGGTGTTCGATTCCTTCGAGCACAACGAAGCCGGGCAGCCGTTCTTCCTCCGCATCGAGCGCCGCGGCGGCCAGCTCGTCCAGGTCGGTCGCCGGTCCCACCCCGAGCCAACCCCCCAGCAGCGCGGCCAGCGACGCCTCTTCGCGGCAGCCCTCCCGCAGCGCCTCGCGGACCCCGCCCGGGAGAGTCTCCGCCAGCGATCGAGCCGCGACGTTCAGGAAGCTGGTCACGCCCGCTCCCGGCTGCGCGATCACCATCGCCGAACCGTTGCGCTGCCGCTTCCACCGTTCGCAGGATGCCGCGAGGGTGGCGAGCGCCTCCGTCCGCCCGGTCAGGAGACGGGGGTCGGTCACCGGTTCGAAGGAGAAGAGACGGCGGTAGAGGACGGGAAGGGTTGCGACGACCTCCTCCGGACCCGCGCGCGTCCGATCGCGAAGCGCCGCCCGGCTCGCCTCGCCGGCGCCGATTCCCAATGCCCGCCGAACCGGCCACAGCCGTCGTCTCAACCCCGCCGCCACCCCCATCCCCAGCGCGGCCACCCGCTTCGCGCGATCCCGCCCGCTCGTCCGGCCACGCGCCGCCCCGGCCGCGATCCCGGACCGAAAATCGATCCAGCGCGCGGCAAGGGGGTCGGCCGTTGCGCGCCGAAAGAGACCCGCCATCGCCGCCGCGAACTCCGCCCCGGCGCCGTCGGTCGCCTCGTCCAGCGCCCCTTCGACGATCTCCCGCGCCCGCGCGGCCAGCGCCTCCGCGCGTTGCAGACCGTCGCCCGCCATTCCGGCCGCCGATCCCGAACCGGCTGCCCCCTCCACATCTTCCGCCAGCTCCTGGAGCGCGGCCTCGTAGCCGTAGGCCGCCACCTCGCGCAACTCCGCCACGACGGCGAGAACCCGTCGCATCGAGGCCGGCACGATCCCGGAAGTGGCCCGAAGCCGCCGCCGCCAGAGCGGGTGGAAGATTCCGGCCGCCACCTCGCGCAACGGCACCGCCTCGCCGGGTCGTCCAGGACGCCGCACCACCGCGCCGTCGGCCGGAACCGGATGCACGACAAGCGCCTCCGGCAACCGCCGGCAGGCCTCGGCAAGTTGGCGGAGGGCCCTCTCGACCCCCTCGCGAAAGACCGTCGCCAGGCGCGCGGGATCCCCCAGCGCCCCCTCCAGCTCGCTGATCTCCCCGACGATGCGGCTCCGTTCCTTCTCAAGCCGGTCGCCCGGGACGCGGTGGAGATCGCGGTTCCAGTCCACCCGCCGGCCCGCGGCCGCCAGTCTCGCACCGATCTCGTCCAGCCGCCGCGCCACCGCCGCCGTCGCCTTCCCCCACCCCCTCCGCAGCGAGCGCGCGGCCTCTTCCACCGCTGCTCGCAACCGGAGTAATTCCAGGCAGAGCGCCAGACGGGCCCCGCATTCACCGGCCCGGCGGTCCCAGCGCGCCGCCTCCTCTTCCAGGCGCCTCCACTCCCAACGCCCCCGCCCCCCGCCCCCGCGTCCCACCCAGCTCCCCGCCACCGCGACCTCGGCCCGGAGCCTCCTCGCGCCGTCGTCAAGCCGCTCCTCCGGCACCGGATCCACGGCCTCGATCCGCTCCAGGAGACCGGTCAAGACGCTCTGCAGCTCTTCGCCCGCCTCGACGAGCCCACCGACGGAGTCGCTGCCAAAGGCCGCCATGCACCATCGGGCCCAGCCCCGTTCCAGTTCGTGCAGCCAACCCACGCGCGAACGCTGCCACGCGCGAAACGCCTCCCGCCGCCCGGGCGCCGTCGCCCGCAACTGCCACCGCGCCAGCGCCCGCACCGGGACAGCGCGAGAACCGCGCGGCCGCCAGCGACCGGGAAGGGCGCGCGCAAAGCCTGCCTTCGCCGCAACCCTCCATCCGGCGCCCCGGGCCCGAGCCAGCGCGTCGTCGTCCAGCGGCGCGGTCATGCTCCCGGGCAACGCCCCGGCCAACTCCGCCGCCTGCAGAGCCGCGGCCGCTAGCGCCTCCTCCATCTCCGCGGCCGTCCGCGCGTCCCCGAGCGCCTTCGCCAGCGGCGCCAGCACCCCTTCCGACACCTGCCGCCGGTATTCCTCCAGGGCCTCCTCCGCCCTCCGGCCGCCCTCCTGCGCCCCCGCTTCCCCCTCGCCCGCTTCCCCTTCGCCCGGGGCAACCTTCCTCCAACCCGTCGCCTGCAACGCTTCTCCCAGCCCGGCCAGCGCCTCCGCGTGGGCGCCCATCGCCTGCCGCAGCGCCCCTCCGACCTCGCGCCGGCCCTCCCGCCGCCACCCCGTCCACAACCGCCGAAAGGGTCCGTCGACCGCGCGGTCGATCAGCCCGACAATCGCCTCGCCGCCCTCCGCGTCCACCGGCCGGTGCGCCTCGCGATTGCCCTGCCCGGCTTCCTTCCCCCCGCTCACCCCTCGTCCTCCGATTCAGGGCCCCAGGGCCGCCACTCCGGACCCGCCGTCAGGCCGGCCGCGCGAAAACCCTCGCGCGCGCGCTCCGTCACATCGCTCTGAAAGAGGAACTCGAAGCGTGGATCCAGCACGTAGGCGCGCACCGTGATCCTGGTCAGGAAGGTGGTGCGAAAGTCGTCTGCAACCAGCACGCCGACGGGTTTCTCGAGGTAGACATAGGGCGAGGTCAGCGCCGCCTCCAGGGCAATCCGCTTCGCCAGGCGCTCCTCCACCTGTCCCGGAAGATGAAGGCGGGTAACGACCTGGCAGTTGAGCTGGCCCGCATTCGCATTCGCCACCTGCTCCCCCACCACCTGCGCGTTGGGGATCGAGACCAGATTGTCGTCCGCTGTCACGATGCGCGTCGATCGCAGTCCGATCGAGACCACCTCGCCGTAGGTGCCGCCCACCGAGATCTTGTCGCCCACCTGGAAGGGCTGGTCGAAGACGACGGTGAGGCCGCCCAGCACATTCTTGAGCGCGTCCTGCGCCGCAACCCCGACCGCCAACCCAAGCGCCGCGCTCGCCGCCAGGATTCCCTGCGCATCGATCCGAAACACATTCAGAATGATGAGGTAGATGGCAAGGGCCCAGAGCGCCATCCGCGTGATCGGAATCAGCCACTTGAAGGTCAGCCTTCGCGCCACGCTCCGCTCCGCCAGCGTCTCCAGCACCCAGATCACCGCGCGGGTCAGGAAGTGGAAAAGGAAGAGAATCACCAGCGACCAGAAGATCTTGACCCCGAGGTTGCGCACGTCGTCGGTGGTCTCTTCCAGCGTCGCGACCCCGGTGGCCGCGCTGTCGGATTGGGTCGGCGTCGGCGCGCGCGCCTCAATCGAATCCAGCCGCGCGAGGATCAGACGTTGCGCCTCCGCGATCTCCGCAAGGGCCGCGGTCAGCGAATCGGCGGCGGTTTGGGCGGGGTCCTGCGGGGCAGGGGACGCATCCGGGGAACCCGCAAGGGTTCCGGCCGGGTTCTGCGAGGCAAGTCCGGCATCCGTCAGCGCCGGGCCCGCATCCTGCGAAGCGAAGGATCCCTCTCCGCTCGGCGGCGTCCCGGCCGAATCGCGTGGGTCGGCAGTTGCAGCGGGTTGAGGAGGGGAGGAGGACGGCGTCCCCGGCCCGGCCTCGATCTCCGCAAGCGCAGCCGCCGAATCCGTCCGGTCCGGAGAGGCGCCGCCGACCCCGCCCGTCCGCTCTTGCGGCTCCCCGCACGCAATGGCGGCCACGACGGCGAATCCGGCCACGATTCGCAGGCCCGCCGCGGCTCGCCCGGCACATCGTCGCAAGTGCCCGCGACCTCCCCGAATGTCGCGCTGCCGCCGCTCGGGGGAATCCGTGCGATCACCCACCTCGATGAGCGCCACGGCATCAGCGCGCTTCAAGAGGGCTGCGGAGCGCCGCCGGCTCCGGATCGCTCTCGAGGGTCCGAGCCGCGGGGAAGGTGGGCATCGTCCCGTCGTCGCCGCATCCGGCGAGCACCGGCAGGGCGATGGCAATCGGGCGCGTGGCCTTGCATATCTTCATGCGGTTCCGCCATGTCGGGGGAAAACCGGGTGCTCGTCACCGATCAAGAGTACGGGCCGGATCCTCGATCCGTAAATTAGCCGCCTGGGGACCGGACGCGCGGACGGAATCCTGGACCGTCCCAGCCCCTCGATGATAGAGTACCCCCCCGTCGGCGCTTCGACTCGCCATCCGTTCTCTCGCCACCCCCACCTGTACAGGACCGGCCGACTTGCCTCGCTCCCAACCCCCACCCCACCCGCCTTCCCCCGACCTGCGCGTCGCGCTCCTCACCGAGGTCTTCCCCGGCACGGGCGGCGGCGCGCGCCTCCGGGACCGCCTCCACGCGGCCCGCGACGCCGGCGCCGATCTCGCCGTTCTTCCCGAGCTGCCGCTCGATCGCTGGATTCCCTGCGCGCCGGACCCCTCCCGCGCCGACGCCGAAGCTCCGGGCGGGCCTCGTCACCGCGCCCAGGCCGATGCCGCCCGCAGCGCCCGGCTCCCCACGCTGGGCGGCGCCATCGTCCGCGATCCCGCCAGCGGCCACCGCCACAACACCGCCCTCCTCTTCGCCGCGAATGGCGCCCCGGTCCTCCGCTACCGCAAGATTCATCTCCCCGACGAACCCGGCTTTCACGAGGCGGCGCACTACCGGCCCGGCGACCGCATCGCGGATCCGGTCCGGCTGGGCGGTTGGGCCGTCGGCGTCCAGATCTGCTCGGATGCGAATCGTCCCCAGGCCCTCTGCGCCCTGGCCGCCCTCGGCGCCGAGGCGATTCTGGTGCCGCGGGCCACCCCGGCCGAGAGCTGGTGGCGCTGGCGTCTGGTCCTGCGCGCGGCGGCCGTCGCGAGTTGCTCCTTCGTGATCTCGGTCAACCGGCCGGGCAGGCGCTCCGGCGGCGTGATCGGCGGTCCCTCCGTGGCGATCGCTCCGAGCGGCGAAGTCCTTCTCGAAACCACCGAACCGGTGGCCGCGGTCCGGCTGGAGCGTTCGGCGCTCGAGGCCGCCCGGCGCGACTACCCCGGCTACCTCGACGTCCGCGCCGGAGTCTACGCCGAGGCGTGGGAACGGGCGGCGTCGATTCGGGTCTCCGCCGCCGTCGCAAGATGACCTCGGAGCCCACGGATCCGGCATTGCATTTGCACGCGCGAATGGAACTTGCCGGGCCCCGCCGGGTATCCTTCCGCCGGAGTCCCCTTTTGCGACCAAGGAGCTCAACCATGCGGTATCGCCGAATCCTCCCCCTTTCGCTCTTCGCCATTGCCTGCGACAGCCCTGTGGCTCCGCTGGCCTGCGACGAGCCGCTCCCGATCTACGCCATCCGCGAGCACCCGATGGAGTACGGGATCTGCTTCGATGCGTCCTCCCGCGAAGCTCTGACCTACACGGCGAAGAGCTCCGATCGCGAGGTCGTCACCGCCGACATCTCCGGCGGCAAGCTCGTCGTGACCGGCCAAAGCGAGGGCCAAGCCCGGGTCACGGTGGTGGCCAGGGGGGCCAACGGGGCGACCGGCGCCGTCGATTACCGGGTTGTGGCCAGGAACGCCTGGAACGGCGGAGTCACGAAGTGCGTCCTGACGCCCGCCGACGAGGGCACCGACTATGAAATCGAATACTGGTTGCGCGCCAACATCGACCTCGTCGACGTCGCGACGCGGGTGACCGTCGGCGGCGTCGAGTTGGGCCCCATTCCCTCGCGGGACATGACCAGCGGCTTGGAAGTCCGGAGCTACAGGAGAGGGCGGATGGCCGCCACTCCGACCAGCGACGCATGCAGCGTGGATATCGACTACGAGATCGCCGGGTAGCCCCCGCTTCTCGCAGGCCTCCCCTTCCCAAAATCGGCCGGATCTTCCCCAGGCCCGGGAAACGCGGGAGGGGTTGCGCGCGCGCCGCCTCCGCGCCGCCGCCATCCGGGCCGGCCCGCGCAGGGGCCGGGCGCGACCGCCTCGCCCCATACCCCTTACGGAACCGCGCGTCTTCCCCTCCTCAATCCATCCTTCTGCTCCAGGTACGGCAGCCCCTTCGTGATCCATTCGGGCGCCTCTTCCCCCTTCAGGTAGTGGGCGAACCACTGCATGATGCGGTCGCGGTAGTCGCGCTGGTTGGCCTCGTTGCGCAGTCCGTGGTTCTCGCCCTCGTAGACGAGCAGGACCATCTCCTTGCCCAGACGGCGCGCGGCGTTGTAGAACTCGACGCCCTGGTTGAACTCGACCGCCCCGTCGTTGTCGCCGAACATCATAAGCAGCGGGGTGTTCATCTCCTGGATGTGGTGCAGCGGCGAGTTGGCGTGGTACGAGTCGTAGTCCTCCCACCAGGGGACCTGCATGCGGCCCTGGCTGATCTCGAAGATGCGCGCGTCGGTGCCCCCCGAATTCCAGTAGAAGGAGAGGTACATGCTCATCAGATTGGTGAGGGGCGCGCCCGCCACCGCGCCGGCGAAGAGGTCGTCCTGGGTGACGAAGAAGGTGGTCTGGTAACCGCCCCATGAATGGCCGATCAGCCCCACCCGTTCGGGGTCGATCACGCCGGTCTCGAGCGCCGCCGCCACCGCCGGCCGCAGCGTCTCCACATTCGACTGTCCCGGACGCCGGTCGCGGTAGACGATGTCGGGCTGAAAGACGAAGTATCCCTCCTGGCTCCATGCCTGGACGTTGTAGTAGCTCGTCGCGTCGGGAACGACATAGCGGTGGAGACCCTGCGAGAGCATCTCGTAGTGGTAGACGATCATCGGGTAGAGCTCGCCGGGCTGGTAGTCGGCCGGGTAGATCAGGGCGCCCTGGAGCGGCCGTCCCCACTCGTTCTCGTAGTCGATCAACTGCGTGCGGCCCCAGGCGTATTCCTCCTGGAAGGGATTGGTGCGAGTGACCTGGCGGGCGCCGGACAGGTCGGGGCCGGCCACGAAGAAGTCGGGGGAGTCGTCGAAGCGCTCGCGGCGGAAGAGGTAGCGGTCGGCGTCCTCGGCCTTCGTCAGCCCCGCGAAGAAGGAACCGTAGGCCGCGTCGTCCCGGATCAGCGTTTCCAGCTCCCGCCCGGCGACGGCGCGCGCGAATCCGGCCTCCTTGGTCCATTCGCCATAGATCGAGTAGTAGAGGGGCGCGTCCGCGTCGAACGCGTCGGCGTCGCGGTCCACCTGCACCAGCCGGTGCCGCACCTCCTCCTCCGCGCCCCGCGTCAGCCTCCGCCCGCCGGAGCCGTCGGGGTTCACCTCCCAGACGTCCCACTGGTCGTTGATCAGCACCGCCTCGTCGTCCTCCAGCCAGCCGGCCACCCCGAAGGAGGGCATCTGCTCGCGGGTCGGCGTCACATCGAGATTGACGAAGAGGCCGCCCAGCTCGCCGGTGACGTTGCGCGTCTCGCCGCTGGCCAGATCGTGGCTCCAGTAGTCCTCGCCCTCGAACCAGAGGATGTAGCGCCCGCCGGGGCTGCCGCCGTAGTCCTGGGCGACCCGTTCGCGGACCAGGGTGCGCTGCGCGGTGGCGGCGTCCACGGCGTAGATGTCGTAGAACTGCTGGCGGAACATCGCCTCCACATCGTAGGGGGTCTCGTCGCGCGCGATGATGTGGGCGCCGCCCTCCGCGATCGTGGCGCGGTCGGCGTGGTCGCCCCCGAGCTGGAGAAAGTCGCCCCGGTCAAGGTTCCATGCGCCGATGTGGTGAACCCGGCGCAACTGCTGCTCCCGCACCCGTTGCTGCGGCACCGGATCGACGTCCAGGGAATGCCAGATCTCGACCCCGGGCGCCTCGTCGTCGTCGCCCCGGCCGCGCCTGCCCGCGCCTTCCCCTTCCTCTTCCTCCTCCTCGCCCTCGCCCGCCTCGTCGTCCGCTTCCTCCTCGTCCGCCATGGCTTCGACCGGAATGCGGTCCTGGATCCCGAGGAAGACCACGCTGCCGTCCTCCGACCACGACGGCGTCCGGTGCTCGACGATCCGCGTTCCCGCGGGCAGCACCGTCGCGTCCCGCGGGTCCAGGACGAAGGCGCGCGGATTGTCGCGGTCGAGTCCCGCCCAGGCCAGCGCCACATGCGCGGTGTCCTCGTGTTCATCGTCGGAGAAGGTTCTGAGCACCGCCAGATCGGCCGATTCCTCGCGCCAGCGCAGCCCCCGGTATCTTGCGGCCTCGGTGTCGAGCGAGCTCAGCCGGCCGGTCGCGGGATCGTAGAGCCGCACCCCATTGCCCACCCGGTCGTCGGCGTCGATCGTCATCGCCAGGAGCGTTCCCTCGTCCTGCCAGGCCAGAGAGGCCACATTCCCGAAGCTCAGCGACGATCCGGTCGCCAGTTCGCGCACCACCACATCGACCCCGCGGCTCTCCTTGTCCTCGGGCCTGTAGCGGCGAATCGCCAGGAAGCGGCCGTCGTCCGAAAGGGAAAAGGACTCGACCTCCTCGATGGTCTCCTGCTCGCCGGTGGCCAGGTTCAGCAGTCCCAGGTCGTTCCTCACCGGACTGCGCGATTCCTGCGCCCGTTCGCGCTCGTCGGGCGAGACCCCGATCGCATAGGCCAGCCAGCCTCCGTCGGCGCTGAAGACGGGACGCGAACCGTAGGCGACGACGACCGTCGAATCCGAATCGGTGGCGTGGATGCGCAGCTCATTCTCGTCGTCGACGCGCGAGATCGAGGCGGCCAGCCAGCGTCCGTCCGGCGAAAGCACGCCCGCGCCAAGCCGTTCCCACCGGTCGTAGTCGTCGGGCGCGAGGGTCGGCTTCTCCTGGGCGAAGAGGGCGGGGGATGGAGAGGCGAGGGCGGCGAGAGCCGCGGCGGCGAGGATCTTCTTCATGGGGCGCCTTGTTTTTTTCGGGTGTCTGACGGACTTTGCCCTGAGCGATGTGCGGGTGCGGTGGCGGACTGTGTACTATAATTGTCGAAGTTGCGGAACCTGAGCCGGCGTTGTGGAAACCGAGCCGGGCGCGGGTCGGGGTCGGAGCGGTGAATCCGACCGGCTTACGAAGATGCGGAGGAAAAGCCAAAGTGGCCAGAGGGACCCATCAGGTCGAGATCGGCGGCGTGACGGTTGGCGGAGGCAACCCGGTCGTCGTGCAGTCGATGACGAACACCGATACCGCCGACGCCGCCGCCACCGCCGCGCAGGTCAGCTCCCTCGCCGACGCCGGCAGCGAGATCGTGCGCGTCACCGTCAACACCCGCCACGCCGCGGCCGCCGTCCCCGAGCTCTTCGAGCGCCTGGCCGACCTGGGCTGCGCCGTTCCCATCGTCGGCGACTTCCACTACAACGGCCACATCCTGCTGCGCGACTACCCCCGCGCGGCCGCGTTGCTCGACAAGTACCGGATCAACCCCGGCAATGTGGGAACCAGCCGCCGCGACGAAAACTTCCAGGCGATCGTGCGCATCGCGATGGCAAATGGCAAGGCGGTGCGGATCGGGGTGAACTGGGGCTCGCTCGACCAGCGCCTCCTCACGCGGATGATGAATGCCAACGCCTGCCGTCCCCGCCCGAAGGAAGCCGGCCAGGTTCTGCGCGACTGCATCGTCGAGAGCGCCACCCGTTCGGCGGAGCTGGCCGAAGAAACCGGACTGGGCGGCGACCGCATCGTCCTGAGCGCGAAGGTCTCGGGGGTGCGCGACCTGATCCTCGTCTACCGCCAGCTCGCCCCGCTGACCCGCCACCCGCTGCACCTGGGCCTCACCGAAGCCGGGATGGGATCGAAGGGAATCGTGGCGACCTCGGTGGCGCTGGCGCCGCTCCTCCTCGACGGGATCGGCGACACCATCCGCGTCTCGCTCACCCCGCGCCCCGGGGGCGACCGCGCCGAGGAGGTTCGCGTCGCGCAGCAGATCCTGCAGTCGCTGGAGATCCGCAGCTTCGAGCCGCAGGTAACCGCCTGTCCGGGTTGCGGCCGCACCACCAGCACCTTCTTCCAGGAGATGACCGAGGACATCCAGGGCCACATCCGCGCCCGCATGCCCGAGTGGCGCCGCCGCTACCCCGGGGTGGAGGAGCTCAAGGTCGCGGTGATGGGGTGCGTGGTGAACGGTCCGGGAGAGTCGCGCCACGCCGATCTGGGAATCTCGCTGCCCGGCAACCACGAGGCGCCCAAGGCCCCGGTCTATGTGGACGGCGCGCATCTGCGGACGCTCAAGGGACCGGCGATCGTGGAGGAATTCAAGGAGATTCTGGGGGAGTACGTCGAGCGGCGGTACGGGGAGAACGGGGGCCGCCGGTCGCCGCCGAATGGGGAATGAACGCGCTCCGGGTTGCCGCGCCGACGCCCCCCGAGGCAACTTTGCAACCGGCCGGGGTATCTGAAGGGAAGCAACCCGAATCCCGGCGGTCCCCCCAGGCGGATCGCCGGGCATTTCACCGTTAACGATTCCACCAAAGCTCCGGAGGGAGACCAGGGAATGGCACAGTCGCGGTCCACATTGGGAGTTCTCACCGTCCTCATCATACTTGCCGTGCTGGCGGGGGGGATCTGGTGGCGCCTGCGTCCGCCGCCCGAGGAAGAGGAGGAAGCCGCCGAGCTGGCCAATCTCTCGGAGGAGGCGGGCGAGGTCGTGGAGTCGGTGCGAGAGCAGTTCAACACCGAACTCCCGCAGCCGGTCACGGGGGTGACGGCGGTCCAGGACACCCTCTGGATCTCCGTTACCGCCAAGGGGCGCGCCGAGGCCTTCCGCGAAGCCAGGCTGACCGCGCGAGTAAGCGGGATCGTCTCCGAGGTGAGCGTGCGGGAAAACCAGACCGTCGTGGGCGAGCAGGCGGTGGTTCGGATCGACACCACGGAGTACGCGCTCGAGGTCGCCACCCGGGAAGCCGCGCTCCGCAAGGCCGAGGCCGACTACCGGACCCGCGTCCTCTTCGACGAGGAGCTGGAGGATCCGGCGGTGCGCGAGCGACGGGCGATCCTGGCGCGGGCGCAGATGGGTCTGGACCAGGCCGAGGTGGAGTACCGGCGGGCCCGGATGCAGCTCGACAAGACGGTGGTGCGCGCGCCCTTCGGCGGCCGCGTGGCGAATCTGAAGGTTGTGGCCGGGCAGTTCGTGCGCGAGGGCGAAGAGCTGCTCACCGTGGTGGACATCGATCCCATCAAGGTGGCGGTCGAGGTTCTGGCCACCGAGGTCGTCCACCTGGACGAGGGCCGGGCCGCCTCTCTCGTCTTCACCGCCTTTCCGGGCCAGACCTTCACCGGCCGCATCGAAACGATCAATCCGGTTGTGGATCCGCTGACCAACACCGCGCGGGTGACGGTTCATATCGCCAACCGGGACGGGCGCATCAAGCCGGGGATGTACGCCGAGGCGGACCTGGAGGCGCAGCAGTTCCCGGACCGAATCCTCGTCCCCAAGACGGCGATCCGCGAGACCGACGACCGCCGCTACTTCCTCTTCGTCGTCGAGGACGGCAGAGCGAAGTGGCGCTACGTGACGCCCGGACTGGAGAACGCCTACTACGTCGAGATCACGGAGCACTCCGAGACCGACATGGTGGCGGCGGGCGAGGTCGTTCTCGTCGATGGCCACCAGATGTTGCCGCACGACGCCGCGGTCGAGCTGGTGGAGGATCCGGAGGCTGCGGGCGGGAGGCCGACCCGATGAAGGGAGCGAGAGGGAAGCCATTGGGGGCGTTGGCGATCGGGGCGCTGGCGCTGGCCTTCGCAGGCACGGCGGCGGAGCTCCGGGCGCAGGCCGGCGAGGGCAGCGTCCTCACCCTGCAGGACGCCCTGACGCGCGCGATCGTGCACAATCCGGAATACCGCCAGGCGCTGAACCGCATGGAGCTCGAAGGGATCCAGCTTCGCCAGGCGTGGGGCGCCTTCCTGCCCGATCTGAACCTGAGCTACAGCACCGGCCTGAGCTTCTACCAGGAATCCGTCAACTTCGACTTCTTCGGCAACCCCATCGAGAATCCGGATGTCCGCACGATCGTCAATTCGAATTCCAGCGAGGGGATTCGGGCGGGTCTCCAACTCTTCCAGGGGGGACGCCGCTTCCACGCCTACAGCCAGGCCCGGGCCCAGGCGCGCGTGGACCGGTTGAGCGCCGAGCGCGATCTGAACCGCATCCTGGCCGAGGTCCAGCGGCAGTTCTTCTTCGCCCAGCGCCAGAGGGCGCGACTTGCGGTCGAGGAGGAGCTCCTGATCGCCCGGGAGCGGGATTTCGAGGTCGCCGAGCGCCGCTTCGAGCTGGCGACGGTGGGACGATCGGATCTTCTGGGCGCCACCCTCGAGTTGCAGAATCAGCGCGTCACGGTCACCACGGCTCGCGGCCAGGTGGAGAAGGCCATGCTCGCGCTGCGGCGGGCGATCGGCGATCCGGCGCTCGCTTCGCTGGATATCGAGCAGCAGCTTCCCGAACCCTTCGACCCCGCCAACCTGGATCTGGAGGCGCTCGTGGAGGAGGGACTGGGACGAAGCCCCGCCGTCGCCGCCGCGGCCGCGGGACGCGCCGTGCGACAGTCGATGCTGAACTCCCAGAAGGCGAGTCGCTGGCCCTCGCTCTCGCTCAGCTCGAGCGTGAGCCGCTGGTCCCGCGGCAGCGACCGGGATGCCCTCTTTGGTTTCAATCCCGACGACTTCAGCGGCAGCGTCAGCCTCAGCGTCTCGATTCCCGTCTTCAGCCGCTTCCAGACGTCGCAACAGATCGCCTCGGCCGAGGTGGAGTTGCGCAACGCCGGTGAGCAGCTTCGCCAGAGCGAGCTTCAGCTTGAAGAACAGGTCCGCGCGGGCTTCGTCGATCTGGAGACCGCGTGGGCCAACGTCGAACAGCGCGAGACGGCGGCCGAGGTGGCGAGCGCACGGCTTCGGATCGTGCAGGAGGAGTACCGGCTGGCGGTGAAGAGCATCGAGGAGCTACGGGCGGCGATCCGCGAGGAGGCGGGCGCGCAGCGCGACCTGGTCGATCAGCGATTCGAGTTCGCGGTCGCGCTCCTGGGGCTCTACGAGGCGGCCGGGGTGGTCGCCGACCGGGCCGGACTGGGCAACGGCAACGCCGATCCGGGCGGGGAGGGCTGATCCAGGTGTCGATTCCCCGAACGTCGACCCGTCGCCCGGTCGCGGTCGCCATGCTGGTCATGGCGGTCGTCATGCTGGGCATCATCTCCTACGCGCGCCTTCCCATCGACCTCCTGCCCGAGGTCAGCTTCCCGCGCCTGGTCGTCCACACCAGCTATCCCAATGTCGCGCCCGCCGAGATCGAGCGCCTGGTCACCGAGCCGATCGAGCAGCAGGCGGCGGCGGTGCCCGGGGTGGAGAATGTCACCTCGGTCTCGCAGGAGGGGGTGAGTCTGGTCACCCTCCGCTTCGCGTGGGGCACCGACATGGACTTCGCCACCCTCAACGTGCGCGAGCGGCTGGACAACATTCGCGAACTGCTGCCGGAGACGGCCGAGCGTCCCACCATTCTGCGCGTCGATCCGCAGGCCGAGCCGATTCTCACGATCTCGCTCACCGGGGGCGCCAACCTGCTCCAGAACAAGGAGATCGCCGACCGGGTCTTCCGGCGCCGCCTCGAACAGCTCGACGGGGTGGCGCAGGCCTCCGTGACCGGCGGGCTCGACCGCGAAATCCAGGTGGATGTGGACCCGGCGCTCCTGGAATCGAATGGAATCACCCTGGCCGAGGTCTCGACCGCCCTCGACGACGCCAATTACTCGGCGCGGGGGGGGACGATCCTGCGGGGCCGCTACCGCTATCCGCTCCGCACCCTGGGCGAATTTCAGACGGTCCAGGAGATCGGCGACGTGGTGGTGGCGCGGCAGCGGATCGGGGGGCAGCAGGGCGGGGCGGGGCAGGAGGGCGCGGATTCGGAGGAGGACGACGCCGCCTTCCGTCTGGTCCGCCTCCGCGACATCGCCACCGTGGTGGACGGCTTCGCCGAGCGAGAGGAGATCGCCCGCTACAATGGCGCGGAATCGGTCGGAATCCTGGTCTTCAAGGAATCGGGCTCCAATACGGTGGCCGTCTCCGAAGACGTGCAGGTGACGCTCGACCTCCTGAAGGAGCAGTACCCCGAGTTCACCGCCGAGATCGCATCCAACCAGGCCACCTTCATCGACGAATCGATCAGCAATGTGGTGCAGGCGCTGATCCTGGGCGGGCTCCTCGCCTTCGTCGTGCTCTTCTTCTTTCTGCGCGATCCCCGCTACCCCATCGCGATCGCCCTGGCCATCCCGATCTCGGTGATCGGCACATTCTCGCTGATGGACGCCTTCGGGGTCTCGCTCAACATCATGAGTCTGGGGGGGCTCGCGCTCGGGGTCGGGATGCTGGTGGACAACTCGATCATCGTTCTGGAGAACATCTTCCGGCACCGGCAGCAGGGCGCGGGGGCGCTCGAAGCGGCGGCCCGCGGAGCCGAAGAGGTCCAGGGCGCCATCACCGCCGCCACCCTCACGACGATCTCGGTCTTCGGCCCGATCATCTACGTTCAGGGGGTGGCCGGGGAGCTCTTCGGCGCGCTCTCGCTCGCGGTCGCCTTTTCGCTCCTGGCCAGCCTGGCCGTCGCCGTCACCCTCCTTCCGGCCATGGCGGGCCACTTCCGCGGCGGCGAGCGCGCCACCGCCTCCGATTCCGCGCCGGCTCCCGCCGACTCCCGTTCGCGCCTGGTCGGCCACACGGTCCGCCTCGCCACCCTTCCCTTTTTCCTGATCCGGGGCGCCTTCTCGCTGGGCGGGCAGCTCGTGCGCTACTGGGGCCAAATCGCGACCTCCTTCCTGTCCACCTTCTTCGGGCCCTTCTTTCGCGTCTTCGACCGGGCCTTCAACGTCTTCGCCGGACACTATCACCGCCTCCTCTCCACCGCTCTCGACCGCCGCGGCACGGTCCTGGCGATCTCCGGGCTTGTCCTCGCGGGAATCATCCTCCTGGCCTCTTCGCTGGAGCGCGATCTGCTGCCCAATGTCGACCAGGGCGCCTTCGATCTGCGGCTGGAGCTGGCCGAGGGCACCCGCCTGGAAACGACCGCCGGAGTGGTCGAAACGATCGAGGGCGGATTGCAGGAGGATCCCCAGGTGGCGGCGGTCTTCAGTCACATCGGCCGCGACATCAAGGCCCAGGGCGACGAGGGCGAGGCCTCCGGGCTGCACACGGCGCAGATTCAGATCCGCCTCGACGACGCGGCGGTCACCGAGACGGTGGTGACCCGGTTGCAGGGACTCGGTCGCGAGATCGGGCCGGCTTCGCTGGCCTTCGAGACCGGGCAGGCCACGGCGCTGGGCCGGATACTGGGAGGCGGCGAGGCGGACATCGCGGTGCGGCTGCGGGGCGAGGACCTCGAGGAGAGCTATCCCTTCGCGGAGGAAGTGCGCGCCCGCCTGGCCACCGTGCCCGAGATCCGCAATGTTCGGATCGGCACGGAGCGCGGCCAGCCGCAGTACCAGATCTCGATCGACAACGACGCGGCCGCCGGATACGGGATCGAGCCGCGGGTGATCGCCCAGACGATTCAGTCGGCCATGCTTGGCGACCGCGCCACCGAGTTCGTGGACTTCGACCGCAAGATCGCGATCATGGTGCGGCTCCCCGACTTCCTCCGCCACGACGCGGCGACCCTCGACATGCTGCGGGTCCGCGGCATTCCGCTGCGCGAGCTGGTTACGGTGGAACAGACGCTGGGCCCGGCCGAGATCCGGCGCGAGGACCAGGGCCGGGTCGTGACCGTCTTCGCCGATGTGGCGACGGGAGGACTGGGGGCGGCGATCGCCTCGGTGGAGGAAGCGCTCGCCGAGCTTAGCGTCCCCTGGGACGTCGGAGTCGAGGTGGGCGGCGAGAACGAAGAGATGCGCCGTTCCTTCCGCGACCTTTCCTTCGCCTTCGGGCTGGCCGTGCTGCTCGTCTACATGATCCTGGCGGCGCAGTTCGAGTCCTTCGTCCATCCCTTCACCATTCTCATGGCGGTGCCGCTGGCGCTGGTGGGGGCCGTCCTGGCTCTTGCGCTCACCGGACAGGGGCTCAACACGATGAGCCTGATCGGAGTGGTGATCCTTGTGGGAATTGTGGTGAACGACGCGATCGTCAAGGTGGACTTCATCAATCAGGCGCGCTCTCGCGGGCTGGCTCTGCGCGACGCCATCCTGGAGGCGGGCCAGGTGCGGCTGCGACCGATCGTGATGACCACCGTCACCACCGTCCTGGGGCTCCTGCCGATGGCGCTGGGCATCGGGCGCGGGGCCGATCTGCGGGCGCCGATGGCGATCTCGGTGATCGGGGGATTGCTGGTCGCCACCGCCCTGACGCTGATTGTGGTTCCGGTCGTCTATTCGGTCGTGGAGGATGTCCGCGGCCTCCGCACCGCCCGGACCGATCCTTCATCCTCCCAGGGGGGAGCCGTTCCGTCATGATTCGCCTCTCGCTGCAGCGGCCGGTCGCCGTCGCCATGGCCTACCTGGCGATCGCCTCGCTCGGAATTTTCGCTTGGCGCAACATCCCCATCGAGCTCTATCCCGATGCCCAGTTGCCCCGTCTGACCGTCACCGGAAGCTGGCCGGGGGCGTCGCCCGAGACCGTCGAGGCCTTCCTCACCTCGCCCCTGGAGGCGACGATCCAGCTTGTGCAGGGGGTCGAGAAGGTCGTCTCGATCTCCAGCGAGGAATCCGCCCGCATCGAGATCGAGTTCGCGCGCGACGTCGACATGGATTTCGCCCGCCTCGATCTTTCCGAGCGCCTGGCCACCCTGGAGGAAAACGAACTGCCGCCGGGGGTGCGCTCCGTCTCGGTGAGTCCCTATGTGCCGCAGGAGTTTCAGCGGCAGCTCGGGCTGCTCGAATACACCTTCACCGGAGCCCGCACGCGCGAGTCGCTGAGGGAGCATCTCAACGATGTGGTGGTGCCGGAGCTGACCCGGGTGGAGGGGGTCGCGGTCGTCACCGCCTACGGGGGAAGGGAGCGCCTCCTCGAGATCGAGCTGGACCGCGAGCTGATGGCCGCGATGGGGGTTTCGGCCCAGCAGGTCGGCCTGCGCATCGGCGATCTGGACCTGGTCGGCGAGGCCGGGGTCGTGCGCGAAGAGGACCGGCAGTGGACGCTGACGATTCGCAACCGCCCCAACTCCGCCGCCGACATCGCGAGCACCGTGATCAGGAGCGATGGCGGACGCATCGTGCGCGTCTCCGACGTCGCCACCGTGCGCGACACCTGGGAGGACGCGCGCAGCTACCACCGGATCAATGCGCGGCCCGCGGTTCGACTGGTCGTCACCAAGGAGATCGGAGCCAACGCGGTGCGGGTGGCCGACCGGGTCAAGGAGCGGATGGAGGCGGTCGAGGCCCGCAACCCGCCCAACACGCGCTTTATTCTGAACGCCGACGAGAGCCGCGAGATCCGCCGCGTCCTCTCCGACCTGAGCAGCCGCGCCGCCGTATCGGTCTTCGTCATCCTGGGCGTCCTCCTGGTCTTCCTGGGATCGGTGCGCACCGCCTTCGTCATCTTCGCGTCGATCGCCTTCTCGATCCTGATCACCCTCAATGTGATCCACTTCACCGGGCTCACCCTCAACGTCCTCACGCTGATGGGGCTGGCACTCGCCTTCGGTCTGATCGTCGACAACGCGATCGTCGTGCTCGAAAACGTCTACCGAAGGTGGCAGGAGGGCGAGCCGCGGCGCACCGCCATCCTCAGGGGGGCCTCGGATGTCGTGCTTCCGGTCATCGCCTCCACCGCGACCACCCTGATCGTCTTCGCCCCCTTCGTCTATCTGCAAGGCGAGCTTCGGGTGTACTACCTCCCGCTCGCGATGGTCGTGGTTCTCACCCTGATCGCCTCCCTGGTCGTCGCCTTCTCCTTCATTCCCGCGCTGGTGGGGCGCATCCTGCCCGCGCGCGAAGACGCCGGGGCCGCAAGCCGCAAGCCGCTCTACATCCGCTTCTACGAACGGCTTCTGGGGCTGACCCTGCTTCGCCCCTGGCTGGTGATCGCGATCGGACTCGCGGCGCTCGGGGGATCGACCTGGCTCTTCCAGAACTATGTGCGCAGCGGCGTGCTGTGGGGCGGAGGAGGCAGCGGCAGCACCTACATCTCGATTCAGATCGGTTTTCGCAGCGGCTCCGGAATCGAACGCACCGACGAGCTCACGCGCTTCTTCGAGGACCGGCTGCGCGAGATGCCCGAGGTGAAGGAGTTCGTCACTCGCGTCGGCGAATCGCAGAGCAGCATCCGCGTCACCTTCCCCCGGGAGCTCGAACACACCAACATTCCGCCCGCCATCAAGGACCAGCTCTTCGCCTATTCGCTCGGCTTTTCCGGGGTCGACGTTCGCGTCTACGGCTACGGTCCCTCCTTCTACGGGGGCGGCAGCAATCCTCCGCGCTACCGCATACAGGTGCTCGGCTACAACTACGAGAAGGTGCGCGAAATCGCCGAGGACCTGGGGGGAAGGCTGGAGCGATATCCGCGCATTCGCGACGTGAACACCAATGCCTCCTATGGCTTCCTGACCCGCGACCGCGCATCGCAGTTCGTGGTGGACATCCGGCGCGACGTGGTTGCGCAGCACGATTTGCCGGTCTCGTCTCTGGTGCGGCAGATCACGGCCGCCGTGCGGGGGCAGGTCAGCAGCACCGAGATCAAGATCGGGGGCGACGAGGTCCGCTACGACGTCAAGCTGGAGGGGAACCGCGAGGTCGATCTGCACCGTCTTCGCCAGACGCTGATCCTCACCCCCGCGAACGATCCGGTGCGGCTGGGCGAGCTCGTCACCATCGCCCCGCAGGAGGTGCTGGCCCAGATCCGCCGCGAAAACCAGCAGTACGAACGAACCGTCGCCTACGAGTTCCGGGGTCCCTACAAGCTGGGCGACCTCTACCACAGCACGATCATCAACGGAACCGAGGTTCCCCCCGGCTACACCGTCAAGGAGGCCGACAGTTGGCGCTGGTCCACCGAGGATCAGTCGCAACTGCTGCTCGTCCTGTCGGTTGCGCTCCTCCTGGTCTATATGGTGACGGCGGCGCTCTTCGAGTCGGTCAGGCAGCCTCTCTGCGTGGTTCTTACGGTGCCGATGGCGCTGATCGGGGTCTTCCTCCTCTTCTTCTTCATCGATGCGCAGTTCACCCGCGAAGCGTGGATGGGGGTGATCATGATGTGCGGAATTGTCGTCAACAACTCGATTCTGCTCGTCGATCACATCAACCGTCTGCGCCGCGAGCGCAGCCTCGGTCTCGAGGAGGCGATCGTGCAGGGGACGCGCGAACGGGTGCGGCCGATCCTGATGACGACGACCACCACCGTGCTGGGGCTCCTTCCCCTGGTTCTCTTCAGCGAGACCGCCGACTCCAACATCTGGAACGCGCTGGCCTATTCGGTGATCGGGGGGCTCCTCTCCTCCACCTTCCTGGTGCTGACGGCGACTCCCGCGCTCTACTTCCTCTTCGAGAGCCCGAAGGGGCGCGCCACGATCTCCGAGCACTTCGGAACCTCGGGCACCGTCGGCTGGGGGGAATGGGGCGTGAAGGTGGCGCTCTACCTGACTGTCATGGTGGGATTCGTCTTCGGCGCGCTGGCGCTGTGGAACCTCGTGGAGGGGCTGCGCGGCGACGTGGATCTGGTCGAGAGCGTCTTCAGCCTGGCCTCGCGAATCCCCGACGCGCTGCAGGGTCCGTTGATCGTGCTGGGAATCCTCTGGGCGGCGCTCCTGGTGAGCTGGCCCTTCGTCGCGATCACGATCCGCTGGGTGCGCGGTCTTCGAACGAAGGCGACAAGCTGACCGATGCGACTCCGCTTCGCTCCCTCGCCGACGGGGAGCCTTCATGTCGGCGGCGCCCGCACCGCGCTCTTCAACTGGCTCCTGGCCCGCCGCGCCGGAGGATCGTTCCTTCTGCGCATCGAAGACACCGACCGCGACCGGAGCCGCCCCGAGCATACGGAAGCGATCCTGAGCGGGTTGCGCTGGCTGGGACTGGACTGGGACGAGGAACCGGTCTTCCAGGGAGGCGGCATCGAGCGGCACCGCCGGGACGCCCTCCGGCTCCTGGAGAGCGGCCGGGCCTACCGCGACTTCACCACGCAGGCCGATTTCGCGCGGGCCCGCAAGGCGGCGGTCGAATCGGGGACGGGCTCGGTGGCTCGTCTCGCGCGCAACCTGGCCGCGCGGATCCCCGCCGACGAGGAGCGCCGCCGAGCGGAGGCGGGCGAGCCCTTCGCGATCCGTTTCCGGGTTCCCGGCGGCGAGACGGTTTGGGACGACCTGGTACACGGCTCCACCCGCTTCGCGAACGACCAGATCGACGACTTCGTGATTCTGCGCGGCGACGGTTCGCCCACCTACAACCTCGCGGTGGTGTCCGACGACGCCGCCATGGCGATCACCCATGTGCTGCGCGGCGACGATCACCTCTCCAATACGCCCAAGCAGATCCTCCTCTACCGCGCGCTGGGGATCGATCCGCCCGCCTTCGGCCACCTTCCCATGATCCTCGGCCCCGACGGGAAGCGGCTCTCGAAACGGCACGGTGCGCAGGCGGTCGGGGAATGGGCGGCGGAGGGAATCCTGCCCGCGGCGATGATCAACTTTCTGGCGCTGCTGGGGTGGTCGCCGGGCACCGGCGAGGAGCTGCTCGCCCGCGACGAACTGATTCGCCTCTTTTCGCTGAAGCGCGTGCTGCGCAAGGGTTCGGTCTTCGATCGCGAAAAGCTGCACTGGATGAACGGACAGTACATCGCCCGCATGGCCGACGACGAGCTGGCCGGGGCGTTGCGGGCGCGGTTGCGCGAGGAGCGGACCCGAAGGGGGGCGGTCGAGCCGGGTGACGACGAGGCCCCGGCGCACGAGGCTTCCGAGGACGCGACTCTGGGGGAAGAGGGCTTTCGCCGCATGGCCGCCGCGCTCGCGCCCAGGAGCCGAACGCTGGCCGAGATGGCCCGGCAGGCACGCCCCTATCTCGGGCCCGTGCGCAGCTACGATCCGAAGGCGGTGCGGAAGGCGTGGATGCGCGATCCCGAGGCCACGGCCGCCACCCTCCTGGCGACCGCGGAGGCGCTGGCCGAGTCGGAGTGGGAGGCCGAAGCGCTGGAGAAGGCCCTGCGCTCGCTGGCGGCCGGCCGGGGAATCGGGGCGGGGAAGCTCTTTCAGCCGCTGCGGGTGGCGCTCACCGGGGTCGCCGCCTCGCCCGGCATCTTCGACGTGCTCCTGATCCTGGGCCGAAATCGGTCGCTCGGGCGGGTGCGGCGGGCGGTCCGGCACATTCGGCGGGCGGCCGCTGATTTGCCTTCCCGGTAGCGGCCACCTATTCTTGACGAGCCGACCCGCGCCGCCCTTCGTCCCCACCGCGAGCCCATGTCGACCGAACCACGCGCCGCGCCGTCCATTCCCCTCGCGTCCGAAGCGCGTGTCCTTCCCGCTCTAAGCGAGGTCGAGGAGCGCATCCTCGAGTTCATGGTTCTCTATCTGCGGCGCAACACCTACCAGCCCACGGTTCGCGATATCGCGCACCAGTTCGGGATCCGCAGCACCAAGACGGTGACCGAGCACCTGAAGTCTCTGACGACGAAGGGATACCTCGAACGCGATCCGGCGCGGTCGCGGGGCATCCGGATCCTGGGACTGGATCTCAACGCCAGGACGGTCGCGCTCCCGCGCTTCGCCACCCTGGAGGAGGCCGTCTCCACCCCCGTGCGAGACGCTCATCCGGAGACGCACCTCTCGCTTGATTCGCGGCTCGTCGCACGGAAGGGCGGGTTCCTCGTTCGCGCCCCCGGGGACCGGTTGGCCGCGGCGGGAGTTCGTCCGGTCGACACTCTGATCGTGCAGCCCGTGCGGGCCGACCAATTGGCCGACGGCGAGATCGTGGTGGCCAGGACCGGCGACGCCACCGACTACGGCCAGTTCCGCCGGATGGGATCCCGCGCCCTGGTGTATCCGATCGGCGGCGGCCCCAATCGCGCGCCTGCCGAGGAAAACGACCAGCCGGTGATCGTGGGCCGGGTTGCGGGACTCTTCCGCAGGATGGGCGCGCAGCCCATGACGGTCCCCCTCACACCGCACTAGCGACGGCCCCTTGACAGTCCGGGGCGGTGGCGCGGACCCCTCTCACGGGTCGATTCGCGCAGGGCCGGGCGACAGCGCGTGGATGGCGCGGGCACTGGAGATGGCCCGCCTGGGAGCTCTCCGCGGCGAAGTGCCGGTGGGCGCGGTGGTGGTGCGGGAAGGGGCGCTGGTCGCCGAGTCGCACAACCGGACGGTGGCCTGGACGGACCCGACCGCGCACGCCGAAGTCGTGGCGATTCGCTCGGCCGCGCGCCGCACCGGGGATTGGCGTCTGATCGGATGCACCCTCTACAGCACCCTGGAGCCCTGCGCCCAGTGCGCCGGCGCGATCGTCCTGGCCCGACTGGACCGGCTGGTGTTCGCGGCGAGCGATCCGAAGGCGGGCATGGCGGGAACGCTGTCCAATCTGGTGCAGGACCCTCGTCTGAACCACCGCGCCGAGGTCACCGGCGGCGTTCTGGGGGAAGCGTCGGCCACGCTGCTGCGCGCCTTCTTTCGGGAGCGGCGGTAACGCAACGGAACTGCGAATCGCCCATCCGGTCCGGCTTGTCCGCGACAGACCCGGAGTCCTCCGCATCCGAGTGGCCGGCGGGTCGGCGAACCGCGGAATTTCCGGCCGCGACCGCGACATTCTTCATCCCGCCCCCACCCTGGTTCCCCAAGCCCGAAGCACGATCGCCAGCACCGCCACCCCCGCCGCCAGCGCAATCCAGGGCGAGAGGCCCAGCGCCGTTCCCAGGCTTCCCAGGACCAGGCCCACCACGCCCACCAGCATCGCGTAGGGAAGCTGCGTGCGCACATGGTCCACATGGTCGCAGGCCGCCGCCGTGGACGACAGCACCGTCGTGTCGGAGATCGGCGAGCAGTGATCGCCCCAGATCGCCCCGGCCAGGACCGAGCTGGTGGTGGCCAGGAGGATTCCGTAGAGCGATCCATCGGCGAATCCGGTCCCGCCCGCCAGCGACACCGTGAGCGGAATGACCAGGGGAATCAGGATCGCCATCGTGGTCCAGGAGGTGCCGGTGGCGAAGGCCATCGCGCCCGAGGTGACGAAGACGAGGGCGGGGAGGAGGAAGAGGGGAAGGTTGCCGCCCAGCAGTTGCGAGAGGTAGGAGGCCGTGCCGACGTCCTGGGTGACCGCGCCGAGGGACCAGGCCAGCGTCAGAATGACCATCGCGATCATCATCGCCTTCACCCCGCCGAGCCAGGCGTCCACGCATTCGCGCATGTCGAGCACCCGCTGCGAGAGCGAGAGAACCGCCGCGACGACGCACCCCGAGAGCGATCCCCAGAGCAGCGTCATGAAGGGATCGGCCGCCCCGAAGACATCCCGCAGCGAAGCCTCCGGGCCGACCGCCGACCGCCCCGTGGCGTAGAGCCCGCCCAGCACCACCAATACGACCGCCGCAACCGGCAGCGCCGCATTCCACCAGCGTTCGGGCGCTCCCCGCTTCGGCTCGACGAAGCTCTCCGATATCTCCGCCGCCGGCTTCGAGCCCGGACGCAGAAGCCCGCCGCCGCTCGCCGCCCGCTCCTCCGCCCGCGCCATCGCCCCGAAATCCCGGTTCATCAGCGAGGTCAGAAAGACGAAGGCCAGCGCCAACAGAGGATAGAAGAGGAAGGGAATCGTCTCGATGAAGACCGTGTAGGGGCTGAGTCCCCCCAGGAACGCCGCATCGGCCGCCGTCGAGCTCTCGGGCGCCGCCGCCTCCAGCCCGCCCCCGATCAGCGAAACCTCGTAGCCGACCCAGGTCGAGACCGGAACCAGCGCCGCCACCGGAGCCGCCGTCGAATCCACCAGGTAGGCCAGCTTTTCGCGCGAAATCCGCAGCCGGTCGGTCACGGGGCGCATCGTGTTCCCCACGACCAGGGTGTTCGCGTAGTCGTCGAAGAAGATCGCCAGCCCGGCCAGCGCCGTCGCCACCTTGCCCCGGCGGGGACTTCGCGCCAGCGGCGAGACGGCCCGCACGATCCCCCGGGTGCCCCCGTTTCGGCTGATGATTCCCACCATTCCGCCCAGCATCAGACTGAAGACGACGATCTGGGTGTGGCCGCCGTCGGTGTCGCCCAGCGCGGGAACCACATACTCGTCGATCAGCCGCCAGGTCGCCGTCAGCGGATTGTATCCCGCGACCACCAGCGCGCCGAGCCAGATGCCGGCCAGGAGCGCAGTGATGACCTCCTTGAAGATCAGCGCCAGCAGGATCGCGACCAGCGGCGGCAGCAGCGAGAACCACCCCGGCGCCAGGGGACGGGAAAAGTCCTCCACCGCGTCGCCCGCGCGCACCTGCAGCGGCAGAAGATCGCTCGAAGCCACCGAAATGTTCCGGAACTCCCGGATCTCGCCCGCCGCCACCGGCCCCGACGCCAGGAGATTGCCCTCGGAATCGCGAATCTCGACGAGGGTGGAGTGTTCGCCCGGACCCTGGACGGTGAGCGAGAAGGGGACCGAGGAGAGGACGACCCGGGGACCGTCGGCGATCAGATCCTGGCCCTGCGCCGCGTTCGGAATCGCGGCCGTCGCCAGCGCCAGCGCGCCCAGCAGTCCGAGGAGGAAGCGAGGACAGCGGCCGGGACGGAGGCGCGTCCGGCGCCCCGCGAACACCCGTCGAGCGGCAGGATCCACGAATTTTCGGGGGGAAGGGAAGGCGAGCGGCGGTGGGTTTGCAAGATTGTCGGGCAAGGATGGACTCGCGGTTCGGCGGGTGGATTCCCCGCGGTGGACGGTGAGTCCCGCATTGCAGGACGTGGCTTTATCCGACTGCCGCCCACAATAGGGTTTCGCGCCGGTTCAGGGCAAGCGAGTCGCCGCAGCTCTCGCCGATTTCGCGGACCCCGGTGGGTGGAATGACACCTCGCGTCGTCCCCCGGTTCAGTCGAACCCGATTCGTCCCTTCGCTGCCGACCGCCAGACCCCCAGCCCGCCCACCCCGATCCACGCCAGCGCGTAGAGCACCGGCGCCACCACCAAGTGTGGCCGCAGCGGAAAGTCGCCTGCCACGCCAACGCCCAGGCGCAGCAGATCCAGCGTCGGGAAGAGAACGAGCCGCGCAAGCACGATCGGCCCTCCCCGCACCAGCTCCGGATCCGACAGCTCCGGCTCGAAGAGAAAGAGACCGAGGCCGATCAGCGCCAGCACGAGGATTCGGCTTCCCCGCGGAAACCACGCCGCCGCGCCGAAGGCCGCCGAGGCGATCACGAACGATGCCAGCACACCCACCGGCAGGAGGCGGAGGGGCGGCCGCTCCGGCTCCCAACCCAGTTCCAGCCCGACCAGCACGCAGGCAACGCCGAAGAGCACGGCGACTCCGACGGTGGCCAGCAAGGTCTCGGCGAACGCGACCAGCGCAAAGGGCACTTCGCGCACCGGTTTCTGGAACCAGAGCGCGGCGGTCCGACCGGTGAGCTCGCGGGGGCTGGCCGCCAGGACCAGAGGGATGGCGACGAAGGCGACGACGATCCCCCCAACCCAAAGGATGAAGTCCCGCTGCACGGTCAGCGCGAGTGGACCCATCAGAAGAATTACGCCGCCCAACCCCCGGGTACGCGACCGCAACAGGAGCGCGATGCGCCTGTGCAGAGGAATCAGGGTGGATCCGCGGCCGCCCGCCATCAGGAATCCCCGCCTCGCAGGGCGGCGGCGTCTCCGCCGAAGAACTCCTCCTCCAGCTCTCCTGCCCTGACCTTGCCCTCTTCCAGCTCCCGCACCGCCGCGATGCGCCCGTCCCTCAGCATCACGATCCGGTCGGCCAGGCGGGTGGCCTCTTCCAGCTCGTGCGTCGCCACCAGCACCGTCGCGCCCCGCTCGCGACTGGCGCGCATTTCTCTTCTCAGCGACCGGCGGCTCGGGGGATCGAGGCCCTGAAAGGGTTCGTCCAGCACCAGCAGCCTGGGGTCGCCGACCAGCGCACAGCCAAACCAGATTCTGCGCCGGGTGCCGTGCGAGCACTTCCGCACCGTCTTCGCCAGGGTTCGCTCCTCGAGGCCGGTTCTTTCCACCGCCTGCAAAAAGGCCTTGCGGCGCACCTTGCCCTCCACCGTCAGATCCGCCGCCCGGCCCAGCAGATCGCGGCCCGTCCACGCCTTCGGCAGCTCGGGGTTTTCGGGCAGCCAGCCGATTCCCCTCCTCCGCCGATAATCGCGGGGCGCCATTCCTTCCACCGTACAGTGGCCACCCGCCGGCGGCAGGAAGCCCGTCAGGACGCGGAAGAGGGTGGTCTTGCCGGCGCCGTTGGGCCCCACCACGGCGGTGATCTCGCCGGCCCGAGCGGTGAAGGATACGTCGTGGAGAACCAGTTCCCTGCGGAAGAAGCGGGGATAGGAAGCGGTGAGCTCCCGGACCGAGACCCGCACCGAAATCCCGTCCGAATCCCCTGCCGAAACAGGCATGCCCTCCGGTCGCCCCTCAGCCGGCGCCGGGGTCCAGCACGGATGAATCGCCGCCTGAACGCCGTCCGGATTCTGTCCATGGGCTGCTCCGCGCGTAGCTGCCCGAGAGGCTTTGCCAGACCGCGAGGACGACCCCGTCGCTCATGAAGAGATCCGACGCCGGGGGCAGATCGTCGGGCGGACCCGAGTCGCGGGCGACAAAGCGGTAGAGGTCGATCGCCTCCAGGGTGGGCGCCCGGTACACCGGTCCGGCGGCCGGGTCCATGAACACCCGGTCGAAGGGGAGATAGCGCTCCGGAAACTCCAATGAGAAACCCGCCGCGCGCGCCATCAAAATCGTTTCACGTCCCTCTGCGCCAAGGGGACGGGCTGGCAGGCGCTCGATCCACCGGTGGCAGAGCTCCTCGACCTCCCGTCCCCCGAGATCAAGTACCCGGAGGCACTCGTCGGCGGGGTGTCCGAAGAGGAAGCCGCGGGGGTGCTCGGCAAGAACGATCATGTCGGCCAGGGGATCAAGCAAGCGGTCGGGCATGGAGGGAACGCGGCGCTCCGCAAGCCGCCGCCAGCGATCCGGTCCGGTCTCGAGGACCGCCACGGCCGTCAACCGGTCTTCGCCATCCAGGTTCGAACAGGCATAGGCCAGAAGGAGTCCAGCGGCGGTGGATGCCAGATCGGCCAGATGCGGCAACCGGCAATCGTCGGGCTCCTCTGCCTCGCGCCAGCCCAGGCTGGTTCCGTCGGGGCCAAAGAAGAAGAGCCCGCGCGCGGCCGCAACCACGATCGTGTCCCCATGCGTGACCAGGCGCCCGCCGTGGCGGAACTCTCCGGGCCCATCGCCCTCGCCGGCGAAGCCTCCCAGGTACTCGCCCTCGACGCTCAAACGGTGCACGCGCGAAGAGGGCCGGTCCAGGATGAACCAGACACCGTCCAGCAGGTCCGCGTCGGTCGCCAGGGGGAAGGTGGGCAGGAGCGTGGCGGCCGCAGGGGGTTCGGGAAACTGGTGCGCGTAACTCGGCGGCGGCGGCCCCGGGGGCGCCGAACCGCGGTCGCGACCGGCGACGAGCACGACGCTCCACGCGAGCGCCGCGACCACGACGATCCCCAAGCCGTAGAAGATGTATGCGCCGAGACGATGGCGGGGCAGGGAGGGGGAGGGGGTCACGGGTCGTCCGATCCGAAGACAGGGGGATGGGAACCCGGCGTCGCACCGCGCCCTGAGCCGGGGCCTTGAGTCCTGCGACCAGTCATCATACGCGGGCAACCCGACAACGGCAAACTCGATCCCCTTGATCTTTCACAGATTGATCTTTCACAGGTCGGCCAACCTGAATCCCGGCAAGTCGTTGCGTCCCCCTCGCTCTGCATCGCCCCGCTGGTCCCGGCCCGCCGCCCCGGCTACCTTGATTCCGCCAGCCCCCCTCCCCCCACCCCGGAGCGCCGCCGCCCAAGGTGACCACCTCGGCCCCCACGATCCTCATGGACGCCGCCGCCGTTCGGCGCGCCATCGACCGCATGGCCCACGAAGTCCTCGAAAAGCTCGGGGGCACCGAACGGCTCGTTCTCATGGGAATCCAGCGGCGCGGGGTGGATCTGGCGGAGATGATCCTTCGTCGCATCGCCGAGGCCGAGGGCGATCCGGTCCCCGCCGGCACCCTCGACATCACCCTGTACCGCGACGATCTGCGCGCCCTCGGTCCCCGTCCGGTCGTCGGCGAGACCCGGCTTCCGCCCGGCGGCGTCGAGGGAATGGCGGTCGTCATCGTCGACGATGTCCTCTACAGCGGCCGCACCGCGCGCGCTGCGCTCAACGAGCTCATGGACTGGGGACGGCCGGCGCGCATCCTCCTCTGCGTTCTGGTCGACCGCGGCAATCGTGAGCTGCCGATTCAGCCCGACATCGTGGGACGCGAATTCGCCGCGCTGCCCAGCCAGCGGATCGATGTCCTGGTCCCCGCGCGCGACGGAGATCTCGCCGTGGCGCTGACCGGCCGGGAGACTCCGTGAGCCGCCCCCGGGCGACGCTGGGCAAGGATCTGACCGGGCTGGAATCGCTCAGCCGCGAGCAGATCGAGGCGGTGCTGGACACGGCGGAACCCTTCAAGGAGATCTCGGAGAGGCGGCTGCGGCAGGTCCCGGTGCTGCGTGGCCAGACGATCGTCAATCTCTTCTTTGAGCCCTCCACTCGCACCCGCATTTCCTTCGAATTCGCCGAGAAGCGCCTTGCGGCCGACGCCGTGAACATCGGGGCGCGCAGGTCTTCGGTCTCCAAGGGCGAGACGCTGGTCGACACGGCGCGCAACCTGGAGGCGATGCGGATCGACATGGTGGTGATCCGGCACTGGTCGGCGGGGGCGGCGGCTTTCCTGGCGGCGCGCATTCCCTCGAATGTGATCAATGCCGGCGACGGAGCGCACGAACATCCCACTCAGGGGCTCCTCGACATGCTCACGCTGCGCGATCATTTCGGCCGTCTGGAGGGACTGAAGGTCTGCATCGTCGGCGACGTGCTGCACTCGCGGGTGGCGCGCTCGAACATCTTCGGGCTGACCCGGGTCGGGGCCGAGGTCGCCGTCTGCGGTCCCCGCACCCTGATGCCGGCCGGGGTGGAGGATCTGGGGGTGCGACTCTTCCGAAGGGTGGAGGAGGCGATCGAATGGGCCGACGCGCTCAACGTTCTCCGTTTGCAGATGGAGCGGATGCAGGATGGATTCGTTCCCTCGCTGCGGGAGTACAACCGCGTCTTCGGGGTCACGCGGCGGCGGCTGGAGTGGGCCCCGCGCGATCTGCTGATCCTGCATCCGGGGCCGATGAACCGGGGCGTGGAGATCGATTCCGACGTCGCCGACGGGCCGCATTCGGTGATTCTCCGCCAGGTGACCAATGGGGTGGCGATTCGCATGGCGGTGCTCTACCTGCTCTCGGGGGGCGCTCCGGAGGGGGCCGAAGCCGCCAAGGCGGGGGCGGGGGCGTGAAGAAGAGGACGCTGATCCGGGGCGGGCGGGTGATCGACCCGGGGGCGGCGCTGGACCGGACGGCGGATCTTCTCGTGGAGGATGGACGGATCCTGGCGGTGGCGCCGAATCTGGCGCCCGATCACGCAGAGGTCGTGGATGCCAGGGGACTCGTGGTCGCGCCCGGCTTCGTCGATCCGCATGCGCACCTCTGCGAGCCGGGGTGGGAGCGCCGCGAGACGATCGCGACGGGCGCGCGGGCGGGCGCGGCGGGGGGGTATACCGCGATCTGCGCCATGCCCGACACCGATCCGGTCGTGGACGACCCCGCGTCGGTGGGGTTTGTGGTGGCCGCGGGCAGGCGCGCGGGGGGCGCGAAGGTCGTTCCCGCGGCGGCGGTCTCGGCGGGGAGGGAGGGGAAGCGACTCACCGAGTTCGGCGAGCTTCTCGAAGCCGGCGCGGTCGCGCTGACCGATGCCGGACGGCCGGTGCGTTCCTCGATGCTCATGCGGCTGGCGCTCGAATATGCGCAGTCCTTCGGCGTTCCGATCCTCTCGCACCCGGAGGACGCCGCCCTCGCGCGGGGAGGCGTCATGCACGAAGGCGTCGTCTCCACCCGGCTGGGATTGCGGGGAAAGCCGGCCGTCGCGGAAGAGATCGGGGCCGCGCGCGACCTGGCCCTCGCCGGCGCGACCGGGGGCCGGCTGCACCTTCAGCGCGTCTCCACCGCGGCCACCGTCGCCCTGCTGCGCCGCGCAAAGGAGAGGGGAGTTCGGGTCACGGCCGAGGTGACCCCGCATCACCTCCTCTTCTCGCACGAGGCGGTGGACGGCTACGGAACCGAGTACAAGGTCGATCCCCCGCTGCGAACCCACGAGGACGCCGAGGCCCTCGTCGCCGCGCTGGCCGACGGGACGATCGACTGCATCGCCACCGACCACGCGCCGCGCACCTACGACGAGAAGGAGCAGGCCTTCGAGGATGCGCCCTTCGGGGTCGTGGGTCTGGAGACCGCCTTCGCGATCCTGCACACCCGTCTGGTCCGCTCCGGCAGAATTCCCCTGGCCACCCTCCTGGAACGTCTCTCGACCGGTCCCGCCCGGGCGCTGGCTCTGCCCGGCGGTTGCCTGAGCGCGGGAGAACGCGCCGATCTCGTGCTCATCGACCCCGAAGCGCGCTGGACGATCAGACCGGAACGATTCCTCTCCAACTGCCGCAACACTCCCTTCGGAGGCGAAGCGGCGACGGGACGGGTCGTGCGGACGCTGATCGACGGCGAAAGGGCCTGGGAGGCTCCGGCAACCCGCCCGGAGGCGAAGCGGCCCGGCACGGGAGCGCAGTCCCCACGTGGGCGCTCTTGAGGATTCGGCTCGACCGAGCCGGGGAGAAAAACGGGGATTCCGGCTAGGAGATGGAGCGCACCATCCGGTCCAACCGGGACTTCATGCGGCCGGCCTTGTTCGGATGAAGGATTCTCCGGGTCGCCGCCCGGTCCACCAGGGCAACCGCCTCGCGCCGCCGCTCCTCCGCCTCCGCCGCCGATTCGGCCTCGCCCACACTGCGGATCGCCGTCCGGATCCGCGAACGGGTCCTCCGGTTCCGGCTCCGCTCGACGCGGCTGAGCTCCATTCTCTTCTTCGCGCTCTTGATATTCGGCATCTTGTCTTCCGTGTCCAGGCTTCCGTATCCGGATTCGTTTCCCGCCGGACGCTGGCTCGCTCCCGGTCCTTGCCGACGGTCTTCCGGCGCCGGGGCGCGCCCGGTCTGGCAACCGCCTTCGCGACCGAGTAAGCTAGAACGCTCGTCCACTTCGATCAACAGGAAGCCATGGACCTCCTCCTGATCCTGCCCGTACTGCTCTTCTCCGTGGTCGTCCACGAGGTCGCCCACGCCTGGCAGGCGCTGCGCGAGGGCGACGCCACCGCCCGCGATCTGGGACGCATCACCCTGAATCCGATCCCCCATCTGGACCCGGTCGGCTCGATCGTCGTTCCCCTCCTCCTCCACTTCTTCGGCGGAGGCATCATCTTCGGCTGGGCCAAACCGGTACCGGTCAATCCACGCAACTACCGCGACTACCGCGCGGGCGACATCCGCGTCTCTCTCGCCGGAATCGTCGCCAATCTCGGGCTGGTGATCCTCTGCGCCGCGGGGCTCCTTCTTCTGCGAATCGCCGGATCGGTCGCCGGCGCCGCCACCCTGGCCGGCGCGCCCGCCGCGATGCTGACCTACGGGATCTTCATCAACCTCATCCTGGCCTGGTTCAACCTGATTCCGCTGCCGCCGCTGGACGGATCGCATGTCCTGAAGCACCTCCTACCCCCCCGCCTCACCCACCGCTACCAGAGCTTCGGCCGCTACGGAATCACGATCCTCTTCCTCTGCATGATCTTCTTTCCCGCCGCTCCGGCAACTCTGCTGGCGCCCGTTCAGATCGTCTTCCGGTGGATTCTCGGGTTGGTCGCGGGGTAGCGGACGACGGACTTCTCGTCGTCGAGATCGACCATTACCAGGGTCCGCTGGATCTGCTCCTGCATCTGATTCACAGCCAGGACATCGACATCTTCGACATTCCGGTCGCCGCCATCACCGCCCGCTTCCTCGAGGCGATCAGCGCGCTCCCGGCCGCCGACATCGACGAGGCCGGTTCCTTCCTGGAGATCGCCGCGATGCTGGTCCGGATCAAGGCGCGCATGCTGCTGCCCGCTCCGCCCGGCGAGACCGACCACGATCCCCGGACCGAGCTGGTGCGGCGGCTGCTCGAATACGAACAGGTGCGGGAGGTCGCGGCCCGGCTGCGAGGCGCCGAGGCGGATCGTGCGCGCCGCTTCGCCAGGGGGTTCGTGGAGAGACGTCCCTCTCCGCGCCCGGCCGACCTTCCCCTCGACACCCATTGGGACGACCTCTTCGCCGCCGCGCTGCGGCTGGAGGCGAATGCGCCCGAGGAAGCGCCCCGCGAACATCGCGTACCGGTGCAACCGGTCTCGATGCGCGAGAAGGTGGAGCTGATCCGCGCCGCCGTGGAGGGCACGGACCGGGTCGAGTTCGCCGCGCTCGTCAGCCCCTGGAGCGACCGCGCCCACGGAGTGATGACGCTGCTCGCCGGCCTGGAGCTGGGCAGACGACGCTTCCTGGCGCTTCGCCAGCGAGAGCCCTTCGCGCCGCTGTGGCTCTATCGCCGCGCCCGCCGCCCGGACCGCTCCTTCGAGCCGTCTCCGGAGGGCACGCATGAATGACGCCCGGATCGTGGAGGCGGTTCTCTTCGCCAGCGACGCCCCCCTCGCCCCCGCCGACATCGCGCATGCCGACAGCGCCCTGGACGAGGCCCGGGTGAGGAAGGCGCTCGCCGAACTGCGGGCGGAATACGACCGCTCCGGACGGGCCTTCGAGCTGCGCGAGGTGGCGGGGGGAGTGCAGATCCTGACCCGGCCCGAGTTCGCGTCCTGCCTGGAGCGCTTCGATACGGTGCCGCGAACCTCCCGGCTCTCGGGACCCGCCCTCGAGGTGCTGGCGATCGTGTGCTACCGGCAGCCGATCGGCCGCGTTCACATCGACCACATACGGGGCGTGAACTCCTCCGCCGCTCTGCGCACCCTGCTCGACCGCGAAATGATCGTGGCGGCGGGGCGGGGGGAGGGGGTGGGACGACCGATCCTCTACGCCACCACCAGTCGCTTCCTGGAGCACTTCGGCTTCGCCTCTCTCGACGACCTGCCGCGCCCGGAGGAGCTTCCCGTGGTGCTGAAGAGCGCCGCCCCTGCGCAGGAGTCCGGCAATGCCTCCTGAGAACCGCGTCCCCCCGGCGCCGATGCGGGTGCAGAAGTTCATATCGCGCTGTGGAGCGGCGTCGCGGCGCGAGGCGGAAGGGCTCATGCGCGCGGGGCGGGTCGCGGTCAATGGCGAGCCGGTCACCACAATGGGCGCAAAGGTGATCCCCGGGATCGACGCGGTCTCGCTCGACGGCGCGATCCTGAAGCTGGCGCCGCAACGCTGGCTTGTCTTCCACAAACCGATCGGCGCTCTCTGCACCCGCGCGGATCCCCACGGAGGCGAGACGATCTACGATCTGCTCCCCGGGTGGGCCGCCGGACTGCGCTATGTGGGCCGGCTCGATCTGGAAACCTCCGGTCTCCTCCTCCTCACCAACGACGGGGACCGCGCGGCCGAGCTCGCCCATCCGCGGCTGCGCGTCGAGCGCGAATACCTGGCCGGGGTCGCGAATCCGGTGACCGCGTCCGCCATCCGGGCGCTCCGGCGCGGAATCGAACTGGAAGACGGTCTGGCCCGGCCTCGCCTGGTGCGCCGTGCCGCCGCCGAATCGGGCTGGGATCTCAGGCTGGTGCTGACCGAGGGACGCAAGCGCGAGGTGCGCCGACTCCTGAGGGCCGCCGGGCACCCGGTCGTCCGCCTGGCGCGCATCCGCTTCGGTCCCTTCCGGCTGGGTGCGCTCAGGCCCGGTTCCTTCCGGCCGGCCCGCCCCGCCGAGCTTGCCGCCGTTCGCGATCTGGTCCGCCGCCGCAGGCACGGAAATTCCCCCGCTCGCGCCCGCCCTTCGCCCCACCGCTCAAGGCAGAATCGATGACCGCCTCGCGCTCCTCCGCCGGCCCCTTCGCCCCGGCCCCTTCGACCCTGCGCGTCGTGCGCCACCCGCTGATCGAACACAAGCTCTCCCTGGCGCGCGATCGTTCCACCCCGCCCGAGCGAATGCGGGCGCTCGTGGAGGAGATCGCCCTCCTGCTCACGGTGCACGCCACGCGCGAGCTGCCGACCGAAGAGGTCGTCTTCAACACCCCTCTGGACGAAACGCGGGCCGAACGGATTCGCGAAGAGGGCGTGGTGGTGGTGCCGATTCTGCGGGCGGGGCTGGGGATGGTGGGGGGCGTGCTGCGGCTGATTCCCGGCGCGCGGGTGGGCTTCCTGGGCTTCGAACGCAACGAGGAGACGCTGGAAGCGAACTGCTATTATCGAAAGCTCCCACCCGACTCCGCCGGTTCGCTGCACCTGGTGGTGGATCCGATGGTCGGAACCGGAGGAACCGCCGCCGCCGCCCTTGCCGAACTTCGGGCGCGGGGCGTGGACCGAATCGCGCTGCTCTGTCTGATCGCGTCGCCGGAGGGAGCGGCCCGCCTCGCCGCCCAGGATCCCGGGACGCCCATCTTTGCCGCGGCGCTGGACGAACGGCTGGACGCGCGGGGCTATCTTCGGCCGGGGCTGGGCGACGCCGGCGACCGTCTCTTCGGCACCACGGGGAAGGCGACGGAAGAATAGCCGGGCGTTACCTTTGTGCGGGCCCATAGCTCAGGCGGTCAGAGCAGCGGACTCATAATCCGACGGTCGGGGGTTCAAGTCCCTCTGGGCCCATGGCGGCGCGGCGCGAGAATCGGTGCGGTCCCCGGTATCCCATGGGGGAGGCGAGTCCCTTGCGGGCCCCCGTCGCGCCAACGCCAGGGTTGAAGGAATACCCTCCCCTGGATTCAATCCATTACCTTGGATCGGGGAACCGGTGGTTCTTCCTGTCGGGGGAGGCGCAGAGGTGCATTTGCTACAGCGCAAGGCGGAAGGACGGACGTTCCTGCGGCTCGGCTCGGCCCTCGCGGTTGCCCTGCAACTGGGGGTATCGGCCCTGCTGATTCCGGCCGACGCCGTCCTGGACATCGACCTCTACAGCGCGGTCCACATCGATTCGCGGGCCGGGTCCGACTGTTCCTCGGAACACGGACATCTCTTCTGCCAACTGGTCCGGTCCCTTGCCGCGGCAGGCGCCGCGCACCCGTTCGCCCTTGCGGAGCGGACGGCCCCGCCCTTCCACCTCGACCAACCGGTTCGCGAAGCCGAACCCGCAGCGGCATCTCCGATTCTGGCCGGGTCGGTCGTCCCCCGGGCTCCGCCTGTCCCCTGACCCCTCGGGGCGTCCCCCCCTTGTGCCCCTTGCCCGGCGCGTGAACGCCACGCTTCCACAGGCCAGAACCGGACGACAGGTGAAGAACCAGCCAACCCCTACATTCCGCTGCGCGATCGTCGCATCGATCGCGGCGCTCGTCCTGCCCCCGCAGTCCGCCGTTGCGCAGATGCAGGAGCAGGGCAGGATCGAGGGCGTCGTGCGCGACGCCGGGTCCGGGGATCCCCTCGCGGGGTCGTTCGTCTCCGTCGTTGGAACCGGGACGATGGCGGTCACGCACGGAGACGGAACCTTTCGCCTGGCCGGGATCGCGGAGGGCGTCCATTCGATTCGCGTCGATCGGCTCGGCTACCGCGGCGCCACCGTTGCAGTGACGGTGGAGGAGGAGGCGGCGGTCGTGACGATCGATCTGATCTCGTCTCCGATCGCGCTTCAGGGAATGGTGGTTACGGCTACGATCAGCGAGCGCGATGCGGCCAAGGCGCTGCGCCCGGTCAGCGTCATGGCGGGCGATGAACTGCAGCGCAGGATGGGGGGGACGGTCGCGACCACTCTGGCTTCGGTGCCGGGAATGGGCGCGGTCACGATGGGTCCGGCCGTGTCGCAGCCGGTGATCCGGGGACTGAGCGGGGACCGGGTGCTGTTGCTGGAGGACGGCACCCGCGTGGGAGACGTCACCAGTTCGGGGACCGATCACACCACGGGGCTGAATCCCTCCTCGGCGCGGCGGATCGAGGTGGTGCGCGGGGCGGGAGCGCTCCTCTACGGGGGCAATGCGCTGGGAGGGGTCGTCAACGTCATTCGCGACGAGATCCCCGCGGCGGCGCCGCGCCACACCACGGGATCGGCCGCCTTGCAAAGCCGGACCGTGACCGGAGCGTTCGGGGGAGGCGCCACGGCGGTCTTCGGGCTCGCCGAGCGACTGCCGTTGCGGGTGGAGGTTGCGGGACGAACCAGCGGAGATCTGCGCACGCCGACGGCAACGCTCGCCAACACCGGCAGCGATGTCCTGAGCGGCGCGGTCGGATCGTCGTGGGTGGCCGACTGGGGACATCTCGGAGGGTCGTTTCGAGTCTACCGGAACGACTACGGCATTCCCGGCGGGTTCACCGGCGGTCACGAGGAAGGCGTCCGCATCGAGATGGAGCGCTTCGCCTCGAAGTTCCGGACCATCGTCCGGGAGCCCTTCGGCTTCTTCCGCGACGTCCGGTTCGACGCGACCCACACCTGGTACGAACACCGGGAGCTCGAACCTCCCGACATCCTGGGAACTCTCTATCGGCGGCAGGCGGCGAGCGGGGACGCGCTGGGCCGTCACGGACAGTGGGGACCCTTCGCGGCGGGTGCGGTCGGCGCCCGTCTGTCGTGGGAGGACTTCGGCTACGGCGGCAGCACCCACACTCCGGACACCCGCCGGGGCAAGGCCGCGCTCTACCTTTTGGAAGAGATGGATCTGGGCGCGCTTCGCCTGGAGTGGGGACTGCGCTACGACTGGACCGGCGCCGATCCGTTGCGCGAGGATCCGAATTCCGATATCGGCGAGATCCGCGACCGCGGCTTTCACGGCGTCTCCGGATCGCTGGGCGCGCTCTATGCGGCCGGTCCGGGGCTCTCGCTCGGGGCCAGCCTGGCACGGACCTTCCGCGCGCCCGACATCACCGAACTCTACTCGGAGGGGCCCCATCTGGCGGCCTACTCCTTCGAGGTCGGCAACCCGTCGCTGGAGGGCGAAACGGGGCGCGGCCTGGACGTGTTCCTCCGCTACGAGTCCGACCGGCTTCGCGGCGACCTGACCGGCTTCTACAACGACATCCGCAACTACATCTACGGGGAGGACACCGGACGTCTCAGTCGCGTCCTCCTTCCCATTTACCAATTCCAGGGCAACGACGCCGTCTTCCGCGGCTTCGAGGCGGCGCTGAATGCCGACCTCGGGCGCGGGCTTGCCTTCGAGGCGGCGGCGGCGGCGGTGCGAGGCAGCATCAGGGACGGCGGCGATCCGCTTCCGCTCGTTCCTCCGCTCAAGGGGCACATGGCCCTGAAGTATGAGCGGCCCCTGTGGTTCGTCCGCGGGGAAGCCGAGATGGCGGCCCGGCAGGACCGGATCGGCGAGTTCGAGACGCCGACCGACGGTTACCGGGTGCTGAACCTTTCCGCCGGAGTCAGAATCACCGCGGGGGGGCGCCTCAACCTCCTCGCCGCCAGCCTGGACAACGCCACGAACACGGAATACCGCAACCATCTTTCTCGCGTCAAGGAGATCATGCCGGAGGCGGGAAGGGGATTGACGCTAAGTTGGCGCGTCCTCTATTAGGGGTCGGCGCCGGGCGGCGCCGTTCGGGTCGAACAAACAACCGATGGACCATTCAATCACACAGTCGGATCAAACACACGGAAATCAAACACACGGAGAGAAACCAACGATGGAAACCAATGCGAAGATCAGAGACACCCGCCCCTGGATGATCCGGGGCGTCGCGGCCGCCATGGCCACCCTCCTCGCGCTCGCGGCGTGCGAGTCCTCCACCGACGTCCACGACGACGACCACGCCGAGGCCGAGGGCGTCGAGCTGGTGATGGGGGGACAGGTGTTTGCCTCCTACGACGGCGAGACCCAGCGCTGGACCGGCGAGATGGAGGTCGACGTCGGCGAGGAGACCCCGCACATCACCGTTAGGTTCGTGGACCACGACGGCGATCCCATTCCGCTCGACGACGATCTCTACCTCGCGGTGGAGGTCGAGGACGAATCGATCGCCGAGTTCGAGCAGGACACGCCGGGCGAGTTCGGCGGCCATCTGCACGGCCACATGGAGGGCGAAACCGATGTCACCTTCATGCTCATGCACGGAGCGGTCGGTTCCGGACATGCGGACTTCGTGACCCAGCCGGTCCACGCGCACGTCCACGACGACCACGGCTGAGCCGCGGCCTGGCTCCGGGACGCTCCGGAGCGATACCGGCGCATCTCCGGTAGGCAAAACCAATTCTCCCACAACAAGGAGAAATCGTCATCATGCAACCCCCCTCCGTCCTCGGTCCCATCCTGGCAGCCCGCGGAAAAAGCCCGAGCGGCGCGATCCACGGACTGCTGGCGCTGGCCGGTCTCCTTGCCGCGGCGCCGAATCCCGTCCATGCGCAGGAGATTCCCACGACCGCCTTCGCCTCCATGAAGTATCGCCATGTCGGTCCGCTCGGAAACCGCGTGACCTCGGTGGCGGGGGTGCCCGGCGACCGCTTCACCTACTATGCGGGCGCGGCATCGGGCGGGCTGTGGAAGACCGAGGACGGAGGGGTCAACTGGCGGCCGGTCTTCGACGACCAGCCGGTGCACTCGGTGGGGGAGGTCGCGGTGGCCCCCTCCGATCCCAACGTCGTCTGGGCCGGAACCGGCGAACCCTTCATCCGCTCCAACGTTTCCATCGGCAACGGCGTCTGGAAGTCCACCGATGCGGGCGAGAGCTGGACGCACATGGGGCTGGAGGGAACCGGTCGGATCAGCCGCATCGTCGTTCACCCCACCAACCCCGAGATCGTCTACGCGGCCTCGATCGGGCACGGCTACGCGCCCCAGCGCGAACGGGGCATCTACCGCACCCTGGATGGCGGCGCAACCTGGGAGCATGTCCTCTTCGTGGACGAGGAGACCGGCGCCAGCGACCTCGTCATGGACCCCAACAATCCGCGCATCCTCTTCGCCGGAAGCTGGCAGATCGCGATCCGGACCTGGACGCGCACCTCCGGCGGACCCGGCAGCGCCATTCATGTCTCCCGCGACGGGGGCGCCACCTGGACGCGGCTCAGCGGCAACGGCCTCCCCACCCGCGAAGTCGGCAAGATCGCGCTCTGCATGAGCCGTGCGGATTCGCGGCGCATCTACGCCCTCATCGAGACCGGGGACGGCGTTCCCTGGGAGGGGGGCGACACCGACGGCGGCGAGCTCTGGCGCTCCGACGACGGTGGCCGCAACTGGTCGCTCGTCAGCTACGACCGCGATCTCGCCGGCCGCACCGCCTACTACACCCGTTGCGAGGTCAACCCGGACGACGCCGACGAAGCGTACTTCCTTGCCGCAGCCTACAGCACCACCCTGGACGGCGGCGTCACCTCGACGGCGGCGGGCTTCCTCGACGGACCCACCTGGGACACGCACGACATGTGGATCGACCCGCTCGACGGCGATCGCCACGTGGTGGGCGGCGACGGGGGGCTCGCGATCTCCGGCAACCGCGGCGAGAGCTGGTTCCGCGTGCAGTTGCCGATTGCGCAGATGTACCACGTCACGGTGGACAACGCGGTGCCCTACAACGTCATGGGGAACCGGCAGGACGGGCCGTCCACCCGCGGACCGAGCAACAGCCGCATGGGAAGCGGACTCTTCGGAGTGGGGATTCCGCGCGCCCTCTGGCATTCGGTGGGAGGGGGCGAATCCGGCTTCGCCACACCCGACCCGCGCGATCCCGACATCGTGTGGTCGAGCGCCTCGGGAGTGGGCGCGGGAGGTGGAATCGTCTCGCGCTGGGACGCGCGCACCCGGCAGCACCGCGAGGTCGAGGTATGGCCCGAATCCACCACCGGGCATCCGGCCGATTCGCTGCGCTACCGCTTCCAGTGGACCTTCCCTCTCCTCGTCTCGCCGCACGACAACAACACCATCTACGTCACCAGCCAGCATGTCCACCGCACCACCAACCGCGGCCAGAGCTGGGAGGTGATCAGCCCCGATCTGAGCACGAACAACCGCAGCCGCATGGGGATCAGCGGCGGGCTCACCCCGGACAATATCGGGGTCGAGTACTGCTGCGTGATCTACGCCTTCGACGAATCGCCGCTCGAAAGAGGGGTGCTCTGGGCCGGAACCAACGACGGTCTGATGCATGTCAGCCGCGACGGGGGCGCCAACTGGACGAACGTGACCGACAACATCCCGGATCTGCCGCCGGACGGGGTGGTGCGGGGAATCGACGCCTCGCGCCACGCGCCGGGCAAGGCCTACATGGTGATCGAACACCACCAGGTGGGTGATTTCGAGGCGCGCGCCTACCGCACCGACGACTACGGCGCCACCTGGACGAAGATCGCCGACGGGATCGACGATGGCGTCCTCAGCTATGCCCGCAGCATCCACGAGGATCCGGTCCGGCCGGGACTGCTCTACCTGGGCACCGAGGCGGCGGTGCATCTCTCCTTCGACGACGGCGACAACTGGCAGCGCTTCCACACCAATCTGCCGCCCGCGCCGATGTACGGGCTTGTGGTGCAGGAACACTTCAACGATCTCGTGGTGGGCACCTATGGGCGCGGCTTCTGGATCCTCGACGACGTGACCCCGCTGCAGCAGCTCACGCCGGAGGTCGCCGCGCGCGCCGCCCACCTCTTCGCGCCCCGTCCCGCCTACCGTTTCCGGCCGGTTTCGGAACCCTTCACCATGTTCGACGACCAGTCCGACGGCGAGAACCCGCCCTACGGCGCATCGCTCAACTACTGGCTGGCCGACGCGACCGGAGACAGCGTGACGATCGAGATCGCCAACGCGGCGGGCGAGGTGGTGCGCACCCTGGAGGGAACCGGCGACGCGGGGGTCAACCGGGTCTGGTGGGATCTGCTGAACGAACCGGTCGAGGTGGTCCGTCTGCGAACGAAGCCGTTGCATGCCGACGACATCTCGCTGGGCGAAGAGCGCTGGCGTCCGCTGCCGGGAGGTCCGCTGAGCGGTCCGGGCACCGGGAGCTGGCTGCAGCCGCCGGGAATCTACACCGTGACGCTGCATGTGGGCGACGAAAGCCAGGGGGCCGAGCTGGAGGTCCTGAAGGATCCTCACTCCGAGGGCACCATGGCCGACATCGAGGCGCAATTGGCGAAGCTGGCCGAGATCCGCGCCGATCTGGAGGCCGCCGGCGAGCTCATCAACCGGGTCGAGTGGGTGCGGCGCCAGTTGCTCGATACGCGGGCCGTGCTGGAGGACCGGGGCGACGCGGCGGAGCTGGTGGCCGCGGCCGATTCCCTCAACCAGCGCCTGATCGGGATCGAGGAGGGACTCCTGCAGATGCGCGCGACCGGAATCGGGCAGGATGTCATTCGCTATCCGGTCCGCCTCGTCGAACGGCTCGGCTATCTGTTCAGCACCGTGTCGGTCGGCGACTTCCGTCCCACCGACCAGCAGGGCGAGGTGCACGCCATCCTGCAGGAACGGCTTCTTCGGATTCGGGAAGCGATGGAGGCCGCGCTGGCGGACGATCTGGCCGATTTCAACCGCCGCATCCAGGCGCTGGGAATGGGCGTGATCTCCTGAAATCCGCGTGACCGATCCCATCCACGACGTCCTGCGCCGCGTCTTCGGCCATTCCTCCTTTCTGGGCCAGCAGGAGGAGATCATCGAGCACACTGTGGCCGGGGGCGACAGCCTGGTCCTCATGCCCACCGGCGGGGGCAAATCGCTCTGCTTTCAGATTCCGGCGATCGTGCGCCCCGGCATCGGCATCGTGGTGTCGCCGCTGATCGCCCTGATGCGCGACCAGGTGCAGGCGCTCAGACAGACCGGGGTGCGCGCCGCCTTCCTCAACTCGTCGCTCTCGATGCGCGAGGCCGCCCGGGTCGAGGCGATGACGGCGGCCGACGAGCTCGACCTCCTCTACGTCGCCCCCGAACGACTGCTTGCCGGACGCACCCTGGAGCTCCTGAACCGCAGCCGGATCGCCCTCTTCGCCATCGACGAGGCGCACTGCGTCTCCCAGTGGGGCCATGACTTTCGCCCCGAGTACCTTCAGCTTTCGGCGCTCTCGCGTCTCTTTCCGCAAGTGCCGCGGATCGCCTTGACCGCCACCGCCGACGAGCCCACCCGCCGCGAGATCATCGCCCGGTTGGGCCTGCACGACGCACCCCTCTTCGTGAGCGGATTCGATCGCCCGAATATTCGCTACACCGTTGTTGCCAAAGACAATGCGCGCGCTCAGCTCAAGCGTTTTCTCGGCGATCGCCACCGGGACCGCGCTGGAATCGTCTACTGCCTGTCGCGCAAGCGGGTGGACGACACCGCCGAATGGCTTCGCAAGGCGGGATTCCGGGCGCTTCCCTACCACGCCGGTCTGGGAAAGGCGGCGCGGCAGCGGCACCAGGACCGGTTCCTCCGGGAGGACGGGCTGGTCATGGTCGCCACCATCGCCTTCGGAATGGGAATCGACAAGCCGGATGTGCGCTTCGTGGCCCACCTGGATCTGCCCCGCAGCATCGAGGCGTACTACCAGGAGACGGGCCGGGCCGGACGCGATGGTCTCGCCGCGGACGCCTGGATGGTATACGGGTTGCAGGAGGTGGTCACGCTGCGCCAGATGGTGGAGGGATCCGGGGCGGGAATGGAGCGCAAGCGTCTCGAAGTGCGCAAGCTGGACGCCATGCTCGGCTACTGCGAACTTGCGACCTGTCGGCGGCGGACCCTTCTCGCCTACTTCGGGGAGACGCTGGAGGAGCCGTGCGGCAACTGCGACAACTGCCTCGCCCCGGTGGACCTCTGGGATGCGACCGTGGCCTCGCAGAAGGCTCTTTCCTGCGCCTACCGGACCGGCCAGCGCTTCGGCGTCGCCTACCTGATCGATGTCCTGCGCGGATCCGCCACCCCGCGCATTCGGCGCTTTGGCCACGACCGGCTACCCACCTTCGGCGTCGGAGCCGATCTCGATCCCTGGCAGTGGCGCTCGGTCTTTCGGCAACTCGTGGCTCGCGGCCTGCTCAACGTCGAGATGGAGCGCTACGGGTCTCTTCGGCTGACCGCCGCAAGCTGGGAGGTTCTGCGCGGCGAGACCGAGGTGCACATGCGCCGCGATCTCCGCGCCCGCCCCGCCCGGAGCAAACCGGCGAAGAAGTCCGCCCCGCCCCCTCTCGACCACCCCGGCGATGCGGTGCTCTGGGAAGCGCTGCGGAAGCGACGCACCGAGCTGGCGCGTGCCCAGGGGGTTCCGCCCTATGTCATCCTTCACGATTCCACCCTGCGCGAGATCGTTGCCCGGCGCCCCCGCACGACGGAAGATCTGGGAGCCGTCGCCGGCATCGGGGAAACCCGCCTGCGCCGCTATGGCCACGACCTGCTCACGGTGATCGCCGCCCAGAGTCCCCCCGCAGAACCCGACGAGGACGCGAAATGAACCCCACAATCCACAGCTCCCGGCAACTCCCGCCAGGCGATCCCCGCCCCCGCGCCCGATTCGATCCGGACGATCGCCCATCGACCCCCGTCAAGCGGTCTCTCTCGCTCCGCGTTGCTCCCTGCCCCAATGGCTGGGCCATTCGGGCTGCGGCGCGCCTTGCCGACACGGCGCCTCGCCGCTCTCGGTATGCACCCGGCATTATCCACGGACTGCTGGCGCTCCTGGCCGCCTGTTCCCCCGCGGGAGACGCGCCCCCGAGCGCCGGGAATTCAGCGAGCCCCGCGTGGCCCGGCGACGAGTGGCCGGTCTCTGCCCCAGCCGCCGAGGGCCTCGATCCGGCCGCCGTCGCCTCGCTCGTCGCCGACATCGACGCGGGTAGCTACGGGCTCGTCGATCACTTCCTCCTCATACGCAACGGCCGCGTCGTCGCCGACCGCCGCTGGGACCACAGCGCCGCCCACGCCCGGATCCTCGCCGAACAGGCCGACACCACCCTTCACCAATACAACTACGATCATCCCGCTTGGCATCCCTACTATCGCGACACCGATCTCCATTCCCTGCAATCGGTTACGAAGAGCGTCCTCTCGGTGGCCTTCGGGATCGCCATCGACCGCGGACACATCCCCGGCGTCCGGACGCCCGCCTGGTTCTGGTTCGAGAGCCATGGCGTCGACATTGCGGAACCGCGCCGGGCCAGGACGACGGTGGAGGACTTTCTCACCATGCGCAGCGGAATCGTCTGGGCCCGACCAGGCCAGGGATACGACGACGAGACGCACCCCACTGTGGTGCTGGAGGCCAGCGAGGACTGGATCGGGCATGTGGTCGGCCAACCGATGGGGACCGATCCGGGAACCGAGTTCGACTACAACGACGGAGTGAGCGTTCTGCTGGGGAAGATCGTGCGCGAAGCGACGGGCCAGAGGCTCGACCAGTGGGCCGCGGAGCACCTCTTTCGGCCGATCGGGATTGACGAGCACTACTGGAAGCTCACCCCGGAAGGCGAGGTGGATTCGGAGGGCGGACTCTATCTCGCCACGCACGACCTTGCGCGGATCGGCTACCTCATGCTGCGCGGCGGCGAGTGGGATGGACGGCAAATCGTCTCGCGCGAATGGGTCGAAGCCTCCACCGCCCCGGTCGTCGAAGAACCCGGCTACGGCTACCAGTGGTGGGTACCGCTCCATGAGAATGGCGAGACGCGGATCTTCGCGGCCAATGGCTACGGGGGACAGTTCCTCCATGTGGCGCCCGAACTTGATCTGATCTCGGTCTTCAACGGATGGACGCTGCACGAACAGCCGGAGATGTCGAGCTGGACCGCGTTTCAGGAACGAATCCTGCCGGCGGTGGTCTCCCGGTGAGCGGCGTCGGGACGGATTCTCCGCACCGCTACGGCCCCGACACCTTCCGCGGCGACATCTTCGGCGGCCTGACCTCGGCGGTCGTGGCGCTGCCGGTCGCGCTCGCCTTCGGGATTGCCTCCGGGCTCGGCGCGGCCGCGGGAATGTACGGGGTGATTGCCGTCGGGTTCTTCGCCTCGCTCTTCGGGGGCACGCGCTCCCAGATCTCCGGGCCCACCGCCCCGATGACCATCGCCATGTCGGTCATCGTCACCACGCACGCCTCCACCCTGGGCGAAGCCTTCGCGATCGTGGTGGTTGCGGGGTTGCTGCAGGTGGCGCTGGGGACGCTCAGGGTCGGTCGCTTCGTCGTCTATACGCCCCATGTGGTGGTGTCGGGATTCATGTCGGGAATCGGCATCATCATCATGCTGATTCAGTCGCTGCCCTTCATCGGGGCGCCGTCGCCGTCCGGTGGGGCGCGGGGTGCGATGCAGGCGCTCTCGGCAACCGATTCGGTCAACCTCCAGGCGCTGGCGATCGGCGCGGTCACCCTTGCGGTCACGGTCCTGTGGCCGCGCCGGCTCTCGAAGTACGCGCCGCCCGTGTTGATGGCGCTGGTCGTCGGCACCCTTCTCGGCGTCCTCTGGCTGACCGATGTGCCGGTGATCGGGGCCATCCCCGCCGGACTTCCGGGCGTTCAGGTCGAACTGCCTTCCCTTGGTTTCCTGCTCGGCGCGACGGAACCCGCTCTGGTCCTCGCTCTGCTCGGGTCGGTGGACAGCCTCCTCACCTCGCTCGTCGCCGACTCCCTCACCGGCCAGCGGCACAATCCCAACCGCGAGCTTGTCGGACAGGGGATCGGCAACATCGTCTCGGGCGTCTTTGGTGGCCTGCCGGGCGCGGGCGCGACCATGGGAACCGTCACCAACATCCGCGCGGGCGGGAGCACACCGGTCTCGGGGGCTTTGCGCGCGATCGTCGTGCTCGGGCTTCTCCTGGGGCTGGGCCGCTTCGTGGAACCGATCCCCCACGCCGTGCTGGCCGGGATTCTCGTAAAGGTGGGATGGGACATCATCGATTGGCCGATGCTGACCCGCATTCACCGCATACAGCGTTCCCACCTGGTGGTCATGCTGATCACCCTGGGGCTCACGGTTTTTGTGGATCTGGTCACCGCGGTGGCGATTGGCCTGATCGTTGCGGGCATGGCGCACGCACAGGAGATGGAGGTGTTGGAGCTTGACAGCGTCGTCTCGGTGCCGCTCCTGGACCGCGCTTTCTTCGCCGAACACCCCGAAATGATCTCGCACGAGGACGAGTATCTGGCCAGGTCGGGGCTTGTGAGGCTGCGCGGCTCCTTCACCGTTGCCTCGGCGCACAAGCTGGTGGGGGTGATCGGGTCCGACATTGCCCAGCACGAGATCGTCATCTTCGACTTTGCGGAGGCAGTCTTCCTCGACGACAGCGCCGCGATGCTGGTGGCGCAGTTGATCGCCGTGGCCGAACGAAACGACACCGAGGTGATCGTGATGGGATTGCAGGGAAGAGTGGCCACGATGCTCGATTCGCTCGACATCCTGCGGCGAGTGCCCGACGACCACATCGTGGCGACGCTGGACGAAGCCCGCGACCTCGCGATCGTCCTCCTGGAGCGGGAAGGGAAGGGGGATTGAGGGGGGGCTTGCCGCACCCTCGGCGGCGTCCGGGTGCGCGACTACGGCGGACCGGGGCGTTGCTGCGCTAGGTCAGAAGAACGAGTCTGCACGCCAGTGGATCCGCCAGCCGACATCAACCGGACCCAGCCCATGCTCGACCGAGGTTGGTCCTCTGGCCAAATCGACCCGTATCAGTCCGCCCATGAGCAGGAGTCCGACGACCGCCGACCTGCCCGAGAGGCCGTCCCACCACCGCAGCAGGCGCACGGATGCTCCGGTTCGGACCCCTTTCGCGACGGTACCGAGAACCGTGTGCCATTCCCTGAAGACGCGCCACGAGACCCAAGTCCGGTCGTGCTTTCCGGGAAGCAACCGGAGCCCGACGAAATCGAGGCGAAGCCTACATCCCCTGCCCCGCGTCGTCTGCGTTGGCCGCGGCAAAGGCCTCGGCGAAGACATCCAGCCGCAATAGCAGTTCTTCGCTCAGCGCGGCCGCAGCCGTCCCCGCTTCGGCCACTCCGACTCCGGTGGTCCACCAGGTTACCGCTTCGGAGAGGGTGATCTGGTTGTCGCGAATCATCTGGGTGGCCTGTTGCACCCGCACCGATACCGAATAGCCGACGACGCCGGCCACGCCGCCGCCGCACTCGACCGTTACGCGCAACTCGGGGAGCCCCGGACTGGCGAGCATCTCCCGCTCGGCCAGGAGAGGTACGCCAGCCTCTTCGAGCGCAGCCGCCGCATCGGCCCGTACCGATTCCGCCACCACCCCGGCGCCTTCGCACCCCTGGTTGGCCTCGGCGCGCACATACACGCCCGCGAGACCCTCAAGGGTGTAGCGATTCCATTCGGTGTCCTGTCCCCACGCCTCCCCAGCCGAAAGGGCGGAGAGGCAGAGAAGCGCGAAAGTTGCGGCCGCGCTCCGAGGGATTGCCCCGGCTGCGCGGCTGCGGCACGCGTCCGATTCGACGAGACTCCGTCCCGGTTCCGTCGATTTCATCAGTTGCCTCCGCAGGACCTGCACTGGTGATTGTTCGCCGACCCCAACTTCTCCAGCAACGCGACGGTGGCCGGAAGGGGTTGCGCCCGCTGTTCGGGACTGTTCGCGAGATCGGCGGTCGTCTGTCCCCTGCGGCTGATCGCTCCGATGTCGGCGCCGCGGCTCACCAGGAAGAGGATCGTCCCGTTGTCGCCCCGGGCCGCCGAGTGATGAATCGCATTGTAGCCGTCGTGATCGCGCAGATTCGGATCCACTCCCAGTTCATCGACCAGGTAGCGCACGGCGGGAAGCCATCCGTCGGGGACGCTGCGATGCTGCTGGGCCACCCGGGAGGTGCCGAAGCCGACCCCCGATGCCGCATGAAGCGGGTGCACCGCGGGACCACCGACTGGAACGGGCGGGAGCCCGGAGGGATCGGCCGGGGCCTCGTCGGGCCGGGTGTCGGGGAAGTTGGGATCGAAGAAGCGGCGTCGGCTGGGCAGCTTCAGCGTCGAGAGGTTGTGATCGGCGCCGTATTCCACCAGGAGGCGCATGGCCTCCACATCCGCCGCGTAGGCCGCCCGCCAGAAGGGCGTCGCACCCGTGAAATCCACCCCCATGCGGCCCGCGTTGTAGGCGGCGTACCAGATGTGGGTGCCGGTGCGTTGATTGGGATCGGCTCCCGCTTCGAGGAGCAGGCGCATGAACTGCAGGTAGTCGGTTTCCTGTTGGCGGAAGGCCTGCGGCTGCGGATACCAGGTGCGCAGCGACCACTCGATGTTGAGGGTGGCGAAGAGCGGCCCGGCCCCGTCGTCGCTAAGCAGGTTGGGGTCGGCGCCCCGCTCCAGGAGGTCGCGCCCCAGATCGTAGTTGCCATTGATGACCGCAACCAGGATCGGCGTCGATTGATCGCCCGCAGTCGGCTGGTTCAGTTCGGCGCCGCCGTCGAGCAGGAGCGCCGCCGTGGAGCGATGCCCCTGGCGCGCAGCGTAGTGAAGCGCCGTGAATCCGCCCTGCTTGCCGATCTGCTGCGAGGAGGAGAGCGCCCTGACCGGGGGTTCGGGTTCGGGCTTCGGTTCGGCCTCCTCGGATTCGGGCGCCGCCTGCGCGGGAGCCCCCGGTTGCCGCGTCTGGCGTTGCGCCGCAGCGGGATTGGGAGCGCGGGGGGGCAGGGTCGGCGAGGCTTCCTCGACCTCCTCCTCCTCTTCCGGTTCCTCGGCCGCGGCCCGCACCCGCGCCCGTTGCCGCTGCTCGGCCCGGTTGGCCTGATCGATCGTCTCGTAGTCCTTCACCCGGGTCGCCAGCGAGGGATCCGCGCCCGCCTCCAGGAGCGCCTTCACCGCTCCGTCGGCTCCCCGCGCGGCCGCGAACATCAGCGGAGTCCGTTCGGAGAAGCTGTCGCGCGCATCCACCTCGGCGCCGAATTCAACCAGAGTCCGCACAAGATCGGCCGCGTCGGCGTCGGCGGCGAAGTGGAGCGCGGTGGCGCCGGTGGTGGTGAAGAGGTTCGGGTCGGAGCCCGCTTCGAGGATCAACCGCGCAACGGACGCATGTCCACCGCGGCTGGCCAGATGCAAAGGGGCATAGCCGCCGAGCCGAGTGGTGGCCCGCACCGTCGCTCCCGCGTAGAGGAGCGTCCGGGCAAGCTCCGCATCGTTGCGGGTCGCCGCCCAGTGCAGCGCGGTCATCCCGTCGCTTTGCGCGGTGTTCACGTCGGCGCCCTGTCGCAGCAGCTCCCTGATCGTCGCGAGATCGCCGCGTTCGGCGGCATCCGCCACAGGCGACTGCATGGCATCGTGGGCACTCGCCGAAACCGCGGTCAGCGCCGCCACCGCCAGCGCCGCCAGAGACCCGCGCCGGAGAAGACGTCGTCCTCCGGCTCCGCAGGCAAACCGATCGGAGATCCTGATCATCTGTTGCACCTTTCTCTTCCTGCGATTGTCCGTCGCCCCGATTTGAAGCGCCCCCGCGGCCGGTCTAGATCGCGAAGTGACCCGTGCTGTTTCCGAAGCTCTCGATGTCGGTGGCCCCGAGCTTGTGAAGAAGGCTCAGCATGACATTCGCCATCGGCGTCCCCGGCTGCGCCCGGATGTGCCGCTCGCCCTCGAGAATGCCGTTCGCGCCCCCGGCCAGGAAGAGCGGACACCGCATGTGATTGTGCAGGTTGCTGTCCGCCATCGCCGATCCGTACATGATGAGCGTCTTGTCCAGGAGCGTCCCATCGCCCTCTGTCGCCGCCTGAAGCTTCTCGAGGAAGTAGGGCATCATCGAGATGTGGTACTCGTTGATCCTGGCGAACTGGAGCACCCGGTCCTCGCGGCCTCCATGGTGCGAAGCGGCGTGGAAGGGCGTGTCGACCCCGGATTCCGGATAGACCCGCGGAGAGGCGTCGCGCCCCAGCTTGAAGGAGAAGACCCGGGTCGTGTCCGACAGGAAGGCGAGCACCTGCAGATCGAACATCAGCTTGACATGATCCTCGAAGGAGTCGGGCACGCCGACCGGAGCCTCGGGGATCTGACGCTCCTCGCCACTCGAGTTCTGCACCTCGATGCGCTGGATCCGCTGTTCGAGCTCGCGAATGTTCTGCGCGTACTGGTCCAGACGGTGCATGTCCGAGCTGTCCAGGGTCCGCCGCACCGCCTTCATCTCGCCCATGACCCAGTCGAGGATGCTGCGGTCCGTCTTCAGCCGTTCGGCCCGCTGTTCGGGCGTTCCACCCGCTCCAAAGAGCTGCTCGAAGACGGCGCGGGGATCCCGGATCATCGGCAGGGGTTCGGTCGGCGACGCCCAACTGATCGTGTCGGTGTAGACGCAGGCGTACCCATAGGCGCAACCGCCGGCCTGGTCCACATTCTCGATCGAGAGCTGAAGCGAAGGGATCGGCGTGTCCTGTCCGAAGCGCTCCACGTAGAGTTGGTCGAAGGAGGTGCCCACGCGGACGTCGGAACCCTCGGTCTGCTTCGGGTGGGCCTGGGTGAGGAAGACCGCGCTGGTGCGGAAGTGATCGCCGCCGATCTCGCTGGGCGCGTAGGCGTCGGCCATCCGCGCGTCGGTGTCGCTGACGATCGTGAGATGCTTCCGGAAGGCTTCCAGCGGCCGGAGGCTGCTCGTCGAGAGGTCGAAGTTCTTCCCGGTCTCGGCCGGCGACCACAGATTCTGCGAAGCGCCCCAGTCGTTGCACCCGGCGGCCCCGTGCACCTGCTCGATGCACACGACCCGCGTCTTCGAAGCCGCCTTGCCCGCCTCCGTCGCGGACCAGAGCCGGCCGGCCGGAATCATCGCGTCCAGCAGCGGCAAACCGATCGCCGCTCCCGATCCCTTGAGCATCGCGCGCCGGGAGATGTGTTTTCCAGTCAGATACTTCATCGGTGAGAACCTCTCTTGTAGAAGACGGACAACCGGGTTGGTTCAGGATTCGGAGTCGAAGGGGTCGGGGGTTCGGTCTTCCGGCGGGTCGGCGTCTCCGGCGGCGAGATCGTCCACGCGCGCCATGCGGAAGGGCTGGCTCTTCACCACACCCAGAATGAAGGCCGAGATGCGGTAGTCGTTGGCTGCGGCGTCGCGCGCGATCGCTCGAATGGTCGGCATGTCGTAGTACTCGACGCGGCGCCCCAGGGCATAGGCCATCAGGTTCTCGGCGAAGGTGCTGAGGAAGACGTCCGGAACATTCAGCAGCGCCCCGCGAAGGTCGTCCGGACCTGCCAGCTCGGTCCCGTCGTACATCACGCCGGTGGCGTCGACCGGATTGCCCTCGTCGCGGATCCGCCAGGCGCCGGTCACGTCGAAGTTCTCCAGCGCCAGACCGAGCGGATCGATCACATTGTGACAGGAGCTGCACCGGGGATTCGCCCGGTGCTCCTCCATCCGTTCGCGCACCGTGAGGAATCGTCCCTCCTCGGCGGCGGAAGTCTCCTCGAAGGCGGGAATGTCGGGTGGAGGCGGGGGCGGAGGGGCGCCAAGGAGGACTTCGAGCACCCACTTCCCGCGCAGCACCGGAGAGGTGCGGTCGGGGTGGGAGGTAAGGGTGAGCACGCTGCCGTGACCGAGGAGGCCCCGCCGGTGCGCGCCGGGATAGGCAACCCGCTGGAACTCCGGCCCGACGACCCCCGTGATCCCGTAGTGCCGCGCCAGACGTTCGTTGACGAAGGTGTAGTCCGCCGTGAGCAGCTCAAGCGCGGAGCGGTCCTCCTCCACGATGTGCGCGAAGAAAATCTCCGTCTCGCGGATCATCGCGTCGGCCAGAGTCTGGTCGAAATAGGGATAGGTCAGCGCATCGGGATGAATGTCCTCCAGATCCTGCAACCGGAGCCACTGCGCCGCGAAGCGGGTGGCCAGCGCCTCCGAACGCGAATCCGCCAGCATGCGCCGCGCCTGCTCTTCCAGCTCCGCCGCATCGCCGAGCCTTCCCGCCCGTGCAGCTTCAAGAAGTTCATCGTCCGGCGGGGCGCCCCAAAGAAAGAAGGATAGCCGCGATGCGAGGTCCACGTCCGCGATGGGGTAGATCTCCTCCGCCACGCCTTCGCCGGGCCCGCGCTCGAAGCGGAAGAGGAAGTGGGGGCTGGTCAGAATCGCCTGGAGCGCCGTGCGAATCCCCTTCTCGAAACCGCCGTCCGCCGCTCCTTCGCGGTAGAAGGCCAGGATTCCGTCGACGTCGCTCTCGTCCACCGGCCGCCGGTAGGCCCGCGAGGCCAGATTGCCGATGATCTCGCGCGCGCAGGGCTCTTCCTCCTCGGGCGCGGTCGGGCGGCAGGCGAAGACCAGCTTGCGCGCGGGGGTGTCGGACACGCCGGTCACCTCGAAGGGGCCCAGGATCGTGAGGCGCTGGAGGTGCTGCTGCGTCGTCACTCCGAGCCCGATCCCGATCTGGCCGTCGGCGAGGGTATGGTCGATGGGGCGAATCAGGTCGTCCACCACTCCCTCGAACTGCCGGACGAAGGCGGCCGTGACCCGTTTCTGACCGGCCGTCACGTAGATCGAGTCGGTGCGGATATTGAGCCCGGTGGGTTCGGACTCGGACATCCAGCGGTCCACGGTCAGCAGCGCCACCCGGGCGCCGTCGATCGAGACCTCGATCTGTTCGGTGCCGAAGGTGCGTCCGAAGACCTCGCCCTCGACCGCGTTGTAGGGCATGATGTGGAAGACGTACTTGCCGTCGGCGGGGAAGTTGTGCAGCACCGAGAGACCGCCCCGGGTTCCGATCGGCGCCCCCTCCACGCGGTCCTTCTGCGACGCGACGCGCGGAATCCGGTAGATGCTCGACGCCACCTCCGCCTCGGGATCTCCCAGGGCGATGCGGCTGATCTGTCCGGCCGCCCGCAGGTATCCCTCCATCACCGTCGCCGACGGCATCTGGACATCGGCGATGTTGTCGAAGTTCGCGCTCTTGGTGTCGAGGGGGAGGAAGGAGCTCACATTGACCTTCACCCCGAGCAGATCCTCGACGGCGCGGGCATACTCGGCCCGATTGAGGCGCTGGAAGGTCCGCTTCCCCGGATTCGGATTGCGACGGGCGATCTCGTCCATCGCGGTCTCGAGCTCGGTGGCCATCGCGGCGATCACATCCGGCTCCGGCCGCCGCACCCCGCGCGGCGGCATCATTCCCGCCCGCAGCTTCCGGATCATCTTTTCGACCGTCGGGCGCCGGCTCCCGGCCTCGGCCACATCGAATCCCTCGAGCACCAGATTGCCGATCCCGCGCTGCTCGCTGTGGCAGCGCACGCAGTATTCCCGGACGACTTCGTTGGCGACTTCGGCGGAGGGCAGCCCGGAGGCGGACGGCTCGGGACCGCGGATTTTCGGGCCGGGAACGACCGTTTCGCCACCCGGACCGGCGACTCCCATCCCCAGCGCTCCCGCGGCTGTCAGCATCAGTGCGAACTTTTTCATGGCTCTCCAGGGTAGCTCTGCGGGCGGCGGGACTGCGACGGTCGTCTGCCTTCTCCGAGCCTTGCGCCCTGTCGCATCCGCCCGTCGGGGGCAAGATTGCAGGGTGCGATTCCCGGTAGCCCCAAGGATGCGCCTCGCTTCGGAAGGACACAACGGGGCTTCATCAGGATACAATAGTGTATGCGAGCGCTCAAGTCCGCACTCCAGAATCATCCTCTCCGGGTGAAGGCTCTCCGCGACGGATCGGTTCCCGCGCCTGACCGTGCGCGTTTTCCCGACGTCCCGAGGACACGCGGCCTTCTCCGGGCGTTGGCCGCTCTCTTCGTCTTCGGCCTGATTTCGCCGGCGCAGACGGCAACGGGTCAGCGCGAGGACGGCGAGACGGTCCGCATTGTGGCGCGCATCGTCGACGCCGACTCCAACGACGGATTGGAGGACGCGGTGATCCAGCTCTCGGGATTGGCCGCCCGGCATGTCACCGGGGCAGACGGCACCGTGGCCTTCGACGCGCCGCTGGGCCGCTACGACCTGACGGTGCGCCGCAGCGGATACGCCACCCTGAGCGGCGGCTTCCGGGTGCTGCGCCCGGGCGACTTCACCCTTACCCTGCGACCGCTCGACGAAGACGAAATCGGGGGACCGGCGCGCCTGATCGTGCGGGTGATCGATTCCGCCCTGGGAAGTCCGGTCGCGGGGGCCGGAGTCACCCTTGCGCGGGGACGCCAGGCGATCACCAACGCCGACGGCAGGGTCGAATTCCGGGGTCTCGACTCCGAGCTGGCCCACCTCACCATCGACAGGATCGGTTACGCCACCCGCACCGAGCCGGTGGCTCTGCACCCCGAACGCACCACCGCGGTGGAAGTCGCCCTTACGGTCGAGGCCGTGGCGCTCCAGCCCATTCGGGTCGAGGTCCGCTCCCGCTACCTGGAAAACCGGGGCTACTACCGCCGCCTGGACCAGGGGGTCGTCATGCGGCTCCTCACCCGGCAGACGATCGAGGACCGCCAGTCCCACCTCCTCTCCGACGCCTTCGCGTACATTCCGGGTCTGCGCATCGACCGGCCCACCACGCATCGAGCCGTCCTCCAGGCCCGCGACTGCGAGCTGGCGATCTTCGTGGACGGGATCGAATGGAATCCGGACATCGAGGGATCGGTCAATATCGACCAGATTCCCCCGCACTGGGTCGAGGCCGCCGAGGTGTACTGGGGATCCCGAACGCCCCCGCAATTCTGGGGCCGGAACAATGGCGGCTGCGGATCGGCCGTCATCTGGACCCGCCAGGCCACGCGGGGCAACTGACCCCGGGAGCGCTCGCCCCGCATTTCTCGCACCGACGACGCCTCCACCCCGAACAACGCGCCGCCGCAATGGGTCGCCGGCCGCATGGAATCGCCCAACTCCAAGGCCGGCGCGACAGGTTGCGGACCGCACCTTGATCCGCACTTGCGAGGACCGCGCCTTATCCGCACTTGTGACACCTTCCACACTTGTGACAAAAGCCTGCTAGACTAGCTTGCAGCTCGCACGGCTCAGCCACGGCGAGAGCGCGTTTTTCGCCGATTCAACGAACCCCGACGCGGGAGCGACCAACTTGGCTCACCTTCAGGCCGGAAGCACGGCGCCCGACTTCACCCTTCCCTTCGCCCTGGGAAGCGACCCCGTAACGCTCTCCGATCACCGCGGCAAGCCGGTGGTCCTCATGTTCGTGCCGCTCGCCTTCAGCGGAACCTGCACCACCGAGCTCTGCCATGTCGGGGAGCGCTGGGACGAGTGGGGATCGCTGGGCGCGGACATCTACGCCATCAGCATCGATTCCCCCTTCGCCAACCAGCGCTGGCGCGAGGACATGGGGATTCCCTTCCAGGTGCTCTCCGATTTCAACGGCGAGGCGGCGACCGGGTTCGGCGTGCTCGTGGAGGACTTCTTCGGACTGCGCGGGGTGGCGAAGCGATCCGTCTTCGTGGTCGACGGCGGCGGGGTGGTTCGCTACTCCTGGGCAAGCGACGATCCCTCGGTGCTGCCCCCCTTCGACGAGGTGGCGCGGGCGGTGCGCGCGCTGGCGTAGCAACGACCGATGCCGACGAGTTCGCGCCTGGCCGTTGCCCTGCTGGCCGCCTTCGCGGGGACGATCTCCGCGACGGGGCAGGAAGCGGGCGTCCTCTTCTCCGGCCGGGTGATCGACAGTTGGTGGGAGAGGCCGGTCGAAGGGGCCGTGGTGCGGCTGGAGGAAACGATCCGCCGCGATGGATCGCGGATCCTCGGGGTGACCGACGCCGAGGGGCGCTTCCGGATTTCAGGGGTTCCGCCCGGTCCCAGCCGGGTTTCGGTTTCGCGCATGGGCTACGCCGACCTCTTCCAGGTGATGGACATCCAGCCCGGCCCCGAGGTCGAGGTGGTGATATTCCCCAAACCGGTCGTTCTGGAGGGAATCGAGGTCTATGTCGATCGCCTCGAGAGCCGGCTGCGGGGACTGGCCCACCTCACCGACCGGTACATCGAGACCGAGCTGCGCTCCTCGCCGGACCTCAACCTGGCCGAATTCCTGGACAGCCGGCCGGGATTCGAGTTCGTGCCCTGCTTCGAGGACCAGTCGGGGACCGGAGTCTTTCGCCAGCCCCGCAACTGCGTTCGCCTCCGGGGCCGTCCGGCGCAGCCGCGCATCTTCATCGACGACGCACCGGCCTTCGGGGGAGTGCCCGAGCTGGCCAGCTATCCCGCGGCGCAGATCTATCGCGTGGAGGTCATTCGCGGCTGCGCGCAGATCCGGGTCTATACCCGCACCTACGTCGAGGTGACGGTGGAACATCCGCGCCCCCTGATTCCCATCGTCGGCTGCTGAAGGCGGAACGGATGGCTCCTCGGGTTGGGAAGGCGTCGATCTTCGCCGATCAGTCCGACCAGAATACGGGACTGCGCTTCCTCGTCACCCTGGCCGCGGCCTTCATCCTGGTTCAGGGTCTCGATTTCGCCCAGCCGATCCTCCTGCCGATGGCGCTCGCGCTCTTCCTCGCCGTGATCTGCCTGCCGCTGGTGATCTGGCTGTCCCGGCGGCGGGTGCCGCGAACCATGGCGATCCTGATGACCGTCCTGGTGGTCGCCGGGATCTTCGGTCTTCTGGTGCTGATCGGGAGCCTGCAACTTCGAACGCTGCAAGAGCTGGTTCCGATTCAGATCCAGGCCATCGCTCCGCACATCGAGGGCTGGCTTCGCGAGATCGAGGATCGCCTTCCCCTGCTCGCGGAGGGCGAGCTGAGGCGCACCTTCCGCGAGTTGCTGAATGTCACGACCCTCGCCACCCTCGCCACGGGGGCCACGACCTGGGCGCTCTCCTTCGTCACGAGCACCTTCATCGTGACTCTGCTTCTGATCTTTGCGCTGGGCGAAGCGGTGGCGCTCCCGGATAAGCTGCGGTTCATCGCCGACATGGCCGGCGAACGCTACCGCAAGATCATCGACGAGGTTCAGGGATACCTGGTGATCAAGACCGTCGTCAGTCTGTGCACCGGCGTGCTCCTGGGAATCTGGACCTGGGCCATGGGACTCGATCTGCCGATCCTCTTCGGCCTCGTCGCCTTTGCGCTCAACTACGTCCCCACGATCGGGTCGATTATCGCCTCCATCCCGGCGGTGCTGCTCGCGCTCCTGGATGTGGATCCGGTTTCGGCCACTCTGGTGGGAATCGATCTGGACCGTTCGCTCATTGTGGGGCTGGGCTACCTGGCGGTGAACGTCGTCTTCGGAAACTGGATCGAACCCATGTTGATGGGGCGGCGCTTCGGGATCTCCACCCTGGTCGTCATCCTCTCGCTGCTCTTCTGGGGGTGGCTCTGGGGACCGGTCGGCGCGCTCCTCTCGGTCCCGCTCACGATGATCGTGAAGATCATGCTCGAGAACACGAAGGACTTGCGCTGGATTGCGATGTTGATTGACAAGAACCCCGCCGTGGTTGCGGGCGGCGACGAGGAGGTGGCCGCGGGATGAACGGGAACCGGAGGAAGCGGGCGGCGCCGGAGGCCGGGGCCGGATCGGTGGCGACGCCGGAGTTGAACGACTACCCGGACGACTCCCGGATCTGGATCTTCGGGGCGGAGCGCGATCTGGATGCGGCCGAGAGGAATCGCCTCCTGGCAATGGTGGACGACTTTCTTGCCGGATGGGCCGCCCACGGCGCGCCGCTGCGGGCAACTCGACGCTGGGTGCACGACCGGTTTCTGATTGTGTGCGCCGATGCGCGCTCCACGGATCCGTCGGGGTGTTCGATCGATGCCCTGGTGCGGGTTCTGGCCGCGGCGGGAACGGAGCTCGGGGCGGGGTTCCTGGGCAACGAGGCGGTCTGGTTCCGGGAAGCGGACGGGCGGATCGCGCGGAGCTCGCGGGTTGGCTTTCGCACCCGCGCCCGCTCCGGCGAGATCGGCCCGCAGACGGTCGTTTTCGACAATTCGATCACCGCGCTGGGCGATTTGCGCGCGGGGCGGTGGGAGGGACCGGCGCGGGACCGGTGGCACCGGGCGCTCCTGCCGCGGGGCGGGGCAGGGGACTGACCCCGCGACCGGGCCGCCGTTCAATGGAGGCGGCGCGGTCCCGAACGGAAGGGGCCCGCCGGGTGGAGGGGGCGCGACCGATCCCGTTTCCCGCGTCGCTCGCTCGCGCATCCGAATGCGGGACCGCGAGACCCGATGGCTGCGCGACGGATCCGCGACCTGCCCCAACGAGAGCCGCCAGTGCGGTCCACCCGCGCCGCATCGTTCATTCCGCCAGGGCCGGTTCGGAAGACGCCGCCACCGGTCGACGACTCCCGGGGATTCGGCCCGGCCGGCCCCCGAGCAGGGACCATTAAAGCAACGAAGCCGCCGGAGAGCCTCCTCTCCGGCGGCTTCGCACTGGTTCCAGCCGGGGCGGCTACGCCATCCCGCCGACGCGCACCACCTTTTCGGCTGCGGGTCCCTTCGGACCCTCGACCATGTCGAACTCGACCTGGTCGCCCTCGGCAAGGCTCCGAAAGCCATCGCCCTCGATCGCGGAGTAGTGGACAAAACAGTCCCTGTCCCCCGCCACCGGGCTGATGAATCCGAAACCCTTGGCGTCGTTGAACCACTTCACGGTTCCCGTGGTTCGCATCCTCATGCTCCTGATCACAAACCTTGTTCCTCCGATCCCGGCACTGAACTGCGGCCGGGCGCTAACGGGAAGGAGGCTACCGGGAAACGGCTCGTCCGTCAACCCGCGGGCGGTGCGAGCGCTGCGAATCCGCACCCCTCGTTCCAGCGAAGTGCGCTATAATAGAAGGCTGTCCCACGGCAGCATCGGGCGTTCGTGCGGACCTGCGCGTCCGGCGGCGCATTCAGTCGGCAGGGAGGGAAAAGGCGGAGTTCGAATGTCTGAATCGACTCGGCCCCGGGGAAGTGAGGGCGGGCGCGCCGACGACCGGCGGGGAACCGGCTCCCCTTCACGGGGAACATTCGGGACCATCGCGGCGGTGGCGGCCCTGATTTGCGGTCCCGTCGCCGCGCAGGAACGGGCGCCCGCCTCGCCGGAGCTGGAGGAGCCGGTCCTGCTCAGCGCACTCGCGCGCATGGCGATCGACCGCAGCCGCGACCTCGCCGACGCCCGCTTCCAGTTGGGGGCGGCCGAGGGCCAGGTGGCGGAGGCATGGAGCGACGTCTATCCCGATCTGAACCTCACCAGCTCCTACACGCGCAATGTCGCGCCGCAGGTCAACTTCCTGCCCGCCCGCATCTTCGATCCCGCCGCGGCCGAGGGCGACTTCATCCCCATCCAGTTCGGCGCCGACAACATCTGGAATCTGGGGGTGAACGTCGAACAGGCGCTCCTCGATCCCGCCGCTTTCGTCGGGCTGGGGGCCGCGTCGGGATTCCGCAACCTGCAACGGGAATCGCTCCGGGGCCGCACCCAGCAACTGGTCACCCGGATCCGGATCTCCGTCTATGACCTGCTCCTGGCCCAGGAGGAACTGCGACTCACCCGCAACTCGCTGCGCCGGGTTCGGCAGACGCTCGACGAGACCCGGGCGATGGCGGAGGCCGGATTGGCCGAACTCTACGATGTGCTGCGCCTGGAGGTGGAACTGGCCAACCTGGAACCCGCCCTGAGACGCGCCGAGAACCGGCGAAACGCCGCCCGCAGGACGATCGCGGCCGAGCTTGCGCTGGAACCGGAGGCTCCGATCGCCGTGGCGGGAGAGCTCGCCGAGATGGATCTGGAGCGACCGGAGGCCAACTCGCCCGCCAACCGCGACATTCTTGATTTCCGCAGCTATCCCGCCGACAGAGCCGATGCGGCGGAGATCGTGCGCCGCAGCGCGCTGGGACGCTCCGACATCCGGCAAGCGACGCTCACCGAGGAGCTCCGGGGGGTGGAGGTGAGGCTGGAGCAGGTCGACTACTTCCCGACGGTGGCGGCCTTCGGCAGCTACGGGCTGGCGGCGCAGCAGAATGGCGGACCCGACTTCTTCGGCACGAGCCGGCAGCGCGGCTCATCGACCCAGGTGGGATTGCGCGTAAGCGTTCCGATCTTTTCCGGATTTCGCCGCCAGGCGAGAATCCGCCAGCGTCGCATGGCCCTTGAACAGGCTCGCCTCCAGACCCGCCTGGCGCTGGATCAGGCCGAGGTGCAGGTACGCAATCTGCTCGACCAGGTGCGCGAGGCACGGCAGCGGGTCGGTGCACAGCGTCTCGCGGTCGCGCAGGCCGAACGCGGGTACGAGATCGCCAGCGCTCAGTACCGCGAGGGGCTGGCCGGACGGCTGGAGCTCACCGACGTCGAGGTGGCGCTGCGGCAGAGCGAATTCAACTACGCGCAGGCCGTATACGACTACCTGGCCGCGAGCGCGCGGCTGGACGAGGCCGCCGGACAGGTTCCGCTGGTGGATTCGCGGTAGCGATGGCCGCAGCGGCGGCGGCAGGACGAACGAATCATGGATTGGCATGGATCATGGGAGATGCGCAGAGATGGGACCTGGGATTTCGGGACTGAGCGGCGGGATGCGCGCGGTGGCGGCGGCCGCGGCGCTGGCGGTGGCGGCGACCGGGGGATGCGGGAGCGGCGAGGCGGCGCAGGAGGGCGAGGAGCGCGTCGAGGCCTTTGGCAGGGTCGTCAATGTCGAGGTGGAGACGCTGGCCCCGCGCGACTTCACGCGCACCGTGCAGGTCACCGGGGTGGCCACCGCGATGCGCGACGTGGTGATCGCGGCGGAGGAAACGGGGGTCGTGCGCCGGATCGTGCGCGACAAGGGCGAGGTCGTGCGAACCGGCCAGGCCATCGTGCACCTCGACGACGCCATCCTGGCCGCGCAGATCCGCACCGCCTCGGCGCAGGCGCGGTATGCGGAAGAGGTCTGGGATCGGCGCCGCGCGCTCTACGAGAACGACGGGGTCGGATCGGAGCTGAGCTACCTGGAGGCGCAGCACGCCCTGGAACAGAGCCGCGGCAACCTGGAAGCGCTCCGCGAACGAATCGCCCGCACCACGATCTCGGCGCCGATTCGCGGGGTTCTCAACGACCGCTTCGTGGAGATCGGGTCGCTGGTGGCGCCCGGCGCCGCAGTGGCGCGCATCGTCCAGATCGACACGATCCGCATGGTCGCGGGAGCGCCTGAACGCTTCGCCGCCGGCGTCGGGGCAGGATCCTCCGCGACCGTGGCCTTCGACGTCCTCGCAGATCTCCGCTTCGAGGCGGAGGTCAGCTACGCCGGGGCGGTGGTCGATCCCGAGAACCGAACCTTCCCCCTGGAACTCACTCTTCCCAATCCCGACCGCAGCATCAAGCCCGGCATGATCGCCTCGATCGAGATCGTCCGCGAGGAGATTCCGGGGGCGCTGGTCGTGCCGCAACAGGCGCTCGTGGCCATGGAGCGGGGACGGGTGGTCTTCGTGGTCGAGGGCGCGGGAGACGCGGCCCGGGCAGCGGCGCGGGAGGTCGAGATCCTGGTCGCGCAGGGGAACGAGGCGGTGATCGAGTCGGGACTGGCGGAAGGAGACCGGGTTGTGGTCGTCGGCCAGCAGAGCCTGACCGCGGGCGACCGGGTGCGGGTCGTGGCGGGCGCACGCGGCGAAGGAAATGGAGGGCGGCGATGACCGGGAACCGGAACGGCGATTCCACCGGGCGCGGGGCGGAAGACCGCGAGGCTCGGGACCAGTCCGGCGGACGGGACGCTTCCCCCGGGCGCAGAGCGAAGTCGTACAAGGAGTTCTTCCTGACCAGCGCGGCCGTCGATCACGCGACCTCGGTCATGGTCCTCTTCGCCTTCATCATGATCGCGGGACTGCTCGCCTACCGCGCGATTCCCAAGGAGTCCTTCCCGGAGACCGAAATCCCGATCATCGCCGTCAACACCATGTATCCGGGCGTGTCGCCGGCCGATGTGGAGAGCCTGGTCACGCGCCGCCTCGAAGAGGAGCTGAACACAATCTCCGATGTGAAGGAGCTCACCTCCACCTCCGTCGAGGGCTACTCCAGCGTCATCGTCGAATTCGAGACCTCCACCGATCTCAACGAAGCGTTGCAGCAGGTCCGCGAAAAGGTCGATCTGGCGCGCCCCGAGCTTCCATCCGACGCCGAAGACCCCTTCATCATGGAGTTTTCGATGGCGGAGGCGCCGATCATGCAGATCAACATCTCCGGCGGCTACGGACTGGTGCGCCTGAAGGAGATCGGCGAGGAGCTCCAGGACCGGATCGAGTCGATTCCGGCGGTTCTGCGCGTCGCCCTGCGCGGGGGACTGGAGCGCGAGGTCAAGGTCGATCTGGATCTCTCGCGGCTTCAGTACTACAACGTTTCCATCGACGACGTTCTGAGCACGATCCGCCAGGAGAACGTCAACATTCCCGGCGGCTCCATCGACGTCAACGGAGTCAGGTATCTCGTGCGGGTGGACGGCGAATTCGAGGATCCGGCGGTGATTCGCGACCTCGTCGTCGCCACCCTGAACGACCGTCCCATCCATCTCCGCGACATCGCCGAGGTGGAGTTCGGATTCGCCGAACGCGAGAGCTACGCCCGGCTCGGGGATCAGCCCGTCGTCACCCTGGATGTGGTGAAGCGCTCCGGCGAGAACATCATCGCGACGGCCGATGCGGTGCGCGCGGAGATCGAAGCGATGCGGCCCCTCTTCCCCCCCTCCACCGAGGTTCGCATCACCTCCGACATGTCCGACGACATCGGCCAGATGGTGAGCAGCCTCCAGAACAACATCATCTCGGGGATCATCCTGATCGTCGGCGTCCTTCTCTTCGTGCTGGGGCTGCGCACCTCGATCTTCGTGGCGCTCTCGATCCCCACCTCCATGTTCCTCTCCTTCATCGTGCTCAGGCTGCTCGGCGTCTCGATGAACATGGTCGTGCTCTTCTCGCTCATCCTCGCCCTGGGGATGCTGGTCGACAACGCGATCGTGATCGTCGAGAACATCTACCGCTTCATGGAAGAGGGCTGGGACCGGAAGTCCGCCTGCAAGAAGGCCACCGGCGAGGTCGCGGTTCCGGTCATCGCCGCCACCGCAACCACGCTCGCGGCCTTCACCCCGCTCATCTTCTGGCCGGGGATGGCGGGCGACTTCATGAGCTATCTGCCGCTGACCCTCATCGTCACCCTGACAAGCTCGCTCGTCGTCGCGCTGGTCATCGTGCCCACCCTCTGCTCGATCTTCCTGACGCGGGTGCGCAGCCGCAGGGTCCGCCGCAAACGCAGCTCCCGCACCTTCCGGCTCTCGGCGGGCGCCGTGGAGCTGATCCTCATCGGCCTCGGCTGGTACGAGCAGCGGCTGCGCTGGGCGCTCGCTCACCGCGCGCGCATTCTGGTCTTTTCGGGTCTCGCGTTCGTGGGCACGATCCTCGTCTACGGGAGCTTTGCGGCGCCGGTCGAGTACTTCCCCGAGGACATTCCCCCCGGCGTGGTCTATGTCTCCGTCGAGGCGCCGGTGGGAACCTCGGCCGCCGTAACCAACGAGTACGCGCGCCGTCTCCTGGAGGAGGTGCGGGAGATCGAGGGCGTGGCGGACGCCGAGACGATCGTCACGACGGTGGGTTCAACCGGGGGCGGCGGCAATCCGATGGACGGCGGCGGTCCCTCGGGGCCCGAAGCCGGAAGGGTGACGCTCTCGATGATCGACTACGAGGAGCGCCGGTTCGATATCTTCGGAACCCTCGCAAGGATGCAGGAGACGATTGGGCGCGACCTCGCCGGGGCGGAGGTTCGGGTGGACAAGGTCACCGAAGGGCCGCCCTCCGGTCCCCCCGTCAACATCGAGATCTCGGGCGAGGATCCCGAACTGCTTCAGACGCTCTCGCTGGAAGCGGTGGACATGATCGAGAACTCGCCGGTCTATCCCCGTCTGGTCGGGCTGGAGAGCGATCTGGAGGACGCCCGTCCCGAGCTCCGGGTCGAGGTCGACCGCGAGGAGGCGAGCCTGTACGGACTCTCCACCAACGACGTCGGGTTTCTGGTGCGCGGCGCCATCAACGGCATCGAGGCCGCCAAGTACCGCACGGGCAACGACGAATACGACATCATCGTGCGGCTGCGCGAGGAGGACCGACGCGAGCTCACCTCGCTGCGCCAGCTCACGGTTTTTTCCGAGGGACGCCAGGTGCCGCTGTCGGCCGTGGCCGAGTGGACGGTGGACCGGGGCTACGGATCGATTCGGCGCAAGAACATGGACAGGGTGGCGACGATCAGCGCCGAGGTCGCGGCGGGGTACAACAGCAACGCGGTGCGGACGGAGGTCGAGGGGGTTCTGGAGGAGTTCGCCGCGGCGCTTCCGCCCGGCTACGCGCTCTCCTTCACCGGCGAGCAGCAGGAGCAGCAGGAAGCCATGGAGTTCCTGACCGGGGCCTTCCTGGCGGCGCTCATGCTGATCGCGCTGATCCTGGTGACCCAGTTCAACTCGGTGGTGAAGCCGCTCATCATCTTGTCGTCGGTGATCATGTCCACCACCGGCGTGCTGATCGGGCTGATGGTCTTCCGGATGCCATTCGTCATCATCATGACCGGGGTGGGCGTCATTTCGCTGGCCGGGATCGTCGTGAACAACGCCATCGTGCTCATCGACTACATTGATGTGCTGCGGAAGCGCGACGGGCTCGACCGCAGGGAGGCGATCGTGCAGGGCGGCATGACGCGCCTGCGCCCCGTTCTCCTGACGGCGATCACGACCGCGCTGGGGCTGGTTCCCCTCGCGGTCGGTCTCAACTTCGATTTCTTCGGGCTCTTCACCCGCCTTTCGCCCGATTTCTTCTGGGGCGGCGAGCAGGCGGCGTGGTGGGGACCGATGGCGGTGGCGGTCATCGTCGGCATCATCTTCGCAACCTTCCTCACCCTGGTGCTGGTGCCGGTCATGTACAGCCTGACCGACGATCTGGCGCGCTTCTTCCAGCGGCTCCGGCGCGGTGGCGAAGAAGTGGACTCGCGCCGGGGCGCGGGTGGCCCCATAGTGGTGTCGCCGCCTCTTTCTCCGGTCGAGGTGGAGGGAGAGGCCGCCGCCATCGCGCCTGGCTGACGCGGGCGGCGATCGTCCGAGCCGGCCCGGTCCCCGCTGGCGCCCGGTCCCGCTCGCGTCCCAAACTCCCATCCGTGCCCCAGGCCCCCACCCGAACCCCCCGCCAAATCATGAGAGTGAAGCTTCCGTCACCCGACGACCCCGGCATGCGTCCCCTGAAGGCCACCGCGGGCGCGGCGATCGCGCTCCTCGCCTTGGCGGCCTGCGCCGGCGACCCGATCGATTCGTCGCCGACCCCCGCAACCCGCGGCGTCCTCCAGGCCGAGGCGGGGATGGTGGTCTCCGCATACCCGGATGCGAGCGAGGCGGGAGCGGCCGTCCTTCGCGCGGGGGGCAATGCGGTCGATGCGGCGATCGCCACCGGACTCGCGCTCGCGGTCACCCACCCGACGGCCGGAAACATCGGCGGGGGCGGCTTCATGATCATCCGTTTCCCGGATGGCCGCGCGACGGCGATCGACTTTCGCGAGAAGGCGCCGCTTCGGGCCCACCCCGAGATGTTCGTCGGCGAGGACGGCGAGTATTCCTACCAGATCCACCACCGGAGTCACCTGGCGGTGGGGGTGCCGGGAACGGTGGCCGGATTCGCGCTTGCGCACGAGAGGTATGGGAGCGCGGACTGGCCGGAGCTGGTCGAACCCTCCGTTACGCTGGCCCGCGATGGATTCGTGGTGAGCGAACGGCTGGCGGCCTCGCTGGAGGGACGGATGGAGGCATTCCGCGACTACCCCGCCACCTTCGAGCAGTTCTACCGGGACGGCGTTCCCTACCGGCCCGGCGAGATCCTGGCGCAGAGCGACCTGGCGGGAACGCTGGAACGCATCCGCGACGAGGGCCGCGACGGATTCTACCGGGGCGCCACCGCACGGCTGATCGCGGAGGAGATGGAGCGGGGCGGCGGGTGGATCACCGAGGAGGATCTCGCCCGGTACGAGGCACAGGAGCGCGAGCCGATCCGCGGCAGCTACCGGGGCCACGAGATCATCAGCATGCCGCCGCCGTCGTCGGGAGGGACCGCGCTGGTTCAGATGCTGAACATCCTGGAGGGCGTCGATGTGGCGGGGCTCGGCGCGGGCACCCCCGAGTACGCCCATCACCTGATCGAGTCGATGCGGCACGCCTTCCGCGACCGCGCCATGCACCTGGCCGATCCCGACTTCGCCGACGTTCCCGTCGCGCGCCTCACCAGCAAGGAGTACGCGGCCGAGCTTCGGGCCGGAATCGACGCAACCGCGGCCGGCGTCTCCAACCCCTCCGACGTGGAGGGAGCGCCGCCCGCCGAGAGCATGGAGACCACGCACTACTCGGTGGTGGATGCGGACGGGATGGCGGTCTCGGTCACCTACACCCTCGAGGGCGGCTACGGATCGTACATCACCGTGCCCGGTGCGGGATTCCTCCTCAACAACGAGATGGGCGACTTCAACGCGCGTCCGGGACTGACCGACGCCCGCGGCCTCATCGGAACGGAGCCGAATCTGGCCCGTCCCGAACAACGCATGCTTTCGTCAATGACGCCCACGATCGTCGCGCGCGATGGGGAGCTGGTGGCCGTGATCGGGAGTCCGGGTGGCCGAACGATCATCAACACGGTGCTGCAGCTTGTGGTGAATCTGGTGGACTTTCGCGAGAGCCCGGAGGAAATCGTCGCCGCGAAGCGACTCCATCATCAGTGGCTGCCCAATGCCGTCCGCATGGAAACGGGATTCATGCCGGAGGCCGACGGGGAGCGACTGGCCGCGATGGGCCACGAGGTGAACTGGGGACGGGGGCAGGGGATCGCGCACTGCATCTTCGTCGATGCGGAAACCGGCGCGCTGGTGGGAGTGCCGGATCCGAGGGACAGCGACGGCGCCGCGGCGGGTCACTGAGGCCTTTGCGGGCCACGCCCTCCAGGCTCAGCCGGACGGAGGCGTCATTCGGGCCCGGACGACGTACTTCACATCGAGTTCGTCCCTCATGATCATCCACACCCTCTCGCCTCGCACGACCGGAGCGTGGTCGAAGAGCTCGAGGCCCAGCTCCGGCCGGACCGATCCAAGCCAGGCGCCGTCCCCGGCGTAGCGATCGAAAATGACTCCGCCGCCATCGGCAGGCGTGCGAACCCACAGATCGCCCTCGGCGGACTCGAAGATGGCCTCGACGGCCGGCCTGATCGCCGGAACCCGGGACCAGTCCCATTCCCCCACACCCATATCCGAGGTGATCCGCCGCATCCCGTCGATGACGGAGTCGCGCTCGGCGGCGGGAATCGCGACGGAGGACCGACGGGTCTCGACCACCAGAGTCGTGTCGCCGCCCGGCTCCCACCGCGCGATTCGGTATGCCGGGTCGCCGTCCCGCGTCGACCAGATGGCGCCCCGGGAATCGATGTACCGGACCGAATGCGGATAGAATGGGATCGAGTACATCATGTAGCCGCCGCCGGCCTCCTGGTAAAAGGCGCCCGGCTGGCTCGCGGGATCATCCTCCCGGCCACCGCTCGGCGGCAGGCGCAGGGAATCGACCGCCGTCATCGCAAGATCGTAAATGCGAAGCCAATTTCGGTTCCCGATCCCCCACCACGGCCGGTAGATGCGGTCTCCGCCCACCAGCGCGCCATTCCATACCGCGTGATAGGTTCCGTCGGCAAAGGGAAAGGACTCCACGAACCCCGCCTCGGGATCGAAGACCGACATCCGCCCGCCTCGCGAATCCGGCACCCGGAGGCGTCCATCGGAGCCGGCCATCAGGCCATTTGCATTCACGAATTCGCCGGGCCCCTGTCCCCTGCCGCCATGGGTTGCGACGTGGGCGCCATCGGGACCGAAGACGCGCAGCTCCTGGGCCTGCGAATCAAGCACGGCGAAGCCACCGTCCTCCCACGCCACGAGACCCTTCAGGTACCCGAACGAGTCCGGACCGGCGCCCTCCCTGGAGCCGACGCGCAACTCCTCCACCAGCGTCCAGGCGGGGGCGGCATCGGCCGGCGGGGCGTGGACGATGCGGACGGCGCCCGAAGGCAAGGTGTCCCGCGCGGTGGTCCAGTCGCTCCGGGAGGGAGCGTCGCCGCAACCGACCAGCACCGGCCAGGAAGCCAGGAGACAGGTCGCGAGCCGGAACCGGCGCAACCTCGATGAATCCGCAGAAGCGTTGGCGGCGCGCGATCTTCGGGCCCGGGATTTCATGGCAAAGGTCCTCCCGGCAAGCGTGTCGAGGGCAGGCATCCGTATGGGAAGCGCGTCGAGGGGAAGCGTCTTCATGGCAACGAGATCTCCCTTGGGAATTGAACCGTCTCGGCGCGGACCGCTTTGGGCAACGATTCGCGCTCCGAGCAAGAGTCGTCTTCTTCGAATCAGGACCGGCCTACCCGATCAGCTCCTTCAGCGCCGCGATCTCGTCCTGGATTGACCGCTCGACCTCTCCGGCCCGCCGGTCCGCGTCCAGTTCCTCGATCTGCGACTCGATCTCCCGGATTCCCTCGTCCAGGTCGTATGCGCGAATCCGCGCTTCGATCTCCCCGATCCTGCCGTCCAGGTCGTACTGTTCGATCTCTGACTCGATGGTCCGAATCCTGCCCTCAAGGTCGTATTGTTCGATCTGCGACTCGATGGCCCGGGTCCTGCCCTCCAGGTCGTATCGCTGGATCCGCGACTCGATCTCCCCGATCCTGCCCTCAAGGTCGTATGCGCGAATCTGCGCTTCGATCTCCCGGATCTTGCCGTCCAGATCGTACCGGTCGATCTCCCGTCCGACTTCGCGCACTCGCCGCTCCAGGTCGTAGTCCTCGACGGCCTGGCGCAACCGGCGCAGCTCGCTCTCCACCTCGGCCAGCTCGGCCCGCGCCCGCGACGCTTCCTGCGTCTCGCTCCGCCCGGCCCGGACGACATCCCGATTCAGGCTCGCGACCTTCCGTTGCCGCGATGCAATCTTCCGGTGCAGACCCGCGACATGGCGTTCGTGGGATCCAATGTCCCGTTGCAAGCCCGCCACCTGTCGCTCGTGGGAAGCGATATCCCGGCGCAAGCCGGCCACATGCCGCTCGTGGGATCCGATGTCCCGGCGCAGGCCCGCCACATGCCGCTCGTGAGAAGCGATATCCCGGTGCAGACCCGCCACATGCCGTTCATGGGAAGCGATCTTCCGCCGCAAGGCTGCGACATGTCGTTCATGGGATCCGATGTCCCGGCGCAGACCCGCCACATGCCGTTGGCGAGAGCCAATCTCGCGGCGCAGACTCCCTTCCTCGCTCCGAATGGCCCAGGCCTCGCGGAAGCCCGCCAGCACGGTGAAGACCAGATCGCGCCATTCCCGGGCTTCGTCGTCGAAGGGCTGCGCACGGCCATCGACGCTCCAGGCGTACTCGGGTCCACCCGCGCCCGGGGAGATGACCAGCAAGTGACGCCGCGCGGCCAACGACGCCAGGACCAGCAGGCTGCCGGGCTCCATCCTCACGACGGCGGCGCCGTTTCCGCTCATCGCGACGTCTCCCTGAGTCCGCATGCAGAGCGACATGCCCTCCACCGTTACCTGGAGCGTGGTCGATTCGCGGTCGCGCCAAATGCCGGTGAACGCACCCGGATTGCAGACGGCTTCCAGCGGCCTCGGCGGCTCCAACCTGGACGGGGCAACGACGGAGAGGACCTCGGCGACCGGCTCGGCAGGCGGCGTCTCCGGTGGAGGGGCAGGCCTCGGCGACGGGTTCTCGGGAAGCGCCGGGGCCGCAGCCGGATCCGCCTCGATCGGGATCTCCTCGGCCGGAGGTGGAGGGACGGGGCCCGAATCGATGGGAACCGGTCGCGCACAGGCGACGAGCACTCCCGCTCCGGCGAGGAGCGACAGAGTGCCGCAGGTGCGAATTCTCGAGAAATGGGGCCGGTGCGGCTTCAGAATCAACATGATCCGGTTCTCCAGGTGGGAGCGCTGCGCCATCGGCAGCGAATGGACGGGAGGACGCGAGGCAAGCCCGGACGCCAGCGCGAGGAGGTGCCGGGCGTATGCGGAGGGACGCACGCCAAGCGCCAGAACCTCTTCGTCGCACGATCGTTCTCTGGCCGCGACCGCACGGCGCCAGGCGATCCAGGCCAGCGGATGGAACCAGTACAACGCCAATGCCACGCGGCCTGCGAGCTGCCGCACCGCATCCCGGCGGCGCAGATGCACGAGCTCGTGCGACAGCACCGCCTCGCGCCGGGACGCCGTCCATTCCGTCGCGGATTCCGGCAGGAGAATCACGGGGCTCAGGAAACCGCCGGTCATCGGGGCGGGGAGCTTCGCACTGGCAAGGAGCCGGACGCGGATGCGCACGCGCAGCCGGCGCCGCAGCCTGTTCGCCGACTGGATCCAGACCGGGTCGTCCAGCGGCGTTGCCCGGAGAACCAGGCTCCGGAAGCGCAGGGCGCCCACGCCGAGGGACACCAGGCCGGCGCCGCAGCCGAGCGCCCAGAGGATGAGGAGCCCCCCGGCGGCGGTTCGCGGGACCGGAGCGTCGCCGCGATGGCGGAACGAGGGGGGTCCGGCAAGCACCGGCAAGGACGGATTCGGCTGGGGTTCGGCTTCGCGAAGGAGAAGGGCGGCAGGCGGGTCGCTTGCCGGTGCCCTGCTTGCCGGTGCCCTGGGAGAACCGTCGCCGGCTGGGACCGGAGCCGGGGCGGTCCGAATGGGGAGCACGGGCAGTTCCCACGAAGGCGCCAGCAGACTGGCGCCCGGCAGGGCGAGCAGCGCCACGAAGGTCGCCGTCCAGAGGAGGTGCAGCGTCCGGGCGGAGCTCCGTCTCGTGAACCAGGCAAGAGCGAGGGCGACGCAGAGGATCAGCGTGGCCTTCGCAACCAGGCCGAAGAGGCTCGTGGAGAGGATGGACAATCCGGTCATCTTCCCTCCTCCGCCGCTCTGTCGATCATCGCCCGAATGCGTTCATGCTCCTCCGGGGTCAGATCGCCGTCGCGGAGCTCCAGCAGCGTCGCCACTCCACCCTCGATACTGCCTCCGAAAAAGGTCCGCAAGACATGGTGCATCGCGGAACGCCGCACCTGCGAGACGGACGCCGTCGGGAAGTAGATGTAGCGGGGGCCATCCGGCTTCCGCTGCAGATGCCGCTTTTCCACGAGGATGCGCAGGATCGAGCGGACTGCGGAGTCCGTCGGAGGGTCGGCCATGCGTTTCCGGATCCGGGCCGCCGAAGCGCTGCCCAGTTCGTACAGGATGTCCATGACCTGGCGTTCGCGTCTGCTCAGCGGGGAAAGCCGACTCACGATGATTGTCCTCCATTTGGCGGTCCGTCCGGCCTTCGCGGCTCGGGACGCGATTTTGCGACCCCCAATGGTTAACCGATGAATGTTGAAAAGTCAACACTCGTCCGCGCGCCCCAGCAGCGCGGCCGCCACCTCGCTCGCTTTGCGGGGATCGGCGCGGCCCCCGGTCTTCTGCATCACCTGTCCCACGAAGAAACCGAGAAGGCCGCGCTGCCCCCCCCTGTAGGCCGTCACCCGCCCGGGGAAGGCTTCCATCAGTTCCCGGATCATCGGCGCCAGCACCGCCTCGTCCCCGATCTCCTCCAGATCGAGGGTGGCGCGCAGCTCGGCCAGCGTCCCGCCCTCCGTCAGGATCGCCTCCAGAAGCCGCCGTCCCTGCCGGTGCGACAGCTCGTCTTCGGCCACCGCACGCGCCAAACCGGCCAGGTCTTTCGGCGCGAGCCGCCCGAGACCGCTGCGTTCGTCGCTGCCGAGAAGCCGCGCCACGTCGTTGGCGAGCCAACCGGCGATCGCCTCCGCGCCCTCCGGGAAGACGGGCCGGGCCGCAAGGAAGACCTCCCGCAGCGCAGGCGAGCGGGCCAGGGTGATCGCCGTCGCCCCGCCGGCCCCCAGGGCGACCAGTTCGTCGTAGCGCTCCCGTTCCTCGCCGGTCGGCAGCTCGGGATCGCCCCCTCCAGTCTCCCTCCCGCGCCCGACCCCGCGCGCGCCGTCCCCGCCCGACGATGCGGTCGTCGGCTTCGCCGCGCTCTCGCCCTCGGTCGGCACCCCGGCCCCCGCGCTTTTCTCCTCGCTCCAGCCCTCGCGCAAGGTCGCCGTGCGGTTGAAGACGAGCCGTCCCTCTCGGCAATCCTCCGGGTCCGAAAAGAAGTACCCCAGCCGCTCGAACTGGTAGTGCTCGCCCGGCCCGGTCGCGGCCAGCCTCGGCTCCAGCAGCGCGCGCGCCACCACCCTCTCCGACCCGGTGGCCAGGGCGCCCGCCAGATCGTCCAACGGAGGATCGGGCATGGCAAAGAGCCGGTCGTAGAGGCGCACCTCGGCCGGCGCCGCGCTCGTGGCCTCCACCCAGTGGATCGCGGCCCGCACCGGTCCCCCCCTCCCCCCGCCTCCCCCGGCCTCCGTCTCCACCCGGCACCGCAACTCCACCACGCGGCCCCCTTCGTCCTTCACCATCTCTTCGCACCGGATCACGGCGGCGTACTTCAGGCGCACCCGTCCCCCCGGCGCCAGACGGCGAAATCCAGGGGGCGGATCCTCGCGAAAGTCGTCGCGTTCGATGTAGACCACGCGGCCCAGCGGCAGCGCCCGTTCCCCCTCGGCGTCCGTTCCCTCGCCACCATCCGTTCTCGGCGTCCGGCCCGGGAACCGCGGCGCGCGCACCATCCGCCCTTTCCCCTCCGGCACATTCGCCAGCACCACCCGCAGCGGATCCAGCACGCAGAAGGCTCGCGGCGCCCTCTCGTTCAGATCGTCGCGAATCGCGAAGTCGAGCTTGGCCATCTCCACCCGCGACTGCGTCCGCGCCACCCCCACCATCTCGCAGAGCTTCCGAATCGCCTCGGGCGTCACCCCGCGCCGGCGCAGCCCCGCCAGCGTCGGCATCCGCGGGTCGTCCCATCCGCGCACATGTCCCCCTTCGACCAACGGCCGTAGCTTGCTCTTGCTGGTAATCAGATGATCGAGGACCAGAGGGGCGAACTCGGTCTGTTCGGGACGGGGCCGGGGCGCATCCACCTTCTCCAGGAGCCAGTCGTAGATCTCGCGATTGTTCTCGAACTCCAGGGTGCAGAGCGAATGGGTGACGCGCTCGATGGAGTCCGAGAGGCAGTGGGCGAAGTCGTACATCGGGTAGATCGGCCAGTCGTCGCCGTGGCGATAGTGGCTGGCGTGGCGAATCCGGTAGAGGATCGGATCGCGCATGACCATGTTGCGGTGCGCCATGTCGATCTTCGCGCGCAGGACGTGAGCGCCGTCGGGGAACTCGCCCGCGCGCATGCGGAGGAAGAGATCGCGGTTTTCTCCGGGGGAGCGGTTGCGCCAGGGGCTGTCGACGCCCGGTTCGGCGATGGAGCCGCGCCGCTCGCGAATTTCGGCCTCAGTGGAGGAGTCGACGTAGGCGAGTCCCCTGTCGACAAGGAGATGGGCATAGCGGTAGAGCTGCTCGAAGTAGTCCGATGCGTGGTAGAGGTGCTCTCCCCAATCGAAGCCCAACCAGCGAATGTCGCGCTTCATGGCCTCGACGAACTCGGCCTTTTCGGTATCGGGGTTGGTGTCGTCGAGGCGCAGATGGCAACGTCCCCCCGGGTGTTCCGAGGCGATCCCGAAGTTGAGGCAGAGCGACTTGGCGTGCCCGATGTGCAGGAACCCGTTGGGCTCCGGGGGAAAGCGGGTCACGACGCGCCCGTCGTGCTTCCCCGTCTTCAGGTCCCGCCGCACCATGCTGCGTATGAAGTCCATCGTCATTCCTCTCCCGGTCTCGCGCCTGGATTCCCCGGCCGCACCGCCCGGCCGACGGCTCCGGCTGCGGGTGCAAATCTGGCGCGACCGTCGGGTCGCTGGTAGCCTTCGTGCGATTCCGTCAGGATGCCATCGCCCCCGGACCGACCCGGCGCAGACCGGGAAGAAGAGAGAAAACCGTCATGCCATTCCCAGTGATTTCGACGCGCCGAGCCGCGTCCGCCACCCGCCTGGAACCTCTCCGCGAGGGGACGCTCCGCATCGCCCGCTCCCTCCTGTGCGCCCTCCTCGCCGCCTCCCTTTTCGCGGCGAATGCGCAGGCGCAGCGGACCCAGAAGCCGGTTCTTCACGGCAAGGACTGGATGGCCATTACGGGGAAGCCGCTCGGGGCGACCGCCGGGGCGATGACCTTCATGAAGGGCGGCAATGCGGTGGACGCGGCCGCGGCGATGCTGGGCGCCACCGCGACGATGTGGGATGTGCTCGGCTGGGGGGGCGAGACCCAGGCGCTGATCCACAACCCCGAAACCGGCGAGGTGATCGGGATCAACGCCCTGGGGGCGGCGCCGACCGGAGCCACGCCGGAGTTCTTCCGCGAGCGGGGAATGGAGATCCCGCCCGCCTACGGTCCCCTGGCGGCGGTCACCCCCGGAACTCCCGGCGGCCTGATGGTGATGGTTGCCGAATACGGGCGCCTCAGCCTGGCCGACGTCCTGGCGCCGGCGATCGAGATGGCGCGCGGCTACCCGATCGAGGCGCAGGCGGCCAACTCCATCGAGCGCCAGAAGGACCGCCTGGCGGGGTGGCCGTACTCGAAGGAGGTCTTCCTCCCGCACTACGGCGAGGACCGGGCCGCGCCCGCCGCGGGGGAGATCTTCGTGCAGGAGGACCTCGCGCGCACCCTGGAGCGGCTTGTCGAGGCGGAAGCCCGGGCGCTGGCCGCGGGGGCGTCGCGCAAGGAGGCGATCATGGCCGCCTACGACCGCTTCTACCGGGGCGACGTCGCCGAGGAGTTCGTGCGCGGTTCCCGGGAGCAGGGCGGACTTCACACCCTCGCCGACCTGGCCAACTGGGAGGTTCACCTGGAGGAGCCGGTCCGCGCGAGCTACAAGGGAATCGAGGTCTACAAGCTGACCACCTGGGTGCAGGGTCCCGTCCTTCTGCAGGCGCTCAATATCCTGGAAGGGCTCGAGGTGGCGTCGATGGGCTACAACTCGACCCGCTACATCCACACCCTCTACCAGGCGATGAATCTGGCCTTCGCCGACCGCGACTTCTACTACGGCGATCCCTACTACCCGCCGGAGGAACCGATCGAGGGACTTCTGTCGAAGGAGTACGCCGCAGCGCGCGCCGCCGAGATCGACTGGGAACGGAACGACCCCGGGGTGCTGCCCGGCGACCCCTACCCCTACCAGGGCGGAACCAACCCCTTCCTCCACCTGATCGAGGGCTGGAACGCGGACCCGGTCGCCACTCCCGACGATTCCGGCATGGACGCGGACGAGGCCTTCCACGCCGGAACCACCTCCATCCAGGCCGCCGACGCCGAGGGGTGGGTCGTTTCGGTCACCCCTTCGGGCGGCTGGATTCCGGCGGTGATCGCCGGCCGCACCGGAATCGGGATGAGCCAGCGGATGCAGAGCTTCGTCCTGGACGAGCGCGCCGGACCCTACAACGTGGTGGAGCCGGGGAAGCGTCCGCGCGCGACCCTCACCCCCTCGCTGGCGCTCCGCGATGGGCGTCCATTCCTCTCCTTCGCGGTGCAGGGCGGCGACGGACAGGACCAGAACCTCCTCCAATTCTTCCTGAATGTGGTCGAGTTCGGGATGAATGTTCAGGAGGCGGCCGAGGCGGCGAACTTCAACAGCTACCAGATGCGGAGCTCCTTCGGCGCGCACGAGTCGCAGCCCGGACGCCTCCTTCTCAACGACGGCGTGCCCGAGTGGGTCCGCGCCGAGCTGCGGGAGATGGGCTACGACCTGACCTTCTCCGCGCGCACCTCCGGACCGATCAACGCGATTTTCTTCGACGCCGCGACCGGAACGATGTGGGGCGGCTCCAGCAACCATGGCGAGGACTACGGGATCGCGTGGTAATCGAGGGGAAGGACCACGCGCCCGTTTCCGGAATCCTGACCGAGGCGCCTTCCCCCGCGGGCCTCCTCGTCCTCGGGCATGGGGCCGGCGCGCCCATGACCCATCCGTGGATGGAGGCGGCGGCCGAGGCGCTGGCGGGCGAAGGAATCTCCACGCTGCGCTACAACTTCCAGTACATGGAGGCGGGGCGGAAGCGGCCCGACCATCCCCGCCGGCTCCTCGCGGTGGCGGCTTCGGCTTTGCGCGCGGGACGCGAATGCGCGACCGGGCTGCCCCTCTTCGCCGGAGGCAAGTCGATGGGTGGGAGAATGAGTTCCACGCTGGTCGCGGAGCGGGAGCGGGCGGGGGCGCTCCCCGGCGAGGACGCGATCGCCCGTCCGCGGGCGGGCGACGACGGATGCCCGGCGGGCCTGGTCTTCCTTGGCTTCCCACTCCACGCGCCCGGACGCCGCGAGAGCGTGCGCGGAGACCACCTCGTGCACGTCCCCTGTCCCATGCTCTTCCACCAGGGAACGCGCGACCGTCTCGCCGACCTGGAGCTGCTGCGCCCCCTCCTCGAGCGCGTCGGACCACGGGCCACGCTCCACGTCCTCGACGGCGGGGACCACTCGCTCAAGATGCTCAAGCGCTCGGGACGGACGCGGGACGATGTCCTCGCGGAGGTCGCGCGCGTCACGCGCAAGTGGGTCGACACGGTGACCGCGGGAGCCGGCGACGCCAAGTGAGCGACCACGCCAACCCCCTCCTCGAACGGAGTTTCCCGGTCCCCTTCGACCGGATCGCTCCCGCCGACGTCGCTCCCGCCGTGGCCGAGATCCTGGCCAGGGCGCACGAACGCATCGACCGGCTCGGGGCCGGACGCGGAGGTGGCTACGAGGAAGTGATGGGCGAGCTGGATGCGATCTCCGAATCGGTGGCGCGCGCCTGGGCGCCGGTCTCGCACCTGAACAATGTGGCTTCCACCCCGGAGCTGCGCGAAGCCTACGGCGCGGCGCTGCCCGAAATCACCCGCTTCTCCAGCCGTCTGCACCACCACGAGGGACTCTTTCGCAGGCTGCGCGACTTCGCGGCGTCTTCCGAGGGAGCGGGACTGAAGGGAGTCCGCCGCCGCAACCTTGACCGCACGCTGCGGGATTTCCGGCGCGCCGGCGCGGAGCTGGAACCGGAAGGGAAGACCGAGCTGGAGACGCTGCAAATCGAACTCTCGGAGCTGGGACGCCGCTTCGAGGAACATCTGCTCGAAGAGACGGCAGCCTTCCGGAAGGTGATTCGCAGTCCGGACCGGCTGGCGGGCCTTCCCGAAACGGCGCTCGAACGCGCGGCCGAACTGGCGGCGGCCAGGGAAGAGGAGGGCTGGCTGCTCACCCTGGACATGCCAAGCGTGCAGGCCGTCCTGCAACACGCCGACGACCGCGAGCTCCGGCGCGAGATTCACGCCGCCTATCTCGACCGCTGCACAGGCGGCGACCGCGACAACGCGCCGATCATCGAACGGATCCTCGAGATCCGGCGGAGGATGGCCGCGCTCCTCGGCTACCGCGACTTCCCCGACTACCGCCTCGAGACGCTCATGGCGGGGAAGGGGGACCGGGTGCGCGCCTTCGTCGACGACCTGGCCGGCCGCACCGAGCCCTTCCACCAGCGCGACACGGCCGAGCTGAAGCGCAGCGCCGCCCAAACCGGGCTCGGCGCCCTCGAGCCCTGGGACGTTTCCTGGCTGATGGAGAAGCTGCGGCGCGAGCGCTTCGAGATCGACGACGAGATGCTGCGTCCCTGGTTCCCCCTGGAGGAGGTGCAGAAGGGCCTCTTCGAGATTGCGCGCCAGCTCTTCGGGCTTCGCGTCGAAAGGGTCGAAAACGACGCCGTCTGGCACCCGGAAGTCGCCTTCTTCGAGGTCGGCGACGAGGCGGGCCTCCACCGGGGGTCCTTCTACACCGACTGGTTCCCCCGCGAGACCAAGCGCCAGGGCGCCTGGATGGACAGTCTGGTCACCGGCGGCCCCGGACCGAATGGCGCCTTCGACCCCCACCTCGGATTCATCGGCGGCAACTTCACCCCGCCCACCCCCAGCCGCCCCGCTCTGCTCACGCACCGCGAGGTCCGCACCCTCTTCCACGAGTTCGGGCATCTGCTGCACCACATCTGCTCCACCGTCGAGGTCCGCGCGCTCGCCGGCGTCAATGTGGCCTGGGACTGGGTCGAGGTCCCCTCGCAAATCATGGAAAACTGGTGCTGGGAGCCGACCGCGCTCGATCTCTTCGCCCGCCACCACCAGACCGGCGCCGGGCTCCCGCCCGAGATGCTGGAACGGCTTCTGGCCGCGCGCCGCTTCATGGCCGGCTGGATGCAGATGCGGCAGCTTTCCTTCGCCAACCTCGATCTGGCGCTGCACCGGCGCTACGACGGCACCGTCCCCGTCATGGAATACGCACGCCGCCTGCTCCGCCCCTTCGTCCCCTCCGGCCGCTTCGTCGAGCGGCACATCCTTCCCTCCTTCGCGCACCTCTTCGCGGGCGGCTACGCCTCGGCCTACTACTCCTACCTCTGGTCCGAGACGCTGGAGGCCGACGCCTTCTCGCGCTTTCGCGAGGACGGGGTGCTGAACCCCGACGTGGGCCGCGAATTCCGGGACCGGATCCTCGCCCGGGGGGACAGCCGCGACGCCGACGAGCTCTTCCGCGACTTCCGGGGCCGCGACCCCGATCCGGAGGCGTTGATTCGGCGGAATCTGGGGGAGGCGCAGGGGGACTGCGGCCGATAGGTAGTGATGTTCTTCGATTCGATGGTTGTTGTGTCTGGCATGCGAGTTCGGGCGCTTCCGTCGGCCGACGGGAACGGAGAAACCCATCCTACCGCCATTGGTCCAGCGAAGGGATGCCCCGGCTAACCAGCACTTCCAGTCCGTTCGTCCGACCCCCCGGCCCAGCTCCCCGCCCCTCCGGTGGGCCGCGAATGATGGCCCGGACCTGGCCGTCTCGGTTGCGCCAGATGGACATGGGCCGGTCGGTGGATGCATCGAGCGTGGCCGTTCCGCGCGGACCGGACAGCGTCACGCTCGCCAGCGCCTCCCAGCCCGGTGCGGCGGGAACCATGAATGTGAATCCCCCGTCTCCCTCGCCCGCATCCGCGATCCTCTGCATCGCAAAGGCAAGGGCGAACAGCACCGACCCCTCTGCGTCGCGACCCTCGATCGTCCAGTCGCCGCCACGATCGGGCAGAGATGGCGGCGCATTGACGACGAACACGGGCTCCAGATAGGGCGTCCCGGTCGAATCCACGCCGCCCCACAACAGCAGGCTGCGGGCGGGAGCGGCCAACACACGGCTTGCAGACTGCCTTTGGTACGCGATTCGGTATCTCAGCGCCTTGGTAAAGTGATAGGGGCTGATCCATTCGGGATGGCAATAGGACATCAGATCGTAGGTCCTATACGAGACCAGCTCGCTCCTTCGGACCGCGTATCCCCACGCTCCGATTTTGCCCCCAGGGTCGGGGAAGTGGTAGTCGATGTTCTGGGGATTCCCGCAGGGCGCATGGTCGAGGCCGAAATTGTGGCCCAGCTCGTGGGCAATCGTCCTCCCGTCCGGCACAGAAGCACTGATATCGCTGCCGAACGCCACACCTCCCACATCGGAGAACCGAGGCAGCATCCCCATCCATTGGCCGGTTCCGCCCTCTATCGTCCGTATCGCACTCGTTTCGGATGCAATGTGGTGCCCGCTGTTCGACGAGGTCATGACGGGCGCGTGAGCGGTAACCCGCATTCCTCCTACGGGCAACAGATCAGCCGTCTTTTGGAGGTTTACGTGGTTCTGTGGATCGGCGCTCATGGCCTCCACCAGCTCAACCAACGTCGAATCCGGGTTTTCGGTCCACAGGAACGGGATGACGGTCAGGTCAAAGTGAGGCACTTCGCGCACATCAACCGCCAGACGACCCTCGGCTGGAATGCGCCTTGCCACCCCCAGCAACGGGTCCAGCGTCGAATCCGGATTGACCTCAATCACCAACTCAAGTCCGGGCCGTATCAGTTCGCCGGGAACCTTCGCGTCGGCCGATGCCGCCAGACTACCTTCGTCAACGTGCGCCAGTATCGGATGCGGCGTGGCCGGAATCTCCTCGACGTGCACCTCCGCGCCTTCCAGGTAGAACCGCGCCAGCAGAGGAGGAATCGTCACTCTGTCCGGATTCGCCGATGCCGTTACGAAGACCCGCAACAACGCCTCCTCGCCCGCCACCAGCGGTACGGGAATATCCAGCGACTGCACTGCCTGCGTCAGATAGGCCGCATTGCCGCACACGGGGATCCGCGAACTGCGAAGGGCGCTCATCCAGACCGCAAAAGCCGAATCGTCCGGAGCGCACAAGCCGGTTCCCTCCGCATCGAAAGTGCGCAGGCGGTTCAGGTTCGTGAGGCTGTCCGGCAGCATCCCGCTGAGGCCCGTGTTGCCGCTCAGGTCCAGTTCCTCCAGCCGCACGAGGTTGCCGAACTCCGGGGGGAGCGGGCCTGTCAGGGCGTTTTCGCTGAGATCCAACCACCTTAGTCTGGCCAGGTTGCCGAACTCCGGCGGAATCGGACCAGTGAGTGCAGGATTGTCATTCAGGTGTAACCGCGTCAATCTGGCGAGATTGCCGAACTCCGGGGGAAGGGCCGTCAGGCCCGTGTTGCCGAGGTACAGGGCCCAAAGCCGCTCAAGGTTGCCGAACTCCGGGGGAAGGGCCGTCAGTGCGGGGTTTTCCCTGAGATCCAGAAACTCCAGCCGTTTGAGGTTGCCGAACTCCGGGGAAAGGGTGGTGAGGGCGGTGGATGCGATGGACAGGCTCCCCAGTCGGGCAAGGTTGCCCAGTTCCGGGGGAAGGGCGGTGAGGGCCGGATTTGCGCTGATATTCAGCCTCGTCAATCTGGCGAGGTTGCCAAACTCCGGGGGAAGGGTCGTCAGTGCAGTCCCCACAAGGTTCAGGTACTCCAATCTGGCGAGGTTCCCAAACTCCGGGGGAAGGGTCGCCAGCGCGGGATTCCAACTGATATCCAGCCTCTTCAATCTGGTGAGATTGCCGATTTCCGGGGGAAGGGCCGTCAGCGCAGGGCCCCCAAGTATCAGGTACTCCAATCCGGCGAGGTTGCCCAGCTCCGGCGGAATGGCCGTCAGCGCAGTATTCCCAAGGTTCAGGTACTCCAATCCGGTGAGGTTGCCCAGCTCCGGCGGAATGGCCGTCAGGCCGGTGCCGCCGAGGAACAGCGTATCCAGTCTGGCAAGGTTGCCCAGCTCCGGCGGAATGGCCGTTACAGCGCGATTGCCCCCAAGGCCAAGAAACTTCAACCGCTCGAGACTGCCCAGTTCCGGCGGAATGGCCGTCAGGCCGGTTAAGCCGAGGTTCAGTCTCTCCAAGCTGGCGAGGTTACCCAACTCCGGGGGAATCGTGGTGAGTTTGGCGTGCATAAAGTCCAGCGTTCGCAACCGGACGAGGTTACCCAGCTCTGGCGGAATGGGGCCCGTCAGGGCGAGATTTCCCCCAAGGTGCAGATGCTCCAGCAGTTTGAGGTTGCCCAGTTGGGCTGGAAGTGGACCAACCAAGTTATTCCATGGAAGCTCCAGCCTCGTCACTCGGTCCAGCGAGTCCGCGGTCACCCCCCACCAATCCTCCAGTGGATCGAAGGTGAGCCAGTTCCGGTCCAGGGCCCAATCCGGCCCTCCGGTTGCATGGTACAGAGCCGTGAGACCGACGCGGTCGGAAGTCGAATCGGCTGCCAGGAACTCCACTGAATTCGCCAGCAGGCGCGGATGCGGCGCGGCGATCTGGTCCGCTTCACAGGCAACGGTGGCGGCCGCAGCCAGGAAGACCACCCGAGTTGGCCGAATCCGCATTCTCAAGCCAGTCATACTGTCTCCACGATCGTGTACATTTTGCTCCTGCGGCCGGAATCCACCCGTCGTCGCCTGATGCTCTGTCGCTTTCGGAAACGCAAAACGGATTATGGATCCATTTCGATGCCGTCCCGCGGAGAGAGTCGGGTTCTCCCTATGGGGAAATTGTGGTCCCGGCGGGAGGCTGTTTCGGTGAGAATCGGGTAGTAGATTTGGCTCCTCGCCAAGCAGAATGGGTAGGGGGTAGGGCGCTGTCAAGCGGCTGGGAGGGGCGGGGTCTTTCGGTAGGGGGCAACTTCGGCGGAG
>JAJEBW010000036.1 GCA_022822325.1 Gemmatimonadota bacterium | reverse complement strand
ACCCCGTGAGGGTTCGAGTCCCTCCCCGAGCACTGGCAGTCCGTGGATGCATCGCGTCATCCACGGACTGCCGCTGTTGCAGGAGCTGGTCGCCCACGTGCTGGAATTGGTAGACAGGCTGGTTTGAGGGACCAGTGTTCGAAAGGACGTACAGGTTCGAGTCCTGTCGTGGGCACTGTTCTGGGCGGGCCGAGGCTCGCAGAGCGCCCGTAGCTCAATTGGATAGAGTACCTGACTACGGATCAGGGGGTTGGGGGTTCGAGTCCTCCCGGGCGCACTGGTCGCAACCGAATTCCGTCGCAGCCAATTTCTTGTCGCAGCCGGGATTTGGCAGTGGCGACAAATCAAGCACGCGCGTGGGCGAAGACTGCGAGCTCGTCACCGGGCGTTGCCGGGCAGAGGGCGCGTAGCTCAGCTGGTTAGAGTGCCACGTTGACATCGTGGAGGTCACAGGTTCGAGTCCTGTCGCGCCCATTGTCGGCCCGCCGTCGCGCGGGTCGCGATGCACCGGGGCCGTAGCTCAGTTGGGAGAGCGCAGCGTTCGCAACGCTGAGGTCAGGGGTTCGAATCCCCTCGGCTCCATTTCCGGCCGCGGTCCCGGGGGGATTGCGGCGCCCGCGAATGATCGCCACCGTAGCTCAGTTGGTAGAGCACGTCACTCGTAATGACGGGGTCGTCGGTTCGAGTCCGACCGGTGGCTCTGCCCCGGCGTGCCATCAAGCGGTCGCGGAGGACAGGACAACAGCACAGTAGAGCAGCATTAGCCCCGTGGTGTAATTGGCAACACGTCTGACTCTGGATCAGAAGAGTCCTGGTTCGAGCCCAGGCGGGGCTACTGGAGGGATGGCTGAGCGGCTAAAAGCGGCGCCCTGCTAAGGCGTTGGTCCAAAGGACCACGTGGGTTCGAATCCCACTCCCTCCGTGAGCGTAAGCGAACGCGTGGGAAGGGGATACGGAACTGCGTCGAGCCGGAGACGCTCGGGCCGTCAGGTCCGAGGGTCGGAGACGACCGAGGACGGCGGAGCCGCCCGGAGGTCAATCCCACTCCCTCCGCTCATTGATGATTGCAATATATTGTCACACAACATCTTGCATTTTTTGGGGATGTGTAAACCCCTGTCACGTCCCACAATCGGATTCAGATACTGGAGGCGTAGTCCTAATTGGTAAGGCACCGCACTCGAAATGCGGCGTGCGTCGAGCACTTGGGGGTTCGAGTCCCTCCGCCTCCGCTCGGAACACCTCTGTCGGCCGGTTTGGTGAATCCATGCGGCATGGGAGACTCAGTTCCAACGGGGCGTGGCTCAGTCCGGTAGAGCGCTGCGTTCGGGTCGCAGAGGTCCCCGGTTCGAATCCGGGCGCCCCGATTAGCCGGATTCAGAGAAGGACGGGTGGCCGAGTGGCTTAAGGCGCACGACTGGAAATCGTGTGGGCATCTTGCCCGCGTGGGTTCGAATCCCACCCCGTCCGTGAGCGTGAGCGAACGTACGGGAGGGGATACGGAACTGCGTCGAGCCGGAGACGCTCGGGCCGTGAGGTCCGAGGGTCGGAGACGACCGAGGACGGCGGAGCCGCCCGGAGGTCAATCCCACCCCGTCCGTGAGCGTGAGCGAGCGTACGGGCACGCCCGCTGGCCGCTGCACACCGGCCACTGCCGCGTCAGCCGCCGTCCCATAGGCGCGCGCGCTTCAGAAACACCATCGGGTCTTCACGCCACTCCGCGTAGCCCATCTCGCGCTCGCGGGCAAGCCAATTCAGCTTCTGTGTACGTCTCACCAGCTTCGCGCGCGGGTCCGGCCGCATTCGGGCCGTCCGACTGCCACGCGCACCCTCTTGAAGGAAGGGCGACTTCGATGCGACGATGGCTCCACTCTTTTGCCGTTGCCGTTTTCGTCTTTGGACTTCTGGCTGGCGGCTCACTTCCGGGGAATCTCGCCGCACAGGAGACCGGCACTCTTGCGGGCGCGGTGCTCGACGCCGCTACGTCCCGTCCGTTGGCGGGCGTACGCATCGAACTGGCCGCGCTCGGAAGGGTGGTCCTGTCCCGGGAGGGGGGCCGCTTCGTCATGGCGGACGTTCCGGCGGGCACCCATCGGATTCAGGTCGAGATGCTTGGGTACGTGACCCTCTCTCGGTCCGTGACCGTGACTGCGGGCGATGCCGTCGTCTTGGAACTGCGGATGGAGCCCGAGGCGTTGCGCCTGCACGAACTGGTGGTGACCGGCACGGCCTTCGAGGAGTCGCCCGTCGAACTCCCCTACGCGGTCTCGGTCGCGGGCCGCCGGACGCTCGCCGAACAGGGCTCGCCGCAGGCGTTCGACTTCTTCCGGAACCTCACTGCCATGCACGGCATTCTCGGTGCCCGCCAGGGATGGTACAGCGCGCGGCCGCCCGGCCTCGTATCGGAGACCGTGGCGTCCGTCAATCTTCGGGGGCTGGGGGCTTCGCGGACCCTCGTGCTCCTGAACGGACGCCGCCAGGTGTACATCCCGCTTCGCCTCGCCGGAGGCCGTTTCGTCGATGTCAACGCCTTCCCGTCGATTGCCCTGGACCGGATCGAGGTGGTCAGGGAGGGAGCGTCGGCGGTCTACGGGTCCGACGCGGTGACGGGGGTGGTCAACTTTCTGACCCGCGACGACTTCGAGGGCTTCGAGATCTCCGGCTCCCACGAGTATTTCTCGGGAGCGGGAGAAACGAACGTCGGTGCCATCTGGGGTTCGGAGTTGGGCGAGCGTGCGCACGCGGTCGTGTCCGCCGAGGCGTTCGTCACTCGGGAACTCACGGTCGAAGAGCGGCACTGGACGCTGGGCGGGTTCGTTCCGGGCGGTGGCGGGTGGTCGTACATTGGCAATCCGGGTGCCTTCCTCTTCCCCAGACTGACGGGGAACGAGACGGCCGAGGAGTTCGTTGCGGCCCTGACCGACGCGCACTACGGCGGCTGGGGAGGCGTCTTCGTCGACCCGCTGTGCGAGGGGTTCGGGGGCTTCCTGGAGCCGGACGAGACCTGCCGTTTCGACTACGGGCCCTTCGACAATCTGGCTGAGGCTTCCCGCCAGGTCCGGGCCTTCGCCGAATTGAACGGCGGTATCGGCGACGGGACCAGCTACCATCTGGAAGCCCTCTGGGCGGAGGCCAGCACGCCCAACTGGCGCACCACACCCTCCTACCTGCCCATCTCGCTCTACGATGGAACCCAGTTGGTCGAGCCCGGGCATCCCGGTCGGCAGGTGTTCTGCCGCAGCTACGGACAACATGCCGGGTTCTCCGGCACGGAGGCGTGCCTGGAGGACAACTGGTATTTCTTCGGCCGCATGGTCGGCAACTCCGGTCCCCCGCGGACGCTGCGCCGCGATTCGCGCACCCGGCGGATCGCCGGCTCCATCGAACGGGAACTCGAAGTCTTCGGGGGAAGGGGGGCGGCCCTCGAACTGGCCGCCAGCTTCGCCCGGTCGACGGGCAACGCCAACCTCCCCGGCGAGTATCTCCACCGCAAGTTCCTGGCGTTCCGGGGCTTCGGAGGGCCGGACTGCGGGGTCGGCGTGGTCGTGGACCGATCGAGCCCGTCCGGCATGGCGCTGGGGCCCCTGGGCGGCAAGGTGGCCGGGCAGGGCGACTGCATGTACTACAACCCGTTCAGCACCGCCCATCAACATTCGGTGCAGCCGGGAGCGCGCTATCGCAACCAGGCCAATCCCGACTACACCCCGGGCCTGGAGAACCCCCGGGAGCTGATCGACTGGATCAACGACGAAGTCAATCTGGACAACAAAGCCGACCTGTTCGTCGTGGACGCGCTCCTGAAGGGCGCCCTGTCGGAGCAGGCGGAATACGCTGCCGGCTACCAGTTTCGCAGGCTGGGCGTGGGGGCCGAGCCCAACGATCCCGGGAACCTCGAGGTGACGCCGTGCCCCGTCCCGGGGGACCACGGCTGCCCGGACCGGTTCGGCCCCTTCCACTTGACCGGCGGCTTCTTCCCCTACGAAGACGCCCAGACCGTACATCGGTTCTTTGCGGAGTCCCGCCTTGAACTCGGGCACCGGATACACGGGCAGATCGCCGCCAACTACGAGTTTCACGGCTCGGTCAGGAGCTTCGACCCCAAGGTCGCGCTCCGCGTCGAGCTCGCGGAGGCGATTGCCCTGCGCGGCTCGGTCCAGACCACCTTCCGGACCCCTTCCGTCGACGACCTCAACGAAGAGTTGAACACGGCGTTGGAGTATCTGAGCGCCGCCGGGGTCTACAAGGGGATCGACACCTACGGCGACAAGGACCTGGTCCCCGAGCGGGCCTTCACCTACAATGTGGGCGCCACCTTCCAACTGCCGCGTTTTCGCGCTTCGGTCGACTACTGGGACTACGACTTCGAGAACGTCATCGACGTCCTGCCCTACGAGGGTATCGCCAGCCTCTACGCCATGGGCGGAAGCCGGCGGGAGGCGGTGAGGAGTTTCGTGACCTGTCCCGACGGCAAGGGCACCGGCACCTGCGACATCCAGTCGGTGGAGCGGATCGAGGTACGCTTCGTCAATTGGCCGGGCGTCCGGATGTCGGGCATCGATTTTCACGCCAGCACCCGCATCCCCCGCGGGGAGGCGATCATGTCGCTCGAACTGGACGGCACCTACGGCAGGGAGTTCACGGTCCGGGCGCTGGATGTGGACGGGGTTGAGGTGCTCGGGGCACATGACGCCGCGGGGAAGCTGAACTGGGCCAATCCCATCGCCCCTCCGCTGCCCCAATGGAAATCGAGTTTCTCCGCCGGATACCACGTGGGCGACTACAGCGTGGTCAATCACCTCAACGCGGTCTCGGGCTACACCAACGAGGCCTTTGTGGGCACCCGGTACGAGGACATCGACCGCTGGGTGACATGGGATGTCAGTCTGCTCAGGCGCACGCCCGGGAAGCTCGACATGGGCCTGTCGGTGCTGAACGCGCTGAACGCCGATCCTCCACTGGTCAGGTGGGAAGCATCCTACGATGGCTTCACGCACAGCCCCAAGGGCCGGCGGATCAAGCTCTCGCTGACGTACCGGATGGGGCGTTGACAAGAGGCGGGGGCCACGGGGCTCGGGGGAAGCTGCTTCCCGCGGGACGCGGGCCATGATTGAGTTCTTGGAAGTCCAGGTGGCATGAACGACCCTGCCTCCGGCTCGGCTTCCTCCCGCACTGGTCACCGGATTCGTTTTCCCGGTTGTGGATTCTGCTGGAGGCTGAAGGGGAGTCGTGCTCCGCGACTGAAACCATCCCCTTCCCTGTGTCGTCATTCCTCGCCATGCGGTTTCGCGGGCCCGGCCGCGACCGCCATCCGCTCTTTGGAGAGTGCACTCGTCTCCGGAACTGCGATTCTCCGGAACTCAATCGAAAAATCCCGGGATCACCTCATAGGCAAGGGACGACGACGATGGCAGGAACAACTTCAGTGGCAAGGACAACCTCGGTGGAAGCGACTTCACCTGCGGCCAGGGCTTCGCGAATGAGCAAGGCTCCCACGACGGGCGCGGCGCTCGCGTTGGCAACGACTCTCGCGGCGTGCGGCGGCTTGTCGGCTGCGGCGCACGGTGACCAGGACTGCGAATTCCGCAAGGATGTCAACCTGCAGAACGTCGCGCGTGGAGCGCTGCGGGTCGAGGCGGGAGCGGGCCGGCTCACGATCAGGGGCGACGCGGCGAACGATGATGTCCGGGTGACCGCCACCCTCTGCGCCTCGGACGAAGAGCGACTGGACCAGCTCCGCGTGACGCTCGAAGACGATCGGCTGGAGACGAGCTATCCGCGCAACCGGGGTGGTTGGGGACGCCGGTACGCGCGCATCGACATGGAGGTTGCTCTGCCCGCCGCCACCCATCTCGAGGTGGAGGACGGTTCGGGGTCGCTCGCCATCTCCGGTGTGGAATCGGTCGATCTCGAGGATGGCTCCGGCAGCATTGCGATCGAGAATGTGGGATCGGTTCTGCTCCGCGACGGTTCCGGCAGCATGCGGATCGGCGATGTGGCCGGCGATGTGGAGGTCGAGGACGGTTCCGGCAGCCTGGCGATCCGCGCGGTCGGCGGCGAGGTCGTCATTCGCGACGGTTCCGGGAGCATCGCGGTGGAAGAGATCGGCGGCAGCGTCCGCATCGACGAAGTGGGTTCGGGTGGCATCTCGGTGAGGAATGTAGCCGGCGATCTGATCGTGACCGATGGTCGCCGCGAGCGCATCCGCTACACCGACGTTCGGGGCACGGTCGATCTGCCGCCTGCTCGCAAGCGTGGCCGGGGCGACTGACCTCGTCGCCTGGTCCCACTGGCCCTTTCGGCGCCGTCGCCCGATTCCCCCGGGTGGCGGCGCTGATCGTTTCCTGATGCCTCGCGCTTGATCGAGATCGACTTCCAATGGAGCTTATCCACGCTTTGGTGCGGCCCTGAGGAATGCGGCGCGGGCTCGCGGATGTGGATCGTCCCAGCCGAGCCGACCGGGCCGCCGATCGATGCGGACCCGAAAAGCGGAAGCGGCGCGGAGATGAAATTCGTCCTGGCAGGATTTGCGGGGTCGGGGAAGACCACCCTCTTCAATGCCATGACCGGCCTCGAGGTGCCGGTCGGATACGGAGGCGAGGTCCGGGTGGGGACGGTTCGCGTTCCCGATCCACGCGTGGATTACCTGTCCCGCGTCCATTCGCCCCGGAAGACGACCTGGGCGACCATCAGTCTGCGCGACGTCCCCGGGGAATACGGGGCTTCCTCCCGGGTTCTCTCGAGCTCGGCGCTGGCGCAAATCCGCGACCAGGAGGCGATGTGTCTGGTGCTTCGCGACTTCGTGAATCCCGCGCTGGACGCTCCTCCCGATCCGCTGGGCGATCTGCGCTCCTTCCACGACGAATGCGTTCTGGACGACCTGGGGATCGTGGAGCGAAGGCTCGACCGCGCACGCAAGGAACGGGCCGACGGGCGCGAGATCGACGCCTTTGAGACGATGGTGAAGGCGCTGGAGGACGGACGCGCGCTGCGCCTGGTGCCGACCACCGAGCTGGACCGCAGGTTCCTCAGGGGCTATGGACTCCTGACCGACATGCCCCTCCTGGCGGCCGTGAATGTCGACGAAGCGCAGGTGAGTGAACCGCTGGCGCCGGAACTCTGCCGGGCGATCGGGGAGATGGGAGGGGCGGGGATGGTGTTGTCGGCGCGGGTGGAGGCGGAGGTGGCGGCGCTGGACGAGGAAGATCAGGCCGAGTTCCTGGAAGACATGGGGCTTGCCGAACCGACGCTGGCCCGCTTCATCCGTGCGGCGTACGAGCTGATGGACCTCATTTCATTCCTGACGGTAGGACCGGATGAGGTGCGCGCCTGGACGATCCGTCGCGGCACGGTTGCGCGGACAGCCGCCGGGCGCGTCCACAGCGACATGGAACGGGGATTCATCCGGGCCGAGATCATCCCGTACGAGCTCTTCGCCGAGTACGGTTCGGAGCAGGCGGTGAAGGAGGTGGGGAGGATGAGGGTGGAAGGGAAGGATTACATCGTTGCCGATGGAGATATCATGCATGTTCGCTTCAATGTCTGAGAAAGCGGATCGTTCGCCGGAACCCGCACCGGGCGGCGAAGGCGAGGGAGGCCGTCGCCCCGGGGGGCGCGTCGACATCTACGAGGCGGCTCCAGGCGATGCGCGGATGGATGTCTGGTTGTCGGACGGCTCCATGTGGCTCTCGCAGCAGCAGATCGCCGATCTCTTCGGACGACCCCGGGCGCTCGTCACCAAGCATCTGAACTTTGCCTACCGCGACGGCGAACTCGATCCGGAGACCACTCGCATAAAGTTCGCACAGCTTCGGGACGAGGGGGGACGGACGGTCACCCGGGGCGTATTCCACTACAACCTCGACGCGATCATGGCGGTGGGATTCCGGATTCGATCCCGGCCCGGCGCCCTCTTCCGCGCCTGGGCCACGAGGCTCCTCCAGGACCATCTGCTGCGCGGCTACACCACCAACCCGGAGCAACTGCTGGAGACGGGAACAGGGGATCTCCACGATTCCATCGACCATCTGGATCGCGTCATCGCCCGACGCAAGGCTCTGCGCATGTCAGCTCGTTGAGCCGTCGCGGTCGTGCGGCCGCCCTGGAATGCGCGAGCGGGCGCGTCGAAAACGGGGCTGCCCGGCTCCCGGGGCAACGCCATTGACTTCCGCGCGCACTTCGGCGATACTGACTTTTCGGAAAGGGGATCTTTTCGGAAAGGGGAATCTCTTCGGTAATGGGATCCTCTTCGGGTGAGGGGTCCGCCCGCGCACGGCCACCCCGTCCGACCCATTCCCGCGTAGCTCAGCTGGTAGAGCAGACGGCTGTTAACCGTCGGGTCGCAGGTTCGAGTCCTGCCGCGGGAGCTCTCTTCCGGTGGCCTGTCGCGCCGCCGCTCGCTATTGTGGACGGGAATCCCGCCACCGGGTCGTCCAGCGACAACGCGTTGGCCAACGACCCGATGTCGGAACACGAGCGACCCAAACCGAGGAGACCGCAGGATGCGAGAGTCGCGATGTCTGGCGCTTCCGGCGACGATTGCCCTGGTCGCGGCCTGCGGCGGATGCGGCGAAAGCGATGGCCGGGTCGCGGATTCGGACGCCGAAGTGGCGCCCGGCTCCCCCACGCTTCAACCGGGCTCCGGCGAATTCACCTTCCACGACGCCCGCGGCAACGCCGACCGTCCGATCACGGTTCGCTACCACATGCCGGCGCGATACGAGCCCGACACGCCGATCGTCTTCGTGATGCACGGCGCCTCCCGGACCGGCGAGCGGTATTTCGACGACTGGGAAGCGCACGCCATCGCCCATGGCTTCCTGCTCGTCGTTCCCGAGTTCGACTCCGAGAGCTACCCGGGCAGCCGGTGGTACAACCTGGGAAATGTCTTTCCCGATCCGAACGCGGCCGCCACCGCCGCCACGGCGTCCCGCAACCCCGAGTCGGCCTGGACCTTTACCGCGATCGAGCACCTCTTCGACGCCATCCGCACCGCTGCGGGCAGCTCCCGGACCACCTTCCGCATCTTCGGTCACTCGGCGGGCAGCCAGTTCGTTCACCGCTTCCTCATGACCCGCCCGGATGCATCGGTCGAACGGGCGGTGTTGGCCAACGCCGGATGGTACACGTTGCCCGACGACGGTGCGGCGTGGCCCTACGGACTTGCCCAATCCGGATTCGAGGTCGCCGGACTCGCCGGGATGCTCCAGCTCCCCCTGACGGTGCTCCTGGGCGACGCCGACACCGCAACAACCGCCGGCAGCCTCCGCCGCACTCCGGAGGCGATGCTTCAAGGGCCGCATCGTTTCGCCCGTGGCCATACTTTCCATACGGTCGCGCGGTCGGCCGCCGAGTCGCTGGGGGTTCCATTCGGATGGGCTCTGGACACCGTTCCCGGCGCAGGTCACAGCAACGCCCTCATGGCTCCCCGAGCGGCCCGGATCCTCGCACGCTAAGCAAACGCCCCCTCTGGAGAACCCACATCATGATGCGCGCACCTGCCGCCCGCCTTCTCGCGGGACTCGCCCTCATCGGCGCCGCCAACGCGGTTCCGACCACCGCCCCCCTCACCGCCCAGTCCCCCTCTTTCGGCCACGCGGTCCTCATCGACGGCGACGAGCTTCTCGTGGCCGAGCCCACACCCAACTTCCGTCCGGGCGCGGTGTACATCTACGAGCGGTCGGCGGTCGGCTGGCGCGATGCCGGCATTCTGCGCGCCCCCGGTTCCGAGCGCGCCGACGGCTTCGGGACGCTCCTGGCCAAGACCGGCAACACCCTCTTCGTCGGGCAGCGCGGCGGCCCCATCCACGTCTTCCAGCGCGATGCCGGCGAGTGGCGTTCGGCAGGGGCCATCGCGGACGCCGAGGTGGAGGGATTCGCTCCGGAGTGTCGTTTTGACGGCTATTGCGGCACCGATTTCGGGCTGACGCTGGCGGCGGCCGGCGACTGGCTCTTCGTCGGCGTTCCCGGCGCGGAGTCGGGGCCGCGCGGGCAAGCCGCGGAAGACGCAAGCGGCTCTCCGGGAAGGGTGTACGCCTACCAACAGTCGAGCGGCGGACACTGGGTGAGGCGCGCGGAGCTTGCACCCGCTGACGGCGCGACTGGCGACGGATTCGGCTCCACAATCGTCTTCACGCCCGGCGGTGCGCTGATCGGGGCGCCCAGGTGGGATTCCGGCGACGAGGACGGCGAAGACGCCGGCCGCGTCCATCGCTTCCGGCTTGTGGATGGGGCATGGGAAGAGGGCGGCGTCCTCGAAGCGGCCCCCTCGCCGAGCGCGAACTTCGGGGCGGCCATCGCGGCGGCGGGGGACAGGATTCTCGTTGGCGCCCCCGGAAGCGACGGAAGCCGCGGCGCGGTCTACGCGTTCTCCTGGGACGAGGGTGGGGCGCAATGGACTCCCGACGGCGAACCACTCGCCTTTGCCGACGCGGAGGAGGGCGACCGCTTCGGCGCGGCCCTGGCCTTTGCGGGCGACGACATCTGGGTAGGCGCGCCCACCGCACGCGGCTTCGAGCGCGGCTCGGTCTTCCTCTACGAGGCGCAGGACGACGGCTCGCTGCCTCCCTCGCCACGCCGGATTCGGCTTCCCCGCGAAGAGACCGTAGAGCTGGATCGCTTCGGTGGCCTGGTCGCCGGGGATGGCGAGACCGTGGCGATCGGAGCCCCCGGAATGCACCACCAGGCGGGATCGGTGCACCTCTTCGGTCGCGGCAGCGGCGGCTGGAGCGAGAGCGGCCAGATGCTGGTGAGCGCACCCGACGTGCTCGGCGCGATGGTCGGCGAGGAACGGCGTTGCACCGAGGGCCGCGTCGGTCCCTTCGACTGCGACGAGGTCGAACTGCTGGCCTACATTCCCCCGTCTCTGCTGCGGGCCGAGGGACAGACCCGCGGGGTGCGCGCCAACGACAACTGGGGCTGGACCGATCCGCAGACCGGCCGCGAGTACGCGCTCGTGGGCCGCAACGACGGCACCTCCTTCATCGACATCACCGACCCGACCAATCCCGTGCTCGTCGGCGACCTCCCCAAGACTCCGGACACCCCGCCGTCCCAACTCTGGCGCGACATCAAGACCTACCGCGACCACGCCTTCATCGTGGCGGACGGCGCGGGCAATCACGGCATGCAGGTCTTCGATCTTGCCCGCCTGCGCGACGTCGCTCCCGGCGACATGCCGGCGCTCTTCGAACCCGACGTGCACTACACGGAGATTGCCAGCTCGCACAACATCGTCATCAACGAGGAGACCGGGTTCGCCTACGCGGTGGGGAGCGGCGGCGGCGGGGAGGGCTGCGGCGGCGGCCTGCACATGATCAACGTCCAGAATCCGAAGAATCCCGTCTTCGTGGGTTGCGGATCGTCCGACGGCATTCACGACTCGCAGTGCGTCATCTACCAGGGACCGGACGCGCGCTACCGCGACCGCGAACTCTGCTTCAACTCGAATGGCCCTCTCTTCGAGATCACCGACGTGACCGACAAGGAAAACACGGTTCAGGTGGCCACCGCCTCGTCGCCGAACCCGGCCTACATCCACCAGGGCTGGCTGACCCCCGACCACCGCTACTTCTACCAGGACGACGAATCCGATGTGGCGGCCGGCAATGTGGAGACGACGCGGACCCTGATCTGGGACCTCGCCGATCTCGAAGACCCGGTGTTGGCCAGGGAGTTCATGGGATCGATGCCCGCCAGCGCCCACAATCTCTACATCCTGGGCGACCTTGTCTACCAGGCCAACTACCGCTACGGCCTGCACATCCTCGACATCTCCGATCCCGAAAACCCGCGCGAGGTCGGCGCCTTCGACACCTCTCCCTATCAGGACGGCCCCGGCTTCGGCGGCGCCTGGAGCAACTACCCCTATTTCCCGAGCGGCACGGTGATCGTCACAAGCATGCAGGAAGGGCTGTTCGTGCTGAAGAAGAGGGTGCGACCGGTGAGTTGACGGGCGCCGCCGATCTTCTGACAACGAGGCTCAAGCCCGGCAGGTTCCCTCGCGGGATACGGCGCTTCGCCCGGCTTGCGGAAAGGTGCGCGATCGCTGCGTCCCCCTACCGCCCCGGCCCCAGCAGAACCGCGTTCATGAACAGCAACTGCGTGGCTTCGGCGTAGGCGCGGTAGTTTGGGTCTTCCGCGAAGGCGACAAGCTGGCCGCGGCCCATCGGCTGGTGGATCAGGTAGGCCTTGCTGGCGAGTTGGGGCCGCGATTCCTCCCAGACGATGCCGCCGAGGACGAGGTCGTCGAGTTCGGCGTAACGGGCGACATTCGTTCCCCGGTCCAGGGTGATGGGGCGGAAGATGCGCGAACCCTCCACGAGGACGCCGATCTCGCCGTCGGTGCCGGCGGCCAGCCAGTGCTCGGTGTCGAGGACCGTGCGCAGGATCGCGCCGGGCACGCCCTCCGGGGATTCATCGGGGGGAACGATCGCGTCGAGATACTCGATGGGCTGGTCCGGGGTGTCGTCGCCCGGAGGATCGTCGCCCTCGGTCCGGCCCCCCCGCCGCTCCGTCCCCGTGTTCAGCAATCCCGCCCGCGCCGCCCACCGCGAGGACTCGGCCATCGTGATCATCGTGCCCCCGTCGCGGATCCATCCCTCCAGCCGGTCCTGGAGCCCGCTCCCCACCGCCGACCCGAAGTTGCCGCTCGGGAAGACGACCACATCGTAGTCCGCCAGCCGCGCGCGCCCCAGACTCGACGCCCGTACCACCGTCGTGCGCTGACCGTAGCGGCGTTCCAGCACATAGCGCGCCCACCCCACGGAGTAGCTCTGCCCCGGCGAGTCGTACACCAGCAGCACCCGCGGCTCGCGCAGCCCGCGCACGTCGCTGCTTCCCAGCGACATTCCCTCGCGGACGAAGGCATCGTCGATGGGCACGACCTCGGCGCCGTGCCGACCCGCAATCTCGCCCAGTCGCCGACGCAGATCGGGCCCGTTTTCGGCCACCCGCACAATCGCCGTCCCCACCCCGTAGTCGCGTCCGCCCAGGGCGAACTCCGCGCCCGCCGCCCGCACCCGGATCCCTTCCCGCAACGCCTCGGTCACCGCCGCGGCTGCACTGATGCCCCATGGGATCAGGTAGCCCACCCGCGCTTCGGGCAGGGGTGAAAAGCGGTCCGCCGCCTCCGCCATCCCATCCCCCGCCAGCTCGGTCCCCAGGGCAGCCAGACCCGCCACCGCCTCCCCCCGCGCCCCGGTCGCGTCCACCTCGATCGCCTCCACATCCCAGAGCAGCGACTGGCTCCACGCGGTCAGGTCGTAGATCTCGTCCGACTGCCGGTTCGCGCGCCGCTCGATCTGCCGTCGCACAAAGTCTTCCGGCATCGGCACATGGTCGTCCAGCAGATTGCGAATGAAGTTGTGCATGGGCTGGTCCAGGGGAACGACGAAGCTGGACCGCGCCGCCAGGGTGCGCCCATCCACCGTCACCGGCCCGGACGCGCGAAAGACCTCGACCCCATTCTCCGCGAGCATCATCGCCAGCCGCTCCGCCATCCCCGGATCGTGAGCCGAATGCAGAACGATCTCTGCCGGACCGCGCCGTCCCCTCTCCACGCCCTCGCGCCGGAAGGCCAGGTAGTCCCGCAGGATCGACTCGCGGTTGCGCGCCGCCGTGAGCGCCGTCTCGATCGCCGCCGTGAAGTGGTGCAGCACGCCGTCGCCGTAGGTCAACAGATCGCCGTCCGACTGCCGCAGCCTGAGCGCCCGGGCGCTGGCCTGTTCGAAGGTCATGCCGAGCGCGCCCTGTCCCATCGGCCACATGTCCACATAGCCGGGATAGAAGGCGTCGTAGACGTCGCGGTTGAAGTAGGCGAAGCCGCGTTCGTCGAACCGCTTTGCGATCGCCGCGCCGAAGAGCTCCATCTGCGCCACCTGCCGGTCGCCGAACCAGGGGTTGGTGGGAGGGGCGGTGGGGGGGAAGAAGTAGGTCGCGTCGCCCCCCATCTCATGCAGGTCCGCCACGATCTGCGGCCGGAACTCGAGGAAGAGATCGATTTTGCCGCGCGTCTCGGGTTGGCTCTGGATGAAGAGATCGCGGTTCAGGTCGAAGAGGTAGTGATTGCCGCGCCCTCCCGGCCAGGGCTCGTCGTGCTCGGCGGACCAGGAAGCCTCGTCGGGCCAGCGGGACTGCGCGAACTCGTTCTGGTAAACGAAACGGTTGCGCCCGTCGGGGTTCTCCATCGGGTCGATCAGAACGAGCGACTCCGCCAGGATCAGATCGACGTCGGCGTTGCCCCGCGCCGCGAGCAGGTGATACGCCTCGGCCATCGCCGCTCCGCTTCCGCTGATCTCGTTGCCGTGAATTCCGTGCATCAGCGCCGTCACGACCGGCAGCCGCGCGATCAGCGCTTCCGTCTCCGCCTCGGTCAGTCCGCGGGGATCGGCAAAGCGGGCAATCTCGGCCTTCAGTTCGTCGAGCCGCGCCATCCTATCCGGCGATCCAATCACCAGCGCCACGAGCGGCCGGCCTTCCCAGCTCCGCGCGTACTCAAGGAGCCGGGTGCGATCCGGGTCCGCCTCCGCCAGCGCCTCGATGTAGCGAATCACATCGGCGACGGGCGTGACGACCTCGCCGAAATCGTGTCCCGCGACCTCCTCCAGGGTGGGGATCGATGGATCGTAGCGGGTTCCCGGGACAAGCTCCGGCGTCTGGGCGGGGAGCGGAACCGGTGCGGCGAGGATCAGCGTGACGAGGATCGGCGCGGCAAGCGGCGGCGCGGCGAGTGCGGGGGCGCGAATCAAGGGACATCCTCCGGAACGGATCGAGGGGACGGGAAGCAACGGAGTCGAAGCGATGGACTTGAACTTAAGACCGAAGGTGGGTTGCGCGCGCACCTTCCCCGCGCTGCCGCCATCCGGGCCGGCCCGCGCAGGGGCCGGGAGCCACCGCTGAAAGGATCCATCGCCCCGGAAATGACGCAGGGGCTCCGTGAAACCGGCGCAACCTGCCGTTCGTGGATCAGATGCCGTGCGGCGTCTTGTCTGCGGGTTGCCCCACGGGGCTCAGACCGTTGCCGCCAGCGCTTCCACCGTCTCGTCCACCTCGTCCAGGGTATTGTAGAAGTGTGGACTGACGCGCACCACGCCGGGCCGACTGTCGACGATGATTCCGCGTTCCGCCAGGCTCGCCACCGCGTCCCCCGGACTCTCGTGACGCACCAGGACGATCGCCGAACGCGTCTCGGGCCGGTCGCTCACGCGCAGCGAAAATCCCGCCATCCCCAACCGGCCGACCAGCCGCTCGGTCAGCGCCGCATTCTGCGCCCGAATTGCCGCCATCCCCACCTCGTCCACGATCTCCTGCCCGCCAATCGCCGTGTGAACGGTCGCCAGCGCCGGCGTCCCCAGCTCGAAACGGCGCGCGTCGCGGTGGTAGCGAAACTCGCCGGGGTTGAAGTGAAACTGGTCCTCGGTGGCGAACCAGCTCGTGACGGTCGGTTCCAGTTGGGGGATCAGCTCGTCGCGGACATAGAGGTAGGCGAGACCGGGTCCTCCGCAGAGCCACTTGAGCGGTCCCGAGGTGTAGAAATCGACGCCGGTCGCGGGAAGATCGACCGGTACCTGGCCCGCCCCCTGATAGCCGTCGATCAGGCTGTAGGCGCCCGCCCGCCGCGCGATCCCGGCAATGGCCGCCAGATCCTGAATCGCGCCGGTGGTGAAGAAGACATGGCTCGTCGCGATTGCGAGGGTGCGCTCGTCCACCGCGTCCGCAAACTGCTGCGGATCGATGTGAACGCCGTCGGGGCTCTCCAGGACGACCATCTCAACGTCGGGGCGGACCTTCCACTGGTAGAGAAGAGTGGGGAAGTCCAGCTCGGTCGTGACGATGCGGTTGCGCCGCTTCCAGTCCAGGCTGGAGGTGACGCTGGCCAGGCAGGCGGAGGTCGAGGGCATGAGCGCGACCGTGCCGTCCGGGGCCGCGAAGAGCGCCTCGATGCGGCAGCGCAGATCGCTGAGCGATGCCCACCAGTGCTCGTACCACGCCGCCGCGCCAAGTTCGTGCCAGAGCGCGGTGAAGTCGCCCAGCCGTTCCTCCGCCCGGTTGGAGAGCGCCCCGAGCGAGCAGGAGTTGAGGTAGTTGCGGCGCGCGAGGATGGGGAAGGCGCTGCGGGCGTGAGCGAGGGTGCGCTCGAGGCGGGACGGCGCACCGTGCGGGTGGAAGGCGGGGGTGGCGTGAGCGAGGGTCATGCGATAAAGGATAACCCGGTCGCGCGTGACGGTCACCCGGAAACGGCGGCGCAAACATTTGTTTTTCGTCCGGCGGAATGGAGCGGGCACCGGTAGCGCGGGTTTTGCCGGCGATTGCCGGTTGTCGGAAACGCGGGGCGGCCATTTCCCACGGGTTTCGCGGTTGCGCGCCCAAATGCGGGAAGACATACTTGGGCCTGCCGAATCCCTGAATGCCGGATGGCGGAGTTGCCGACGCGCAGCGGCCCGGGACAGTCGATTTCACAACTGGCAGCGGAAGATCACCGACCAATGCAATGGAATCGTCTGTCTCGATCCGGAATCGCCGGCCCGGCAAGGGAACAGCCCTGGTCGATCGGTTGGCTGGTTGCCGCGGCGGCGCTCCTGGCGTTTTGGCCGGCCGCCTGCGCGGAAGACGCCGTGCAGCCCACCCTGGAGCCCGAAGGTCAACTCCCGGTTCCGGCCCGGGCGGGATACGCGGCTGTCGCGCCGAACCGCCAACCGGTGGTCATCAGGCCGATCCCACGACAACCGCTGCTGCTCGACCAGTCCATCTCCATCGATTTGCTGGACCACTTTCGCGACCCGGACGGCGACTCTCTGGGCTTCGCGGCGTACAGCTCCGACGACGCCGTCGCCTCGGCCTCCATCTCCGGCGCCATGGCCGCGATCGCGGTTTCCGGGACGGGCAAAGCCGAAATCACGATCGTCGCACAGGATCCGGGCGATCTTTCCACCTCCCAAAGTTTCGTCGTCACGGTTCCGGCCAACCCCGAGAGGGAAGCGCTGATTGCGCTATACGAGGCAACGGACGGACCAAATTGGGTTGACCGCAAGAACTGGCTCGGCGGCGCTCCGCTGCGCTCCTGGGAGGGCGTCTCGACCGATCGCGACGGGCGCGTCACCCGTCTCGTTCTTCCGACAAACAACCTCGTGGGGCGCATCCCACCCGAACTCGTCTGGCTCACCAGACTCACCGAACTGAATCTGTTTGCAAACAACCTCAGGGGCGCGGTCCCGCCGGAGCTGGGACAACTTGTCGGCCTGGAGGAGCTGTACCTCCAGCGCAACAGCCTTACCGGAGCCATTCCACCGGAACTCGGCGGGCTCGCCGAGCTGACGGTGCTCGATCTCGCAGACAACGCCCTGACGGGAGCCATTCCGCCGGAACTCGGCAACCTGTCGAAGCTGGAAATCCTGCTGCTCGCCAACAACGCCCTGACGGGTTCGCTTCCGCCCGAGCTCGGCCGTCTGGCCAACCTGAAGACGCTTTGGCTCGACCGCAACAACCTTGCTGGATCAATCCCGTCCGCGCTGGGGCGACTGCGCAACCTGGTGAGCCTCAATCTGAGCCGGAATCGTCTGGAGGGCGCAATCCCTTCGCAACTCGGCCAGCTTCGCAGGCTGGACTACCTTGAACTCGGTGGCAACAACCTTGCCGATTCGATTCCGCCGGAGTTGGGACGACTGCGCAACGCGCGGATGCTGGACCTTCGGAGCAACAAACTGACGGGCGCCATCCCGCCGGAGCTTGGCAATATGGTCAGGCTGGAGACGCTGTTTCTTGATCACAATCTCCTGACGGGGCCGCTTCCGCCCGAACTCGGTCGCCTTCGCAATCTCGATGTCCTTTGGGTCCACAACAATCTCTTGACAGGGCAGGTTCCCGCGACCTTCGGCCAACTCCGGAAGCTGTCGTACCTGTCCCTGTCCGAAACTTCGCTCAGCGGTCCCTTGCCGCAAAGCCTGACGCGACTGAACCGGTTGAGCACCGTGTACATTGAAGGTACCGATGGGATCTGCGTACCGGGCGTCGCGGCCTTCGCCGCCTGGATGGAGACCCACACGGACCATCCGCTCTGCAACGAAACCGACGTGGCGGGCCTGACGGCGTTGTTTGAATCCGCCAATGGGCGCGACTGGACCGATCGCCGGGGATGGCTCGCGGGCCCGGCGCTGGAAGGGTGGCACGGCGTCGTTGCGGATTCGGTGGGGAAGGTGTTGCAGATCGACCTGCGCGACAACGCACTCGCCGGCAGCCTGCCGTCCGGTCTCGGTTTGTCGCTCGACCGCCTGACCGTGTTGCGGATCGGCGAGAACGACTTGTCGGGGCCCATTCCGCGATCCCTGGCCGGCCTTCAGCTTGAAGAGCTCGAATACGCCGACACGGACTTGTGCGTACCCCGCGGCGAATCCTTCAGTGCATGGCTGGACGCCATTCCCATGCGCACGGGAGATCGAAACGATTGTCCGGCTTTGTCGGATCGGGACATTCTGGTCGCGCTGCACGAGGCCACCGACGGAGAGAATTGGACAAGCAGGGAGAACTGGCTGACGGATGCGCCGCTGGACGACTGGTTCGGAGTATCGGTCGACGGGGAGGGCCGGGTTACGCAAATCAACCTGCCCGACAACGGACTCTCGGGGGCGCTCCCCCCGGAGCTCGGCGAACTGTCCACACTGGAGCGGCTCGTGTTGGGGTCGAATCGCCTGACGGGCGCCATTCCGCCGGGACTCGGCAATCTTGCGGAACTCGAGCGCCTGGATCTCAACGACAACCGGATCACCGGCACGATCCCTCCGCAACTCGGGTCGCTCGAATCGCTCGCGACGCTGAATCTCGGCTCAAACAAGCTGACCGGGCAGATCCCTCGCCAGCTCGGCCTTCTGGCCGCCCTGAGGCGCCTGGACCTGTCAGTGAATGACTTGTCGGGATCCATTCCCCTGGACCTCGGCGGCCTTGGCGCGCTCAACTACCTGACCCTCGCCGGAAACAGACTCGCCGGCCGCATCCCCGCGGCTCTCGGAGACCTTTCCGTCTTGCAAGACCTGGATCTTGCCGACAACCGGCTGGATGGGCCGATCCCGCCTGAGTTGGGGAAGCTGGGTGCACTGATTTCCCTCCAGCTCTACAGAAACCGTCTGACCGGATCGATTCCGCCGGAGCTGGGGCGCCTCGCGAATCTCGATCTGATCACGCTTGCGGAAAACGGCCTGACGGGGCCGATCCCGCCGGAGTTGACGGGGCTCGCCAACCTGACGTACCTGGACGCCGGCCGCAACGCCCTCGCCGGGCCCATTCCGCCGGAACTTGGAGCGCTCCCCAAACTGCAAACCCTCCTGCTGAGCGAAAACAGACTGGCCGGACCGATTCCGGTGGAGACGTGGACACTCGGAACCCTTCGGCGCCTCAGGCTCGACGACAACGAACTGACCGGTTCCCTGCCCCCGGAAGTCGGCGATCTTGCCGACCTGAGGACCCTCGACCTGTCGCTGAACGGCGGCCTCGGCGGACCGCTTCCCCCTTCCCTGACCCAACTTCGAGATCTCCGGGAGCTGGACGTGGCGGGCACCGGGTTTTGCATGGCCGACCAACCTGAAATGAGGAGGTGGCTCAATCGGATCGGCGACGGTGGACGGATCGCGCTCTGCGACGGACGCGCCAGGGCCTACCTCACCCAGGCGGTGCAGTCGCGACAGTTTCCCGTTCCCCTGGTTGCCGGGGAGGAGGCGTTGCTGCGCGTCTTCCCGACGGCGTGGAAGGTGAATCGCGAGCGCTTGCCGCCGGTGAGGGCAACCTTCTTCGTGGACGGGCGCGAAGTGTACAGCGCGGAGATCGCCGGTCGCAGCGGGCCGATCCCGACCCGAGTCGAGGAGTCGTCGCTGGAAAACTCGGTCAACGCGGCGATCCCCGGAAGCGTGATTCAGCCCGGTCTGGAAATGGCGATCGAGGTGGACCCGGAGGGAACGCTGGATCCGTCGCTGGGGGTGGGCCGGCGCATCCCGATGACAGGCAGTCTCGCCGCGGAGGTGGTGGAGATGCCGACCCTGGACCTCACCCTGGTTCCCTTCCTCTGGACCGAGGATCCCGACTCCACGATCATCGGCATTGTGCGCGCGATGGCCGCGGATCCGGAAGGTCACGAACTGCTGTGGGACGCCCGGACGCTCCTGCCGGTGAAGGAGCTCGGGGTGACCGCCCACGAACCGGTACTGAGCTCCACCAACAACGCTTGGCGACTCTTCTACCAGACCGAGGCGATCCGCGCGCTGGAAGGCGCCAACGGGCACTACATGGGAATGATGGCGGGAGAGGGCACCGGCGTTGCGGGGCTCGGGTACCAACCAGGCAGAGTGAGCTTTTCCAGACCGGACGCATCGGTAATCGTTCACGAACTCGGACACAACATGAACCTGGGTCATGCCCCCTGCGGCAGTCCGAACGCCATCGATCCCGAATTCCCGCAGATCGACGGAAGCATCGGCGCGCCCGGCTACGACTTCCGCGACGGCGGTGCGCTGGTGGACGCCTTCACCTCGGATCTGATGTCCTACTGCGATCCGCACTGGATCAGCGAATACGGGTTCTCGACGGCATTGCACTACAGGTTGCGAACCGAGGGCCCCGATATGGCGTTGGCGCGTCCCGCGAAGTCTTTGCTGCTGTGGGGCGGCGTCGACACCGATGGCGCACCATTCCTGGAGTCGGCCTTCGTTGTGAACGCGCCGCCGCGACTGCCTCCCGCGGGCGTCGATTACCGTCTCGAAGGACTGGACGCGGCGGGAAGGGCGCTCTTTTCGCTGACCTTCGAAATCGCGGCGGTGGCGGATGGGGAGGGGGTCGGGTCGTTTGCCTTCGTCCTTCCGGTGCAGCCGGAGTGGGAAGGCGCGCTCGCCACGATCCGGCTCTCCGGTCCGGGCGGGTCGGCCACAGTGAGCGAGAACGGAGATGATGCGGCGGCGATCCTCCTCGCTTCCCGCAACGGACAGGTTCGCGGCATTCTGCGGGGGCTGGCGGGCGATCCCCGGATTCAGGCGGATGCGTTGCCCGGCGGCTCCGACCGGCCAAGCCTGGAGATCCTCTTCAGTCGCGGCGTCCCCGACGCGGCGGCGTGGCGGCGGTAGCGTCGCAGCGCGTGGCCTTGCCGTTGGCTGCAACGACGCCGCATGGCCGGGACTTGCCCGCATCGCGAGAGATTCCTGCAGGGTCCGCCCCGAATGATCCCAACCTCACCGACCGTGCCCTGGCCGCCGCCCGCGAGCTCGGCCTGACGATGGCCGGAGTGGTCACCGCCGGCGCGAGCGGCCACATGCCCCACTTTCGGCGCTGGCTTAAGGCCCGGCTCCACGGCGAGATGGCCTACCTCGCGCGCCCCGACGCGATCAGCCGGCGCGAAGATCTGGGCCGCACCCTTCCCGGCTTCCACAGCGCGCTCGTGGTGGCGCAATCCTACGGCGACGGACAACCCGCCACCCCACCCGGCCACCCTTCCCGCGCCATCTTCGCCCGCTACGCCCGCGGCCGCGATTACCACCACGTCCTCCGCGACCGGCTGGAAGAGCTCGCGCGCCGCCTGGAGAGTCTCGCGGGACGCCCCTTCCGCTCCCGCGCCTACGTCGACACGGGCCCGATCCTGGAACGGGAGTTGGCCATGCGCGCGGGTCTGGGCTGGTTCGGCAAGAACACCATGCTCATCCATCCGCGCCGCGGTTCGTACTTCTTTCTGGGTGCGCTCCTCACCGATCTGCCGCTGTCGCCCTCGAACCCCTTCGCCACGGACCACTGCGGGAACTGCCGGCGCTGTCTGGATGCCTGCCCGACCGGCGCGCTCCTGGGCCGCGACGAGAACGGCGCCCCCGTCATGGACGCCACACGGTGCATTTCGTATCTGACGATCGAGCTCAAGGGGGCGATTCCGCGCGAGCTGCGACCCGCGATCGGCAATCGCGTCTTCGGCTGCGACATCTGCCAGGAGGTCTGCCCCTGGAACGAGAAGTTCGCCGTACCCGCCACCGAGTCCGCGTACGCGCCCCGCCCAGGTCTGGAGGGCGCCTCGCTGATCGACCTGGCCACCCGGCTGCTCGCGATCTCGGGGAAGGGATTCCAGCGCGAGTTCCGGGATTCGCCGGTGTCGCGCGCCCGCCGCAACGGACTTCTCCGCAACGTCTGCGTGGCGCTGGGGAACTGGGGATCGGCCGAAGCGGCCCCGGTGCTGGAACGCGCCGCCCGCGACCATTCGGAGCTGGTGCGGGAACACGCGCGGTGGGCGCTGGATCGGGTGGGGACCGGTGGCGCCCCGAGCCCGCGTGCGCCGGAGCCCGACGGGGCCGCAACCCTTGACGAGTCGGGCATATGATCCCCTGGTTCCGTTTGCGACAGCGGGTTCCGAGGCTCGCGCGCACGATTCCAATCCCGATGCCGATCCTGCGGGCGACGAGTCCGACAGGTGAAGCTGCTTCTCGACACCTGCACCTTTCTCTGGCTGGCCGCGACCGATTCCCGGCTCTCGCCGGCGGCCATCGCCTCCCGCCGCGATCCCGGGAACACCGTCTACCTGAGCGCGCTCTCGGCATGAGAGATTGCAGTCAAGCACCGGATCGGCCGATTGTCCCTGCCGATGCCGCCGGTTCGCTACGTCGATGCCCGCCCCCGCTGGCTTCGTCCTAAGCCGCTGCCCTTCGACGAGCGGGACGCGGTGCACGACGCGCTGCTCCCCCCGTTGCACAGCGATCCCTTCGACCGCGGGCTGGTTTGCCAAGCCATACTGAAGGGCCTCACAATCGTAACGCCGGACGAAACCATCGCCCGCTATCCCGCACCCGTGCTCTGGCAGGACCGCCATGCGCCCGACGATCCCCCGCGATTCCTTCGCGTCCGCCCGCCGCAACGCCCCGATCGCTTCCCTTCCGGCCCTGGCCCCGGCCCTCCTTCTCCTCGCCGCCGCGCTCTTCCCCAACCCCGCCTCCGCCCAGCACTTCGACCTCCTCATTCGGGGCGGCCGCGTTCTGGACGGCTCCGGCAGCCCCGCCTTCAGCGCCGACGTCGGCATCGACGGCGACCGGATCGTCCGAATCGGCAAGCTCCCCGGCGCCACCGCCGACCGCATCATCGACGCCACCGGCAAGCACGTCGTTCCCGGTTTCATCGACATGCACTCCCACGCCGACCGCGCCTTCTCGTCCGAGAACATCGACGCGCGCCGCGCGCACAACCTGGTCATGCAGGGGATCACGACCTCGGTCTTCGGCCCCGATGGCCGCAACCCGCTCTGGCCGATGGGCGACGAGATGGCGGCCTACCGAGAGCCCGGCGTGGCGACGAATGTGGTGCCGATGGTGGGTCATGGGACGGTGCGGGGGCTGGTGATGGGAAGCGACTACGAACGTCCCGCCACGGACGCCGAGATCCGGGAGATGGCCGAACTCGTGCGCGCCGGAATGGAGGCCGGAGCATGGGGACTCGGCGCCGGTCCCGAATACCGGCCCGGACGCTTCAGCACGACGGAGGAGCTGATCGCGCTGGCGAAGAAGGTTGCGCCATTCGACGGCTTCTACTATGCGCACCAGCGCAGCCAGTCGCCGCTTCCGCTCTGGCAGGTTCCATCGATTGTGGACAGCCAGCCGCTGACCGGCGCCGATGGCATGCGCGAGACGATCGAGATCGGGCGCGCGGCGGGGATTCGCGTGGTCGGAACCCACATCAAGGCGAAGGGAACCGACACCTGGGGTCATTCCACGACCGACATCCTGATGATCGAGGCGGCGCGGCGCGAGGGGGTGGACGTCTATCTCGACCAGTATCCGTACGAGACGTTCGGCGGCGGTCCGGTCGACGTGATCCCCGACTGGGGCTATGCGCCGCCCGGCGCCGATCGCTCCGGCGGCCTCGATTCGCCGCTGTGGCGCGACCGCGATCTGATGGGCGACCCGAAGAGCAACCTGCGCGCCAACCTGGCCGATCCCGCCGTCGCGCGCGAGCTCCGGCGCGACACCGAGTACATTCTGCGCCTCCAGGGGGGCGCGGACCGGCACATCGTCGTCTCCGCCCCCGACTTCCCCGAGACGGTGGGGCGCAGCCTGGCCGAGATCGCGGCCGGGGCGGAGCGGTCGCCCTTCGAGCAACTCGTGCACTTTGCGCTGGAATCGACCCGGCTCGGGCCTGCGGGCGTGCGCTTCCGTCCCGTCGCCGGCCACCGCTTCGACGTCGAGAACTACATGAGGCAGGAGTTCACCGCGACCTCGACCGACGGTTCGGTCTCGCTCCAGACGCGGCCGGGGCAGCATCCGCGCTCCTACGGCGCCTTCGTGCGCAAGATTTCCCACTATGTCAAGGAACGCGGCGCAATCTCGCTGCCCTTCGCGATTCGGTCGTCCACGGGGCTCCCTGGGCAGATCATCGGGTTCGACGACCGCGGTCTCCTGCGCGAGGGCTACGCCGCCGATCTGGTCGTCTTCGACTACGACGGAATCACGTCGCCGGCGACGATCATGGAACCAGACCTGTATCCCACTGGTATCGAATATGTCATCGTGAACGGTCGCTTCACGGTGGACGGCGGCCAGCCGACGGGCGCCCTGCCCGGCGAAGTTCTGGACCGGCGGCAACGCGACCAGGGGAGGAGCGTAAGCGAATGAGACGGGCGACAGCGACAGGCAGACGGGCGGCATGCGGGCGGGATCATCGCGGGCGGGCCGGCGGCGGGAGCGGCGAAGGCCTCGGATTCCTCGCGGCGGCGTTGGCGCTGGGAACGCTCTTCGCTCCAGCCGGGGCAGCCGCCCAGTTCGGAGAGATCGGCGGCCCCGACCCCAAGGGCGAGTTCTTCGCATTCGGCGAGGTCGCGCTTCCGGTCGGCGAGTTCCACACCCACGTCGACTGGGGGGGCGGATTCGGCCTGGGCGGCGCATTCTTCGTCGGCGACCAACCCTGGGTCGCGCTGCGCGCCGAGGGCACCCTGGTGATCTACGGCGTCGACGAATACTGGACCCGCCTCAGCCCCACCATCCCCGTCGACGTCGAGGTCCAGACCAACAACTCCATCCTGTCCGCCGGATTCGGTCCCCAGATCTACCTGGCCACCGGCTCCGTGCGCCCCTACGTCTTCGGCACCGTCGGCTTCTCCTACTTCTTCACCGAGACCAGCGCGACCGGCGAGCGCCAGTCGGAGCCCTTCGCATCGTCCATCAACTTCAGTCACACCAACCTCGCCATGGGCGGCGGCGGCGGAATCACCGTCCTCGTGCACCAATCCAACAACCCGCTCCACATCGACGTGTCCGCCTCCTACCAGTACAACGGCCTGACCGAATACCTCACCTCGGACCACGCCCCGCTGCGGATCGACCCGAGACGGGGCCGCAGCAACCAACGGTGGCGCGACGGTCATTGGCGCACCGACCCGATCGTGAGCGACGGCAACCTGGTGACGGTCAGGATCGGGGTGACGGTGGGGGTGGGATAGAGGGGCAGCCAGCCGGTCTTCCACGACGGACCTGCTGCCGAGGGACAGGAACAACCGCTGAACAGAAGGGGGGTTGCGCGCGCGCCGCCTCATGACGGCCGCCACCCGGGCCGGCCCGCGCAGGGGCCGGGGGGGTGCGTTTGGAGAACCCGAGCAGAGGCAACCCCGGCCGGCTCCTGTCCGGGCCCTGGAACGCGGCGGAGCGTGCGGAGGTCTTCCGCGTGCCGTGCTCGCCGCGCTTCGCCGACCGCGCGCCGGCGGAAGTGTACGCGACGCTTCTGGACGAGGGCGTCGCCGCTGAATCCGGTTCCGAACAGGACGACAGGTAGGCACAGCCAATCCCACGCCGGGGGGTCCGCCTGGTCCGCGCGGGCTCTCCGGTCGCCACATCGGACTCGGATCCAGCCCCGACGTCGACAGCGGTTGGCGTCCCTCGGGTGCGGCCAGCCGAAAATCCACCCCCTTGATTTCCCCGCCCCTTCCTGCAATCATTCACGGCCTGATTTTTCCCGACCGAGCAGTACCCGGACCGAGCAACACCGACACCGAGAGACCGCCGCATGGCCAAGAAGGGCAAGCTGGAGAAGAACGACCGGCGCGCGAAGCTGATCGCGAAGTACGCCGAGAAGCGCGCGAAGCTGGTTGCGATCGTGAAGAGCGCCGATGCCGGACCGATGGAGAAGGCCGAGGCGATGGCGCAGCTTCAGGCGTTGCCGCGCGATTCGGCGGCGGTTCGGTACCGCAACCGCTGCCAGATGACCGGGCGTCCGCGCGCCTTTATCCGAAAGTTCGGGCTCTCCCGGATCGCTCTGCGCGAGATGGCGCTGCATGGCCTGATCCCGGGGGTGCGCAAGTCCTCCTGGTAGTGGCCTGCGGTTAGCGGCCTCCTCGCCGCGACCCCTTCGTCGCCGACCTCCCTTGCCGGCGAAACCGTCCCCTCCGGAGCGGATCGACAGCGACTGGTACGATCGCTCCGCCTACTTCGACGCTCCCGCGCATCTGCGCGACTTCGACAGCACCTTTCAGCGCTACCGGACCGCAAAGGTGCTCGAGCTCTGCGATCCCTTGCCGACCGACCGCGCCCTGGACCTGGGTTGCGGCTGGGGAACGATCAGCTTCGCGCTTGCCTCCCATGTGCGCGAGGTGGTGGGACTGGACTTTGCCGAACGCGCGGTGGCAAGCTGCAATGACCGGCTCGACGCCATCGGCGACGGGACCGACCCGGGGAGCGACCGGCGTCCGGCCAACCTTTCCTTCCGCGTGGGCGACGCGACCGGAACCGGGCTCGCACCGGCCTCCTTCGATCTCGTGGTGGCGGCCGACCTCTTCGAGCACCTCTACCCGGAAGACTCCGAGGCGGTGGCGGCGGAGGCCCTTCGCCTGCTGAGGCCCGGCGGCCGTTTCGCGGTGTGGACTCCCTGCCGCAGCCACATCCTCGAGGTGCTGAAGAACCGCAACATCGTCCTCAGGCGCGACGAGAGTCATGTGGACTACAAGTCACTGCCGCGCCTGACGGGGATTCTGGGCCGCGCCGGTTTCCGCATCGCCCGGGCCGGTTACGCGGAATCGCATCTGCCGGGGTTGCGGACGGTCGAGAGGGCCTTGCAGCGCTGGGTTCCGTTGCTGCGGCGGCGAATCGCGGTGGTGGCTGTCAGGCCGACGGAGGCTTCCGCGACCTGACGGCGCGCCCGGGAATCGTATCGGTCCGGATCGAGTCCCCCGGGACCGAATCCCCCGCGATCGAATCGCCCGCGATCGAATCGCCAACCGCTTCCGGTTCGACCACCGCCGCGGTCGTGTCGTAGAGCTCGAAGCGCCGCGAAACGGGAATCACCTGATCGGCGATCCGCACCATCGGTTCCTCCGCGAATCCTCCCACCGGCTCCAGCGCCTCCTCCGTGTAGCGGCTCCCCGGATTCCACAGAATCCACTCGTCGATCCCCACATCGTAGGTGGCCTGAATCTGCGCGCGCACCTCCGGCGCCTCGTAGCGGGGCGGCCCCAGGGTAAAGTCCTGAAGCCAGGGCCTCGTCGCGCCCGCATTCGGCACCCGGGCCGAACGTCGCAATCCGTGCTCCAGCGCCTCGCGCACGATCTCGTAGGGGTGCGCATTGGGCTCCTCGTAGCCGAAGCTTCCCCGCCAGTAGTGGCTCGGATAGACCATCGGCAGCGCCACATCCACCACGTCGATGAACGATTCCCACACCTGCCCGATCCCGACGTCGCCGGAAGCGGAGGTGGTGACGCCAAAGACGTCGGCGGTGACCTGCACATTCAGATCGTCGAGCCGCTCGCGGCTGTAGGCCAGGAATTCGCGGATGGCGTCCTGGCGCGGCCGGCCCACGCCGCCCGGAAACCAGGCGCGACGCATGGCGGAGCGGGGCGCATCGGGAAAGCGAACGTAGTCCCACTGGATCTCGGGAAAGCCGATCTCGGCAACCTCGCGCGCGATCGCGATGTGGTAGTCCCAGACGTCGCGGTGGTAGGCGTTCAGCCAGACCATTCCCTGGTCGTCGATCCAGGCCCCCCCCGCGGTGTCCTGAACCGCCAGATCGGGCCGCGCCGCCGCAAGCAGCGGATCCTTCACGATCACGATGCGGGCGATCGGATAGACGCCGGCCTCCTCCAGCCGGGCCAGCAGAAGCCGCAGATTGGGGACTCGGATCTCGCCGGTGGCGCCGATATCGCGCGCCAGGGGGATCTCGCTGGGATGACTCAGGTAGCCGGTCGCATCCTTGATGTCCACCACGAAGGCATTGACTTCGGTCCGCCGGGCAAGCTCGGAGAGCGCCGCGATCCGCCTGCGCGACCCCGCCGACCAGGCGTTCAGGTAGAGACCGCGCACCGCATCGGGGCGGGCGAAGTGGAAGGAGCGATCCAGCTCCCGCGCGATCTCCTCGGGAGTGGGAGGGGCGGGGGCGGGGGCCACGGAATCCACGGTGGACGCGGAGCCGGCGATCGACGCGGCGGAATCGGGAGTCGGCGACGAATCGGGAGCGACCGCGGCGGGAGGCGCAGCGGAAGGCGCGGGTTCGGCGGAAGGGGAGGATTCGGTTCCGTCCCGGGAGCCCGAATCGGCTGTGCAAGCCACCAGGAGCACGATGGCGCACCAGCACCGGAGGGGACCATTCATGACGGCCAATCTAACCGGCGGGAGGCGCAATCTCCAGGGACGCGCTTTCGCGACCCCGGGCCAACCGGCCATTCTTGCGGCGACCGGAATCGACGAGCGGGGCGCACCGCGGACCAACGAGAAGCGCGAGTGGGGTTGCGCGCGCACCATCTTCATCCGGCGAGCGCCTGGGCCGGCCCGCGCAGGGGCCGGAAAGGGCCGTCCGCGCCATTGCGCCCAAATGGGGCGTCCAACCAACGTGAACTGACGCGAACGCTCTCGAATTCCTCCGGCCTGGTCCCGAAATGGACGGACCCTGTAGCCGAAATGGATGTGGGGGAACGGGTTTCCGGGGCCCTGGAACGCTTCGGACTTGACACCGACCCCAAAAGGCGTTGATCATTTTCACATTCTCCCGGGGGGAAACCGCCTCCCGGGGGATTCACTTCTCACCCAGGAGGGTGTGTGCGTGCTGGCGCTCGGCATGGTGGTGGCGGCCCCGTCGCCGGTCTTCGCGGTTCCGACCGCCGAGACGGTTGACAACCCCGTCCCCGTGGCCGGCGAGGATGCCGTCAGGAGTCTCGCGCGACCTCCCTTTCTGGATCTCGGGGTTCGCGCATTCGCCTCCCCGAGTACACGCAGTGCAGTGTCCGGAACCGCTGCGGGACCGGATGGGGCGGTGACGGTCCGAGTGCCCTTGCCGCAAGAGGAAGATGAATGCTGGGGGTGCGCACGGGCCAAGTGCCACATTGGGGGTGAGTACAGGACATGCGCTGCCACCGAAGTGGGGTCATCGAACTGCCGTCAGGGCGGGTACAGGAAGGGCCGCCCCTGCGGACGCTGCATCGACCGAGGGGAACTTTGCGAGGAGACTTTCGCGAGCATCGACGAGACCGATGCAGCCCTGGACGCATTCGCAAGCGGCGAGATGCTCCCGAGCGACGGCCGCTATTACATCGGGGTCGCCGGGAATGAGTTGGTCTTGAGGCAGAAGTGCGGTGGCGCAGCGGTCGCTCGTTTGGCAACCGCCAACGTCGGCCACCGATCAAGAGTGATTCTGGCTGGTGGCTAGTCTTCCGCGAGCGACCCTTCTTCTTTCGCTGTGCTGCGGGTCCATCCTGGCGGCCTGCGACGCGCGGGAATACGGGCCGGAATACGGACAAGACTACCTCGTCACGGCAGTCGAGCACAGAATCGGCGATCAAGCGGAGGGCCAGACGCCATTCGGCTGGATTGCGAACGTCGCCGTGTCCCGGGACGGAAAGCGCATTTACGTGATTGACCGGCTGAACGCTGAGATTACGATATGGACACCGGAGGGCACGTTGCTCAACACGGTTGGCCGACGGGGCGACGGTCCGGGGGACTTCCGCGATCCCGGAGCAGTGGTTCCATTGGACGACGGCTTCCAAGTGATGGACGGTTCGAGATTCACCTCGTTCTCGTCGGCAGGGGAAGTAACCGGTGTCCATCAGTTGCCCGCCGCCACAAGCTACCGAGGCTTTCGGTTGGTGCCCATGGGCCGGACCCGCCAGGGAGAGATCGTGGCGTTTCCGCAGACACCCGCCAGTGTCACAGCCGGTTGGCATGGCGATGATCCAACATGGGAGTACCCACTATTGATCGTGACCGAGACGGATTCCGGCTGGGATGTGCGGACGCTGTTGCAAGTCGACGATCGGAACGGGGGACTGAGCATCCGGCCCTACGAAGGAGATGTGGGCGGATACCATTCTGTCCAGCCCTACGGGGATTCGGACCTGACAGTCTTCGACCCCGAGACCGGTAGCGTGGTGATTGCGAGGAGAAGAGGGCTCGCTCCGGGACAGGTTTACCTCACAGAGGTGTCGATCGACGGCGACACGGTGTGGACGCGCAATGTCCAGTTTCCTCCGGTTCGCATTGAACCCGCCGCCGTCAGGAGATTCCTGGACGCGGAATCGCGAGAAGTTGCGGCCACATGGCCTGACGTATCGCTGGATCGCGCCCGGCGCAGTTTGCAGGAAGCACTCTTCGTGCCGGAGCATTACCCTGCGGTGGATGTCATCTCTGCAACCGGGAATGGCGAGGTTTGGTTGAGGACTGCCGGGAACGAGGAGACGGACACCGTGCGCGTCTGGTATCCCGTCATGCGGGGAAGCGATCAGGACGATACTCTGAGCGGCGTGTTGTTGCCCGACTACTTCTTCCCGCTGGCGTATCGAGGGCATCTCTTGTGGGGCGTTGCGTATGATGCCTTGGACGTTAATTTCGTGGAAGCCCGGGAGATCATTCCGGCAAGCTGAATCCGGGCTCCCGCATTCCATCGACCGGAATCGACGAGCGGGGCGCACCGCGGACCAACGAAAAGCGCGAGTGGGGTTGCGCGCGCACCATCTTCATCCGGTGAGCGCCCGGGCCGGCCCGCGCAGGGGCCGGAAAGGGCCGTCCGCGCCATTGCGCCCAAATGGGGCGTCCAACCAACGTGAACTGACGCGAACGCTCTCGCGTTCCTCCGGCCCGGTCCCGAAATGGACGGGCCCGGTAGCGCATATGGATGTGGGGCACGGGTTTCCGGGGGCCCGGAACGCTTCGGACTTGACACCGACCCCAAAAGGCGTTGATCATTTTCACATTCTCCCGGGGGGAAACCGCCTCCCGGGGGGAATCACTTCTCACCCAGGATGGTGTGTGCGTGCTGGCGCTCGGCATGGTGGTGGCGGCCCCGTCGCCCGTCTTCGCGGTTCCGACCGCCGAGACGGTTGACAACCGCGTCCCCGTGGCCGACGAGGATCTTGTCGGGAGTCCACGACGAACGGACGTTCTCGAAACCCGGGTTCCCACCTTCCGCGGGATGCCAGCCTCAACTCTGGATGGGCTGGGTTGAGCATGGACCTTCCACTTACCGCGTGGCCGACCGAATGTTTCGTACGCGGTCCTTTGACGAGAGCGGTCGCCACCGGGTGCGAGGGGGAGAATACGGCCTTCCTGCTTACCCTGGCCGGGTGTGCGGCCTCTGCCACTCCGGCCGGTTACGCTGTGGGTGTTTGGCGTGGCGCAGTCAAGACCTACAGGGCAGCCCGTGGCGCCGCCAAGATCATCGCTGGCCAGCGTGTACGAACGTGGAAGAGGATAGCAATGGGGGCAATCGGAATAGCCGGTGGATTCTGCTTTGAGGCCTATACCAGAGGGATTGATCTGATCGCCTGCAGGCGCACAGAATCCATTGAACCGGGTGCCGCGGCATCTGGTGGCGGCCCCGCAGCTCAAGCGCAATCCTATCTTGATCTACTTGACGAGTGGTCGATGGAACTTGAGATGACGGAAGTCGTCGAGCGATTGGGCTTTGGCCCGTCCTCGTGCCCGTTGTCATTCTCGGGTGTCTCGCAGCCGTGGCGGCATACGTGTGGAATGCTCCTTTGGACAGAGACAACGAAGAAAGCGCCGAAGATGCACCGCGGGACCGACCTCGTTCCAGAGGGTTGGATCCCTGAACTGAACGGCAGATTGTGGTGTGCCGCGCGGTTCCGCATCGAATCGGAATCGGACCTCCCGCGATGAAATCTCCCGGAGCAGCTTCCATCAACCCGGCGGCCGTAGTAGCGATCACCGGGGCCGTGGTTATAAGCGGTTTGGCCGGTAGCGTGGTGATTGCGAGGGAATCGCGCAATGCGCTGGTCAGCACCCGCAAGAGAGCGCCCAGCGCCCGACCGACCGAGAACGGGCACGAGCCAATCCGCCTGCGTTGCCGCACGGCTTCCGGCCACGGGCGACGCGGGCTATCTTGGGTGCGCGGACGTCGGCCCAGGGCCGACCCCCATGGGGCCATAGCTCAGCTGGGAGAGCGCTGGCTTTGCAAGCCAGAGGTCACCGGTTCGATCCCGGTTGGCTCCACTTCGCGGGCCGGATCCATTTGCCCGATGCCCGCGACCGCCCTGCGCGACACTCTCCCGGGCGCCGCGGCCTGGACGGCTCTTTCCGGCCCCTGCGCGGGCCGGCCCGGGCGCTGGCCGGGCGACGATGGCGCGCGCGCAACCCCTTCGCATTTCGCTGGCCGGGCGACGCTGGCCGTCGCGTGAAAGACGTTGCCCGCAGCCTGTGGTTCGTCCGTTGCGTCGTGCGGTTCGGCCTGTCCGGCGGTTAGAAGCGGTAGGTGTAGTTGGCCTTGACGGCGCCGCCGCGCGAGAGGGTGATCAGATCGCGGTCGTCGAGGATGTCGAGCCCGAGGTTGCGCCAGTTGTGGGTGTAGACGAGGAAGATGTCGTTGCCGGGCTTGACGATCCAGCGCAGCCGGGCGAAGAGGCCGACGATGTCGCTGTCGTTGTCGTAGCGGAGCTGGTTGGTCACGCTGATCCACTGGTTGGCGTTCCACTGTCCCTCGATCTCGTACACGTCGGCGGTGAAGTCGCCGCGCGGCAGGGTGACGCTGTTGTGCTCGAAGTTGGTGGACAGGCTCACGCCCGGGTTGGGACGGAAGGAGATGCGGGCGCCGAAGCGGGTGCGGTCGCCGTCCCAGAAGCCCCCGCGGCTGAGCTGTCCGAAGCCCGAGATGCGGCGCCGGCCGGTGGTGCGCGCCTGAAGCTGCCAATTGACGGTGGTGTAGTCGCCCGCCAGGATGTCGATTCCGTCGCTGACCTCGTAGCTGTAGTCGAGGAATTCCCGGGTGCGGGTGGCCTGGATTTCGATGTTGTCGCCGCTCTCGAAGTCGATTCCGAAGAGGTTGAAGCGCCACTCGCGCTCCTCCAGGACGCCGCTGTAGAGGTTGGTCAGATTGCGAAACTGGACGGAGAAGTCCAGCTGCCGGATCCAGCCGACGCTCGCGGGGCGGGGCGCCCAACCGATGCGGGGTTCGACGCGCCGAAAGCCGTTGCGGGTGACGAATCCGAGCGAGGGACGGTAGTCGCCGCCGAACTCGCGGTAGGAGATGTGCGCGGTCCAGATGTCGTTGGGATAGTTGAGGCGCAGCCCGCGCGCGGTGAGATCGTTGAGGGAGCGGTCGATCGCCGGATCGGGGTTGGAGTTCCAGACGACGAAGGCCTCCATCTCGAGCCGCTTGTCGCCAAGGAAGTGGCGCGTGTTGAGTTGGGCGTCGATCCCCATGGTGTGGCCGTCGGGCGTCGCGATGCCATCCGCGCCCGCAGCGCTTGAGCGCCGCGTGTAGATCGCTCCGATGGTGGACTGCTCGAAGATCGTGCGCTTGGCGCGGGCCACGGTGAAGATCTCGCTCGGCACGCTCAGATCGGTCAGCGAGCTCTCGTCGAAAAAGGCGTGCTCGGCAGTGCCGACCTGGTAGAATCCCAACTCGTAGCGGCCCGCCTGTCCGGTGAGGCGGGTGCCGTACCGAATGGGGATTTGCTGGCCGGAGCGGAGACCGATGCGCCGCGAGAAGAAGGGCGAGGGGCCGCTGCGGGGCGCGAAGGAGAAGACCCCCGAGCCTTCCAGGAAGAAGTCGCGCCGTTCGGGGAAGCGCTGCGGAAAGCGGGTGAGGTTGACGCGCCGCTGATCGCTCTCGACCTCGGCGAAGTCGGTGTTGACGCTCGCCGACGCGCGCAGACTCGAGGTGACGCTGTAGTTCACATCCAGGCTGATGTCGCTGGGGAAGGTGGTCGGGTCGGCGTTGCCGGGAACGTTCTTCCAGGTCGTGACCCCCGACGGCCTCGCCTCCAGCCCGAGCCCCTGCGAGAGATTCCCGAGCCCCGTCAGCCGTCCGGCGTTGATCGGTCGAAAGAGGCCCTCGTTGCGGCGGTACCCGCGCCAGAGAATCTCTTCGTTGCGGTGGCGAATGGTGCGCTGAAAGTTGATTCCCCAGCTATCCAGTTCGGGGTTGAAGTTCAGCGTTCGAAAGGGAATGCGGATCTCGGCCGACCAGCCGTCGTCGCGTTCGGCGGTGCGCGCTTCCCAGATTCCGTCCCACGCCTTGCCGCCGCCGCGCCCGAACCCGCCGCCTCCGCCGCCGCCCCCCGTCAGCAACCCGTCGCCCATCAGCCCGGCGGGATTGATCTCGAAGAAGTACCCGGTGCGCCCGTCCTGGAAGGTGTCCAGGATCCACATGAAGCGGTCGTCGGTGCCGAGGCTGGCGTCGCGCTGGCGCTGGTAGGCGAGAATGTGGGCGGGATCGCCGTAGAAGACCGCGCCGATATAGAGGTTGTCCGCGTCGAAGACCACGCGGATCTCGGTCTCTTCGGAGGGGGTGCCGCCCTCGACCGGTTCCTGCTGGGTGAAGTCGGTGATCGGGACCGCGGTGCGCCAGATCTCCTCGATCAGGCGGCCGTCGAGATCGATGTTGGCGGCGGGGGGAAGGGCGGCGGCCTCGAGGACGGGGACATTGCCGTTGGCGCCGTTGCCGGACTGGGCGTCGGCGCCGGTGGAGGCAAGGGCGACGAGGGCCGTCGCAGCGGCAAATTGGAACGGCGTCGGTGCGGAGGGGCCCGGCGCCGGGATGAGTCTTCGTGTCATTCGCTTGCTCGTTGGTCGGAAGGCTGGGTTCCCAGTCAAGACACCCGCGCTGCGGCGTTTGTTGGCGAAAAGCCGCCCGTTGCTCCTGCGCGGCGCGTTTCTCTGGAGAACGGCGGGACGGGGAAGTGTAGCGGCGGGTGGCGGATGGCGGGAAATCCGGTTGCGCGCTTGACCGGAACTCCGCAGCATGTACTATCCGATGCGCAGATCCAGGCGTTTGAGAATGAGTCTCATTTCCACGACACAGGAGAATCCCATGTTCAGCATGAAATGCATCCCCGTCAACCCATCCGCAGCCCTCGCCGTCGTCCTGATCCCACTGCTCGTCTCCGGTTGCGGTGGCGGCGCCGACGCGCCCGAATCCGAGCCGGAAGCCGCGGAGGTCGTCGCCACGACGGACGCGGGCGGCGCCGATACTCCCTCGGCGACCCTCGTCAACCCCAATCTGGCCTCTGCGGAGGAGCTGATGGCGCTGGCGGGAATGAGCGACGATGCCGTGAATGCGGTGGTCGAAGGCCGGCCCTGGCTGCGCGCGGCTGATCTGCACGGGGCGTTGGCGGGCGCGGTCGGCGAGGAGGCGGCGCTGGCGGCCTATGAGTCGCTCTGGCTGCCGATCAATCTGAACGACGTGACGAACGACGAGATCCTGCTGATCCCCGGGGTCGGCGACCGGATGGCGCACGAGTTCGAGGAATACCGGCCCTACGAGGACATGGCCGAGTTTCGGCGCGAGATCGGGAAGTACGTCGACGAGGCCGAGGTCGAGCGGCTGGCGGGATACGTCTTTGTGCCGATCGATCTGAACGCCGCGACGCGCGACGAGATCATGGCGGTGCCGGGAATGACCGACCGAATGGCGCACGAGTTCGAGGAGTACCGGCCCTATGCCGATCTGGAGCAGTTTCGGCGCGAGATCGGGAAGTATGTGGACGAGAACGAGGTCGCGCGCTTCGAGCGGTACGTGACGCTGAACTGAGTGGCGCCGAGCCGGGTCGGAGGGCTGAAGCGGGTGACGCCGGGCCCGGAGAGTGGCCGTGGCGGATGGGGTTGTCGGGGCGGGATGTCGCCAAGCGGTTTGACGCGGAGCCGGGCGGGGGCGGTATCCGGCGGGATGCGGCCGTCGTGATCCGGCGGGTCGTTTTCCGGATTCATCTCTCGGTGGCTGTCGGGGCCGCCGCGGTCATTCTGATGATGTCTCTCACCGGCGCGCTGCTCTCGCTTCGGGCTCCGGTGCTGGCGTTGGCTGAGCGTCGGCACTTCGCGGATTTGGTGGAGGAAGGGACTGCGGTCGAGGCCGGGGCCCTGGCTGAGGCCGGGGCTCTGGTCGAGAGGGACGCTTTGGTTGGGGGAGGGACCTGGGTTGGGGAAGGCGCTTTGACCGTGGAAGGCGCCCTGCCGCAGCCGGAAGCGGACGACCGGGCGGCGCGGCTGACCCCCGCCGAGATCGTGGCGGCGGCGGAGGGCGCGCTCTCGGGAGACGGAGACGCGGCGGCAGTCAACGGCGGAACCCCCTTCACGGCCACCTCCCTGCGCTATCGGTCCGATCCCCGGGCCCCGGTGCGCGTCTTCGCGGGACGCGGTCGCCACGCCGACCTCGATCCCTGGACGGGCGCCGTTCTCGCCGTGGGCCCGGGCCGTGCGGAGCGCTTCTTCGAGGCGGTCGAGGGCTGGCATCGCTGGTTCAATGTTTCGGGTGGATCGGTGCGGCGGGCCCGCGCGGTGACCGGCGCGGCCAACCTGGCGCTTCTGGCGCTGCTTCTGACCGGACCGGTGCTGTGGTGGCCGCGGGCGCCGTCGCGCAGCTCGCTGGGCCGGGCGCTGCGGTTGCGGCGGGGGACGCGGGGCGCGCTGCGGGATCTCGATTGGCACCAGGTGGTGGGAATCTGGTCGGCGGCGCCCCTTGCGATCATCGTCGCGACGGGGATCGCGACCTCCTATCCGGGCGTGGGCGACCGGGTGAATCCGGTGGTGGGAAGGGGTGTGGGGGGCGGGGGGTGGCCGGAGGCGGCCGGGGTTGTCGGCGAGGAGCGGGGCGGCGCGCAGCTTTCCGGCGTGCTCGCCACGGCAATGTCATGGGCGCCGGGGTGGAAGACGCTCGTGCTGACGCTGCCGCGACCGCGCGACGAGGTGGTGCGGGTCGAGGTGCGCGGCGGCGCGGAGGGACAGCCGCACCGGACCGGCCACCTGACGATCGATGCGCGGAACGCGGCCGTGCGGGGGTGGCGGACCTTTGCCGACGAGACACCGGGTCGGCGAGGACAGCAGTTTCTCCGGTACGCGCATACCGGCGAGTACTGGGGGTGGTGGGGCGGGGTGCTGGCGGGACTCTTTTCGGCGGCGGCCGCGCTCATGGTGTGGACCGGTCTGTCGCTGGCGGCGCGGCGCGCGGTTCGCTTCGTGGGACTCAGGTCCCGAAGACTCAGGTTCCGAAGAAGACCTCGCTGAACTCGAGCGATCCACCCTCCGCGAGCGTCGCTCCCTGCCGGTATTCCTCCACGCCGTCAAAGCTGACCACGAGAGTGATCGAAGCCGCCTCCGCCGCGTGATTGGCCACCCGCACCAGGAAGCGGCGCGTGACGCTGATGTCGTAGTCGCGCACGAAGTCCGGCTGCACAAGCAGGGTGTCGGCGCTCGTCAGGGTGGTGTAGCGAATGCCCTGGTTGAAGTCGTTCACCCGCACAAAGTCGTCCGAAACGATCACCTCGAGCGGCACCGGCGCCGTGCCCGCAATCTCCACCCGGGCAACCTCCGGGAGCGCCTGGTCGTCGTCGAGGAGGCCGCAGGAGGCAACCGCCGCCGCGATCGCCGTCACCCCCGCCATCCGCGCAATCCCCAGGGTCAAAGACGGGCGCGCCGGCCCCGCAGCCGTGAAGACGCGAGGGGGCGCGACGACCTTGCCGGCCGCCGCACCCCCATTGCCTGAACGCGTGGTCACGCCGTCTTCGCTGTCCAGCGTCAGGAGGGCTTGGTCAGGTTGGGATTGCCTTCATACTCCTCGAGCGGGAGCGGGAAGCAGGTCGCGTCGCCATATGATCCCCACTCGGTGGTCGGGTGGGTCCCGGAGGGGAAGAAATCCCCCGCGCCCTGGTTCCGCCAGCGGCGCAGATCGCCCAGCCGGAAGCCGCCCATGTACAGATCGCGTCCGCGCTGTTCGCGCAGTTCGGCCATCAGCGCCGCGCCGGAAAGATCGACCGGATCCTGGTTGCCGAAGGCTCGCCGCGCATTCACGAAGTCGAGCGTGGACCCCGCCGGACCCATTCCACTCGGGCCCGCCGCTTCGTAGAGGTGGTGAAGCGCCTCCAGCCCCGAAGCCATACTGATATCGGTGCCGCGGTCGTAGAAGGGCGGCGTCCCGCCATCGGCGATCGCTTCGCCATTGAAGCCGCTGTAGGGAAGCGACTGGTACGGCTTGTAGAGCCGCGTGAGCCGGTTGTGGCCCAGCGACCAGCTTGTCGTGTGCTGGACCCGCGGATCGGTTTGGCTCGCCACGATGTCCTGTGTGCCGAACTCGCCATTCAGGAAGTTCGGGTGCACGCCCAGCGAGTGATTCCCGCCATTGATCCTGCCCCAGAGCACCAGATCGGTGCCGCCGTCGGAGGTTTGCTCGTATTCCACCCAGTGCACGAAGTCCTCGGGGACCTCGGACGCATACTGAACGACCTGGCTGTGGTTGCCCAGGTTGAGGTGGGAACGGGCCAACCCGACGCGCGCCAGATTCACCAGATCACCGCGTCCTGCGGCCGCCGCCACCTGCATTCCCTCTTCAAGGCGCGACAGCCCACGCTCGTAGATCTGCGCCTGCGAGACGATGGATTCGCCCACATCGAAGACGGCTTCGCACATGACGTCGCCCATCACAATGTGGGAATAGCCGGCGTAGATCAGCGCGGTGGCCATCCGATCGTCGGCGGTGGGATTGTCGAGCAGGGTGCGGAACCTCCCCGCGACGCTGTCCGCCATGGCGCGCGCGGCGCTGGTCGCCGAGAACATGTAGTCGGGATCGCCCTCGTCGTAGCGAACCAGACGCTGGCTGAGCCGTGCGGTCGATTCCCAGTTGATGCCGGTGATCTGTTCGTCGGTGAACATGCTTCCCCGCCAGATGTACGGGTCGTCGTACATTCCGGAGAACTCGCCGATCACGCTGTTGGTCAGCACATCGACCAGCAACTCGTCGTTGAGGGCGTCCTCCGAGATTCGCTCGGGGTTGTTCGCCACCAGGAGCTCGTCGAGGGTGTCGCAGGCCGGAATGGCCGCGAGCAACGCAAGCGCGCCGACGATTCGCAGCGCCTTGCCGGTCGCGCCAGGTGTCGCTGTCCGATTGTGGTTGTGTCGATTGTGGTTGTGTCGAGTCTTGCCGGGTCGAGAGATCATCTTGTTCCTCCTCTCCTAGAACTGCAGGGCGAGCGACGCCGCCAACCTGCGGCTCATCGGCGTGGAAGCGTAGTCGAGCTCGTTGAACTCGCGCGTGCTGTAGAAGGTGACCTCCGGATCGGCCGTGCCCCCGTATTTCGTCCACATCCAGAGGTTCCTTCCCGAAACCGTCAGGGTGGCCCGGTCCGCGCGGAAGGCGGTGCTCATCTGCGTGGGCAGCGTGTAGCTCAGCGCCACCTCGCGAAGCTTGATGAGGTCGGCCGGGAAGAGGTGCGTCTTCGTCTGACGGCTGCGCCAGACCGCGACCTCCGCAGGACTCGCATCGGGGTTGTTGACCTCCCAGGAGTTGCGGTCGATGCGGTTGCGAATGGAGCAGATGGCGCACCACTGGTAGTTGCCGCCCTTGTAGTCCATCTGGGCGAAGATGCGCAGGTTGCCCAGAAGGGTGACGGTGTTGGAGAAGGCGATCTCGCGCGTGGGCAGTTGCGGCCCCAGGTAGACCTCGTTGTCGTAATCGACAATGGCGCCGCCGCTGGCGTTCAGAACGGGATTGCCGCTGCCGTCGCGCTGCACATCCACATACCAGTACCCGCCGAGGGGATAGCCTTCGATGTGCTTGTGGACCTGGGCGAAGGCGCCGAAGGCGATCTCGTCGAGCGCTCCCCCGAAGGAGACCAGTTCGTTCGAGTTGGTGTAGAGGGAGAGGGTGGCGTCCCATGCAAGGTTGCGCGAATAGATCGGCGAACCGGTGAGCAGGAATTCGAAACCGCTGTTGGCGATCTCGCCGATATTCACGAAGTGGCTGCCGCTGAACCCGCTGGAGGGCGGATCGGGAACCTGAATCAGTGCGTCGGTGGTGCGCTGATTGTAGTAGGTGGCTTCCAGCGCCGCGCGACCGTTCAGGAAGGAAGCGTCGAAGCCGATCTCCAGCTCCGATCCGGTCTCGGCCTTGAGGTCGGGGTTGCCGTAGGAAGCGGTCGAGAGCTGGTTCACGGCCGCATCGCCGACCACGGTCACATCGGGCGCGTAGGCCCGGTCGGCGGTAAAGGGATCGGGCGCCTTGCCTGCCTGTCCCCAGGCCGTCCGCAACTTCAGCTCGTCCAGATAGGGAAGGTCGAAGAAATCCTCGTCCGAGATGATGTAGGAGATCGACGCCTTCGGATAGACGACGAGCGAGAAGTCGCTGCCGAAGGCCGAGTTGTCGTCCACGCGCACCGCAACCTGGCCGTAGAGCCGATCCCGCCAGGCCAACTGTTCCTGGAAGTACACGCCCAGCGAGGTCTGCTCCACGAATCCCTGCGAAGCCAGCGTCGTTGCGGCGGTCCCGATGAGGTTGAGGTTGTTGGCCACGAATCCCTGTCCCTCGACGTAGTGCGACGAGTACTGTTCGCGCACGAGTTGCATCCCGAAGGAGAGCGACGAGCCGATGTCGGCGGTGACGTCGGTGGACATCGTGCCGGCGTAGTCGAGCGTCCAGTAGTGATCGACCGGCAGTTCGCGCTGCACCCGTCCATTGGCGGCCAGCGATCCCCAGGGCTGGGCCCCGGTCGTGTCGATCTCGTAGACTTCGCTGTTGACCCGGTCCTGCTTGTCCATTCCCAGGGTGAGGCGGTTGGTGAACCAGTCCCACGGCTGGTAGTTGACGGTCATGCCGATGGTCGTGCGTTCGGCCTCGGTCTGGTTGTCGTACTGATTGGAAAGATTGGGTCCGAAGCCCCGGAATCCCTCTTCCCATGGCGCCGAAGAACCGGGCCGCCCGCGGAATCCGTTCCGCAGGATCGAGTTGGAAGAGTTGTTCGCGAAGGGCATCTGCACATGCGTGCGCGCGTATCCCACATTGACCGTGGTCGAGAACCGCTCGGTCGGGGTGAAGCCGAAGTTTGCGCGGCCGGAGGTGCGGTTGCGGAAGTTGTTGTAGTAGACGCCCTCTTCGCCCCCCGTCTCGAAGGAGAGGTAGTAGTTGAAGGCCTCGCCGCCGCCGCGAGCCGAGAGGTTGAAGGTGCTGAGGTCGGCGTAGCTCTCCGGACCGCCCTCGTTCTGCCGCAGCGCCATCGGATGACGCTTGACCGGATCGTCCATGAGCACCGTGTTCTCGGCGACGCCCGCGCACCCCGGATAGACCGAGGGGTTGGCGATGTTGGACGAGGTGCAGCGCCAGTAGTTGGTCGGCGTGTCGAGCGCCCACTCGTTGTAGCCCATCTCGAAGGATGCGTTCCAGACCAGGCCGGATCCGGCGCGGCCCTTCTTGGTGATGATCTGGATCACTCCGCCGGCCGCATCGGCGCCGTAGAGGGTGGAGGCCGCCGGTCCCTTGATCGTCTCGATCGACTCGATGTCGTTCGGGTTCAGGAAGTCGAGGGCGTCGGTGCCCTGCGCGCCGCCCCAGCCCACATCGAGTCCGCCCTGCGTGCCCGACTTCATCCGCACGCCATCGACGTACACCACCGGCGCCAGCCCGGCCGCCAGCGAACCGGCTCCGCGAATCCGCAGCTTGGAGCTCGAACCCGCCTGGCCGGAGTTGGCGGTCAGCGTAAGCCCCGGCGTGCGCGCGGTGAGGAGCTGCTGCACCGTGCTGATCGGCGCGATCTCGGCGATCGCGGCCGCGTCGATGGTGGAGACCGTGTTCCCGACCGACCGCGCCTCGGTCTCTTGCGCCGTTCCCGTGACCACGATCTGGTCGAGCTGCAGCGCCGCCTGGGCGAGCTCGAAGTTGGCGGTCGCCGCCTGGCCGCTCGTCACCGACACCGTCTGCGTCGCCGTCGCGAACCCGATGTACTGAATCCGCACCTCGTGCTCGCCGACCGGCACATTGAGGACGAGGTACTGCCCTGCGGTCGTGGTGAGGCCGCCGAGGCGGGAATTGACGATCTCGACCTGGGCTCCCGCGATCGGCCTTTGCGTGATTGCATCCACCACCTCGCCTCGAATCGAACCCGTCTGGGCTTCGAGGGCGGCGGGGAGCGCCAGGGCAAGCGCCGCGAGCGCGACGATTCCTCCCCAGCGTGGCTTCTGACCCGTTCTTCGTTCCATGGCGTCCTCCTTGGGACCCGGGGTGAAAGCGGGGAGAGAGGGAGCGAAGATGCGTCCCGGACGGTCTCTCCCCTACAATGCGATGGACATTGTCGACGGACATGTTAGTGCGCCGGAGGGGCGTGCGGCAAATGACGCGGGAGGCGAAGACGATGACGAGGAGAGCGAAGACGAGGGCGCTGGGGATGAAGGCGAGGCGGCGCGGACGGCGGAACCGGGCGACTTCGGTCCCCGCGCTGCTGGCGTTTCTGTGCGCGTTCCCTTCCGCCGCCACCGCCCAGGGAACCGGCTCGGTCTCCGGTCGGGTGGTGGACCGGGACACCGGCGCCGCGGTCGCCGACGTGGGGGTGGAGCTGGGCGATTTCGGGGTGCGCGCGACCGATGCCCAGGGGTTCTTCGAGTTCGCCGAGGTGCCGCCGGGGGACTGGATCCTGACGGTGCGCCATCTAGCCTACGGAACGCACCGGCGCGAGATCGCCGTCGGAAGCGAGGCGCGGCGGCTGACCATCGAGATCGCGCGCGAGGAGATCCGCCTGGCTCCGCTGTTGGTGGAGGCGCCGACCCGCAGGGAGGAGGCGCGCCGCGGCGCGGGCCGTCAACTGAACCGCATCTCGCGCGAGGAGATCGCTCGCTACGAGAACACCGCCGTCACCCTCGTCGAGCTGCTGACCGCGCAGGTCCCGGGCGTCCACATCACCCGGAGCGGCGTCGTGGGAAGGCCGACCTGCCTCGAGTTTCGCGGCGCGCGGACCGGCAACTTCATTCGCGGACTGGGCAGCACCGATCCCGGCTGCAACTCGCCGGAGGTCTATCTTGACGGGGTGCTCGTCACCAATCCCTCGACTCTCTACGCCACCCTGCCGATCGAGATGGTCGAGAGCATCGAGGTGGTCCAGCCGTCGGAGGCGGGAGCGCGCTTCGGAACCGGGTCGATGTGGGGCGCGCTGATCATCGAGACGCGCCGGCCGGGAGTCGCCCCCGGAGAGCGAGGCGGATTGCGGATGCTCGGGCCGCGGCGGCACGACTGGTCGCTGGAGGCCGCGCCGCACCGAACCGGCCGGGTCTTTCTGGGATCGGCGGCGGGCAATGCGCTAGGTCTGGCCGCGGGCGTGGCGTTGGCCAGCCGCTGCGTCGGGTTTCGGGGGACCGACAGAGATGCGGTCGTCTCGGATTGCGACGCCACGACGACGATGGCCGCGGGCGTGGCGGCGGTGGGATTGCCCGCGCTGGGAGCGGCGCTGGGGGCGCGCTTCGCCGGCGAGACCGACCGGTCAAGGGGGACGCTGGGCGCCGCGCTGATCGGAGCGGTGGTGACGCTGGTACCGGGCTATGCATTGGGGATTGCCGGACAGCGCGACGACACCGGCATCGCGGAAGAGGTCGGCCTGGTGACGCTCACCCTGGCGGTGCCGCTCGTGGCGACGCTGACGGACCGATTGTTTCGGGCGGAGCGGGAGCGGTAGTCTTCCATCCCGTATTTGGCCCCGCAGGTGCGCAGGCGGTGGAATTACAGGCCCGCACGCGGTGGGAAGCGGTCGCGATTGCGGGGGCGGGTGGCGCGAAAAATGCGGACTACAGCGAGCGCAGGAAGCGGAGCAGCGCCTGGCGGTCGGCGACCGGAAGGGCGGCGAAGGCGTCGCGGGCGGACCGGGCCTCGCCACCGTGCAGCTCGATCGCGCGTTCGAGGGTGAAGGCCCGCAGATCGTGCAGGTAGCGGCGCCGCGCCCCAAGACCGAGCAGCGGCGAGGTGCGGTATTCGGTTTCGGTGGCGCCGGGTGCGCAGGTGCTGGCCAGCGCCGGACCGAGATCGTGGAGGAGGAGGTCCGAATAGAGGGGAGCGCGGACGCGGTCGAGGGGGGCGAGCCGCGACGGTCCGGTGACGATGTAGGGCGTGTGGCAGGCCGCGCAGCCGATGGCCGCGAAGAGCGACTCGCCGTGCGCGATGGCGGAGGCCGCGGCGGGTTCGGGGGAGCGGCGGGGGGGCGGGGCGAGCATCCGCACGAAGTCGGTGATGAGTTGGGCGGAATCGTCGCCGAGCTCGGGGTCGGGGACGGGGTCGGCGCCGGGCGGCAAAGGTGCGCCGTTCGAGCCGCGTTCGCGGGGGTGCGCCGAGGTGGTGATCCCCATCTCGTTGAAGAGCGCCAGGTGGGTGAAGTCATGCAGCGAGGCCACGTCGGCTTTGCGCCCGAAGCGCCCCGCGCGGCCGTCCGGGGTGCGCCCCACCCGCCCCGAGATGCCGTCGCCGTCGAGGTCGTCGGGATCGGCGGCCGCGAGGAGAGCGCGCTCGGGAACCAGATCGGCCGCGCCCAGCCCAAAGAGAAAGGGAACCGCGAAGGTGGCGACCGTGGCCGTCGCCGAGGGAATCGTGTCGCGCAGGACGCCGAGCCGGGCCAGGGAGGGAATCGCCTGTCGCCGCAGATTCTCGCCGCCCTCGTCGGCCAGGATGTCGCAACTGCCGTCCGCGCGCCGCCTCGTGGCCTTGATGACGAGCTGTTCGCCGGTGCCGCCGGTGGCCGGGAAGGTGTGGCAGGCGCTGCACTGGTTCTCGTTGAAGAGCGGGCCGGTTCCTTCCGGGATGGTGAAGACGCGGTCGAAGAGGGCGCGGCCGGACTCGAAGCGGGCGAGCTCGCGTTGGGTCAGGCCGGGCAGGGGATCGCCGGTGGCGGCCGCATCCGGGAGGGTGGGGGTGCAGGCGGCGGCCGCAAGGAGAAGGCAGAACAGCGGCGGCAAAACAGAAAGGCAGGGCGCGCGCGGGACTGCACGCCGCCACGGAAAGGCGGTCAGGGCCATCTTCCGCGAGCCGCCGCGGGACAGGGTGCCGGGTGCCGGGGGAGCGGGGCGGGGTCGGCGTTGCCCGGGGCCGGGGGCAAGAAATGGGGCCATGTGGAGCGCGCGAGAGGCCGCGGGCGCAGCCGTGCAGGCGTTCCGTGCAAGGGTGGGGGCCGGTGGCGCGAAGATGGCGGCCGGGCGGGGCGGGTCGCGCTCGTTCCCCCCAACCGATCTTGCCCGCGTCCTTGCCGTCCCGATGGATTGCGCGCGCGGGCGATTTGAGGAAATGGACCCTACCCCATCGGCACCATCCACGGCTCCAGACCGAGCCGCGTTTCGTTCAGCCGGTTGATGAACCAGTAGGTGTAGACGCGCAGTTGGCCGGTTGCATGCACCCAGTCCATCGAGTGGATCTGGTAGGCGGGCACCGCGGACAGCTCGTTGACGCCGCCAAGCAGACGGTTTTCGTTGAGATAGACGGTGACGGGCACCTTGCCCTTGCGTCCGTCCCAGTAGCAGCCGCCGTAGGCCCAACTGCCGAAGCTGTCTTCGCAACCGACGACGATGGAGGTGACGTTCTTCTTGAAGATCGCGACCGGATCGGGGTTGATTGCGCCGTTGATCTCGGGCGCGCCAATCGTGGTGACGCGGAGCGGGAAGCGGCGGCGGCGATCCTGGAGGAGGCGGTCGGCGCGGGTGCGGACGACCAGCGCTTCGAGGGCGACGGGATCGGGGCGCATCTGCAGGACGAGCCCATTGCCTTCGGTCACCGTGACGGCGCCGTCGATGGTGTGATAGCCGAGCATCTCGACGACGATCTCCCAGGTGCCGGCCGGAAAATCGGGGAGGCGGAAGCGTCCGTTCAGGTCGGCGAAGACGTAGCGCCGAAGGTCGGGGACCTTGATGACCGCCGAGACGACGGGGGCGCCGCTGAGTGCGTCGACGACCTGGCCGGCGAGGGTGAAGGTGGGGGGCGGGAGGGTGTCCTGGGGGGTGGCGGGGATGGGGGGGAGAGCGAGGGCGAGGACGAGGAACGAGATGCGCGATGCCCGCGGTCGCCGAATGTCCCGGATGCGCCACGACCTGGATTTCCCTCTCGCGCGCCGTTCAGCCGGCGTCGACCGGTATTCGCCACGATTACGACAACAAGTCACTGGTCAACTCCAGAATGCAATCTTCAAATTCGTCGATCGGCCGCAAAGCATCCCGCCTCTTGGTCAGCTTGAACGTCGCCGACGACCCCTTGTCCATCGTCACCAGGTGGCCTGCCTTACTGGTCGCAATGTCGGCTTTGGACCATGCATTGAACAAGACGTCTCCGGGCCCGATACCCAAACACAGCACCGCATCGTACGGACGGTGGAGACGAATATGATTGAACTGAAAACTCCCGCTGACGTCCTCGCTGGCGGTCTTGATCTCATAGGCCACCCCCGCAATCTTGATGTCCCATGGCGATGTCGGTGTCCTTGTCCCATCCGGCTTCCGGGGCACTTCCGTTTCAAAGTCACAGATTCCGCAGAGTGTCTCAACGAATTCCTGTCCTACTTGCCCGACTTTTGTATTGGCTACGTGTTTGATACCGAAAAAAGGCGCACCACGCCATTTGCTCGGCAAGCTGCTGTGGGCCTCAATGATTGATACCAGCAACCTCTGAACGCCATCAGTCATCGCAATACCCAGCGTCAGTTAGAGCTCTCCGAATGTGATACATGCTGATGTGCCGAGCACTGTGCGCGGCAAGATTGCTGTATCGTCGCCAGTCAGCACTCCGGAGAACCGCCTCAACCGCTTCCTTGTCTCGCTTTAGAACTAATCCGTACCCGCACACGTAGCGCACATCAGAAAACGATCGCACCAAGTTGGGAGGGTCGTTAAAAAAAGTGCGTTGCAGAAAAAAGTCGGCTTCCGCCAGGCGTTTCTGTCCACACAACCGTTCCTTCCTCGAGTCCACGGTGAACAAGTCCAGCCACGAGTCGCAGGAAGGTGCCGTCCCAAGATTGTTGACGCCGCGCTGCCATACCTGGAAGAGAGCATTGATCTTCACCGGTCTTTCCTGATCGTCCGTAAAAGCGTTCGGCGGAAGATATTCCGTGAGGACATGACGAAGGCCGCGCACACGCAGTTTGGGACTGCCCTTTCCTTCGCTCTGGAACGACATCGGGAGAATCAGGCCGACATAATCCGCAAACTCAGCCGCCCTGTTCATGAAGGCAAGCGCAAGCCAGCCGCGGTATCCAAACGGAGGATTGCCTACGATCACATTCGGTCGTCCGTTGGTCGGGGGATCCCAGGACAGAAAGTCTCCGATAACAAACTCGAGACGGTGCGGCACAATATCTATACCGATTCGGCGGTCTATCGGCAATAAGTCGTAGAATGAGCCAGTGCCAGCAGCGGGTTCTATGAAGCGATACATCTCATGTTGCGCACCGTCATCCCTCATGTGCCCGAGCAGGAGATCGTGGCATTGACGTGCGATCTCCGGCCGAGTGTAGAAAGCATCTACTCCTACTTCTCTCGGATCAACCCAGGAAGGCACCAAGGGGTGGTTCTTCCAACTCTCGTTACGCTCTTCCAAAAACATTTCACGCATCACATGCACCCTCGCATTTTCGACCATCCTAGCAAGTGACCGGCATCGGTCGGCAAGCATTCATAGTAGGCGATTCCGGCTGTCATGTCAATTTACGGCCGTGATTGCCGTAGCCCGCCATCGCGGTCGCTCCCCTCGGTCAGCTTGCGCCCATCGCCGCGCGGATCTGGCGGAGGGCGGCGTTCACCCGGAGATCCATTCCCATGCGGCCGTATTCCGCGTTGGCGCGGGTCGGGTCGCCGGAGACGCCGCTGCCCTCGAAGCCGCCGCCGGGGGCGCGCTGGTCCAGCCGGATATGGCGCGGTTCGACATGGAGGAGGAGCGAGGTGTCGGTGATTCCGGCGTGGCGTCCGATCGCTTCCGCGCTTTCGCCCTGCTCCATGAGCCACTCGCGGTAGCCGTTGTTGGCGTAGTAGTCACCGATGAAGTGCACGATCGCGCCTTCGCCGCCCCACTCCTCGTTGAGCGCGGCCGCCACTTCTTCCATTCCCGCCTGGTTGCCGCCCGAGTCGCCGATGAGAACGATGTCGGTGAAGCCGTGGACGCGGAAGCTGCGGGCCGCGTATTCGAGCAGCTTGACGAAGAACTCGTTCGGCAGGGTGATCGAGCCGGGGTAGCGCATGTGGCCGGAGGGTGGATCGATATCGCCTTCGGGCACATAGGTGACGGTGGGCGCGACGAGGGCGTTGCCGAGCTCGCGGGCGATCCGGTCGCTGGCGGCCTCGATGATGTAGCGGTGCTTGCCCATCACCATGTGGGGGCCGTTCTGCTCGGTGCCCGCCGTGGGAATGATGACGGTCGTGGCGCCGGCCGCGAGGGCGTCGCGGATCTCGGTCCAGGTCAGCTCTTCGATGAAGACGGTGTTGGGTGGGGGCCGGGATTGACTGGCGGTGGCGTTGGGGGCGGTGGATTCGTTGGCAGGGGATTCGTCGGCGCCATTGGGTCCGTTGCCGCCGCAGGCTGCGAGCGAGGCGGCCGCAACCAGGAGCGCGGGCAGGATCGGAAGGACGCTTCGGCGCATCAGTTGCCCGCCGCGAAGCAGTAGTAGAAGCCGTTGCCGCCGGTCGCCTGGAGGTTCGTCTGGCCGCATCCGCGCGATCCGTGGGCCGAGTTCCAGGAGGTCGGATTCTGGCCGCCGCCGATGCGATCGTGGTGACCCACGGCCGCGCTGCCCTCGTCGTCGTTGCTTGTCCAGTTCATGCAGTTGTCGTAGCCCTCGCCGGTGAAGGCGGTGCCGTCCATCTGCGATCCGGTCAGGATGTCGTGCATGTTGGGGTCGTCGCCGCGCCCGTTCACCATCTCGCCCATCTCGGTCAGGATCGACTCCTTTGTGAGATTGGCGGCCTCGGAGTGGAGCTCGTCCACACTGTTGGCGATCAGCGCCCCAGCCTGGTTGTGCCACGGCCCCGCCCCAATCCGGTCGCGCGCGTGCACCGCCGCGGTTCCGTCTTCGTTGATCGTGCTGAGGTAGGCCGCCCACCCCCGTGCCCCCGCCCCGACCGCTGCCGCCAGCGTCTCGCAGTGGGCGTCGGCCCCTTCCAGGCCACCCAGATTGGCGCCATCGCCCGGCCCCGCGCTGGTGATGAAGAAGGTCATCGGGGACTGCGCGGCCATCTCGTTCTCGGCCTCGGCTTCCCCATTCCCCTGGGTGCAACCGGCGGCGGCAACAGCCACGATAGCGGCCCCGATGGCAAAGCGGCCGTGGGCGGAGCGGCGAGCATCGAATCGGCAATTGAGAATGTGGGGCATGGTCTGGTTCCTTTCGTGCGGGTGTACGATGGTTCCCGTTATGGGTTCACCATGTTTGCCCCCATCAGTTCGCCGACGGCCAGGGCGCGCCCTGGTGCATGGCCGTCACCGGAGCGAGTCCCTTGTGGATGAACTTCTGGACGCGCTTCCCTTCGTAGGTTTCGGTCGTGTAGATGTTCCCCTGGGAATCGGTCGCGATCGAGTGGACGGCGAAGAAAAGGCCCGGCTGGCGTCCGCCGTCGCCGAAGCTGGTCAGAACGTCCAGGTTCAGCCGGTCCAGCACATAGACGCGCATGTTCTTGCCGTCGGCCACGTACATGTACTTCTGCTCCGGGTCGCGCGAGAAGGCCACATCCCAGGTCGAACCGTCGCCCAGGGTGCGCGGCGCCAACTGCACCTCGTCCACGAAGGTGCCGTCGGTGCGGAAGACCTGAATGCGGTTGTTGGGACGGTCGCATACGTAAACGTGACCGTCGCGCGAGGGATCGGCGCAGTGGACGGGTGTCCGGAACTGCTGGATGAGCGGCGCGTCGGGGTCGTAGGGCGGGGTGCGGGCATCGTCGGGCTCGTTGCCGTAGGCGCCCCAGTAGCGCTTGAACTCGCCGGTGGAGGCGTCGAGGACGGCCACGCGGCGCCCCCCGTAGCCGTCGGCCAGATAGGCTTCGTTGGCCTCGGCGTCGAAGGCGAGCTTGGCGACCCGGTTGAAGCGCGTGGTGCTGTGGCTGTCCACGGGTCCGGCCTCGGGTTCGCCGTAGGACGCCAGGAACTGCCCATCGCGCGAGAACTTGAGGATGTGGGTGTCGTTCGGCCCGTTGCCCCCGATCCAGATGTTGTCCATGTGGTCGACGGTGATGCCGTGATTGGAAGCCGGCCACACATATTCGTCCGATGGACCGCCCCAGGCATTCACGAGATTGCCCTCCGGATCGAACTCGAGGACCGGCGGCGCGGCGCGGCAGCACTCCCCGATCGGCGGATCCGCGTCGGCGCCCCCCTCGGTGCGCTCGGTGAGGTTGCCGCGGTGCACGATGAAGACGTGGTCGCGCGAATCGACCCCGACCCCGATCGCGGAACCGAGCACCATGTGGTCCGGAAGCGGCCTGGGCCAGAAGGGATCGACCTCGAAGGCCGGGGCCATGACGGCGTCCGCATCCTGGCCGTTGGCCTCGGCCATCCGGTCCTGGGCCTCGCAGGCGGCGATGACCGCGACGATGAGGGCGGCGGCGACGAGGGCGCCGCGCCTGGCTGGTCTGTGCTGCGCTGGTTTGTGGTTCATTGGTCCGTTCTCCATCTGACCTTTCTCCATGTGATCTCGGCTTCTTGCCGTTTGCGAATGGGCGCCTGGATTTTCCAGACGGGCAAAGTAGGGCGCCCAGGCCGATGATGAAAGAGCGGCGGCCGCAAGGGGGGCGGCGAGATTGGCGGTGGACGAGGGGCCGGTCCGGGGCCGGGCGTGCGGTGAAATGCCGAACCGACTCCGGTCGGCGGGGGATTTCGGCGGCCTGGTCGCCCGGATTTGCGAGGCCGCCCGCGTTTGCGAGCGAAAGCGCGCTGGACAAGGAATCGACGGAGGGAAGAGCGGCATGAACGGAAGCGGAATGAATGGCAAGGGGAGTGGCGGCCGGACTCTCCGCACGGAGTCGGCTGAATGCGTGCCGGACGATGGAATGCGACCGCCTGGCGGGCGAAGCAATGGCCGGAGGCGCCGGATGACGGGGTTCCGGTGGCCGGATCCGGGGGGCGGCCGGATGCGGCGATGGAGGGGGCCGGGCCGACCTGGCCGCGCGGGAGCGGTCGCTCTGAGCGTGGGGCTTGCCACCCTGGCCGCGCCGTCGATGGCGGAAACCACGCGGCTCCCCCATCCCCTGTTTTCCGTGGGTTGGTCTCCCGGCGAGCTGCCTGTCCCCGGCATGGATCTCGCGCCCGGCGCGCCTTTCGCCGCGAACGCCGAACCCGCTCCGCACGACATCCCCGCCGATGTGGTAGTGCGGGCCTTTGCGAAGGCCGAGGAGGGGGTGCTGCGCCTGATCCTGCGGGTGCCGCTGACCTCGATGCGCGATGTGGACTTTCCGGTGCGCGGGCCCGGATATGTCGAGATCGCCGAGGCCACCGAGATGCTGCCCGATCTGGCGCAGCTCTGGATTGCGGGATATGTGACGCTCTTCGAGGAGGGCGCGGGGGCTGGGAGTTCGGTCAATTCGGATATTGCATTGCCCGCTCCGGCGGTAACGGCCACGCGGATCTCGCTGCCCTCGGACCCCTCCTTTGCGGACTACGAGCGCGCGCTGGCCCACATGAGCGCTCCCCCGCTGGCCGATGGAATCGATCTGGTGCTCGAACAGGCGATGCTGGATGTGACGCTGACCACGCCGGTTTCGTCGGAGGACGCGCGCTTCTCGATTGATCCGCGCTGGGCGCATCTGGGGCTTCGGACAACAACGGTGCTGCGATTTGTCACCCCCGACGGCGCCGAACGGGTCTTCCAGTACACCGGCAATCCGGGTCGCGTGCGCCTGGATCCGCGCTGGCATCAGGCCTTTCTGCGCTTTGTGGCGCTGGGATTCGCGCATATCCTGGACGGAATCGACCACCTCCTCTTCCTGCTCTGCCTGGTGATTCCGCTGCGGCGGGTCATTCCGCTTGTCAAGGTCGTGACGGCCTTCACGGCGGCGCACTCGATCACTCTGGGGGCGTCGGTGATGGGGCTGGCGCCGAACGCGCTCTGGTTTCCTCCCCTGATCGAGATGCTGATCGCGGCCTCGATCGTCTTCATGGCGCTCGAGAACATCGTCGGGCGCACGGTGCAGCGGCGGTGGATCTGGGCCTTCGGCTTCGGCCTTGTGCATGGCTTCGGCTTCTCATTCCTTCTGCGCGAATCGCTCCAATTCGCGGGATCGCACCTCTGGTCATCGCTGCTCGGCTTCAATGTGGGAGTGGAACTCGGGCAACTCTTCGCGCTGCTGATCATGGTCCCGGCGCTGGCGCTGATCCTGGCGAAGGCGCCGCGGCCGCGGGTGGCGGGGATTCTGGCTTCAGCGCTGGTGGCACACACGAGCTGGCACTGGATGGCGGAGCGGTGGACGGTCTTCTCGGCCTATGACTTCCGCTGGCCGGCGACGGGGACCGCGGCCGGTGCGCTGGCGATGCGTTGGGTCGCGCTGGCGGCGATCGTGCTGGCGGTGGGGTGGGGGCTGGGCGCTTTGTATGGACGGTGGGGCCGGGGCAAAGCGCTTCAGGAGCCGGACAGAGGCGGAGCGGCGGTGGCGGGAGCGGGCAACCCGGAGGCGTGATCGGGAGTCCAAACGGGGTTGGCGGCGGACCCTGCGGGAAGTGGCCCCAAGTCGGGGGTCGCGAACAGATTGCAGAGGGCGGTCGGGTCGGACGCCGACAACGGCGGAATCAACGGAGGCCGCGCATGAATCACGGATCATGGCGCGGCGCAACCACGGAGGTCGGAGAATGAGGAATCGCTGGATGAGGAGGGGACCCGGGCTGGGCGGAACGCCGCTGGCCGGGGGACTGGCGGGCGCGCTCGGGATCGCGGGACTGGCGCTGGCGTCCGCGGGAACCGCCGCGGCCCAGGAAGTCGTCGAGCTTCCGGGCGAAGACCGCTGGCTGGAGCCCGAGTTCGAGGAGGTCTACCGCGTCGGCGGGATCGACGGGGCGGACTGGGAGCAGTTCGGACGGGTGCGTCTGGTCGGGTTCGACGGCGCGGGCCGGTTGTTCGTCTTCGATAACCAGGCCGACCGCGTCACGGTGGCGGGACCCCGGGGCGACTTCCTGCACGCCTTCGGCAGAGCGGGCGAGGGGCCGGGGGAGTTTCGCAATGCGGATGGACTGGCGATCATGCGGGACGGACGGGCGGTCCTGGCGGACAGGGGGCACCGCGCCTACCACATCTTTGCCGCCGACGGAGAGTTCGAACGCATGGTGCGGATGAGGCCTGAACCGGGGGCCCTGTTCATCACCGATCTTCTGCCCGGCCCAGGCGGCGAGGCGATCTTCTCGGCGGTGGGCGCCCCGTTGCTCTCATCCTCCTTTTCCGCAAGCGCCGATGCCGGAGAGCCCGCTCCGCACATGTCGCGCCCCGTCGAGCGCATCCTGCTGACCGGCGACGAGGCCAGGAAGGACACCGTGGCCGAGGGCTGGCTGCCGCAGGAGGGGAATTGGCCGGACGCGCGGGACCGCCGGCTGGCGCTGGGGATTCGTCTTCCGCCGCCGCGGGTGTTCGGACCGAAGATGCTTCCCGGCGCGTTGCCGGATGGAAGCGTCGCCTTCTCGGATTCGTCGGCCTACGCGATCAAGATTGCGCGGCCGGACGCGGGCGTGTGGAGGATCCTCCGGCGGCCCCTCGATCCCGAGCCCGTCACCGATCGCGTGATCGCAAACGAGAAGGATCGCCAGTTGCGGGAGCTGGAAGAGTCTTCCGGAGAAGGACCGCGAAGGACGGTGAATGGGGTCGTGGTCTCCGGATCGGTTCCGGCCCGGGCCCGCGAGCGAATCGCCAACCTCGAGTTCTTCGACGAGATCTCAATCGTGCGCGATCTCGCCACCACCTGGAATGGCCGCATCTGGGTGCAGCGGCGCGGCGAGGATCCCGGCGACGACGAGGGCCCGATCGACCTGCTGGCGATGGAGGGACGGTACCTGGGCAGCTATCGGGCGGGGGCGATCCGGATGCCGGCCGCATTCGGCCCGGAGGGGCTGGCGGCGTTCATCGAAGAGGACGAGCTGGGGGTGCGGACGGTGGTGGTGCGGCGTTTGCCGGAAGGCGTGAACTGACGACCTGCACCGATGGACCTGAACTGATGAACCTGAACTAAATGGACCTGAACTAACGAGGAGTGGAAGGAATGGATCCGATGAGCAGATTCGTGATTGCGCGGTGGGCAGTGGCGGGATCGCTGACCGTCCTGGCCGCGACCGCTGCCGCCCAGGAAGTCGTGGAGCTGCCCGCCGAGGACCGGCCGCTGTCGGTCGAGATGGAGAATGTCTTCGGTCTCGGGTCGCTGGACGCGCCGGAGTGGCAGCACTTCGGGAAGATCCAATCCTCGGCCTTCGACGGTGAAGGCAACCTCTTTCTGCTGGACATCGACGCGCGAAACATCCTGGTGGTGGACGGCGAGGGCGCTTTGGCCGGGAGGATCGGCCGCCCCGGAGGCGGTCCCGGCGAGTTCGACTTTCCGCGCTACCTGGCCGTCTTGCCGGACGGTCGCATCGTGGTCGCGGACATTCCCCGGCACCGCTTCTTCCAGATCTTCCACGGCGACGGCGCCTTCGACCGCGGCGTCCGCGTCGGGAACGACCTGCTGGGCATTCATGGCGCATTCCACGCCGACCGGGGCGGCAGCGACGCGATCATCCTTTCCTCCGCCAACATGGCCCGATACCTGCCCATGCAACCCGAGGAATCGAAGGATCCGCCGGGCACGCGCTCCATCCTGCGGCTGAAGCTGGAAGACGACGATCTGGCGCAGGAAGCCTTCGCCTACGCCTGGGCGCCCCCGACTCCCGAACCGATCGAGTTTCGCATCGGCAATCGCACGATCGGCACCGGCGAGACGACGCCACCTCCCCGCATCTTCGATCCCGGTCTTTTCCTGGGCACGCTTCCGGGCGGGGGCATCGCCTTTTCGGATTCGTCGGCGTACAGCGTCAAGGTCACCGACGCGTCCGGCGGAATCGCGCGCATCCTGTCCCGTCCCTTTGCCCCGGAGCCCGTCACCGATCGCATTGTCGAGGAAGAGATCGAACGCCGGCTCGATGAGTTCGCGCTTACGGCGGTGGCGACGTTCCGCCGGGCATCGAGGGTTGTGGATGGAGCGGGCAATCCGATCGAGGGCCTGATCCCGGACGAAATGATCGTCGAGGGCGGTCTGAGAAGTCAGCGGGCATCCCTCGAAGCGCGGGCCGCCGCCGAAGAGGTGCCGGTCGTCCTCGATCTGCGCACCACCTGGGAGGGCGAGATCTGGGTTCGGCGCCGGGGCGATCGACCTTCCAGCGACGGACCGATCGATGTGCTCACCCCCGATGGCCGCTACCTGGGCAGCCTTCCGGCCGACACGCCCATGCCCGATGCCTTCGGACCCGGCGGACTCGTGGCCTTTGTCGAAACCGGCGAGCTGGGGCAGTACACGGTGCGAGTGAGCCGAATGCGGTTGACCGGCAGTCCCGGGGATGCGGACCCTGCGGGGATACGGAGCGATGAGTCGCGGCCGCGACATGACCGGTAGTGCGAGTCTTCGCATGCGCGAGTGCACCGGGCCGTCGCGCGCGGCTCCTGCGGTAGCGTTGTTGGGCTGGGCGCCCGTGTCCGTCCTTCTCCTGTTGCCGCCTGCGGGGCCCGCGGCCGCCCAGGAGGTGATCGAGCTGCCCGCCGAGGACCGTTGGCTGGCTGCCGACTTCACCGAGCTCGTCCGGATCGGAGGGATCAGCGGCGCCGATTGGGAGCAGTTCGGGGAGATCGCCGGGCTGGCCTTCGATGGAACCGGCAATCTGCACATCCTCGACCGGCTGGCGTCGCGGGTGGTCGTGGTGGATCCGGGTGGCGGTCTGCTGCGCGAATACGGCCGCGCGGGCGAGGGCCCCGGCGAATTCCAGGACGCCCGGTGGATCGGGGCCAGGGAGGACGAGCGGGTGGTGGTTTTCGATGTGGCTCGCAACGGCTTTCTCATCTTCGGCGGGGACGGCGAATTCGAGCGCACGGTTTCCCTGCCGGGCAATGCCACCATCATGCCGGACGATCTCGACCTGACCGCGGCGGGCGACGCGCTGATCCCCAATGGTCCGGTGATGTCGATGTCGATCGCGGTGGCGCTGGCGGGCGGCTACGAAAACCGGGTGAGCGGACGCCCGGTCGTGCGCCTGTCGCTGAAGGGCGAGCGGGTCCAAACCGACACCTTGGCGATGGCCTGGGAACCGGAGCTGGAGCCCGTGGCCCGTCCGACGCCCAACGCGATGCGTCCCGAAACGTTGCTGGTTCCGCCATTGCTGGCCGGTGCGCTCCCCGGCGGCGGCGTGGTCTTCTCCGATTCGTCGGCGTACCGGATCGGCGTGGCGGACGCGCAGGGCGAAGTGGAGCGCATCCTCGCGCGGCCGCTCTTCCCCCAACCCATGACCGATCGCGCCTGCGCGGCGGAACGGGAACGCAATCTTGCCGAGATGGATGCGGATCTCCGCAGAATCGACGACCGGCTCCGCCTGGGCGACCGCATGCTGGCCATGCTGCGCGGGAGGGTGGAGCTTTCCCAGTGCTACCATGAGCTTCCCGTGATCCGCGACATCCAGACGAGCCCCGACGGGACGATCTGGGTGCAGCGGCACGGCGCCGATCCGGCCGCGACGGGCCCAATCGACCTGCTGACCCCCGACGGCCGCTACCTGGGCAGCTACCCCGCCGGAACGCCGATGCCGACCGCGTTCGGTCCGGGGGGACTCGCGGCCTTCGTCGAGAGCGACGAGTTCGAGGTCGAGACGGTGGTGGTGAGGCGCATCTCCCGGGCCGCTCCTTCGCGCGACCACTGAGGACCAGGGCCGACCCCGGTCGGCTCGTCGCGATCGTCCCGGACGGCGTGAACCGGCCGGTGGCTTCCTTGCGCGCGCGCAACCTCCGCCCGCCCGCTTGACGACGACGCCACCCGCGCCCTCATCTTGGATGGAACGGATCAGGCCCCGCCTTCCATCCCCCCCGCCCCGCACCCCAGGAGGCCGCCCCATGCGCCCGAGCCGCCGCCACGCCCGCACCGCCGCCCTCTTCCCCCTCCCCCTCCTCCTCCTCCCGGCGACCGCCTGCGCGCAGTCCGCATCCGATCCGACCCGGGATCCGCGTTTCCAGCAGGCCGCCGAACTCTTCGAGGTGTGGCTCGACGCGAAGATGGACTACGAGAAGATCCCCTCCGTTGCGGTCGGACTGGTTCACGATCAGAACCTGGTCTGGGCGCGGGGCTACGGCGAAGCGCATCCCGAGTCCGGCGATCCGGCGACGCCCGCCACGATGTACTCGATCTGTTCGATCTCGAAGCTCTTCACCTCGATCGGGGTCATGCAGTTGCGCGACGAGGGGAAGTTGCGGCTGGACGACCGGGTCTCGGCGCTGCTTCCCTGGTACAATCTGGAGCAGGCCTTCCCCGAGGGTCCGCCGGTCACGGTCGAGGGGATTCTGACCCACTCGTCGGGGCTCCCGCGCGAATCGGCGCATCCCTACTGGACCGGTCCCGACTTCCCCTTCCCCACTCGCGACGAGATCATCGACGGCCTCTCGCGGCAGGAGACGCTCTACCCGGGCTCGCACTACTTCCAGTACTCGAATCTGGGGATGGCGCTGGCGGGGCAGATCGTGGAAGAGGCGTCGGGGATGAGCTACGACGACTATGTGCGGACGCGGATTCTCGAGCCGCTCGGCATGGCGGACACCTACACCGACATCCCGGAGGAGCACCGCGGCGGACGTTTCGCCACCGGCTATGGACGGCTCAAGCGCGATGGCGAACGCAGCGAGTCGCCCTTCTTCCAGGCCCACGGGATTGCGCCGGCGGCGGGGTTTTCATCGACGGTCGAGGATCTGGCGAAGCTGGCCTCGTGGCAGTTCCGGCTGCTCGAGAACGGGGGAAGCGAGATTCTCGATGTCAACACCCTGCGCGAGATGCACCGCGTGCACTGGGTCGATCCCGACTTCGACACGATGTGGGGGCTGGGATTCTCGGTCGGGGAGCGCGGTGGCGAGCGGACGGTGGGACACGGCGGAAGCTGCCCGGGATTCCGGACGACATTTCAGTTGCAACCCGAAAGGAAGCTGGCCGGGATCGCGATGATCAGCGCGCATGCCAACCCGACCGACGTGTGGTCGCGGATGATGTCGACGGTGGGCGCGGCGCTGGAGTCGATTCAGGCCAACCCGGGTGGCGGCGCCGCGCGGCCCGCCTCGCTGGCGGAGTACGAGGGCCTCTATGAATCGACCTGGGGCGAGACCGCCATCCTGCGCTGGGGCGAGGATCTGGCGACGCTCGGTCTGCCAAGCGGAAATCCGGCGGAGGCGCGGGGCACGCTGCGGCGCATCGAGGGCGACACCTTCCGGCGAGTGCGCGACGACGGCGAGCTGGGCGAGGCCTACATCTTCCACAGAGACGAATCGGGCCGGGTCGAGAGCTACAGCGTCCACGGGAACTTCTCGCGGCGGGTGGGGGAGTAGCAGGAGGCCCGGAGCGCGGAATGCGAAGCCGGGTGGAAGCCGAAACCGCGGGGTGGGAAGGTGGGGTTGCGCGCGCACCCGGTCTCCGCGGCGACCATTGGGGCCGGCCCGCGCAGGGGCCGGGTTGAGTCATGCCGCCCCGGCCGCCCCCCGGCGCTCCCGCGCGGCCGACCGCAGCATCAGCACCGCCGCGTAGAGCACCACCGCGACCACCAGCCAGCGCATCACGTTCAGCGGAAACGACGACACGATGAAGGCCGCGATCAGCACCGCCGGAATCCCCCCGATCGCGAGCCCCAGCGCCGCCTTCAAGCCGTAGCGGCCGGCCTTCAGAAACCGCAGCCCCGCCACCGGCATCAGGAAGGCCGACGCGCCCATCATGATCGGGAAGGCGACGGCGGGGTTCATCCCCATCAGACTGATCACGATCATCGTCGGGGCGTACATCCCGATCCCGATGGTCATGAGCGCGCCCAGCACAAACATGACCGCGGCGGCGATCGCGAGGTTCGCGCCGGAGAGACCGGTCGCCTCGCCCCCCACGGCGGCGATCTCGAAGATCGAGAGGACGAAGGTCGCCGCCGCGATGAGCAGCGCGATTCCCATCCCCACCTGAATCCGGTAGCGGGGAAGCCTGGCCACCACCCCCGCGCCGAGCCACGCGCCGAGCACCGCTCCGCCGAGCATCGTGAAGAGGGTGACCGGATCGACCGCGATGATGACGATGAAGATGAAGGCCTGGATCACCACCGGCGGGGTGTGGCCGATCATCATCGTGCCGGGAATCTGCCCGTCCGGCACCACCTGCCGCAGCTTGAAGAGCGAGGTCGTGGGCGCGAACGACCCGATCCCCAGGGTGTCGAAGAAGTTGGTGACGAAGCCGACCGCGTTCTCGTAGAAGTTGGGCGGCCCGGTCCAGCCATCGGAACGGGCGTCGGGGCCCACCGCGATTCCGCCTCCGGGGGCGCGGCTGGCGGCGGTGGCGGCGCGGCGCCACGCGAAGAGAAAGACGACGACGAGCACGGCGAGGCCGCCGAGGAGGAGGAAGCGGGGGTCGGAGAGTGCGGACACGGTGATCTCATTTCCTCCAGGTTGGCGGCCTGGGTCGTCAGGCCCTGTCGAGCGGGGGAGGATCGAATGGGGTGGGAGAAGGACGGCGGCAGCCTTCGCGGCGTCGACCGCGAACAGGAACCGGCGGCGCGCTCCGGCATGGGAAACGGGCGTTGCGGGCGCGCAGGGCGCGAACCCGCTTGAAGAACCCCCGGGAAAACTGCACGGCTGCGGAGCCAGGCGCCAGTTGCGTGGCGGGGAGCGGCGGCGGGGTGGGCCCGGAGGCGTCGCAGGACGGTTGTCCGATCTGGCCATGGATGTGCCCCCCGGGATCCCGAAATTGTCGGGGAACCCGCTCGCCTTCCCGCTGATGACGCCGTTCTCGCCGGAACCGATTCTGCCGAAGAAGCCGCACGCCCGTGCACGACCACGACGCCTTCCTCAAGACCGCCTTCTCGCACCCTCGTATCGTCGAGCTCCTGATCCGCGGCGTGCTGCCGGCCCGTGCGGCGGATCTCGACTTCGCCACCCTGCGAAAGGAACCCACGGAGCAGATCGGGGAACGGACCGTGGCGCACGCGGGCCGGGATCCCGGCGGGAAAGTCGGAGACAAACGGGGCGGAAAGCCGGACGCCAGGTCCAGTGAGAAAACCGGCGAGAAACCGGGCGGCAAACCGTCCCTGCCGGCGGGCGAGGATACGCCGGAACCCGGCGGCGCAATCGGCGAGGATTCCAGAGGCAAACCCCGCAGAGCCTTCCGCCGCCGCTACCCCGACCTGATCTGGCGGGCGAGCTACCGTTCCTCGCGGCGCGACCTGGTGGTGCTCATGGAGTTCCAGAACAGGCCGGAGCGGCTGATGGCGCTGCGCACGATGGATTACGCGGGCTCGGCGGTGCATGAGCTGATCAATCTGGACCGCGCCCGGGGGCGAGCGCCGCGCGAGTTCGTGGTCGAGTCACTGGTGCTGCACCACGGAACGGGCCGGTGGACGGCGCCGAAGACGACCGCGGAGCTGCTGCACGGCTCGGACCTGGGCCGCTACAGACTGGTGGAAGCCTGGATCGGGGGCACCGGCCATGAGGCGAAGCCGCAGGCGCTCGATCTGCCGCGGATCCTGCTGGGGCTGGCGCGGAGGTGAACCGCGCCGGACCTGGCGGAGCAGTTGGGGGCGGTGCGGCGCGCTCTGAAAGGGGTCGGCAGCGAGCATCTGGGCCGGCATCTGGCCGGGGTGATCCGCGCGATGTTAGAATCGAGAGACTTTCCGCAGGCACTCATGGAGGAGAGGACGATGAACGAGGTGGTGGCCACATTTCGCCGGAGCATGGACGATCTGGTGCGGCAGGGGCTCGTGGAGGGCCGTGAACGCGGTCGGCGCGAGGGAGTGGAGCAGGGGAGCCGGGCCATCGTTGGCCGACAGGTGGAGCGCAGATTCGGGGCCGCGGCGGCGGCCCGGGTGGCCGAGTTGCTGGCCGGGGCGAGCACGAACGATATCGACGCGGTCGCCGACCTGGTGGTGGATTGCGAGGGACCGGAGGACTTCCTGGCGGGGGTGCAGGCGATGATGCCGCGCTGACCTTCGGCTTCCAGGGAAGGAGCTACGACTCCGCCCTCCCTTGCCCCCCCATCCCCCCCGCCCCACACTCCGATTCGGCCACCCTCGCGCCCCCGACCGGACCCCGCCCCATGACATCGCCTCGCACCGCTTCCCCCCGCCCCACCGCCCTCCCCTTCCTCGCGGCCACCGTGGCCATCCTCGCCGTCCCTTCCCCCGCCCCCGCCCAGACCCCCCTCGAGACCGCGATCTCGCACCTGCAATACCGCGGAATCGGCCCGGCGCTGATGGGCGGCCGCATCGCCGATCTCGCCGTCGTCGAGTCGAAGCCCCAGATCTTCTACATCGCGACCGGCACCGGCGGCGTCTGGAAGACCGAGAATCACGGCACCTCCTGGACGCCCCTCTTCGACGACCAGCCGGTCAGCTCCATCGGCGACGTCACCCTCGACCAGTCCAACCCGAATCTGGTCTGGGTCGGCACCGGCGAGCCGCAGAACCGGCAGTCGTCCGGGTGGGGCAACGGCGTGTACAGATCCACCGACGCCGGGAACAGTTGGCGGCACATGGGGCTGGCCGGGACAAAGCACATCGGGCGCATCCTGATTCATCCGCACAACCCCGACGTCGTCTATGTGGCGGCGGTCGGCGACCTCTGGGGCCCCAGCGAGGAGCGCGGCGTCTATCGCACCATGGACGGCGGCGAAAGCTGGGAGAAGGTCCTCCATATCGACGAACGCACCGGCGCGATCGATCTCGCCATGGACCCGGGCGACCCCCGCACCATCTTCGCGGCCATGTACCAGCGCCAGCGGACCGGCTGGGGATTCAACGGGGGCGGGCCCGGCAGCGGCCTCTACCGCACCTTCGACGGCGGCGAGAGCTGGACCGAGCTCGCCAATGGGCTGCCTGCGGGCGACAAGGGACGAATCGGCGTCGACGTCTTTCGCCAGGACGGCAATGTCGTCTATGCGCTCGTCGAGGCGGACGCGCGCACACCCGGCCAGGGCTTCGGCGGAGGGGGCGGGCGGCGCGAACGCCGGGGAGGCCTCTTCCGTTCCCTCGACCGGGGCGACAGTTGGGAGAAGATGTCCGACACCAATCCCCGTCCGATGTACTACTCGCAGGTTCGCATCGATCCCACCAACCCGGACCGGATTTACGTCCTCGGCACCCAGCTCATGGTCTCCGACGACGCCGGCCGCACCTTCCGCAGCGATGGCGCCGAGCAGATTCATGTGGACCATCACGCCCTCTGGATCAATCCCAACGACCCCGACCACCTCATCATCGGCAGCGATGGCGGCGTCTCGGCAAGCTGGGACGGCACCGCGCACTGGCGCATGTTCGACAACCTCCCGCTCGGCCAGTTCTACGCGATCGGCCACGACATGCGCGATCCGTATTTCGTCTGCGGCGGTCTCCAGGACAACGACGCCTGGTGCGGTCCCTCCAACACCCGCTCCTTTCACGGCATTCGCCACCAGGACTGGTACGAGACCGTCTATGGCGACGGCTTCTTCACCATTGTCGATCCCACCGACTCCTCCATCGTCTACTCCGAGTCGCAGGGCGGCAACATGAACCGATACGACCTCAACACCGGCGAGAAGACGCCCATGCGTCCCATTCCCGGACCCCGGGCCGACGGCGACACCGCCAGGAGCTACCGTTTCAACTGGAATTCGGCGCTGCAACTTTCGCCCCACGATCCTTCCACCGTGTACCTGGGCGCCAACTACCTGCTGCGCTCGCGCGACCGCGGGATGAGCTGGGAGGAGGTCGGCGGCGTCGACCTCACGAAGGGGATGGACCGCGAGGAACTTGAGATCATGGGCGTGGCCGGCTCCGAGCCCCAACTGTCGGCCAACGACGGAATCTCCAGCTACGGCAACATCACCGCCTTCGCCGAATCTCCCATTGCGCGCGGGCTTCTCTATGTCGGCACCGACGACGGCAACGTTCAGGTCAGCCGCGACGACGGCGCCACCTGGACCAATGTCGCCAACCGCATTCCCGGCCTCCCCGAGCGCACCTACGTCAGCCGTCTCGAGCCTTCGCACCACATTGCAGAGCGGGTCTACGCCAGCTTCGACGGCCACCGCAACGCCGACTACGCGGCATATGTTTACGTCAGCGAGGACGCCGGGCAGAGCTGGCGCCGCATCGCCAATGGCCTTCCCGACGGGGCCTCGGTCAATGTGGTCGCCGAGCATCACCGCGCCCCCAACCTTCTCTTTGCCGGCAACGAGGTGGGCGTCTTCGTCTCCATCGATCGCGGCGAGGAGTGGGTCCAGCTCAAGAACAATCTGCCCACCGTTCCCGTCGACGACATCCTTGTGCATCCGCGCGACAACGACCTGCTCGTCGGCACACATGGCCGCTCCTTCTACATCCTCGCCGACGTCACGCCCCTCGAGCATCTCTCGGCCGAGCTCCTCGCCGAACCGGGGCGCATCTTTCCTCAGGCCCGCGAGACGATCATGTGGGCCGAGCGCGGCGACTGGCCCTTCACCGGCGCAACCTGGTCGGCGCCGAACCCCCCGCGCGGCACCCCGATCCGCTACTATCTGCGCGATGCCTTTGCCACAACATTGGCGGAGGAGGAGGGGGAAGAGGACGACCACAACGGCGCGGCCACCCAAACCGGCGCGACCGGCGGCCCCATGGACAACGTCGAGCCTGCGGGAAGCGCGGCCGCCGGAACCGCGCAAGGGTCGACAGCTCGGGACAACGACGCCTTCACCCTCGCGATCGCCGATGCGGCCGGCAATCGCATTCGGACCCTGGAGGCCCCCGGCGAGGCCGGCATCAACGAGGTCGTCTGGGACTGGCGCCTGGATCCGCCCTGGGAACCCGATCCGGACGCGGGCGGAGGCGGCGGCTTCGGAGGGGGCGGCGGCGCCCCCCAGGGACCGGTCGCGCTGCCCGGCCGCTACACCGCAAGCATGACCGTGGCCGGCGAGAGCTACTCCGCAACCTTCGAGATCCAGGCCGATCCGCGCCGTCCCATGAGCCGCGCCGACCGGCTGGCCCGCCAGGAGGTGCTGATGGAGCTGCACCGTCTCGCCGCGCCGATCTACCGGGCGGGCCGGGCCATCCGCGCCATGCGGCACCAACTCGACGCGGCCGGGGAGCTGATCGAGGCCGCGACCGAGCCGCCCGACGGTCTCGGCGACGAGGTGGAGGCGATTCGGGAGGCCCTCGACGAGATCGACGACGATCTGGACGAGGCGCGCCGCAACGCCGGGGTCGCGCGGGCCATTCAGGGGTCGTCCACCCTGCCGACCGCCGACCACAGGTGGCAGGCCGAGCGGGCCCGCGAGCTTCTGGAAGAGCTGCTGGAACCGCTCAACGAACTGATCACGTCGCGCCTTCCCGCGCTCAATGCCGGGATCTACGCCGAGGGCGTGAGGCCGCAGCCGGGCGAGGCGGTGGGGATCGGGGAGGGTGACCGGCCGCGCTGATTCTCCTCCCGTTTCCCACTGACCGGCCTTCGGAATCCTCGATCCCTGGATCCCACAGACCGGCCAAGCTGAAACGCAAAAGCGCCATCGTCACACCACCATCCACCACGGCGCCGCCAGCACCTCCGGAGTCATCCACTCCAGGGTGTCCCCGCCATGCAGAAGCAATCCCGGGTGGACGCTGTTCCCATATTCCCGGCGAAAGGCGTGCAGGTTGTTCGCATCGCGGATCCTGGGGCGTCGCGTCGCCTTGATCTCGATCGGCAGCAGGGACTCGTCCGCTTCGATCACGAAATCCACCTCCTCGCCGCTCGTCGTGCGCCAGTGGAGCACCTCCGCGGGCGCGGGCCGACAATCGCGCCAGACGAGCAGATCCTGCAAGATCAGGTTTTCGAGATGGGCGCCGCGCGGCTCCGTCTCCTGCGACAGATGCATCGCCAGACCGGTGTCGCCCCAGTAGAGCTTCGGCGATTTCATGAGCCGCTTCCTGCGATTTACCGCGTAGGCGGGAACGCGCACCAGGAGGTACGAGGTTTCGAGCAGGTTCAGATAGCGGCGAACCGTGGGCTGGCGCAATCCAATGTCGCGGCCCAGTTGGGTCTGATTGACGAGAGAACCGAGTCGCAGGGCCGCAGCCTGCATCAGACGGCGATAGTCGGGCAGAGCGGCTACGGAGGACAGCGCCTGAAGGTCGCGCTCCAGGTAAGTGCGCACATAGCCGTCGAACCAGATGGAACGCTCCTCGGGGAGGGTGAGATGGACGGCGGGTATGGGGAAGCCGCCGCGCCGCGCGAACATCCGCCAGTCCTCCCGATCGTCGCCGTTGGTCGCGACGGCGTCGAGCCAATGTCTGTCATTCAGCTCGAAGAACTTCTCCCAGATACCGCACCGCCCGAGCCCGATTTGCTCCCGCCTGGTCATCGGCCAGAGGGTCAGGTAGCTGGCCCGGCCGGCGAGCGACTCCGAGACGCGTTGCATCATCAGCAGGTTCGCCGAACCGGTGAGCAGGAACCGACCCGGCCGGCGATCGCGGTCGATCTCGCGCTTGACCGCGCTAAGCAGGGCGGGCTCGCGCTGAACCTCGTCCAGGGTGACCGGATGAGAGCTGCGCACCAGACTGTCGGGATCGCTACGGGCAAGATGAAGGAGATCGAAATCGTCCAATGACAGGTATCGACGATCGTGAATGGCCGATGGGCGGGCTCCGGGCGCATCGCCCCTTCCTCCGAGCGCGCGGGCCAGGGTGCTCTTGCCCGTTTGGCGCGCACCGGCGACGACCACTGCAGGCATAACCCGCAACGCGGCCTTCAGCTTCGCCGCGACAACCCGCGAAAGCGTAAGATCATTCATGCCGTGAATGATAATCAATCACACCGCGAATCACCCATCTCCAGTGTCGGCCGCCGATTCCACCCATCCGCCCACGACCCCGGCCCGCGCCCAGCCCGCAAACGCAACCAGCCCGTCAACCCTCTTCCAGCAGTTCGAAGATCCGTTGCACCGCGACCGCGGGCACCCCCGGCCCGATGATCTGCGGGTAGCGTTCGGCGTGGTCGGTCATGTCGATCCGCGTGGCGGCCTCTTCGTAGGACAGCCCCTGCGCATGGAGCGCCGTCGCCCGCGCCTGCAGGTCGCGCATGTAATCCTGCAGCCAGGCGATCCGATCCTTCTCCTGGAACGGGTTGCCGTGCCCGGGCAGCACCCAGTCGAACTCCAGCGATTTCAGATGCTCCAGGGTGTCGTCCCATTCGTCCAGGTAGCCGTCGCCCATGTACGGCAGGCCGGGAACCAGCAGATCGCCGGTGATGACGACGCGTTCGTTGGGAAGGTGGACGACCACGTCGCCGCCGGTGTGGCCGCGCCCGAAGAAGAGGAGGCGGATCTCGCGGTCGCCGCGGAAGAGGGTGAGCCGCTCCGAAAGGGTGGTGTTGGGGCCGGTGGGGACCAGACCCTCCTGACCGGCCAGGTAGTTGCGCAAGTAGGCCAGGCGGGATTCGAGCTCGGAGCGGGCGGAATCGTCCTCGGCCGCCGCAACGCGCTCCTCGAGGGCCGCGATCTGACCGGGCAGCCCGCCGACGAACGTTTCCCAGGAACGCCCCATCGAACCGCCATTTTCCAGCATCTCGCGGGTGGCTTCGTGACCGATGACCTGGACCTCCGGGGGATAGATCTGGTTGCCGTGGGCATGGTCGAAGTGGTAGTGGGTGTTGACGACGAAGCGGACGGGCTTGTCGGTGAGCGCTTCGACTTCGTCCACGACCGCCCACGCCGCCGCCGGCGATATGTGTGATTCGACCAGTAGCACATCGTCTTCGTTGACGATCACGGCGCCGTGCGAGCCCACCGCAAGAGCGCCCGTTCCCCGCGCGTGAAAAATTCCCGGCACCACCTCCTCGAACTCGAAGGCAGCCCCCGCAAAGTCGGAGCCTGGCGGGGGCGCGGCATCGACGGTCGGATCCGCGGCGGGTTGGCAGGCGGCCAGAGGGCAGAGGGGGAAGAGACGGAGGGGGAAGAGACAACGGGCGACGGGGGCGGCGATGCGCATGGCACGTCTCCTGGGGAGGGAGTGGCGTCGGGCGTGGGCTCGGAACGGCCCTGAACCCGCAGGGGGAAGGTATGCATCCCGTCAGGGCATGGCTTCCCGCTTCCTCCGTGCGTCTGCAATTCCCGCGTGGCTCTTCTCATGAAAGTGCCCAGGCGCCGCTCCGACACGACGAGGAGACGGACCCTGTCGGAGGGCATGTCGCTCTGCCAACGATCTGAATGCACCAAGACGCCAAGCTTGGGATGCCGCCTTGCCCAGTATTTCTCCCCCTCAATCAGTATGGTCGGCATCCGGCCGTCTCGCTCCCGACCCCCCTCAAAACGCTTTCAGATAGGTCACCTTCACCACCCCCGTCCGCCTTTGCCAGCGCTCGGTTCGCGGGTCGAGCAGGTCGCCCGTCAGGTAGCCGGTGTCGAAGACGACGAAGAGGTCGCTGCCGGGGGTGTGGATCCAGTTGATGCGCACATTGGCTTGCACCATGTTCGAAACGTCGTCGTACTGGACGAGGGCGTTGGCGAAGAGCGAGCGGCTGACCGCGCCCAGGATCGTGATGCCGAAGAGTTGCGTGGCGAAGTCGCCGTCCTCGACGGGGAGGTTGATGTCGTTGCGGGTGTAGTCGCCGCTGATCGTGAGGTAGGGGCCGGTCTTCCACATGCCGCCGATGGAGAGTTCGCGTCCGGACCCGTTCCAGAATTCCCCCGCTCCGAGGCCTCCGCGGGCGGAAAACTCGCGGCTGTCGTTGGTGTTGAACCGGAGCTGGACACCACGGAAGACATGGTTGCCGACGGGGATTTGCCGTCCCTGAATGTGGGCGGGGGCGTCGAGCGTCTCGGAACGGCGCGTGAGAAAGACCATTGCGCGGTTGCCGCTCTCGAAGGTCAGCATGTTTCGGGAGAGGAGGAATGTGCTCTGCGGTTCGCCGTCCAGACCGGTGATGCGCTCGCCATGAACAACGGTCAGGAGTTGGCGCGCCCAGCGGCTCTGTTCGAAGCGGGGGAATGCCGCCAGCGAACCCGAAGCGCGGCGCATGTCCCGTCGGCGCACAAAACCGAGCGCGGGATTGAAGTTCTCGGGAACCTGGTTGAATCCGGCGCCCACCGAGAGCAGACTGTTGCGCAGATCGGCCTCCAGTGTCCCCGCCGTCGCTTCCCCCCCTCCCCTCGTCCCCACCCCATCGCCGGACGATCTCGCCACCCACCCCCGCACGAAGCTTGACCCGGCGAAACGAATCGCCAGATCGCCCCCCACCACCCGGTTCGACCCGTCGTCGGTCTCCAGCGAGGTCAGAATCCCCCCGACCGTGGTTCGTGGAAAGGGATCCGCCCGCAGCCGCAGCACCGAGTTCAGTCCCCCGGCGACCATCCGCCCATCGGTGCCCGTCGCGTCGTCGGTGAAGAGGCTGAGGGCGCCCACCGAGAGCGGTCCCGCCTGCCCGGTCAGTCGTCCGCCCCCGACAATGTCGTTCGCGATCCCGATGCGCCGGCTGAAGAAGATCTGCGTGGCCTCGGTGTCGCCGAAGTCGAACAATCCCGCCCGCTCCAGGAAAAACTCGCGCTTCTCCGGAAAGAAGAGACCAAAGCGCGTCAGGTTGATCTGCACATTGTCGGCCTCCACCTGCGCGAAGTCCGGGTTGAGGGTCGCGTCCAGCGTCAGGTTGGATGTGACCGAATATTTCAGGTCGAGCCCCAGGTCGTTGAGCGTTTCCGTGTTGCCGTCGCTTCCTTCCGTTCCGCCCGCGACCGACCGCCCGGCGATCGCGAAGGGCTTGGCCTCCATGTAGCGGCCGCGGCGCAGTCCCTCCAGTCCGGTCAGCGTTGCATACTGCGAGACCTGCGTGAGCGCGCGGCTGAACTCCTGGCCGATGTGCGGAAAGTACACCATCTCGTTCTTGCGGCGGATGGTGCGCTCCATGAGGATTCCCATGGTGGGGGAAGCCGAGTCGGCGAAGCGGATTGTGGTGAAGGGAACCGCGGCCTCGACCACCCAGCCGTCCTCGGTGATGCGGCCCTCGCTCTCGTAGACGCCCTCCCAATTCCAGTCGGCGAGGGTCATGTCCTCGTCGGTGATGAGCGCGTCGCCCTGGGTTCCGAGGGGGTTGATCTCGAAGATGTAGGCGTTGCGGCGGTCGTGATAGGTGTCCAGACCGATGCGGATGTTGTCGTCCTGGTCGATTCGTCCCTCGCGGTGCAGAATGCTGCGGCGGATGCCGGTGGGGTCGGAATCGAAGGCGACGATGGCGAAGTAGAGCTTGTCATCGTCGAAGGCGACCCGCAGCTCGGTCCGTTCGGAAGAAGGGGCTCCATCGACGGGAACGCGCTGGCGGAAGTCGGAGACCGGCTCGATCGTCTGCCAGAAGGGCTCGTCGAGAATGCCGTCGATGGTCGGCGGCCGGTCGGTGCGCACGGCCCGCACGGTCTGGGCGGCGGCGGACCCGTTCAGTGCGAAGAGCGGCAACCCGGCGGCGGACAGCGCGAGGGCGACGAACGCGGGGGCACAGGGGCGGCAGCGGAGACGGGCGGTCATTCCCCCATGGCCTCCCAGGCGGATCGGCATGACCGGCCCGACAGGCAGGCGGATGCGACGCGGGCGCGGACGGACCCGTTCCCGGTGGCAGCCGACCGAGAGGTCATGACTCCGAGGCGGAAGACAGGGCACTCCCGGGGAGTCCTGCCGGAGCGATTCGAGTCAGGATTCGGCGGTGGCGTCGGCGGGCGCTTCGGCGGTGGCTTCCTCGTGGCGAGCGGCGTACCGGCAACAACCGCGAGTGCAACCGCATCCAGGGTATCGGGGACGGCGACCGCGGCCCTCTCCACCCTCCCAGCCCCGGCCGCACCGTCTGCGGGACTTCTCGCAGCACCGCCGCCGCAACCAGCAGGCCAGAAGGACCAGAAGGACGATCTGGGGAAGGCCGATCCGCAGCGCCGAGCTCCAGAAGGTGGCGAGCGATTCCAGGTACCAGTTCACGATGTCGGGCATGTCACTCTCCTGTGGCGTTGAGGTGCGGGAAGGGCGGGGGGAAGGCGGGGGGAAGGAAGATAACGAATCGGGGGAAGCGGCCAGGGACGGGAACGCGGCGGCGCTCGAAGGATGAAGCGGTTGGCCGCGCGCGAGAGGTGGCACGAAGTGGACGGCGGTTGAAGGACGAGTGCGTCGATCAGAAGAGAGAATCGGACCTCAGCCGGTAGATCGCCAGGCCCGCCCACGCGCCCATGACCAGTCCGCCCAGGGTGGCCCAGAGATTCGGCGTGAAGAGGAAGCCGGAAGCTGCCGCCGCCGCAACCACGACTCCACCGATCGCGCTGTGCCAGGCCAGAATGCGAATTTCGCGTCGCCGGTTTGTCATCGGTGCCTCCCTGTCGCTGCGCGACGCCCGCCGGGGCGGGCCCGCCCTGTCGTTTCTTGCAACGCTCGTCTCGTCCGCCGCGTTTCGCCCGCTGCGCGCCGCGGCCGACCCGCTCCTGCTACGGTTGCGCGGGCATTCATCGGGCGATCGCCATCGCGATGCGGGAACCGTCCGGGCTCACCGCCAGCCGCGAGATGTCGGCATCGCCAGGCGCCGGCGTCGCCACTTCGGTCCAGTCTGCATTTGCCGTCCACATTCGCAGCGAAGCGCCGTCGCCCATCAGGATCGCGCCGCCGGGCGTCCAGGCGTAGTCCTCTCGCCCGGGAAGCGTCTGCGTGATGCGCTCGGTTTCGCCGGTCTCCGGGTCGAGCCTCTCGATCCACCATTCCTCTTCCGACAGCTTCCGTACAAAGGAAACGGATTCGGTTCCGGGGATGCGATGGATGGAGCGGCCGGGGTTGGCGGCCACCGTGCGGACCGCGCCGGTGAGCGCGTCGCCGATCTGCAGGGTGGGCGGATCTCCCAGCACGAAGATGACCGCCGTGCGCTCGTCGGCCCAGGCGTGGTATCCGACCGGCTCGACCGTCGCGAAGATCGGGCCCAGATCGGCGCCGTCGGTTCCGTAGCGCCAGAGGTATTGCAGGCCGCTCTCTTCGTGAATGGCCGAGAGGGCGTCCTGGCCGGGGATCGCCGTGGGCGAAAACTCGCTGGCCCCGGATGTTCGCGTAAGCTGTTCCACGATTCCCCGCCCGAATCCGTAGCGGAAGATCTCGGTTTGGGTGGAATCGACCGCCGAGGCGTAGTAGAGCGCCTCGCCCGCGGGATCGAAGGTGGGCTGGTTGTCGTAGCCGTCGCGGGCGGTGACATTCGCGAGTTCACGGACCGCAAGCGCGCCGGTCGCGGATTCTTCGAGCCGGCCAAGCCAGATGTCGGTCGAGGGTGCGCCTGCCGCGGTGGGACGGTAGTCGTCCGGGGCCGGGCCGATCTCGGGCGCCGGTCCGTCGGCGGGGGTGGCCGCGAAGGGGTCTTCGGCCAGGGACCCGGCAGCCCGGTCGCCGGTGAGCCATTGAACCACGCGCGCGCCAAAGCCGCCCGGATCGAAGTCCGGAACATGCGGCCCGCCCCGAATCGTCCAGAGTTCGATCGTGTGCGCATCCGAGCAGCCGGTCCGGTAACGCATCGCCTCCGTTTCGGCGTCCGGCAAATCCGCAAGCAGATCCAGGGCGGGCATCGAATCGCCGGCTTCCAGATCGCACCCCGCGCGAAGGGCCCAGCGGCGCACCGTTTCGACCGCGCCAGGATACCGGGCGCCCCTGCGGCTCTCGCCTCCTCCGTACCGAATGGTGCTGTCCGCCGTGCCGTGGATGTGAAGGACCGAAATCGGGGCGGCGTCCTCGCATCGGGCGGGATCGGAGAAGGTTGTGCCGGCAATGGCCGCGATCGCGCGCAGACCGGGCATCGTTTCGCACGCCATCCGGTACGACATGAAGCCGCCGTTCGAGAGGCCCACCAGGTAGACGCCATCCACCGTCAGGTGCTCGCTCGCATCCTCGACCAGACGATTCAGGTAGCCGACATCGTCGACGTCGCTCCCGTGGAAGTTGCAGCAGTAGTCGGTTGCGTTCCAGAAGGACTGGCCCTCGGGATTGCGCGTTCCGTTCGGCAGGACGACCGCGATGTCGTCGGCATCGATCCGCCGCGAGATCCCGAAGCGTTCGTCGGTCCACTCCGCATTCCCGGTGAATCCGTGCAGGACCATGACCAGGGGCAGGGGTCGGCTCCCATCGTAGTCCGCGGGAAGCGTCAGCGAGGCGGGACGGTCGCCGCCGATGGTGTGAACCGAAGCGTCGGTGGGTGCGTTCGCGTCCATCTCGGCGTTGCACGCAGCCAGCGTCGCCGCGATCAGCGCGATCCCCGGTCGCGTCGGACTGCGGAGGCCGGCCGGGAAGGGCCGGACGCCTCGTCGGGTAGCGCCATCCTTGCCGCCGCGGCCGGTCATCATGGTCCCGCCGAGCCCGAGCCCGAGTGCGAAGCGGCGGCATCGCCGTCCGGACCGTCTCCGTTTTCGCCGGCCTCTTCGTCTTCATTGGCCCTCGCCGCCATCGCCTCCGCGAGCGCATCCGCGGCAAGTCCCCACCCACCCAGGATCTCACGGCACTCGTCGTCGCCCCGCCGGACCACGCCCAGCAGGAGGTGCGGAGTGTCGGTCGCGGGGAAGCCCTCCGCGGTGCTGCTTTCGATGGCGGCCGCAAGAACCTCGTGGGCGGCGGGGGTGAAGGGGAGGTGTCCCCCGAAGGTCTCGGGCGCGTCGCGAAGTTCGGCGGGAAGCGCGTCGGGATCGAGTCCCATCTCCTCCAGAATCTCCAGAAGCGCGGAATCCCGCTGCGAGAGCACGCCGACCAGAATGTGGCGCGGTCCGGTGGCGTCCCGGTCTTCGCGAGCGGCTGCGGCTGCGGCGCGATTGAGGGCGTGGACGGAGTCTTCGGCTAGATTGATGGCCATGAAGCAATCTTTGTGTCTTCGGGTGGGGGGATCAAGAGGGATGGGAATTCTATCACGGTTGGGTCCCGGCCGTGTGGCGTCAGGCCCGATTCGGATGCTCTCCCGATGACGGCCGCGCAGTTGTCGCGGAGGTCCACGCGGCCGAATGTGGCCGCGACGCTGGCGGTCCTGGCGCTTGCCGCGCTCGCGATCGCTTCCTGCTCCGGGCCGCCAAGCCGTCCCCTGACCGAACTCGTCGTGCGCGACAGCACCTACTTCGATCCGGCCACCGGCCTTCCCTTCTCCGGTCGCGTCTTCCACGACTTCGGCGGCGAGGAGGGCGGCCGCCAACTCGAGGCTGCGATGCGGGACGGCACCTGGGAGGGCGAGCTCGCCGTCTATCATCCGACCGGCCGCATCCGCTACGAAGGCGAGATGTCCGGCGGTGCGCGCTGCGGGGTCTGGGTCGAGAACGAAAATCCCGTGGAACCGCAGTCCGCGTACCAGGCGATCAGGGAAGACCTGGAGTCGCTGGTCGTCTATGCGGAGTGTCCGGAGATTTGACATGTCCGCCACCGCGCGCTCGTCGCTGGTTCTGCTGCCCTTCTCGCTCCTGGTCCTGCCGGAAGGCCATCGTCCGATTGTGGCAGCGCCTCCGCTCAGGGCCCAGGAAGTCATTGAGCTGCCGAAGCGCGACATTTCCATCGACGCCTCCGTCCTGGGGGATGCATTTCGGATCGGTGGAGCGCGCGCGCGCGGTTGGGATGTGCTGGGGTACGTCCCGACAGTGGCCTTCGACGAACGAGGACTCCTTTATGTGCTCGACGCCGACGAGAGTGTGGTCCATGTCGTGGATTCGGAGGGCGAACTCGTCCGTCGGCTTGGGCGGCAAGGGGAGGGACCGGGCGAGTTCGGATCGACGCGTGACATGGTGGTGTCAAGAGATGGAACGTTGGTCATCGGCGATGCTCAGAGGCGTGTCTATCATGCTTTTTCTGCCGCTGGCGACTTCGTCGATCAGTTCCGTCTTGGGAACGCCGGAGGGTTGAGCCGCGAAATGCGTGGCGCGGTTTCCGGCCAGAGCTTCCTCACCCTCGCCGAGACCCAGACCGCACGTCGTTTCGAGATCGTGGATCTCGTCGGTGGCACGGCCGTTCACCGACCGTTGTTCTCGACATGGCGCCCCCGCGACAAGGTTCACCCCGACGGAGTGGAGTTCATGTTCTCCGGCTACGAAACGTCGGGTCCGTTCGAGTGGTGGTATCCCGAGGCCCACTTCGAGCGGTTGCCTGGCGGTGGAATCGCGGTGGCCGATACGTCGTCCTGGCTGATCAGGATCGTGGGGTCGGACGGAAGCGTGGACCGCCTGATTCGACGTCCGCTTTCCCCGCACGCCATCACACGAACGATGCGAGACGAAGCGAAACGACGACAACGCGATTGGTTCGACGGCCTGTCGCCCAGCCGGTATCGCGACCTGATCTTCGACGCCATCGACAACATGCGCTTCTTCCCCGAGGTACCGGTGGTTTGCGGAATGCGTACGACATGGAACGGTGGAATCTGGATTCAGCGGTGCGACGACGATGCCTTCGGGGACGCGTCGGCCATCGACGTCATCGGGCCGGAAGGGAGCTACTTCGGGACTTTTTCGCCTGGCGCAACCGAGATGCCGGACGCGTTTGGGCCAAACGGCCTCATTGCGTTCATCCAGAAGGATGAATTCGAAGCCACGGTGGTCGTCGTGGCGCGTCTCTCGGATCCCGCGCTCCACTGACCGGCCTCGCGACTTTCCCGCCCGAACGAGCAGCCCCGTTCGAGCAACAACGAATCAGCCGTCGTCCCCCGACCCCCCCTCCGCCCCATACTCCTCCCGCGCCGCCTCCGCGCTCACCAACCCGTCCGCCACATCGGCGCGCACTCTTTCGCGGTCGCGGCTGCGCGGATCTCCCAGTCCCCCGCCTCCCGGCGTTTCCAGGACGATGCTCCGCCCCGGCGGCACGATCTCGCGCCCCTTCACCCGCAGCGGCCCCACCCCCGGCACCGTCACCCGCCCCGCCCGCCCCGCCCCGCCGCCCTCGCGTCCGCGCGCGGCGTTGCGCACCCGCTCGAACATCTTGGATACGGCGAAGGGAGCGCCATCGGCGTGCTCGATCTCCATCACCTGCCCCAGACCGCCCCGGAAGCGGCCCGGACCGCCCGAATCGACGATGTATTCCTTGCGGCGAAAGATCAGCGGCGCAACGGTTTCGGTGATCTCGACCGGGGTGGAGCGAACGCCCGACGGAAAGGCGGTCGCCGACAGTCCGTCCTTGCCCGGCCTGGCCCCGGTTCCCCCGGTGTGGAAGGGATTGACGACAAAGGGCGAAGCGTCCTCGTAGCGGTGCGCGCCGGTGAGCCCGGGTCCCCCCATGATGACCGGGTTCCAGAGGCAGGAGGCGCCCTCGGCGGGCACCGAACCGGCCGGCATCGCCTTCCCCAGACAGCCCAGCACGACGTCGGGAAGCATCTGGCCGATCGCATGGCGGGCCGAAACGGCGGCCGGCGGCGGCGCATTGAGGAGAGAGCCGAGCGGCGCGACGACCTCGATCGCGCTGAGCGAACCGGCGTTGTTGGGGATCTCCGATCCGACCACGCAGCGCACGCCGAAGGAGGCGTAGGCGCGGGTATAGGTGACGGGAACGTTGATTCCCCAGGGGGACTGCGGGGAGGTGCCGTCGAAGTCGATGAGGATCCCGTCGGGGGAAACGGTCAGGGCGCAGACGAGCTCCAGATCCTGGTCGTAGCCGTCGATCGTCATGCGGTGGGTCCAGCTTCCGGGCTCGAGCGCGCGGATCCGTTCCAGCATGGCGCGGCGCGAGGAAGCGACGATCATCTCGGCCAGCTCGTCGAGCGAATCCAGACCGAACTCGGTCATCATGGCGACGAGGCGCTCGCAGCCGGTTTCGTTGCAGGCCGCCAGCGAATAGAGATCGCCCTGCGCGACGTCGGGATCCCGCACATTTGCGCGCACCATCCGCATCAGCGTGCGGTCGAGCCGGCCGCGACGGATGAGGTAGCCGATCGGGATGCGGATTCCCTCTTCGAAGACCTGGTTGGCGTCGGCGCCGAAACCGCGTCCGCCCACATCGGCGATATGACTGGTGGCCGCGAAGAGCGCAACGAGACGGCCGTCCAGGAAGGCGGGAGTGACGACCGTGAAGTCGTTGAGGTGGCCGGTGCCCTCCCAGGGGTCGTTGGTGACGAGAACGTCGCCTTCGCGCAGGGTGGAAGCCGGGTGGTCGCGGAGGAAGCAACCCACCGAGGCGGCCATCGCGTTGACATGTCCGGGAGTCCCGGTGACGGCCTGCGCCAACATTCGCCCGCGGAGATCGAAGACGCCCGCCGAGAGATCTCCGGCCTCGCGAACCGGTGTGGAGAAGGCGGTGCGGACAAGTGTGCGCGCCTGTTCCTCGACCACCGAGAGGAGACGGCTCCACATGATCTGATCCTGAAGCGCGCCCAGGCCATCGGTGGCGGAGGCGGCGCCGGACCGGGCCGCCAGCGGTTTCGGCCGCGAATCCCGCTCGAGCGCCAGATGGCCGCCCGGCAGCGCCCGCGCCCGCCACCCGGGAGGAACCACCGTCGTCGTCTGCGCCTCCACGATCAGCGCCGGGCCCGCAACCCGCGCGCCCTCCCGGAGGCCGGACCGCTCGTGGACCGCCGCGCCGACGTAGCCCTCGCCGGTGCCGACGAAGAGATCGGAGTGGCCGCCGGGTTCGGGAGCCGGGTCGGTGAGGGAAGAAGGGCCGGTGGGGAAAGACGAGCCGCTTGAGGAAGAAGCGCCGTTGCGGGAGGAATGGCCGTCGGAGGAAGGCGCGCCGCCGGGAGGCGGATCGGCCGGGGCCGCTTTCCGCGCTGTCATCCCCCCCTGCCGTCCCGGCGCCGAGACCACCAGCGTCCAGCTCAGCACCTCCACGTCCAGACCCGGGATCGTGCGTCCGTACACCTTCTCGTAGCCGCGGTCGAAGGCGTCGCGCAACGCCCGGGCCGCATCCCCCTCCCCCCGCATCACCGCCCCCGGCAGCTCGACGCCGATCTCGTGTCCCTGCCCCGCGTAGCGCATGTAGGCGTGAGCGCGCACCGACGTTGGCCTGCCCGGCGCGCCGCTGGCCACCACCGCCTCGGCCTCGGTCTTCATCCCGGCCAGCACCCCCTGCACGAGTTCCCGGTCGAACCCGGAGAGTCGCATGTAGCGGCTCCGCACGACCTCGTAGGAGATGGGTGCCAGGAGGAACCCGACCGCCGATCCCACTCCCGCGTCGCCCGGCACCAGCACCCGGTCCAGCTCCAGCTTCTCGGCCACCCGCGCGGCATGAATCGGAGCCGATCCCCCGAAGGCGATCACGGTGCGCGCCGCCAGCCCCTTCCCCCATTCGATCGCGTGCGTGCGGGCCGCGTTGGACATGTTCTCGTCCACCATCTCGCTGACCCCCAGCGCGGCCACCGCCTCGTTCAGCCCCAGCTTCGACCCCACCCGGCTGCCGATCGCCGCCTCGGCGCGGCCCCGGTCCAGCGCCATCGATCCCCCCGCGAAGTGTTCCGGATCGATTCGGCCGAGCACCACGTCGGCGTCGGTCACCGTCGGTTCCTCCCCCCCCCGGCCATAGGCCGCCGGACCCGGCTCCGACCCCGCGCTCCCGGGACCCACCAGAATCCGGTCCAGATCGTCCACCGCCGCGATCGAGCCGCCACCCGCTCCGATCTCCACCATCTCGATCACCGGAATCCGCACCGGCAGACCGCTCCCCTGCTTGAAGCGGTAGCTGCGGGCCACCTCGAAGGTGCGGGAATGGAGCGGTTCGCCTCCGTCGATCATGCAGAGCTTGGCCGTGGTTCCGCCCATGTCGAAGGAAAGCACGTCGCCCAGATCGAGCTCGCGCGCAAGGTGACTCGCCAGGATCGCGCCCCCCGCCGGCCCCGATTCGACCAGCCGCACCGGCGCCGACACCGCCGTCTCGAGGGTGGTCAGTCCCCCGCCCGAGGTCATCAGGAGGAAGGGGCAGACAAGGCCGGTTTCGCGCAGCGACGCCGCCAGCCCGGTCAGGTAGCGCGCCATGAGAGGCTGAACGTAGGCGTTGGCGCAGGCGGTCGAGAGGCGTTCGTATTCGCGGACCTCGGGGCAGACGTCGGAGGCCAGGGTGACCGAGAGTCCGGGCCGTTCGGTGGCCAGGATTTCGCCGATGCGCCGTTCGTGGGCAGGGTTGGCGTAGCCGTGAATGAGACCGACCGCGACCGCTTCGACCGCGTGGGCGTCGAGGGTGGGGAGGAGGCCCTGCACGGCGCGTTCGTCGAGGGGCGCGAGGACGCGGCCGCGCCAGTCGACGCGCTCGGCGACGGGAAGGCGGAGGCGGCGGGGAACGAGGGGCGGGGGACGATCGACCCCGATGTCGTACTGCTCGAAGCGATTCTCGTGGGCCATCTCGAGGGCGTCGCGGTGGCCCTCGGTGACGATCAGAGCGGTGCGCGCGCCCTTTCGCTCGATGATCGCGTTGGTGGCCAGGGTGGTGCCGTGAATGACGAGACGCACCTCCGCGGGGGCGACTTCGGCGCTGGCCAGGACCTTGCGCACACCCTCCAGGACGCCCCGTTCGGGGGCCGCGTGGGTGGTCAGAACCTTGGTGGTGACGAGACGGCCCCGCACCTCCAGCGCCACATCGGTGAAGGTTCCGCCGATATCGACGGCGAGGCGCGGGCCTGCGGGATCAGGCGTCATTGGGAACGGGCACCGTGTAGTTGAGCGAGAGCCGTCCCCCATCCGGATAGATCGTCTCGCCGGTCAGGTAGGAGGCGTAGTCCGAAGCGAGAAAGACGGCGACGCGCGCCACCTCCTCCGGTTCGCCGAAGCGGCCCAGAGGCGTCCGCGAGAGGATCGTCCGGCGCGTCGAGTCGTCCTGGATCACCGTATGCAGGATATCGGTGAGGATCGTGCCGGGACCGATGGCGTTCACCCGGACGCCATGCTCGGCGAGCCCCATCGCCATCACCCGGGTAAGCTGCGCGATCCCCCCCTTCGAGGCCGCGTAGGCGAGCTGGCTGGGAATCGTCACCACCGCATTGGTGGACGACATGTTGATGATTGCGCCGCGCGTGCCCCGCTTCGCCATCTCGCGCGCGGCAAGCCGGCCCATGAGGAAGGCGCTCCGCAGATTCACGGCGATCACCCGGTCGAAGTCTTCGACGGCGGCGTCCAGAATCGATCCGGCGACGAGGATTCCCGCGTTGTTCAGCAGGATGTCGCAGGCGCCGAAGCGGTCCAGACAGGCCCCCATGACGCGCTCGCAGGCGGCCTCGTCGCTCACGTCGGCGCGCACCGAAGCGGTGGCCGCGCCGGTGTCGGCGGCGATCGAGCGGGCGGTCCTCGCGCACTTTTCCCCCTGGATGTCGGCAAGGAGGACGGAGGCGCCATGTTCGGCGAAGGACCGCGCGCAGGCGGCCCCGATTCCCTGTGCGGCGCCGGTTACGATCGCGGTCCGGCCATCGAGCGAGATCATCAGGCGTAGGGCATCTTCGGCGTCTTGCCGATGACCCGCGCATAGACGGCCAGCGAACCGCGGTGATGAGCGGTGTGGTCCACGATTCCGTTCACGATCGCGGCGCGGGGCTGTCCCTTGAACATCCGCTCGTCGGGGATCGGGCCCAGGAGTTCTTCGTCGGTGGCGCCCCGCACGGCCTCGATCGCGGCGGCGAAGGCTCGGTCCAGCCAGGCCTTGGCGTCGGCCAGCGAGGTCGCCTTCCGAATCCGCGCCTCGATGGCGGCGAAGTCCAGATCCCATCCCTCGCCAAAGGCCCCCTTCACGAACCAGTCCACGGTATCGGCCGCATGGGCAACCTGTGCGGCCGCGGTGAACATCCCGGAAGTGGGCGCGAAGACCGAATCGTCCTCGTCGAAGATCGAGACGGTGCCCTGAAAGTACTTCTGCGAAGTGGCGAGTTGCGTGGCCAGCGTTTCCTGCATGGTCATGGGATTCTCCTGGCGGCCGGGCGGCTCGTCGCGAGCGGCGTGGCAGCTCCTTGCGAGCGGATGGCGAACGGATGGACGGTTGTACCTTGCGAGCGAACGGGCATGTCCTTTGTGAGCAAACGGGCAACAGTCTAGCTTACACGGTCACTCGACTCAACCCCGGGGCAGGCATGAGATCATTCGGCGAACGATGGGCGGTGGCCTGGTGGGCGCGGGGCTCCACCCGGTCCGGCACGCGACTCGGCGAGCGAAGGGGGATTGCCCGACGGGTCCGCGGCTCCACCCGGTCGGGCGCGGGATTGCGGTCATGCGCGAGGCTCCTCTTCGCGGCCGCCCTCCTTGCGCTTCCGCAGTGCGCCCCGCCCTCGGTCTCTTCCGGCGAACTGCCCGGGATCGCGGCCGAAGACGCGGGATTCGTGCCGGAGGGGCTGGGACGGGTCGCCGCCTTCATGGAGGACTACGTTGCCGACGGAAGCATACCGGGCGCGGTGACGACCATCCTGCGCGACGGCGCGGTCGTGCACGAGGCGGCGGCGGGCTTCCGCGATCTCGAATCGGGGGACAGCCTGCGGACCGACGCGATCTTTCGCATCGCGTCGATGACCAAGGCGATCACGAGCGTGGCGATCATGATGCTGCAGGAAGAGGGCGCGCTCCTGATCACCGACCCGCTGGCCCGGCACCTTCCGGCCTTCGCCGCAACCACCGTCGCGACGCCCAACGGCGATGGCGGCTACGATGCGATTCCCGCCCCGCGTCCCGTCACCCTGCGCGACCTCCTGACCCACACCGCCGGAATCGGCTACGGCGCGGGCCCGGGCGGCGACCGCTGGCGCGAGGCCGGGATCACCGGCTGGTACTTCGCCCACCGCGACGAACCCATCCGCGCCACGGTGGACCGCATGGCCGCCCTTCCCTTCCAGGCCCGTCCCGGCGAGCGCTTCGTCTATGGCTACGCCACCGACATCCTGGGCGCGGTCGTCGAAGAGGCCTCGGGTCTTTCCCTCGACGAGTTCTTCGCCACGCGCATCTTCGATCCGCTCGACATGCGCGACACGCACTTCTTCCTGCCTCTGGAGAAGGCCGCGCGTCTGGCCGCCGTTTACAGTCACGATCGCGGCGGCAACCTCGTCCGCGCCCCCGACGGCCCCGGAATGAACACGCAGGGACAGTATGTCGACGGCCCCCGCGCCAGCTTCTCGGGCGGCGCCGGTCTTCTTTCCACCGCGCGCGACTACGCCCGTTTCCTCCAGATGATGGCGAATGGCGGCACCCTCGGCGATGCGCGCATCCTTTCGCCCGCCACCGTGGCGCTGATGACCGCCAATCATGTCGGCGACCTCATGGGGGGAGACACCGGCTTCGGCCTCGGCTTCCAGATCCGCCTCGACGCGGCCGCGACCGGCCAGCCCGGATCGGTGGGCGAGTTCGGGTGGGGCGGCGCCTATCACACGACCTACTGGGTCGATCCCGCCCAGGCTCTGGTTGTGGTCTATCTCACCCAGCTCCGCGGCAACCGGCCCATCGACGACTTCGGCAAGCTGCGCGCCCTGATCTACGGCGCAATCGCAGAATGATCCTCATCGACCGCCACACCACCTCGGGCAACGACAAGGGGCCCTTCCACGCCACGCTGCGCATCATGCCGGCTTCGCGCATCGAGCTGATCAATGTTCGCGGAAAGCTGCTGGAAGAGTTCGGACGCGACTTCACGCGCTACACCCGTTCCTTCTACATCTCCAACCACACCACCGCCGGCTACCTCGACCAGCGCCTGGCCGAACTTCTCGAGCACGACGGCGAAGGGATCGAGGGCTACCTCCAGCTCTTTCAGGAGCTCTTTCCCCCGGGCGCCGACTATGTGCACGACGCCATGCATCTGCGCGAGGAGCTCTCCGAGGAACAGCGCGTCAACGAGCCGCTCAACGCCGATTCGCACCTGACCTTCATCGGGGCGGGCCTGCGCAACTCCGCCTCCTACGAACTGGATGGGGCCGAGCCGGTCTGGTTCGTGGAGCTCGACGGGGTGCATGTCGGGGGAACGCGTCATCGGCGTACAACGGTGGTGGCCTACGACGGCGAAGAGGAAGTTGCGCGCTCTCAGATCCGGATCCAGGCTTCGGCGCACCCCATCGACGCCCAGAATCTGCGCGACCCCGCCTTCGGATTCCTCTCCAGGCTGCAACGCATCGTCGAGCAGCATGGCGTGGCCTTTGGCCGCTTCGACGTGACCCTGCCCGACGAGGAGCGGCACTCGGGTCTGACGGTGAACGAATACGAACCGCTGCTGATGAACTACGATCTCCGCGAGGCGCTCACCAACCCCTTCCGTTTCATGGCGCGGACCGGCAAGGACGTTTCGGCGGCGTTGCGGAATCCGCGCACAATTCCCGCCAAGGCCGTCAACTTTGCACAGTTCGACGCCTTTCATGTGCTCAATGTTGTGCTCGACCGAATCGGCCTGCGGGACTCGGTGGTGGAGCGGGTCGTCAATCGCGCGGTGGCGCTGCCGGTGTCGCACTTCCTGCGCATGAAGCGGGGATTCAGCCTGCCGGTGCTGGACCGGAGCGGAGACGGGGTGGGCGAGATCGGGTGGGGAACCTACCAGAGCCCGATTCTGGTGCAGTGGAAGGGATCCGAGCGCGAGGAGCGGGTGCTGAATGTGCGGCTGGTGAAGTTTGTGTAGGGGGATGAGGCGGTGACGCGGCGACGTTGCGGGATCGCGGGCGAGGACGTTGTCGCCGCGAGGGGGCGCGACGCGTTGGAGAAAATACCGGCTGGATGGTCGCGGGGGGCGCGGGGGCCGGGCGACCACGACCTTTCGGCCCGGCCTGGTTGCACGCGCGGCCTGCGTGACAGGCGGGCGCTGCTGGTGCGATGGCTTGCGGTCGCGGTGGCGCTGGCCGCGCCGATGGCCGCCGTGCAGGGGCAGGCGACGGGGGTGGCGGGGGGTCTGGACGCGCTCCGGGCAGGGGATTACGAACGCGCCGCGAGGGAGCTGCGGCCCGCCGCGCGCGATGGAGACGCGGCCGCGCTCCACGGGTGGGTGGCGGCGCTGCGCGAGACCGGGGACTACGACGGCGCGATCGAGGTGGCCGAGAGAGGGGTGGCGGCGGGGGTGGCGGGGGCGCGGGCGCTGCTCGGGGCCGCGCTCCTGGAACGGGGCCGCGTGGCCGAGGCGCGCACCGTGCTGGAGGAGGGGGCGGGGGAGGGGGGAGGGGCGGGCGCGGCCGCGCGCGTCGAGCTGGGCATTCTGCATTACCGCTACGGCGATCGGGCGCGCGCGCGCGATCTCTTCGACGGCTTCATCGACCATTACAACCGGGCCGCCCGCCTCACGGCCGCCGAGCTCACCGCGGTGGGACGCGCGCTGGTTCAGCTTTCCCACTGGAACCACGAATACGCTCACGACGCGCTCCGCGCCCTGGACGAGGCCGTAGCCGCCGGCCCCCTCGACCACGCGGCCAGGCTCGCCATCGGCGAACTATTCCTCGAGCGCTACGACGCGCGCCAGGCCGCCGACGCTTTCAACGCAATCCTCCAGGAGAATCCGTCGCACGCGGCGGCGCGCCTCGGTCTGGCCCGGGTGGCCCGTCTGGAGGGCGGCGGCAACGCCCAGGCCCACGTGGAGGCCGCGCTCGCCACCAATCCCCAACTGGCCGGCGCCCGCACCCTCCTGGCGCGCATCCGGCTGATGGCGGGGAACCGCGAGGCCGCGCTGGCCGAGGCGGAGGCCGTGCTCGAGGTCAATCCCGCCGATCCGGAGGCCCTGGCCACCCGCGCCGCAATCCTTCACCTCTCGCACGACGAGACCGGATTCCAGGCCGCGATGCAGCGAATTCGCACCCTGGCGCCGACCCCTTCCGCACCGCTCATCCTTCTCGCCGAGCTGGCCGCCGATCACCGCAAGTACGCCGACGCCCTCGGCTTCGCGCGCCAGGCCACCGAGTCCGATCCCGGAAGCTGGACCGCCTGGGGACTCATGGGACTCAACCAGGTGAGGCTCGGGCAGGTCGAGGCCGGTCGCGCGAATCTGGAGCGCGCCTTCGCCGGCGATCCCTTCAACCTCTGGTTCAAGAACACCCTGGACCTGCTCGACACCTTCGCCGACTACCGCATCGTCGAGACGCCCAACTTCCACCTGGTTCTGCATGAATCGGAGGCCGATCTGCTGGCGCCGCATGTCGAACGAATCGCCGAACGCGCCCACGCCGAGATGTCGCGTCGGTACGGCGCCGCGCCCGAGGGACGCATCCGGGTCGAGGTCTATCCGCGCCATGCCGACTTTTCGGTGCGCACGGTGGGGCTGGTGGGGATCGGGGCGCTCGGGGTGAGCTTCGGGCCCGCCCTCGCGATCGATTCGCCGGCCGCGCGCGAACGGGGGGACTTCAACTGGGCCTCGACGCTCTGGCACGAGATCGCGCATTCCTTCCACCTGGCGCTGTCGAACAACGAGGTGCCGCGCTGGTTCTCCGAAGGGCTGGCCGTGCACGAACAGAGGAAGGCCGAAGCGGGATGGGGACATCAGCCGGGGGTGGGGTTCATTCGGTCGCTGGCCTCTGGCGAGATGCGGCCGGTGAGCGAGCTGGACCGCGGGTTTTCGAATCCGCGACACCCGGGCGAGGTGATCGAGAGCTACTACCAGGCCTCGCTGGTCTTTGAAATGCTCGAGGAGCGGCACGGCTTTGCGGCGATTGTGGCCATGCTGCGGGCCTACCGCGACGGCGCCGACAACGAAGAGGCCTTCGAGACCGCGCTGGGTGTGCGACTGGAGGACTTCGACGGCGAGTTCGAGGCGTTTCTGAAGCGACGATTCGCGGCCGCGCTGGCTTCGGTGGGGGGGGAGGGGGAAGGGGTGGCGGGTGCGGCGGCGGGGCTGCCGGGAATGCCCGACATCGCGACGCTGGAGGCTGCGGCGGCGCGAAATCCCGACCGTTTCGGGCCCCGCATGGCGCTCGCGCAGGCCCTCTTCCGGGACGGTCGCCGCGCCGAGGCCGCCCCCCATTTCGAGGCCGCGCTCGATCTCTTTCCCCAGTACGGCGGCCCCGACGGCGCGCACTGGTTCCTGGGCCGGATCCGCCAGGAGGAGGGCGAGCTGGCCGAGGCGATTCGCCACTACCGCGCGCTCCTGCTCCTCAACGAGAGCCACTACGAGGCGCGCCTGGCGCTGGCCGAGGCGTTGCGGGAGACCGGCGACGATGCGGGCGCCGCCGCCGCGCTGCGCGAGCTGGCGCACATTCACCCATACGAGATCGACGATCACGAACGGCTGGCCGCGCTGATGGAAGCGACCGGCGATCTGGAGGGGGCGATTCTCGCGCGGCGCGGCGTCCTGGCGCTCGGCCCCGTGGATCTGGCCACGGCCCACTACGAGCTGGCTCGCACCCTGCATCTGAATGGAGACCGCGCCGCCGCCCGCCGCGCCGTCCTGGCCGCACTGGAGATCGCGCCCAACTACGAGGCCGCGCTGGAGCTGCTCCTGGAGTTGCGCCGCGAGGAACCGGGGGACGAGAGGCCGCGCCCTGCCGGCCCGGCGCCTGGCCGGTCCCCGGAGGCAATCTCCGTGGTTCACCGACTGTCGGAAATTCACCCATCATGACGGGACTTGCGCGCGCCGGGCGATCACTGGCCCGAAGCCCGGCGACCTCCGCTGCGACGCTGGCTTTGGCGATCACCCTCGGGGCCGTGGCCCACAACGCCCCGCACCGCGCCGAAGTGGCCGCCGCGGGGGAATCGTCGCCCTCAATCCCCCGCCAGGATTTTTTGAACGTTCCCTACGACGGCAGCTACACCTTTGTGCGGGTGCGCTTCAACGGTTTCCGGGGCGGCGGTTTTGCACGCGGCTTCGGGCGCGGCGGCGGTCCCGGCTGGGCGCACGACTATCCCTATGCGGACAACAACTTCATCAGGATTCTGGACGAGGTCACCGTTCTTGGCCCCAACACGCTGGGCACAAACATCATCGACGCCGACAACCCCGATCTGCTGCGCTACCCGATCGCCTACGTCTCGGAACCGGGCGAATGGGCGCCCACGCAGGCCGAGGTGGACAACGTTGCGGAGTACCTGCGCAAGGGCGGTTTCATGATCCTGGACGACTTTCGCGGCAATGGCGAATGGCGCAATGTCGAGGCGGTCTTCGGCGCGATTCTGCCCGGACACCGCTTCCGTCTTCTTGAGCTGGAGGAACCGGTCTTCAACTCCTTTTTCGAGATCGAGACGCTGGATCTGCCGCCGCCGACCTTCGGACAATACGATCCAATCTTCCTGGGCCTGCACGAGGGCGACGACCCCGACGGCCGTCTCATGGTGATCGCCAACTTCAACAACGACATCGGCGACTACTGGGAGTATTCGGATCTGGGCTACTACCCGATCGACCTGTCCAACGAGGCGTACAAGTTCGGCGTCAACTACGTGATTTATGCGATGAACCGGTAGATGGGTTCGAGCCATTCGGTGGCACAACCAGGGGGAACCGCGAATCTCTCGATACATCGACGACTTGCCGCGACACCCCGTCGATCATATCCCGGTCGGAATCTCATACCAGTCGATCCGTCTTGTGCCCTCCAGATCGGATCCTTCCACGAGCACGACAAGGGTCTCGCCGAGCACATCGAAGTCGATCATTCTGTCAACGACTCGAACGGTTCCCACGTACTCGGGCTCCAGCGAGAATACGTCGATGTACGAATGTCCTGCGCGATCCACCTGCGTCGGCATCCACACCCTGTCTTGCTCGTCGATCGTCTCGAGTCCTCGCAGCAGGTAGTATGTTTTGGGGCGTTGCCTGTATTCCTCCAGAGCGGCCGAATCGACAAGGAAACCACTCTGCGTGGGGGCAGACCTTCCTCGCGCCGCATACCCGTCGGCGATGCGACTGTTTCGGGAACTCCACCGGTCCCTCTGCCTCGCGACAAGTCCCGCCACGTCGCGTTAGTTCGGGAATGCGCCGATCCACATGGGTGACCGCGCGCTCCTGATTTCCCCCGCAGCGTTGACAACCGAGAGCGTGCCCACGCAATCGACGAAGACCCACCTCTCCGCCGGCGCCGGAAAGCCGTAGAGTCGCGGTCCGCACTCGTTTTCTTCGGGCGACGATGCCGGTCTTCAGGTCTCGACTGTCTCGCCTGATGGAATCGACAAAGCCGCCGCCTGCAACGACATCGTGAATCTCGACGCGGCTTCCGGTCCGGACCCCGCCGCGCTGAAGGTGCCAACCAGCATATTCTCGCCGAAGACCGAGCGAGGCACCCACAGCGGTTGGTCAATCGGTACGCTACCAACCAACTCCCCGGGTGGCGTGAACACCTGGAAGCGACCCAGAAAAGGGTCCATCACCCCGACTGTTCCGTCCGCACCACGTGCCAACCTGCTCGGGCCCTCGAACTCGCCGGGGCCCTCGCCCTCTCCGCCAAAGACACCGACCGTTGCGCCATCCCTCGACACACATCGCACCCTGGCCTCGAAGGAGTCGATCGTACAGGCTGTCTGCCCGTCGGTCAGGATCGCTACCGCAGGGGAAGCGCTATGGGGCACGCCGACGCCTGTGATCGGGGAGAGGGTGGTGACTGCGGGGTCCGGTGCCGCGGGGTCCGGGGTGGGAGAGGAGCATCCAGCCACAATGGCACCGAAGAGCGGGAGGCACCAGGGCTGAGAACCAGCTTTTGGCATCTTCATCATTCCGTCAACTTCGATCCAGGACATGGAAGGTCATGCGCATTCCTTCAGGTTCATGGCGAGCCGTCATGGCCCCGGACCGGTCAATTGAAGCCAAAAAGGCGGCAATGGCGGCTGCGGAAGATGAGCGGCGGCGATTCATCGGTCCACCCACGATGGGACTTCCGCCAACATTCCCACGACCCAGTGCTTCACCCGCCCATCCGCTCCGACCAGGTAGTGGGTCGGAGTTGCCGTCACGTTGTAACGGGCCAACCCGCATCAGGCCTGGAAACTCGCTGCCGGGGGAGAGATCCGCGCTCGTCGGCGGGCCGCGGTTGAGGGCGATCCATCCCAGGACGACGGCCGTGACCAACAGCGCCGCGTTGACGGCCATCCTGACGGATACACGACTGTGGTTCACGCTCGAATCCCCACGCGTCGTCGGAAGTGGCTGCTGTTGCACCTTGGCCCCTGTCATCGGCTCCGCCCACGGTCGACCAGCAGCGCCTCCAGGACGATGATCGTCATATCGTCCGCGCTGGTCCGGTACCAAAGGTTGCCGCGGATGGGCTCGGCAGCGTCCGAATAGGAGTCGAAACGCGCCGACGCCACCAGATTGCCCTTCGGCGTGAATGCCTCAATGACGATGTCTCTGTACCGGATACTCCTCGCGGCGCGTTCATCCAGGTTCTCGTCAATAACACGCTCTTCCATTGACGCATCAGAAGACCATGGTCCCGGCGCGGTGGGATCGGCTGCACCTGCGACGATCCACAACAAACCACGATCATCCGCGTGAAGATCGAAGAGATTTCCCTCGTTGCCTTCGGGACCCGGAAACCAGTCGCGTTCCACGATGACCGAGTCCGCCAACGCACCGGACGGCCAGGTGTGTCTACGTAGTACATAGCGATTGTAAACGGCGGACCAGATGCCGATATCCTCGGCCGTCGCGAGCATGATGATCGATTCCCCCAACCCTCCGAAGGGAGCGAGAAAGCGAACACTATCGCCATGAAGAGCAAACCCGTCCGCTCCACCCTGAGCGGGCGCGGAAGTGATTGCATGCTCGCCAAACCTGACTGCACCCATCACCCCTCCGAAAGACGGGACGCGGACCGACCCCAGGAAGCTACCGCTGGTCAGGTACCTGTGAACCACCCTGTCGCCTACGAAGACGAGCGCCTCGCCTTCGGCAACCTGCGCGAAGCCGGTTGCGAAAAGGAACTCGCCGGGACCCTCTCCCGCGCCGTTTCCGATCGCGTTCAGGAACTCGCCTTCGGCCGATCAGCGCGCCAGCCGACCTTGCCCGTAGGTAGCCGTGAGGAAGCTGCCATCCGCAAGGACCGTGATCGGATCCGAGGGGATCACGCCGTCCAAGTCTCCCTCCAGGCGCAGGGCCTCGCGAAACTCAATGGCGCAGGGAGGGCTCGTCGGAGGGACGTCGGTCATTGCGAGTGCGGACCGCCAATCACACTGCGCGACTGGAACTTCTTGGGCCGCGGGATCGGAGGGCCTGGGAGCACTGTGGTCGGATTGACACCCGATCAGCACCAAGGTGAGGCCAAGCCTGGATGTCATGTGCCTCATCGGCGGCTTTCCTTTCTCGAGAATCGGTGGATCAATCCGGCGCGCAGCAGAACATATGGTATGCGTCACAGTGCCCCTCAGCAGGACCGTGGTCGACATCAGTGCCGGGATTGACCATTTGCATTCCCTTGAATTCGTCCGACGCGTGCCAGAGCTGGCCGTCGACGAACCCCTCGTAGCACGGATTGCAGGCTGGAGCCACCCGGACCGAGCTGCGCCCCGACCCCAGCCGGTGCACGCATGACGATTGCGACCAGGGCAGCGTTCGCGGCCAGCAACGCAACCGTCGCGAACCAGGGGTGGGCGAGAAGCTCGGGCGGGCGACGGCGGCTGGGAAGGCGGGCAAATGCGATCCCGATGACGCGTGTGACGGCCTGAATCAACTTCGTAATCCGGTCCATGTTTCGATCCTTTCAGATCGTGAGGGGATGGCGCCCCACGCGGAGGGTACCCGAAGGCCGTCCGGCCCGCCGACGGATTCGGCGAATCTCGTTCCGATCGTCCTTCCGCCCTGTAGTTGCCATGAGTCCCCCGATTTGTTTAGAAGGCCCAAAGCACGACGCTCCGACGCCCCCCCCGGTCCACGCCCCGCGCCACCGGAAATCCACTGCGGTCCGGACTGCCGCGCCGGTCGGGCCCCCGAGTCGTCGCACCCGAAGGCACCCCGGTTGCCGCTGCTGGCTTGCCCGCACTTTCGGCTCCACGCCGCGCACGCCCCATCGCGGTCAGATCTCGATCCGCCCACCCCGGTACGCCGCCCGCAGCTTGCGCCGAGGGCCGGCGCACACGCTCCGCCTTGGCCGGGTCGGCGCGGACGGCCTCGATCGCCGCAATCGAGGCGTTCTGCACGATGTCCTCGGCCTCGTCGGCGTCGTGCATCATCCGGGTCGCGAGTCCCATACATTCGCTCGCGGCACCTGCCGATCCACCCCGTCACCACCCGGTCCCACTGGAACGGCACCCCATCCCTGGCCGGCCGGCCTCCCGTCCCCTCGTTGTTCGCCATGCGTGGTCCGCGTCTCCCTTCCTGAAAGCGGTTCGGGGAATGAACCCTGTCGCGCAGCGTCGCTGTCGTGACGTGGCGTCGCGATCCCCACCGCCATCAGACGGGAGCCATTGACCTCGTGATTCGAGCGTTCTGCAGGGTAGCGGCATCCTTCTCCGGGCGCAAACCTCGATCCGTGCTCCGATTCCGACGCGTCCGCACTTCCCGTCCACCGTGGATGTACGCCCGGCACCGACACTGTCCGCCTCCACCCCCCGCTTCCCGCCCCCGCTTCCCCTGGTCCCGCCAACCCGGCCTCAGGTGCCCACCCATCCCCCCGCCTCCCCGCCCCAATCGCTACCTTACCCAGTCGCCATTTCGCCCTTCGCCCACCCCGCTTCGCCCCCCCTTCGCCGGAACGACCGTGACCCAGACCCCGACCCCCCGCACCGAGCCCGTCGCCGACGTCGCCCTTGCGCGGCGCATTCAGGACGGACGCGAGAAGATCCTCGCCGAAACCCGCAAGATCATCATCGGGCAGGAGGAGGCCGTCGAGCATGTCCTCCTTACCCTGCTCGTTGGCGGCAACAGCCTTCTGGTGGGGGTGCCCGGCCTCGCCAAGACGCTGCTCATTCATTCGATCGCGCGCGTGCTCGACCTGAACTTTTCGCGCATTCAGTTCACGCCGGATCTGATGCCCTCGGACATCACCGGGACCGACATCATTCAGCAGCGCAAGGACGGGAACCGCGAGCTGGTCTTCACCCCCGGGCCGATCTTCGCCAATGTCGTGCTCGCCGACGAGATCAACCGGACGCCGCCCAAGACGCAGGCCGCGCTCCTCGAAGCCATGCAGGAGCACCGGGTCACCGTGCAGGCCAACACCTACGAGCTGGATCCGCCCTTCTACGTCTTCGCCACGCAGAACCCGATCGAGCTCGAGGGGACCTATCCTCTGCCCGAGGCGCAGTTGGACCGTTTCATGTTTCACATTCGCATGGAGCATCTGGCCGAAGAGGAAGAGATGGAGGTGGTGCGCGAGACGACGGACGAGGTCGAGCCGGAGCTGTCGCCGGTGGTTTCGCGCGACGACATGATCGCCTTTCAGGAGCTTGTGCGGCGGGTTCCGGTGGCCGAGCCGGTCCTGCGCTATGCGGTCAACCTGGTGCGGGCAAGCCGGCCGGAGGGGAAGGATTCGCTGGACTTCGTGACGAAGTGGGTGTCGTACGGGGCGAGCGTGCGCGCGGCGCAGTACCTGATCCTGGGGGGCAAGGCGCGTGCGCTGACGCAGGGACGCCTCACGGTGAGTTTCGACGACATTCGCGCCCTGGCGTTGCCGGTCATGCGTCACCGGATCATCGCCAACTTCCACGCCGAGTCGGAAGGCCGCACCACCGACGAAATCGTGACGAAGCTGCTGGGGGCCGTGCCACTGCCGAAGTCGGGGATGTAGGCGCCCGCATGGCTCTCCCGTCCACCGCCGCGATCGCGTCCCCGGTCGCCCAAAACGCCTGCGCCGGACTCGCCCCGGAAGGATAGCGCCCCTTGGCCCGATCTCCCGCGACCTCGCCGCGCGCCGCCTTCCTCGACCCGGCCGTCCTTGCCCGGATCGACAACCTTCAGCTTGTGGCGCGCACCGTGGTGGACGGCTTTCTGCAGGGGATTCACCGCTCGCCCTATCTGGGCGTCAGCATGGACTTCGCCGAACACCGTCCCTACAACCCGGGCGACGACATCCGCCGCATCGACTGGCGTCTCTATGCGCGCACCGACCGCTTCTACATCAAGCAGTTCGAGGCCGAAACCAACGCCGACGTCGCCTTCCTTCTGGACGCCTCCGCATCGATGAGCTTCGGAACGGGAGCGGTGACCAAGCTTGACTACGCGCGCTTTCTCGTCGCAAGCCTGGCCTGGTTTTCGGCCTCGCAGAAGGACCGTGTGGGACTGTACGCCTTCGACGACGATGTGGTTGAACATGTCCGGCCCTCCGGCGCCCACCTGGAGAAGGTGCTGCATGCGGTGGCGCGGGTCCAGGCCCGGCGCGAGGGAAGCTGGGAGACGCCGCTGGCCCGGGTGGCGAACACCTTCCGGCGACGGGGAATTCTGGTGGTCGTCTCGGATCTCTACAGCGACCCCGACGAGATCGCCGAATCGCTCGGCGTCTTCCGCGCGCAAGGGAACGACATGGTGGTCTTTCAGACGCTGGATCCCGCCGAGATCGACTTTCCCTTCACGCAAGCGGCGAACTTTCAGGATCTGGAGACGCGCGCGCTCCTTCCGGTCAAGCCGGAAAAATACGGCGACGCCTACCGCGCCCGGATGCGCTCGCACATCGACGCCCTCGGCCGCGCCTTTCGCCGCCACCGGATCGACTACGTCCTGCTGAACACCGCCGAACCGCTCGATCAGGCGCTCTACGCCTACCTGGTCTATCGCCAGCGGATGTCGAGGACGCGGTAGCCCCGTGGGATTCCTGACCCCCCTCTTCCTGGTTGCGCTGGCCGGGCTGGCGGTGCCGGTCCTCCTTCACCTGACCCGCCAGGAGCGCGGCCGCCCCATTCGTTTCCCCTCGCTGATGTTTCTGCGCAAGATCCGCTTCCAGGAGACGTCGCGCCGCCGCATCCGCCACTGGCTCCTTCTCTGCCTGCGCCTGGCCGCTCTGGCGCTCCTCGTCGCCGCCTTCGCGCGCCCCTTCGCGCGGGGTGGACGGCTGGCGTCGGTGGGTGAACCCGCGGCCGAAGAGGTGGTGATTCTGCTGGACCGTTCCTGGTCGATGGAGATGGGGAACAACTGGGAAGAGGCGCTGGCGCGGGCCCGGGAGGTGGTCGGCGCGCTTCGTCCCCGCGACCGGGTCTCGCTGATCGCCTTCGCCGAGACGCCCGCGCTCCTGCACCGTTCGATTCCGGAGAGCGCCCGGATCCTGGCCGCCCTCGACACCCTGGCGACGAGCTCGCTCGCGACCCGATTCGCTCCGGCGGTGAAGCTGGCCGCATCCACTCTCTCCGCCTCGAATCTGACCCGCCGGCGGGTGGTGCTGATCAGCGACTTCCAACGGACGGGCTGGGAGGCCGACCCGGATGCGCGGCTGCCCGAGGGGGTCGTGGTCGAAAGCGTCGTGATCGGCGACGGGACGACGGCCAATCTTGCGCTGACCGAGCTGGAGCTGGGGCGCGAAGGGGCGGGGGGACGCGAACGGGTGACCGCGCGTGCGCGGCTGGTCAATACCGGGACGGCGGCCGCGACGGTGGAGGCCGCGCTCCTGATCGACGAGACGGTGATCGAGACGGTGGCCGCGACGGTGGGGGGCGGCGGGGCGGGAGGGGTGGAGTTCGAACCCTTCACCCTGACGGCGCCCTTCACCCGCGGCGAGATTCGGCTTCTGGACGCGCCCGCCGACGAGCTGGAACAGGACAATGCGCTGCACTTCGTGGCATCGCCGGGCGGCGAGCTGGGGGTTGCGATTGTGGATCCGCTCGGCGCCGGCGACTCGAACCTCTACCTGCGGGGCGCGCTCGGGATTGCGGAAGGGGCCGGATTCGCGGCGGCGGTCTCGCGGGGGATCCCGGATGCGGCCGCGCTGGAGACGGCGGCGGTCGTGATTCTGAATGGCGGCGCCCTTCCCGGCGGCAGCGCGGGCGACCGGCTGCGGACCTTCGTGGAGGAGGGAGGCGGGCTCCTGATGGCGCTGGGCGAACGCTCCACGGCGGCATCGGTCCACGCCGACTTCCTGCCGGGCACGATCGGCCCGGTCGCGGAGAGCGCCGACGAGCGCCGCCTTGGCTTCGTCGACTACGATCACGCCATCTTCGAGGCCTTCCGCGGACCCCGTTCCGGCGACTTCTCGCAAGCTTCCTTCTACCGCACCCGCACCGTCGCGCCCACCGACGGCCAGGTCCTCGCCCGCTTCGACGACGGCAGCGCCGCGCTGATCGAGGGTCGTCGCGGCGCGGGCCGCATCCTGATCTGGACCACCGGACTGGATCGCTTCTGGAACAACCTTCCCCTGCAACCGGTTTATCTGCCCTTCGTGCACCGCGTCGCGCGCTACCTGGGTGGTCGCGGCGAGGCTCCCGCCTGGCATCTGGCCGGTTCGACCGTCAACCTCCCCGCGCTGGCGGAGGCGGCGGGGGCGTGGGAGGTGCCCGCAGGCGCCGTGGCGATGGAGCCGGGCGGAGGATCGCTGCCGCTCAACGACGGACTCGCGGCGCTGACCCTCGACCGCGCGGGAATCTGGGAGATCCGCCCGCCCGGGCTGCGCGAGGAACACCCCTTCGCGATCGCGGCCAATGTCGATGTGACGGAATCGGAGCTGGCGCGGATGGATGTGGAGGCCTTCCGGGCGGCGGTCGGGGGGGCGGTGGGGGAAGCGGATCCGACCCTGCCGACGGAGGCGAACGCCGAGACCGACCAGGCGGCGGGCGATCTCGAAAGGGCCCAGTCCTTCTGGCGCTACCTGCTCGCGGCCGCCTTCCTGCTGCTGGCCGCCGAAACGATCCTGTCGAACCGGCTGTCGCGGGAGAGGGTACGAGAGGAGTAGGGCGCGGCTTGCCGGGGATCCGTGGCCCGGGACAGATTCGGCATTGGGGATTTTCGCGGGCGGGCGATTCGAGGAGGGTAGCACATGTCGGGCAATTCGCATCATTCCAGGTCGCGCGATACCAGATCGCACCACCACATCCTGCGCGTCATTCGCCAGGTTCGCCGTCGCTGGCGCTTCAAGCTCCTGCTGCGCGGCCTCGCCCTCACCCTTGCGGGGGCGCTGGTCACCTTTCTTCTGTCCGCCACCAGCCTGGAAGCGCTTCGCTTCGCGCCCGAGGCCGTCACCATCGCGCGCGTGGCCCTCTGGGCGGTCGTCGCGGTTCTGCTGGCGCGCTGGGTTCTCTGGCCCATGCTGCGGCCGGTGTCGGACGAACGGGTGGCGCTCTACCTGGAGGAACACGAACCCTCGCTGCAATCGCGGCTCCTGACCGCGGTGGATTCGGTGCGGGGCGGTCGCCTCGCCGACTCCGAACTCTCTCGCGAGGTCGTGCGAACCGCGGTCCAACGCTGCCGCCGCATCGATTACGGCAAGCGCATCGAGCAACGTTCCATTCGCCGATCGGCGGGCATGGCCGGCGCCCTGGCGCTCGTCTCCCTCATCCTTTTCTTCTCCGGTCCCACCTTCCTCCGTCACGGAATGTCGGCGCTTTTCTTCCCGGTCCGCGCGGCCGAGTCGGTCAATCCCTACAGCGTGACCGTCGAGCCGGGCGACACCGTGATCTCCCGCAACTCGGATCTCATGATCTCGGCGGCCACCCTCGGTTTCACCTCCGACGACGTCGTCCTCTACACCCGCGGCGAGACGCAGGACGACTTTGCCGCTTTGCCCATGATCGACGACGGCGCCGGTGGCTACGAAGGCCTTCTCCTCAACGTCGCCGACGAGACCACCTACTATGTCGAGGCGAATGGCGTGCGTTCGGGCGCCTTCACCCTGGGCGTCGCCGACCTGCCCGCGGTGGACCGGCTCGAGATGGTCTACCACTTTCCGCGCTACACCGGTCTCACGCCGCGCCGCTTCGAGTACGGAGGCGATGTGGCCGCGCTGTCAGGAACCCGCGTCGAGCTGAACGTCACTCCCACCCTCGCCACTCCAGGCGCGCAAGTGGTGATGGATTCGGGCGACACGATCCCCATGGAAAGCGGGCCGGAGGGTGCCTTCACCGCCTCGTTCGTGGTGCGCCGGGAGGGCTTCTACGGGATTCGCTTCCTGGCCCGCGACGATCTCTGGGTGGCGGGGGCGCCGGACTACCGCATCGACGTGCTGCACGACCAGGGGCCTTCGATCTCCTTCACCAAACCGGGGCGCGACACGCAGGTCAGCTCGATCGAGGAGGTGTTCATCGAGGCGCGCGCCGACGACGATCTGGGGGTGGCCGAGGTTCTTCTTGTTTACAGCGTCAACGGGGGGCCCTCCGACACCCTTCGCATTCACGATTCCGGCGGCGCGCCGCTGACCGAGGTAACGGCCGGACACACGGTCTTCCTGGAGGAATACGAGCTCGAGGTGGGCGACCTGATCGCCTATCACGGCGTTGTGCGCGACAATGCGCCGTCTCCGGGCGAGGCGATGACCGACATCTACTTCCTGCAGGTGCGGCCCTTCCAGCGCGACTACCGCGAGGCCGAGGGCGGCGCTCCCCAGGGGGGCGGGGGTGGGGGCGGCGGCGGCGACATGGAGCAGGATCTCTCGGCACTGCAGCGGCAGATCATTGCGGCCAGCTTCAATCTGGTGCGCGATCGCGAGAGCTACGGCGACGATGCCTGGGAAGAGAACGTCGTCAGTGTGGCGCTTACCCAGGAACGTCTCCGCGAGCAGGTCGAAACGCTCGGCCAGCGAATCGTCAACCGGGGAATCACCGGAGCGGACGAAGCCTTCCAGCGCATCGCCGAGGCATTGCCGGTGGCGGTGGAAGCCATGAACGAGGCGGTGGACTCGCTGCGCGCGCTCAATCCCGACGGCGCGATCGCACCCGAGCAGCAGGCCCTGCGCCAGCTTCAGAAGGCCGAAGAGACCTACGAGCGCTTCGTCTCGATGGAGCGCCAACAGCAGCAGGGCGGAGGCGGACGCCAGGGACAGCGCGGCCCCAACGCCGAGGACCTCGCCGATCTCTTCGAGCTGGAGACCGACAAGTTGCGCAATCAGTACGAGACCGTGCAGCGCAGCCGGCAGGAGACCGCGGACCAGGAGGTCGACGAGCTGATGGAGAAGCTGCGCGAACTGGCGCGGCGGCAGGAACAGGAGCTGGAACGACAGCAGCGGCGGGCGGCGGCGCAACGGGGGGGACAGGGGGGCGGAGGCAGCGATGCGGCGCGCGAGCTGGCGGAAGAAGCGGAGGAAGCGGCGCGTCAGTTGGAGCGGTTGTCGCGCGAGACCGGAGATCCTCAGTTGCAGGAAATTTCGCGGCAGTTGCAGCAATCGGCCGATGCCATGCGGCGGTCCGCGGCCAACGCGGGAAGCGCGGGCGTGGCCGAGGCCAGGTCGGCGCTGAGAGGGCTGCGCGATGCCCGCGACGAGTTGGGCGGCGCTCAGGACGAACGGCTGGAACGCGACCTTCGGGATGCGCGAGAGCGGGTCGACGAGCTGTCGCGGCAGCAGGACGAGGTGGAAAACCGCATGGAGGAGATGGCTCGCGCCGGACGCCCCTCGGCCGATCAGGTCGGACGGATTCGCGAAACCAAGGAGGCCATGGCCGAAGAGGTGGGCGACATTCTGGCGCAGCTTGACCAGTTGGCGGCGCAGGCGCGGCGCGAGGGCGCGGAGGGCGCCCGGGAACTTGACGAAGCGACCCGCACGATCCGCGAAACACAACTCCGCGAACGACTTCTCTACTCGCGCGGCCTCGTGGGCCGCCCCGGCCAGGAAGAGTATGCCCAGGCCTTCGAGAACCAGACCGCGCAGGCGATTCAGTCGCTGAGCAACCGCCTGGACGAGGCGGCCGAGGCGGTGCAGTCGCGCGCACAGGACAACGCCGCCGAGGAGGCGCTCGAATCGGCCCGCGACCTGGCCCGCAGCCTCGAATCGATGGAACGGCGGTTGCAAGCGCGGGGACAGCGCGGCGAAGAGGGCGAGCAGCAGGGCGAAGGCCAGGCGAGCGAGGGCCAGCAGGGCGAGGGCCAGCAGGGGCAGAGCGGCGAGCGCGCAGGCGAACAGGCCGGGGAACGCGGGGAACAGGGCGGCGAGCAGCGCGGACGCCAGGGCAACCCGACCGGACAGGGCGACGCGAGAAATCAGGGCGACCCTCGTGGCGGCGGTCAGCCGAGGCCAATCGGCGCGCGCGCCAACAACGGGCCCTTCGGCGGGGACCGGCAGAGCTTCGATCCCGACCAGATTCGGCAGATGCGGCGCGAGATCCGTGAACGCCTGGGCGAGACGCGGGCTCTGGGCACGCTCCTTGAACGCGCCGGCGCGAGTCCCCAGGAGTTGCAGGAGATGATCGACGCGATGCGCGCCCTGGACCGCGAAGGCACCTACGCCGACCCGGAGGCGGTGGTTCGTCTCCAGCGCGAACTCGTCGAGACGGTGAAGCAGCTTGAGTTCCGGTTGCGGCGCGAGCTGGCCGCCGATGGCGACAACGAGGTCTTCCTCTATCAGTCCGGCGACGTTCCCGACGAGTACCGGGCGCTGGTCGAAGAGTACTACCGCGCGCTGTCGCGGGGCAGCGGCAGGGACGGCGGATCCGGATGACCGCCGAAGAATCGAAGGAAGGCGGCACGCGCGAGATCAGCGAATCGGTGGAGATCGACGCGCCGCGCGACGTGGTGTGGCGCGCCATCACCGAGGCCGGTCGCGTGGCCAACTGGTTTGCGCCGAATGCGTCGGGGCGGGCGGGGCCGGGTGGCCACCTCACCGTGTCGTGGGGCGCCGGCGCCGAATGGACGAGCCATTTTGTCCGCTGGGAACCGCCGCGGCATCTGCGCCTCGTGGACACGCTTCCCGACGAAGACCCGGTCCCCGACGGGACAACCGATCCGGGCAGCGCCATGGCCCTGGACTACCGCATGGAGGAGGTGGCCGGGAGGACGCGACTCCACCTCGTGAACTCGGGGCTCTCGCGCGACCCGTCCTGGGACGACGCCGTCCGCATGATGACGAATGGATGGCGTTTCTTCCTCTGGAATCTGAAGCACTACCTCGAACGGCACCCGGAATCGCGCCGCACGATGATCGGCGTCCGGCCCTGGGTGACGGGGACGCGAGCCGATGTCTGGGAACGGCTCTTCGGGGCGCAGGGAATCATCGCAATCGCCCGCACTCCCTTTGCGCTGCGACTGGACGGGCTTGCGCGGCATGAGGGCAACATCGTCCTCTGCGACCGTCCGTGGGCCTTTGCCGGAGTGATTTCTTCGCTCAACGACGGCGTGCTGCATGTCGAGATGGAAGGCTCGGGCGAACGGTGGAAGATGGGAATCTGGCTGTCGACCTATGGATTGGAGGAAGCGCGATGCGACGGAATCCGCAAGGCCCTGAAACGAACGATCGGGCGTCTCTTTCCCGAGCAGGAGGAGTGACTTCCCGAGCAGGAGGAGTGACGACGATGGCGCTCGGCCGCACCCCGGCCCTTCCCGTTGGGATGAACGGCCACGCACCGGGGCCGCAATCCGCCACGATGGGCTCCCGGAGCCGGTCCGTCCCCCGCTGCGCGCTCGCCCTCCCTGCGCTCGTCGCCGCGGCGGCGCTGGCCGCGAATCCCCCTCTTTCCGCCCAACAATCCGGCGACGACGCCCCCCACCTTCAGCAGGAGGGCCTCCCGCTCGCCCCGGAGCGCACCATCACGACCAGCTTCACCGAGGGATCGTGGATGTCGGTCGATGTCAGTCCCGACGGCCAGACGCTGGTCTTCGACTTCCTGGGCGACCTCTACACCATGCCGATCACCGGCGGCGCCGCGACCCCCCTGACCCGCGGGATGGCCTTCGACGGTCAGCCCCGCTTCAGCCCCGATGGCGAGCGCGTCGTCTTCACCTCGGACCGCAGCGGCGGCGAGGCAATCCACATTATCGCGCTGGACAAGAGCGACACGATTCAGGTTACGCGCGGCAAGTCGAGCGCCTACCAGTCCCCCGAATGGACCCCCGACGGCAACTACGTGATCGCAACGAGGCAGGGACCGGGACAGGGGAAGCTGTGGCTGTACCATGTCGATGGGGGAAGCGGCGTTCAGCTCATCGAGGAACCCGCCAACCGGCGCACAACCGGAGCGGCCTTCGGCGACAACGGACGCCATATCTGGTATGCCTGGCGCACCGGCGGCTGGCAGTACAACTCGGGGATGCGCGACTACCAGTTGGCCATCTACGACCGCGAGACCGGCGAATCGGCGACGCGTTCCTTCCGTTACGGCGGCGCCTTCCGCCCCACCCTGAGCCCCGACGGTCGCTGGCTCGTCTACGGATCGCGCCACATTGCCGAAACCGGGTTGCGCATTCGCGATCTCGATAGCGGCGACGAGCGCTGGCTGGCCTTTCCCGTGCAGCGCGACGACCAGGAATCGATCGCCACGCGCGACGCCTACCCCGGCATGTCCTTCACCCCCGATTCGCGGGCGGTCGTGGCCTACTACGGCGGCGGGCTCTGGCGCATTCCGGTGGACGGATCCGAGCCGACGCCGATTCCCTTCCGCGTCGACGTCGAGATGGCGATTGGACCGGAGGTGGATTTCGACTACCGGATCGAGGACAACGCGACCTTTGTGGCCAAGCAGGTGCGCGACGCGGTCCCTTCCCCCTCCGGCGACCGCCTTGCCTTTTCGCTTCTCTCGCGGGTGTATGTCATGGATTGGCCGGATGGAACGCCCGAGCGGCTGACCGAATCCGGCGCCAACGAGCATCAGCCCACCTGGTCGCCCGATGGAACCGCGATCGCCTACACCACCTGGGACGACGCGGTTGGCGGCCACATCTACCGCGTCGACGCCGATGGCGGAACCCCAACCCCCCTCACCACCGCCCCGGCGCTCTACAATGCCCCCGTCTGGTCGCCCGACGGCGAGCGCATCATTGCGGTGCGCGGTCCCGGCCGCGCCTACGACGAGGCCCTTACCCGCGGCGTTCCCGGCGGCGCCGACGATCTGATCTGGATTCCGGCCACCGGCGGCGACGCAACCCTGGTCGCTCCGGCCCGCGACGGCAACCACCACTTCACTTCCAACCCCGATCGCATCTACGCCTCCAATCCCGCGGACGGCCTGGTGTCCTTCCGTTGGGACGGCACCGACCGCAAGCAGCATGTGCGCGTCGTGGGGGCCGGGCCGCCGGGTTCGAGCGCGCCACCCTCCGCCTCGCTGGTTACGATGGCGCCGCGCGGCGACCAGGCGCTTGCCCGCATCTACAATCATCTCTATGCGGTGACGGTTCCGCTTGTCGGCGGCGATGTGCCGGTGATCAATGTCGGCGATCCCGAACGGGCTTCCTTCCCCGCGCGCCAGCTCACCGAGATCGGCGGGGAGTTTCCGGCGTGGAGCCGCGACGGGCGCAAGATTCACTGGACGATCGGCAATGCGCACGTCGTTTACGATCTCGATGCGGCGCAGGCATTTGAGGACTCGGTGGCCGCGGCTGCGCGTTCGGAGGCGGGTGGCGGCGGCGAAGACGAGGCGGACGAGGGCGAGGCCGACGACGATCCCGGCTACGCCCCGGAAGAGCTTCGGATCCGCGTCGACATTCCCCTTGACATTCCCCAGGGCGTGGTTGTTCTCTCGGGCGCCCAGGTCGTGACGATGAATGGCGACGAGGTCATCGAGCGCGGCGACATCGTCATTCGCGACAATCGCATCGAAGAGGTTGGAGCCACCGGATCCGTGGCGCACCCGAGTGGCGCAGAGGTGATGGACATGACCGGCAAGACCATCGTGCCCGGCTTCATCGACACCCACGCCCATCTGCGCGCCCAGGTCAACATTCACCGCAGCCAGCCCTGGTCCTACGCGGCCAACCTTGCCTACGGCGTGACCACAACCCGCGATCCGCAGACCGGGACCACCGATGTCATCAGCTACGAGGACCTTGTGCGCGCGGGCCGCATCCTCTCGCCGCGGATCTATTCCACCGGACCCGGCGTTTTCTCGTCGGAGAATGTGCAGGATCTCGACCACGCCCGCAACATATTGCGCCGCTACAGCGACTACTACGACACCAAGACGATCAAGATGTACGGCGCCGGCAATCGCGAACAGCGCCAGTGGATCATCATGGCGGCGCGCGAGCTCGGGCTGATGCCGACGACCGAGGGCGGCCTCGACACCAAGGAAAACATGACCATGGCGATCGACGGCTACTCGGGAATGGAGCACAACATGCCCGGCTTCCCCATGTACGCCGACATGGTGGAGCTGGTTGCGCAGTCGACGATGGCCTACACGCCGACAATTCTGGTCACCTATGGCGGACCCTGGGCCGAAAACCACTTCTACGCCACCGAGGATGTGCTGGGCGACGAGAAGCTGGCGCGCTTCACCCCCTTCGAGGAGATTCACCAGAAGGCGACGCGCCGAGTGCCCGGCTGGTTCCACCCCGACGTGCACACCTTCGACCTGGTTTCGGCCTTTGTGCGCGACCTGATCCGCGCGGGGGGACGGGCAGGGGTCGGCAGCCACGGCCAGCTTCAGGGGCTTGGATATCACTGGGAGCTGTGGGCCACGCAGTCCGGCGGCATGACCGAACACGAGGCGCTGCGGGTGGCCACGATCATGGGCGCGCACTCGTTGGGACTGGACCGCGATCTCGGCTCGATCGAGGCCGGGAAGCTTGCGGACCTGGTCGTGCTCGACGCGAATCCGCTCCAAGACATTCGCAACAGCAACACGGTCGATCGGGTGATGATGAACGGTCGTCTTTACGACGGCGACACCCTTGACCAGCTCTGGCCCGACCGGGTTGAGGCGGGGCCCTTCTACTGGCAGCGCGAGGCCCGCCCGGACCGATGACCCGTGGCCGACGACCGCTGGTCCGGAGACACCCGATCCGGAGACTTCTCCCCGACCGGGCCCCCGGAATCATTGGCGGTCTGGAGGTGCTGGTGCGCAGTGCCGACGGCGATCTTGCGCAAGGTTGGCCCGGCGGGTCCGACGGTCCCGAAATGGTCGCCCGGCTTCGCAGGGAGCGGCTGGGACTGATCGCGCACCCGGCTTCGGTCACCTCCCGGCTTGAGTTTGCGGCGGATGCGCTTCTCCGCACGGGCTTCGACTTGCGCGCGCTCTTCGGTCCGCAACACGGCGCCCGCGGCGAGAAGCAGGACAACATGATCGAGTCCGTCCACTACACCGATCCCGTCACCGGACTGCCCGTTCATTCCCTCTACAGCGAGGTTCGCAAGCCGACGCCTGCGATGCTCGATGGCCTCGATCGCCTTTTCTTCGACCTGCAGGATGTCGGGACGCGCGTCTACACCTTTGTCTGGACGATGGCGCTGGCGATGGAAGCGTGCGCCGAAGCGGGTGTGCGCTTCGTTGTGCTCGACCGTCCGAATCCGATTGGCCTCGACGCCTGCGAGGGACCGGTGGTGCGCCCCGGCTACGAATCGTTCGTCGGATTGCATCCCCTTCCCCTTCGGCATGGTCTGACCGTCGGCGAGATCGCCAATTGGCTGAATGCGCCGACAGCGGTGGGGGGACGCGGAATCGGTTGCGAGCTGGAAGTCGTCCGCTGTCACAACCTGGACCAGCGCAATCGCGATTGGAGCGCGACCAACCTGCCCTGGGTCATGCCCAGCCCGAATCTTCCCCGTCCGGCATCTTGCCATGTCTATCCCGGCATGGTTCTGCTCGAAGGCACCAATCTTTCGGAGGGACGCGGCACTACACGCCCGTTCGAGCTCTTTGGCGCGCCCTGGCTGGACCCCGCGGCGCTGGTCGCACGCCTGGATCGCGCGGCGCTGCCCGGCGTCGCCTTCCGCCCCTGCCACTTCGAGCCGACCTTCAACAAACATGCCGGCCAACTTTGCGGGGGCGCCCAGCTTCATCCCTTCTCATCGGACTTCGAGCCCGTCCGCACCGCCGTCGAGATTCTGGTTGCGGTCCGCGAGCTCGCTCCGGACAACTTCGCCTGGATTGAACCGCCCTACGAATACGAGGAAGTTCTCCCACCGATCGACATCCTGTGGGGGAGCCCGACTCTGCGTGAAGGCGTGGACCGAGCGGCGGCAAATGAGGAGATCATGGGGAAGCCGGAGTTCGCGGGGCGTTTCGAGCCGGCGTTGCCGCACCTGTTGTATTGACCCCCGGCTTGTACTGACCCCCTGCAATGCGCACCGCAGCGACGATGCACAAGGGGGCGGCCGGTCACCGCAATGCGAAGTCCACGACCAGCGGCAGGTGATCGGATTTTTCCGTATCGGACGGCAGGAGCTGGAGTGCGGCGCGGGCCTGCGCGGAGAGGTCGGCCGCGTCGAAGACGAAGGCTCGGGCAACCTGCATGACGGCGCCGCGATAGAGAAGGAAGTCCAGCCGTCCCGGCGAGAAGGGATCGTCGCCCCAGATGCTGCGCCAGGTGGAGAGCGAGCGGTCGCGAAGACGAACCGGACGCGCGACGTCCAGATCTTGTCCCCCCACCCCCACCCCCCGCCGCAGCGCCTCGAGCGGACGGATCGACCCCACGAGGTTGAGATCGCCGGCCACCACCAGCCCCGCTTGCGGTTTCCCGGCCAGCGCGGCCTCGATCGCCCGGTTGAGTCTCCGGGCCTGCAACTCTCGCAGCCGGTCGCGGGGAGATCCATCGTAGCCCGCGCTCTGGAGGTCGACCGGCACAAAGAGGACCTCTCGTCCCTCCACCGTCACCCATGCCCCCGTCGCCGAGAGCCCTCCCGCGGCCTCCGTCTCGGCCAACGTCTCCGGGGTCGGCATTCCGGGCGCCTCGGGCTCGTTTCCCACCGCCGCGAGCCAGCGGGCCAGCGCATCCGCGTCGTGGTCGATACGGGACATTTCCGGCGCCCCCCGCAACGGCAAACCCCTGGCGCCCACCGCCGTTCGCTGTCGTCCACCCCCGGTCGCCAGCCACCATCGCCACGAACCCCGCGTTCCCGCGACGCCACCGGGCTGCGCGCGCGGATCGTCCGGGGAATGGGGGCCGAAGCGGGTCAGATCGTCCAGGCTGACCGAGGAATGCAGCTCGTCGAGGAGGAGCACATCGGGATCGAGCGCCTTCAGCACGCGACGGAAAGCGTCCCGGTTGAAGCGGAAGCTGACGCTGGAGACATTCCACGCCACGACCCGCAGCGTTTCCGGGCTGCGCGCCAACGCATCGGCGCCGAGAAGCGGAGGATCCGGGCCCGGCTCGGTCGCCAGGAGATGCGTGAAGATGGCGGTCTCGTCGACCGGGTTGCCCTCCAGCAGATACCGCAACCGACCCCGCACCCGCTGCCCGCCGGCCGGGTCCGGCGACCGCCGACCTTCTCCCGCCGACGCACGACCCGCGACCGGCTGCGACCGACGCGGCAAGCTATCCGTCCGCGAGTCCGCCACCCGGCCGGCCATTGTGGACAAAGCGTTGTTGGCACGGGAGATGCGGGCCAGTCCCGTCCGATCCATCCGAATCTCGAAATGGTCGGCGGAGTGGGTCGGCGCCAGGAGCAAACCGATCGCGTCGGCGCTCTCGATCGGGCCCACGCCGCGCTCGCTCACATGGCGAATCCCCACCCCCAACCCATGTCCCTGGTGCGGGGGATCGGTGGGCAGGCTCAGGATCACGACCAGATCGGCGCCATCCATCCCGCCGTAACGACCTCCGCTCTCCGCGTCGCCATCGACATCGAGCACGATCTCGACTGAACCGCGCATCCCCAGAACGGTGACGGTGTCGCCCAGATCGGCAAGGATGTGCAGAAAGCGGCGATCGTCCTGGATGGCCACCGCACCGAGATCGACCGGCGAGCCGGCGGGCGCGTCCCCCTTCGGATCGACCACCGCCGGAGCCACGCCCGACCAATCGTCAAGGCTGCCGTCCGTCCACACCTCGGTCCGTTCGGCAGCGTCGCCCGCACCCCCCGGAGCATTCGCCGAGCCGCCGCTCCCGGTGCGATCATCGCCCGCACCCACACAGGCGGCCAGCAGGAAAAGGAGGGGAAGCGTTCCCCGCGCGGTCCACATCGGATCAATCCGCATCGGATCAAGCCGTCCCTGGATGATCACGAGCGCACACCGGGATCGGCGAGGCGCCCGGGGCCGGCAAGGCGCGACCAGACCCCATTGGCGCCTACCGTCCGCGTCCTCTGCCTCCCATGCCGCGCCCGCCCCCCATCCGCGACCCCAGCCGGTACATCACGCGGAACATGAAGTACTGGCCAAGCGATTCGGTGCGCGACTCCTGGATGTAGCTCGACGAATTGGTGACCGAAACGCCCTGATTCTGGTTCAGCAGATCGTAGGCGCGCAGCTCGATCTCGGCGCGATCGTCGAGAATCCGCCGCATGATGGAGGCGTCCCAGCGCGCGACATTGCGCGATCCGGAGTTGCGCGTGGCTGAGAACAGGCCCTCGTCGTAGGTGCGGTAGCGGAACTCCGACTCAAGCGTCCAGCTCTGGCCAAGGTACCAGGTGCCCTCCAACTCGTATTCGGTGTTCATGTAGCTGCGATTGAGTTCCTGGTTGAGCGAATACTCCACATCGTTGAAGTCCAGCTCCACCCTCGCCTCCAGGTCGAAGCGCTCCTTCATCCGGTTCTCGACGCTGAACTCGAGGCTGTTGCGCAGGATGCGGCTGTCGTTCGTGGCAAGATTGATGAGTTCGGTGCCCTCGCTGTAGGTGACGCCGTAATCCAGATCCAGGTCAATCCCCAGCCTGCGGATCGGGGTGCCGAAGTTGACGCCGACGTTGCCCGACCGCTCGCCCTCGGTGTTGACCGGCATCCGCGTCTGGAAGCCCCGCTCGTCGAAGATGCGCGAGGTCGAGATGCTGTTGTCGGTGTAGGTGAAGCCCCCGTAGGTGAAGAGATTGACGAAGCTGAACTGGTCGAAGAACCGATACTCGGCGCGAAGTCTGTGCCTGTATTCGGGGCGCAGATCGGGATTCCCGGAATAGACGTTGAGGGGATCGGTGTTGTTCGCGAAGGGCTGAAGCTGGGTGAGGGAGGGTTCGTTGCTGCTGCCGTCGTAGCGGAGCTCCAGGTTGTGCCCGTCCCTGACTTCGCTCTTGAGCTGCGCATTGGCCAGAAGGTGCGTGTAGCCGTTCTCGATCGTCTCGTCGCGGTCCAGAATCGTACCGTCGAGCCGGGAACGCTGCACCCGCAATCCCACGGTGAACCAGGAGCGCTCGGTGTTGCGGCTGTAGCGCCCTCCGCCCAGGAGATAGGTGTAGGCCCGCTCGAAACCGGAGCTCATGCGCGCGTTGTAGATCGGCGTTCCATTGACGATGTCGTGGACGGAGTTGTCGCGGTCCTCGCGCGTGGCGTTGCGCCGTCCGAAGAGCTCCATCGTGTGGCCCTCGGCAAGCGGCTGCGTGAGCGAGATCCGCGCCGAATTGTTCCAGGTTCGGCCCACCCGCGACTGCTCCTGGAGGATGTGCTCGACGCCGCCGTCGTCCTGGCCATCGCCGCCGCGCTGGCTGCGCGCATTCCCGGTCACGGTCGAGGAGAGATTCGAATTGACATCCGAATCCTGCAAGCGGCTGCTGAATTCCGCGACCAGGCTGCGGCCGTCGTCGTTGAGCCGCCTGCGCCAGGTCAGACGGGCATCCCCGCCCATGTCGTCGCCGTCCACAAGGTAGTCGGTGGTGGCCGAGTTGAGCATGTTGCCGCTCAGCGTGTGCGTCTCGCGGGCGGCGAAGGAGGTAAGGGAGGACGCGCGCGAGTTGCCGTTCATCCGCAGTCGCAGATCGTGGCCCTCCGAGAAGGTGACCTGGCCATTGAGATTGAGGCGGTGATTGCGATTTCCGGCCTCCTGGTTGCTGGTCTGGTCCACAAGGGAACCGACCGTCGCGCCGAAGAGCGCATGCTGCTGCAGCGTCCGGTCCTGCAGGTTGTCTAGCTCGCTGATGAAGTAGCTTCCGCGCAGCCAGTTGTCCTCGTCGCCGAAGTCCTGGCTTCCATTCACCCCCAGGCTCACGGTTTCGGTGAAGCCGTCGTTGTTGCCTCCACCGCCTCCGCGTCCGGCGAAATCGCCGAATCCACCCCAGTTGAATCGGGCCCGGTTGACGTTGTTCGCGTTGGCGGTCAGCGCAAGCTGCCTGCTGGGCGAGAAGCGGTTCAGCGAGAAGGATCCCTCGTAGCGCGCCTCGTTGCCGATCGCCGTGGCGAGCCGGCCCTGGTTGTCGACATCGCCTCCCAGTCCTCCATTCGCGCGCCCGAAGTAGCCGACCCGGGCCTCTTCCCGCAGCCGCAGGTCGATCGTGCGCTCCTCCTGGCCGTCGGGAATTCCGGTGAACTCGGCCATGTCGGATTCCTTGTCGTACACATCGATCTGCTGGATCGCGTCGGCGGGCAGGTTGCGGGTGGCGACCGTCGGATCCTGGCCGAAGAACTCCTTGCCGTCCACCAGGACATTCTGGACGGTCTCTCCCTGCGCCGTGATCGTGCCGTCGTCCTCGACCTGAACGCCGGGGAGTCTTCGCAGGAGCTCCTCGACGGTGGAGTTCGGCGGGGTCGGGAAGGCGAGAACGTTGTAGCTGAGGGTGTCGCGGCGGTTCACGAAGGGCACGTGCTCGACGCTCACGACCAGCTCGTCCATCTCGATCGCCGCGGTGGACATGACCACCTGGCCCGCGTCCACATGAGCGTTCGTGATCTCGAAGTCGCGGCCGAAGAGCTCGAAGCCGATCAGCGTGACCTGAAGGATGTACTCGCCCGGCTCCAGCCCCTCGATGACGAAGCTCCCGTCGCCTGAGCTGAGGGCGTAGCGGGTCAGAACCGAGTCGGCCCGCGTGAGCGCCACCACCATGGCATTGCGAAGTCCGGCGCCCGCCGAATCCGCCACCACCCCGCGCACCTCGTAATCCCCCGTCTGCTGCGCGCCGGCCGGGGCAGCCACGACCGCAAGGATCAGCGCCAGCGCCGCCGGGATCAGCGTCCGGCCCGCCCTCGCCCCCCCCCCGCCGCGCGCACCGCCCCGTCTTCCCCCCCGCCCCCGGTTCTCGTTCGCCTGCACACTCATATGACCACTCGTCGCTGCATCCACGATTCCCTCCGGAAATCCCCGATCCACGAAGTCCTGCTAGCGGTCGCCACCGCGGCGCCGCCTCAGCCTCTCCAACTCTTCAAGCTTCTCGTTCACGATCTTTTCGTATTCCTCGCGCGTCACCCGGTCGCCCCTCTTCGGAACCCGGATCAGACCGCCATCCACCTCGCCCAGCGCGATCTCGGAGGCGAAGTACTGCACGCGCCCCCCATCCACCGAAAGCACCAGAATCAGCCCCGGCAACCCGCCGTACCCCACCGGACCGCCCGGAACCGGAATGTCCGGCGCGAACCACGCCTCGACCGCCGCGCTGTCCACCTCGGCCGTCGCCTTCATCACCATGCGCCCAAGGTGCTCGGCCTGCTCCCCGGTCATTCGCCACTGATGTTCGGGCCGCTCCCCCTCGATCAGGAAGGTGCGCCCCATGAAATCGCGCGTCTCGACGATCGTGCCCTTGTCGTAGCCGATCCAGGTGTCGCGCACAACCTCCTGGTCGGCGCGCGAGGGGGAACGGGCCTTCATCCGCGCCAGCATTCCCTGCATCCGGTCGGTGATCCGGTCGCCGGCAACGGGGCCATCGGCGGGCTCGTCGGCGGCGGGGGTCATCAGCGAGGCGGCGGCGTTGAAGAGAAGGACGGTCGTGCCGCTCTCGGAGTCGGGAAGGTTGGCGCCCCAGTCGCCGGGAAGATCAAAGTCGTACTGGCGGGACCAGGTGTAGGTGACGACTCCCTCCTGCGCGGCAAGCGCTACGGGAACGAGCGCCGGGTGAAGCGCGGTCAGGAGGAGCAGCGACAGCGCGAAGGCGGGCGGAATGCGGACGAAGCACGGCGCGCGCGGGAACGCGGAAGTGGCGCGAAGCTCGGAAGTCATGCGGAACCGGGGTGCGGGCGAGCCGCCGCGAACCGGGCGAACGCGGGCCACGGAAGGGCGGCCGACGGGCCGGAAGCGGCGTTTGGGGGCGATCGGAGCGCGTTTCGTGTCCATGTGGCATAGGACAGCCATGGGGGGCGAAGTGTTGGCCGGGCGCAGCGTGGACAAAACACCGAACGGCAGGATCCGGGCACTGGGAGGGGCGGGAGCGGGGTCGGGTTTCTTGCCATCGGGCGCGACGCCCGGACCGCTGGGTCGTGCCGTGGGCCATCCTGCCCGAACTCGACCACATGATCCCGAAGATGATGGGGCGCGTCGCCATTCGCGCCTTTCGCGCGGATCTCGCCGATGATCGGTATTCCATTGAGTGGGGGATCCCATCCGACCTGCATCGAGCCCTGGAGATCGATCGTCGCTACCGAAGCCTCTCGCTCGGTCTGGTCGACGCCGCCGTGATGGCCGTAGCGGAACGCCTTCGCGCACGGGCCATCGTCACATTGGATCTGCGCGACTTCGGCGCCGTGACCCTGCGGGGGCGTCCGCAAATCTGGCCACGCGACCTTTGAGGAGCCGGCGATCGAAAGGTCCGTTCGCGTCCCGGTTGGGTGACGGTCCCCTCCCTTACACGCCCACCACCGGCCAGGGCGCCCACTCCCGCCACTGCCCCCGCGTGAAGTCCGGGAACTCCACCGGCCGGCTTCCATTCGCCACGCTGATCTCCGACAGCTCGCACACCGCGCTCAGCGCCGCCGCGTCATAGACGTTCATGTCCAGCGGCAGACCCTCGCGCAGACACTTGATCAGCCGATAGTCCTCCATGAAGTCCATGCCGCCGTGGCCCGCGCCGATCGACGCCTCGCGGAGCGCCTGCCACAGAGGGTGCTCAAACTCGTCGTAGTACTCGCCGGGTTCCTCCCAGCGGTGCGACGGGCTGCGGCCTTCGATGTAGACGCGGTCGGGGTAGCCCTGAAAGATCCCGCGGGTCCCCTGAACCTTGTTGATTCTGTCGTACGGACGCGGAAGATTCGTGTCGTGGGCCACGTAGATCGTCTTCCCGAGCGCGGTCTGGATGAGGCTGCCGTTGACGTCGCCCAGTGCGAAGCTCTCGGCGCGTTTGGGGTGGCCCTCCGGGTAGTTGGCGGCCGCCCATTCCTGCAATCCGCGCGAGGGGCCGCTCATGGAAACAAGGTGCGAAAAGCGGTCCCCGCGGTTGATGTCCATGCAGTTGGCGACCGGACCGAGCCCGTGCGTGGGGTAGAGGTTGCCGTTGCGCGTCCAGGAGTGATCACGGCGCCAGAGTCCCTCGCCTTCGTCGGCGAACTTGATTGCGCGCAGGTCGTGAAGATAGCCGCACTCGGCGTGCAGGATCTCGCCCAGGAGGCCCTGGCGCACAAGGTTGAGGCAGAGCAGTTCGGCGCGTCCGTAGTTGACGTTCTCCATCATTGCGCAGTGGCGCTCCGTGCGCTCGGCGGTCTCGACCAGGCGCCAGCAGTCGTCGAGGGTGTAGGCGGCGGGGACCTCGGTGGCCGCGTGCTTGCCGTTCTCCATCGCCGCGACGCAAACCGGAACGTGCCAGCGCCAGGGGGTGGCCGTGTAGACGAGATCGAGGTCGGCCTCGGCGCAGAGTCGCTCGAAATCGGTTTCGCCATCGGTGTAGAGGGCGGGACGGGGATGACCCGCTTCCTCGACAATGCCGGCCGCGCGCTCGGCGTGGGATTCGCGGATGTCGCAGATGGCGGCGACGACGCACCCGTCGATTCGGACAAGATTGCGGACATGCGCCGTTCCCATCCCGCCGACGCCCACGAAGCCGATGCGCACGGTCTCGATGGCCGGAGCGGCGAGGGGTTGGGCGGGGGCGGGGCGAAGGGACGGGGGAATGGCGCCGGTGTTGGCCTGGCCTGGCTGGTCCGGGCTGCGGCTGTCGGCTGCGTCGCAGGCGCCCAGCGCGGTGGCGGCCGTGCCGAGCGCCCCCGCCTTCAGGAAGTCGCGGCGGCCCCACGCGGGAGGATTGCCTGTCGGCGACGCGTCCCGGGATTTCGGCTGCGCGTCAGGAGTCGCTGGATTCGAAGTAGTCTTCATCGATTCGCCTGATTTCGTATGTGGTCCTGGTTCTAACGCCAATTCCGTACGTGACCATGAGCCTTGCGAGCTGGCGGCCGTCGATCAGAGCGATCCGCTGAGGGATCAGTCGGCATGGTCTACGGCGTTTTGGGCGAAGTCCGAGGTGGTCTCGCCGGGTCATCGTACCGCAGCCCCGGATGCAGCGCCAGCAGCGCCGCGATCCCCGCGACCGGCATGGAGAGCAGCGCCGCCATCTGCGCTCCGGTTGCGTCGGCCACTGCCCCCGTCCCCATCACCCCCACCGCCCCCACCGCCCAGGCCAGCCCCATCACGATCCCCGAACTCGCCCCGGCCGCGCGCGGGTCCATCTCCTGCGCCATCACCACGATCGGGGGAAGGGTCGCCATTCCCAGGAACCCCGCCGCCGCAATGGCCGCCATTCCACCGGGGTTCCACGGTCCCAGCCACAGGGCCAGGAGATGCACGGGCAGCGCAAGCGCGCAGAGGCGGAAGAGCAGACGCGGCCGACTCATGCGGTCGGCGAGGAAGCCACCGGTGAGCGTGCCAAAGGCCTGCGCCCCCAGATACACCGAGAGCGCCGCCGCCCCCAGCCCCTCCGAACCCCCCATCTCGGCCACGATGATCGGTTCCATGGTGAGAAAGACGCGCTGCACGAAGGCCATGGCCGCGCTGATCCCGAAGATGACGCCAAGCGGTCCGGCGAGGCGGCGCAGCACGGCGGCGGGACTCGGAGGAGGGGTCGCGCCCCGGGTCTCGCGGCGGCCGCTTGGAAGACCCCGGTAGAAGAAGGGCGCCAGCGCAATCGCGGGCAGCATGGCCACCCACAGTCCCTCCAGACCGAAACGGCTGGCCAGCGCGACCGCAACGAGCGGACCCATCGCGTAGCCCACCGCGCCGCCGAAGGAGAAGACCGAATAGCGCTTGCCGCCGCCCCGTCCCGCGCCGACCCGCACCGCGTAGCTGGCCCCGGGCGGGTGAAAGGCCGCGCCGCCGAGTCCGCCGAGCACCAGCATCAGAAGGAGGGGCCAGAAGGAGGGCGCGAAGCCGATCAGCGAAACGAAGACGGCGCTCGCGACCATTCCCCCGACGGCGAAGACGCGGCGGCCGAAGCGGTCGGAGAGGTAGCCGAAGACGGGTTGGGGGAGCGCGGTGGCGATGGCGAAGGCGGCGCCCAGGGTGGCGGCGGCGGCGATCGAGAGCCGCATGGAATCCATGATGCGGGGAAGCAGCGGCGGCAGGATCGAGGCGTAGCAGTCGTTGACGAGGTGGGCAAGGGCCACGATGACCGCGACGCGAATCGCGCCGGATGGGGCGGGGACGCCGGGGGCGGGGGAAGTGGTGGCCCGCATCGCGATCCGTCCTCGTTGGCTGGTGAGTGAGCGACTTCCGGAAACCGCCCGCGTCGTCGGCTCCGGCCCGCGTTTCTCGCGTGCGTCGACGAGGTGCAGCCTGCAACCGATCGCGCGGCCCATCCGTTCCATGAACTTCCAGGCCGTGAATCCCTGGCATCCGGCCAGCGATTGTGGCGGAGCATTGTCGGTGCGAGGAATGCGGGCTAGAATCCTATGCGCTGCATCTGACGCACTGCCCCGAATTATGGCCCCAGGCAGGGAGTTCAGGAATGACCGGACCACAACCCAGCCCGCACCTCTTCGCCGCCGCCCTCGCCGCCACCCTCGTCCTGCACGGCTGCGCGACCGCATCCATGCCCGCACCCACACCCCCCGCCCGCCCCGACGCCGACCGGACGGCCCGGCTGGAAGCGCTCTACCGGGCCCGCGCCGACAGCGTTCGGATGACCTACCATCCCGCCGACGCGCACTTCATGTCGGGGATGATCGGTCACCACGCCCAGGCGCTCGTCATGTCGGGATTCGCGCCCGAAAACGACGCCAGCCCCACGATCCAGACGCTCTGTGCGCGAATCATCAATGCGCAGAAGGACGAGATCGCCGTCATGCAGGAGTGGCTGCGCGACCGCGGCCTGGAGGCGCCCGAATACCACATCGAGGACGGCCACCTGATGATTCACGGCGGCGCGGAGCACGCCATGCACATGCCGGGCATGCTCTCGCCCGAGCAGATCGAGGAGCTGCGCCACGCGCGGGGATCCGACTTCGACCGCCTCTTCCTGGCCTACATGATCCAGCACCACGAGGGCGCCGTGACGATGGTGCACGAGCTCTTCGCGACCAACGGGGCCGCGCAGGACGACTTCGTCTTCAAACTCGCCTCCGACATCCAGGCCGATCAGGGATCCGAGATTGCGCGCATGCAGCTCATGCTCGATGCCATGAGTCCCTCGAACTGACCTGAGTCCCCCCGAACTGACCTGAGTCCCTCGAACTGACGAGACCCCCGAACCAACGGGATCCCCAATCCGACAGGAACCGTGACATGATCCGATCCGATCACAGCGCCCGCAACTCCGTCCTTCTTCCCCTTGCCGCGCTGGTCGTCCCCACCCTTGTCGTTCTGGGCGGCTGCACGATGGGCGGCGGCGGCTTCCAGCTCAACCCGCCCACTCCGGATCCGCGCGTCGGTCTCGCGCCCGGCCTCTTCGACGCCGGCGAGGCGATCTGGAATCTGCGGATGGTCTCGACCACGCCCCCGCCCGAGGAGTTCGTCGGGCAGACCAACTCCGATCTGGCTTTCACCGGCAACTACGCCATTCAGGGCAACTACGACGGGATTCAGATCTGGGACATCTCCGATCCGCGGAGCCCCGAATCGGTCGTCACCTACGTCTGCCCGGCCTCGCAGAGCGACGTGTCGGTGTACGAGAATCTGCTCTTCGTCTCGGGCGAGGGCTTCGGCGGGCGGCTCGACTGCGGCGGCGAGGGCGTTGAGGAAGCGGTGAGCCACGACCGGCTGCGCGGGATCCGCATCTTCGACATCTCCGACATCCGCAACCCGGAGTATGTGGCGAATGTGCAGACCTGCCGCGGATCGCACACGCACACGGTTCTCAAGCACCCGGGCGACGACGACAATGTGTACATCTACGTCTCCGGATCGGCGCCGGTGCGCCCCTCCGAGGAATTGGAGGGGTGTTCGGCCCTGTCGCCCGAGGAGGACCCCAACTCGGCGCGCTTCCGGATCGAGGTGATTCGGGTTCCGCTGGACGACCCGGATGCCGCCGCGATCGCGAGTTCGCCCAGGATCTTCCAGGATCTGGTGGCGCCGCCGACGCACGGTCCCGCGCCGGCCGACATCGCGGAGGTGGAAGCCGCGCGCGCCCGGGGCGCCTTCGTGGTGGAGTTCATGGGGGTAGCGCAGGTCGTCCCGGACGAGATCGCCGAGCAGATGCTCGCCGGCGCCATGGCGGAGCGCGGGGGCGAGGGAACGCCGACGGCCGAGGACAGCGCATTCGTCCGCACCATGTTGGACCAGATGGTTCAGCAGCAGATGGGACAGCAGGACGACGACGAGGGACCCGGGCCCGGACCCGACCAGTGCCACGACATCACCGTCTATCCGGCAATCGGACTGGCGGGCGGCGCGTGCGGCGGCTACGGACTCCTCCTCGACATCTCCGATCCGGTGAACCCGACCCGGATGGCGGCGGTGGCCGATTCCAACTTCTCCTACTGGCACTCGGCGACCTTCAGCAACGACGGCTCCAAGATCCTCTTCACCGACGAGTGGGGCGGGGGCGGAGCGCCGAAGTGCCGCGCCGACGATCCCTACGAATGGGGCGCCAACGCCATCTTCACGATCGAAGACGGCGACATGGTCTTCCAGAGCTACTTCAAGATGCCGGCCGCGCAGACGCCGCAGGAAAACTGCGTGGCCCACAACGGATCGCTGATTCCGATTCCGGGCCGCGACATCATGATCCAGGGGTGGTACCAGGGGGGAATTTCGCTGATCGACTGGACCGACCCCGCAGCTCCCTTCGAGATCGCCTACCACGACCGCGGACCGGTCGACGGCGAGCGGATGCAGATGGGGGGAAGCTGGTCGGTGTACTGGTACAACGGGCTGATCGTGAACTCCGAGATCGCGCGCGGGCTCGACGTCTTCGAGCTCGTTCCCAGCGAGGCGCTGACGCAGAACGAGATCGACGCCGCCAACTCGGTTCGGTTGACGCACCTGAACTCGCAGGGGCAGCCGGTCTACGAGTGGCCGGCGACCTTTGCGCTGGCGCGGGCCTATCTGGACCAGTTGGAGCGGTGGAATGGACTGGCGGGCGACCGGATCAATGGCGCGCGGAATCAGCTTGCGGCCGCCGAGGGCGCCGCGGGCGCGGAGCGGGGCGAGATGCTGGGCGCGCTGGCCTCGTCGCTGGAGGGCGCGGCGGGAAGCGCGGGCGATCCGGCGAAGGTGGCCGAATTGGCGGAAGCCGTGCGTCGCCTGGCGGACGAGATGTAGCGGAACCCGTCCCGGGAGCGGGGCGCGTCGCCGCGGCCGTCCCGGTGCGCCGGATCCGGTTGGCGGATCGAACGAGGGGCCCCGTTGCGCCTGCGGGTCAGGCGTGTCGGGGCCCTTTCCCATGGCGGCCTCCGGCCCCTGCGCGGGCCGGCCCGGATGGCGGCGGTGTTGCGGGGCGCGCGCGCAACCCCCAGCTTTTCAGGTGCGATTGTACGCCGTTGCTCCCCACCGCGGAGCCGTCACCCAGCATTTTCGTCACCCAGCCCAAGGATGCCGTACCGATGAACCCGAGCTTCCGCCTCCGCTTCGCCGCGCTGCCCTGCCTTCTTGCGCTGGCCCTCATGGCCGGTTGCGCTTCCTCCGACACCTTCAGCTTCTCGCCTCCCGATCCCGATCCGCGCGTGGGGCTTGAGCCGGGCTTCTTCGATGCGGGCGAGGCGATCTGGAATCTGCGGATGGTTTCGACCACGCCCCCGCCGGAAGAGTTTGTCGGACGGACGAACTCCGATCTGGCCTTCACCGGCGACTACGCCATTCAGGGCAACTACGACGGGATTCAGATCTGGGACATCTCGGATCCGCGGGGCCCCGAATCGGTCGTGACCTATGTCTGTCCAGCCTCGCAGAGCGACGTGTCGGTGCACGAGAATCTGCTCTTCGTCTCGGGCGAGGGGCTGGGCGGGCGGCTCGATTGCGGCGGCGAGGGGGTGCAGGAGGCGGTGAGCCACGAGCGGCTGCGCGGGATTCGCATCTTCGACATCTCCGACGTCCGCAACCCGGAGTATGTGGCGAATGTGCAGACCTGCCGCGGATCGCATACGCACACGGTGCTGAAGCATCCGGAGGACGACGAGAATGTGTACATCTACGTCTCGGGTTCGTCGTCGGTGCGTCCGGCGGAGGAACTGGCCGGGTGCTCGGGGCTGTCGCCGGATGAGGATCCGAACTCGGCGCTCTTCCGGATCGAGGTGATTCGGGTTCCGCTGGCCGATCCGCAGTCCGCCGCGATCGTGAGTTCGCCCCGGATCTTCGAGGGATTGACGGCGCCGGAGCGTCATGGCCTGTCGCCGGCCGACTACCGGGAGCTGGAGGAAGCGCGGGCGGAGGGCGCGATCATCGGGTCGCGGCGGGGAACGCCCCGGGTGTTGCCGGACCGCATGGTGACGCCGATGCTGGACTCGATCGTGGCGGCGCGGGGTGGTTCGGGCGCGCCGACGGAGGCGGACAGGGCGGCGTTGCAGGAGATGCTGGACGAACGGATGGCGGCCGAGCAGGCGGCGATGGCCGAGGCGGCGGCGGACGAGGAACCGGGACCGGGACCGACGCAGTGCCACGATATCACCGTCTATCCGGCGATCGGACTGGCGGGCGGAGCGTGCGGCGGCTACGGGCTGTTGCTCGACATCACCGATCCCGGCAACCCAATGCGGCTGGCGGCGGTGGCGGACTCCAACTTCTCCTACTGGCACTCCGCGACCTTCTCCAACGACGGCAGCAAGATCCTCTTCACCGACGAATGGGGCGGGGGCGGAGCGCCGAAGTGCCGCTACGACGATCCGTACGAGTGGGGCGCCAACGCCATCTTCACGATCGAAGAGGGCGAGATGATCTTCAAGAGCTACTACAAGCTTCCCGCCGCCCAGACCTCGCTGGAGAACTGCGTCGCGCACAACGGCTCGCTGATCCCGATCCCCGGCCGCGACATCATGATTCAGGGGTGGTACCAGGGGGGAATCTCGCTGATCGACTGGACGGACCCGGAGAACCCCTTCGAGATCGCCTTCCACGACCGCGGCCCGCTTCTGCCCGACCGCATGCGCAGCGCCGGAAGCTGGTCGGTGTACTGGTACAACGGGCTGATCGTGAACTCCGAGATCGCGCGCGGACTCGACATCTTCGAGCTCGTTCCCAGCGAGGTGATGACCCAAAACGAGATCGACGCGGCCAACTCGGTGACGCTGACGCAGCTCAACTCGCAGGGCCAGCCGATCTTCGAGTGGCCGGCGACCTTCGCGCTGGCGCGGGCCTATGTGGATCAGTTGGAACGGTGGAACGGGCTGCCGGAGAGCCGCATCGACTGGGCGCGCGGGAGGCTGGACGCGGCCGAGGGGGCGATGGGCGACGAGCGCGGAGAGATCCTGGACGAACTGGCCGGGTCGCTGGAGGCGATGGCGGGCCGGGCGGGCGATCCGGAAAAGGTGGCCGATCTGGTGGACGCGGTGCGGGGGTTGGGGGACGAGATGTAGCCACTGGACCGGCGAGGCAACTCCATGTCCACCGAGGATCTTCGCACAGGCTGGTTCACGCGCAACGAACTGCTGGCGTCGCGGTCAACGAGGGGCGGGCCCAGTCGCCCAACATGATGGACTCCGGGCATCCGGCGTCGTCAAGACCCTGACTGGCTTCGGAAGCAGGTATTGCGGTCGGAACCGCTCGTCCCTCACCCATGCGGCCGGTACGCCTTTATCCGCGCCGGATCGGTCTCCAGGAAGGGACCGCCGACCAGATCCACGCAGTCCGGTACCGCCGCGAAGACCGCGTCCAGGCACTCGCGCACGGCCTTGGGCGATCCCGGGAGGTTGATGATCAACGCCGCGCCGCGAACCCCGGCCGTCTGGCGCGAGAGGATGGCCGTGGGGACGTGGGGGCGCGACACGGCCCGCATGGCTTCGCCGAATCCGGGCAGCTCCTTTTCCAGAACCGCCAGGGTGGCCTCCGGGGTGATGTCGCGCGGGGCGGGGCCGGTTCCGCCGGTGGTGATGACCAGACAGCAGCCGTCGCGGTCCACCAGTTCGGCCAGGGTGTCGCGAATCAGATCCGTCTCGTCCGGGATCAGCCGCGCGACCGCCTCCCAGGGGGTGGTCAGCACCTCGTTCAGATAGTCGCGCACCGCCGGTCCGCCCCGGTCGGCGTATTCGCCCCGCGACGCCCGGTCGGAGACCGTGACGATTCCGATCCGCACCCCGCCGCCCCTCTCCCCCTCTCGCTCGCTCCTCATTCGCATTCCCTCGTCCTGAATTTCCGCGACCGGCCGCACGCCCTCGGAGTCCTCGCTTCTCCAAGCCCTCTGCTCGCGCGACGAGAGTCGGCCCCACGAGGCGCCGCTGCCGAACCGGTTCCATGCGGTCCGTCCTCCTCACAATGTATCGCACCATGACCCCGACTTTCGCTACCTTTGCACAGGTTCGCCGTCGCGCCCGGTCCGGCTTCCCGCGCCCGGACCCGGCCCGCCGTCACCCCCCTCCGGCCACCGTCGCGCCCAGGACGACCGCATGACCGCCAACCCCCGCCCGGACCGCGCCAGCCGCGTCCTGCCGGCCGACTACGACGGGCTCCGCACCCTGCAGGCCGAGTTCGACCGCTACCAGCGAGCCGCCTTCCCCACACGCTCGTCGCGTTTCTTTGCCCTGGAGCTGGCGGGCGAGACCGGCGAACTGGCCAATCTGGAGAAGAAGCGGTGGAAGGGAAGGGAGGTCGATGCGGCCGATTTCGAGGACGAGGCGGCCGACGTCTGCATCGCCCTCCTCAACTTCGTCAACAGCCGGAAGATCGATCTGGCCCGCGCGGTGAGGCGAAAGATGCGCAAGATCGACCGAATCCGTCTGGCCCGGCCGGAATCCGCTTCCCCCGACCCCGCCGCCGCCGAAGCCGAAGCCGTCGAACCCCCCGTCGCCCGCGGATCCGACGCTGTCCGGACCGGGTCCACCGCAACCGGGTCCGCATCCGCCGAAGCCGCCCAGTCCCCCGCAACGACCGACCGCCGCCGATGACCCGGACCGTCGAGATCCGTCCGCTGGCCGATGTCCAGGCCCACCCCGATACCCGCAAGGTGCCGATCTCGCGCGTGGGGGTGAAGAACATCCGTTTTCCCATCACCGTGCGCGACCGCCGCAAGACCGCCCAGCAGACCGTGGCGACCGTGGACATGTCGGTCGATCTTCCGCACCAGTTCAAGGGAACGCACATGAGCCGCTTCATGGAGATTCTGAACGCCTACGACGGCGAGATCTCCGTGGAGTCGCTGCCCGCGATTCTGCGCACCATGCGCCGCCGGCTGAATGCCGAGACCGCCCACCTGCGCATCGCCTTCCCCTACTTCATGGCGAAATCCGCACCGGTGACCGGCGCCTCCGGCATGCTCTCCTACGATTGCGCCTTCGACGCCTCCAGCGGGAATCCGGACGATTTCATTCTGACCGTCAAGGTTCCCGTCACGACCCTCTGCCCCTGTTCGCGAGAGATCAGCGCGCGGGGGGCGCACAATCAGCGCAGCCTGGTGACCGTTCAGGCCCGCTTCCATGGCGAGCTCTGGATCGAGGATCTGGTGGCGCTGGTGGACGAATCAGCCTCGTGCGAGCTCTACCCGGTCCTCAAGCGGAGCGACGAGAAGTGGGTGACCGAGCGCGCCTACGACAATCCGCGCTTTGTCGAGGATCTGGTGCGCGAGGTGACGGTGCGGCTGCGCGAGATGGGGCGCATTTCGTGGTTCAGCGTCCATGTCGTGAACTTCGAGTCCATTCACGAGCACGATGCCTACGCCGAGGTGGAGGAGCCGCCGCCGGCGAGGTGAGTCGCGCAGGCGGTGCGGTAGCGCGCGGATCATGCCGCCAGGTGCAGGTCTGCCGTTTGGCAGGGGATTGGGCCCGAGCGACGGCGCCCTGAACCGTCGGGGCGGGGCGTGCGTGCGGGCAGGCCTACCGGTTCCCGTAACGCCGCTGGAAGCGCTCCACCCGCCCCGCCGTGTCGAGCAACCGCTGGGTGCCGGTATAGAAGGGGTGCGAGGACGAGGAGATTTCCAGGGTGACGAGCGGGTATTCCTTCCCGTCCTCCCACTCGATGGTGCGTTTGGTCGCGACCGTCGAGCGCGACATGAAGCTGTAGCCGGTCGACACGTCCTGAAAGACGACCGGTCGATACCTGGGGTGGATTCCCTTCTTCACTCTCTGTCTTCCATTTCGTGGAGGCCGATGGGGAATGCGTCGGTCGTGCGGCGGCGCCGGACCGAAGAAGCTCCGGACCGAACATGCGGGTCGGCGAGCGGGTTGGGGCGCCGCGCGAGGGGCAACTAGTCTATTGGATTCGGAGGACGGCGGTCAAGCGGCGGCATCGCCCGGGGTGAAATCCGCATGGGCCGCGATTCGGTCTCGGAAGACCCGGCGGATCGCGCTTCGCACATCGCCCTTGTCGCCCGGCGGAAAATCCGGCATCTTATTCGGTCGCGGGCCCCAGGAGGAATTGCGGGCGGGGACGCACCAGCCAAGGAGAATCAGCATGGCGAGGAAGTCGGGGAAGGGACCCCGGATCATCGTGAAGATGTCGAGCACCGAGAGCCCCTACCGCTTTTCGACGACGAAGAACAAGCGCAACCACCCGCAGCGGCTGGAACTGCGGCGCTACGATCCCGTGCTGCGGCGCCATGTCCTTTTTCGGGAGGAGAAGTAGCCCCCCGGCGGTCCGGATCTTTGGGGAAGGCCGGGGTCGATGGACAGGGCGCGCCTGGCGCGAGCGACGAGATAGCGAACGGAGGACGATGCGATGGCCCGGAAGTGCGAGGTGACGGGAAAGCGACCCCTGGTCGGATACAACGTTTCCCACGCCCACAACAAGACCAAGAAGCGGCAACTGCCGAATCTTCAGAAGAAGCGGATCTTCGTGCCGGAGCTCGGAAGATCGGTGCGAATCCGGGTCTCCACCTCGGCGCTGCGCTCGATCGACAAGGTGGGGCTCGTGCCGTTTCTGCGAAAAAACGGAATGACGCTCCGCGACGTCACCTGACCCCCTCCCGGCCACCACTCCACGCAGCCCTTCTCCGGGCGGTTCTGGCGGCCACCCTCTGCGGTTGCGCGGAGGGGATCCGGGCCCAGGCCGCCACCCGCGACGACGCGGCGGCGCTCTCGCTCGTCCGCCTGGCCCGCGAGCTGCGCGAATCCCCCGCCGCCAGTGCGGCCGCCTTCTATCGCGCCCGAGCCGAGGGCCACATCTACTTCTACCTGGACCGCGACGACGGCGGCCAGGCGATCCCCATGCGGGTCGACCAGGTGGCGGTCGATCTCTACCAGAGCCCGGCCGGACAGCGGCGCCAGATCATCCGCGGGCTGAGAAAGCGCGAACTCCTCCCCGTCCGCGACTTTCGCTACTACATCGACCGGCTCACCGCCGTTCAGAACGGCTTCGGCGACCGGATCACGATCGGCGAGGGCCGCGATGTGCGCGACGCCCCGCATCCGCTCGGCAGCAACGGCGAAGAGAGCTACCGTTTCCAGTTGGTGGACTCGATCCGGCTGACCGTCCCCACCCTGCCGGAACCGCTGCGTGTCTACGAGGTCGAGGTCCGTCCCCGCCGCGACGACCGGCCCGGAATATCGGGGAGCGTCTTTCTGGACGCCGCGACCGGGGCGCTGGTGCGAATGATCTTCGGCTTCACCCCGGCCTCCTATGTGGATCCGCGAACCGACCGGATCACCGTGCGGCTGGAGCATTCGCTCTGGGAGGACCGCTTCTGGCTGCCGTACCGCCAGGTGGTGGAGGTGCGGCGCGAGATGCCGGAGCTGGACCTGCCGGTGGGAACGGTGATTCGGGCCACTCTGGAGGTGGCGAGCTACGAGTTCGACCCCGATTTGGAGCCGGATTTCTTCGATGGCTTGCCGGTGCGCGTGCGCGCCTACTCCGACGCGGACTCCGCCGTTTTCCGCACCGGCCTGATGGATCGCATGGCGGAAGAGGGACTGGCGCCGGTCAGTCTCGCCGAGATCGAGGCCGAGGCGCGGCGGACGGCGCGGGCCCAACTGGTGAGCGGCCTGCCCAGGTGGCGCATCCATGTCGATCGCTTTTCGTCGGTGCTCAGGGCCAACCGCGCCGAAGGGGTTCGCTTTGGGGCGGGGGCGACCTTTGCGCCTCGCGAGGGGGTGCGACTGGATGCGCTGGCCGGGTTCGCCACTGGCGACCGAACGCTGGCGGGGCGGGCGGGGTTGCGGTGGACCCGGACCGATGCCACGACCGTCACAGCCACGATCTTCCGGCGCGACCTCCGCGACGCGGGGCCCTTCCCCGGCGCATCCGGGGCGGTGAACACGATCTCGACGCTGGCGGGCGGCCGCGATCACACCGATCCCTGGTTCGCGACCGGTGCGCGGATCGAACTGGATCGCGCGATTGGCGAAGCCGTGGGACTGCGGGCCGGAGTGGCGGTGGAAGAGATGGCGCGCGCGGGACCGCCGGTGGCCTTTGCCGGCGCCGACGCAGGCGCTTGGGTGCGTCCCGTCGAGGAAGGATTGCTGGCGCGCGCGACCGGTGCGGTGATGCGGCGGGGCGAGGGGGACGGACGGTGGCAGCACGAGGTGGGGTTGCGGGGGGCGGTGGGGCGATTCGGGGGCGAGTTGCACGGCGAGATCGGGGCCCGGGTCGCGGGCACGCTGTCCAGCGACGACTTCTCCAGCGCGGTCACCCTCTCGCTCGACGCCGGGATCGCGGGGGGCGCGCTTCCCCTTCAATGCCACTTCTTCCTGGGGGGACGCGGCACCCTTCCCGGCCACCCCTTCCGCGCATACGGCGGGCGGCAATTCCTGCTGGCCCGCGGCGAGGCCTGGCGCGCGATCGTACCGGGGTGGTTGTCCGCCCGTCTGGTTGCGGGCGCCGGTGCGGTCGGTTCAACCCCCGGCGAGCTGGCCGCCGCATGGAGGGTGGATTCGACCGGAGGAGCTCGCGGCTACGCCGGGGCGGGATTGGCGATCATGCACAACATCGTCAGGGTCGATGGCCTGTGGGGATTCCCTGAGGGCGCCTTCGAACTCGTCCTGTCGATGGATCCCCGGCTTCGGCCCTTCATGTAGCGGATGCGGCCATCGCCCGCTCGCGCGTGTAGAGAAAGTTGGTGAAGCCCCGGTCATAGTCCGACAGCCCATTCTGCCCCGTCATCTTCATGCGCGCGTCGTAGAGATCCCGCATGGCGCCGGAGATCGCCCCATTGCGACGGCCCGCAGGCCGCAACCGGCGAAAGTCATCCAGCACCGACCCCGAGATCGGCGTCTGCGCGAGGAGCTCTTCGTACCGCTCCGGATCGTCGCCGTCCAGAACGCGAAGATTCCGGTAAACCCGTTCGGCGAGCGCGGCCTGGCGGAGTCGTGGATCGCGCGACTGCGAGAGCGCCAGGTAGGAGAGGGCCTGCGCCTCGAGCTCCTTCAGGTAGCCCTTCCGGTGGCAGAACTCGTGACAGATGATGTGCGCCTCGAAGACCCCGGTGCTGCGAAAGACCGCAACGTCCCCCGAAAGGATGTCGCAACTGCCGACGGCGAAGGGGAGGAGGAAGCGCGACAGGGTGATTTCGCGCACGGAGCTGCTGGTCTCCACGCGCTGGCCGGTGATCCGGGCGATATAGCTCGTCAGCCTCTCGTTCACGACCGAGGCAAGGACGGCGCGCTTGCGGGTCTCGGGCTCGTGGATCGCCATGAGTTCACGAGCGTAGCGATCGATCTCCTCCCGGCGGAGCGATTCGGGCATCTCCTCCAGGTGCTTGACGTCGGCTCCGTAGGTTGCGAGGAAATCGATCCGGCGCACTCCCCGCCGACTCATCCAGTCTCCCAGCGCGGCTCCCGCATAGGCTCCCGCCGCGGCCGCCTGCAGGATCCGCCCCGGCAGGGTGGCGCCCAGGAGGATGCGCGAAGCCAGCGGGGCCGCGAAGATCACATCGGTCAGCGCAACCGGCGACCAGGTCGCGGTGTTGGGAATGCGGATCGTCTCTGTATCTTGCATTTTCATTCCATCTTGCATTTTCATTCTCTTTGTTTCGGATCTCCGTATTTTCGGGATATCCGTGTTTTTGGGATCTCCAGTATTTCTGTCGCTTCCCGTTATTGTCGCTTCCCGCGAGCGGCGCATCCCTCCGGGACCGCTCTCCGGGACCGCCGGTCAGGAATCAATTGAAGCGCATTCCCTCTGACGATGGCAAGGGCGAAGCCGCGATCGCCCCGCTCGCGGGCCTTCGGGTTGCCGACTTTTCGCAGAATCTGGCCGGGCCCTGCGCCACGCAGATTCTGGCCGATCTGGGGGCCGATGTTGTGAAGGTCGAGCCGCCGGGGGGCGATCCGGCGCGGCGTTGGGGGCCGCCCTTCATCGGTGGGGACGACCGGCGCGTGGATGGGGAAGGTACGCGCGCGGACGGGGAGAGCGCCCACATGGACGGGGATGGCTGCCTCTTCCACGCGGTCAACCGCAACAAGCGCGGCGTCGTGCTCGATCTGAAGACCGCGGAGGGCCGGGAAGCGGCCTTTGCGCTCGCCGAACGAAGCGACATCGTCGTGCAGGCCTTTCGTCCGGGCGTCGCCGATCGCTTCGGAATTGGTTGGGAGGCCGTGCGCGCCGCCAATCCCGCGGTCATCTACCTCTCGGTGCTCGCCTACGGAAGCGAAGGACCGCTGCGCAACGATCCCGGGTACGATCCTCTGATGCAGGCCCGCTCGGGGCTCATGGCGGTGACGGGCGAACGGGGCGGGAAGCCGGTTCGAGTGGGCACCTCGATCGTGGATCTGGGTACGGGAATGTGGGCCGCGATCGCGATTCTGGGAGCGCTGGCCGAACGGACGCGCACCGGCAAGGGCTGCCATGTGACGGCGTCGCTCCTGGACACATCGCTTGCCTGGATGTCGTACCACATCACCGGCTACCTGGCGACGGGAAGGGAGAGCGCCCCGATGGGAACGTCGATCGCGATGATCGCCCCGTACCAGGCCTTTCCGTGCAGCGACGGAGAGGTGATGATCGCCGCGGGCAACGACGCGATCTTTCGGAGGCTGTGTGGGGCGCTGGGGCTGAAGGAGCTGGCGGAGGATCCGGATTATGCGGACAATGCGAGCCGGGTGGCGAACAACGAGGCGCTGGCGGGAGTTCTGGCGCGGAGGACTCGAAGCCACGCCGCGGCTGCGCTTCTCCGGTTGCTGGCGGACCACAAGGTGCCGGCGGCCCCCATCCACAGCGTGGCCGCGGCGGTCGCCGATCCCCAGACCAGGGCTACCGGCATGGTGCGGCGTCGCCTGCACCCCTACCTTGGCGACTACGTCGATATCCCGATGCCGGTGCGCTGGGACGGGCGCCGCGCGGAGTTGCGCCGTTTTCCCCCGTCGGTCGGCGAGCATCAGTTGGAGTTGTTTCCGGAGGAGCCGCAGCTCTCCGAGGAACCGTCAGCCCCCGAGTCGGAGTGATCCATGAGCAAAGGAAAGAGCCTCGAGCGCGGCGGCGCCCCTTCCCGGTTCGGCCGCGTCCGCCTGGCATGGCAACGAGTTTGGCCCGGTGCGCGATTCCGCTTCCCGCGCGGCCTCCCCCTCGCCGCCCTCCTCCTGGCCCTCGCGCTGGACGCCGTGGCCTTCGGGATGATTGGCGACCACGGCGGCCTCTTCGGCGGCGGCTGGCGCTTCGCCCCCCTCCTCCCCTCCCCCCGCCAACACGACTTCGCGGCCGCCTTTTCGGCGCAGAACCTCCTCAACCAGAATCTCATCGACCGCCCCGGCGTGGCGGGAACGGCGGTGGCGCTGGGCCCGGACGGCCGCCTCGTCCTCAAGGTCATGCTCACCCACGCGGGCGCAGCGGCGCTTCCGGCCCGCTTCGATGGCCATGCGGTGCTGGGCGAGGTCACCGGTCCCTTCCGGGCCTACTCGGCTTCGGCCTCGGAGGCGTCTTCAACCCGGTCCGGCGCTGCTCCCGGGGCAGCCGTCGCGTCTCCAGCCGGGTCCGGCGCGCCTCCCGGCGCGGCCGCCAACACCGACGATCCCCGCCGCTCCTTCCCCCGTCCGGTCCCGATCGGCGTCTCGACCGGCCAGGTGGATGTCACGGCCGGGACGATCGGCGCGCGGGTCGCCACCGACGACGGGGTCTTCGCGCTCAGCAACAACCACGTCTTCGCGAACCGCAACCAGGCCGATGTGGGCGATCCGATCCTGCAACCGGGAAGGGTCGATGGCGGCGCCCACCCGGCCGACGCGATCGGCGTCCTGCACGATTTCGAGCCCATCCGCTTCTGCCAGCCCTTCCCCATCTGCCCGGCCAACCGGATCGACGCGGCCATCGCATCCACCACAGTCGGCGATCTCGGCAAGGCGACCCCCGGCAATGGCTACGGCACCCCGCGCAGCGACCCGATGGAGGCCCGGCTGGGTCTGGCGGTGCAGAAGTACGGGCGCACCACCGGCCACACGAAGGCGCGCATCACCGGCATCAACGCCACCATCAACGTCGGTTTCGGCGACGGCACCGCACGGTTCTCCGGGCAGATCGTGGTGGGCGGGGGCGACTTCTCCGGCCCGGGCGACTCCGGTTCGCTGGTTGTCTCCGACGGGATGGGCGGAAACGACCGCCGGCCGGTGGGGCTCCTCTTCGCGGGCAGCCCGACCTCGACCCTCGCGAATCCGATCGGGCTGGTCCTGGACCGCTTCGGCGTCCGCATCGACGGGAGCGAATGACCGGTGAGCGATGCCCCGAACCGCCGCGCCACGCATGATCCGGCGGGGTCTGTGCTCACACAGACGCACACCCAAAACACCCCGTGGAGCCGTAGCCCGGCGCGCGCAGCACATGATCCGGCGGGGTCTGTGCCCACACAGACACACGCCCAAAACACCCCGTGAGCGACGAGATCGGCCGCGCGCAGCGAGAGGTGACCCGCCAAGTGATGGGCCTGCCCGGCGTTGCGGGCACCGCGCAGGGGCTCCACCGGGGCAAACCGTGCATCAAGGTCTATCTGGAGCGCGACGATTCCCGGTTGCGCGCCGCCGTGCCGCGCCGGGTGGGGGCGTTTCCGGTGCATGTGGAGGTGACCGGAACCTTCCGGCGGGATCCGCGTGGGTAGCGCGCATTCCGTGCGCCCACCGCTCGCCGAACCGAAACAGGCCCGCGCGATCGCCGTGCCCAGACGATTTGCCGCCAACCGGGTGCGCTAGCGCAGGCGCACCGGACCCCTTGCCGCCACCGGCGGCGCCGGCCAACGGAGCCGGGAAGCGGTCGTCGGCCTGTTTTCACCCCCACGATTCCCGCTCTCCGCGCTCGCTCCCGCCCCACCTCGTTCAACCCTCGATTTGCATGAAGCGGGCCTCGTAGCGGAAGACCGTGTAGGCGATCCATTCCCCGGTGGGATCCCAGGCCGGTTGCGTCTTCTGCGAGCGATCGAAGGTCAACTGCTCGGCCGCGCCTTCCCCCGTCAGGGGTACGCGGTGGAGCTGAAAGAAGCCCTCCCGGCCGGGCCCGATGTAGACCGCCCACTGCCCATCCGGCGAAACCGCAATTCCCGAATGCACCTGGTCGGATTCCCACGCATGAATCCGGACCGGCTCGCCGCCCTCTCGCGCAACCCGGTAGAGCGCCTTGCGCCCCGCTCCCTCCGCCGCCTCGAAGACCAGCGCCTCCGAATCCGCGGTCCACTCGGCCTGCAGCGCGTCGTGGGGAAAGTTGTTCAGCGCCACCTCGAGCTGCGGTCCCGTCCGTCCCGTCTCCTGATCGACCGGAACGATGTAGAGTCGGCTGGTGCGAGCCCCGTCGGGGGCGCGCGTGTAGCTGGGGAAGGCGATCCAGCGTCCGTCCAGCGACCAGCGCGGCCATCCGGTCTCGTGTCCGTCGCGCGAAATCATGCGGGGGAAGGGTTGGTCTCCAGGGGCGGAGGCGCCTTCGGGATTGGAGCCGGGCCGGGGGTCGGATCCGGACCGGGGATTGGAGGCAGTCCCGGAGGCGGATCCGGGCAAGGGGTTGGGGTCGGATCCGGGCTGGCGGTCGGTTCCGCTCGGCGACCCGCTCTCGGGGATGAGGAAGATGTCGTCGGTGCCCTCAAGGTGGCTGTGGTAGGCGATCCAGCGTCCGTTGGGCGACCAGTGCATCCCCTGATCCTCGGACCATGACTGGCGAACCACGCGGTCGGGGGCGCTCTTGGGAAGCGATCCACGGTCCAGGTGGACGATCCCGATGTGCTGATCGATGTCGGGGTAGTTCACATCGTCGGTCGCCAGCCGCCAGCCGCCGAAGGTGAAGGAGAGGCTGGTTCCGGCCGGATTCCAGGTGGGGGTTTCGGATTGAAAAGCGGTGACCTGGCGCGGCTCTCCGCCCCCGGCCGGAATTCGCGAAAGGAAGACCTCGTAGCGCTGGCTGCGATAGACGACGGCGCCGCTTTGCGTGACGCCGGGGCCGTAGCTGTCGCGCGCGCCCGAGGCCAGGAGCGTTGCGGGTCCGCCTCCGACCGTCCGGGTCCAGAGCTCCAGAGCGCCGTCGGTGCGCGGGGCGGCGTAGTGGAGGCGTCGACCGTCGGGCGAGAAGGCGACATGTCCGTAGGGCTGGTGACCCTCCAGCCAATCGACCGGGGGGCTGGAGCAGGGAAGTCGGAGCGACTGCACCCCGCCGGTTCGTTCGATGCAGGCGATCTCCCCCTCCGGCCCGACCACCGGCAGCGACAGGCGGTCTCCCTCCGCCACGACCGCACCCGAATCCCCCGCGGCCATGATTCGCCATACCCGCGATCGCGCCGCGCCCCGCGTGATCCCCGCCAACCACTGCCCGTCGGGCGCCCACGCGAGCTCCAGGAGCTCCGACGAGGCCGGAAGGCCCTCCCGGATGCTGCGGTCTCCACCCCAGAGCGGCTCCTTGGCGCCGGTTTCCACATGGTAGAGGAACCAGTCCTGGCGCCGACGATCGAAGGAGCGTTCGTGAACCAGCAGTTGTTCGCCGGAAGGGTGCCACACGAGATACCTCACCTGGCTGGGCGCAACCCCGAGCCGCCGCCTCTCGCCATCGGCCAGTCGAATTGCGATCACCTCGCGGCCCTGGGAGTGCGCGAGCCAGCGGCCATCGGGCGAGACCGCGCCGGCGGGATCGCGGTATCCGACCGGGCCCATCTGGTAGGCGGTCGCAAGGTGAACCGGTTGCGGGCCGGGATCGGCGCAGGCGGCCACGGCGGTCAGCAGGAGGGTCGGAATCAGGAGTGGGCAGAAGCGCGGGGTGTCCATGCGGGCCTCCGGTGGGTTCCTGGCGCAGGCTGGGCGGTTCCGCCCGCGAAGATGTACAGCGGGACCGGGACATCCACGGCAACCTGGTCGTCGGCAAGTCATCGCGCTGCCGCGATCTTCGCGGCCAGGCCTTCGTTCCGCGAGCGGGCGTGTGGGAGATCAGGTCGGAGAATGGCGTTCGCGCCGGTCAGAGCAGTGTGTTCGCGGCCCAGGCGCCGGCCCAGGCCAGAGCCAGCATGTAGAGGAACTGCAGCGTCGGCCACCTCCATCCCCCCGTTTCCCTTCGCATGACCGCCACGGTGGACATGCACTGCAGCGCGAAGACGAAGAAGATGAGGAGCGCCACCGCCGCGCCCAGGTCGAGATCCTGCTGAAGCGCCGCTTGCAGCTCCAGCGTCTCCTCGTCGTCGCTCTCCACGCCGTAGATGGTGCCGAGGGTGCCGACTATGACCTCCCGCGCCGCCAGCGAGGTCACGAGTCCGATCCCGATCCGCCAGTCGAAGCCCAGCGGTTCGATTGCCGGTTCGATCACCTGGCCGACCCGTCCCAGCGCGCTGTCGCCGATCTCGGGTGGGCCGCCTGCCGGCGAGGGCGGGACCTGCGCCAGGATCCAGAGCGCCACCGACAGCGTCAGGATGATCCGCGCGACCCGGCGGAGGAAGATGCGAGTCCGTTCCAGGAGGCGGGTTCCCACCGAGCGCAACGCCGGAAACCGGTAGGGTGGCAACTCCATTACGAAGGGGGCGGGCCGGCCGCGCAGGAGCGTTCCCTTGAGGAGCGCCGCGGTGCCGATGGCGGCCACGAGTCCCAGCAGATAGAGCCCGATCAGAACGGCGGCGCGAATCCCCAGAAAGGGCCCCAGGAGCGGACCCGCGGGAATGAAGGCGGCGATGAGGAGGGCGTACACCGGGAGCCGCGCCGAACAGGTCATGAAGGGGGCGACGAAGATGGTCGCGATCCGGTCGCGCTCGTCTTCCACCGTGCGAGCCGCCATCACCGCCGGAACCGCGCAGGCATAGGCCGAAAGCAGGGGAAGGAAGGACCGGCCCTGCAATCCGACGCGGTGCATGAGACGGTCGGCGATCACCGCCGCGCGGGCCATGTAGCCGGAATCCTCAAGGAGGGCGATGAAGGCGAAGAGGATGAGGATCTGGGGAAGGAAGACGATGACCGAGCCGACCCCGGCCCAGACGCCGTCGATCAGCAGAGAGCGGAACCAGCCGGGCGGGAGAAGCTCCGTCAGGAATGTGCCCGAGGTGGCGATCAGCGCCTCCGTGCCGTCCATCAGCGGAACCGCGGCGGTGAAGATTGCCTGGAAGACGAGTGCGACGGTGGCCAGAAAGACGAGCGGTCCCCAGAGGCGGTGCAGGACCAGGGAGTCGATGCGCTGCGTGATCCGCGACGGGCGGGGATCGCGGAAGGAGGCCGAACGACCGAGCTCGCGAGCGCGGCGGCGGCGTTCCGCAAAGAGATCGATGACGGGGAGGGGGCGTCCCCGTTCGCGCGAGGCGGTGGCCGCGTCGGCGACCGAGATCGCCGGGCAGGCGCGCAACTCCTTGCCGCCGGTGTGGAGGGCCCGAAGGAAACGGCGCACCAGATCCAGAGTGGCCGGTTCGCGGGCGTCCACCAGCGTCACCTCCACACCCAGTTCGGCCGAGAGCTGCTCCGGACTCAGCGCGCCCCCGCGCCGCCGGAGGTCGTCGGCCATGGTGAGCACGACCAGGGTGGGCAGCCCCAGCGCAAGGACCGGATCGGCCACCATCAGGTGCGTGCGCAGGCGGGTGGCGTCGAGCACCAGGATGATCGCGTCGGGTTGCCGGTCGCCCTCCAGCCGGCCCGTCAGAAAGTCCCGCGTCACCTTCTGGTCCAGGCTGCGCGGCGCGAGACCATGCACGCCGGGGAGGTCGATCACCTCCACCTCGCCCACCGTCTCCGTCACGACGCCGGAGCGGCGCTCGACCGTCACGCCCGGGTAGTTGGCCACCTTCTGGCGCAACCCGGTCAGGGTATTGAAGAGGGTGGATTTGCCTGCGTTGGGCGGCCCCACAAGCGCAACCCGCCGCGCGCCGGGAGCGGCCGAAGCCGCGGTGCCGCCGGGATCCTCGCAGTGTGGCAACGAGACGGACGCCGACGGCGATCCTTCGTTCAATTGGGGTCCAGCACCCCCGCAGCCTCGAGGGCGCTGCGGACGCAGAGACAGGAAGCGGTCTCCTTGCGCAGCGCGACCAGGTGGCCGTCCACGCGGTAGATCGTTGGTCCGCCCGCCGGCGAGTGCCGCACCGGGCATACCTTGCAACCCGGCACGATGCCCCGTTCCAAGAGCGGCTCGATGTCTTCGCCTGCGACGTCGATTCTTACCAGGATGACTTCCTCGTCGAGCGGAACGTCGGTCAGATTGCGGTGGTCGGCGCCCGGGGGCGGTTGCCTTGTCTTGCCCAAGGGGGTCTCCTTCGGGAGGGAAATGCGCGAATGGGTCGCAGATGAGAATGAAACCGATTCTCAATCGCATGCGCGACCGTAATACAGTAAGAGCCCCGCGATGAAGAGGAAAGTCCCGGGCAAGGCGCACGACGACGCCAACCCGACCGGCTACCCGGTGCCGGCCGCCGCAACCGAGGTGGTGGATGTCGTCAGGCGCAGCCGGTTTCACACGACGGTGGCGCGCGCATCCAGCCGCGAGGCCGCCCTCCGTTGCGTGGAGGAAGTCCGCCGCCGCCATCCCGGCGCCACCCATTGCTGCTGGGCCTTCAATGCAGGCGCACCCGGATCCACGACGCGGATCGGCATGAGCGACGACGGCGAGCCCCATGGAACGGCCGGTCGGCCGATGCTGCGAGTCCTGCTCGGCTCCGGCATCGGCGAGATCGTGGCCGTCTGCGCCCGGCATTACGGCGGCACAAAGCTGGGAACCGGCGGACTCGCTCGCGCCTACGGCGGAGGTGTGCGCCACGCTCTGGGCCAGTGCCCCACCATCGCCAGGGTGGATACGACCCGAATCCTGATCCGAGTCCCCTGGGACGCCACCGAGCGCGTCGAGCGTCTGCTCTCCGGGATGGGGCTGACCCTGCTGGAAAGATCCTTCGCGGACGACGCCCGCTATCGCGCGCTGGCGCCCACCGCGAAAGTTGCCGAACTCCGCCGGGCGCTTGCCGACGCGACCGCGGGCCGCGCCCGCATCGTCAAGACGACCGAATAGCCGTCAGTGGAGCGTCAGACCGCTCCCGGCTCCGGCTCGCCGAGTCGAACGACATTCTCCGCCGCCGGCCCCTTGGTACCGTCGACCACGTCGAACTCCACCCGTTCCCCCTCCACCAGACTACGGAATCCCTTCCCCTGAATGGCCGAAAAGTGAACAAAGCAGTCCTTGCCGTTATCCCGCGAGATAAAGCCGAAACCCTTCTGATCGTTGAACCACTTCACCGTTCCCTGCGTGCGCACGTTCCTGTCCCCCCGTGTGGTGTTCGTGGAGGTCCTCACCGGACGAAGACGCGGGATCCGATCGTCGGATCTGTCGCCTCCGCACCGCTGACGGGTCCGCTGGCCGATGAGCCCTCCTGATACTGGCAGAACAAAACTGAATGGATGACGGCGCGCGGTCAACCGTCGCCGTCCGTGCGCCTTCGATTCGCGGCGATGCCGACGGCCGGTCGAGGATTGCAGAGGAGGGTGGGGCGGGCGGGATCGGGACACCGGGGTGCGCGCACCACGAGAGTGTCGGCGACGACGGCGCCCGAGGCGGTGACTCCCGCGACGGCCAGGGTGAAATCGTAGGCGCGCGCGACATTCCCCCAGACGCGGGCGGTGTCGGGGGACTGAAAGCTCCGGCGGCCGTGCTTGCGGAAGACGGCGGGGCGCCAGAAGGGATTGGCGGTCGTGGCCTCCAGCTCCCAGTTCAGCACCAGGTCTTCGGGGACGGCGGGAACCGCGCTGATGCGGACCCAGAGCGCCTGGACCTCGATGTCGAGGGTGTCGAGGGAGAGGGTGACCGGAAGGGGGAGGAGGGCGTGCTCCTCCAGAGCGGTGGGAAGGGGACCGCATCCGTAAAGGGCGGAGAGAAGAAGGAAGGAGCGGGCGTTCACCCGGCCGGTGTGGATTCGAGAGCCGTCCATGATTGCCTCCCGGGTCGGAGTCGGCGTCGGTCGCTCCGGTGGCCGCCAGGTGACCCTTGCCGGGCTGCGGCCTGTCCGAATGCGATTCCACACCCGAAAATGGATTAGGACGGACTAAAAAGCAACAAAACGGTCACGAAGCCGTGACAAAACCGTGACGCAGCGACGGCGTCTCCATTCGCTGCCCGCCGGGATCTGCGCGGATTCGGGGGATAAGGGGACGCCGGACGCGACGGGCGAGCGGGGCCGGGCGGGATGTGGGGTTCGGCCCGGGGGGACGCGACCGGAGCCATCGCGAGCGCAACCGCAACGGGGCGCGACTAATCGCCGGTCTGGCGCTCCGGGCGAGCGGCTGCCCTTGCGCGTCGGTCCGGCGACATTGGAATTGCGATCATGCCAGGGAACGACCCCGTCGCGAGCGGGGCGACCACGGGACTCGACGGCCGGACCTCGCGATGGATCATCTTCACTCCACCCACCCCCCACCCGCTCCGCCGAACGGCGCGCTCCGCGTGGTCATTCCGGCGCTGAACGAGGAACGGTTCCTCCCGGCCACCATCGCCGCGCTGCGGAACCAGACGCGCCCACCCGACCGGATTGTGATCGCGGACGCGGGATCGACCGATCGCACTGCGGGCCTGGCGCGAGCGGGCGGTTGCCAGGTGGTCCCGGGCGGCCTCCCGGGGGTGGGGCGCAACCGGGGCGCTCGCAACGCCACCGAAGAGTGGATTCTCTTCCTCGACGCCGATGTCCTGGTTCCGCCCGGCGGCTTGGAGGACGCTCTGCGGGTTGCGGCGCGGCGCCGTCTGGACGCGCTCAGTTGCTGGTTCGTCCCCGATGCGGGCAACCTGCCCTTCCGGTTCAGCCAGTGGTTGTCGGCGCTGTACCTTTGGTTGAGCACACGGGTGGGGTGGCCCCACTCGATCGGCGGCTTCCTCCTGGTGCGACGGGCGCTTCACGAGGCCGTCGGGGGTTTCGACGAGACGGTGCTTGTGGCCGAGGACCAGGACTACGCGCGGCGCCTGGCCCGGGCGGGACGCTATACCTTTGCACGGTGGCCCCGGGTCGTGATTTCGTCGCGACGCTTTCGCGCGGAGGGTTTCCTGCGGGCTTCCTGGCGCTGGATCGCGATCGAGATTCACCGGATCTTTCTGGGCGAGATCCGCCAGCCCCGCTTCCGCTATTTTCGCGCCGGTCCGGAGAGTTGAGCGCGGATTCGAATCTCTGAACGCCGGATCGATTCAGAGTCGTTTCAAACTCATTACAGCTCGTTAGCCGCAACGTTTCCACGGGGGCATACCGTACTGCCGTGACACTCGCAGCGACCTGAGGACCAGGACGAGAGGGACATACCGTGGCAAGTTGGGGCGTTCGATTGGCGGGATTCGACCAGCGAATCCTTCTGGCGGTACTGGCGCGACGCACGCGTCGGCTGGCTGGCGTCATGCGGGGGGTGACCCTTCTCGGCGATCCGGCCGTGATCGTGGTCCTGACCTCGTTGCTGGCGATCGGGGTCGTTCCGGGGATCGGGGTGGCCGGCCGGCACGCGCTGGTCGTCCTGGTCGTCTCGCATCTCCTCGCGCAGGTGGTGAAGCGCCTTGCGATTCGTCCCCGTCCCCGGCTTCCGATCGGGATCGAGTCGCTGGTGCAGGCCCCGGACCGATTCTCCTTCCCCTCTGGACACGCCACCGCGGGCCTGGCCGTCGCCCTGCCGCTGGCCGCCTCGCTTCCCCCGATGCTGGCGGCGCCGATCGTCTGTCTGGGAGTCATGATCGGCCTCTCGCGCTGCTACCTCGGAATTCACTATCCCGGCGACGTGATCGTCGGCTGGTTCCTGGCGGTGATGACCTGGATCGCCGTGCCTCTGCGGTGGCTCTATTAGCCAAAGGGAATCGTCCGGTGAGGCCGCGCGTCGCCGTCTTCTCCGAAGTGGGCCACCCCGATTCGGGATTCACCCACTTCAGCGGAGTCTCGAACTTTCTCGCCTACAACCTGCGCTACTGCCGGCGGCACGGCGTTGAGATGGATCTCTACAGCTACGCCGACCAGGACCGGGTGGACCGGGACGGATCGTTGCGGCTCTACGGGTGGCAACCGCGGATCCCGGTGCGCGTCGATCCCACGATTCCACAGGATCTCTTCCACCTGGTGCCCGATCGGCGGATCCTCTCGGTTGCGGCCTCGCGGCGATACGATGTGATCAATGTGGTTGCGCCGGGGACGATGGGAGTGCAGGGGACCGCGATCGGAAAGAAGCTGGGGGTGCCGGTCGTGGCGATGTACACCACCAGTCTGGCCGACTACGCCGCTCACCGCGCTGGTCACGCCCTTGAACCGCTGGGACCGGCCCGGCGTCCCGCGGTCGATGCGGCGGAGGCGCTGGGATGGTGGGTGATGCGGCAGTTCTACTCGCGCCGCAACGGGATCTGCGAAGTCCTGGCTCCCACGCAGCGCATACGAGACGAGGTCGCCACCCGGCTGGATGCGCCTCTCTCGGTACTGGGCCGCGGGGTCGACACCGATCTCTTCCAACCCATTCCACGCGCTGCCGGGCCACGGCGGCGGAGGCCGCCCGTCATCCTCTACTGCGGCCGCCTGCACCGCGGCGAAAAGGGACTTGATCGCTTCGCCGACATCCTGGAGGCGATTCCGGGCGCGCGTCTCCTGATTGTGGGCGACGGTCCGCACCGCGACGAACTTGAGCGCGCCTTCGGTCCCCGCGCGGAGTTCACGGGCCGCCTGGCCGGAAAGGAACTCGCGGCCGCCTACCGGCGCGCCGATCTCTTCGTCTTCCCCAGCAAGCACGACACCTTCGGCCAGGTCGTGATGGAAGCGATGGCCAGCGGACTTCCGGTGGTCGTCACCGACCGGGGCGGTCCCCAGGAGCTCGTGGAGGACGGGATCGCCGGCTTCGTGGCGGACGACGACAGCTTCACCGAACGGGTCCGGGAGCTGGTCGTCTGCGCGTCGCTCCGCCATGCGATGGGACGGAATGCGCGGCTGGCCGCGGAGGCGCGGAGCTGGGGCCGGATCTTCGACGATCTCATGTCGCGCTACTCGCGAATCGCCTCGGCGACAGGAGGAATCGCGAGGAGGAAGGGCGCGCGCGGTTCCCTGCCCGGGGCGGCCTGAGCGACCTGATTCGTCGGCGTATCGGGACTGTTACACAACCCGTGCCGCCCCCGTTACGACCACTCCGAATCATGTCCGTCGGGTCCGCCAGAGCAGTCGGCGCCACGCAGCCACCGCGGCCAACCCGGTCGCGCAAACCTTGGGAGTAACCGCTGGATGTTGAGAGAACGCGGGGGAATTCGGCGCGGCGTCATGGTTGCGTCGCTGGCAATCGCGACCGGTTGGGCGAGCGTGTCGCCGACCGCGACCGCCGCTCAGGAGGAATCGGGAAGGATCACCGGCCGGATCGTGGACGCGCGCACCGCCCAGCCGCTCGCTTCGGCCCAGGTTCTCGTGGAGAGCACAACCGTGGGGACGCTCTCGTCGGTGGACGGACGCTACCTGATTCGCGAGGCGCCGACCGGGGTGCAGTCGGTGGTGGTGCAGCTCATCGGCTACGGCACCAAGACGCTGACCGGGGTGACGGTGGAGCCGGGCGGCGTGACGACGCTGGATATCGGACTCGAGCAGGCGGCGATTCAGATCGCGGGAATCACTGTCGAGGCCGCCGTCGAGACCGGTTCCACCGCCGCGCTCCTGACCGAGAGGCAGACCGAGTCCTTCGTGGTGGACGCCATCGGCGCCGACCAGATCTCGCGTTCCCCCGACGGAGACGCCGCCGCGGCCCTCAAGCGCGTGCCGGGGCTGTCGGTGGTGGACGGCAAGTTCGCCTATGTGCGGGGACTGGGCGAACGCTACAGCTCGACCACTCTCAATGGGGCGCCCCTCGCCTCGCCGATGCCGGACCGCAAGGTGGTCCCGCTGGATGTAGTGCCCTCGGATCTGCTGGAATCGATCGTGACCGCGAAGAGCTATTCCCCCAGCCAGCCGGGCGACTACGCGGGCGGATTGGTGGAACTCCGCACCAAGGACTTCCCGACGCGGCGCATCTTCTCGGTTTCGGCTTCGAGCAGCTACAACACCGAATCCACCTTCGCCGACGGCCTGCGCTACGCCGGCGGCGGCCTCGACCTGCTCGGCTTCGACGACGGCACCCGCAGCCTGCCGGAGCTGATTCCCACCGACCGCCGGATCATCTTCCCGAACTACACGCGCTCCGACCTTGAGAACTTCGGCGAGGCCTTCGGCGGGGACTGGGGTCCCAGCGCCAACAGTCTTCCCCCCAACGCCTCCTTTGGCGCTTCCTTCGGCGATGACCTGGAACTCTTCGAACGATCGCTGGGGGTTCTGGGGTCGCTCACCTGGTCGAACTCCTACGCCAACAAGACCGACGTGATCGAGCGGGTCTTTTCCACCGCCGGGCTGTCCGCGGCCGAGGTGGACTACAGCGGCGACGAGACCACGCACTCCGTCTCGCTGGGCGGGCTGGCCAACCTCTCCTACGAGCTGACTCCGACCAGTCGCGTGACCGCCAACTTCGTCTACAACCGGCTGATGGACGACGAGGCGCGCGTCTACGAGGGCTACAACCTCGACTCCGGGACGGACCAGAGGAACTACCGGCTCCGCTTCCTGGCCCAGACGCTGATCAACGCGCAGCTCAAGGGCGAGCACCGCCTCGGATTCCTCAACGACGCCAAGTTCGACTGGCGGGGAGCCTGGTCGCAGGCGGGCCGCTACGAGCCCAACACCCGCGAGGTCCTCTACCGTGAGGAGGGCGGCCGCTTCCTCTTCGACAACTTCGTGTCGTCGGGATCGGTGTTTCACCAGGATCTGGTGGACGACACCTGGAGCGGCGCCGGCGATCTGGACATTCCCTTGCGCCTGGGGGACCGCGTGGGCGCAATCGAGCTCGGCGGATCCTTCAGCGCAAAGGAACGCAGCGCCTTCACCCGCCGCTTCCGCTACCTGTTGAGGCGCGGCGGCGTCGTGGACAACGCCGTGCGCGAGCGCGACCCGAATGGACTCTTCAGCTCGACGACGATCGACCCGGATGGATTCGAGCTGGTCGAAGCCACCTTCCGGCCCGACAACTACGAAGCATCGGAGGACATCAACGCCGGTTACGCGATGATCGACACCGAGGTGACCGAATCGGCCAGAGTGATGGTCGGCGCGCGCCTCGAGTCGGCCACGCAGGTGGTGACGCCCTTTGACCTGCATGACGTCGGCCAGACTCCCCTTGCGGGCGCCCTTCTGGAAAACACCGACATTCTGCCGGCTCTGAATCTGACGATGGAGCTGCGCGACAACATGAATCTCCGGCTGGCCGCCTCGCAGACGCTGGCCCGGCCGCAACTTCGCGAACTGGCGCCCTTCGCCTTCGCCGACTACGCGGGGGGCTACCTCACCGTCGGGAACCCGGAGCTCGTCCGGTCGCGCATCCGGAACTACGACGCGCGTTGGGAGTTTTTCTTTGCGCCCGGTGCGCTGATCGCCGGCAGCGCCTTCTACAAGACCTTCGACGATCCCATCGAGGTCGCGGTCCTGCCCAGCACCGAGCTGCTCAAGTCGTGGATCAACGGCGGTTCGGCCAACAACTACGGGCTGGAGTTCGAGTTCCGCTCCACGCTGGAGGCGCTGTCCCCCGGGCTGCAAACGGTGTCGCTCAACACCAACCTCACCCTGGTGCAGTCGGAGGTCACGACCCCCGACGTCATTCGCATCTACATCCCGGGCGAGGGCGGGGTCGATCAGGCGGCCGAAGCGAAGACGCGCGCGCTCCAGGGCCAGTCCCCCTATGTCGCCAATCTTTCGCTGACCTATGCATCGCAGTCGGGGGGGTCGCGGGCCAGCGTGCTCTTCAACCGCTTCGGACGGCGCATCGATGCGGTCGGGGGCCAGGCCACCGCGGAGATCTTCGAGGAGGCGCGCAGCCAACTGGACATCGTGCTTGAACAGCGCCTTCTCAGCGGAGCCAAGGTCAAGCTCTCGGCGAGCCGGCTGATCGGGAATGTGGTCGAATACACCCAGGATGGCGATCTGCTTCGCCAATGGAACAATGGCAGGACGGTTTCCCTCTCCTTTGGATGGGACACGGGGAACTGATCACAGGACGGCGTCTGTCCGCTCATGCCGGCACGGGGTCGGCAGCGCACGGACCGCTGACACGGGCGAGAGAAACGCCCAGCAACTTCCATCAGGAGGAAGACACAAGATGAATCGCAAGTCCAACCTGCTCGTCGGCTTTCTTGCCGCGGCCTCCCTCGCGCTCGCCGCCTGCGGCGACGACGATGACGGCGGAATCACCACTCCGCCTCAGGCCCCCGAGCCCCCCGCCGCCCCGACCGGCGTCACCGCCACCGCGGACGGCAACGACGTGACCGTGAGCTGGAGCGGCTCCGGCGACAGCTTCACCGTGCAGCGCCAGAGCGCCGGAACCGGCTTCGCCTCGGTGGCGACCGGCGTGACCGGCACCAGCTACACCGACAGCGGCGTCCAGCCCGGAACCTACTCCTACCGCGTGATCGCAGTGGCGGGAGGCTTGTCCTCCAATCCCTCCGACCCGGCCCTCGTCGAGGTGAGCGCGGTCGATCTGCGCGCCGATCTGTCCGGCACCATCGGCGATGGCGAAGTGCGCACATTGCATGCGGACTCGATCTACATCCTTTCGGGGATCGTGACGGTGGCCGACGGCGGCGAGCTGCGCATTCCGGCCGGCACCGTCATCAAGGGGAACGCGGTGGTGCAGCCTTCCGCGCTGATCGTGCGGACGGGCGGCAAGATCTTTTCCGAGGGCACCGCCGACGCTCCGGTGGTCTTCACCAGCTCTCTGCCCGATGGCGAGCGCCGCGCCGGCGACTGGGGCGGGGTGGTCATCAACGGCAAGTCGCTGTGCAACTTCCCCGCAGGCGAGTGCGTCGGCGAGGGTTCGTCGGGCAGCTACGGCGGCAATGAGATCGACGACGACAGTGGCGTCTTCGTCTACACCCGCGTCGAGTTCGCCGGATTCGAGGTCTCCTTCGGCAACGAAATCAACGCCCTGACGCTGAACGGCGTGGGCGCGGGCACCGAGATTCATCATGTGCAGACGAATGTCGGGCTGGACGACGGAATCGAGTTCTTCGGCGGAACGGTTGACCTGAAGTACGCCATCGTCACCAACGCCTCGGACGACAGCTTCGACTACTCTACCGGCTGGCAGGGGCGTGGCCAGTTCTGGATTGTACAGCAGGATCCGGACGACGCCGACAACGGCTTCGAGGTGGATGGCAACGAGAACGACTACAAGGCGACTCCGCTTACGCAGCCGACGATCTTCAATGTGACGCTGGTTGGCGGCGGCGACGCGGCGACCGATGGCGCCGATGGTCTGAGGTTGCGCCGCGGCACGGCCGGTCTGGTCGCCAACACGGTCGTGATCGGCTTTGCGGACGACGGCCTGGATGTGGACAACGTCGAGACCTTCGAGCAGGGGCTCGAGATTCGCAACTCGGTGCTTTCGGGCAACAAGGACACCTTCGAGTCGGGCGAGGAGCAGGGCTACACCAGCGAAGGCTTCTTCATGACCGACGGCTGGATGAACCGGGTCCTGGACGACGTGATGATGGCGGATCCCTTCAATCGCGAGGCGCCGGACTTCACGCCGGTGGCCGGTTCGCCGTTGCTGGATGGCGCGATGACGCCGCCTTCGGACGACTTCTTCACCATGACCGACTACATCGGCGCCGCGGCGCCGAGCGGCGACAAGTGGTGGATGGGTTGGACCTCGTTCGTCGTGAATTAGCCGGCCAGACAGGAATGGGCTCCCGGGCGACCCCGCGCGGGAGGCCCTCCTGTGCGGCCCTGTGGGCAGTGGCCGTCGCGCTCGTCCTCGGGTGCGACGGCCAGCGCCCATTCCCGGGCTCCGCCGCGAGCCTGGACGAGTTGGGGCAGGGGGCGTTGGCCGCCTTCGAGCAGGGCGACCGCGAATCCATCGAACGATTCCGACTCACCGAGACGGAGCACAACACCGTCGTTTGGCCCGAGTTGCCCGCCGCCCAGGGACCCTCGCCCTTCCCCATCGACCTGGCGTGGCAGAACATTCAGTTGCGGAACGGACGGGCCATTCCCCGCGCCGCCGAGGTTCTGGATCTGGCCCGGCCGCTGGACTTCGAGTCGGTGACCTGCGATGGCGATGTACAATCCTTCGAGACCTTTCGGGTGCACACCGACTGCTACGTCGTTTTCCGCGCCCACCAGCGCCGGTACCGGCTTCAACTCTTCAAGGATGCACTGGAGCGGAACGGCGGATTCAAAATCTTCCGCTACTACGACGAGGATCCCGAGCTCCTGGACCGTGAGCCGGGTGGAGACGAGTCTCCGGCGCCGTCTCGTTCGTAAGGTGCCCCTGACGCCGGAGCGGGAGCGGTGAAGGTGGCAGCGACAGCCGAGCAGAAGCGCATTCTCGTCGTTGAGGACGAAGCCGAGATCGCGGCGCTCGTCGCCTACCAGCTCGCGCGCCAGGGCTACCGGGTCGAGACCGCGCTGACCGGAACGGTCGCCCTCGACGCCATACACCGCGACCTCCCCGACCTGATCGTTCTGGATCGGATGTTGCCCGGCATCTCCGGCGACGATGTCCTCCGCTCCCTCAAATCCGATTCGGCCACGCGCGGCATCCCCGTCCTCCTCCTGACCGCCAAGCGCGAGCAGGAAGAACGGATTACCGGCCTCGAGCTCGGCGCCGACGACTACGTCACCAAGCCCTTCAGCGTTCGCGAACTCGTCCTGCGTGTGGATGCCATCCTCCGGCGTGCCCGCGGCGAGCTGAAACCCATTGCCGGCGGCGGGCGCATCCTTCAGGCTGGCAAGCTGCGTCTCGATGTCGGGGCCCATGCGGTGACGCTGCGCGGAAAGTCCATCGATCTGACTCCAACCGAATTTCGTCTGCTCCGCACCCTCCTCGAACGGCGGGGCCGCACCCAGAGCCGACGCCAGTTGCTGGCCGAGGCGTGGAGCGTGGATTCGCAGGTGGCGGACCGGATCCACACTCGCACCGTGGACATGCATGTGCGCAGACTCCGCGGCAAGCTGGGATCGGCGGGGGACTGGATCGAAACGGTGCGGGGGTTCGGCTACCGGTTCCGGACCGCCGGGCGGCGGTGAGGGTGGGAGAAGCGCCCAGGCGGCCGGGACCGCGGCGGGAACGACGGAGAGCGCCGGGAGGACGGATCGCGTTGACGGTCGGACTGGCGGTCGTTGCGGTCGTCGTCGCACTTCTTGCCACAGTGAATCGGCGGCAGATTTCCTCAGTGTCGGAGTCCGGGGAGAGCAATTCCGGCCCTGAAAGCCCTCCGCCCACGCTGGAGGCCGATGTCGCCTACCGGGTGGACGACATGCTCCTGCCGGGGAGCGCGACCAGTTGGAGCGCGACCAACTTTGCGGTGATCGACCGCGGCGGGAATCTCTTCGTGGCACAGCCCGCCGTCCGGGAGATTCGAGTCTTCGATGCCCAGGGGGACTCGCTGGGAGTCATGGGCGGACGCGGCGAGGGACCCGGCGAGTTCGGCACGATTTCCTCGATCGGTCTTCTCGGCGACACCGTGGTGGCCACCGATGCCGCGCTGGGCCGGGTCAGTTATTTCGGAACGGACGGGACATTCCTGGGATCGCGGCGGTGGATTGCATCGGTGGTTCCGACCCGCCTGACCGAGAGATGGAGGTTCGCAGGCAACACACCCGAGGCGGTGACGTCGGATGCGCGCGGAATTGTGCGTCCCGCTCTGATGGCGCTGGGCGGCGAAGCCGCAGTCGGGCCCGAGCGGTTGGCCATTCGGATTCCCCTACTGGCCGTTGACTCGTTGGGGCAGGTGGCGGACACGGCGGCATGGGAGACGCTGACCGGCGCGTCGATGGGCTTCCTGCGAGGGGGCAGGCTGCACCACCTTCGGGTGCCGTTCCAGGACAGCGCCCATGTTGCAGTCCTGGCCGACGGGAGCGGCGTGGTTGCCGCCCATTCCCGGCCTGGCCCCGCAGAGAGCGACGAGATTACGCTGTCGGTCGTGCGCGTTGACTTCGCCGACGACACGGTCTTCGCATTCACGCAGTCCGGAGCGGCCCGTCCCCTTTCCGAGGAGATGATTCGCCGGGCGGCCGGGCGAGAACGGGCGTCGCTGTCCGGTAGCGAGGACATCACCGACGACGAAGCGGCGGAGTTGTTGCGCGACTCCGGTTTGTTGCCAACCATGCTCCCGACGGTTACCGGTGTGATAGGGGGACAGGACGGCTCCACATGGATTCGCCGTGAGGAGAGCTCCGACCTCGTTGAGTGGACCATTCTGCACAGTGACGGCACGGTGCGGGGGTCGGTGATGCTTGCCGGCTCCCAACGGGTGATCGCGGCGAGAGGCAACCTTGTGGTGGTCGCGGAGGAGGACGAGCTGGGCAGGGTTGCCGTGACCGGCTATCGCATCCGCGCGCCCGAGGCCCCATCCGAACGGTGAGGGTTCGGGCGCCGAACCGGGCTCGCCCCGGTTACCTTCCCCCGCTCCGCACACTCCCCCCGATCGGATCGCCCGGCGGCAACTCAAGCGCATCGCCCGGGGTGGCGTGCTCGACCCGCGCCTGCCAGCGCCGGATGTCGGCCGCCGCCAGGTGTTGGTGCGGCGTGGGATCGACGATTCCCTCGAGCATCTCCGCGAGCGCGTCCAGCCGCTGCGACAGGACCGCCCGCGCCTCGCTCGCCACATCGGCGCTGCCGCCGTATCGCATCATTCGGTCCACCACCGCGCGCTGAATCACCTGCTGCACCCGCATCCGGTACTCGTCGCCCTCCGGATCCGCCCCCCAGCTCGCCTCGATCACCCGGTCCACCACCTCGGCCAGATCGGGGTAGTCCCCCAGACTTCCATAGACCACCAGGCGCGCCATCCGTTGCGGGTGCAGAATCTCGCCCACGGTGAAGTCGGCGGCGGCCTCGGCTGCGCCCAGCGGGTCGAAGAGCAGCTCGGTGTGGCCCGCGAAGACCTCGCCCTCTCCGTGGCGGAAGGCCGAAGGCGGAATCATCGCGATCACCTCGGGCGGCAGCGCGAGAAAGTCCACCGTCATCGCCGACAGGATGGCTTCGAGCGCGTCTCGCTGTTCCTCGCCCGGAATGATCGTGAAGGGAGTCTGGCCATCGCCCCGCAGCGCGTAGCTGTAGTCGGCGCCCCCCAGCGACTGCGCGGCAGCGCGAAGCTGAAAGCGGTGGTGCATGTACAGCGGAAGGAGGACGAACTCCAGATCGGAGAGCGGTTGGCCCAGGCGAATCATCTCTTCGCCGAAGTTGGCCATGCCGATGTTGCGGACGCGGATCTCGTGCCTCAGGTGATCGACCAGGTTGGCGCCGTTGTCCCAGACGCCCGCGCGCGGATGTCCCGCACCGATGAAGTTGTTGTTGGAGTGGCCCATGTAGAGCAGGCCGTCGCGGATCGAGGCGGCGACGATGGCGTCCAGCGCGGCGGCCTCGTCGGTTCCCTCGGGGAATTCCCGGTACAGCCAGTTGGTCGAGACCTTGTCGTACTCGCCGATTCGCTGCACATAGGCGTTCGAAAGATCGAGATTGCCATCGGCGTCGATCTCCACGAGCGGCGCGGGATAGTCCATCACGCTCTCGCGGCCGTAGGAGCTGGTCATGTAGTTGTGCGGGAATCCGAGCGTGTGACCCACCTCGTGCGCGGAGAGCTGCCGGACCCGCGCCAGCGCCATCTCGACCGCATCCGATCCCGGCGCAAGCTGCGACAGATATTCGAAGTCAGGGGCCAGCGCCATGCAGGAGTACGCACCCGTCTCCAATCCCGCGTCCGAGTCCGAATCCTGACCGACGGTGCCGCCGAAGGGCGCGACCATTCCCTGGCCGTGCAGGTAGTCCTGCCGAAGACGAAGACTGCCCAGATTCACGACCCCGCGGATGATCTCGCCGGTGCGCGGATCGGTGACGGAGTTGCCGTAGGAGTAGCCCCGCGTCCGCCGGTGCGTCCAGTGGATCATGTTGTAGCGAATGTCCTGCGGATCGACCCCTTCGGGCAGAACCTCCACGCGGTAGGCATTGATGAATCCCGCGGCCTCGAAGGCGTCCTCCCACCATGCGGCCCCCTCGATGAGCGCGCTGCGGATCGGCTCGGGGGTGCCGGGATCGACGTAGTAGACAAGCGGCTCGACCGGTTCGGAGGGGTCGGCGCCGGGATTGCGCTTTTGCAGGCGGTGGCGCGAGACCAGCCGGAGGCGCAGATCTTCGTCGATCGGGGTGGCGTAGTCGTAGATCGTGGGGCCATTGACGCCGATGCGCGGATCGGCGATGCGAATGCGGTAGCCGTCGTCGGGGAGCTGGATGAAGGAATGGTGCTGCCTGAGGGTGACCGCCTGGGGATTGACCGCCACGCCACGCACCAGTCCACCGGGATCGTTGCTCGCGAAGGTCAGGAGCGCCTCGACCTCGGTGTTTTGGGGAAAGGACTTCGTTGCGGGCAGGTGGATGGCCGAACGGGCCGGATCGAGCCGGAAGGTCCCCTGTCCGCGCTGCGCGATCTGACCGATGACGCCTCGCGCGTCGCGGATGAAGAAGGGGGTCGCGTCGACCAGAACCCGGCTGCCGCTCTCGGCCACGATGTCGAATCCCCAGTAGACCGAAGGGGCGAAGGCGTCGCGCACGGCCTGCACCTCGGTGGGGTTGTCGCTGCGGGCGCGAAACTGGTAGTTGGGCTCCATGAGGAGGACGCGCGGCCCGACCCGGTGCGGCTCCAGAACATGGGTGCCGCGCAACTGGCCCCGGTCGATTCCCACCGGATTCGATCCCAGGCCGGACCCCATCGAGATCTGGTAGAGGAACTCCCCGCCCGCGAGGTCCAGCTCCCAGTAGAGGCGTCCGGCGTCGTCGTCCCAGTGCAGGTTGAAGAAGCCCTCCAGCGCGGTCATCCCGGCGGTATGCGCGGCGATCGCGGGGCGGGCTTCCTGGGCGGCGGCGGGGACTGGCGCGAGAACCAGGGCGACAGCGAGGACGAGGGTCGTCGCGGCGAGGCGGCGGTGCGAAGAGAGGGCGGTCGCTTGAATCATCGGGACTTGAGTCATGGGGATTCGTCGTTCGTGGCCAGGTGGGTCGGTTGTGACTTGCGGGCAGTCCTGGAGCCGTGCCAGGGAAGCCCACGCTATTCGGCCGGTGGAGAATTCGCAAGCGGACGGGTCCCCTGGAAGTCGTCGCTTCCCACGCGATTCCCAGGCCGCCCGCTCATGCAGGCAGTCCGGGACGCATGGGGCATGGCCCGCCTCGGCGCGGATGGGCTTGTCCCGGCGGGTGGGCAAGTGCGCCGAAGCGAAGCTGGTCCGAGGACGATTCTCGCAGGCCGGGAGCGATGTCGCGAAAAACGGCCGATCTATCGCCGAATCTGCGGGGGTTGCTCCAACACCGGCGGCCGGCGCGCCAGCGTCGCCTGTTCAAGGTCGTAAGCGTACGCCATCAGCTCGGCGTCGGTCCAGAGGTCGCCGATGAAAGCCACCGCGAATGGCGTGCCGTCCGCGTACCAGCCGTAGGGAACGACGACCGTGGGCAGCCCGATATCGTTGATGATGTTGCTCGGCAGCTCGGCATGGTTGTTGGGACGGTAGTCGGGGCGCTCGGGGTCCTCCACCAGCGGACGAATCGGCTCGCCCGCTTGCGGGAAGAAGAGGCCGTCGAGGTCGTGGTCCTCGAGCACCTGGCGGAAGAGGGCTCGCATCTCCCGGCGCCACGCCTGAAAGGCGTCCCCCTCTTCGGTGGCCGTGGGCGCGGTGGGAGCGCGGGCGCGCCGTCCACCCCGCAGCAATCGTCCGGCCAACGCTTCCCACTCCTCCACCGAACGGAAGGCCGCGTCGGGGCCCAACCCCTGCAGATAGACCGCGAGATCGTGACTGCCGACCGTCGGCACCCCGGGGCGCTCGCCGTAGAGTTCGACCCAACCCGTTTCCGCAAAGGGATCGGGCGCCGTCTCCGCGCCTTCGTCCTCCAGCCTTTGCATCGCCTCGGCATAGAGCGAATCGGTCGCGGGCGCCAGCGGCAGGAAGGTGTCGCGCCACCCCATCCCCACCAGCCCGAACCGTTTTCCGCTCAGCGCCGTCACCGAGAGCCCGGCCTCGTACCCCGCTTCGGGAAGGTGTTCGGCCCCCGCGTAGGAGGCCAGGTCCTCGGGGCTCGGCCCGGCGATCACATCCATCGCGATCGCGGCGTCCCGCACCGTGCGCGCAAGCGGTCCCACCACATCGCGATAGGTCGCGTCGATCGGCACCACCCCTTCCAGCGGCACCAGCCCGAAGGTCGGCTTGACCCCCACCAGCGCCTGCGCGGCGGCCGGATTCTGAATCGATCCCCCGGTCTCGGTTCCCAGCCCCAGCACGGCGAAGCTCGCGTTCACCGCCGTCGCGCTTCCCCCGCTCGATCCGCCCGGCACCCGGTCCACCGCATGGGGATTGAGCGTCTCGCCGGCGACCGTGCTGCGGGTTCGGGTTCCATGCCCCGCGAAGTCCGGCATGTTGGTCTTGCCGAGGATCACCGCGCCCGCCGCGCGCAACCGCTCCACCACGACCGCATCGTCGCCCGGCACCATGTCGATCCCGCCCGTCGCCGCGCTGAATCCATTGAACCCCGCGGTCGTGACCAGTCCCGCGTAGTCGAGATTGTCCTTGATGACGACCGGCACCCCGTGCAGCGGCCCCCGCGGCCCCGAACCGGCGAGCTCCCGGTCGAGGGCGGCGGCAATCGCCAGCGCGTCGGGGTTCATGGAGACGAAGGCGTTGTAGCGGTCTTCGTAGAGCGCAATGCGGTCCAGGAAGGCCCGGGTGAGCTGGGTGACGGTGTAGCGCCCCGCGACGAGATCGTCGTGGACCCGCCGGATGTTGAGCTCGACGGGGGAGGGGGGTTGGGCGGGGAGGGGGGTGGGGACTAGGGAGAGGGCGGTGGCGAGGGCGGCGACAGCCGGGAGGCAGTGAAGGAGGGGGGGACAGGTGGGCGGGCGGAAGCGAAGGGTATGCGGCATGGCGGGATCCTCGCGAAGGTTTCAGTCCAGTGGCGGTGACTCAGTCCAGTGGCAGTGACTTCAACTTCGATCCCGCCGGTGGAATCCGAAACGCGAAGGGGGTCCGGGTCTTCGCTGCGTGCTCCTTGATTATTGGCCAGTTGCGGACAAGCTGCTGGATCAGGTCACATCTGCTGCGGTTCTTGCCACCCAGGAAGAAGGCTCCCACGCTGCTTTTTCTGATTGCTGCGAGTTCGGCGCTACGGTACCGAATCCGGTCGTCGCGGGTGATGACGAACCAGCCTCTGCTGCCAACCCGTGCCAGCCACTCTGCGTCTTCCGTGTCGGCTGGAAACTCTTCCGTCAGGTGAATCACGTCTTCGCCAAATGCCCGCATTCCCCGGGCAAGCCCCGGACTCAAATTGTTGTCCACGAAGAACCTCACGCCGCGAGTCCCCGCTCGAAGTGCACCGCGGCCTACCTCGACCGGCGAAAGGTCCCACCAGGAACATACCGCATCCACGCGTTCGTTCTCGGCGACAAACAGATCGTATACATTCGCCGTCTTGACGCCGCGGCCGACGAGTGAAGGGGCTCCAAAAGCAACCCGAGGATCAATCACGATCGGCCTGTCCCTACCCAGCGGATGCCATTTCTGTGCGAAACCACCGACCGGCCCCGATCCTGCTTCGCCGCCAAACTCGATCTGTTCGGCCAGCTCTCGGATCACGGGGGCGATTGTCCATTGTCCGTCCGTCATGAGCTGGAGAATCGCGTTTCCCTGGTCCTGCATCTGGAGGAAAAGGTTGCGGCCGTCGAAAAAAAACACCTCGCGAGCGAAGTTGTCAGTTCCCAGGATGGATCTTGCTTCGTCAAGGGCTCCGCGAATTCTCTGCAATGACACTCCAGTGGACAGGAAACGCTTCACGAACAGCAGGTCAACCAGGTCCAGGAATGAGGCGAGATGACTCGCATGTCCGTCATGGCCAACGCGGACCACCGGCCTCTGCCGTCGCAAGCGATCGCCGACCGGAAAGCTGTAACCTCTCATCCACCGTCTGACCCGACCGGGGGACAGGTCTGCCAGCCGTGCAGCCTCGGCAACAGTATAGGCAGGCGCGGTCAGATGGGTCGCTGCCGATGTATCGGACATGGCGGGTCATCTCCGGCAAAACGTGGGCGACGAGGAAGCTGCGAATCAAGGAAAGCGGCAATGTTGGCAATGTAACCCCGAGCTTCCCGATCGGCGCGACGAAACCGATGCCGATTCGCGTACGCACTCCCATTCGCCCCGAAAAACCCGTGCCGAGCGTGGAGTGGCTTCGGCGTGGCGACTCGGGCGGGAGCCACGAAGGCGCTGAGGGGGCCAGACCCCCTACCCATCCTCCTCCGGCCTCCTCCGCAACGCCTTCGCCTGCGCTCGTCTCCGCTTTGCCTCCAGCCGGCGGCGCCGTTCGCCTTCGGGTACAGCCGTGGGAATTCGCCTGGGCTTCTTCGCGAGTCGCTCTGCCAGCCGCTGCCGCAGCCGCTTCAGGGCTGCCTGGCGGTTGCGGTGCTGGCTGCGCCGCTCCCCTGCGATTGCCGAGATTCCGGTTGGCAGATGCGTGATCCGGACCGCGCTGTCCGTCACGTTGCGGTGCTGGCCGCCGCTGCCCCCGCCGCGCATGGTTTCCACGCGGCACTGGCGCAGAAGGGCTTCGTCGGAGGCGGGAACGACGAGCGTCGGCGGGTCGATTGAAGCGCTCACGGGAGTTCTCGCTGCTGGCGGGCCGGATCGGATGAAGGGAAGAAGCGCCAGCGGGAAGGATAGCCCGCGAGTCCTGCCGGAGCGACCGGGGGCCGAATGCCTTCTCCGGGCCGGGCGATCCGATTCCCGAACCGTCCAACCGATTCGCCGGTGCCCGCCGCCGACCGTGAGAATCCCCGCCCGATCCGCTATCCTATCCCCATGTCCACTTCCATGACGCGCCTCCTCGATCTTCTGGATCTCGAAGCCCTTGAGCGCAACATCTACCGGGGCCGCAACCGGGACATCGGGTCGGGGCGGATCTTTGGCGGCCAGGTGCTTGCCCAGGCGCTGGTGGCGGCGCGGCGCACGATTGCGGAGGCCGACCGGGAGGCGCACTCGTTGCACGGCTACTTCATTCTGGAGGGGGATTTGACGGCGCCGGTCGTCTATTTTGTGGATCCGACCCGCGATGGCCGCAGCTTCGCGACCCGGCGGGTGAGCGCGATTCAGCACGGACGCGCCATCTTTGCGCTGTCGGCCTCCTTCCACCGAACCGAAGAGGGAATCGAGCACCAGTCGTCGATGCCCGACCTCCCCCCGCCCCACGGCCTCCCCTCCGAGCTGGAAGTCATGCGCGCGCACTCGGAGCGAATTCCGCCGCGGCTGCGGCAGGTTCTCACCCAGGACCGCCCCATCGAGTTTCGTCCGGTCGAGCCCTGGCTGCCCTTCGACCGCACCCCCCGCCCCCCGCACCGCCACGCATGGCTGCGCACCGTGGGCCCGCTCGGCGACGATCCGGTGCTGCACCAGGCGGCGCTGGCCTACGCTTCGGACTACGGGATCCTCTCCACGGTCCTGCACCCCCATGGCCGCACCGTGCGCGACGACGACGTGATGGCCGCATCGCTCGATCATTCGCTCTGGTTCCACCGGCCCTTCCGCGCGGACGACTGGCTGCTCTACCGCATCGAGAGCCCGGTCGCCCACGGTGCGCGCGGTTTTGGACGCGGCGCCTTCTTTACGCAAGACGGAGACCTGGTGGCTTCGGCGGCGCAGGAGGGACTGCTCAGAACCGGAGTCCGGCGGCGGCGCAAGCCCGGTTCCGCGTCCGGAGACGGCCAGGGCGGGAATCGGCCATGATTTCCCGGTCCGGCTTGATCCCCCAACCCCGGCATGATTCCCCCATCCCCCTGTGATTTCCCCCCATTCCCGAAGCCCAGGACGCCCCGCCCGTGACCGCCATGCGCGACCGATTCGAATCAGCGCTCTCCTTCCCCCGCTACCTCCAAACCGTGCGCAAAAACGCCGACCTCTGGCGCGGCGTGCATGAACGCGTTCGTCTTCCCAACGATCTCGTGGCCGCCGCCCGCTCGCTTCCCGGCCGCTGGCGTCTGCTGGCACTGAGCGAGGACTGGTGCGGCGACGCGGTGAACATCCTGCCGGTGGTTTCGCGGTTGGCGGATTTGCTGCCGAATGTCGAGCTGCGCGTGTTGTCGCGCGACGAGAACCTGGACATCATGGACGCGCACCTGACCAGTGGCCGCAGCCGGTCGATTCCGGTCGTGATCCTCTACGACGAGGACTTTCGCGAACGGGACTGGTGGGGTCCGCGGCCGCGCGAGCTGCAACGCTGGGTGATGACCGAGGGCATGAAGATGGAATCCGGCCCCCGCTACGCCCGGACGCGCCGCTTCTACGCCCGCGACAGGGGCCGCGCGATCGTGACCGAGATCTTGGCGATGATTCGCGCCGCCGCGCTCGCCGGCCGGACCGACGGTTGACGACCGCGAGCCGCATGACGAACCCCGGTCGCTGCCGCGCACCCCGACCTCGCCTCCGGCCGACTGCCCCGATGGTCCGCAGTCCAGTCCCAACCGATCCGCAATCCCGACCCCGTCCCGAGGACCGCAGAATGATCCGCCTCCCCCGCCTCCCCATCCCCGCGCTTGCCCTCGCGCTCGCCGCCGCGGCCGCCCTCGGTCTCGCCTCTCCCCTCGCCGCCCAGACCCGCGACTACCGGCCGGAGCGGCCCTTCGGCGCCCTGCGCGAACAGGCCCGCACCCAGCAGGCGTGGCTCCGGGAACGGCTGGAGACGAACCTCCCCCTCCTGATGCGCAGGCACGGCGTCGAGATGTGGGTCGTCACCATGCGCGAATACAACGAGGATCCGGTCTTCCCGGCGCTCGTCTCGCCCACCACCTTCGCCGCGCGGCGCCGCACCATCTACATCTTCCACGACCGCGGCCCCGAGGAAGGGGTGGAGCGGCTGGCGCTCGGCGGCACCTCGCAGGGGGGCGTCTACGAGGCGGTGCGGGCCACGGCAACCGCGCCCGACGGCCGCGCCGCCGAACTCTGGGGCAAGGACCAGTGGGATCTCTTCGCGCGGATGGTGCGCGAGCGCGACCCGGCAAACATCGCCGTCAACATCTCGCACGACCACAACTTCGCCGACGGTCTGGCCGCGGGCGAATGGGAGCAGATGGAAGAGGCGCTGGGACCGGAGCTGGCCGGCCGGGTGATTCGCAGGCCCCTCCTCGCGATCGACTACCTGGCGATGCGCGTTCCGTCGATGACCCCCGTCTACCGCAGGTTGCAGTCGATCGTTCACGAAATCATCGGCACGGCCTTCTCGGAGGTCGTGATTCAACCGGGGCGCACCAGCACCGCCGACGTCGTCTGGTGGATGCGGCAGCGCGTGCACGACCTGGGGCTCGGTTCCTGGTTCCAGCCCTCGGTTTCGGTGCAGCGGCGGGGCGTGTCGATGACGGACTCGATCGCGCCGGTCATTCAACGGGGCGACGTGCTGCACTGCGACTTCGGGATGGTGGCGCTCGGTCTGGCCACCGACACCCAGCACATGGCGTACGTTCTGCGCGAGGGCGAAACCGAACCGCCGGCGGGGCTCCAGGCGGCGCTGGCCAACTCGAACCGCCTCCAGGACATCCTGCTCGAAGAGACGCGGGTCGGGCGCACCGGGAACGAAATCCTCGCCACCGTGCTGGAACGAATGCGCGCCGAGGGCCTGAACGGCACCATGTACACGCACCCCATCGGCGACCATGGCCACGGCGCCGGTCCGCTGATCGGGCTGTGGGACTACCAGACCGGCGTGCCCGGCCGCGGCGATCCCCCCGTCATTCCCGCC
>JAJEBW010000037.1 GCA_022822325.1 Gemmatimonadota bacterium | reverse complement strand
TCGTCGCCATCCGGATCCCTGTCGTTGGCCAGCACCTCCACCGTCACCGCCTCGTCCTCCCGCGTCTCCGCCTCGTCTCCAGCCGCAACCGGCGCGTCGTTCACCGAAAGCACCCTCACCGCCACCTCCGCCGTATCGGCCAGGCCGCCGCCGTCCGCAACCACGTAACGGAAGCGGTCCGTGCCGTGCCAGTTCGGCTCCGGCGCGTAGCTCACCGCCCCCGCCGACCCGATCGCGACCGCCCCGTGCGATGGCTGCGTCACCGCCGCCACCCGCAGTTCGTCGCCATCCGCGTCCCTGTCGTTGGCCAGCACTTCCACCGTCACCGCTTCGTCCTCCCGCGTCTCCGCCTCGTCGTCCGCGGCAACCGGCGCGTCGTTCGCGTCCACCACCGTCACCTCGACCTGCGCCTCATCCTCCGCACCCGCACCGTCCCGGGCACGCACGGTCAGGTCGTACCGGTTCGGCTCCACCTCAAAGTCCTCCGGGGGACCAACAAAAATCAGATCGCCTTCCCTGGCACCGACACGGAAGCGGTCCCGATCGCCCGAAACCAGTTCATAGGTGACCGAGTCTCCATCGGGGTCCGACGCCATCACCCGGCCCAGGCGCAACGGATGCTCGCGCCCGTCCACATTTTCGGGGAGATCGAAGCGGTAGACCCGTTCGCCGAAGCGCGGCGCGCGATTCACGACCGTCACCCGCACAACGTCCGAGCCTGATCCACCCCGCCCATCGGACACACGCACCCGGATCGTCACGCCACCCGCTTCATTCGGAGCGATCCAGCGCGCGTTCGCGTCGTTGACCGATCCGACGAATCTGCCCCTCGGCGCACTCCAGGCGTAGCTCAGCGGGTCGCCGTCCAGGTCCGAAGCCGACGCCGACAGGCGCACGGCGCCGCCACGCGCCACCTCGCACGGGTCGCAACTGGCCGAAACGGTGGGGGGAGCATTGGGAGGCGGACCCTTGTCGTCGTCCCGAATCGTGACCGCCACCGACGATGGCGCGCCAGCCGTCACCTCCGCCGGGAGCGTGCCCAACGCAACCGTGAAGGTCTCGTCGTCCTCGTCGTCATCGCTCACCGTGGCGATTGTCCCCGTCCCGCTCGTCTGTCCGCCAGCGATCGCGACACTCGCCAGCGAGCCGAAATCGCCCTCCTCGGCCGTGCCCGCAGTCAGCCCCAGCGGAATCGCGACAGAGTTCGGCAACGCGGCCGAAAGGCGAACCGTGACCGTCACCGGCTGCCCCTCGTCCACCGGATTCGGCGACGCCGCGAGACTCACCGTCGGCAGCGGGGGCGGACTCCCGTCGTCGTCCCGGATCGTGACCACCACCGACGATGGCACCCCCACCGTCACCTCCGCCGGGAGCGCGCCCAACGCAACCGTGAAGGTCTCGTCGTCCTCGTCGGCATCGCTCACCGTGGCGATTGTCCCCGTCCCGCTCGTCTGTCCGCCAGCGATCGCGACACTCGCCAGCGAGCCGAAATCGCCCTCCTCGGCCGTGCCCGCAGTCAGCCCCAGCGGAATCGTGACAGAGTTCGGCAACGCGGCCGAAAGGCGGACCGTGACCGTCACCGGCTGCCCCTCGTCCACCGGATTCGGCGACGCCGCGAGACTCACCGTCGGCAGCGGGGGCGGTTGCCCGTCGTCGTTGTCCGTAATCGTCAATGTATGACTGTTGGCGCCGCCGACCGTGTAGCCGGTGCCGCTCGTCAGCGTCAGCACAACCGTCTCGCTGCTCTCCCGGGCATTGTCGTCGGTGATCGCAACCGGGATGTTCGCGGTCGTCGCCCCCGGCGATACCGAAACCGTTCCGGAGTTGGCGATGGAAAAATCGCTGCCCGCCGTCGCCGTTCCCCCCACCGTGTATTTCAGCGCGATGGCCGACGACGGAGCCGGCGACAGGTTGACCGACACGTTGCGCGTGCCCGCATCCTCTGCAGCCGTCCCCGCCGACGAGGCGAACGAGGCAACCGGATCGGTGACGGGCGTCTGGTTGGTGAAGGTCAGCCGCGCCATGCGGACATTGGAGAATTTGCCCGTTCCACCGATGCTGGTGATCACGCCCTGGGGAACGGTGGCCGGGTTGGAGAGCGAAAACTCGGTGCCGTCCTCGGTGCCCGCGTCGTAGGGATGGAGATCGACCACATAGGTGTTGCGCCAGCGGTCCGAGCTGTCGAGGAGCGACAGTCCCGATATGCCGACAAACCAGTCGGGCGAGGGGCCGATCATCGACAGAAGCGTCACCAGCGGATGGGTGCGCGTGACCTGGATATTGAAGGTTGCCGTGCCGGTGCCGCCCCCGGAGACGCCCTGCAGAATCACCGCGCTCGTGTGCGAACTGGCCTCGACCTCGCTTCGGAAGGTGCTTGTGCCGCCGAGCTCCGCCACATACTCGACCCCCGGACTGGCCAGGCCCCCTTCCTCCCAGAAGGAGACGCCGCTTCCGTGCACGCCGCCGACCAGGGTGGTGAAGTGGGCTCCGGAGACGACGCCGCCGGGTGTGCTCGCCGTGGTCCAGTTGCCCTCGAAGGTGACCTGGTAGGTAACCGTCTGGGTCAGGACCGGCGCGGCCGGCCACATGACCGCCGCGGCAATCGCAAGTGCCGGACCGATGAGCGTGCGTACCAGGCGTCCAGGCGACATTGCTCGATCTCCCGGGCCGTGCGGCCCCGCATCCCCGAGGTTATTCCACCGACCCCTCGCCCTGGCCGGCGGATTCCTCGTCGGCGGCGACGGTGGCGTGCAACGCAAAGGCGATCCCATGCGCATCCATGCACTGCGCGACCCGGTCGCCCCCCGGCACATCCATCGGTCCGTTGAGGATCCGTCCGCCAAGCGCCTTCACCGATTCGAGCGCCGCCGCCACGTCGGGAACGCGGATGTAGTGGAGCCAGCCGGCCGGCATTCCCTCGGGCGCGTGGAAGATCCCGCCGATCGGGTGCGCGCCCTGCCCGAAGGACCGGTACATCCCCATCTCGCCCATGTCCATCCGGCCCGCCTCCTCCCAGCCGAAGAGCTCGGAGTAGAAGGACCAGGCCGCGTCGGCGTCGGTGGTCGCCAGCTCGTTCCAGGAGAAGTCGCCCACGACCGGAACCTCGTCGTGCCCCGGCGTCTCCCCCTCGGGTTCGAGCACCGCGAAGACGCCCCCCTGCGGATCGGCGATCACCGCGAAGCGTCCCACCTCCGGCACCTCAATCTCATTCATCACCGAACCGCCCAGCGCCCGCACCCGCGCCAGCGTCGCATTCCGGTCGGGCGTCGAGATGTAGGCCATCCAGCAGGGCGGAACCTCCGGCGCGGGCAACGCCAGCAGTCCGCCGAGCGGCCGTTCGCCATTCATCCACATCTGGTAGGGCTCGTCCCCGCCATCCCAGACGCTCGTGCCCCACCCGGCGACGGTCCTGTAGAAATCGCGGGCGGCGTCGGGGTCTCGGGTCATGATTTCGTGCCAGCAGAAGCGGCCGAGCGGGGTCTGCGGGGAGTCTGTCATCGTAGGGTCCTGTCGGTGCGTTGGAGGAAGCGTTTCGCGGGGAAACTGATGTTTGCGGCTCGCCTGGGAGAGGAAGCGGGGGGTCGCGCGCGCGCCCGGTCTCTTGCCGCGACGTCCCCGGGCCAGCCCGCGCAGGGGCCGGAAGAGCCTGGCCGAAACCGTCGCCGGATGCAGCACCGGCGCCGCCGGGAGCCGACGACGGCCAAGGTGGTCTCGCAAAGGCCGGGGTGACGCCAGCGGCGGGGGCGGCGCGCGCGCCGGTAAGCTAACGGAATCGCGCGGCCGCGTGGCCAGCGGCGACCGCATCGCACAGGATGACTCCCGGGCACTTCACACTCAGAGCACCAGTACCCAAGCTTCGCAGGGCATTTCCATGATTTTGGGGCAGACTCTCGGAATCCACGCCGGCATCTCGTCGATAGTCACCCCATCCCATGTCGTGCCGTCGCACGTAGCGCCCCATCCGCACCCGTCGCGCGCGTAGCAAATCATCTTTCTCGGCGCATTCCGCCGGACGTAGAACTCAAGTTCTTCCCCGCTCCACGCATCAAATTCCTCTTGGGTGGGCTGTGGAGGCGGCGGCCAGTCTTCCCACAATCGTACATGCACGACATCAGGGACAACGCCACCCTCTCGTTGAACCTCAATGGCAGCGCGCATCATGGCTTCAGCTACTCGGCTCGGTTCCGCTTCTTGCGTTGTAATGTCGGCGGTCAGCCGTGATCGACCGCCCAGGTCCGAGTACGAGAAATCCTGCACCCTGTGGATCTCGTACTTCGCCCGTCCGGCCAGCATCTCCTCCAGCGTCGGCAAAGACGATTCAGTTGATTCAGGCGCGCCCGTCGGTGTCGATCGCGAGGAAAGGTCCGGCTCCTGCTGCGTCAACGAAGGCAGCTCGGCTGGCTGAGGACCCCGTGCTTCTCCTGATATCGGGTCACTATCCGATACAGGGCGTGGCGACTGCGGACCTGGTTCAGTATCCAGACTCACGCTGATCGCCATCCAGCGGCACCCCCCTCACCCCCACCGCGCCCACACCGTGGGCGGCGCCCGGAACTCGTGCCCGTGCGGACGCGAAGGACGGTCCGGGTCCAGCCGCAGACCGGGGAGCTCGCCGAAGAGACGGGCCAGCGCCTCCTCGGCTTCGATGCGCGCGAGAGACGCGCCCAGACAGAAATGGCGTCCCGCGCCGAAGGCCAGGTGGTCGCGGAGATTGGGTCTGGCCGGGTCGAAGCGGTCGGGGGAAGGGAAGTGGGCGGGATCGCGGTTGGCCGAGCCGAGCATGCACTGGACGGTTTCGCCGGCCGGAATGCGCACCCCGCCGAGCTCGACGGGAACGGTGGTGAAGCGGGTGCAGGACTGGACCGCCGGATCCCACCGCATCGATTCCTCGATGACCGCGCGCACAAGGGGGCCGCGGGGTTCGGCCGCCAGCCGCGCCGCGATCCCTTCATGCGCGAGCGCCGCCCGGATTGCGGTGGAGATCATCGATTCGGTCGTTTCGATGCCGCCGAAGAGGACGATCAGCAGATTCGCGACGATCTCGGTCCGGGCCAGCGGCTCCTCCCCCTCCCCCTTCCCCCCCTCTCCCCCCGCCACGGCCGCGATCAGCGATCCCTCGGGAAGATCCCGCTCGCCCCGCAGAAACGGCGTCACATAATGGCGAAACTCCCGCGCGGCAACCTTCCCCCGCGCCCGCACCTCCTCGTCGCCCGCAAAGTTCTCCAGCGCTGCGGCGAAGCAATCGTACCAGGCAAGTAACCGGGAAGCGTCCCCATCGGGCAGCCCCAGGACGCGGCAGATGCTCCCGACCGACAGCGGACGCGCCACCCGCATACGCAGATCGGCCAACCCCTTCCGCGCGGGTCGCCCTTCGCCCGCCTCCCCTTCCCCCACCAGCCCCTCCATCATCTCGCTCAGAACCGCCGTCACCGTGCCGGCCAGATTTTCCTCCAGCGCACCCCGGCGAAAGGGCCCGATGAAGCGACGCTTGTAGCGGATCTGCGCCTCGCCGTCGGTGGTCAGCATGTGCGACCCGAAGATGTCGCGAATCGTCGAGGCGGGAGAATCGGTGGTGAAGCGCCGCCAGTCGGCCAGCACGCGCACGATGTCGTCGCGGCGGGTGAGCAGCCACATCCCCAGCGCGGGCGACCAGGTGACCGGTTCGCGTTCGCGCAGCTCGTGAAAGACCGGGTAGGGATCGTCGGCCAGCGCGGCGGTGGTCAGAGAAGCGCCCAGGGGGAAACGATCTCTCCGGCTCCGGTTGCGGCTCCGGGGTCTGCCCTCCCTGCGCGGCGGGTCGGCGGCCCCTCCTTCGGCCTCGCCGGGGATCACCTCCGGGCCCGGATCACTCCGGCGCGATCGCCAGCAGGAGCTCGCGCGCGGCCCGGCCCAGATTGGTGGCGCCCCGGTTGTAGTTGCGCAGCAGCACCACGGTGAGGCCGGTCGCCGGTTCAAAGAGGAGGCTGGCGGTGTAGCCCGCCACCGAACCGCCATGACCGGCCAGCACCCGTCCATCCACCGCGCTGATCGAGAAGCCCAGCCCGTATCCCGAGTCCGGATCCTCCGGGGTCTGCACGCCGAGCACCTCCGCGCGCATCTCCTCGCCGAAGAGCGCCGCGCCGCCCCTTCCCATCACCGCCGCGGCAAAGCGCGCCAGATCGTCCACCGTCGAATAGACGCCGCCATTCGGCACCTTGTAGCCGCGTCCCGCATGTTCGCGCGCGGGTTGCTCGACGTCGATTCCGTCCGGTCGGTTGGCGTGCCCGCGGGCCAGCCGGGGGGCGAGCGCGTCGTCGATCACGAAGGTGCTGCCGCCCATCCCTGCCGGGTCGAAGATGCGCGCCTCGACCTGCTCCATGAAGGGCGCCGCGGCCGCGCGTTCCAGCCCGAAACCCAGAATGCCGAAGCCGATGTTCGAGTAGGAATACTCGGTGCCCGGCGGCGTCCGATAGCGGGTGGTGGGAATGGAACGCAGGATCTGGTCGGTCCAGGATTCGATCGGGCCCGTGGCCGCTCCGGGAAGTTCCGGCTCGCGCGCGAGGCCCGCGGTGTGACTTGCGACCTGGCGCAGGGTGGGATCGGCGCCGTCGGGGATCTCCTGCAAGTCGGCGATCTCGGGGACAAGCTCGGCGAGCGGCGTTTCCAGCGATACGACCCCGTCTTCCGCCAGGATCGCGAGCAGCACGGCGGTGACCGACTTGGAGATCGAACCGGTGCGGTAGATCGTCTCGCGCGCGGCGGGGATCATGGCGTCGGGATCGGCCCAGCCAAATCCCTCCGCCCAGAGGACTTCGCCGTCGCGGGCCAGCGCCGCGGTGATCGCCCCGACTCCATCGGCCTCGACATCGGCGGCCAGCCCCTGCGAGAAATCGGCGAGCGGCTCGCGCCAAGATGCGGGGAGCGGATCCGCCTCGGGCGCGGAGCAGGCGGAAAGCGCCAGACCCAAGAGGAGGAAGACGATCGTCCAACTCCGGCCGGTCGTCGAGCGAAGCGGCCGCGGACCTCTGCGGGGGCGCCGCGGAAGCGGGCGCCGGGGAAGCGGACTCGCCGGTCGTCCCGGTTCCGGTTTGCGAAAATCAGTCATCTCTGCCATCCTCTTCGGCCTCCATATCCTGGTCATGTCCTGGTTGGGCGCGCGGCCCGGCGAGCCCTCTGCGCCCCGCGGATCTGCGCCCCTGGGGAAAATTCCGGATTCCGCCGGGCCCCGGGATGGGCCGCCGCGGACGAACCCCTGCGCTCCGCCAGGAGTTCCCGGGGCGCCGCTCCCTGATCCGAATTGGCACGACACTCGCCGAATTGGCAAGCCGATGCGACAACTGATCCTCGCCCGCCACGCCAAGTCCAGTTGGGGCGATCCCGCGCTCCGCGACCACGACCGTCCGCTGAACGCCCGCGGGCGCCGCGCCGCCGACCGCGTTGGGGCGCGGCTGCGCGAACTCGGCTGCGTCCCCGACCGGGTCTGTTCCAGCAGCTCCTTGCGCACCCGCGAGACCTGGGCGGGGATGCGGCGGCACTTCGGCGACGGACCGCAGGCGTCCTTTCACCGGGAGCTGTACCTCGCCTCCCCGCGCACCGTGCTCGACCGCATCGCCGCGGCCCCCGCCGCCGCGCGGGTCGTCATGGTTCTGGGGCACAATCCCACCACGCATGCGCTCGCCGCCCACCTCTCGCGCGAGGGCGACCCGGCGGCGCTCGCGCGGCTTCGGATCAAGTTCCCGACCGGGGCGGCGGCGATCGTGGATCTGTACGGCGACAGGTGGGAGGAGGCGGGGGAGGGGGGCGCGCTCCGGCACTTCGTTCTGCCCCGCGAGCTGTCTCGGCGGATTTCCTGAGGCGCCCCGGTCCCGCGGGCTTCGCTTCGTTCCGGCGGGCGAGCGGGCGGCGCGAGGCGTTCCCGGGGGAGAAGGGGTTCGCCTTCAACGGGGACCCGGACTAGCTTTCCCCGTCGCCAGAGATTGTGAAATCACCGCACCGGAGAGGCACATTGCCGCACCTTCGAACCGACGGCGCCGGTCGTCCCGATCCCGCATCCGATCGCTCCATCGGTGGACGGCGCGACCCCGGCGGCCAGGCCAACTCCCCCGGTCCCACGGAGGCGCCCGACCCGAACCTCGTCCCCGACCACGGCGACCCGGCCACCATCGCGCGCGTCTTTCAGGAGGGCATCTACCCCTACCCCGGGAAGTTGAAGCGGCGCAAGTACGAGCGGGAGAAGAAGCGGCTCCAGGTCGAGCTGCTCAAGGTTCAGAGCTGGGTCCGGATCTCGGGCCAGAAGGTGGTCGTGCTCTTCGAGGGGCGCGACGCGGCGGGCAAGGGCGGCACGATCAAGCGCTTCATGGAACACCTCAATCCCAGGGGAGCGCGCGTGGTTGCGCTCAACAAGCCCAGCGAGGTGGAGCGCGGCCAGTGGTACTTTCAGCGCTACGTTCAGCACCTGCCGACGACCGGCGAGCTGGTCCTCTTCGATCGTTCCTGGTACAACCGCGCAGGCGTCGAACGGGTGATGGGCTTCTGCACCGGCCAGGAATATCTGGAGTTTCTGCGGCAGTGTCCCGAGTTCGAGCGCATGCTGGTCAACAGCGGCATCATCCTCTTCAAGTTCTGGTTTTCGGTCTCCCGGGAGGAACAGATGATTCGCTTCGAGAGGCGCGAGACCGATCCGCTGAAGCAGTGGAAGATCTCTCCGATCGATCTGGCGTCGCTGGACAAGTGGGACGACTACACGCGGGCCAAGGAGGCGATGTTCTTCTATACCGACACCGCCGACGCGCCCTGGACCGTCATCAAGTCGGACGACAAGAAGCGCGCGCGGCTGGCCGCAATGCAGTACTTCCTCTCCCGCCTGCCCTACCCCGACCGGGACGCCGGCGCCGTGACCGGCCCGGATCCCCTGATCGCCGGACCCGCCTCGCGCGTCGTCAGCCGCGACCGTCCGGTGACCACGGCCCCCACCCACCGCTGAGCGGTCCGTGGAAGGAAGGAATGAACTCGTCGCCCGCATTCCGCGAGGGGTTCGCCGGCGGACCGACAACCGAACTCGCGCCACCCGCACCGGAGTGCCAACCGTGTCCGTTCGCGCATCCTTCGCCCCATTCCTTGCCCTCCTCTGCCTCGCCATGACTCCCCCGGCCGCCACCGCCCAGGAACGCGCATCGGCCGAGTTCGAGGAGGAAGCGCGCCGGCTGGCCGACAATCCTCTGATCAGGGACGCCTTCCGGATCGTCGAGGAGCTGGACGACTGGGCCCTTGAACTGCTGATCGAGCTGACCGAAATCCCCGCGCCGCCCTTCATGGAGGAGGAGCGCGGCCGACGCTTCGCCGAGTTGCTGATCGAGCTCGGAGCGGATTCGGTCTGGACCGACGCCGAGGGCAATGTGATCGGGCTCAGGCGGGGTCGCACGGGAGCGCGCACGATCGGATTCGGCGGCCATCTCGACACCGTCTTCCCCGAGATCATCGATGTGACGGTCGAACAGCGCGGCGACACCCTCTTCGCGCCCGGCGTGGGCGACGACACCCGCGGCCTCGTGGTGCTGCTCGCGGTGCTGCGGGTCATGGAGGAGGCCGGAATCGAGACCGAGGACGACATCCACTTCGTCGGGGTGGTGGGCGAGGAGGGACTGGGCGATCTGCGCGGCATGAAGCACATCTATCGCGAGCCGGAGAGCGGTCCCGACGCCTGGATCGAGGTGGACGGGGGCGGACTGGCCGGGCTGGTGGTGGACGGACTGGGATCGGTGCGCTACCGCGTCGTCTTCCAGGGACCGGGGGGACACTCCTGGGGCGCCTTCGGACTGGCCAATCCCGCGCACGCCCTGGGGCGGGCCATCCGCCGCTTCCAGGACGCGGCCGACGCCCTGACGCGCAGCGGGCCGCGAACCAGCTACAATGTGGGGCGGATCGGCGGGGGAACCTCGGTCAATGCGATTCCCTTTCAGAGCTGGATGGAGGTGGACATGCGCTCGGTCAGCCCCGAGAGTCTGGCGCGGATCGAGGCCGTCTTCCTCGAGGCGATGGACGGGGCGCTGGCCGAGGAGAATGCGCTGCGCCGCGACGGTCCGCCGCTCACCGTCGAGAAGAACCGGATCGGCGACCGTCCCTCGGGCAATGGCGACCGCGAGCTGCCGCTGATTCAGCGCGCCCTGGCGACGACGGCGGTCTTCGGCGTGCAGGGCGAGTTCGGGCGCTCCTCCACCGATTCGAATGTGCCGATCGCACTCGGAATCCCGGCCGTGACGATCGGGCGGGGGGGCATCGGCGTGGGGGCGCACTCGCCGGGCGAACGCTGGGTGAATGTGGATGGCCATCTCGCCATACAGCGGGCGCTGCTGTTGGTGGTGGCGGAGGCGGGGCTGGGGGGAATGATTCCGTAGGCGGGAGGGAACAGGATGAAGACAGGCACCGGAAACGCAGCCGCAACCCCCGTCAGGATCGCCGCCTGGAGCGAACTGAAGGACCGCAGGCCCGCCTACGCGCTGGTCGCCAATGTGGATCTGGTCGTCATTCGCTACGACGGCGAGGTCTCCGTGCTCTACGGCCGCTGCCTGCACCGGGGCGCGCTTCTCGCGGACGGATTCATACGCGGCGACGATCTGATCTGCGGGCTGCACAACTGGGACTACCGCTTCGACACCGGCGTCAGCTCCTACAACCCGGAGGAGGCGCTGCACAAGTTCGCCGCCTGGATCGACCCGGAGTCCGACGCGGTCCTGGTGGACGAGGACGAGGTGGCCGCCTGGCACGATCGCTTCCCCCAGAGCTACCGCCGCGACGAATACCTGGGGCTCTACGCCGATGTGCACGGAACCCCCGAGGAGCCCCACAACCACTACATCCAGGAGTTGGCGCGCAACGGTCTGGAGAAGGTCGGCCATCACGGGGCGGTCTCGGCGATGGGCGTGCCGCTCACCGAGCTGCCTCGCTGGGACGACATTCAGATCCTCACCGCGCAGCTCGCCACGCGCCCTCTGGCGGACGACGCCGAGGTGGGAACCGAGCTGGTCATTGGCCCGACGGCAGGGCGACCGCTCGTCCTCGATATCCCCATCTTCGTGTCGGACATGAGCTTCGGCGCCCTGAGCGAGGAGGCGAAGACCGCGCTGGCGATCGGGGCCGAGAGGGTGGGAACGGGGATCTGTTCGGGCGAAGGCGGGATGCTGCCCGAGGAGCAGGCCGGGAACTCGCGCTACCTCTACGAACTCGCTTCGGGACGCTTCGGGTGGTCGCTGGAAAAGGTGGAGCGCGCACAGGCGTTTCACTTCAAGGGGGGACAGGGGGCGAAGACGGGGACGGGCGGCCATCTTCCGGCCGGCAAGGTCACCGCGAAGATCGCCCAGGTGCGCGGACTGGAGGCGGGGACGCCGGCGATCAGCCCCTCGCGCTTCGCCGATCTGGTCACGCCGGACGACTTCCGCGACTTCGGCGATGCGGTTCGGGAACGGACCGGCGGAATCCCCATCGGCTTCAAGATCTCGGCCCAGCACATCGAGGCGGACCTCGATTTCGCGCTGGCGGCGGGCGCCGACTACATCATCCTGGACGGACGCGGCGGCGCGACGGGCGCGGCCCCCGACATCTTCAAGAACAACATCTCCGTCCCCACGATTCCCGCCCTGGCGCGGGCGCGGCGACATCTGGACCAACGCGACGCGAGCGGCTCGGTCACCCTCATCGTCACCGGCGGACTGCGCACCGAGTCGGACTTCGTCAAGGCGCTGGCGCTGGGCGCGGACGGCATCGCGGTGGCCAACTCGGCGCTGCAGGCGATCGGCTGCCTGGGGATGCGCGCCTGCCACACCAACAACTGTCCCGTCGGGATCGCCACGCAGAGATCGGATCTCAGAGCGCGCATGCAGATCCATGCCTCCGCACAGCGGCTTGCCAACTACCTGGGGGCGACGGTCGAGCTGATGAGAGTGCTGGCGCGGGCGTGCGGGCATGCTCATCTGGACGGGTTCAACCCAAGCGACCTGACGACCTGGAACCGCGACCTGGCGCGACTGGCGGGGGTGCGGTATGCGGGGGTGGGCGACATTCTCGACGACGAGGAAGGCAGGTCGCCCTGACCGATTCTGGTCAAGCGATACCGGGTTGCATAGCTTGGGGCATGTTTCCGGCTCGCGCAACCGATCCGGTGCGGTCGTCCCCCGTCCGCTGCAGCCATTCCAAACCATCATAGGTCTCAATCCCCCACGAGGTTCCCCATGCGTCTCCCCGCCCCCCTCCCCGTCCTCCTCGCGGCCGCCCTCATCGCGCCACTCGCCGGTCCTCCCCCCACTCTCGCCGCCCAGCAGCGCCCGCTCACCTTCATGGATGTGCAGGAGTTGAAGCGCGCGGGTTCCTGGACCCCCAGCCCCGACGGCGCGTGGATGCTCTACACCATCACCACCCCCGACTGGCAGGCGGCCGAATCGCAGACCGATATCCACCTGGTCTCGCTTGCGCAAGGGGCGCCGTCTTCGCGGCGGCTGACCTACACCGACGACAGCGACGAGACGAGTCCGGCCTGGGCGCCCGACGGTTCCTTCTTCGTCTTCTCCTCCAACCGCGACGGCGACGACAACCAGCTCTACCTGATGCGGCACGACGGCGGCGAGGCGCGCAAGTTCACCGATGCGACGGAGGGGGTCTCCGGATTCGCATTCAGTCCCGACGGGGCGTGGCTCGTCTATCGTTCGGGCGAGCGCGGGCGGGCGCAACTCTACCGGATGGCGGCGGATGCGCTGGCGGGCGGCGAGCCCGAGCGGATCACGGACGGGGAGGCGGGGGTCGCGCAGTGGGACTTCGCTCCGGACGGAAGCCGGATCTACTTCGCGCGTCCCGATTCCTTCGACGAGGACGAGAGGGAGCGGCTGGACAAGGGCTTCACCGTCGACGTGCGCAATGCCGTCACCCCCCTTTCGAGCCTTTGGAGCGTGGAGGTGGCGTCGGGCGAGGAACGGCGCGAGACGGACGACCGTTCCTACAGCGTCGATGGCTTCACGATCTCCGGCGACGGCCGCTGGATCGGATTCACCGGCGGATCCCCCGAGCGCTACGAACGCAACATCACCGCCTCCAGGCTCTACGCCGACCTGTACCTGAAGGAGGTCGCCACCGGCAACGTCGAGCGCCTCACCGACAACTACGAGGTGGGCGAGGGCGGGCTCGGCTTCTCGCCGGACGGCCGCTGGATCGCCTTTTCGGCACCCGACAACATGGAGCGCTACACCATGACCGACAACCGCGTCTACATCCGCGAGGTGGATGATCGCGGGGGCGCCTTTCGCAAGCTGGGAACCGACTTCGACCAGAGTTCAAGCGTGGGATTCTGGTCGGACGACTCCGAGACGATCTACTTCAACGCCGGCGTGACGGTCACGACGCAGTTGCATGCGCTGGATGTGGCGACGGGCGCGGTGCGGCAGCTCACCGAGGAACGGGCGGCGCTCTCGGTCTCGCGCGACGACGACACCAGGACGATTCTGATCGGCTACAGCGACCCGAAGACTCCGCCGACGGTCTTCACCGTGGCCGATGTGGACGATGTGCCGAACCGCTCCGCGTGGACGCAGCTTGTGGATGTCAATCCGCACGTGCGCGAGATCGCGCTGGGCGAGGAGGTCGAGGTCAACTGGCGTTCCTCGGACGGCAAGACGGTCGGGGGGGTACTGGTCTACCCGGTCGGCTACGAGGAGGGGACGCGCTATCCGCTGATTGTCGCGATTCATGGCGGGCCGGCCTCGGCGGATGTGCTGCGCTTCAACGGCGGCTACAATTCGCAGGTCTATGCAGGCGCGGGCTACGCGGTCCTCAAGCCCAACTACCGCGGCTCGCGCAACTATGGCAACGCGCACCGGACGGACATTGTGGGGGACTACTTCACCCTGGGCTACGAAGACATCATCACCGGCGTGGACCATCTGATCGACGAAGGAATTGTGGATGGCGACAGGATGGGCGCGCTGGGCTGGAGCGCGGGCGGCCACTGGTCCAACTGGATCCTCACGCAGACCGACCGGTTCAGGGCGATCAGTTCGGGCGCGGGCACGATGAACTGGATCAGCATGTACGCGCAGAGCGACGTGCAGCGCAACCGGCAGTTCTACGTGGGCGACGGGTTTCTCTACGAGGACTTCGACACCTACTTCGACCAGTCGCCGCTCAAGTACATCATGAACGCGAAGACGCCGACGATGATTCATGTCGTGGAGGGCGACCCGCGCGTGCCGAGCCCGCAGTCGGTCGAGCTGCACATGGCGCTCAAGAAGCTGAACGTGCCGACGGAGCTGTTCATGTATCCGGGCCGCAGTCACGGGATTCCGGATCCGCGGAACCGGCTGGTGAAGGCGGTCAGCGAAATGGCCTGGATGGACTACTACGTGCGCGGCATCGGCGAGAACTTCGAGTGGCGGCAGGTGCTGGAGACGCTGGAGGAGGGGGAGGGTCCGACGGTGGTTTCGGAGGATGGAGGGGAGCGCGAAGAGTAGCGGGCGCGACCGGCAACGGCGGCGCGGAGGACAGCGGCGGATACTTGACTGACAACTTTGTTCAGTGTTGCAGGAGCACGTCCTTCCCGAAGCGCTCGGCGGCCTGGAGCGTCTCGCGCACATCGTCCCAGGTGGTGTTGTGGTTGACGATGCAGAGCCGCAGCGAAAACCTGCCGCCCGGCATGGCCGACGAGATGAACGCCGGGTCTTCCCAGAACATGCGGGCGAGCACCTGGCGGTTGATTTCATCCAGGTCGTCGTCCGCGATGTCCTGACCGGCCGGATCGACGCGGAAGCACACGACGCTGAGCGAAGCAGGGCTCAGGCACTTCAGTACGGGGCTATTGTCGATGTATTCCTGTGCGCGCGCGGCGCATTCCAGCCCGTTGGCGATGGCCCGCCTGAACGCGGCCATCCCGAACGTCTGCACCGACATCCAGATCTTGAGCGCCCGGGCGGATCGGCTCAGTTGCAGGCCGCGGTCCCCGAAGTTGGGATGACCCGAGCCCCATAGCGCATCTTGCAGGAAGTCGGGCCGGATCGCGAAGGGCTTCTCGAGCGTCGAGACGTCCCTGACCATGAGGCAACCCGCTTCGTAGGGCTGGAAGAACCACTTGTGCGCGTCGAGCACAATCGAGTCGGCGCGCTCGATGCCGCGCAGGATCCGCTTGCCCTGTTCGGTCACGACGGCGAAGCCGCCATACGCGGCGTCGACATGCAGCCAGATGCCCTCCGACGCGCAGAAGTCGGCCAGTTCCTCCAGCGGATCGACGGCCCCGGTGGCTGTAGCGCCGGCATTCGCGCACACGGCGATGGGTTGGAGGCCCGCGGCTCGGTCCACCTTCACCATTGAGGCAAGTGCCCCCACATCGATCCGAAAGGAGTCGTCGCTCGACACGAGGCGGGAGTTCTCCGGGCGGATACCGACAATCTTCGCGGCCCTCCGCTGCGCACTGTGGCTCTGATCGCTCATGTAGACGCTGGCGTTCTCCGGGTTGCCGGCGACTTCCCTCGCGGTCACGAGCGCATCCAGGCTCGCGGCCGAGCCTCCGCTCGTCAGCAGCCCCCCAGCGGTGTCCGGGTAGCCGAGCCATTGGCGAAACCAGTCGATGACCACGCATTCCAGTTGGCTGGCGCCGCTCGCGACGAGCCAGTTGCAGGCGTTGATGTTGTAGCCTGCGGCCAGGAAGTCGGCGATGACCCCGGGCCAGGTGGGAGAGGACGGCACGAAGCCGAAGCTGCGCGGATGATCGAGGCGAAGCGCCAGCGGAAGGATGTCGGCCACGGCCTGCTCCAGAACTTCGTCCGGCGCCCGCCCGCCCTCCGGCGGATCCTGCATGAGCTTCTCGACGAGCGGGGCGCGGAACTCTCCGTCCCATGCTTCCGTGCCGCCCAACTCCTCGCTGCGCCGCACGAGAACCTCGGCTGCCCTGGCGGCCAGATCGACCATGGCCGCGGGGGACATCCGGAGGCCGTTCGAAGGCGCAGGGCCAGACCTGTCCTGTTGCTCATCGGGAGCGCACTCCGCTTGTCTTCGCTCTGCTCGTGCCACGATGCGATCCCCGGGTTGGTCGGCCTTCGAATGCACAGGGAAACTAGCCAGTACCGTGGCGTGGCGCCGGGCCAGTCACCGATCACCCCCCGCGTGAGGAGGGGGAGGGGCCGACGGTGGTTTCGGAGGGGGGGCGGCGGAAACGGCCGGTAGCGACGGACGCGGGGGGGATTGCGACGGATGGCGATCTTTGAAGCGGCTGTGGAATTGCAAGTTCGTGAACACCAGCCTTGCGATCCTGTGATCCGTGGCGTTGTGATTTTGTGATTCAGAGCATTGCGATTTCATGGATGACCAGTTAGGCTTGCGCGTGGCTCGATTCGCTCATCGTTCGCCCGGCACGGTGGATTCAATGGACAACGACCAGGTCAATCCCGAGGGTTCGGAATCGATTTCTCCGCTAGAGATCACTCGGAACCTCGTCGCCGTCGCGCATTCCAGCTTCGGACGCCGCGTCTATCGCCATCGCATCGCCCAGCGGGAGCTGGAGAGTCGGCTCGCCCGCTCGGGGGCCGTGCTGATCGAGGGCGCCCGCGCTTCCGGGAAGACTGTGTTGGCGAGACAGGCGGCGGCCAGCAGGGTCATGCTCGACGCCGACCAGTCCGCCCGCCGCGCCGCCGATGTCGATCCCGGCATTCTCCTTCGTGGCGAGACGCCACGGCTGATCGACGAATGGCAAGTGGTTCCCGAGGTGTGGAACCATGTGCGGCACGCCGTTGATGAGCGTGCGGGACGAGGTCACTTCATTCTGACCGGCTCGGCGGTGCCGCCTGACGACATCACCCGGCACACCGGCGCGGGGAGGATCACGCGCTTGCGGCTTCGCCCGATGTCGCTTCCTGAGTTGGGGCGGTCGTCGGGCGAAGTGTCGCTGGCGAGGATGTTGACGGGCAGTCCGGCTCCCTCCGTGGAGGAGAGATTGAGTGTGGAGGAGATCGCCGAACTGGTCTGTGTGGGCGGTTGGCCGGGGCATTTGGGGGCCTCGCAAGAGAATCCGCCGCGTGCGATCGAGGACGCGATGGCGGAGAACCGGGACTACCTGGGCGAGATCCGCAGGACCGACATCCGGCGCGTGGACGGGGTCGGAAGAGATCCAGCGCGGGTCGGGCGGTTCCTCCAGTCGCTTGCCCGCAACACAGCAACCTGCGTGAGTCTGGCCACGCTGGCCAGGGACCTGAGCGGGCCCGACCGGCACATCGACCACCACACGGCGCGCTCCTACATGACCGCGCTCGAACGGCTCATGATCGTGGAAGACCAGCCACCCTGGGCACCTCACCTGCGGTCACGGTCCCGGCTCCGGACCGCGGTGAAGCGGCACTTCGTGGACCCATCGCTCGCGGTAGCGGCGCTGAACGCTACGCCCGGGCATCTCCTGCGCGACTTCGAGTGGTTCGGCTTGTTGTTCGAGTCAATGGTGGTACGGGATATCCGCGTCTATGCCCAGGCCGCCGGGGCGACCGTGTACCACTACCGGGACAACACGGGCCTCGAGGTGGATGCGATCGTGGACGCCGGGCCGGGCAGGTGGGCGGCGTTCGAGATCAAGCTTGGGGAGAGGCGGATCGGCGAGGCCGTGCGGGCATTGCTCAAGTTCGCCGGCCGGGTGGACACGCAACGGTACGGAGAGCCGGCGGCTCTGGGCGTCATCGTCGGCAGCGGGTACGGGTACACGAGGCCGGACGGCGTGGCCGTGATTCCGGTGGGGGCGCTGGGCGTGTAGTCGACGGGACGCCAAAGCGTAGCCAGCCACGCGGTGAACAGCAGCGTGCAGGGTGGGCCGCTCGCCGTGTCCGCCCGGCACTGATCCTCACCGATCACCCCCCGCGTCGGCGACAACATATCGGTCCCACGACGGCGGTTCGACGTCCAGCAGGTGACGCACGAAGTAGTCGTTGCGCTTCCTCGCGCCGAAGTCGCCCCCCGATCCGTGCCCGCCGCCCGGAAACAGCAGAAAGTCGAAGTCCTTGTCGGCCTCGATCAGCGCGTTGACGACCTGAAGGGTGGACGAGGGGTCCACATTCCTGTCCAACTCGCCCACGACCAGCAGCAGCTTCCCCTGCAGCCGCCAGGCGTTGTCCACATTCGATGACTCGGAGTAGTGCGGGCCGATGGGCCATCCCATCCACGCCTCGTTCCACCAGATCTTGTCCATCCGGTTGTCGTGGCATCCGACCGAGGAGAACGCCACGTCGTAGAAGTCACCGTGCCACAGGAGCGCCGCCATGGCGTTCTGCCCGCCCGCCGAGCCCCCGTAGATCCCGACCCGGCTCACGTCGTAGTAATCGTATTCGCGGGCCACGGCCTCGTGCCAGAGGATCCGGTCCGGGAACCCGGCGTCCCTGATGTTCCGCCAGGCCACATCGTGGAAGGCCTTCGAGCGGTTGTTGGTCCCCATGCCGTCGATCTGGGCCACGATGAACCCCAGCTCGGCCACGGCGGTTCGGCTCGTGTGGGTGCCGAAGGTCTTCGGGACGTGCGACCCGTGGGGTCCGGCATAGATGCTCTCGATGACCGGGTAGCTCCGGTTCGGGTCGAAGTTGGTGGGGCGGATGATGATCCCCCAGATGTCCGTCACCCCGTCCCGGCCCTTGGCCACGAAGACCTCGGGGTACTGCCAACCCGTGGCCAGAAGCGCCGAGGCGTCCGCCCGCTCCAGCTCCATGACCAGCGACCTGTCGGCGGTCCGGCGGAGCTCCGCGATGGGCGGCTGGTCCACACGGGACCACTGGTCGACATAGTACTCATGGTCCGGGGAGAAGGTGACTTCGTGCATTCCGTCGGCTTCGGTGTACGCCACCAGCCCGGTGCCGTCGAAGTCGATGCGGTAGTAGTGGACGAAGTAGGGATCCTGCTCGGGGTTCATCCCGCTCGCGCGGAACCAGATCTGGCGGTTGGCCACGTCCACGCTGTCCACGCCGCGGACCGGCCAGTCGCCCTGTGTGATCTGGTGCTTCACCTGCCCCGTCTCGCCGTCGAGCATGTAGAGGTGATTCCAGCCATCGCGCTCCGACATCCAGATGATTTCGCGGCCGTCGTCGAGGTCGTGGCGGAACCGCTTGTTGGAGTAGTTGAAGAAGGTCTCGGGCTCCTCGGAGATCACGGCCCGGGTCGCGCCGGTCTCCGCGTCCACCTCGATGACCCGGTAGACCTGGTGCCCCCGCTGGTTGTACTCGAAGACGACGTGCTCGCTGTCCTTCCTCCACTCCAGACGGGAGAGGGTGTAGGCGTTGGGGAAGAGCGCGTCGTCGATGATCATCTGCCGCCCCGATTCGACATCCAGGATCACCGGAATCTCCTTGTCCAGCCGGTCGCCGGGCTTGGCGTAGAGGTAGGTCGAGTGCTCGGGCTGGAGCTGGTCGTCGGGCGAGGATTCGACGTAGTGCACCACCCGCTCCTGACCGGGCACCACCCTGTAGACCGCCACCTTGCGCGAGTCCGGCGACCAGACGATCGACCGGTCGGTGTAGGTGTTTCCGGGCGTGCCCTCCCAGGTGAGCATGGCGTAGTCGCCGGGGTCCGCCCCCACTTCGCGGACGGCCACATTGTAGTTCCGGATGAAGACCTCGCGGGTGCTGTCCGGCGACACCACCGGTTCCGTACTCAGGTTCCGCCAGAGCTGTCCCGGGCCCGCCGACCAGGACACGCCGCTCGGGCCCACGCCGCCGCCTTGCCTCTGGCGGGCCGTGCCCCGGCTCTCGCACTCGTAGCTGGCCAGATCGCACACCCAAAGGAGACTTTCCGCCACGAACTCGATGGCCTGTTCGTCTTCGGCGTACTCAATCCGGTTGAAGGGGAGCTCAAGGGCGGAGACCGCGTCGTCGGCGAAGGCGGGGATGGCCGAGAGGGCTGCGGCGAGGCGCTCGTGATCGAATGCGGGGCCCTGTGCCCGGGTCTCGGCGTCCACGAGAACGAAGCGGTGCCCTCCTGCGACCGTCTTCCGGTACCAGAAGCGGCTGGTCTCGCCGATCCAGGACGGGCGTTCGGCGATATCCACGACCAGACCCTGGAGGCGGTCGCCGAGGCCGTCCGCGCGTTGATAGTCGGCGAGGGTGCCCTGCGCGGCCGCGTAGAGGGGGGCGCTGAGCAGGACCGTGACCAGGGTAAACGGCAGGAAGGGGGCGAACGCGTGGGAGAGGCGATGGGCCGGCATGGTCGGGCTCCTTGGTGTGGGCGGAAACGCTGATTCCGCTACGGGGTTGCTCCTGAGAGAATACCGCCGCCGAACTTCCGGTGGCGAGCCGGGGACACTCCGAGGCAGCCTGGCACGCGCGACCGGTGTTCAAGCCAGGGGGTTGCGCGCGCACCTTCTTCGCGCGGCAGCGCTCCGGGCCGGCCCGCGCAGGGGCCGGAGGGGAGCTCACGGATCCCGGACGCCGCTACCTCGCCCCCGGCGGCAGATGCTCCAGCAGGTAGCGCACCATCATCATCCGCAGATGCACCGCCGTCCCTTCCCCTTCCGACAGGCCGTGGTTCCGGTTGGGGTAGGTGAAGTAGTCGAAGGCCTTCCCGAGCTCCACCAGACGGTCCACCAGCCCTTCGACGATCTCCAGGTGCGTGTTGGTCTCCCCGGTTCCGTGAATGATCAGCAGATCCCCTTCGAGCCCCTCGGCGTAGTTGATCGGCGCCGAGACGCGGTAGCCGTCCGGGTTCGTTTCCAGCGTCTCCATGTAGATCTCCTGGAACCACGCGTTGTAAAGGTGCGGCTGGGGCTTGGGGACCACGGCGATCCCCACATGGTAGACGTCGGGCCTGCGGAAGAGGGAATTCAGGGTGTTCGATCCGCCGCCGCTCCATCCCCAGATCCCCACCCTGGACAGATCGACGTACGGGAGCATCCTGCCCAGCTCCCGGACGCCCGCCGCGTGTTCCTCCGTCGACTGCACGCCGATCGTCGGAAAGGGCGCCCTCCGCCACGCCGCTCCCTTCGGCGCCGGCGTGCCCCGGTTCTCGATGGACACGACCAGGTACCCGAGGTCCGCGATGGCGCGATGGTAGTTGTTCCGGGTCGACCACCGGTCGAGGACGGTCTGGGCATGCGGTTCCCCGTAAACGTAGATGAACACAGGGTATTTCGCGCCAAGGTCGAAGTTCCGCGGCTTGATTATCCACGCGTCCATCACCACGCCGTCCCCGATGTCCAGCTCCAGGAACTCCGTGGGGTGGGAGATCGTGGCCTCGGCCCGGCGCCGGAGCTCGTCGTTGTCCTCCAGAACGCGCACGACGCGGTGGTCCGGGAGGCTGATCAGGGCGATGACCGGCGGGGTGTCGAAGGTGGACCAGGTGTGAAAGGCCCAGCGAAGATCAGGGGAGAAGTCGTAGAAGTGGGTCCCCGGCTGGTTTTCGGGAGTGACTCGCTCGGGCTCTTCGGCGCCGTCCAGCCGGACCCGGTAGAGGTATCGCTGGGTGGCATTGTCGGGAGAGGCGAAGAAGTAGGACCAGCCCCCCTCATCGTCGACCCCTCGCTCGTCGACCGGTCCGCGCTCCATGACATCGCTCGGTCCCGGGGTCAGCAGGCGTTCCTCCCGCCCGTCGCGCGAATAGACCCAGGAGTGGCGCCACCCGTCCTTTTCGGTCAGGAAGAGGAAGGACTCGCCCCCCCGGATCCACTCCAGCCCCGCGTTCAGGCGATAGCTGGCGACGACCCAGGCCGGATCGGACTCGTGATGGATCCGGGTCACCTCGCCCGTGGTCACGTTGGCGATGAAAAAGCTCCGTTCGTCCCGAAACCGGCTGAACTGCTCGACCAGCAGCTCGTCGGAGTTCCCGGCCCAATTTACCTGCCCCAGGTAGAAGCCCTCGTTCGGGGAAGGGATCGAGATCCAGCGGACTTCCCTGCCCTCGGCGTCCACCACTCCCACGCGCAGCTTCGCGATCGTCTCGCCCACCCTCGCGAACCGAAGCTGCCGCAGTTCGGGATAGGAGGGGTCGGTCGGGACGAGCATCGACCTCATCCGCACCCCGGAGGCGTCGGACTGGACGAAGGCGATCCGGTTCCCGTCGGGGCTCCAGACCGCGCGGCCATTGGAGACGGACTCGGCGGTGGTCCAGGTCAGGCGGGTGGTTCGTTCGGCCGCCAGGTCGTGGACGTGGAGATCCCCCCCGCGCCCGAAGAGGATGCGGCCGCCATCCGGAGAGATCTCGTTCCCGCCGCCCGCGTCCACCTTCCTCGGCGTGGAGGTGGCGACATCGAACCGCCAGAATCCGCCGTCGTCGGTTCGCAGGAGCACCCAACTGCCATCCGGCGCAAATTGATGGCCCGCAATCCGCAAAGGCTCCGAAGCGCCCGCCGGCGTCAGGTCCGAGAGCGATGCAACGACCGTCCGGGCACCGGTGGCGGCATCGTAGCGGACCAGCTCTCGCGCCGAAAGGTCCGGTGAGGACTCGAGCCTTGCGTAGGCGGAACCGTCGGGCAGCCAGGTCGCCTGGAAGGAGCGGGCGTTGAAGTCGCCGGATTCGAAGATGGAGCGGAGGCGGGCCTCGGTGGTCGGCGGGACGACCTGGGGGGCGGCGGGGGGCGGGGGGAGGGCGGCGAGGGCGAGGGCCGCGACGATGACGGCGGTCGGCAAATGTGCGATGCGTCCAGACATGTCAGGAGTCCTGTCGCGAATCGGAAAAGATGATAATGTGAAATCGGCTACAAGTCCAGCCCCCTCACCGCATCCCCACCAGCCCCGCCACCGCCGCCGTCAGCTTCTCCGCATCGTATCCCAGCCCATTCCGGAACACCATCCGCACATTGCGAATGTCCGACGCGCGGCGCCCGATGTCGCCCTCGATCACCACCAGATCGGCACGCATGCCGGGGGTCACCGTCCCCACCTCGTCGTCGATGCCGAGCACCTTCGCCCCATTCGCGCTCACGATCTGCACGGCCACCCCCGGATCGAATCCCCCGCCAACCAGAAGCTCGAAGTTGCGCTGGTCTCCGTAGCCGGGCAGCGCGCCCCAGGCCGGATCGACCCCCGCCGCCATCAGTCCGCCCGCCGCCACGAAGCGAAGCTCGAAGTCGATCATGTTGTCGAAGAGGTCCGTCATCCAGTCGAGAGCGCCCCCCGCGAAGATCTCGCGCCGCTCCATCTCGGCCCGCACGATGTGGTCGGGCATCGCCCTTCGGTCGCGCGCGCTCAGCTCCGGCGCCAGCGGTGTCGCCTGCTCCGCCACCGCCAGCGTGGAGGTCATCGCCACGCCCGCATCGACCATCTCGCGAATGGTTTCCTCCACGGCCGGATTGTCCATGTCCAGTTGGGCCAAGGACATGGCGTGATTGGGACTGCACCTGTCCGGTTCGCGTTCCTCGTTGAAGTCCGAGTTGGCCCACAGGCTGTGCTCCAGGTTGTCGATGCCGAGCGCCGTCGCCTCGCGGAAGCTGACCGAGCAGAGATGGCCCATGACCCGGATCCCCTGCCGGTGCGCCTCGTCGATGATCGTGCCCAGCGCCGAGCGCGAGATCTGCGTGTAGACCTTCACCCATTCGGCGCCCTCCGCCGCCCAGTAGCGAACGTACCGCCGGGCCGACTCCTCGTCTCGAATCACATACATTCCCAAATCGCGCAAGCGCTTGTCGGGACCGGGACCGATCACGTAGGGCGCCGTGATGACGATGCGGGGGCCGGGCGTCTCGCCCCGGTCGATCGATCCCTTGAGCGCGATGTCCTGGTACGGCGACATGCTCCCCGTAGTGCGCACGGTCGTGACGCCGGATCCAAGGTAGAGACGGGGACCCGAATACTGCATCTGCGCCACCCGCGGAGCATTCTGGTAGTAGTAGAGGTGATCGTGAAGGCCAACCATTCCGGGCATCACCGAGTGGCCCGCGAGGTCGAGTCGCTGCGCTTCCGGCGGGATCTCGACCGAACCCGCGGCGCCGACGGCCTCGATGCGACTGCCGCGAAGGACGACCGTCCGGCCGGGTTGCGCCGGACCCCCGGACCCATCGAAGAGCAGCACATTTTCGAGTGCGACGACGGGCGCCGCAATGGCCAGATGGGAACGCACCTCGTCGGAGAGCGCGGCCGGATCCTGGGGCGAGGCGGGGACGGGAAAAATGGCGGCGGCCATGGCGGCGGCCAGCGCCCACGAGAAGCGGCGTGGCATGTCGGGCGTCCTGTCGGAAATCGGGGATCGCTGCGGTTCCTTCAGCGTACGCCGTTCGGCGCGGATCCGCAAAGAGGAGCGGCGACGGCCGCGCAGTCCCGTTCCGTCTTCAACCTTGTCATGCACAAGCAAGGAACGCAAGAGGGGTTGCGCGCGCACCCTCTTCGCCCGGCGGCGACGCAGGCCGGCCCGCGCAGGGGCCGGGGGCAGTTCGCGCGTCACGGTGCGCCGACGTGAAGGGGGGTATCGGCGCGGACGCCAGCCTGCGCGTCCCCCGTCATCATTCCCGCTTGCGCCTCTCCCCCGCTCCGGTCATCTTCCCGTCATGCGACGATTCAACACTGCGGGCCCCGTGCGCGAGGGCGAGCACTACATGGTGCCGCCGCTGGAGCGTCTGGACCTTGAAGCCGTGCTCGCAATGATCCGGGCGCAGGCGTACTTCGTCCTGCACGCGCCGCGGCAGACCGGCAAGACCTCGGCGCTCCTGGCGCTGCGCGCTCTGCTCAACAGCGGCAGTGTGGGCGAATACCGGTGCGCCTACGTCAATGTGGAGATCGCGCAGACGGCCCGCGAGGATGTGGCGCTCGCGATACGGAGCATCGTGAACCGGATTGGACGCGAGGCGCAGATCACACTTGGCGATGCCGAGACGCTGGCGCTCGCCCGCGACATCGACACGAGATCCGACCCCAATGGCGCCCTGGTGGAGTTCCTGTCGCGCTGGGCCGCCGCCGATCCGCGTCCGCTGATCCTCTTCATCGACGAGATCGACGCGATGGTGGGGGATTCGCTGGTCTCGGTGCTGCGCCAGTTGCGGACGGGCTACACGAGCCGTCCCCGCCACTTTCCCCAGAGCGTGGTCCTCTGCGGGATTCGCGACGTGCGCGACTACCGGATTCAGGCGGGGCCGGGCAAGGAGGTGATCGTCGGCGGCAGCGCCTTCAATGTCAGGGCCGAATCGCTCCGGCTGGGCGACTTCACCCGCGACGAGGTTGCGAGCCTTCTGGCGCAGCACACGACCGAGACCGGCCAGGAGTTCGCGCCGGAAGCGGTCGAGGCCGTCTGGGACCAGACGGGCGGGCAGCCCTGGCTGGTCAATGCGCTCGCCTTCCAGATGTGCTTCGAGCGCTTCATGGTGCGGCTGCGCGACCGGCCGCTGACGGCACGCGACGTGATGGCGGCCCGCGAAGAGCTGATCCTGCGCAACGACACGCACATTGACCAATTGGTGGACAAGCTCCGCGAGCCAAGGGTCCGGCGCGTGATCGAGCCGTTGTTGTCGGGGGGCGAGGGCGAACACTCTCATGCGGACTACACGTATGTGCGCGACCTTGGACTCATTGCTTCGGCCAAACCGTTGCGCATCGCCAACCCCATCTACGGCGAGGTGTTGCCCCGGGTGCTGACCAGCGTTCTTCATGACGAGATGGCCCGTCAACCCACGGCACCCTATGTTGGCGCCGGCGGCGGCCTGAAGATGAACCGTCTCCTCTCCGCCTTTCAGGACTTCTTTCGCCAGAACTCGGAGCACTGGATTGAGCGCGCGCAATACCGGGAAGCGGGACCGCAACTGGTCCTGCAGGCCTTTTTGCACCGGGTTGTGAATGCAACCGGCCGCATCGAGCGGGAGTACGCCCTGGGGAGCCGGCGGGTGGATCTGCTGATTGTGTGGCCGACGGGGGACGGCGCCGAGCAGCGGTTCGTGGTCGAGTGCAAGCTGGTGAAGGACGGGCGCTCGCATTCGCGGGCGACCGAGGAGGGACTGGCGCAGACCGCCGCCTACATGGACACGAGCAACGCCGACGCCGGTCACCTGGTCGTCTTCGACATGCGCAAGGGACGCACCTGGACCGAGAAGATCTACCGCGCGGAGCGCGACTTCGAGGGCACGCCGGTCACCGTCTGGGGAGCGTAAGCACGGGACGCCAACCCCCCCCGCTTGCGCAATCCGGGGAGCCGCAAATTCACGCCGGATCGCCGCGGACCACAACCGCCTTCCGGCCCCTGCGCGGGCCGGCCCGGGCGTCGGCCGCAAGAAACCGGGCGCGCGCGCAACCCCAAACACTGTTGATTCATGGTCGAGCGCTGACCCAATGCTCAATGCCGGGGGCCAGTCAACAACGTCCGGTCAATACCATCCTGTCAACAGCTCTTCGTCAACAGCTCACGCAACGATGATTGTTCTTCGCTCCCAGCCGCTCCAGCAGCGCCACGGTTTCGACAAAGGGCTGAATCCGCTGCACGGGACCGTTGGCCATGTCCACCGTGGTCTGGCCGCTCCGCGCGACGGCGGTCACGTCGGCGCCCTTTTCGACAAGGTAGAGTATCATCTCGTTGTCGCCGCGCGCCGCCGCATGGTGAACGGGGGTGTAGCCGTTGAGGTCGCGCGCATTGACGTCGGCGCCCAGCTCCTCGACCAGAAATCGCATGGTGGGCATCCAGCCGCCGGGGGCGTGACGGTGCGAGTTGCCGGCGAAGCCCTGGCCATAGCCGACGCCCGCCGCCGCATGGATGGGATGGACGGCCGGTCCGCCGATCGGGACGGGGGGGAGACCGGAGGGATCGAGTTCGTCGCCGGTGCGGCCGAAGCTGCGCCGGGGAACCTTGATCGTGGGAAGACCGGGATCGGCGCCGTATTCGAGGAGCAGCTTCATGGCGGGCAGATCCGTCGCGTGGGTGGCGCGCCAGAAGGGGGTCGCGCCGGTCCGGTCCACGCCGAGGAGGTCGCGGTTGTAGGTGGTGAACCAGAGCGTTCGCCTGAGGCGGACATTGACGTCGGCGCCGGCGTCGAGGAGGGCGCGCATCAGCTCCAGGTAGCCGATGTTTTGCTGTTCGTAGGCCAGCGGTTGCGGATGACGCGCCTTGGGCGCCCACTGCATGTTGAGGACCGCGTACAGGGGCGTGGCCCCGGCGTCGCTGGCCAGGTTGGGATCGGCGCCGCGCGCGAGCAGCTCCGCCACGAGATCGAAGTAGCCGTTGATCGCCGCCATCAGCATCGGGGTGGTTCGGTCCGCCGCGCTGGGCAGATCGATGTCGACGCCGCCCTCCAGGAGCGCGACGACGGTTGCGCCGTGGCCCTCGCGCGCCGCAAGGTGGATCGCCGAGAGGCCCCCGTGCTTGCCCACCAGACCGGCGTAGTTGAGCGGAATCGGTTCGCCGGTTTGCCGTCGCGCCTCCAGGGCTTCGCGCGCCGCCGCCAGGGCCTGCGCCTCGCGGTCCGCGACCGCCACCGGAGCCGAAGAGGACTGGGCGACCCGCCCCGCCACCCCGGACTCGACCGGATAGCTCTGCGCGTCGGTGCCCCCCCGGATTGCCGCGATCTCGGTGCGACGGCGGCGCTCGGAATCCCGGTCCAGGATGTCGCGCTCGACCAGGTCCATGACGCGAGCGGCGATCGTCGCGTCGGCGCCCGCCGCCAGCAACTCCCGCACGGCCCCGGTGCGGCCCCGCTCGGCCGCGAACATGAGCGGGGTCTGCCCCCATCCGGGCTCGGGGGCGTCCACCGGCGAGCCGTGTTCGACCAGCGCCCGCACCGCGTCCACGCTGCCCGCCGCGGCCGCGAAGTGCAGCGGGGTCGCCCCCGTTTCGGTGAGCGCGCCCGCATCGGCTCCGGCCTCCACCAGGAGCGCAACGATCTCCGCGTTGCCCTCCCGGCTCGCCACATGGAGCGGCCGGTGCGCGCCCAGCCGCGTCGCCGCTTCGGGCTCTGCGCCCGCCTCCAGGAGAAGCCGCGCGATCTCGGCGTTGCCGTGCACCGCCGCCCAATGCAGCGCGGTCATGCCGTCGCCCCGGGGCGCGTTGACCTCGGCGCCCGCATCCAGCAGCTCGCGCACGGCGGCCGGATCGTTGTCCATGGCGGCGTCGGCCACCGGCGAATCGGGCCCGGCCGGCCGGATCGAAGGCTCATGCTGCGCGCCAGCCAGGGCGTCCGCCGCGACCCACCGGGCGTCAGGCCCCCCGGCCGCAGCCCCCGCGAGCAGCGTCGCCATGACTGCAATCCCCGCCATCTTCGCGCGCCACGCCGCCCGCGCCCGCCATCCCTTCCCCCGCACGCTTCTTCCGGTCCAACCCGACACGCGGGATCCCGGCGTTGAGGATCCGGGCCTGTGCATCGACATCGCCGTCTTCCTCATCGCCGTCTTCCTCCTACTCCGAGAGCGCAAAGGCGCCGGTGCTGTTGCCGAAGCTCGCCAGATCGTCCATTCCCAGCTTGTGCATCAGGCTGAGCATGACATTGGCCATCGGCGTGCCCGGGTCGGCGCGCAGGTGAAGGTTGCCCTCCATGCGCCCGTTCGCGCCGCCAACCACAAAGAGCGGACAGCGCTTGTGATTGTGCACATTGGAATCGCCCATCGGCGAACCATAGATGACCATGGTCTTGTCGAGCAGGTTGGCCTCGCCCTCCTCGATGCCGGCAAGCCGGTCGAGGAAATAGGGGACCAGTCCCACATGATAGCGATTGATCTCGGCGAACTCGAGGACGTTGTCGGGCCTGCCGCCATGATGCGAAGAAGGATGAAATCCCTTGTCCACTCCGCTCTCCGGATAGACGCGGCTGGAAGCGTCGCGGCCCATCTTGAAGGAGAAGACGCCGGTGACGTCGGCCTGGAAGGCAAGCGCCTGGAGGTCGAACATGATCTTGACATGCTCGTCGAAGGAATCGGGCACCCCCGCCGGCGCACCCGGAAGCTCGCGCTCCTCCCCGCTCTCGTTGCGCGCCACAACCCGCTGAATCCGCCGCTCAATCTCGCGAATGTCCTCCAGGTAGCGGTCCACTCGCCGTCCATCGACGGGATCGAGCTGCCGCTTGAGGGAGCTGATCTCGCCCGCGATGAAGTCGAGGATGCTTGCGCTGGCCCTGCGCCTGGCCGTCCGGGCCTCCGGCGTGCCGCCCGCTCCGAAGAGCTGGTCGAAGGCGACGCGCGGATCGCGAACCATCGGCAGGGGCTGGTCGGGCGCCGACCAGGAGATCGTGTCGGTGTAGACGCAGGCGTACCCATAGGCGCAACCGCCCGCCTGATCCACGTTCTCGATGCAGAGCTGCATGGAGGGGATCGGCGTGTCCTGTCCGAAGCGCTGGGCGTAGAGCTGGTCCAGCGAGGTTCCGACCCAGACATCGGAGCTTTCGGTCTGCTTCGGATGCGCCTGGGTGAGGAAGGTGGCGCTGGAGCGGAAGTGATCGCCGCCGATCTCCTTCGGCTTCCTGGCCTCGGCGACCTCCACGTCGGTGTCGCTGATGATCGTGAGCTGGTCGCGGTACGGCTCGAGCGACCGGAGGACCGAGGGCCCGAAGTCGAAGTCGCGCCCGGTCCGCTGCGGGGACCAGAGGTGCTGTTCGGCCCCCCACGCATTGCTGCCCGCGGCTCCGTGCACCATCTCGATCGCCACCAGGCGGGTGCGGTCGATTTGCGTGCGCGCGCGCGTCACCGCCCAGCGTTCCCGCGCCGGAATCATGGCGTCGAGGAAGGGGAGCGCGATCCCGGCGCCGAGCCCGCGCAGGAAGGTGCGGCGGTGCAGGTGCCGTCCGGTAATGATATGCATGAAGAGTTCAGCCTCCCTGCCGTTCCATCGCTTCGTCGGCGGCGGTGGCCGGTGCGGCCTTCCGCAGAAAGGCGTCGCTGGTTGCCACCCCGAGAACGAAGGCGGACAGGCGGTGGTCCTGCTGCCGGGCGGCGCGCGTGATTCGGCGAACGGTGGGCATGTCGTAGTGTTCGAGCCGGCGTCCGAGCGCGTAGGCCAGAAGGTTTTCGGTGAAGGTGCGGAGCAGCGGTTCGGGACGCTTGAGAAGGGCGGCGCGCAGTTCGGAGGGGGACGCGATCGGGGTGCCGTCGTAGAAGTCGCTGGCCGCGTCGATCGGAACGCCCTGGTCGCGGATTCGCCAGGCGCCCGTCACATCGAAGTTCTCGAGGGCGAGGCCGATCGGATCGATCATGCGGTGGCAGGAGTTGCAGGACGGCCGGGCCCGGTGCATCTCGAGCTGTTCGCGCACCGTGAGGAAGCGGCCCCCCTCCGCGGCCTCCTCTTCGAGTTCGGGAACGTCGGGCGGCGGGGGCGGGGGCGGGGTGCCCAGGAGGACCTCCATGACCCACTTGCCGCGCAGCACCGGCGAGGTCCGGCCCGCATGAGAGGTCAGGGTGAGGATCGAGCCGTGCCCGAGGAGACCGCGGCGTTCCTCGCCCTCCAGGCGGACGCGCTGGAAGCGTTCCCCCGCGATCCCCGGAATGCGGTAGTGGCGCGCCAGCCGTTCGTTCACGAAGGTGTAGTCGGCGGTGTAGAGATCCATGACCGAGCCGTCGGTGCGGACCAGGTGGTCGAAGAAGATCTCGGTCTCGCGCAACATGGCGCGCTTGAGCGGTTCGTCGAAGTCGGGATTGACGCGGACATCGGGCTGGATTCGCTCCAGATCCTGAAGCCGCAGCCACTGGGCGGCGAAGCGTGTGGAGAGGGCGGCCGAACGGGGATCGCGCAGCATTCGGCGGACCTGCGACTCCAGGGTGGCCGGATCGGAGAGCCGCCCCTGCCGAGCGACGGCGCCGAGCGCATCGTCCGGTCCCGTTCCCCAGAGGAAGAAGGAGAGGCGCGCGGCCAGGTCGTGGTCGCCCACAGGGTAGGCCGGTCTTCCCGGCGCTGTTTCGCCCTGTCCCGCTTCGCCCGGCCCCGCTTCCTCCCGTCCCGCCTCCCCGTTCGGTTCCTCAAAGCGGAAGATGAAGTGCGGGCTGGCCAGAATTCCCTCGAGCGCCCACCGCACCCCACCCTCGAAGCCCTCCGCCCTGGCCCCCGCATCGTAGAGCCCCATCAGCGCGGCTTCCTCCTCGGGCGCCAACGGCCGGCGGTAGGCGCGGCTCCCCAGAGCGGCCACGATCTCGTACGCGCAGAGACGCGCTTCGGCCTCGTTCGCCCCATCGCCGGGATGGCAGGCGAAGACCGCGGCGCGGCTCGGCGTTTCGGAGACGCCCCGGGGCTCGAATGGCCCCCCGATCGCCAGGTCGCGCAGATGCGGCAGAACGGTAAAGCCGTAGCTCCCCGCGATGCTCGTGCTGGCCAGCGACCAGTCGTGCGGCGAGATCAGATCCTGGAGCGGCCCCTCGGTGCGGCGGATGAAGGCGGCGGCGACCTGGCGCGGCCCGGCCTCGATGAAAACGCGCCCGGAACGGATGTTCACGCCGTCGGGGTCGGAGGTGTGCATCCAGCGGTTGACCTCCAGAACCGCCACCGGCTCCCCGTCGATCGAGATCTCGAGCAACTCGGGATTGCCCTCGGTGGTGTGGAGCGCGTTGCGCCCATTGCCGACCAGTGCCCCCGTCGTTTCGTGGTGGAAGGAGACGCGAAATGCGTAGTGGCCATCGGCGGGAAAGTTGTGCACAACCGCCACGCCGCCGCGGGTTCCCCAGGGCGCGCCGGGCGCCCGTTCATTCTGGGAGTCCCAGCGCGACACCCGGTAGGTGGATTCGCTCGCCGTCACATGCGGGTCGCCGATCGCCAGCCGGCTGATCTCGGCGGCGGCGCGCAGGTAGCCGTCGGTCAGGGTGGGGGAAAGAAGCTGCGCATCGGCGATGTTGTCGAAGTTGGCGCTCCTGGTGTCCAGGGGCAGCCAGGCGCCCGCGTCGATCTCCAGGTCGAGGAGGTCGCGCACCGAGGCCGCGTACTCCGCCCGGTTCAGCCGCTGAAAGCTGCGCCGTCCCGGATTGGGACTCGCGGCGGCGGCCGCGTCCATCTGCTCTTCCAGCGACCGGGCCAGCGCGAGAAGATCGGTCTCGTCGGGACGGCGGGAGCCGGGGGGCGGCATCAGTCCCGCGCGCACCTTGCGAATGACGCGCTCGGCAAGCTCCCCATTCGCCGGGGCGTTGGCCGCGTCGAAGTCCTCGAGCGACATGTTGCCGAGCAGGCGGCGCTCGTTGTGGCAGCGCACGCAGTACCCGTCGATCACCTCGTTCGCATCGATCGCCTCGGTTGCACCGGCCACCCCGTTCGGCTCGACGCCCTCGTCGGACGCGGCGACTCCGTCGGGCCCAGCGATCCCGCTCGCCACGACCTCTTCGCCCCCCTTCCCCGCAGGCACGACGTCGCCGGTCGTTCCGGGCGGTGCGGACCCATGCGGCAAACCCGTCCCCAGAGCGGCGAGGAGCGCGCCGGTCGCGAAGATCGGAGGGGCCGGTTTCGTCATCGGCGGGACACCCGGTCAGCAGGACACGCAGTTGTGATTGTTCACGGCGCCAAGTCCCTCCAGGAGCGCGATCGTTTCGGGGAAGGGCTGAATCCGCTGCACCGGTCCATTGGCCATGTCCACCGTGGTCTGCCCGGCGCGGCTGACCAGCGTCACATCGGCGTCCCGCTCGACCAGGTACCGAATCAGCTCGTTGTCGCCCCGCGCCGCCGCATGGTGAAGGGGACTGTATCCCTGGTGGTCGCGCGCATTCACGTCGGCGCCCAGTTCCTCGACGAGATAGCGCACCGCGCTCACCCAGCCATCCGGAACGTGACGATGCGCATTGGCCGCAAAGCCCTGGCCGTAGCCCACCCCGGAAGCGGCATGAATGGGATGGACCGCGGGACCGCCGACGGGCACGGGCGGGAGTCCGGAAGGATCGGGCCGGTCCTCCCCGCCGCCGCGATACCGTCGGCCGGGAACCTTCTCGGTCGGAATTCCGGGATCGGCGCCGTAGCGGACCAGCAGCTTCATGGCTTCGACGTCGAGGGCGTAGGCGGACCGCCAGAAGGGGGTCGCGCCCCGGGAATCGATCTGGAGCAGGTCAAAGTTGTAGGACATGAACCAGAGATGGCGCGCGAGCCGCACGTTCGGGTCGGCGCCCGCATCGAGCAACTTCTTCATCACCTCCAGGTAGGTGTGGTCCTGTTGCATGTAGATGTGCTGCTGCGGATAGCGGGACTTGGGCGCCCAGTGCGTGTTGATCGCCGCGAAGAGCGGGGTGGCGCCCGCATCGCTCTGGATCGCCGGATCGGCGCCCGCTTCCAGGAGACGAATCGCCAGATCGAAGTGGCCGTTGATCGTCGCCATCAGGATCGGCGTGGTGCCATCGCCCAGGCTCGCCTGATCGATCCCGGCTCCACCCTCCAGGAGCGCCAGCGCGGTCTCCATGTGGCCTTCCCTGGCCGCGTGCAGGAGCGCCGTCAGTCCTCCGTGCCCCCCCACCAGCTCCCCGTACGAGAGCGGCTCGGGCTCCTCGATCATGCGGGTCTCGGCTTCCGCCGCCGACGCGGCCTCGGCCAGCTCCCGTCTCTGCGTTTCGTCGTGTTCGCGCCGGACCTCGGCCGCCACCTCCGGTCCCCACGGCAACCCTTCGCGCAGGCGCCGGTTGCGCTCGGACCGCTCGACCCGATCCGCCACTGCCCGCGCCTCCACATCGATCACGCGCGTGTGAATCGCGGCATCGGCGCCCGCTTCCAGCAACCGCCTCACCGCCCCCGTCCGCCCCTTCGACGCCGCGAAGATCAGCGGCGTCTGCCCCCACGCGGCCTCGGTCCCATCGACGTCGGCGCCCGCCTCGAGCAGGGCCGCGATCGTTCGCTCGTCCCCCGCCCCGGCCGCGAAGTGGAGCGGTCTCGCGCCGCCCCCCACCAGGATCGCGCGCTCGGGATCGGCGCCCGCCTCGAGCAGCAGCTCGGCAACTTCGCCCGCGCCCGACCGGGCCGCGACATGCAGCGGAGTGTAGTTCCCGATCCGGGTTCCGGCTTCCACGCCGGCCCCAACTTCCAGCAGCAGCCGCGCCAGAGTGGCGTTGCGGTTGAAGGCCGCCCAGTGCAGCGCCGTCATCCCATCTCCCTGGGCCGCATTGACATCGGCGCCCCCGGAGATCAGCGCGCGCACAAGCTGCGCGTCGTCGGCCATGGCGGCGTCGGCCACCGGACTCTCGGGCCCCCTCCAGGCCGGAAGCGCCAGAAGCAGCAGGAGCGCGCCGAGAATCCCCCGCAGCGGGCGAACGGAACGCGCCGAGCGATCGGTCGACGGCATCGATCCATCGCCCTCGCACCGGCAAGACCGGCCATTTCCCGAAACCGCGTCGCGCCGCGAAGCGACCCTGGCAGCCCGTGGACAAACACCGAGCGGCATTCGAGCGGCGATGCATCCACGCTGGAACGCTGCGCTCTGCGTTGCTCCTTGCCCCAATAGCTGGGCTATTCGGGCTGCGGCGCGTCTTCCCAGCCCGGCGCCTCGCCGCTCCCTAAGCGCACTCGGTATTATCCACGGACTGCTCGGTCCGAAAACCGCGTCCCGCATTGCATTCATCGTCGGCCTCACCTGCGCCTCCTACACCGCCAGCGAGAAATCCGAGGTGCTGTTCCCGAACCTCTTCATGTCGTCGAGCCCGAGCTTGTGCGCCAGGCTCAACATGACGTTCGCCATCGGGGTCCCCGCCGCGGCCCGCAGGTGCAGGTTGCCCTCCAGTCCCCCGTTCGCGCCCCCGGCCACGAAGAGCGGGCAGCGCTTGTGGTTGTGCACATTCGGATCCCCCATCGGCGAACCATAGATGATCATGGTGCGGTCCAGGAGGTGCGCGTCGCCCTCCATCGTGCCGGCGAGCCGCTCGAAGAAGTAGGGCAGCATGCCGACATGGTAGCGGTTGATCTCGGCGAAGTCGGTGATGTTGCCCTCGTTGCCGCCGTGGTGCGAAGCCGGGTGGAAGGGCTTGTCGACGCCGCTCTCGGGGAAGACCCGCGCGGAGGAATCGCGCCCCATCTTGAAGGAAAAGACGCGCGTCGCGTCCGAGGCGAAGGCCAGCGCCTGCAGGTCGAACATGAGCTCGACGTGCTCGCGGAAGGAATCGGGAACGCCGGCGGGGGCTTCGGGCAGTTCGCGCCTCTCGCCGCTCGCGTTCTGCGCCTCGACTCGCTGGATGCGGCGTTCGAGCTCGCGCACATGCTCCAGGTAACGATCGAGACGGACGAGGTCGGAGGGTCCGAGCTCGCGCTTCAACTGCGAAACCCGCCCGGTGATGAAGTCCAGGATGCTTTTGTTGACGCGCCGTCGCGCCGCCCGCTGCTCGGGGCTGCCTCCCGCGCCGAAGAGCTGGTCGAAGGCGACCCGGGGATCGCGCACCATCGGCAGCGGTTCGGTCGGAGAGGCCCAACTGATCGTGTCGGTATAGACGCAGGCGTACCCGTAGGCACACCCGCCCGATTGGTCCACATTCTCGATGCAGAGCTGCATCGAGGGAATCGGCGTCTCCTGCCCAAAGCGCCTGGCGAACATCTGGTCAAGAGATTCCCCGACGAAGATGTCCGATCCCTCGGTCTGGCGGGGGTGCGACTGGGTGAGGAAGGTGGCGCTGGAGCGGAAATGGTCCCCCCCGATCTCCTTCGGCTTCTTCGCCTCGGCCGGCTCCACATCGGTGTCGCTGACAATCGTGAGGTAGTCGCGCCATGGCTCCAGCGGGCTCAGCGCGCTCGGACCCAGGTCGAAGTCGCGGCCCGTCCGCGCCGGCGACCAGTAGTTCTGCGTCCGGCCCCAGTCGTTGCTCCCGGCGGCTCCATGCACCATCTCGATCGCAACCAGCCGGGTCGGGCCGTCGGCGCCCGCGCTCAGGCCGCGGCCCGCGGGAATCATCGCGTCCAGGAAGGGCAGGGAGATCGAGGCACCGACTCCTCGCAGAAATGTGCGCCGCGGAATGGCCATCCCAGTGATATGTTTCATCTTCGCTCCCGGATGGGGTTCGTGGTCGGATCGGGTTCGTGGTGGGCGGCGTCCTCAACCACGGTTGCGCTCCCGGTCATGCGGAAGGGATCGCTCAGGACAACCTCGCGCACGAGGGCGGCCAGCCGGTAGTCGTCTTCGGCGGCCGCGCGGGCAACCTTGCGCACCGCGGGCATGTCGTAGTGCTCGATTCTGCGGCCCAGCGCGTAGGCCATCAGGTTTTCGGCGAAGGACCGAACGAGCGACTCCGAACGCCTGAGCAGCGCGGCCCGCAGGTCCTCCGGTCCCTCCAGCGGGGTGCCGTCGTAGAGTTCGCCCAGCGTCTCGACCGGGACGCTCGCGTCGCGCACCCGCCACGTCCCCGTCACATCGTAGTTTTCGAGCGCGAGACCGATCGGGTCGATGAAGCGGTGGCAGGAGTTGCAGGTCGGCATGGCCGCATGCATCTCGAGCCGTTCGCGCACCGTGAGGAAGCGGCCCTCGGTGGCCTCGGCGGTCGCTTCGAGTTCGGGGACGTCGGCCGGGGGAGGGGGGGGCGGGGCGCCGAGGAGAACCTCCATCACCCACTTGCCGCGCAGAACCGGCGAGGTGCGGTTGGCGTGCGAGGTCAGGGTGAGGATGCTTCCGTGGCCGAGAATCCCCCGGCGGCGGTCGTCGGGGTAGGCCACGCGGCGGAGGTGATTGCCGACGACGCCAGGAATCCCGTAGTGGCGAGCCAGCCGCTCGTTCATGTAGGAGTGGTCGGCCGTCAGCAGATCCTGCAGAGCGCCGCCGCTTTGCACCAGGGCGTTGAAGAGGGCGACGGTCTCGCTCCTCATGTCTTCCTTCAACTGCTCGTGGAAGTCGGGGAAGCGCAGCGCGTCGGGGTGCACCTTGTCCAGATCCTGAAGCCGCAGCCACTGGGCCGCAAAGCGCTCGCCCAGGGCGTCCGCGCGGGGATCGTCCAGCATCCGCGCCACCTCGGCCTCGAGTCCGCCCGGACTGGAGAGTTCGCCCCGGGTGGCCGCCTCCAACAGTTCGGCGTCCGGCAGCGCCCCCCAGATGAAGAAGGAAAGGCGGGACGCCAGCGCCAGATCGCTCAGCGGCCGCATCCCCCCCGGGCCCTCGGCCTCCTCCACCGGCTCGAAGCGGAAGATGAAGTCGGGACTCGCCAGAATCCCCTGGAGCGCGGTCCGCACGCCGATCTCGAATCCCCCCTCCCCGGCCCCCTCCTCGTAGAGCTCGGCCAGCGCCTCGATTTCGGCCTCCTCCACCGGCCGCCGGAATGCGCGCGTCGCCAGCTCCCCGATGATGCGGCGGGCGCAGGCGCTCTCCTCGGCGGCGCTCCCGGGACGGCAGCTCATCACCCGCTCCCACGCGGGCGTAGGCGACACCCCGGTCACATCGTACGGCCCCCCGATCGTCAGGTCGCGCAGATGCGGCACCCCGGTAATCCCGTACGAATAGCCGATCTTCTTGTCGGCGAGCGACCATTCGTGGGGCGAGGTCAGATCCTCCACCGGCCCTTCCGTCACCTTGATGAAGGCGGCCGAGACGCGGTGCGGCCCCGCGGTCACCGGAATGCGCTCCGTCACCACCTCGACGCCGCCCGGATCCTGGCGGTGCATCCAGCGGTCGAGCGGAATCAGCGCTACCCGGACCCCGTCGATCGACACCTCGACCTCCTCGTCGAAGGGCGCCGTCTGGCCGAAGAAGTTCCCCGTCGATTCATGCTGGAAGGCGAGCCGAAAGAAGTAGTCCCCATCGGCGACGAAGTTGTGCACGACCGAGATCCCGCCACGAGTGCCGAAGGGCGCCCCGGGAACGTGCTCGCGCTGTTCGGCGTAGCGGGAGACCTCGTAGGTGGCCTCGGCCGGAGTCGCGTCGGCGTCTCCCAGGGCAAGCCGGCTGACCTCGCTCGCCGCCGTCAGGTAGGACTCCAGCAGGGTGGCCGAGAGGTTCTGCACATCGGCGATGTTGTCGAATCCGGCGCTGACCGTCTCGTTGGGCAGGTAGGCCGACGCGTCGACGCCGATCCCCAGGAGGTCGCGAATGGCGGCTTCGTACTCGGCCCGGTTGAGCCTCTGAAAGCTCCGGCTGCCGGGATTCGGGGCGCGCGCGGCGGCCGCGTCGATCCGCTCCTCCATGGCCGTCACGAAGGCCGTGATCTCCTCTTCGGCAGGACGCCGGGCTCCGGGCGGCGGCATCATTCCGGCGCGCAGCTTGCGGATCATCTTTTCGGCCGTGGGCGCGTCGGCGACCGGGTTGGCCGCGTCGAAATCCTCCAGCGAAAGATTGCCGAGGAGGCGGCGTTCGTTGTGGCAGCGAACGCAGTACTGGGCGACGAGCTCGGGGTTGGAGGCGGATGGCGCGGCGTGCGCGGGGACGTCTGCGACCGCCGGCAGGGAACGGAATTCGGCGATCGGGAAACGCGCGCTGGGCAAACCGCTTCCGGACGCCCCCCCGGCACCCTGATCTCCGCCCCTCTGAACCGCAAGCACGACCGGCACCGCCAGGGCCACGAGGAGCGCGGGAGCGAGTTTCGTCATGCCATCCAATCCGTTCCGGTGGACCGACCGGGGCCCGTGCCTGCGATCCGGGGTCCCTGCGATCCGGGTATCTGTGCAAATGACGCCGCGACCCCTGAATACTGCGCGTGTGGGCCCGGGATCGCAAGTTTTTCGGGGGCGTTCTCCCGCCGGCGCCGCCTTCCCCCCTTGCCTTCGCGCTGGTCCGCCCTCGCTGATCCCATGGATACGGGCGCGACGTACGCGCGGGGGGGCCGCGGCCCGGAAACCGGTTGGCGGTGGGCGTTGGGGGAGGGGGGCTCGGGCGCGGCTGCGGTGCGGTGCGCAGGCGGGCGGCCATGCCCGCAACAGGCAAGGCTTCAGGCCACCTGAATGGCGCTTCGGCGTTGTGCCGCGCCCCGTCAATGCGCGCGACCGGGAGTCACTTGGGTACGGCGCTTCAGATCGCGACGCGGCAACGCGGGCCGGCGGGCGCGGAGCGAAGGATCGGGCGTGCGGTGCGCGGCGGCGGGACGACCGCTCCAGCTTGACATGTCCGCGAAAACCGTTAGTCGCTCAGGTGCTCATTCCCCGGGGGCATTCAGCTTCCCCGGGGGCATTCAATCCCACCGGGAGACCAATCCATGTCCAATCCCCACCGCAGCTCCGCCCTCGCCTCCATTTTCGTGCTCGCGCTCGGCCTGTTTGGTGCGGGGCCCTTAGCGGTTCGCTCCGCCATCCTGGCCCAGGAAGCCGGTGCGACCGTCACCGCAACCGATCTGGCGCCCCTCGCGGACTTCACCGTGCCGAACGACGCTGGTCTGCCGAACGACCGTTTACTTGAGAATCTTCAGGTAGGGGTGTCCGATTCGGAAGGGAATCCTCCATTTCCTCCAGAGTGTCTGCCGACTCCCCCGGAAACTGGATCTGCGGAGATCGGCGAGTCTGGTTCCGCACAAAGCTGAGCTTGCCTCGCGGCCCTTTCGGCGGCCGCGGAGGTATGTGGAGTGAGCATCGTCGACATCCTCTTCCCCGACCCGTTCATCGGCACGGAGATCTTGCTGACCAGGGCCTGCATCGCCGCGCTCCAAGCCGCACGGGCCCACTGTCTCGTGCCAGCGTGATCCCCAACCGATGCACACTGAAACAAACCGCCGTATCCAAGGGTGCGGGAGGATGATCCTGATGGCAATCGTCTCGTCGGTCAGCGCGTCACAGTCGTCTGGCCAGGAACCTGCTTCGCTCTCGCTCCGGTGGGAAGAGAGCTTCGTCGTGGGTCAGGAGGGATCCGACCACGAATTCTCGTCGATCTCCGCGATCGCGGTCGGCCCCGCAGGTGATATCGTCGTCCTGGACCGGGCCAACCACGAAATCACCGTATGGGATCGCAGGGGCCGGAAGATTCACCATTGGGGTTCGCGCGGGGATGGTCCCGGTGAATTCCGCAGTCCCGGATCTTTGGCGCTTTCCCCGAAATCAACGATCGCGATTACCGATCGGTCCCGGGTGAGCCTTCACTCCCTTGACGGGGAAGTCCTGGATTCACGCCAGTTGGCGGCTTCCCAACTGGCGGTTCGGCCCGCTTTCGACTCGGGTGGCCTGCTGTCGGCACTCACTCTGGATCTCACGCCGGCTGTCACGGGAACCGGGGCGTTGAAGCTGGTTCGTCTTGACGACAGTCGCGTCATCTGGCGCACCGACGCCTCGGCCCTCCTGACTACGAAGCTCTTCCGGCCGAGGCCGGTGATGGCCCAGTTGTCCGAATCCCGTGTCGTCATTGGATTCGATTTGGAATACCGCCTGCACGTAGTGGACCTGGATTCAGGCGACGTCGTCGGCGAGATTGCGAGGGACGTTCCATTGCGCCGAATCGATCGGTCATTCACCACCAGGCTGCGCGGGCACATGAAGAACCCTGTGGAGGCCCCGGACGGCTGGTCGGCAATCGTCTCTGCCGCAATCATGGCGACGACGACGATGGTTGCGAACCCGGACGAGATCGAGTTTCTTGAAACTTTCCCAGCCATCGGCGATGTTTTCATCGGTCCGCCCGGCAATGCGATCTGGGTGCGAAGGGGCCTGGGAGTCGCTGACGATCTGGCCTCGGCGATCGACGCCCCTGGAGAGGCCGAAGTGATGTGGGATCTCTTTGACGGCCGGAACTACGCCTATCTCGGGACTGTCGTCGCTCCGGACGGGTTTGTCGCGCAAGCGGGCGACTCCCAGCGCCTTATGGGTGTGCGCAGGAACGAGGCGGGGACACCTTTGCTGGAGGTATGGCATGTTTCTCAACCGGAGCAGGCCCGGTAATCCGGTAGATCGCGCTGCTGACGCAGCGCCTCACAACCATGGCCGTAACGGGCGATTTGCCGTTGGGACGCGCTTCGCCCGGACCCTGACACTGGGCAGGCTGCGGATTCGCGACCGAAACGACGATGTCCGGGGCATTTCGCTCGAGCTCTACGGTGCGGACGGCGACCTCGCGGAGGCGTGGCTACTCGAGGTGTCCGGCGCTGCCCTGGGCATCTTTGATCCGCACAATCCCCGGCGTCTTCTGATCTGGAACCAGGGGGAACGGCCCGGGGTGACGCTCATCGAGGTTGACGCGCCCGGCTATCCTTCGTAGCGCGACGCGCTGCAGTAGTTGCGGGTCGCGCCTTCAGTCGCCCGGCGCCAGCGTTACCCGCACCGTCACCCGCTCTTCCCCCCGCAGTACCACCACCTCCACCTCGTCGCCCGGGTCGAGCTCGTTCAACGCGGCCATGTAGTCGTACACGTCGTCGATCTCGTGCGGCCCGATCTTCACAATGATGTCGCCGCCCCGCATATCGGCCTCCTCGGCGGGGCTGCCCGCTCGCACCGCGGTGATCGCCATGCCGCCCGATTCGCGGGAGTAGTCGGGAAGGGTCCCCATCCGCACCCGGAAGCCGCTTCGCATCGATTCGCCATCGCCCGCTCCGGTTCCGTGCGGATTGGCCGCGCCCGCCACCGGAGTCAGCGCGGCCATCCCCGTCGCCGGCACGACCCGGCGCGTCACCGCCGTCACCAGCTCGGTCACCCGCGCCATCCCCGCCGCATTGACCAGCTCCCAGTCGTCCTCCACGCGGTGATACTCGGGGTGCGTGTTCGAGAAGAAGTGCAGCGCCGGAATCCCCTGCGCCTGGAACGATGAATGGTCCGAGCCGCCGAAACCGTCGCTGTTGAAGCGCAGATCGAGCGGGGCGGCGATGCGTTCGTTGGCGGCCTCCAGGATCCCGGTCCACTCCTCGGCGGTCCCGGTTCCCATCACGGTCAGCAGGTCGTCGCGGATGCGCCCCACCATGTCCAGGTTGAGCATCGCCACGGTGCGCTCCAGCGGAAGAAGCGGCGAGCGAACATAGTGCGCCGATCCCCAGAGTCCGCGCTCCTCGCCGGTGAAGGCGACAAAGAGAATGTCCTGCGCGAGGGGAGGGCCATTGGCGAGCGCGCGCGCGGCTTCGATCAGAACCGCGGTTCCGGAGGCGTTGTCGTCGGCGCCGTTGTGGACCGTTCCGGTGTCGTCGGGGGAAAGAGAGCCGAAGCCGCCGAACCCCAAGTGGTCGTAGTGGGCTCCGATGATGACGGCCTGACGGGGTTCGGCACCGGAGCCGCGCAGAATCGCCGTCACATTGCGCGCCTCGCCCTGCACGACGCCGCCGTGGGGAGTGTCGGAATCGATCGTCCAGCTCTGGAACCAGCCGCCGTCGTCGCCCGCGGGTTCCAGTCCGATCGCCGCAAAGCGCGACGCGATGTAGTCCCCCGCGCAACGCTCGCCTCTGGTGGCAACCAGGCGCCCTTCGAGAAGATCGTCGGCCAGGTAGCGAACGTGCGCCATCTCGCCGGTGAGATCGCCCACGAGAGCGGCCGCCGCGGGACAGCGCCAGGCCCCCTGCTGCGCCGCGCCGGGAAGCCCCGCCACCCAGAGGAGCGCTGCCAGGAAAGGCGCCGGATGCGTCCGAATTCCCGTCATGCTTGCTTCCCCTAAAGGATGATCGCCAGCGGCAGGAGCACCGCGTAGCCCAGCACCAGCAACACCGGCGCGGCCGTGATCGACCCCTGCGCCAGGAGAATGTAGCCGAGCGCGATCGCCGCCAGCCCGCCCGCCGCGAACCAGAGATTGATCTTCGAGAACTGGAGGGTGGATCCCCCGCGCCGCGTTCCTGGTCTTGCCATGCGAAACCCTGCCATCTGAAGTCGTGAGCCCGAAAATGCGCGAAGTCCGTGCGCGGGAAACCTGAGGGGTTGTCGGTAAAAGCGCCGCCGAAGAGGAGGCTACCGGGAAGGCGAAGGGCGGTCAACCCCGCCGGGAGAATCATTGTCGGGCGCGGTCCACCAGGAGGGTGCGTCGGGAGGTTCGGTGGCGCGCAGCCGGGCCAACTGGATGCGACGGTAGCGACGCCGGTAGAGGAACATGGCGGCCAGCGCCATTGCCAGAGCCGACCAGAAGACCGCCGAGTGCGACACCACCATGAGCCAGCCGTAGCGCCGCCGCACCCATGTGCGCCAGTCGGCCTCGATCTGACCGGGTGTGGCCCCATAGACGATCCGCAGCGCGTCGTCGAAGGATCCGCGCTCCTTCCAGCGCGCGAGGAAAGCCTCCAGCCCCTCCGTGCCACTGGACTGGACCAGGTACTGAATCATCGAGGCGGAGAGCAGGTAGGCGGCGGAGGCGGGGACGGGGTCGCGCGGCCAGGCCAGGGTGATCGAATCCAGCGGGGGCGCACTGCCGGAAGCGAGGGCGATGGCGAGGCGCAGGCCGCCATTTTCGTCCCAGCGTCCCGCGGCCCATTCGGCGTAGCCCTCGTTGAACCAGCGGGGGATTCGCAGGCGGCCCATCCGGTGGGCCAGCGCGAGATGCGCCCATTCGTGACGCAGCACCCGCACCTCTTCGGTCCGATTGCCGGGCCACCACCGTCCGCTCGGCACGATGATCTCCATGCGGTCGGCGATCGCGACCGCCCCGGCCCACTCGGGAACGCGGCCGCCCACCAGAGTGTCCATCGCCGCGCGCGTCGGGGCCACGGTCAGGAGGGCATGGAAGCTGCCTTCGCCCAGAGCCGGCAGCGGCCCGAGGGCATCGATCGTGGCGACGGCGCGGTGCGCACGAGCGGAGTCCCGGCCCTGGTAGCGAGCGGTTACGGTCCGTCCGACGATTGCGCGCCAGGGTGCGGCGAGAGGGTTCTGGGAAGGGGAAGGGTCCTGGTTGAGGGACGGCTTCCCGGCGACAGGCGGGTCCTGGGGAACAGGCGGGTTCCGGGGGACGGGCGAGCTCTGGAGGGCGCGCGGATCCCGAGACGCAATCCCGCTCCCGAATGCGTGCCGCAGCGCCGGAGCCGACGAGGCGGCGGTCGCGTGGAGTGGCCCGGAGGGGACCGGCGCACCGGCGAAGGCATCCGCGGCCGGGAGCGAGATCGCGAACGCGGCGAGGACCCGGAGGGCAAGCGCCCCTCGCCCCGCAGTCGCCCCGCGCGCTCCCTTCATCCATCCCGCTTTCATCCGTCCCCCTTCCCCGCCTGGCGGCCCCAACCGCGCGACGCGGGCGCGGCTGCCTGGCCCCCGGTCGCAATGGCGACTCGCAATGTTGGGCAATGGGATGCCCTTCCGCCTCACACCGTTGGCCCCTCGCCCCCCGCCCAGCCCCGCACCCCCGCCAGATCGCGCGGCAACTCCGCCTCGAATCTCATCGTCAATCCGGTCGCGGGATGCGCAAACTCCAACCGGTGCGCGTGCAGGAACTGACGGGGCGTGCGTCTCGCCAGCGCCGCCGCCCAGCCCCGGTCCGGCCCGGCGAAGCCCCTCTCCCGACCGGCGCCGTACAGCTCGTCCCCCACAACCGGATGCCCGATTGACGCGGCGTGCACCCGAATCTGGTGGGTGCGCCCGGTCTCCAGCCGCGCTTCGCAGAGGGTCGCGCTTCGCCAACGTTCCATCGCCCGGAAGCGCGTGACCGCCGACCGTCCCCCCTCCACCGCCGCCATGCGCAACCGGTCGTGCGGGTGCCTTCCAATCGGCCGGTCCACCACCACCTCGCCGTCGCCGAGCGCGCCCCAGAGCGCGGCCAGGTAGATGCGCCGGATGCGCCGCTCCTTCAGCGCGGCCGAGAGCGCGCGGTGCGCCGGGTCGGTCTTGGCGGCGATCATGAGCCCGGAGGTGTCGCGGTCAAGCCGGTGCACGATGCCGGGCCGCAACGTGCCGCCGATTCCCGAGAGGTCGCTCACATGGTGGAGGAGCGCGTTGACCAGGGTGCCGTCCGGGTGTCCGGGGGCGGGGTGAACGACGAGGCCGGGCGGTTTGTGCACGACGACCAGGTGCCTGTCCTGAAAGACGATCTCCAGAGGGATGTCCTGCGCTTCGGCGCGCGCCGGAGCGGGCGGGGGAACGCGAACCTCGATCTCCTGGCCGGCGAGGACCCGGTCCGACTTCTTCGGCGCGGATCCATCCACGCGCACCATTCCCTCGCTCAGGAGCGCCTGCGCCCGGTTGCGGGAGAGCCTGAGCCGCGCCGCGAGATAGCTGTCCAGCCGACCGGTCGCATCGGCGGCGGCGGTCCAGCGGTGGCGGGTCACGCGCGGTTGGCCACGACGAGGCCCACGACCGCTGCCTCCCCGTCCAACCGGTCCTCCATCCGGAAGCCGAAGCCGGCGCCGAGGCGCTCCCCGACCACGACCCGGGTCGCCAGCGTCTCGCGAGCGATCGTGGCCCCATGTTCGCGGGCGGCGGCGCGCACCGTTTGGTCTCCCGCGATGCCCAGCTCGATGCGGTCGGTCACGGCCAGCCCCGAATCGCGCCGCAGTCGTTGAATGCGGTTGACGAGCTCGCGGGCCAGTCCCTCCGAGCGCAACGCATCGTCGATTCGGGGATCCAGGCCGACGGTGCAACGCCCCTCGCCGCGCACGATCCAGTCCCCCGCCGCTTCCTCCATCACCTCCACCTCCTCCGGACCGACCTCGTGCCAGGCGCCGCCGACCGCGATGCGCACCGGATCGCCCCCGCGCACCGCTCGCAGATCGTCCCCCTCCAGATCCCGGATCCGGGCCGCGGCCTCCTGCGTGAGCTTGCCGAAGCGGCGGCCGAGAGCGCGAAAAACGGGCCGGGCGACGAGGGTCGCCAGCTCCTCGGCGTCGGCGGCGAAGTCCACCCGCTTGACATTCACCTCGTCGCGCAGAATGGCCACGATCTCCTCCGGGGGAGGCTCCCCCGGAACGACCGCCAGGATGCGCCCCAGAGGCTGCCGCACCCGGATTCCCGCCGATTCGCGCGCGGCGCGGGCCAGAGTGCTGAGGGTGCGCAGCCTTCCCATATCGGTCTCGAGCCGCTCGTCGAGCAGCGTCGAATCGGGCTCGGGAAAGGGCTCCGCATGGCTGGAATGGCCGGTCAGCGCGCGGTGGAGCCAGTCGGCCACAAAGGGGGTGATCGGCGCGATGAGGAGCGCGGTGACGCGCAACGCCTCGTGGAGGGTCGCGAAGGCCGCCGCCGCATCGTCTCTGTGGGCATTCCCCCAGAAGCGCGAACGGGAGCGACGCACATACCAGTTGGAGAGCTCGGCGTCCACGAATGCGGCCACGGCGCGGTAGGCCCGGGTGGGGTTGTAGGCGTCCAGCTCGGCCCGGACCGTGCCGATCAGTTGGTGCAACCGCGAGAGCAGCCAGCGATCCAGGGGAGAACGCTCATCGTGGGCAGGCGATTCCTGCCGCGAGCGCGCCGGACGCTCATCGTCCGCGCGCACACCCTCCGTGCCCGGCGTCCAATCCGGCCCACTTTCCTGCCGCGAGCGCGCCGGACGCTCATCGTCCGTGCCGCTCTCGCCTCCACCCGGCATCCAATCCTCCAGATTCGCATAGAGCGCGAAGAAGCGATAGCTGTTCAGCAGCGTGTCGAAGAAGCGCGACGACGCCTCCTTCACCCCGGCCGGATCGAAGCGCGTCGGCAGCCAGGGGTTGCTCACGGTGACCATGTACCACCGCACCCCATCCGCCCCATGATCGGCCACCGCATCCCACGGATCGACCACATTCCCCCGCGACTTGGACATCTTCCGCCCGGCCGCGTCCAGGATCAGGTCGTTCACGATCACATTGCGGAAGGCGGGCCCCAGCCCGAGCATCGTCGAGATGGCGTGCAGCGAGTAGAACCAGCCGCGCGTCTGGTCCACCGCCTCGCAGATGAAGTCGGCCGGAAAGTGGCGCGCGTACTCGCTCCGGTTCTCGAAGGGATAGTGCCACTGCGCCCACGGCATCGCGCCCGAGTCGAACCACACGTCGATCACCTCCGGCGTCCGCCGCATGACCGAGCCCGTCTCGGGGCAGCGCCAACTCACCTCGTCGATGAAGGGACGGTGCGGGTCGAAGTCCTCCGGCAGTCCCCCCGCCTTCTCGGCCAGTTCGGCGAAGCTCCCGATCCAGACCACGTTCTCGGGATCGTCCTCCGAAACCCAGACGGGCAGCGGCGTTCCCCAGTACCGGTCGCGGGAGAGCGCCCAGTCCACATTTCCCTTCAGCCATTCTCCGAAGCGCCCCTCGCCGACCTGCGCCGGGTGCCAGTTGATGCGGTCGTTGTTGGCCAGGAGCTCGTCGCGCAGCGCGGAGGTGCGGGCGAACCAACTGTGGCGCGCCATGTAGATGAGCGGCGAATCGCAGCGCCAGCAGTGCGGGTAGGAGTGGGTCTCGCGGGTGTGCGCATGAACCAGTCCGCGCTCCTCCAGGTCGCGAACCAGGGGCTCGTCGGCGTCCTTGAAGAAGAGTCCTCCCACGAGCGGCAGATCGGGCGCAAAGGTGCCGTCCGTCCGGACCGGCTCCATCACCGCGAGCCCGAAGTCCTTCCCCGCCTGATGGTCGTCGGCGCCGTAGGCCGGAGCCATGTGGACGATCCCCGATCCCTCCTCGTCCGAAACGAAGTCGCCCGCGACGATCTCCCAGGCCCGCCCGCGCACCGCGTCCTCCGCGATCAGTTCGAAGGGGCGCCGGTAGCGAACCCCGATCAGCTCCGCCGCCGGAACCGCGTCGCCAATCCGGTCCGCACCGAAGAGCGCCTGGGCGCGGCTTCGCGCCAGTACCAGCCGTCTGCCCCGGTCCTCCACCTCCACATAGTCGATCTCCGGGTGAACCGCCAGCGCCGCATTCGAGACCAGCGTCCAGGGCGTCGTCGTCCACACGAGCGCGTGCCGGCCCGATCCGTCGAGGAGCTCCAGGGTGATCCAGAGCGAGGGATCCTCCACATCGCGGTATCCGAGCGAGAGTTCGTGCGACGAGAGCACCGTCTGGTCGCGCGGGCACCAGGGGACGACCTTGTGGCCCCGGTAGAGCAACCCGCGGTCCGCCATTTGCCGGAGCAGCCACCAGATCGACTCGATGTACCCGGCGTGGAAGGTCACGTAGGGACGCGAGTAGTCCAGCCAGTAGCCGATCCGCTCCGAAAAGCGCTCCCATTCGTCCTTGTAGGCGAAGACGGACTCGCGGCAGCGCTCGTTGAACCAGGCGATTCCCCGTTCCTCGATCTCGTGCTTGCCCTCGATGCCGAGCCGCTTCTGCGCCTCCAGCTCGACCGGAAGGCCGTGGGTGTCCCAACCGGCGATGCGGGTGACCTGGCGGCCGCGCATCGTCTGGTAGCGGCAGACGAGATCCTTGATCGCGCGGCTGATGATGTGGTGCAGCCCGGGGCGGCCATTGGCGGTGGGCGGTCCCTCGAAGAAGACGAAGGGCTCGCCGTCGGCGGTGGCCTCGAGGGTGCGGCCGAAGGTGTCCTCTTCGCGCCAGCGTTCCAGGATCTCCTCCTCCAGCGCGACCCGGGAGGAGGGGAGGGCGGGATATCGCATCAGCCAGCCGGGGCGGAATCTTCGGCGAGGGAGCGAAGCACGCCCGTCACCACCCGGATCACCCTGGGACCCGCCGCCATCGCGGTGGCGATGATCCGCTCCACATCCACCTCCTCGAGCGCGTCGGGGAGGCACTGGTCGGTCACCACGGCCACAGCCAGCACCCTCATTCCCATGTGCCGCGCGGCGATCACCTCGGGCACGGTGGACATGCCCACCACATCGGCCCCCATCCGGCGCAACATCCGGTATTCGGCGCGGGTCTCGAGCTGCGGCCCCGGAACCCCCACATAGACCCCCCTTCGCAGGACGATCCCCTCTTCCAGCGCCACCTGCGCGGCCCTCTCGCCGAGCGCGCGGTCGTATGGGGCGGACATGTCGGGAAAGCGCGGACCGAGCTCATCGGGATTGGGACCGATCAGCGGACTGTCGCCCATGAAGTTGATGTGGTCGTCCAGGAGGACCAGATCGCCCGGAGCCCAGAGCGGGTTCATCCCACCGCAGGCGCCCGAAAGGACCAGGACGCCGGCGCCGAGCAGCCGCATGACGCGAATGGGAAAGACGATCTGCCGCTGCGTGTAGCCCTCGTAGCCGTGGAAACGGCCCTGCATCGCCACGACCCGGATCCCCTCCAGGACGCCCATGATCAGACGGCCCCGGTGCGTCGCGACGGTCGAGAGGGGAAAGTGGGGAAGCTCGGCGTAGTCGATTGCGGCCTCGACCTCGATCGCGTCGGCCAGCTCCCCAAGCCCCGTCCCCAGCACGATTCCGACCGGGGGCGTTCCGTGCCACACCTCCCGCACCGCCGCCGCCGCCTCGGTCAGCCGGTCCATCTCGTCCCGGGCCGCCGCCGATGCGGTCCCTTTCCGGTGCGGCCGACCGCGCCTCGTCTGCGCCCCGGGCGCGCCACCCCCGGATCCGGCGGCCATCCGCGCGCCCTCGTCCGCGCTCATCCGGGCCTTCTCCCCAGGAGCGTCGTGCCCAGCCGCACCATCGTGCTCCCCTCTTCGATCGCGATTTCGTAGTCGTTGGACATGCCCATCGAGAGTTCCCGGCCCGCGAAGCCCCCCGCCGCGGCCGCCGCGCCGAGCGCTTCGCGGGTGAGACGGAAGGTTCGCCGCAAGGTGGTTTCGTCGGCGACGAAGGGCGCCATCGTCATGAGGCCCAGGACGCGCATGCCATCCAGCGCGGTCACCCGGGCGATTTCGTCCAGCGCCGCGTGCAGGTCGCGCGCCACCGCGAAGCCGCCCTTGGTGGCTTCGCCGGAGGCGTTGACCTGCACCAGCACCGGGATGCGCCGCCGCTCCGCCTCGCCGAAACGCGAGAGCCTTTCGGCGAGGCGGAGCGAATCCACGCTGTGAATCAGCGACGCAAGGCGGGCGGCGGCGCCCGCCTTGCGTCGCTGAATGTGCCCGATCGCGTGCCACCGCAACCCGGCGCGGTTCGCGAAGAGCGGCGCCTTCCGGCGCAGTTCCTCCACCCGGTTTTCGCCGAGATCGCGCAGACCGGCCGCCAGCGCGGCCTCGATGGCGCCCTCGGGGTGTCCCTTGGTGACCGCCACGATCCGCGCCGCGCCGACCTCGCGCCCGCTGCGCCGGACGGCGGCCGCCACCCGTTCGCGGACGCGCGGCAACCGTTCCCGCAACGTGCGCTCGTATGCCTCCTGGGTGGCCATCGTCTCGTGGGACAACTCCGCGAACGGCAGGGGGGTGGGGGACAAGGGAACGCCCCGCCGGCCAAGGTGCCGGCGGGGCGTTCCCGCTGGGGGGGTGGGGGGGAAGCCGCGCCTGCCTACCTCGTCGTGAAGGTAATGGGCAGCTCAATCCACACCGCAACCCTCTTGTCGCGGTTGTACGCCGGGGTGAAGCGCGCCACCGGCGCGATCCGCAACGCCGCCTCGTCCAGCGCTTGGTGGTTGGAGCTCGTATGCACCTGCTGGTTCTGCACCACCCCGTCTTCGTCGATGAAGAACCACACGATGGTCGTGCCGCCGATCCCGGCATCGCGCAGCAGGGGAGGATACTCGCGTTCCAGTGCCCGCTGCAGCTCGTCGCCGTTGATCAGGCCGGGCTTCACCGTCGTCACCACGAATACCGGCGCGGCGGAGATGTCGGTCTCCACCTCGTCCGGCGGCGGGGGCAGATTCTCCACCGGGTTGTCCTCGAAGGTCACCGTCGCGATGGTGATGTCCTCGTCGATCGTCGCGGTCGTCACCACCGGGGTGGCCGGACGCTGAATCGCCTCGGGCGGCGGCGGGATCTCGACCTCCGGCGGGATGTCGATGATGGGGATGTCTTCCATCGCGAAGCTCACGTCTTCCGCCTCCATCTCCGGAAGGAGGGCGAAGAGGGCGAAGTGCAGCGCGGTGGCGGCGATCATCGATCCCCAGAACCACGAGGAGAAGTCGCTCTTGAAGCGATCGTTCGCGCTCTCGGCCCGGGGGTCCACGGTTGTCGTCGGCTCGTTCATCGTCTCTCCCTTGTCATGTCCTGTTCCAGTTCGGTCGCGAATACGACCCTGAGAAGACCCGCCGAGACCAGCTCCTGCTGCACGGCGTCGATGTATCGGTAAGGCGCGTCCCGATCGGAACGGATCGAGACCACCAGTTCGCGATTGCTCGCGTACATGGGCCTGATAAGGTCGCTGACCTCCTCCATGGGCAACGGCTGGTCGTTGATGAAGACGTCGCCGTTCGTCTCGATCCAGATGTTCTGGATGTTCTTCTGCTTCTGGTCGATCTTCTCGGTCGCCTCCGCCTGCGCCCACTCGATTTCGCGGTCGCGGTCCTTCTGGAAGACCGTGGAGACCATGAAGAAGATCAGGAGGAGAAAGGCGATGTCGGCCATCGACGAGGAGGGAATCTCCTGCGAGGCCTTGGACTTGCGTTCGAGTTTGCCGCCTCTGAGACCCATGGTGAGCTACTCCAGGATTTGAAGGGAAATGCGTTCGGAGCCCGCCGACTGCAGGGCGTCCAGGACATCGACCATGAAGCGGTAGGGCGCATCGGGGTGCGTCTTGACCGCCGCGATCAGATTCTCGTTCTCGGCCACATCCTGCCGCCAGATCGACTCCACGTCGTCGGGGCGCACCGTCTGCTCCTGCTGGCTCTCGCCGCGCCGGATCGTGACCGCCCCGGTGGGATTGATGATGATGTGGAGGATGTTCGTCTGGCTGACCTCCACCTCCTCGCCCTGCTCCGGCAGGACCATGCTGAGCCCCTTGTCCTTCGGGAAGGTCGTGGTGACCAGGAAGAAGATGAGGAGGAGGAATGCGATGTCGGCCATCGACGAGGAGGGAATCTCGTCGGAGACCTTGGATTTCTTGCCGCCGAGAACCGCCATTTTTCTGCTTCTCCCGTTTCCGTTGGCTGCCGCCGGTGTGATCGGTGCTGTTACCGCGCCGGGTCCGAAAAGTTCCCCTGTGCCCTGTCGGCGGGGCGGCCCGGCCGCGCCCCGGGGGAAAGGTTCCTGATCGCTGCCGACCTGGTCACCGTTGAACCGATCGCCGCCGAATCAGGTGGCGACGACCGTCAACCGGCCGGAGCGCTCCAGATCCCAGGCGATGTTGAGGATCTTCTGGGTGCTTTCCTCCATGTCGACGATCAGCTTGTCGATCCGCGACACGAAGTAGTTGTAGCCGATGTTGACCGGGATCGCGATCGTGAGCCCCGCCGCCGTGGTGAGGAGCGCCACCTTGATCCCGCCCGCCACCGTCGCCGGATCCACATCGCCCGCCGCGGCGATCGATTCGAAGGCGAGGATCATGCCCGCCACCGTTCCGAGGAATCCCATCAACGGGGCCACATTGGCGATCGTCGCGAGGATGACGAGACCGCGCTCCAGGAAGCTGAGCTCGATCGCCCCCGTGGTGGAGATGACCTGTTCGATCTCGCCCCTGTTCACCCGGAGATTCCGGATCCGGCGCAGCCCCGCCAGGAGGATCGCCGCCGCGGGACCGGGCGTGGAGGCCGCGATCGCCGCAGCCTCGTCCACGCGCCCGTCCATCGCCGCGTCCTCGACCGCTCCGATCACCTTCGACGCGCTCCGGTGAGCGACCCAGAGAGTCCAGGCCTTCGCGATGATGACGCCGAGGCCGATGAGAGAACAGATGACGAGCGGGTACATCATCAGGCCGCCGTCGGCGAAGAGGGTGAGGAGATCGAAGTTGTTGCTGCCCACGGTCTGCTCCGGTTGAGCCGTGATCGGTCGGGTGCGGAATCGGGGGCAATGTAGGCGGGTTGGGCGCGCGCGTCAACGACGGGTCCGCCGGGGGCCGCCTTCCGGTGACGGGGCGGTGTGCCCATCTTGAGGGTCATGAACGGATTCCTGCGGCAGCTGCAGTTCCTGATCCCCGGGTGGACGGACCTGGTGGAGATCACGATCGTGACGGTCCTGATCTACCGGATTCTGCTTCTCATCCGGCAGACCCGCGCCATGCAGATGCTCCTCGGGATCGCCCTGCTCGCCCTCCTCTACTTCGGGGCGGTCGTCGCCGGCTTCTCCCTGATTCGCCGCCTGATCGAGGCGTTGCTCCAGTACGGGGCCATCGCCGCCCTGGTGGTCTTCCAGCCCGAGATGCGCGCCGCCCTGGCCCGGCTCGGCCAGAGTCCGCTCATGCGGCTGATCGGTTCCCCGCGGGAGACGCGGCTGATCGACCGTCTGGTGGAGGGGGCGACCCAGTTGGCGGCCGCGGGAACCGGCGCGATCGTGGCGGTGCAGCGCGAGATCGGACTGCGCGAGTACGCGAGCACCGGACGCAGCCTGGAGGCGACGCTCTCTCCGGTTCTCCTGGGAACGATCTTTTCGCCGCAGTCGCCGCTCCACGACGGCGCGGTGATCGTGGTGGGGGACCGGGTCACCGCCGCGGGGGCGATCCTTCCGCTGACGCAGAATCCGGTGCGGGACCGCTCGCTGGGGACGCGCCACCGGGCCGCGATCGGGCTGAGCGAGGAAACCGACGCGGTGGTGATCGTGGTCAGCGAGGAGACTGCGCGGATCTCGGTCTGCTCCGCCGGCACGATCGAGATCGGAGTGGGGGAGGACCGGTTGCGCCAACTGCTTGAACGGATGCTGCCCTCGTCGCCGGGCCTGACCGCTCCCGTGCGGCTTTCGTAGCGGCGGTTCCTTTCGGGGCGCGCCGTGGGACCGCAACGGCCGTTCCGGGATGGCCCGGAGAGGATCAGCCGGGGGAAGGAAGGGGTTCCGCGCTCCCGAGTCCGGGTTTCGGAGCCGTGGCCGGTTCGGCCGCACCCGGCAGCTCCGCCTCTTCCTTGCCGTTCTCCTCGAAGTCGCTCCGGAGCGGCGGCAGCTCCCTGCCCTCCACCAGCATCCGGATCTCGACGCTGTCGAGCGTTTCGCGCTCCAGCAGCGCACTCGCCAGATCGGCCAGGAGCGACCGGTTCGCATCGATGATCCGCCGCGCGCGGCCATGCGCCTCGTCCAGGATCCGCTTCACCTCTTCGTCCACCTTGCGCGCGGTGTAGTCGGACACCTCTCGCCGCTGCACCAGCTCGCGTCCCAGGAAGACCTCCTGCTCCGAGTCGCCCACCGCCATCAGGCCGATCCGGTCGGACATCCCGAAGCGGGTCACCATGCGCCGCGCCATCGCGGTCGCGCGCTCGATGTCGTTGCCGGCGCCGGTCGTCACCTTCTCCAGCCCGAACTCCAGCTCCTCCGCCACCCTTCCCCCGAAGAGCATCGCCAACTGACCGTTCAGCCAGTCCCGCGTGTGGGAATGGCGGTCTTCCTCGGGCAGCGAGGCGGTGAGACCCAGCGCCCGGCCGCGCGGCACGATCGTCACCTTGTGGACCGGATCCAGCCCGGGAACCTTGACCGCGATCACGACATGGCCCGCCTCGTGGAATGCGGTCAGGCGCCGCTCCGCGTCGGTGAGCACCATGCTGCGGCGTTCCGTTCCCAGCATGACCTTGTCCTTCGCCTGCTCGAAGTCCTCCATCGCCACCCGCTCCACCCCCCGCCGCGCGGCGAACAATGCGGCCTCGTTGCAGACATTGGAGAGGTCGGCGCCGCTCAGGCCCGGCGTTCCGCGCGCAATCAGCGAAAGTTCCACATCCTCTTCCAGGGGGAGCTTCTTGGCGTGCACCCGCAGGATCCCCTCGCGCCCCTTCACATCGGGAAGATCGACGACCACCTGGCGATCGAAGCGGCCGGGACGCAGCAACGCCGGATCCAGCACGTCGGGACGGTTGGTCGCGGCCAGGAGGATCACCCCCTCGTTCGCCTCGAAGCCGTCCATCTCGACCAGCAGCGCATTCAGCGTCTGTTCGCGCTCGTCGTGCCCCCCGCCCAGCCCCGCGCCCCGGTGCCGTCCCACTGCGTCGATCTCGTCCACGAAGATGATGCAGGGCGCATGCGCCTTCCCCTGCTCGAAGAGATCGCGCACCCGCGACGCCCCCACCCCGACGAACATCTCCACGAAATCCGATCCCGACATCTGGAAGAAGGGACGACCCGCCTCTCCCGCCACCGCGCGCCCCAGGAGCGTCTTGCCGGTTCCGGGCGGGCCCACCAGCAGCACCCCCTTCGGCAGTCTCCCGCCCAGGCGCGAAAACCGCGGCGGATCCTTCAGGAATTCGATGATCTCCTCGAGCTCCAGCTTGGCTTCCTCGGCCCCGGCCACATCCTGAAAGGTGACCTGCGGCGTGTCGGGACTGATCAGCCGCGCCCGCGAACGCCCGAACTGAAAGGCCCGGTTGCCCCCGCTCTGCATGGCCCGCAGCATCCAGATCCAGAAGGCGATGAAGAGGAAGACCGGGATGATCGAGAACATGTATGTGCCGATTCCCGGACCGCGCGGCCGGGCCGTGATCTCGACGCCGTGCGCGCGCATGAGATCGGAGAGCTCGTCGGTGACCTCGGCGGAGGGGAGCTGGGTGTGGAACTCCGTGACGTCGCTCTCGTCGATGGTGACGGTGTTGCGGAACTCGCCTTCGACGCGGGTGTCGCCCTGGAAGGTCACCTTCAGGACGTTGTCGCTCTCGATCTGGCGGTGGAGTTCGGTGTAGCTGACCTCGCCGCCGCCGCGGTCGTTCCCGCGCATGAACTGAAAGGCGAGAAGGGAAAGGAGGGCAAAGAGGAACCAGAGCGTGGCCGTGCGCGGAAGACGCCGGTTGCGCGTGTCCTTCTTCGGGGTCTTCTGTGGCTGCTCCGACATGAATGCCTGGTCCTTGCTCGGTCGTGGCCGGCTGGCTGGGTGGCTTCCCGGCTTGCTCGGTTGTGGTCCGGTCAGATGGCTCCTATGCAGGGAAGGTGCCGAAAGTCCTCCGCAAAATCCAACCCGTATCCGACGAGAAACTCCCCCGGGGCGTCGAATCCCACCCATCGCGCCTCGTGGGGAAGGGTGACGGTGCGCTTGTGCAGGAGGGCGCAGAGCTCGAGGCTGGCCGGCGCCTGGTCGGCCAGAACCCGCATGACATGCCGGATCGTGTTGCCGCTGTCGACGATGTCCTCGACCAGAACGATGTTGCGACCCTCGATCGAGGTCGCGGGGTTGCTCCGGAGCTGGATGTCGCCGCTGCTGACGCGGCCCGCGCCATAGCTGGATGCGGTGAGAAAATCCACCTGCACGGGAAGCGGGATCGCGCGGACCAGGTCGGCCACGAAGATGAAGGACCCCTTGAGGAGGCCGAGTACGAGGAGTTCGTCGGCGGTGGTGTAGCAGTCGGCGATTTCGCGGCCGAGCTCGGCAACCCGGCGCTGGATCGCATCGGCGGAATAGACGACGCGGCGGAGGGGGCGGCCGCCAAGCTGGCCGGACAGCCCGGGTTCCCTACGCGACGGCGACTGCATGGGCCACCGTTGCGGGCAGGTCGTGGCGGGGCGGGGCGCAGGGACGTCCGCGGCGGAGACGCGGGGCATGGAGACGCCGGGCGCGGAGACGGCGGGCCGCCCCGGGCGAAGTGCGGACCGGGCGCGTGGAATTCGTGGTTCGCGTGGAATTCATGGCTTGAAGGATACCGAATCGGGGCGGGGCGGGGAGAGAGGGGGAGCGGAGGCGGGGCGGAGGCGGATGATCGCGCGGTCGCGTTCCAGCACCAGACCGGCCCCCACGTCGATGCGGCGGCCGCTCGGGGAATCGCGGACGAAGCGGATCATGAGAGCGGTGGCGCGGCGCCCGCACTGGCCGCCGAGACGGGCGACGGCCCGGCGCAGGACCAGGTTCAGCACCGGATCGGGGAGGGCGAGGAGGGCGTCGCGGCACAGGGCGAAGGAGGGGGACCCGGGGACCGGGGGCGATTCGGGCGCGGGTTGGTCGTGGTCGGCGTTGCGTTCATCGGCCGTTGCGGGGGCGGGCGCGGCGGGCGCCGGGGGATGGGCCGCCAGCCGGGCAATTTCGGCGTCGAGGAGTTCATTGAGGGCGGCGGCGTGAAGCTGCATGGTGCCCGCCAGCGCGGCCAGCGCACGACCCGCCCCGGGCACCGCCGCCTCCAGCGCGGGGAGGATCTGGCGGCGCAGACGGTTGCGGGTCCAGCGCACCTCCCGGTTGGTCGGGTCGTCGCGGAAGGGAACGCCGCGCGCCGCCGCGAAAGCCGCGATCTCGCTGCGGCGAAAGCTCAGGAGGGGACGCACGATCCCGGGCGCGCGCACCGCCCGGATTCCCGCCAGACCCGCCGGTCCGCTTCCCCGCGCGGCGCGAAAGAGCACCGTTTCGGCCTGGTCGTCGGCGGTGTGCGCGGTCAGCGTCGCCGCGCGGGGCGGGAGACCGCTCCGCACATCTTCGAGGAAGGCGTAGCGCAACTCGCGTCCCGCGGCCTCCGAGGCGACCGGTTCCGGGGCGCGCAGGAGGTGAAAGGGAACGCCCCAGCGCGCGCAGGCGGCTTCGACCCGGGCGCCCTCGGCGCGGCTGCCTTCGTGCATGCGGTGGTCGATGTGCGCCGCATGGACCGTGATCCCGTCGAGGGCGGCGGCGGCCGGACCGAACCGGAGGAGGTGCAGGAGCGTCATCGAATCGACGCCGCCCGAGACGCCCGCCACGGCCGCATCAATGCCGTTGAGCAGCCCCGATGCGCGGAGATGGTCGGCGAAGCGCGCGTCGAGATCGCTCATGGCGCGGGGGTGGGGGTGGGGGTGGTGGGAGTGGTGGATGCGGGGGTGCGGGTGGGGGTCGTGCGGGGGAGGCCGGGAGCTGCGGGGGGGGGGCCGGGGGGGAGGGGGCGGTCGGCGAGTTCGTTCAGCGCCGCGGCCAGCCGGTCGGGCCGGTCGGTCATGATGCCGTCGATCCCCCAATCCAGCAGTCGCCGCATGTCGCCGGGGTCGTTCACCGTCCAGACGAAGACCGGGAGATTGGCGGCGTGGGCGGCCCGAATCAGCTTCGGCGTCACCGCGTGCAGCTGTCCCGACCACTCCGGAAGCTGAAAGCCGTCCGCGGCGGGAGCGAAAAATCGTCCGGCCAGACCGAGGTGATGCAGCCACCAGAAGAGCGCCGCCTGGCGACGCGACGCGCCCCAGGGGCCCCCGTACCCCCTCGCCCCACCCCGGTTCGACTCCCGCTCGGCCCCGATCAGGACGCGCTCCTCGGCCCGCGCGGCCCGGATTTCGCGCAGGAGCGGGGCAGCGGCCTCGCGCGCCTTCGGCTCCACCACGATGCGCGTGTCCGGAAATGCGGCCACCACCTCGGCAAAGAGCGGCAAGCGGGCGCCGCGGCCACGCCAGGAGCGCTCCCCCTGCGGATTCCGGAAGTTGTGGCCCGCATCGAGCCGCCGCAGCCGCGACCAGGCGAGCGCCCGCACCGCCCCGCTGCCGTTCGTGGTGCGGTCCACGGTCGGATCGTGCACCACCACCAGGCGATCATCGGCGGTGAGACGAACGTCCAGCTCCAGGATGTCGGCACCCCATTGGTGGACCGCCCGCCGAAAGGCCGCCATGGTGTTTTCCGGGGCCAGCGCGGCGCCGCCGCGGTGGGCAATGAGCAGGGGCGCGCCGCCGAAGAAGGGGTGGCCCGGGCGGGGGGCGGGGACGATGGGCATCCGGGAACGCTGCCGCACCGGGGCGGGACGGGCAAGGACGGCGCGGCCGGGGCGATCGCCGCCGCGGAACCCCCACCGCCGCCGCGGGTAGTCCTCCCATCCCCCAGCGCCGCATCCTCGCTTCGCCTCCGACGAGTTCCCGCCATGCCCCCGACGCCCCAACCGCGATCGCGTTTCGGCGCCGCCATTGGGTACCTGGCCGGTGTCCTCGCCGCCACCGCTTCCCTTCCCCCGCTGCAACTCTCCGCCCAACCCGTTCGCTGCACCGATGGCCGTGCGGCCGGATTCGCCTGCCACGACATCGATCTGCTGGCCGTCCTCAGCCCCCGCGAACTGGGCGGCGACGAAGGTGTCCGCCTCAACGATCTGTGGGGCTGGGCCGATCCCCTGACCGGGCGGGAGTATGCGTTCGTGGGCCGCACGGACGGCACCGCAATCGTCGATGTGACCGACCCGGCGGAAACGCATCTGATCGGAAACCTCGCCGGCGCCGTCGCCCACACTCCTTCCCCCTGGCGCGACCTCAAGACCCACGCCGGACACCTCTTCGTCGTCGCCAACACTCCGCGACCCTCTGAACCCCGCGGCATGCAGGTACTGGAGTTGACGGCGTTGCGGGAACTCGAAGGCCGATCGCGGACCGCTCTTCCGCACGAACTCGTCCCCGACGCCATCTGGAGGGGAATCGCGACAGCGATGAATCTGGCGATCAACTCCGGGACGGGGATCGCGTACCTGGCCGACAGCTACGGCGAACACGCCTGCCCGGGATTGCTGATGGTCGATCTGAACGAACCTCTCGCTCCGGTCCCAATGGGGTGTTTTGCGCACCGCGGCACGGGCCGGCGGGGACTGGGCCGGACGCACGACGCACACTGCGTCCTCTACCGGGGGCCGGACGCCGCCTACCTGGGACGCGAGATCTGCATCGGGTTCAACGAGACGGCGGTTTCGGTGGCCGACCTGACCGATCCCGGAACGCCGATCGTAGTTGGAGAGGCCGCTTATCCCGGGATGGGCTACGCGCACCAGGGCTGGCTGGCGGAAGACCACCGCCACCTGTACTCCACCGACGAGCTGGACGAGCTTCAGGGGTTGGTGGCGGGAACCCGGATCCTGGTCTGGGATCTTGAGATCCTCGCCGAGCCCGTGCTGGTGGCCGAGTACATCGGGCCCAGCCCGGCGACCGATCACAATCTGCTCATTCGCGGCGACCGGCTCTTCCTGGCGGCGAACCGGGGCGGACTGCGGGTTCTGGATATCTCCGGAACGCGGGCCCTCTCCGAAGGTCGGGATTCCGCCGAGAGGATTGTACCGGTTGAGATCGGGTATTTCGTGACGGTGCGGGACGATGGTGCCGAGGACGTCGCCGAGAGGGAGAGGGGGGCCGGGGGGGCGTGGGGAGTCTATCCCTTTCTGCCCAGCGGAAATGTGCTGGTATCGAGCCGGGACGAAGGCCTCTTCGTGCTGCGGGTGCGGTAGTGGCGAAGCCGGCCCTTGGTGCGCACTTCGTCGCAACCGGTCGGAGATGCCCGCACTGCGCGCGTTCGGGCGCGCTCGCCCCGGATCAGGCGCGGTAAGTGAGGGGACCGCCAACCGCACGCTCCGGCCGCGACCCCCCGCATTCGGGTGCGTTCCGTCCCTCTCGGTGCTATTAATTGGTACGGTGAAAATGGGAAGGTGACGAGTGGGCGACCCGGGCGGTCGGTCCGATTCGTCGCTTCCCCCGCAGCCCCTGCCGTTTTCCGCCCTCCACGCCGACCGAGGTTCCGTCATGCGCGCCAACGCTTCCCCCGTGGTTTCTCCCGCCTTCGCCCTTTCGTCCTCCCCCCTTCCCCACCTCTTCGCCCTGCTTGCCCTTGCGCTCGCCATTCCGGCCGGCCTCCCGGCGCAGTCCTTCGGCGGCGCGGTTCTGGTGATCGACGGCATGGTCGTCGCGGGGGAGTCCGCGCATGAACGGGAGCCGGGATCGGTGCGGGCCTTCGCGCCGAGCGGCAGCGAGTGGTCGGAGGTCTGGTCGCTGCACGCCCCCGAACCGGCGGTGCACGACGGCTTCGGCAGATCGCTGGCGCATGCGGGAGGGATGCTGCTGGTGGGCACGGGCCGGGGAGCCGAGAGCCGGGTGAACGTGTACCGGCTGGCGGATCTGGCGAACGGCGGCGCGGAGCCGGTGCAGACGATCGCGGGCGGAGACGAGATGGCGGACTTCGGGTCTGCGCTGCTCGCGTCGGCTTCGGAGCTGGCGGTGGCGGCGACGCGGAGAAGTGGCGAGCGGGTTCTCTCGCTCTGGAGTCTGGCCGGCGACGGCATGTGGGCGCGCGGCGAAACGCTGGCGCTTCCCGAGGATGCGGGCAGCATCTTCGACATGGTAGGAAGCCGGAATTTCGTCCTTGACGGAGATGTCGCGGCCTTCGGCGATCCCGGGGCGGACTTCGGGCTCGGCGCCGTCAACGTTCTCGTGCGCGAGGGAGATCTGTGGACCCACTCGGCCCGGCTCGTCGTCGATCACGATCCGCTGCCCGCAATCCGCGGCGGCGAAGTGCTCTGCGACGATGGCGGCGCGGCCGGCTACGACTGCGACCACGTCGATCTGCTGTCCTTCGTCCCCTGGGAGGATCTGGGCGGGATCCGCGGCGCGCGTCTCAACGATGTGTGGGGGTGGACCGACCCCGAAACGGGACGGGAATACGCGCTGGTGGGACGGATGGACGGCACCTCCTTCGTCGATGTGACCGATGCGGCCAATCCGCGGTATCTGGGCAATCTGTCCAGGACCGAGGGCAGCCGGGCCAACACCTGGCGCGACATGAAGGTCTTTCGCGATCATGCCTTTGTGGTTGCGGACGGCGCCGGCCGGCACGGCATGCAGATCTTCGATCTCACGCAACTGCGCGATGTGACCGAGCCGCGCGACTTCGAGGCCACCGCGATATACAACGGAATCGCGTCTTCGCACAACATCGCCATCAACGAGGAAACCGGCTTCGCCTACCTGGTGGGCTCGTCGGATGGCGGCGAAAGCTGCGGCGGCGGTTCCCACATGGTGGACATCAACGACCCCCTCAATCCCGTCTTCGCCGGTTGCTTTGCGCACGAAGGCACCGGCAGGCGCAACACCGGCAACTCGCACGACACCCAATGCGTGGTCTATCATGGCCCCGACGAGGACTACACGGGCCGCGAGATCTGCGTCAACTCCAACGAAACCGCGCTCTCGGTGGCCGATGTGACCGACAAGGACAATCCCGTCGCAATCGCCGCCGCGGACTATCCCAATGTCGCCTATGCGCACCAGGGCTGGCTGACCGAAGACCACCGCTACTTCTACTCCAACGACGAACTTGACGAAGTGGGCAACCTGGTCGGCGCCACCCGCACCCTGATCTGGGATCTCGAAGACCTCGACGATCCCCTCCTGGTCAGCGAATACATGAACCCAACGCGCGCCACCGACCACAACCTCTATGTCCGCGGCGACCGGCTCTTCATGTCCAACAACCGCGCCGGCCTGCGCGTCCTCGACATCAGCGACCCCGAAAACCCCACCGAGCTCGGCTACTTCGACACCACCCCGTGGGGCCCGGACGAGGCCGGCTTCGACGGCACCTGGAGCGTCTATCCCTACTTCGAGAGCGGCACGGTGTTGCTCTCCAGCCGGCGGGAGGGATTGTTCATTGTGCGGCCGCGGGCGAGGCGGTTGGTGCCGTAGGGGGGGAATCGCTACTCCGAAGCTTCGTCCACCAATCGCATGAACGCTGGCTTGACATCTTCTCCGGCGAAGAGGCGACGAATCTCCTCGCAGTGCTCCAGGAAGACGTCGCGTGGGACGCGGGTGAAGGACCAGCAACTACTTTCTTCGCGTTTGTTTCGGATGATGCCTTCGGCTTGTGCCAGGTAGCGAACAGCCCGTTCGGGTTGATTGCCGAACCACTTTGCAACGGCAATGGCCTGGAGGCCGTTGGCATTGCGGTCAAGCCAGGTTGTGTCGTCCTCGGCTTCCAGAATGTCCACCGCTCGCGCAAAGTCACGGGCATCGGGCAGTCCGGTTGCACCCCAGCGGGCCATGGCAAGGTTGAAGGCGACGGCAACGGGTGGTGATTCGGCGTCGCGCAGCTCGGATTCGTAGTACTTCGCAGCACCATGGAAGTCGCCAACGGCGACGCGGGCAAGGGCGAGTTGCCACTCCGGACCCAGGTCTTCCACCGATTGTTCCACACTCAATGGCTCGAGAATTCCGATCGCCACTCTCTGCTCTGCAACGGAACGATCCATGCGATTCGCGATTAGTACCTGCTCGAATGACGAGAGGCTTGCCACGACGGGACTTCCGTCCACATAGGGAACGCAGTCCACACTCATCGCTTCCAACAAACTGAGACCTCGCCGGACCAGCGACAGGTGCGACCGATCTTCCGATGTGCGATCGAACTCCGATTCTCGGAAGAAGTGGTGCAGAGCTTCCAGCGCGCCATCGCGTTCTCCGGTGGCATGTCGCAAATCCGCCAGTCGGATGCACTGATCGGGGGTCAAGGCTCCCAACCGTGCAATCTCCTCCAGAAGCTCATTCGCTTCCTGGATCTGTCCCCTGCTGTGATACTGCCTGGCCAACTCACCAATCACCTCAACGTCGTCGGGATGATCTTCTCGAATTCTCTTGAGGTGGTCGCCCTCCGGATCATCCCATGGGTCCGGGTCCCGCTTCAGGTATTCCAGGATTCCGTCCTTGTCTGCCGGATTCCGTGCCCGGATCCTCCGCGCGAGTTCCTGAAAGGATTTTGCAAGGCGGGTACGCGGACGCACATCGGTATATATGGGTTGTGTCAGGAGATCCATGCTCTGGTAGTGCCGGACTTCGAGCGGGTCTCTCCTGGACATGCTCCTGGACATGCGGAGCTCGCGTCGGAAAAGCTGGCGGCGGCGTTTGAGATGTCCGTGTTCGTCGTCGGCGTCCGGGATCCCGGCCATCACAAAGTGCAGGAAAATCGGATGCTTGCGCCGAATGGTCTCCTTCTTTTCCGCTCGAATCGCTTCTACGATCCTTTTTGTTCCGCGCAGCGACTGATCGTCCGGGCGGAAGATGGCAACGACCGCGTCCGGCAAATGGCGTGTGCAGATCCCGCCGATATCGGTCAGGCCGGTCCGTGAATCCAGCAGGACATAGTCGAAGTCAAGTTCTTCCCACTGCGCCCGCAGGTCTTCGAACATCACATAGCCGTCGCGCTCCCGATACAGTCTGTTCCAGTCGATCCGGCTTAGTCGCCGGCCGTAATTTTTGTCTGAGCGGCCGGCCGGCATGAGATGGATTTCACCCTGGCAGGACTCCGGCGTCGCGTCCGTGACGTAGTCCTCGGCGAGTGGAACGCACATCGTATCCAGATAGTCGGCGACAAACTCCACAATGCCGGGGTGGTCCGGTTTCGGGCGTTTGACTTCCAGGGAGTCGATCCAAAACGGCAAGTTGTCTTCGTCACCCCCGGCTCCCCCAGCGTCAACCGAACCCGCACCGTCGCCGCCAGGTGGATCCTGTCGCCTCCAACTGTCTGGACGGATGGCGGGCGCTTCCAGGTCGAAGTCGACCACCAGCACCTTTTGGCCGGAGTCGGCCAACTCGTTGGCGACGTTAAGCAGCGCCAGCGTCCGCCCAACCCCGCCCTTGTAGGAATAGAAGGTAACGACGTGCATCAGGCCGCGTGCCCAGGCGTCGGGCTGAATCCCGTCGCCTCATTGCGGAGACGATCCCTTTGGTGGGCCTGTAACGCTTTCGTTTTCTCCGCGATCGACTGTCTGGATGGTCTTCCGAAGGCGGCTCGCGCGACCTGGTCTTGGCTCGTTGACTCCTCGCCCACCAACCGCTTCAATCTCCGCATGACCTCCGGGTGACGCAGCAGCCTCAGGTACCGGTCGCTGGACGCGGTCTGGACCACCTCCCGGCGCTCCCATCGAGCAAGGCTCGCCTCGCCGAACCCCGTCAGCCGGGCGAAGGCGGCGCGCGACAGCCCGTGATCGTCCCGGATGGCCCGGATCTCGTCGCAAGTCAGCAACCCCAGATGCTCGCAGATCGCCCTGTGTCTCGCGATCTCGGCCTCTTCGCCCGTGAAGGACATCTCGCAGTGGACACAACTGTGGACCGGCACGTCGGCCACGATCTCCACCGCGTTGGAACCGGACCCGTAAATGAAGGGGTCGCGGATCAGCTCGGTCCTGAGGCCGGGGGCTCCGCACATGTCACACACATCCGGGCCGGGAATTTCGCGGAGCACTGTCGGTGGGGAAGCAATCCTGTTCATCGTTCATCCCTGGAAAGGTGGAAGCTGCGCAGGAGGACTCGTGAGCCCCCTCTCATCTGGAGTTTGATGTAGACCCGTGGTCCGTGGGCTGCCAGGCGGGTGATGCATTCCCACCCCTTCTCGCCCGGAAGCTTTTTCAGCGAGACCTTCCGCAACGGAACCCCCTCGTCGAGCAGTCGTTCGATCTGTCGCCACATTCCGTTCTCCTGAAGCGGCTGACCCGATGCCGGATGAGGGACTTCCCACGGGCGAACTTTCGTGGGTCGGTCCCGAGTCCACTCGGAGCTCCTCCGACGGTTCCGGATCAACGCCGCCAACTGCCGGCGCACCTCGGGATAGTTCTCCGGCCGACCGTCCTGGTCGTCTCTCGACGCTGGCGGATCCCACGTCATGCGCGCTGGATCCGCGATTCCGCAGGATCATATGATACGATTCCCCACTTTCGGATTTGGTGGACTCGGAAAAGTGTACTCATATGATCTGTTTCCCGCAACCCACGGGTGTCTCGCGCATACCAACCGATGACACTTTCGATCGGCCCCAGGTGTCCTAACCCGACCCACCTCTCCCCATCCCGCTCCCTGCGGCGAATGAAGACGCCGTCCAGACCTCGCCCTACTCCGGCTGCGGCACAATCCGGATATACGGCAGCGGCTCTTTCCAGCCGTCGGGGTATTTGGCGCGGGCGGCCTCGTTCGACACCGCGGGGAGGATGATCACATCGTCGCCATCTTCCCAGTTCGCCGGCGTGGCCACCTGTTCCTTTGCGGTAAGCTGGATCGAGTCGAGAAGGCGCAGGATCTCGGCGAAGTTGCGGCCCGTGCTCATCGGGTAGGTCAGGGTGGCCCTGATGCGCTTGTCGGGACCGATCACGAAGACGGAGCGCGCGGTGGCGTTGTCCATCGGGGTGCGTCCCCGGGCGGTGTCTCCGGCGTCGGCGGGGAGCATGTCGTAGGCCTTGACGACCTTCAGTTCGGGATCGCCCACCAGGGGATAGTTGAGGGCGTGACCCTGCGAACGCTCGATGTCCCTCGACCAGGCGTGGTGGTCGCCGACCCCGTCCACGCTGATTCCCAGCACCTTGCAGTTGCGTCGCTCGAACTCGGGGCGGAGTCCGGCCACGGTGCCGAGCTCGGTGGTGCAGACCGGTGTGAAGTCCTTCGGGTGCGAGAAGAGGATGGCCCAACCGTCGCCGATCCAGTCGTGGAAGCGGATGCGGCCCTCGGTGGTGTCGGCCTCGAAGTCGGGGGCAATGTCGTTGATGCGCAGCGTCATGGGTCTCTCCGTGGGTTGGGGGCAGCCAAATCCTACCATGAGGGCCGGTGCGCGCGCCAGCGGCGGGAACCCCGAAACGGCCGGGGGCCGGGGATCGAGCGCGAGTCGTTCGGGGGCGTGATCGACCGGTGCGGCCCGCCCGAACTACCGCGCGCGTCTCCGCATCGCCTTCGTTCCATCCCTGAGCGCGTAGGCCTCGAAACCGGCGGTCTGGAGAATGTCGGCGAACTGCCCCGACTGGACGCCGTTGTCGCAGAAGAGGAGGTATCGCGCATCCTTCTTCAGCGTTGGCGCCAAATCGGAGAAGTCGTCCGGCAACACGCGCAGGGCGCCCGGAAAGCGCCACCCGTCATCCTGCTGCGGGGGACGGCAGTCGATCGGGTGGGCATCCGCGGGCGGCGAATCCACCCACAGATAGTCGTCGCGGAGCTCGGCTGCGGTCAGCCCTCGCAGATCCAGCACCTTGCGCGCGGCAACGGCGTCCTCGATCAGGCCGGGATCGAGCGGGGCCTCCTCGCGGTCCACCGCCTCCGCCTTCGCCGCCGTGACCGGCTTCCCCGCCAGGATCGCGCAGTACTCGCGCACGCGGGCCGAGAGCGCCGCCGTCCCGATTCCCCGGGCGATCCGTATGATCTCTTCCTTGTCGAAGCCCACGAGCGGACGCAGGACGGGAAGGGTCGCCGCGGCCTCGATCGCGCGCAGATTGGGCAGCGTCTGCGACGACACCTGGCCCAGCGATTCCCCGGTGACGAGCGCCTGCGATCCGGTCTCGCGAGCCACCGCCTCGGCGCCTCTGTACATGAGCCGTTTGAGGACGACCTGCCAGTAGCGCGGGGTGACGCGGTTCCGGAGGGCGCGCACCGGTTCGGCGAAGTCGAGGATGTGGATGCGCGGGCGGTGACCGTAGCTCCAGCGGTCGGCGATCACCCGGGCGACGCGCAGGACCGAGCGCTCGAAGGCGGGACCGGCCAGATTGCAGAAGACATAGTCGAGCGCCACGCCCCGCTTGAGGAGGAGCCAGGCCGCGACCGCGGAGTCGTAGCCGCCGGAGATGAGGCAGACGGCGCGGCTCTGCACACCGACCGGAAGACCGCCGGGGCCCTCGGTGCGGCCGCAATAGAGGTAGGTGCGCTGGTCGCGGACCTCGACGTGTACGGTGACCTCGGGGGTGGTGAGATCGACGGCGCCGTATGGATTGAGGGCGGCGCCGAGCCGGACCCCGATGTCGCGCGAAGAGAAGGGATGACGGCCGGTGCGGCGGGGGGCGACGGCGAAGCGGCGGCCGGCGACCCGTTTGCGGTAGAGCTCGTGGCCGACGCGGACGATTTCGTCCAGATCGGCGGGAACCACGGCGTCGACGCGCGAGAAGGAGCTGACGCCGAATACACGCCGGGCCGGGTCGAGGGAATGGCCGGATGGGCCCGGCTCCGCGGATGCCGGCGCGCCCACGGGCTGGACCGGGGAGGCGGGATCGCTCAATCGGACGAAGATGCGGCTCCAGCGGTCGCGCACCTGCGCCCGGATCCCCCGGGAACGGAGGGCGTCGTCGAGGTTGTGGACAAGTTGCCGGTGGAAGCGCCGCCGGGTTCGGTTCGACTTGCTCGCCACCTCGGCTGCGACCCGCACGATGTAGGCGGAGGAAGAGCGATCCATGGGCTCGTCTCGATTGCAACGTGTCTCGATTTTCCGGTCAATTCCAACTCTGCCCCCGCAGCCTCTCGACGTCGAGATTGCCGCCGCTGAGCACGCAGACGGTCTTCGTTCCCGCCGGAGCGTCGACCAGTCCCTGAAGGAGCGCTCCGACCGGCGACGCGGCCGCGCCCTCGGCCACCACCTTGGCGCGGGCCATCAGCCAGAGAACGGCGTCGAAGATCTGCTCGTCGGGAAGGGTCACGATCTCGTCCACGAAGCGCGAGACCACCGAACGGGTGTGTTCGCCGACCCGCTTCACGACCAGTCCGTCGATCACGCAGTCGACGCGGTCGAGGGTCACGCGCGATCCCCGCGCCACGCTGCGCTTCATCGCCGGCGCCCCGGACGACTCCACACCGATCACGCGGACCGACGGCTTCACCGCCTTCACCGCCATTGACACGCCGGAGATCAGCCCGCCGCCGCCGATCGGGACCACCACCAGCTCCACCTCGGGAAACTGCTCCACGATCTCCAGCCCCATCGTCCCCTGCCCCGCAATCAGCTCGGGGTCGTCGAAGGGGTGAATGTAGGTGTAGCCTTCGCTCTCCACGAGCTCGAGCGCCTTCTCGTTGGCTTCGTCCCAGATGCGGCCATGCAGGACCACCCTCGCGCCATAGCCCCGGGTGGCGGCGATCTTCGAGCGGGTGGCGTTTTCGGCCATGCAGACGACCGCCTTGACGCCATGGTGTCGCGCGGCGATCGCAACCCCCTGCGCGTGGTTTCCCGCCGAGGAACAGACGACGCCCCGCGTGCGCTCCTCGTCGCTTAGCCGGGCGATCTTGTTCAGGGGTCCCCGCACCTTGTAGGAGCCGCCGCGCTGGAAGAGTTCCGCCTTGAGCCGCACATCCAGCCCGCAGACCTCGCTCAGCGAACGGCTGGTCAATATGGGAGTCGGATGAATGTGGGGCTCGACATGGCGGCGCGCGGCCTCGAAGTCGGCGCGCGTCAGCGTCAGGGCCGTCACGACCGGATTCCGGGCAGACGAATCGAGCCGCCAAGCCAACCGCGCACCGCGTGCGGACGATAGGGGGATTCGAGTTCGGCGCACTCTTCGGCGGTCAGCTCCAGCTCCACCGCCCGGGCCGCGGCGTCCATCTGTTCCACGCGGGTGAAGCCCACCACCGGCGCCACCACCGCCTGCCGCGATAGCAGCCAGGCCAGCGCCACCTGCACCGGCTCCACCCCCCGCCGCTCCGCCACCCGCAACGTTGCCTCGACAACCTCCCAGTCGGATTCGTGGTCGTAGAGGTGACCGGCCGGCTGCGCGTCGTGCTCGCTGCGGCGCGACGCCCCTTCCCCCTCGCTCGTCGGCCTTCCATCGCCGCCGCGTCGGCGCGTTCCCGCGAGCAGCCCCCTCGCCAGCGGCGACCATGGAATCACCCCGATCCCCTGGTCCACGCAGAGCGGCATCATTTCCCGCTCCTCCTCGCGGTAGATCAGGTTGTAGTGATTCTGCATCGAGACGAAGCGCGCCCAGCCCTCCCGTTCCGAGACCGAGAGCATCTTCATCAACTCCCAGGCGTACATCGAGCTCGCGCCCAGATAGAGCACCTTGCCATCCTGGACAAGTCTGTGCAGCGCGGCCAGCGTCTCCTCGACGGGGGTGCCGGGGTCGGCGCGGTGCATCTGGTAGAGGTCGATTCGCTCCACGCCCAGCCGCCGCAGCGAAGCCTCGCACGATTGCACGATGTGCTTGGCCGAGAGTCCGGCGCGATTGGGTCCGTCGCCCATCCGCAATCTCACCTTGGTGGCGATCACCGCCTCGTCGCGGACGGCGTATTCCCTCACCGCCCGCCCGGTGATCTCCTCGCTCGCCCCCAGCGAATAGACGTCGGCGGTATCGAAGAAGTTGACGCCGAGCTCGACGGCGCGGCGAAAGAAGGGCCGGGATTCCTCTTCTTCGAGGATCCAGGGTCGCCACCCGCGGCTGCCGAAGCTCATGCAGCCGAGCGCGATCCGCGAGACGATCATTCCGCTGTTGCCAAGACGGGAGTATTGCAAGGTTGAATCCGGGGTGGCGGGAAGGGGTTGGGCGGCAAGGGAGGGGGGAAACCTGCGAAAACGGAGCCGGGAATGGGCGGCGGGCCGGGTTGGGGGGGATCAGGTGAAGGCCGTCCTCCGGTGGGCCGGCATCGAGGCGATCACGACCCTTTGCGACTCGGGGTCCCAGAAGTAGTAGATGCGCAGGCAGCGGCGGGGATCGCGGGTATTCGCGCCGGACTTGATGTGCCAGTCGGCGCGCCAGGAACGTCCATTCCAGACGCAGTCGAAGCTGTCGCCCCCGCAGGGCCGGTTGAAGACTCCCTCGCCGATCGAGTCGATGCGTCCCATGAGGTTGGGATTGTTGCCGCTGATGCGCCCGTTCCGGTACTCCCCGGCAAGCCAGAGGAGGCACATGGCCACGAGGCCCACATTCTCGTAGGCGGCGGCGTCGATCTCGCGGCGAGCGGAACCGGTCAGCTCCACCTTCCCCTCGAGGTTCTCGTCGCACCAGACCACGAATTCGCTCCAGCGGATGGGAAAGGGAATGCGGGCGTCGGCGATCTCGTCCTTGCCCATCGACCGGACCATTCCCTCGAGTCTGGCAACCCGGCGCTGGAAGCGGTCCCGTTCCTCCTCCGCCTGCAACCGCTCGCGCTCGGCCCGTTCGGCCCGCTGGCGCGCGTCTTCGTACTGGTTGCGTCCGCTCTGCGCCCTGCGTTCGAGCTCCCGGAGCTTCCGCTCGGCCTCTCTCAACTGCGTCCGGAGCCGCGCTTCGCCCTCGCCGCGGGGTTTCCAGGCGGTCTCGGGTTCGGTCGCGATCGCCACCGCCGGCTCGCTCACCGCCACCGGCGCCGCATCCTTCGCCGGCCCGGACGGACCCTGCGCGACCGGCCGGTATCCCTCCCGCTGACGGGAGCTCCCGCCCCATGAGAAGGCGTTGCGCAGGATGCTCACGAACCGGGCGGGACCGCGCACCGCCCGCGCCTCTCGCGACGCGACGGCATCGTATTCGGGCCAGCCGGATATGTCGATGGGCATCCGCAGCCGTTCCCGCACGGCAAGCTGGAGGAATCGCCTGGCCACGGCGTCGGCCTCTTCGTCGCGAATCATGCGCTTGGCCAGAACCAGGGGATGTTCGGAGCGTTCGGAGGCGCCCGAGAAGCCGGCCTTGTAGAAGCGCCAGGCTCCCAGGAAGACCGAGTGGGACTTGCCGACGGTGTCGCTCAGATCGTAGGTGCGCGACTGCGGCAACACCCAGGTTTCGGCCACTCCGGTGTGCATCCGGGCCAGTGCGCGCCAGCGTCGGAGCTCGCCCGGCGGGGGTTCCCCATCGGTTGCCACCGACGCCACCACAAGGGGAAATGTGCGGCGGTCCCGCTGCGGATCGACCAACATGCGGAGGAAGACGTGCATCAGCGACACCGAATCCACCACAATCGGGTGCGCGGTGAGGGGCCGGGTTCCAAGGCGCATCTCGGTCGCTTCGCTGAGCGTGGCCAGCACTCCCCCGGGATAGTGATCGGCCAGCTCGACCGGGGCCGCCGAACGGTCGTCGACGGAGATGGCGACGAAGGGAGCCGCGGCGCCCTCGCGTCCCACGGCCACCTCGGTCACGATCCGCTTTTGGGGTCCGGGCGTGCGTTCGACCTGCAGAACCCAGATATCCCGGTCCGCCTCGCTCAGGTGGGCGGCGCGCACATTCGCGTCGTCGGAGGCGCGGGCGAAGGCGCGGTGGCGCCAGCCCTTGCGAGGGAAGGAGATTTCCAGCTCGTCGGCGAACCAGCTCAGCACGATCGAGCGACACTCGTGGAGGACGCGGTCGTCGCCGACGGCCTCGATCTCGGCGCGCACCCGCAGGGTGGTCCCGGGTTGAAGGACCTCCTCGTCCACCTCCCGCAGCCGCTTCTTCTGCACGGTGCGTTGAAGCTGTTCAAAGGACTGGAAGCTTCCGCCTCTCATTGCACCCCTCCCCCCGCCCACCCGTCGCCGGCCGCGCCCGGCCGGGCGAGCGCATCGCCATCGTTCAGGCGGGCCCCCGCCCACCCGCTGATGATTCCGTGGAGGGCGTCGACGCCATCGGTCAGGGCGGCCGGTCCCGGCTGCAGAATCAGCGACGACTTGACCTCGTGGAGATCGCCCCGCGCGACGGCGGGAATCTCCCCCCACCCCTTCCGCGCCGCCACCCGCTCGGGACGGAACTTGCGCCCGCACCACGATCCGATAATCAGATCCGGTCGGCGGCGCACCACCTCCCCGGGATCGGCGATGATCCGGTCCCGGGCCAGCGATCCGGCGCGGTCTCGCGCAGAACGACCGTGCGGAAAACAGTCCTCGCCGCCGGCGATCTCGATCAGCTCGGACACCCATCGAATCCCCGATATCAACGGGTCGTACCACTCCTCGAAGTAGACGCGGGGACGCTTCGGCAACCGCCGCGCCCGCCGCCGAACCCGCTCTAGCCGCGCCTCCAGCTCCGCCGCCAGCGCTTCCCCCTTCCCGGCGCAGCCGGTCATGGCCGCAATCGCCCGCACCGTACGCAGGATCCCGGCGACCGAGCGGTGGTTGAAGATGTGGACCTCGATCCCGCTGCGGATCAGCTCGGCGGCGATGTCGGCCTGGATGTCGGAGAATCCGAAGACAAGATCGGGCTCCAGCTCCAGGATGCGTTCGATCTTCGCGCTGGTGAAGGCCGATACCTTCGGTTTTTCGCGGCGCGCGCGCGGGGGCCGAACGGTGAAGCCGGAGATCCCCACAATTCGGTCTTCCTCGCCCAGGCGGTAGAGGATCTCGGTCGGCTCCTCGGTCAAACAGACGATTCTCTCGTACATGGCTACCCCCACGTCACTTACCCATTCAGCCGGCCCTCGCGGGCCGAAAAGCGCCGCTGGCCAATCGGGCGGCATGGCAAAACGCAAGTTCCGACCGATCGGCAGTCCGGGCGCGCGGGGCGGATCCCCCCATGGACCCGCTGGATCCGGCCGGTCGGGAAACAAGCGTTTGCGAAGTTGCAAAACACCGCCACGGCGCGCAAGGTCCGACCGGTGCCGCGCCGACGCTCAGGCGGCCGCCGCCAGAACCAGAATTCCGCCGAAGACGAGCGCCGCCCCCAGGGTGCGAACCCCCCCAAGTCGCTCTCCCAGAAGGAGCCAGCCGGCGAGCGCGCCCAGAACGATCCCGACTTCGCGAACCGCTCCGGCGTACCCCACCGGCGCAAGCTGGAAGGCGCGCAGCACCAGCGAATAGGCGGCCAGAGTGAGGATGGCAATGGTTGCGGTGGGCGCGAGGTGTGAACCGAGCACCCGCACCGCGTCGCGGCCGCGGCCGATGGCGAGGAGGGGGACCAGCGCCGAACCCGAGAGCGCGAAGACCAGAACCAGGTAGGGGATGGGTTCCCAGCGGCGCACGGCGGCCGCGTCCAGCGCCGAATAGATGGAGACCAGGAGCGCGACCAGGAAGGCGAAGGCGGCCGCGCGCCCATGCCCCCGCAGCGCGGACCGGATCGACTCGCCCGCGGACCGGCCCGAGAGGAGAGGGGCGCCCCCGAGCGCGACCAGTCCCCCAAGCACGAGCGCCATCCCCAGCATTCCCACCGGCGAGGGCCGCTCGCCGAAGAAAAGGACGCCCCAGAGCGCCAGCATGGCGGGAGCGGCGCCGCGCGCGACCGGATAGACAAGGGAAAAATCGCCGTCCCGGTAGGCGCGGGACAGTGCGCAGTAGTAGCCCAGCAGCGTCGCGGCGCTAAGGGCGGCGAAGGGCCAGACCCCGGGCGGCGGCGGCCAGGCGCGCACCAGGGCCGGGGAAAAGACCAGCGCGCCGACGAGCAGTCCCCAGGCCGTGACCAGGAGGCGTTCGCTGGTGCGCTTGAGGATCAGATTCCAGGATGCGTGGAGGATCCCGGCGCCGATGAGCAGCGCGAGTGCGGCGGGAGGCAAGGAGTGTGGACTAGCGGTCCGTGGGCGATTCCGGGCGCGCGGCGAGGCGCCGGGCCGGCCGGACGCGATGCCGCCTCACTGCGACACCGGGGCCGCGCGCGCGGAGGTCCGCAGGATGAAGGCGTCCAGCGTCTCCTTCCACTGGGGCAGCAGCGACTGATCGACGTACATCATGTGTCCGGCGGCGAAGTCCGCGCGCTCGATGTTGTCGCGCAGCTCCGGCGGCAGCCCCATGCGGTCCAGCGTCCAGACGGCCGCGAAGTAGGGAGTCGCCAGGTCGTAGAGGCCGTTGATCAGGAGAACCTCGAGGCTCGGGTTGCGCTTCATCGCGGTGGCGAGATCGGGCGCCACATTCGGCGTTCCCCCGCCCCGCACGAAGGCGCCCCCGCCCCCCATCCGCCCCCAGTTCCAGTTCCGCGTTCCCCCGCTCGGCACATATTCGCGGTCGCCGTCGTAGCCCAGCTCGTCGCGCAGGTAGGCGTTGAAGGACGAGGTGTAGGCGGAGCTGATCGCGGTGGACTGCGGATCGTGCGAGGGCCGCGTCCCCAGGGGATCGCCCGCAGGACCGGTGAAGCGCGCATCCAGGCGTCCCACGATTCGCCCCTCGTCGCGCAGCAGCTCGGCCTCGAAGGCGGGAGCGGTGACCCGCAGATCGGACTTGTCGATGAAGTCGCGGCTCAATCCGGTGTAGCGGTGCATCTGCTCGATCACCCGCGCCCGGGTTCCGGCTTCCAGCGTTCCACCGGCCAGCAGCGCCGTGGCGTATTCGGTCAGCGACCACTCCTCCACCTCGGCCATGAAGGCTTCGAGGTCGGGAGGATTCGGGCCCGGCAGCGCGTCGAGATACCGCGCGGTGATCGCATAGCTGGGCAGATTGACGATGTAGGGCAGGTCGTCGCCCGGCGCGAACTGAATCGTGTTGAACTGAAGCACCGACGAGACCAGGACGATCCCGTTGACATCGATGTTGGCGCGTTGCAGATGGCCGGCCAGCACTGCCGACCGGGTCGTTCCGTAGCTCTCGCCCAGGAGGTAGCGCGGCGAATTCCACCGTTCGTACTCGCTCAGGAAGCGGCGAATGAACTGGGCGAGGGAACGCGCGTCCTCGTCGATTCCCCAGAACTCCGAGCCGGGGGCGTCGCCCAGGGTATGGCTGAAGCCGGTGCCGACCGGATCGACCATCACGATGTCGGCGATGTCCAGGATCGTCCAGGCGTTGTCTTCGAGCGGGTAGGGGGGCGCTCCCTGCGGGCCCACCTCGGGGGTGACGACGCGCCGGGGACCCATGATCCCCATGTGCAGCCAGAAGGATGCCGAACCGGGGCCGCCGTTGTAGGCGAAGACGAGGGGACGCTCGCGCGAGGGGGCGCCGTTGGTGCGGAAGTAGGCCGTGTACCAGAGCTCGGCCGCGGCGTCGCCATCGGCGCCGACGAGGGTTGTGCCGGCCACGACCGCGTCGTAGTTGACCATCTCGCCGCCGACCTCGATCGAGTGACTGGTCCGCCAGCGCGGAGAGGGAGAATCGGGCGCGGCTTCCTGGCCGGACAGCGCGGAGGGAAGCGGGAAGGGGAGCAGGGATGCGAGGGCGAAGGCCGCGGCCGCGAGGGTGGGGAGGCGGGGAGCGGGGGAGGGAAGTGCCGGGGGGGCGGGAGACCGGAGTTGGCGCACGGCGATGATTGCTCCTTGGGCGGGGTTGTCCTGTTCGGGATGAGCGTCCTGGAAGATGAACGCCTCTGGAAATGCGAGTTCGGAGAGGGGTCTCCCGCGGACGGAATCGGCCTGGAACCGAACAGCGAATCTGTCGAAGAGGGCCGGAAATGCGCCAGTGCTGGACGTGGACGGCGACCCGGACGAGGTTGCGGCGCGAACCGGCGCGACTGAAACTGGCGGGGCCCTGTCGCGCGCGGCAACCTGTCGGCATCATCAGACCTCTTCCCCCTTGTTCCCCCGCCCCTGCGCCCACACCATGACGAACTCCGTACAGCGCTCCCGCTCGGCCACCGCCTCCCGCCTTCGCTCGGCGCCGCCCTTCCTCGCGTCGCTCCTCCTCGTCCTGCTCCTCGGCTGCGACCGCTCCCGCGTTCCCCCGCCCGTCGTCGAGCTGACGATCGCCGGGCTGCACGAGGCCCTCTTCTCCGGTCGCTCCACCTGCCGCGACATCGTGCAGGCGCACCTGGACCGGATCGACGCCTACGAAGCGCGAATCAACGCGATCACCGTCGTCAATCCGGCCGCCCTGGAACGCGCCGATTCGCTGGACGCCGCGCTGGCCGCGGGGACCGAACCGGGTCCGCTCTTCTGCGTTCCCATGCTCGTCAAGGACAACTTCGACACCCACGACATGGTCACGACCGGCGGCTCGGTCGCGCTGGCCGAAAATCTTCCCCCGGACGACGCCTTCATGGTGCGGCGCATTCGCGAGGCGGGCGCAATCGTCGTCGCCAAGACCAACATGGCCGAGTGGGCCTTCAGTCCGCGGCAGTCGGTCAGCTCGTCCTTCGACACCACCCGCAACGCCTACGCGCTGGACCGCTCTCCGGCGGGATCGAGCGGGGGCACGGCTTCGGGGGTTGCGGCGGCCTTCGGGGTGATCGGATTGGGAAGCGACACCGGAAACTCGATTCGGGGACCGTCGTCGCGGCTGGCGCTGGTCGGAATTCGTTCGACGATCGGGCTGACGAGCCGGGATGGGGTGATTCCGCTGTCCTTCGATCGCGACATTGCGGGACCGATGGGGCGCACCGTAGAGGATGTGGCGCGGGTCTTCGACGTCGTGGCGGGGCACGATCCGGCCGACCCCTACACCGAAGCCGGACGCGGGCGGCGCGAGGACGACTACAGCCGTTTCCTGGACGCGCGGGGGCTGGAGGGGGCGCGGCTGGGCGTGTTGCGGGCGCTGGTGGACACCGAGGACGCGGACCCGCAGGTGATTGGCGTATTTGAAGATGCGCTGGATGAGCTGGCGGGTCTCGGGGCCGAGATCGTCGATCCATTCGATTTCGATGTGGCGGCACAGCTTGAGCGGGAGGGCATGTTCTGCCGCCGCTTCCGCTACGACATGCGATTGTATCTGGAATCGCTGGGGGACCGGGCCCCCTTCACCGATGTGGTGGAGGTGCTTGACAGGGGCGAGCATTCGGATCATGTGGAAGGGATTCTTGAGTCGTATGGGGACGCGCCGCTCGAGACGGCGCCCGCCGAGTGGGACCCTCCCTGCCCCGATTTCCAGGAGAACCGGTCGCGGCAGCAGTATCTGAACGAACTGGTGCGCGCGATGGACGAAGCCGGGTTGGATGCCGTCCTCTATCCCACCTGGACCGGCCCGCCCGCGCGGATCGACCGCGCCCGCGAGGAATACGGCGGCGACAACTCGCAACGAGTCGCTCCGGCCACCGGAATGCCGGCCATCACCGTGCCCATGGGTTTCACCGAAGGCGTCCATCCGGCCGGCCTGCAGATCCTGGGCCGACCCTGGTCGGAGGGGTCGCTCTTCCGGTACGCCTTCGCCTACGAGCGGGGAACGCGCCACCGCCGTCCGCCGCCGGGGTTCCCGGAGCTGGGCGGGGAGGGGGGAGAAAACGCCCCGCTACGCGACTGAGGCCCGCAACAGAAACTCTCCGGCCGTCCGGCTCTCGATCAGCGCGGCGGCCACCGCCTCAACCCGCCGCGGATCCTCCAAACCCTTCAGCACCGCATCCAGTTCGCCCCGGGCCTCGGCGCCGAACTTCCGCACCGCCAACTGCAGCAACAGCGATGCGCGTTCCTGTGCGCGGCCCTGCTCGCGGAGTTCCTCCTCCATCCGCCGGAGGTTCGCGTACATCAATGTCTCTTCGTGCCTGATCATCTTTCGTGCCGTCCTCTCAAGGGCCGGTTGGGTACCCCAAACGCCGCTGTTCGTCCTCCCAGTTCCTTGCGACGCTGCGAGCGTACGGACCGGCCCCGATGAGCTCCATCCGGACGTTGTCGCCGAAGACCCGCTGGTGTTCCTCTTCGCGGCGGGCCGGATCGGTAGTGATCCCCACATGCACGATTCTTCCATGCTTCTTGATCACATAGCACCAAGTGTCCGGTCGGTCTCCCGCCATCAATCTCTCTCCTCCCGTTCTCCCACCTTTGGCGGAAGCGGATTCAGCCAGCCTTGGATGATCCCCTCGACATGGGCGAGCCGTTCCCCCAACCGGGCGAGTCCATCGTCCATTCGGCGAGAAAGCGCCACATAGGCAGCTCCAACAGCCAGCACGATCGTCACGATTACCGCGATTGTATCCGTACTCATCGGTTCCCCCTCATTGGTCAAGGCGTACAGTGGTTCAAGCCAGGTGGACATACGCCTATTCTCGCAGAATTCCCTGACCGCCACAAGCCAGCGAGAGATGGCTCTTGCCGACCGAACGACAGGCCGTCCGTCCGCAACGCGAACCCCGAAAAGGGTCCCCCGAAGCCCTCCGCCGCCGACCCGGAACCACTCCGGTCCCGCGCCGCCCGGCGCATCCTCACCCCCAGCTTCCCTCCCGGTGAAACTGCGCCACCGCGCCTCGTCGGGCCGCCTGCGCCCGGGCATAGTGGGCCGGCATTCGTTCGGACTTCCACCGCCCCGCCACCATGAGCGCCGTCAGTCCGGTTCCCGCGGCGGTCAGGTCCTGCGCCATCCCCACCCGGGGCGAGTGGCCGCTGAAGCCCTCGCCGAGCCCGGCCGCCTTCGCCATCGCCGCGATCCGGTTCGAGATCGAGCGGCCGCACCGCAAGCCAAAGATGCGCGCATTGGGATCGGGGTCGGGAGGAGCGATGCGCCGAAGCGCCTCGGTCGCGCGCACTCCCACATACTGGAGGGCCGAAGCCACACTCGTCTTTGAACGCCGAATCGTGAGCCGCGCGGAGCCGTCGCGGCAGAAGTCAACGTCGCGCCAGCGCAGTTCGGTCGCTTCGCCCCGGCGCAACAGGGCGTCGCGCATCACCGAAACCATTGCGATGTCCACATCGCCCCGGCGACGCGCCGCCTGTCGCGACTCCCGCCTGCCGGTCGGCCCCCGTCTTCTCCCGTGCGCCGTGGCGACGATCCGCGCCAGGTCGCGCTCCGTCAGTCCCCGCGCCTGCCGCGGATCCCAACGACCCTTGGCCGCCGCCTGGTTGCGCAATCCGGCCACCGTCAGCTTCACATCCTCGGACAGCGTCGGCGTCGGCAGCCCGGCGATTCTGTGATGGTAGCTGATCGCCTTGCGGTCCAGCGACAACGACGACCCGGACAGCCCCTGGCCGGCCCGGTCGGTCATGTACGCCGCAACCGTAATCGGATCGGCCGGCAACGCCTGCAACCCCTCGGCCTCCGCCCACGCGCGGAAACGCCGCCACGCCCCGGCATACAAACGTCGCGTACTCTCGCGCCGACTGTCGGCCAGCGCCGCCTGAATCGCATCCAGGTAACGCTGGTCAATCCGGCCATTCGACTTCGCCAGAGCAATCGCGGACTCTTTCATTTCGGTTCTCCTCCTCCTTCGGGTTGATGAATCGGTGGCGGGCGCCACCCTCTCCCCCAACGGTTCATTTCCGCAGAGGGGACGGTAACTCCGGTCGTTGCCACCGGTAACTGGTTGTAGGGTAAACAGTTAGGTGATCGTGCAGCTCGTTTGTCCATCGGTTTATCCCACACCCATTCCACGCTCTTATGCCTGTATTTGCGGGCACCAGAGCGAGGTGGTTGTACCGGTCCCGGCACGCCGGGACACAAGTATTTCCTTCCCCCGGCGAGGCCGGGCGGGAGGTCTCCGCTCCTTCCCGCGCGGTGCGGGGAGGG
>JAJEBW010000048.1 GCA_022822325.1 Gemmatimonadota bacterium | reverse complement strand
GCTTGGGGAGGCCGGCCGGCCTCCCCAAGCGGCCAGCCCTGTCCTGCTCCTTCGTGCTCCGAGACATCCTGTGCCTCCTCTCGCTTCGACCCCGGATGAATGGCTAATGTACTGTCCAAGAAAATCGGGGGCACTATACGGTGGATGACTCTGGATCTTGTAATTCTGGTCCCGCCCGAACTTCAAGGTTGGCTAACCTGCACCCAACTCCGCCATCTTCGCCCTCGCCTCCCGCGCCGGTCTGTAGTCCTCGTCGGCGGTTTCCCAGACGGCAAGCGCGCTCGTGAGGTGGTCCACCGCCGCCTCGATGTCCCCCCGCGCCTCCATCAACAGCGCCATCTCCAGAAGCGCGCGCGGATCGGCCGGGACCAGACGCAACGCTTCCCGCAGCTCGGTCTCCGCCTCGTCCAGAAGACCCAACCTGCGTAGCGCGCGTCCCGCTCCACGGTAGAATCGACTCTCCGGCGACAGCGCAATTGCTGCCCGGAAGCTCTCGGCCGCCCCTGCGTAGTCCCCCGCGCGATCCCGAATCAGCCCCAGATTCCCCAACAGGGTGGGTCGGTATCCCTCCAGGCCCCCGGTCTCCACCACTTCCGACGCCTGTCGGTATGCCCTCAATGCGGCATCCACACCCTCCGCCGCCAGAGCGACGCGCACAGCCAGGGGTGGGAGCCAGATAGGCGGCGACGCCTGGAACACCACCCGCCATTCCTCCAGGAGGGCGACCGCATCGTCTACGCGGTCAGCGTCAAGGTAGACGAAGAGGTCACCGTAGCGTCCGTAAGCGATCTCGCCCGGCGTCTGGAAGCCTGCTTCCTCCTGCAGCCTTGCCTCGATCGCCCGGATGGCTTCGGCCATTTCCCCGCGGCGGCGGTGATAGTGTGTGAGCCCTTGGAGCGCCCCCGTCCTCTGGCTGGGTGTACGGGCTTGCGCCAGCAAACGCTCGTACCCGGCGCGGGCTTCGTCCAAGCGCCCATTGTCAAGATCGAGGTCCGCCAACTCCCTCACCGAACGCGGTGCCAACGGCTCCAGGACGATGGCCCGCTCCAGCGCTGCGCGCGCGTCGTCATACCGGCCGCGCCGCCGTTGGAAGTCGGCCAGTCGCGAATAGCCGAGCGCGTCGCCCGGGAACCGCTCCACATACTCGGTCAGCAGCGACAAGGCCTGGTCATGGTTGCCCGCCTGCGCCTGCGCCTGGGCCGTCAGCAGGATCAGGCTACGGTCCAGGGGATCAACGCGACGAATCGCTGCGAGGGTCGAGAGGACACCCTCCCAGTCACGCTTCGAGGACTGCATAGCTGCCTGGTTCCGTAGCGCGTTGAGGTCGTTGGGATACAGTTCGATCCACATCTCCACCAGGGCTTCCGCTCTGTCCATCTCCCCGGTGAGCCTGTAGTAGTCCCCCTTCACCTGGAAGCCGTAGCGCTCGGGCATCCGGTACAGGTTCTCCATGGCCAAAGTCAGCGGAACTACGGCCACGGCCTCACCTTGTCCAGACGTCTGCAGCACCCGGAACAGCGTGTGCTGGGCGACGGCAAAACTGGGATCGAGCGTTGTGGCGGTGCTCAGGTATCCGATGGCAGCTTCGGTATCACGGTCCGTGAAGTTGTGGAAGACACCCCTGAAAAACGCTGCTACCGCCGCAGCGTTCTCCGAGAGCCGTTCGCGCACGGGCAGATCCTCTATTCCCCCTCGGGGTGGAATCTGCAGCGCGGTCTTCACCGGTCCCGACATCTCGTCGACGAGTGCGAGGAAGTCGGTTCCTTCGTGGACGGTTTCCCCTGCCAGCGATCCGTTGTCCACCCTGTACAGCCTGAGGGTGACACGGAGCATGTCGTCCATCCGATCGATCTCGCCGACAGCCATGAACTCCGTGTACAACTCCTGAGCCAGTGCGCGCTTGAGGGAAAGCGGAGCTGCCGTGAAACTGTCGAATCCCCGCTCCCGCGCGTAGGACTCGTACCCGAAGGTGCGGGTCGGCACGAAGAAGTCGTCGGCCATGAGATCGAGCGCCAGCGCCTCGGGAACCGCGTAGGAGATCCATGACTCGTCCTCTGCGATCCCGGGACCGAGGTCAAAGGGGAACAGCGTTGTGGTCTTTCTGAATTCGGCCCTGGGAACCTCGCGCTCAAGGGTCTCCCCCTCCTCGCTCTCCACCCTGACCGAGGTCGTCGCCGGATCCGGCCCGTCTCCCCCGAACAGCACCCACAGTGCAACCGCGCACAACCCGACATTTGCGGGAATGCCGAACCGCTCCGCGCGGTGCAGCGAGTCTCTGTCCCTTCCCGGTTTGCCGTGATGCCAGGCAAGCATGAACACGCTCGGCAACAACATGAGCAGGGCGACCAGCACGATGCGCGTCCATTGCGGCGAGAGCGCAAACTCGTCCGCGGCGAAGGCGGTGAACTCGACCAGGCCCCAGGACGCTCCGGCATAGATGGCCAGGATGTGGGGGACGCGCCGCTGGACCAGTTTGCGCGGCAAACTCGCAGGTGGCGACTCCGGCGAGAGAGGACTTTCCGGCGTGTTCATGCCATCAGGCTATCTCCGCCGCAGGAGCGTGGCAAGCCGCATTCCGGTCTTGCCGGGACGGCTTCGAGCCGGCGTCCGGTTCTTCCGGGAGGCGCCCCGCACGGAATCGCGCAGGCTCGCCGCGGACGCCCGCGCAGCCGGTTCGGCCCGGCGCACCAAGCCGCGTCCACCCCGGCCGTCCTCCCCCCCACCCCCCCACCCCTTGACGCACCCTCGCGGCAACCGTATTCAATCACAGTCCGGCCCCCGGCCCGCCCGGAGAAGCTCCCCGCCCCCTGAAACGGACCCGACCATGCGACCGCGCCACGCCCCCCGCCGGCCCGCCCCGCCCATCCCCCTCCTCCTCCTCGTCGCGGCCACCGTGCCCGCGCTTCCGGCCCACGCGCAGTCCCCCCCGGAGATCGCCGAACCCTTCAAGGTCGGCACCTTCGAGATCGGCGGCGAACCCCGCGTCAGCCTGGTCCTGCGCGATGCGCTCGTGGTCGACATCGGCGAGGCCAACCGCATGCTCGAGCGCGATCCCGCCTATCCCGCCTTCCCCATTCCGGCCGACATGCTCGATCTGATCGGACGCTACGAGTACGGAGTGCAGCGGCGGCTCTACGAGATCGTCGATCACCTGGCGGCGAATGGCCTGATCGACGGCGAACGGCCCGCCTTCGTCCATTCGGTGGCCGATGTGCGCACCCTTCCCCCCATCCTCTACCCCGGCAAGATCCTCAATGCGGCGGTCAACTTCTACAGCCACGTCAACGAGACCGGCACTCCCGAGGAGAGAGCGGAGGCCCGGCGGCAGCGGCGCGAGAACCGGGGCGTTCCCTATCTCTTTCTGAAGCCCACCCGCGGCGCGGTCATCGGCGACGACGACCGGGTGGTCATTCCCTGGGGACGCGACCGCACCGACTGGGAGGTGGAGTTGGGGGCGGTGATCGGGAAGACGGCCAAGTACGTTTCGGCGACCGACGCCCAGGACCATGTCTTCGGCTACACCGTCACGATCGACGTCTCCGACCGCGGGGGGAGGCCGCCGGGGGGCAATCCGCTCACATCGGACTGGTTCGTGGGGAAGGGTCACGACACCTTCGCGCCGATGGGCCCCTGGATCGTGCCGAAGGAGTTCTACGGCGACCCGATGGAGAATCTGCGCCAGACGCTGAGCGTGGGCGGCGAGCGGATGCAGGAGGCGCGCGCGGGCGACATGATTCATTCCCTCTGGGAGCTGATCGAGTACGGCTCCTCCATCATCACCCTCTTCCCCGGCGACGTGATCAACAACGGCACCTCCGGCGGCGTCGGGATGGGAACCGCGGTGCGCGGCGAACAGCGCTTTCTGCGGCCGGGCGACCTGATCGAGGCCAGCATCGACGGGATCGGGACGCTGTCGATTCCGGTTGTCGCCGAGGACGAACCGCCGGGCGGAACGGGGGCGCGGCTGCCTCCGGTGCGGACGTACCGGCGGCGTTGAGGGCGCACGCGAGACGGGGATCACGCGCTTGCGGGGGACCGGAAAAGCGTTGGGGGGAAACAAGCTTCTGCCATCCGTTCGCGGCCTCGCGGTCCGGCCGCACCTGCCGCCCTGGCCACATGGTGCGCCTGCGGGATGCGCGGCTGCGAGAATTGTAACGCCCCGAAAAGGCTGATCGCGGCTCGCCTGTCCGTGGGGCATTTCCATTGCAAGTGCCGGGGGCGGGACTCGAACCCGCATGGGAAATCTCCCGGGGGATTTTAAGTCCCCTGTGTCTACCGGTTTCACCACCCCGGCCGCGGGCGGGAAGAAAAGGCGGAGGCCTGGAGGCCGTCAAAGGTCCCCGCGTTCACGCTTGCGGAGGCGCGCCCGCATCGGTCAGCCCTCTGCAACGCCGTCCCCCTGCAATATCGTCGCGCCCAGCGCCGAAGCCACGAGCCCGACGCCGAGGAGCGCGGTCTGGTTGCGGTCGTCGAGGACGGGGTTGAGCTCGACCAGCTCGAGGCTCAGCAGCTTTCCCGAGCGCGAGGCCTTCTCGCAGACGAGGTGGCCTTCGCGGTAGGTCAGTCCCCCGCGCACCGGCGTCCCGACTCCGGGCGCCACCCGCGGATCGAGGGCGTCCAGGTCAAGGGAGAGATGAAAGCCGGCGGTGTCGGCGGTGGCCCGCCTCAGCGCTTCGTCCATGCAGACGCCCACCCCCCGTTCGTCGATCTCCGACATGGTGAAGACCCGCACCCCGAGCCGGCGGATCAGACGCTGTTCGCCCGGATCGATCTGGCGCGCTCCCAGCACGGTGACGTTTTCGGGCCGGACGCTCGCCCGCTCCCCGACCAGTTGCGGATCGCCGAATCCCAGGAGGACCGCCAGCGGCATCCCGTGGATGTTTCCGGTCGGAGTGGTGTGCGGACGATTCATGTCGGTGTGCGCATCCACCCAGATCACTCCGATGCGTTCGCCGCGGGCGCGGTGGTGGCGGGCCACGGCGGACACCGAGCCGATCGAGAGGGAGTGGTCGCCGCCCAGGACCAGGGGGGTGCGGCCCCGGACGAGCGCGCCGGCCACCGCGGCCGAGGTCTCTTCGGCGCAGCGCGCGATCTCCCGCAGAAAGGGAAGGGCCTCGTCGCCGCCGCGGGAGATCTCGAGCCCTCCCGCCGTGACCGCGCCGAGCTCCTCCACACCGTGCCCGATCCGGGCGATCTCGTCGGTGATTCCCGCGATCCGGAGCGCCGACGGGCCCATATCCACCCCGCGCCGCCCCGCTCCGAGGTCGATCGAGACCGAGAGGAGTCCCACATCGCGGCGCCGGAAGGGGGGCCGCGCGGGGTTGGCGCCGTGGTCGCGATCCTCCGCTGACACTACTATTCCCCTCCTTCGTTGAGACCGGTCCTGCCCGTTTGCGTCCCCGGGACCGCCCGGCGGCGGCACCCTGATGGTCGCCGCGCGCATGGCGCGGCGTCAACGGCCGCCCGCACAACCACCACCAAGCCGGAGCCGGCACATGCGCTTCCACGCCCGCAGTCCCCTGGCGAGCGCGTCCCTTCTCGTCGCGCCCGTTCTCCTCGCGCCCTTTCTCCTCCTGCCCCTGGCCGCCGCCGGGCAGGAGACCGATCCGGATCCCGATCGCGGCCTTCCCCTCGAACCGGAGCGCTGGGCCCGCTTCGCCACCAGCGAGGGCACCTGGATCTCGCTCGATCTGAGCCCCGACGGCCAGACGATCGTCTTCGACATGCTGGGCGATCTCTACCGGATTCCGGTCGCCGGGGGCGACGCCACGCGCCTGACCAGCGGGATGGGGTACGACATGCAGCCCCGCTTCAGCCCCGACGGCGAGCGCATCGTCTTCGTCTCGGACCGGAGCGGCGACCAGAATGTCTGGCTCATGCCCGCGGCCGGCGGCGATCCCACCCAGCTCAGCAAGGGGGTCGGGAGCGCCTTCCTCTCCCCCGAATGGATGCCCGGCGGGAAGTACATCGTCGTCTCGCGGGCGCAGGCCTTCACCGGGCTGGAGAAGCTCTGGCTCTATCATGTCGACGGCGGCACCGGGATCGAGATGGTGGGCGGCTCCCCCGGGCAGCGGATGATGGGCGCGGCGGTCGACGCCGAGGGACGCTACATCTGGTATGCGCAGCGGCAGGGCACCTGGCAGTACAACGCGATCTTCCCGCAGTTCCAGCTCTGGGTGTACGACCGGCGGTCGGGAACCCGGACTCCGATGACCAACCGCTACGGCTCCGCCTTCCGGCCCGCGCTCTCGCCCGACGGCGCGCTCCTCGCCTACGGCAGTCGCGACGACGCCGACACGGGCATCCGGCTGCGCGATCTGGCTTCGGGAATGGAGCGTTGGCTGGCCTACCCGGTGCAACGCGACGACATGGAGTCCACCGCGACGATGGACGTTCTGCCCGGCTACTCCTTCACCCCCGACTCCGAAGCGCTGGTGATCTCCTACGGGGGCCGAATCTGGCGGGTGCCGGTGGATGGCGGCGAACCGGCGGAGATTCCCTTTGCCGTGGAAGCCGAGGTGGCGATCGGTCCCGAGGTCAGCTTCGAGTACCCGATTGAGGACACCCCCACCTTCACCGTCAAGCAGATCCGCGACGCGCGCCCCTCGCCCGATGGAGACCGGATCGCCTTCACCGCCCTCGACCGGCTGTATCTGGCGGAGTTGCCCGACGGAACCCCGCGGCGGCTGACGAGCGACGAGAATGGCGAGTTCCAGCCGGTCTGGTCGCCCGACGGGCAGCATGTGGCCTACGTCACCTGGGACGACGACGCCGGCGAGGGCCACATCCGGCGCGTCCCCGCCGCGGGCGGATCCCCGGTCACGCTCACGACCGCCCCCGCCTACTACCGCGACATCGCGTGGTCGCCGGATGGAGAACGGATCGTGGCCGCCCGCTCCGCCCGGCGCGATCTCCAGGAGGCGATCGACCCCTTCGCCGCCGGGATCGATTCGGAATTCATCTGGATTCCGGCGGACGGCGGCGAGGCCACGGTAATCGGCCCCACCGCCGGGCGCCGCTCGCCGCACTTCACGCAGGATCCCGACCGGATCTACTATTTCGGCGCCGCCCGCGCCGACGCGGTCCCCGGCTCCCCCGCCCCGCCCCCGGTCACGACGGCCCTCTCCTCGGCGCGCTGGGACGACACCGACCGCCGCCGCCACCTGCAGGTCACCGCGCGGGCCGACCTCTCGGCGGGCGGCATCCCGATCGGCTACAAGCGCTCCCTCACTTCCGACCTGGTCATGCCGGAGGAGTTCGACGACGACCAGCCCCGCGAGCTCATTCTGCGGATGGGGGCCGGTTCGGTCCGGATGGCGCCCCGTGGCGACCTCGCGCTGGCCCAAATCGGCGACGATCTCTACGCGGTGACCGTTCCCGACCTGGGCGCCGCGCTCCCCGTAATCGACGTCACCAAGCCCGATTCGGCCGCGGTTCCCGTCTGGAAGCTGAACGAGCTCGGCGTCGAGTTCCCGGCCTGGGGCGCCGACGGCCGCACCGTGCACTGGTCGCTCGGAAACGCGCTCTTCAGCTACGACCTGGACGCGGCCGCCGCCGATCCCGCCTACGAGGCCGTCGAACGGCAGATCGCGGTCAGCGCCGAGCGCGACATCCCGCAGGGGACGGTGGTGCTTCGCGGCGCGCGCGCGATCACCATGAATGGCGACGAGATCGTGGAAAACGCAGACATTGTGGTCCGGAACAACCGCATCGCCTCGGTTTCGGCCGGGCCGGGCCCGGCGCCCGAGGGCGCGACGGTCATCGACCTGAGCGGCAAGACGGTCGTTCCCGGATTCGTGGACACGCACGCGCACATGTGGAATCTGTGGGGCTTCCACTGGGCCCGGTCCTGGATCTACCAGGCGAATCTGGCCTACGGCGTCACCACCACGCGCGATCCGCAGACCGCCACCACCGACGTGCTCTCCTACGAGGATCTGGTGCGCGCCGGCCGGATGACGGGACCGCGCGTCTACTCGACCGGCCCCGGCGTCTTCTCGCAGGATTTCATTCGCAGCTACGAACACGCCCTCGACGTGCTCACAAAGTACAGCCGCTACTACGACACCAAGACCTTCAAAATGTACATGTCGGGGAACCGGCGGCAGCGCCAATGGCTGATCATGGCCGCGCGCGAGCTGGGGCTGATGCCGACGACCGAGGGTGGGCTGGACTACCGCCTCAACATGACGCACGCGATCGACGGCTATCCCGGAATCGAGCACTCCATGCCGATCATTCCGGCGTACGGCGATGTGGTCGAGCTCTTCCTGGCCTCGGGAACGGTCAACTCGCCGACCCTCCTGGTCTCCTACGGGGGACCCTGGGCCGAGAACTACTTCTTTACCCGCGAAGACATCTTCGGCGACGAGAAGCTGACCCACTTCACCCCGAAGCTCGAGCTCGACACGAAGGCGCGCAGGCTGCAGACGACCGGACCGGGACCGGGGGGATGGTTCATGGAGGAGGAATACGCCTTCCCGAAGCACGCGGCCTGGCTGACGCGGCTGGTCGAGGCCGGGGGAACGACCGGAGTGGGAAGCCATGGCCAGTTGCAGGGACTGGGCTTCCACTGGGAGCTGTGGGCGATGCAGAGCGGGGGAATGGATGAACACGACGCGCTGCGGGCCGCGACGATCATGGGGGCGGAGGCGATCGGGCTGGGTGGCGATCTGGGCTCGATCGAGGCCGGAAAGCTGGCCGATCTGGTGATTCTGGACGCCGATCCCCTTGCCGACATCCGCAACACGAACACGGTGAGCCGGGTGATGATGAATGGACGGCTCTACGACGGCGACACCCTCGACGAGCTGTGGCCCAGGCAACGACCCGCGCCGGCCGAACCCTGGCGCAACACGGCGCCCAATGTCCGCGCCGGAATCCGGGGAGGCGAACGATGAGAGGCGTCGGCCACCGCGACGAGCGCCCCCGGGACGGGCGCCCCCGCCATGACCTGCACGGCGACGGCAAGCCCCGCACGGCGAATCGTCGCCAGTTGCATCCCCGCAATCAGGCGAATCCCCGCAATGTGGACAGGCGCAAGATGAACCGTCGCAACCGCAACGACCGCCACCCATTCGCATGCATCGCGGCGGCCCTCCGCGTCCCGGCTCCGCCGGGCGGCAGGCGCACCGTGGAACAAGCGTCCCGCCTGTGGACCCGGGCCCTCGCCGCGACCGCCATCTTCGTCCTCCTCCCCACCCCTCTCTCTGCGCAGTTCGGTCCCGGCGGCCCCCGCCCCGATCCGCTGCCGCTTCGCGAGGCGCGCACCGCCGAGTTCACCGCGACCGAGGGTACCTGGATCTCGCTCGACGTGAGCCCGGACGGACGGACGATCGTCTTCGACCTGCTCGGCGATCTCTACACGATGCCGATCGCCGGGGGCAGGGCCTCGCCGCTCCTGACCGGAATGGCCTTCGACGTGCAGCCGCGCTTCAGCCCGGATGGCGAGTCGGTCGCCTTTGTTTCGGACCGCAGCGGGGGCGACAACCTCTGGACGATGCGCCTGGACCGAACCGACACGACGCAGGTGTCGCGCGGCAACGGCAATCTCTTTCTGTCGCCGGAGTGGGCGCCCGATGGCGAGTACATTGTGGTCAGCCGCTCGGGTGGGCTCGGAGGCACGGCCAACCTCTACATGTATCATGCGGAGCGCGCCTCGCCGATCACGATTGTGGGCTCGCCCGCGCTGCCGCCCGGACTGGGCAGCCCCTTCGGCGGCATGAAGCGGATCGGAGCGGCATTCAGCCCGGATGGCCGCCATGTCTGGTACGCGGCCTCGCCGGGAGACTGGGAATACAACGCGCGGCTGCCCCGCTACCAGCTCTACCGCTACGACCGCGAGACCGGGTCCAACGCGCGGATGACCGACCGCTACGGCTCGGCGATGCGGCCGGCGGTCTCGCCCGATGGCCGGTGGCTGGTCTACGCCTCGCGCTACAACGCCGACACCGGACTGCGCAAGCGGAATCTGGAGACCGGCGACGAGGAGTGGCTGGCCTACCCCGTGCAGCGCGACGAGCAGGAGTCGCGGGCGCCGATCGACGTGATGCCCGGCTACGCCTTCCTGCCCGACGGTTCGGCGATCGTGGTGTCCTATGGCGGGAAGATCTGGAGGGTGCCGATGGATGGCTCGGAGCCCGCCGAGATTCCCTTCGAGGTGGAGGTGGAGCTCGCGATCGGACCCTCGGTGAAGTTCGATTATCCGATCGACACGGCCTCGATGGTGACCGCCAGCCAGATCCGCAATCCCGCGGTTTCGCCCGATGGGGGCCGGGTGGCGTTTACCGCATTCGACCGTCTCTGGGTGCGCGATCTGCCCGATGGCGAGGCCGCGCGGCTGACCGACGCCGATGTGGGCGAGTTTCATCCGCAGTGGTCGCCGGACGGGAGCCGGGTGGCCTATGTGACCTGGGAGGACTCGGAGGGCGGCCACATCATGACGGCGCCGGTCGGGGGCGGGGTTCCGACCCGGCTGACGGCCACGGCGGCGATGTACTACAATGTGGCGTGGTCGCCCGGCGGCGAGCGGATCGTGGCCACCCGGGGCGCCGCGCGCGAGCTGATCGAGGCGTCCGACATCTTCTTCGGTCCGATGGGGGCGGATTTCGTCTGGGTGCCGGCGAACGCGACCGAACCCGCCGCCGCGGAGCTGATCTCGCCCACGGGCACGCGCGACGTGGCCCACTTCGCCGACGACGATCCCGACCGCATCTACGCCTACTCGCCGGTCGAGGGGCTGGTCTCCTTCCGCTGGGACGGCACCGACGTGCAGCGTCACCTGGTGGTGCGGGGGCGGCAGGGGGTGCCGGGAATCGTCAATCCGCACCCCGAAGAGTGGGAATACCTGCCGCGCCGCGTCTATCCCTGGCGCCGCGGCCCCGATCCCACCGCCGTGGATCCGCCGACGGAGCCGGGTCTGCCCACGCCCGCCGGTCTGATGATGCTCTCGCCCGAGGGAGACCGGGCCTTCGCGCAGTTCGGGATGGATATCTTCGTGGTGGATCTGACCGAGGTCGGCGCCGAGCCCCCGAGCATCCTTCTCGCCAATCTGGGCGCCTCGCCGGTGCCGGTCCGCAAGCTGACCGATGTGGGCGGCGAGTTCCCCGCATGGGCGCCCGATGGATCGGCGCTGCACTGGGCGATGGGGAATGTCCTCTTCACCTACGACCTGGACCATGTGGAGGCCGAGGAGGCCGAGGAAGAGGCGACCGCTCGCGCGCGCGCGCTGATCCGGGCCCGGGCCATGGCGATCGCCGACACCCTGCGCGAGCTGCGGGCCGAGGCGGACAGCGTCGAGGAGGCCGAGGCGGGCGAAGAGGAAGAGGGCGGCGAAGAGGCACGTGAAGCAGCGGCCGATTCTCTGGAGGCCGAGATCACGCGGCTGGTGGCCGATTCGGTGCAGGTGGTGGCCGATTCGCTGATCGCGCGCGCCGACTCGATCCGCGGAGCGGCCGAGGAGGTGGCCGCGAGGGCGGAGGCGGTGCGGGGCGGGGACAGGGAAGCGCTGGCCGATTCGACGGAATCGTACGAGGCGGCGGAGCGCGCGATCGAGGTCAGGCTGCCCCGCGACGTGCCGCGCGGTACGGTCGCGCTCAGGGGCGGGCGCATCATCACGATGGCCGCAAACCCCGCCGACACCACGGGGGCGCCGCATGTGATCGAGAACGGAACGGTGGTCGTCGCCGACAACCGGATCGTCGCGGTGGGGATGGCCGATTCAGTCGAGATCCCGGACAGCGCCGTGGTCATCGACATGGCCGGCAAGACGCTCGTCCCCGGCTTCATCGACACGCACTACCACGCCATGTGGCTCGTCCCCGAGATTCATCCGCAGGAGGTCTGGCAGTACCTCGCGACCCTTTCCTACGGGGTCACCACCACGCGCGACCCGCAGACCGCCACGACCGACATCCTCAGCTACACCGACCGGGTGCTGACCGGAGGGATGACCGGGCCGCGCATCTATTCCACCGGACCGGGCGTCTTCGCGGGCGAGAACATCCGCGACGCCGACCACGCGAAGTCGATCCTGCGCCGCTACGCCGAATACTACGACACCAAAACGCTCAAGATGTACATGTCGGGGAACCGCCAGCAGCGCCAGTGGATCATTCAGGCGGCGCGCGAGCTGGAGCTGATGCCCACGACGGAGGGCGGACTTGACTTCAAGATCGACATGACGCACGCGATCGACGGCTACCCGGGGGTGGAACACAACCTGCCGATCGCGCCGATCTACTCCGACGTGGTCGAGCTCTTCCGGGAATCGGAGACCACCAACACGCCGACGCTGCTCGTGTCGTACGGCGGTCCCTTCGGCGAGAATTTCTTCTATGTCACCGAGGATGTCCACGACGACCCCAAGCTGAATGTCTTCGTTCCGGGCGCCAACATCGACGCGCGCACGCGGCGGCGGGGGGCGGGGTCGGGGGGAAACCCGGGACCGGTGGGCTGGTTCCTCGAGGAGGAGCACGTCTTCCCGCGTCACGGCGAGTTCGTGAAGAAGCTGCTGGAGAGCGACGGGCGCATGGGCGTTGGCAGCCACGGCCAGATTCAGGGGCTGGGCTTCCACTGGGAGCTGTGGGCCATGGCGGCGGGCGGCGCCTCGAATCACGACATGCTGCGCGCGGCGACGATCCTGGGCGCCGAAGCGATCGGGCTCGGCAGGGAGCTCGGCAGCATCGAGGAGGGCAAGTTCGCCGACATCGTGATCCTGAACTCCAACCCGCTCGCCGAGCTCCGCAACACCGTCGATATCCGCTATGTGATGAAGGACGGCCGCCTGTACGACGGCATGACGCTGGACGAGATCCACCCGGTGCCGCGAACGCTGGAACGGCGGCGGCCGGCCGAGACGGATCCGCGCAGCGCGGCGGCGGGGATTCGGGGGCGGTAGGGATCGGGACCGCGAAGGGGACGGTCCGGGTGAAACACAGTCCCCCGGGCGGGTCGGCGCTACAGCGCGGGCGTCGGCCGGCCCCGGGGGCGTTTCGTGCGTGGGATTCCCGGCAACGGTTCGTGCCCGCTGCTCCGGTGCCGACCCTGCCGCTTGTCAGCGGGCTGCCCGCGAAGGGGTCGGGGCGGGCGGCGCGGGGTGTGGCGAGCACATCGCGGCGACGTTTTTATGATCGCCTCCGGGACACGGCCGAGGTCACCCTGCTCCGGCGTGAGCAATCGAGCTCAGCGACGAACAGCTCGAACAGCCGCTTCCGGCCCTCTGGACGCGCTCGCAGCGGAGAACATCTCGTCAACGCTTTCCAGCTTGCTCTGCAATCGGCGCGGATTGAAGGCATGGTCGTCCGCTGTTGGGTGCGACCCCACAAGATACCGGCCCAGGAAGTCGTTTCGCAGAACCTCAAAGACGTAACGGTCCCGAAGTCGCTGTTCCTCGTAACGTACGCATTCCAGCAGTCCCTTCAGCGCAAGCGCAATGCCCAGATAGTCACCGGATTGCCCATCTTCCGTTGGCTTGAAATCGGTAACTCTGAACTGCGCATCTCCTCTGAGATTGTACCGTGAGCGCGTTACCAGCACATTGTCCGCGTGAATGTCTCCGTGAACCATTTTGCGCTGGTCAAGCTCAAAGAGCAAACCCAACATGGCACTCAGGAATTGTTCGATAAACCGCAGCTCCACATTCCCCCGGTTGGCGTGGATGAACTGCGCCAGCGACGAACCCCGTACATACTGGCGGATATACACCACGAACTCGCGTCCTGTCGCGGGATCTTCCCAGAACCGCACATCCAGATACGGGACGACGCAAGGATTCTCCAGAGCATTCGCCTTCCTGGCCTCCTCGAAGTGAATGTCCCGCTCGCGTTGATGCGAAGGCAGATGCTCAATTGGTACGAACTTGAAGGCCAGGTCACCATCCAGTTTGGCCGCATGTGCACGATACACGCGGCCGATTGCCCCCGAGCCGATGTGCTCCACGATTTCGTGGTTCGGAAAGAACGGAAACGTCTCTCCGAGGAAGTGCTCTACGGGAGGAAGGTGTTCGGGCATGCTCTCACCGCCGCAGTTCGCAAACGAGTATCCGCTCCCGCTGCCTATTCTGCCCGGGACCGGGGAGGACTCAGGTATTCGATCGCTCCGCCATCGAAGTACCACTGGATCCGGCCGATCACCTCTTCCGCCGTAATCATGTCCATGCAACGGGGCAGCTTGCCCACCACATCCACGCAGAGTTCGTCGGGCCCGTCCTTGTAGTCTCCATCGCCCAGCGGGACCGTTCGCGACTTCCAGCACCCCCCGTTGTCGCAGCAGCTGAGCGCACCGACGGTGTGGATGAACTGGTGGTGCGGGTAGGCGGTCCAGTGAGGCGGCTCGCGCCCTCCGGCCACGACAACGCACGGACGGTTCTTCGGCATGCCCGGCTTCACCTCCACCGCTGCGGCCAGGTGCATCGGCAGACTGATCGGCGTCACGACGCCCTGGGCGTGATACATGAGGCGCACGAGTTGGCGAAGGGTGGTTTGCCCCCTCATGTCGACGACGCCATCGAGCGGCGGATGGTGATGTCCGAACTCGCCGATCTGGACGAACTCCACGCGGCCCCGAAAATGATCGACGACCGCCTGGTACCGTTTCGGATCCCACCACTTGATCGTGTAGTCGAACTTGCCTCCGGCGTCGATCATCCAGAACGGGGTGGATTCCCCGTGAGCCTCCTGCACGCGGGAGAACCAATCCTTCTCGCCATCCGAGATGTGAATGTCTCCCCTGAAGGCGCTCGGCTCGATCCGTAGTCCCAGCTTCTCGTTCAGGTAGTGGATGAAGCCGTGCAGGAAGTGATATGGCGTCTGGTTGCTCCGGTGGATCAGCGGGTAGTGGCAGTCCAGGACTTCCACGTCGGGATCGTCCTCACTCAACGGAACCAGGTGCGGGTTGTTCTCCCAGAGTGCGGGACAGGAAGTGCGGACATCGGTCAGGAAGCGTTCGGGGTAGCACCTGTGCAGGTCGCGGACCGCAGCGGTGAGCATCACGATGTCACCTGGCGACTGAAAGTTCCTGAGGATCAGCTTTCGCATCGGCCGGCTGTGTTCATCGGACCCTGAATGCCCATACCGATATGTGACCCGGAAGGGAAGCGCCGTTCGCGGACGTTACCCGGATGGACGTCGGCCCCCGCGAACCGTCTGGACTCCACTCCAGGTATGACGTGGATCCGGCTCGGACATTCCACTGGCGCGTGAACCCCGCGGATGTCGATTCGTAGGGCTGAAGATGTTGGCTCGGCCCGAAGCGGCTCCAGATGTCGTCGAGGTCCCAGGTGTTCATTCCGAACGCATCCCAGCCGTTCAGGTCGATCCACAGCGACATGTAAAAGTCCGCCAGAATCTGTTCGGGCCGCCAGCCGCTGACCTCCGCCAGCGACCCAAGCCCCTTTGTCGGAGATCGCATGAGGCGACGCATCAGGTCCTTTTCGCCGCCCGGATATCCGTCTCCCCAGCGGTCCATCGCGAACCGGAGCACCGTCGACGGAACATCGTACACCGCCCTGAAGGGGTTGGCGCAGGGGCCGTCGTTCCCCTCCTCGGGACTGCCGATCCAGCTGCACTCCTCCGGCGCGTTCGCGATCCGGCGCGCGTCGGTCGCGTCGTTCGAGTCCCACCCGAAGAACCGGGCCAGCCCGAACGCCCATTCCTCGTACCAGGCACGGCCCTCGTCCCACTGCTCGTATCCCATGTTCTGCCCCGACCCATGCCCGAAGAGGCCGTAGGCCACCAACTGTTCGGAGAGCGTCGCGCCGCCCTCCATCTCCCAGGTGGCGAAGTCGGCTTCCTCGAACACCAGGGCGGCGCCCTGCGCGAGGTGGGCGATCTCGTGCGTCAGGAGCGACGGGTAGTAGGCAAGGGTCTGCTCCTTCGTCCAGGCGTGTCCGAAGACGCCCGCGGGATCGGGAGCGCGACCGAAGAGAATCTCGGCCTGGTTGCTGGTGGCGCACGCCTCCGACGGATAGAGGTCGCGAAACCAGACCCACCCGCCGAGGAACGAATCCGGGTCGTCCTGCTGGTTCGCCCGCTTCGTCATGACGATCATGACCCGGCCGTTCCCATCGACATCGGACAGGCCCCCGAAGTAATCGTCGTGGACCCCCTTCACCCGGGTTCCGTAGAAGGCGTCCAGTCCTGCAAGCTCGGAGTCCGTAAATGTCCCGTTCGGGTTCTCGACATCGTCGAGCCACACGGTGTGGTCGCCGACCTGCCGGACCACCGCTCGCAACTGGTCGCGGGCCGAGCAGGACTCCCCGCCGGCAAACAGCGTGACCGTGTCGCTGACGGCGAGAGCGAGCGTTGCCCGAGCGTGAGGCGCTGTGGCAGGGTCCACGCGACCCAGCCGCCGGACGATCTCCCGGTTCTCGTGCATCATCTCGTTGTGGGGGCGCTCCCAGCCACGCGGACCCCCGACGATCTCCTGCCGGCGAGGTGCGGCGGCGCGTGCCGGAGCGGCCATGGCGGCCCTCGTCGACGAGATCCGCGGTGCCGGCGCCACGCCCTCGCGAAGCGGCGTCGAGTGGGCCAGGAGTGATCGCTCGGCCACAACGGTCGGGTCTCCGACGATGCTGGTCGCGGCAACCGGAGTCAGAGAGGACGGCTCTTCCGAGATGGAGACCACTCCGATCACGTATGCGCCTCCTGCATCATCTTCGGGCAGGTGGAGGCAGCCGTTGCCCGCATGAGCGTAGCGGTACCAGCCCACGGGAAGATCGATGTCCTCCTTTCTCCGCGGGCTCACTCCCACCAGTCGGGCGTCGCTGTCATCCTGCACGGTCACGCGCAGCTCGGCGCGCCGAGGGGGCAGGCAATCGCTGTACGGGACGGTCACCGAAAGGCTCGTCTCGCTCGACGCCGTCACGGTCGCGGCCAGGCCGCCGATCAGGACTTCGTTGTCGGCGGGAACGCTGGAGAACCCGAAGCCGCTGATGGTCGCCTGCGCGCCCTCGAGCAACGTGGCGGGTGCGACACTGGTGACGCCCAGGGATTTCGGGCTCTCCGAGGTCACCTGGATGTTCTGGCTGGCCCTCAGGCCTTCCGGATCGGTTGCCGTGAATGTCACCATCGCACTCCCCGGCGCCGCGGCAAGAATCTCAAACTCGTCGCCGGACACCGAGGCCTGAATGATGGACGGGTCGGTCGTGCCGGCCGTCAGCGTCAACGGGTCGCCGTCCGGATCGGCAAAATAGTCGGATCCGGCCCAGGAGCGTGTCTCTCCGACGGTCAGGATCTGCGGAGGAATCGTGTCCGCAACCTCGGGCGCCCGGTTCGGTACCGTCACCGCAAAGCTCTGCCGGGCCGAAAGACCGCCCCCGTCCGTCGCCGTCACCGTCACCGCGGCCGCGCCCGCCGACACGCCGGCGATCGTCACCACGCTGCCGGATACCGCCACCCGCACGCGGGTCGTGTCCGACGAAACCGCACCGAACTCCAGGTCGTCCCCGTCCGGATCCGCGAAGTACGAGGCCACATCCAGCTCCGCCACGCTGTCCACCTCGATCTCCAGATCCCCGATCGCGCCGACTGCTTCGGGCGCCCGGTTCGGCACCGTCACCGCAAAGCTCTGTTGGGCCGAGAGACCGCCCCCGTCCGTCGCCGTCACCGTCACCGCGGCCGCACCCGCCGACACGCCGGCGATCGTCAGGACGCTGCCGGACACCGCCACGGACGCGATCGTGACATCGGAGCTGGTTGCGCCGTAGGTCAGAGCGTCTCCGTCGGGATCGGTGAAATAGTCGGCCAGGTTCACGCTGGCCGTCTCCGCAATGCCAACGGTTTGAGCCGGAATGGAGCCGCTGGGCGACGGCGCCCGGTTCGGAGTTGGTGCAGGCTCCGTACTACCGTCGCCGCAGGCGGTGGTGGACAGCGCGACCAATGCCGCGGCAAAGAGGACCGGGCGAGCGCATGGCGAAAGCATCTGCCTGGCGCGTTGCGTGACCGGTTCGCCCGGCGTCAACCCGAAGACGAGCTGCTGCTCGAACTGGACGACGAACCACCGGAGGTCTGGCCCCCGCCCCAGCCGCCGCTGCTCGAACTCGACGACGAACTGCCCGAGCTCGAACTCGACGATGAGCTGCTGCTCGAACTGGACGATGAGCTGCTCGTACCGGGCGACGAGGTCACCGCAAATCTCTGCGAGGCGGAGAGGCCGCCCGGATCGGTGGCAAACACCGTCACCCTGACGGCGCCAGCGGCCAGGGCGGCGAGGGTCACGGCCGCGCGGGACGTGGTCACCCTGACACACTTCCTGTCCGACGAAACCGCCCCGAAATCAAGTTCGTCTCCGTCCGGGTCGTGGAAGTACCCGGCGACATCCAGCTCCGCCACGCTGTTTACATCGATCTCCACGTCCCTGATCCTGCCGACCCGCTCCGGCGCTCGGTTGGAACCCGTACCGGAACTGGAAGACGAGGAGCTGCTGGAACTGGACGAAGAAGAGGAACTGCTGCTGCTACTCGACGAAGAGCTGGAACTCGACGACGAACTGCTACTGGAACTGGACGACGACGAACTACTGCTACTCGACGAAGACGAGGACGAACTACTGCTACTCGACGAGGACGAACTGCTACTGCTACTCGACGAACTGCTACTCGACGAGGAACTGGAGCTGGAACTCGACGAGGACGAACTGCTGCTACTCGACGAAGACGAGCTGCTGGATTCGTCGGCAAGACCAACGAGACCGGCGCCGGCATCCGTGCAGGCAGCCAGTTGCGTCATCCCGGCACCCACCACCCCACCGGCCAGCAGTCGAAGGAACTCCCGGCGGTCCTCGTGGTGGTCCGCATCGGGAACAGTGGCGCCGCGTTGCTCACGATTCTTCATGTCACGGATTCTCCAGGATATGCGATCGCTTCGGGTTTCCCTTCGTCCGTCAGCCCGTCTTCGACCTCGCTGGGCATCGCGTTGGCCCTCTCTGCCGGCAACCCGGGACGCGGGAAAGCAGGGGCATTGAGTAGCGCGAGGCAAGCGAAATGGAGGATGGAGCGACGAAGAGAAGAATGCGAATACTACGCCCTCTCATCGGGAGAAGGCAAACGGACAACGCAGTTCCGTGGATAATGCCGAGTGCGCCTGGGGAGCGGCGAGGCGCCGGCGGCGCGGTTCGGATCGGCGACGGTGGCGCGCAACGGATGGCATCGCGCGCTGGCCGTCTTCCTCGTCGGCACCGGGATGGCCGCTCTACGACTCCACGATCCGGAAACGCCACAGAACCGGGACCGCCGCTGCATTCGCGCCGCCGATGTAGAGGTGATGCCGAGTAGCGTGCATCGTGACTCCGCGGCCGAGAGCGGGCATCCACAGAGGTTCGGGGAAGGCAAGGCGTCCCAGGTGCCGGCCATCCTCCTCAAAGATGTCGACCGCCTCGCCCGCCCGAACGCTCGATGTCTCGGGCAGCACGAAGATCCGCCCTGCGCCGTCGGCCACGAGGCCCCGGATCAACGGTTTGCGGTCCGGCAGGTGGGCCAGGAAACCTGGTTGACGGCCCCCGAGGAACCGTTCCACCTCCGCCCGGTCCTCTGCGGTCGTCGGTGCCGGTTCGTCGTCAAGCCGCAGCCGGCCGACCGTGTCCCCCTCGAGGGTGCGCCCGTAAACCAGGTACTTGCTCGAATCGGCAAACCAGATGTGGCCGCGCCCGTCCACCGTCAACCGCAGGCTCGGAGACAGGAAGGTCATCGGGCGCAGCATTCCGTCGACCTCCACGCGCAGGGGCCGGAAGACGACCGGCGGCAGCGAGTCCCACTGTGCGACTCCATCCGATTCCACGCCGGGGCGAAGCGTCAGCGGCACATGCTGCACGATATCCGAGTAGGCCGTCGCCGTCTCGTTGGGGAACCCGAGCGCCCAGTCCAGATAGCGCCCCTCCGCGTCAAAGGGACGATCTCCCGGCTGGCCGCCTCCGGTAAAGCGCCGCGCGACCGTACGCAGAACATTGCCGTCGAGGTCGAAAACGAGGTGCTGCCGCGCCAGGGCATCGGTGACCCAGAGGAGCGAGTCGGGGCTGATCGCGAGATCCACGGCAAGGGAAAACTCCCCCGGGCCCTCTCCGCGACCTCCGATCTCCCGGAGATGGCTGCCATCGGACGCAAAGACATGGATGGTTCGCGCCATGCCATCGAGCACGAAGATCCGGCCAGCGGCATCGGTGGCGATCGCACCCACCGCGCCAAAGGGCTGATCGGGGGCGCCGGCGAGGGTCAGATCGCGCTCCAGGGTGAATGTGGGCGCTGGCGCGGCGGCAACCGCTTCCGGGTCCTGACTCCGGTGCGTCGAATCCGACGGGCCGCACCCCGCAACGCAGAGGGAGGCCACCAGAGCCAGGGTGCGACCGTATCCCACTCCAAAGCGCTTGTCGCGACGTCGACCCATCGTCATTCCGATCCGTGTCATTTCGATCCTTGTCTCTGCGTTTCCTGTCCGATTCCTCTCATTCCGATCCGTCGCCATGTCCACCGGCGCCATTCCGATTTCTGTCACTCCGATCCCTGTGACTCAGTCACTCCGAGCCAGCGGCAATCGTACCTGCCGGCCCGCCCTCCGGCAACCGCGCCAGGCTCAGCGCCAACTCCGCCGCGAACTCTTCGGCGATCAGCCGGTCGGCGCGCTTGAGACGCAACACCAGTTTGGAGGGATGCTTGAGCCGGAGCCCCTGCTGACCCGCAATCTCCTCGAAGGCGAGAAGGTCCGCGGCGGTGATCACCAGCCTCGGCCCCGCGATCTTCGTCCACCAGCCCTCGGTGACGAAGGCGCCCGCCACCCGGTCGAGCGGAATGACGATCTCGCGCACCGGCTCGATCTGCTCGCGCGTCTCGTAGGAAGCTCCCTTCGTCGCTTCGGTGCGCACCGCCAGACGCCACTGAATGACCAGACGGCCGCGCTCCAGCCGCACCAGACCCTGCGCGGTCTCGGTGGTGGACTCGTAGCCGCCGCCCGAGGTGTAGAGGTCGGAGCTGCGCCTGAAGGTGAAGGGAACCGCGCTCGCTACGGTCATCTCTGGCTTTCCGGATTTGCGGTATCGGCCCGGGGCAAGTCATGAAACCGGCCGGTCATCCCGTCGATTCAGCCGACCGTCCCGTCGATTCAGGAAATTGCGCCCAACCCCACCTCCTCCACCAGCCACCCCCCGCCGGCCTTCACCACCACAAACGGCACCGCGACCGCGCGCCCCGCCGCATCGGCGAGCTCCACCAGGATGCGCCGGGCCGTCGTCCCCCGCCCCACCACCCCCGCGCTGCCCCCAATGCGGTACGAATCGTGCGCCAGGATGCGGGCCACGAGCGCCATCCTCGTTTCGATCTCGGCCCTGGTCGGGCAACGATCGCCGATTCCCACCCACGAACCCAGACGGCGCAGCGCGCACCCCACCCCACCCCCCGTCTCCCCGAACGGACCGTCCCGGGTTCCGAAGTGCCGCGCCATCGCCGCGTGATCGTCGCGGGCCACCGCGCCCAGGAAGCGCGCCACCGCGTCCTCCGGCGATTCCGCGCGCCCCCCGTCGATTCCCGCCGACGGAGGCCCCGGCGAGAAATCTCCCCCCTCGGCCACCGTCCCGCACGCGGCCGCCAGCGCCAGCCAGACCACTCGCGCCGCCCGGCCCGTTCGCCCCGGCGCGCCGCCCGCCCCTCCAATCCCTCGCCGCACGAAGGTCGCCTCATCCATCTCCATTCTCCCGTGCCCATTCTCCAGTCGCGCGCAAACCCCGTCGCCCCCCGTTCCATTTGCCGCGGCACGCACCGGGTCCCTTCCCCCACCCCCGTTCAACCCCGCAGTCCGGCCGCGCGACCGCACCGGCTCGCTCCCGCGTCGTCACCACGGCTTCCCCTCGACCCGGAAAGCGAGCTTGCCGTCGGCGCCCACATCGACGCGCACCGTCTGCCCGGGCTGCACGCGCCGCTGCAGGATTTCCATGGCCAGCTCGTCCTGCACCAGCCGCTGCACCGTCCGCTTGAGGGGGCGCGCTCCGAAGGCGGGATCGTACGACTCGCGCGCGATCAGCCGCCGGGCCGCATCCGAGACCTCGATGCCGCAGGAGTGCTCCCGCACGCGCTGGGCCACCCACTCCAGACGCAGGTCGACGATTTGCAGCAAGTCGTTTTTTGACAACGGTTTGAATACGATTGTCTCATCCACTCGATTGATGAATTCGGGGCGGAAATGCTCCCGCAGCCGACGGGTGACCATCGCCTCCACCTCGCTCCAGGATCCCCGGTCGGCGCGCTCCAGAATCTCGGACCCGGCGATGTTGGAGGTCATGATGATGACCGCGTTGCGAAAATCCACCGTGCGTCCCTGGCCGTCGGTGAGGCGGCCGTCGTCGAGGATCTGGAGGAAGATGTTGAAGACCCTGGGGTGCGCCTTCTCGACCTCGTCGAAGAGAATCACCGTGTGCGGACGACGACGGACCGCCTCGGTGAGCTGGCCGCCCTCGTCGTAGCCCACATAGCCCGGCGGCGCTCCCACCAGCCTCGAGACGGCATGCGCCTCCATGTACTCGGACATGTCGATCCGGACCAGCGCGCGTTCGTCGTTGAAGAGAAACTCGGCCAGGGCCCGCGCGGTTTCGGTCTTCCCCACCCCGGTCGGTCCCAGAAAGAGGAAGGAGCCGATCGGCCGGTTCGGATCCTGCACCCCCGCCCGCGATCGCCGCACCGCCCGCGCCACCGCGCCGAGCGCCCGTTCCTGCCCGATCACCCGCCTGCCCAGGAGCGCCTCCAGCCGGGCCAGCCGCTCGCGCTCCGAATCCAGCAGCCGCGTGACCGGGATTCCCGTCCATTCGGCAACCACCTCGGCGATGTCGTCGAAGGTGACCTCCTCCTTCAGGAATTTTCCCTCGGCCTGGAGCCCCGCCAGTCGCTCCTTCGCGCTTCCGATCTCGGTCTGCGCCCGCGGGATCTCGGCGTACTGGATCTCGGCCGCCCGCCCCAGATCGCCGTCCCGCCTGGCCTGTTCGGCCTCGGTCCGCAGCCCGTCCACCCGCTCGGCCAACTCCTGAATGCGCGTAATCTGCGTCTTTTCGGCCTGCCACCCCGCCTTCAGCGCCTGGCTCGATTCGCGCAGCTCCGAGAGTTCGGCTTCGATCGCGCCCCGGCGGTCGCGCGCCCCCCGGTCCTTCTCGCCGGCGAGCGCCTGCCGTTCGATCTCCAACTGAATGATCTTCCGTTCCACCTCGTCGATCTCCTCCGGCAACGATTCGATCTCGATGCGGAGCCGACTCCCCGCCTCGTCCATCAGGTCGATGGCCTTGTCGGGCAGGAAACGGCCGCCGATGTACCGGTCCGACAATCTCGCCGCAGCGATCAGCGCGTTATCAGTGATGCGGACGCCATGGTGGACCTCGTAGCGCTCCTTGATGCCGCGCAGAATGGCGATCGTGTCCTCGACCGGGGTCGGCGCCACGAAGACGGGCTGGAAGCGGCGCTCCAGAGCGGGGTCCTTTTCGATGTGTTTGCGGTATTCCCCGAGCGTGGTCGCGCCGATCATGCGGAGATCGCCCCGGGCCAGGGCGGGCTTGAGCATGTTGCCGGCATCTACCGCACCCTGAGCCGCGCCCGCGCCGACGATCGTGTGGAGCTCGTCGATGAAGAGGATGTAGCGTCCCCCGGCCTCCGTGACCTCCTTCAGCACCGCCTTCATCCGCTCCTCGAAGTCGCCCCGGTACCTGGCCCCGGCGAGCATGGCCGAAATGTCGAGCGACATCAACTGCTTGCCGCTCAACGAGTTGGGCACGTCCCCGGCCACGATCCGCTGCGCCAGGCCTTCGGCGATCGCCGTCTTCCCCACCCCCGGCTCCCCGATCAGCACGGGATTGTTCTTGGTGCGGCGGCCCAGAACCTTCATCATGCGGCGAATCTCGTCGTCGCGCCCGATCACCGGATCGAGCTTGCCACGCCGCGCCCGCGCGGTCAGATCGTGCGAGAAGCGCTTCAGCGCCTGGTACTTCTCTTCGGGGTTGCGGCTCTCCGCCCGGTGCGATCCGCGAATGGCGTCGAGGGCGGATGCGAGTCGGTCGCGCGTCACCCCGTTGCGCCGGAGGATCCGGGCCGCGTCTCCCTTGCCGCCGACCAGCCCCAGAAGAAGGTGTTCCGTCGAGATGTAGGCGTCTCCCAGTTCGCGGGCGGCCTCCTCGGCGGCATCGAAGGCGCCCCTCAGGTGACGCGACGCTCCCGGTTCGGTCCCTCCGGTCACCCGCGCCCGGCGCCCCAGCTCCGCGCCGGCTTCGAGCCCGATCTTCTCCGGCGAGGCCTCCATCTTGTTCAGGACGGGGGTCACCACTCCCTCTTCCTGTTCCAGAAGCGCCCGCAGGAGGTGCAGTCCCTCGATCTCGGGGTGTTGGGCGCGCCGGGCGGCGCGGGCGGCGGCGGAGATGGCCTCGGCGGCCTTCACGGTGAGCCGGTCGGCATTCAGCATGATTCGGTCCTTGTGCGGGTTCGGATCCACGATTTGCGCCGGATGGGCGAGACTGCCACTTTGGCCGCGCCGGGGCGCTCCGATCGGGGCCGCTCATCCGCCGGGGCGCCGGTCGATGCAAGCGGCGGGCCATGCGGGCGGGCCCGCTTCGGCGAGACGAGACGAACCAACCGGGGCCGCGCGCGCAGGAACGCGCCCCAGACCCCCAAACCCCAGGAAGACGCGAATGGCCACTTCGGATCCTCCGGCCCGCAAAGGCCTGCCCGCGGAAGCATACGAGCCGGTTCCCGGACGCGAGTACCGTCCCTACGTTCCCGCGACGACCCAAATGGCCGAGTTCACCCTGAAGGCGGTCCTGGTCGGGGTGGTCATGGCGATCGTCTTTGGAGCGGCGAACGCCTACCTCGGGCTGCGCGTCGGCCTCACCGTCAGCGCCTCGATCCCCGCCGCGGTTATGGCGGTCGCGATCTTCCGGGCTTTTCGCCACGGCACGATCCTCGAAACCAACATGGTCCAGACGATCGGCTCCTCGGGCGAAGCGTTGGCGGCGGGGGTCATCTTCAGTCTGCCGGCCCTCTTCATCTGGCAACGCTCCGATCCCGAAATCGTCGTCGATCTGGTGCAGGTCTCGGTGATCGCGGCCTTCGGCGGACTCCTTGGCGTCCTCTTCATGATTCCGCTGCGGCGCTTCCTCATCTCGCGCGAGCACGGCAAGCTCCCCTACCCGGAAGGCACCGCCTGCGCCGAGGTCCAGGTCGCGGGCGACACCGGCGGCGGCAAGGCGCGGCTTCTCTTCTCGGGGCTCGGAATCGGCGCCCTCTACCAGATCATCGCACACCCCAGGGGCCTCGCGCTCTGGAGCGAACGTCCGGAGCTGCCCCTGCCGGGCAAGGCCCATGCCGGCGGCGACTTTACCCCGGAGCTGCTGGGCGTCGGATTCATCATCGGGCCGCGCATCGCGGCGATCATGTTCGGGGGAAGCGCGCTGGCCTGGCTCGTCCTGATCCCCATCATCAACCTGTGGGGCGGCGAGAACGCGATCTATCCGGCCACCGCGTCGATGGCGTCGCTGGAATCGGCGGAGATCTGGAGCTACTACATCCGCTATGTGGGCGCGGGAGCGGTTGGCTGCGCCGGGATCGTGACCCTCGTCAAGTCCTTCCCCACCATCGTCGAATCGATCCGGCTGGGTCTGGGACAGGTGGGCGGCGACGGCGGCGGCCGGGAGGAACGCACCCGGCGCGACCTGTCGCTTCGGCTGGTGGCCGGCCTGGCCGCGCTGATGGCGATTGCGCTCTGGCTATGGCCGGGGGTGCCGGTGGGGCCGCTGGGCGCTTTTCTGATCGTCGTCTTCAGCTTCTTCTTCGTGACGGTGTCGAGCCGGATCGTGGGACTGATCGGATCGTCGTCGAATCCCGTGTCGGGAATGACGATCGCCGCTCTCCTCCTCACCTCGCTGATCTGGGTGGCGCTGGGACTGAACGACGGCAGCGCGACGGCCAAGGTGGCGGTGCTCGCGGTGGGCGCGGTGGTATGCGTCGCGGCGGCGGTCGCGGGCGACACCTCGCAGGATCTCAAGACGGGATTCCTCGTTGGCGCCACCCCGGCCCGCATGCAGGTGGGCGAAATGATCGGCGTGCTGGCAAGCGCGGCCGCGATGGGAGGGGTGCTGGTCATGCTCAACGGGGTCTACGGCATCGGGTCGGAGGACCTGCCGGCCCCGCAAGCCACCCTGATGAGCCTGGTGATCGACGGAGTTCTCAATGCCTCGCTGCCTTGGCGCTTCGTGATCCTGGGAGTGGCGCTCGCCCTGGTGGTCGAGTTCGGCTTCCGGCTGCCGTCGCTCGCCTTCGCGGTCGGCCTCTACCTGCCCATATGGCTGATGACTCCGATCCTGATCGGCGGCCTGATCCGGATGGGGCTGGCGCGCCGCTACCGGGACGCCGGCGACACCCCCGATGGCGCGAGCATTCGGGCGGAACGGCGCGAACGGGGGGTTCTCTTCGCCTCCGGGCTGATCGCGGGCGCGGCGCTCATGGCGGTGCTGGTCGGCGGCGCCCTTTACTTCGCGACGAGGAAAGCCGGCGATCCCGCGGCGGATCCGCCCTGGCTGGTGGGCCATGAATGGATGGATGCGGCGTTTCCCCATGCCTCCGCCATCGTGGCGACGCTGGCCTTCGCCGGGCTCTGCCGGCTCCTCTGGCGGGTGGGAACCCGGGAGTGAGAACCGGGAACGGCGACGGGTCGCGGACGCGGCGCAGGACGGGAGCGGGCATCCCGGAGAGGGACGCCGGGCGCCCCTGCCGACGCATCCGCTGATGGGGGGGTGTATATTGTCGGACGACCGAAGGCGGTGACGGCGACGGCCGGGCCCACAGCCGTGGCAGGGGTGATCATGGGGAGGTGAATCAGGATGAGCTGGCTGGTCGGTTGGGAGGATGTGCTCCGGACGCTCACCGTCATCGTGGGGACGGCCGGATCGATTGCGGGAAGCATGTGGGTGCTGTTGCGGCTTTTTCGCCCGGTGGCCCGCGTGGAGAGGCCCAGGTGCTCTTCGACCGTCTGCGCGATCAGCGGACCGGCGAATTGGAGGGCTTGCGCCAGGATCTGGGCGGGCGCATCGACCGGGTGGAGAGCCGTATGCGGGAGGGTTTGGCGGGAACGCGCGACGAGATGCAGGCAATGGAAGCCCGGATCGACAAGCGGCTGGATCGGGTGGAAGGAGCGATTGAGGCGATCCGGCGGCTGATTGAGGGACGACCGGGCGACCGCGCCGGGGCGAGCGAGGGCTGAGGGAGAAGCGGACGATGAACCGACTCGGGCAGGAAAGGCGTTTCGGCGGGGAGCCGGGCCGGCGCGGAAGAGCCGCGTGCCGACATCGCGTGGCCGAGCGCCTCGGGGATGGGCGCGGAAGGCGGATTCGTTGGCGGAGGTTCCGGCCTCTGGCGGTTGCCGTCGCTTTGGCGCCTCTTGCCGGTTGCGTGGGCGCCGGCAGCGAATCTCCGCCGTCGCGCGAGAGCTTCGTGGATGTCTATGTCGCGCTGCGGACCGCCGAGCTGCGTTCCCCGGGGGCTGTGATCGCCGACGCCGACCGCGACCGCATCCTCGCCGAGCACGAAGTCACCGAGGACGATCTGCTCGCCTTCGCCGAGGCCCACGGGCGCGACGCGGTATTCATGGAGGAGCTGTGGACCGAGGTCCAGAGCCGGATGGTGGAGCTCGCGAGCCAGCCCGACCGGGAAGATCCGTAGCGGGCTTTTCGCGGGGGAGCGTCCCTACTCCCACTCGATCGTCGCGGGCGGCTTCGAGCTGATGTCGTAGGTCACGCGGTTCACTCCGGCCACCTCGTTGATGATGCGGGTCGACACGCGCGCCAGAAAGCGATGTTCAAAGGGATACCAGTCCGCCGTCATGCCATCCTGCGAGGTCACCGCGCGGAGCGCAATCACATTCTCGTAGCTGCGGCCGTCGCCCATCACCCCCACCGAGCGCACCGGCAACAGCACCGCCAGCGCCTGCCAGATCTCGTCGTAGATCCCCGCCCCCTCGATCTCCTCGGTGAAGATGGCGTCGGCGCGGCGCAGAGTTCGCAACCGTTCCGCGGTCACCTGGCCCAGCACCCGGATCGCGAGCCCCGGTCCCGGGAAGGGATGCCTCCGAATGAAGGTCTCGTCGAGTTCCAGCGTCCGGCCCACCCCGCGCACCTCGTCCTTGAAGAGCTCTCGCAGCGGTTCGATCAGATCGAAGGGCATCTCTTCCGGCAGTCCGCCCACATTGTGGTGCGTCTTGATCGTCGCGGAGGGCCCCTGCACCGAGTGCGATTCGATCACATCCGGGTAGAGCGTCCCCTGCACCAGGAAGCGCGCATTCGTCCCCAGCTCGCGGGCGGTGCGCTCGAAGACGCGAATGAAGGTTCCGCCAATGATCCGCCTCTTGGTCTCGGGATCGGAGACCCCCTCCAGCTCTCCCAGAAACTCGGCCGCCGCATCGACCACGACGAGCCGGATCCGCATGTGTTCGCGAAAGGTGCGCTCAACGCGCTCGCGTTCGCCCGATCGCAGCAGACCCGTATCGACGAAGATGCAGGTCAGCGCGTCGCCCACGGCCCGGTGCACGAGCGCAGCCGCCACCGAGGAATCGACGCCTCCCGAGAGTCCGCAGATCACCTGGGCGTCCCCCGCCGTCTCGCGAATGCGCCCCACGGCCTCGTCCACGAACGCGGAGGCGGTCCAGTCCGCCCGGCATTGGCAGATGCGGAAGAGGAAGTTGTCGAGGATTTCGGCGCCGCGAGGGGTGTGCGCGACCTCGGGATGGAACTGGACCCCGTGGAGCCTGCGGGATTTCGAGCGGAAGGCCGCGACGGGAAGATCGCGCGTGGCGGCGGTCGTCTCAAAGCCGGGGGGCGGTTCGTCGACATGGTCGCCGTGGGAGCACCAGACCGCGAGCTCCTCTCCGGGATCGAAGCCGTGGAAGAGATCGTCTCCGGCCCCCTCGGCGATGCGCATGCGCGCCCGGCCGTATTCGCGCCTGCCGGGCACAACAGCGCCTCCGCGCTGCCGGGCCAGCAACTGCATGCCGTAGCAGATCCCCAGAATGGGGACGCCCAGCCGGAGGAGGCCCGGATCCAGGCCGGGAACGTCCGGGTCGTAGACCGAAGAGGGACCGCCCGACAGCACGACCCCGGCGGGGCGCCAGCGACGCAGCCACGCCTCGGACCGGCCGGGGGGATGGATCTCGCAGTAGACGCGGGCCTCGCGGATCCGGCGCGCGATCAGTTGGGTGAACTGCGAGCCGTAGTCGACGATCAGGATGCGGCTGTGGGCGCCCTGGCGGTCGGTCGGCGGGGCGCCGGAGGTCGGGCGGTTCATGTGCACTCATTGCGCGTGAGGTCGGCGTATTTCTCGCGGCGGCGGACCAGTTCGGCCCGGTCGCCACGCAGGAGCACTTCGGCGGGACGGAGCCGGGAGTTGTAGTTGGAAGCCATCGCGAAGCCATAGGCCCCCGCCTGGAGGACGCACAGGAGCGCGCCCGGCGCCGGCAGCGACAGATCGCGGTCGCGCGCCAGGAAGTCTCCCTGTTCGCAGACCGGCCCCACCACGTCGACCCGTTCCACGCGGCCGCGGCCGGCTTCCCGCACCGGCACGATCTCGTGCCTGCCGCCATAGTGACTGGGCCGGATCAGCTCTGTCATGCCGGCGTCGGCGACGACGAAGGTGATGCCGCCGCTGCGCTTGACGTAGAGGACGCGGGTCGCGAGCGCACCGGCATCGCCCACCAGGAAGCGGCCGGGCTCCACGACAAGGGACAGCCCGCGACCCCGGAGTCGTCGGGCAACCGCGCGGCCGAGGGCGGCCAGATCCAGCTCTTCCGCTGCCGGACCGGCAATCCCGAAGCCGCCTCCCAGATCGATGTAGCCGATCCGGGTCCCGGATTCTCGCTCGGCCGCCCCGGCGACATCCAGCACGACCTCGAGCGCCCGCAGGAAGGGTTCCGAGCTCCGAACCTGGGATCCGATATGAACATCGACCCCCACCGCGTGAAGATGGGGGTGCGCGGCGATCCGGCGGTAGAGCGCCACCGCTTCCTCCGGCGCCACTCCGAACTTGGCCGCGGCATGTCCGGTCCGGGTGAATTCGTGGGTCGCGGCCTCGACGTCGGGGTTGACGCGCACCGCCACCGGCGCACTCCGCCCCGCTTCCCCCGCCACCCCCCCGAGCGCCTCCAGCTCCCCGGCGCTCTCGACATGAAAGGCGCGAATCCCCGCCCGGATCCCCTCTCGCATCTCGGCGGCGCTCTTCCCCACCCCGGCGAAGACCACGCGCCCGGCCGGAAATCCCGCCTTCCGGACCCGGTAGAGCTCCCCGCCGCTCACGATGTCGGCCCCGCAACCCGCGCCGGCCAGGAGGCGCAGCAACGCCAGGTTCGCATTGGCCTTGACCGAGTAGGCGACCAGCGGATCGACCTCCGCGAAGGCGTCGCGCACGGTGCGCAACCGCTCCAGCACCCGGTCGCCGTCGTAGATGTAGAGCGGGGTGCCGTGCTCCTCGGCGAGCGCCTCGATCGAGTGGCGGCCCCACTGCAGAACGCCCCCCTTGCGGACGAGGGGCCGGACCGCCCTCAGTACGCCCGCGCCCACACCACCTCCATCCGCGCGCGCCCCCCGCCGGGACAGTGCTGGGGCGCGGTGGCCGAACGGAGCTCCCGGCCGGGAATGACCCGAATGGTGGCCTTCGTGGCCTCCTTGACGCGCGTCTCGACATCGGGATCGCCGCTCCAGCCCGAATAGACGAAACCTACGCCGCTGTCGAGAATTTCTCCCAGCTCCCCGACAGACGAGACCTCGCCGCGCCAACTGTTCGCCTCCCGCCGCGCGCGCGCCCTTTCCAGGAGCCGGCTCTGCAGAGCCTCCAGCCGCGCCGGCATCCCGGCCACCGCCTCCGCTTCGCGCAGCGCCTCCTTGCGCCCCGCCCCCGCCCCCGCCACCCGCTCCGCCACCACCACCCCGCCCCGCTCCACATCGCGCGGCCCGATCTCCACCCGCACCGGCGCCCCCTTCCGCTCCCACTCGAAGAACTTCGCTCCCGGCGAGAGATGCATCCGGCGGTCCACGCGGGTGCGAACGCCCGCCTCGCCCAGCGCCGCGGCCACCGCGTCGGCGCGCTCCAGCACCGCCGCCCGCGCATCCCCCCGCGCAATCGGCACCACGATCGCCTGCGCCGGCGCGAGCTTCGGCGGCACCACCACCCCGACATCGTCTCCGTGGGTCATCACCATTCCCCCCACAAGGCGCGTCGAGACCCCCCACGAGGTGTTCCAGGCATACTCCTCGCGCCCCTCCTCGCTCTGGAACTTCAGCCCGAACTGGCGCGCGAAGTTCTGTCCGAGCATGTGCGAAGTCCCCGCCTGCAACGCCTTGCCATCCTGCATGAGCGCCTCGCACGCGTAGCTCCGCACCGCCCCCGCGAACTTCTCCGAATCGCTCTTCAGCCCGGTCAGCGGCGGCATCGCGATCCACTCCTCCATGAAGCGCCGGTAGACGCCCAGGATCAGACGCGCCTCCGCTTCGGCCTCGGCCTCGGTCGCGTGCGCCGTGTGGCCCTCCTGCCAGAGAAACTCCGCGGTGCGCAGGAAGAGCCGGGTCCGCAGCTCCCAGCGCATCACATTGGCCCACTGGTTGAGGAGAATGGGAAGGTCGCGGTAGCTCTGCACCCACTTCGCGTACATCGCATAGATGATCGTCTCGGAGGTGGGCCGGACCACATAAGGCTCTTCGAGCTCCTTGCCCCCCGCATGAGTGACGACCGCCAGCTCGGGCTTGAATCCCTCCACATGCTCCTGTTCGCGCTCAATGAAGGACATGGGGATCAGGAGGGGGAAATAGGCGTTCTCGTGGCCGGTTTCGCGGAACATGTCGTCCAGCGCCCGTTGCATCCTCTCCCAGATTCCGTAGCCCCAGGGACGGATGACCATGCTGCCCCGCACCGGCGAGTAGTCGGCCAGCTCGGCCTGCTGCACAACTTCGTTGTACCAGGCGCTGAAGTCCTCGGCGCGCGGCGTGACGCCCCTGCCTCTTCCCTTCGCTCGACTCATCTGTCAACCCGTTTTCGGCCGGGATCGGGGTTCGGACCCGCCGGCTCCCTGCGCTCCCGCAACGAGAGCGTCGATGGTGAATGATTCCTGCCGCCCGGTGGCGAGATCGCGCACCGTGGCGGAGGCGGAAGCGGCCTCCTCCGGGCCGATGATCACCGCGCGGGAGGCTCCGCTGCGGGCCGCCAGCCGCAGTTGCTTGCCCACCGCGAGAGGCCGGAGCGCATAGCTGACCGATCTGCCGGCCGCGCGCAGCCGCCGAGCCGCGCTCAGGGCGGCCCGACGCTGCGGGGGACGCACCCAGATCATGAAGTAGTCGCAGACCGGATCGCCCGGCGGGGCCAGCTCGCGGTCGCGCAGGATCTCGCCCAGGACCACATCGCCCATCCCGAAACCCACGGCCGGGAGAGCCTCGCCGCCGACCCGTTCAAGAAGACGGTCGTAGCGTCCGCCGCCGCAGATCGCGCGCAGCTCGCCGGCCCGGTCGAAGAGCTCGAAGACGATGCCGGTGTAGTAGGCCAGACCCCGCACAATGGTGAAATCGAAGGTCAGGTAGGGGGCCAGTCCCATTTCGTCAAGGATCCGGCGATGCTCCATCAGCGGCTCCAGCGCGGCCATCACGCGAGCGTCGTTCCCGAAGCGCCGCCGAAGCTGCGCGAGCGAACCATCCGCGACCAGCTCCAGGAGCGAACCGGCCGCCTCGCCGCCGATTCCCAGCGCGCCGAGCGCCTCCCGCGTCCGTTCCTCCCCCGCCCGCCCCGCCTTGTCGATCACCGCCAGACAGGGCGCATGCAGCTCCCCGGACAGACCCAGTCCCTCCAGAACCGCCGTCACCAATCGCCGGTCGTTCACCCGCGCCACGAAGTCGCTCTCGTCCAGCCCCAACCCCCGCACCGCCTCGATCGCCACGGCCAGCGCCTCGGCGTCGGCGGCCACCCCGGCCTCGCCCACGATATCCACATTGAGCTGGAAGTGCTCGCGCAAACGGCCGCGCTGGCTGCGCTCGTAGCGAAAGAGCTGGGGGATCGAAAACCAGCGGATCGGCTTGGGCATTCCCCGGCTGCGGCCCGCCAGGATGCGGGCGAGCGAGGGGGTCATCTCGGGGCGGAGCGCGACCTCGCGGCCTCCCTTGTCGCGAAAGCGGTAGAGCTGGCCGACGATCTCTTCCCCGCTCTTCTCGACGTAGAGCGAGAGAGGCTCCAGCGGCGGTCCGTCGTATTCGTGAAAGCCGTGCGCGAGCGCAACCCGCCGCCAGGTGGAGAAGAGATGGCGGCGCAACGCGAAGTCGGCGGGCGCGAAGTCGCGGAAACCGCGGAGCCGGACAAAGGTTCGGTTGGAGGACATGGCGGCGAATCTAACCAAGGGCCGCCGGTCATGCCGAAAAGGGCGCCAGATTCAGAAGAGCCAGCGCGTCGCCCACCGTGTGGCAGGATCCGGTTGCGACCAGGGTTCCCGGCCCGGCCAGGGTCCGCGCACGGTCGAGCGCCGCAGCCATCTCGCGCCGCACCTCGATCGGCGTCCGGCCCGCCTCGACGGTGCGCGCCACCCGCTCGGGGTCCCAGGCCCGGCCGGGCGGGGCGGAGGCGGGAATGGTGAAGATGGCGCGGTCGGCGAGAGCGAGCAGCGGCGGCAGCATCCGCGACCAGTCCTTGTCGCCCAGGATCCCGGCCAGAAGAACCAGCGGGCGAGGCGGTTCCAGCTCGGTCAGAACCCGCGCCAGCGCACGCGCTCCCGCCACATTGTGGGCCACATCGACGACCAGCCTGAGCTCTCCGAGCCGGTGGATTCCCACCCGGCCCGGCCATGCCACCCGCGCCAGCCCGGCCGCGATCGCCTCCCGGGAGGGCGGTTGCGGCAACAGCTCCAGGGCGCGGACCGCGAGCGCCGCATTGACCGCCTGGTGGGCGCCGGGGAGGGGCGTACGGAGCTCCATGAGTCCGCCTTCCGCCGTCCGGAGGCTGAAGCGGGTGCCCGACGCCCCGAAGCGGGGACGGACGATTTCGCGGCCGGGATCGATGAAGCGAAGGGGCGCTCCCACCTCGTCGGCCCGCGCGCGCAGCTCCTCCCGCACCGCGGTGCCGGTCGCGGCCGAGACCGCCGGGACGCCGGGCTTGAGAACGCCGGCCTTCTCGCGCGCGATCTCCCTGAGCGAATCGCCGAGGTATTCCTGGTGATCCAGCGCGACATTCGTGATCGCGACGACCTCGGGCTTGATCACATTGGTGGCGTCCAGGCGTCCCCCGAGCCCCACCTCGATGCAGGCGGCCTCCACACCTTCCTCGGCGAAGACGACGAGCGCAAGGAGGGTTGTGGCCTCGAAGAAGGACATTCCCAGCGAAGCGGCGAGGGGACGGAGCCGGCGGGCGGTGCGTTCGAGACGCGCATCGGAGAGGGGGGCGCCGGCCACCAGGATCCGCTCGCGAAAGGAACAGAGGTGCGGCGAGGTGTAGAGCCCCGTGCGCATTCCGCTCCGTTCCAGCACCGAGGCCCAGGTCGAGGCGACCGACCCCTTCCCGTTGGTTCCTCCCACATGCAGGCAACGGCAGGCCAGTTGAGGATCGCCGAGCCGGGCGAGCGCCGTCCGCATCCGTTCCAGTCCCCAGTCGACGACGCTCCGCGCCTCGGGAAAGAGCGCGACCGCGAGGGGATCGGGTCCGGGGGGTCTCAGCCCCAGGGCCGCCACCCCGTGCCGGTGTGCCGCAGGAAGAGCGCGATCGCATCGCGGAGTTCGCGCCGGTCCACGACGCGGTCCACCATGCCGTGCTCTTCGAGGAATTCGGCGCTCTGGAATCCGGGGGGAAGCTCCTGCTTGATCGTCTCGCCGATCACGCGCGGCCCCGCGAAGCCGATCAGCGCCCCCGGTTCGGCCAGATTGACGTCGCCCAGCATCGCGTAGGAGGCGGTGACGCCCCCGGTGGTGGGATCCGTCAGGACCGAGATGTAGGGGACGGCGTTCTCGTGGAGGCGGGCCAGGACCGCCGAGGTCTTCGCCATCTGCATCAACGAGAAGATCCCCTCCATCATCCGGGCGCCCCCCGACGCGCTCACCACGATCAGCGCCGAACTTCGCTTCAGCGCCTCCCGCCCGGCCCGCGCGATCTTTTCCCCCACCACCGACCCCATCGAACCCCCGATGAAGGCGAAGTCCATCACCGCCAGCACCACGGGCAGCCCCTCGATCCGCGCCCGTCCGGTCATGACCGCCTCGCTGCGCCCCGTCCGGCTGCGCGCCGCCTCCAGTCGGTCCCGGTACCCCTTCAGATCGCGAAACTCAAGGGGATCGCCGCTGGTCATCCCGCCGTCCAGCTCCTCGAAGGAATCCGGATCGGCCAGGAGATCGACGTAGCGCGCCGCCGGGATCCGGAAGTGATTCCCGCACTCCGGACAGACCCCCAGATTGCGCTCGAGCCGCTCCCGGTACAGGATCTCGCCGCACTCGTCGCACTTGCGGAAGACGTCGGGCGGGAGGTCGCGCCGGTCCTCGGGCGAGATGCGCGTCTTCTGCCTTCTGAACCAGGACACGGGGTCTCCGTTTGGTCGGGGCGGGGATCCGAGCGGTCAGGTCAGCCGAACTTCCCGGGCCAGCGCGACGACAATCGCCGCCGCGGCCCAGGACATCAGCAGGAAGGATCCGCCGTAGCTGATGAAGGGGAGCGGGATGCCCGTGATCGGAACCACGCCGACCGTCATTCCCACGTTGATGACCACATGGGTCAGCCAAGCTCCCAAGATAGCGAAGACGAAGATGCCGGAGAAGGGTCGTTCCATCGCCTGGGCCAGGCGGATCATCCAGAAGAAGAGCCAGCAGAAGAGGAGCAGGGTCAGCGCGACGCCGACGAATCCCAGCTCCTCGCCCACCACGCTGAAGATGAAGTCGGTATGCTGTTCGGGAAGGAAGGACAGCCGCTTCTGGGTCCCTTCGGTGAATCCCTTCCCCAGCAATCCCCCGCTCCCCACCGCGACCTTCGATTGCACGATCTGCCAGCCCGCCCCCTGCGGATCGATCTCCGGGTCGAGGAAGACGAGGATCCGGTTGCGCTGATAGTCCGCCAGCGAGTTCCAGAGCGGCTGCGCGATCGTTCCCGCCGCCAGATTGGCCAGCACCACGCCGAGCGATTCGACGATCCGGATGCGCCTGCGATAGAGGTAGAGGCCGAAGGCGATGAAGACCACGAAGCTCGACCAGATCCAGATGTTGAATGAAATGATGAGGGAGAGCGCGGGCGAAGCGGTGAAGAGGATGAGGGGCCAGGGGGCGCCGGCCCAGAAGATCGCGGCGAAGAAGATGCCGACGAAGGCGAGCGCCGTCCCCAGATCGGGCTGCAGCGCAACCAGGCCCAGGGGAAGGAAGACAAGCGCGGCCGGGAAAAGGAGGTCGCGGATCGTGGCGATGCCGTCGCGCCGCCCCGAGAGAAGTTTGGCGAGCGCAAGGGCGGTCCCCACCTTGGCGATCTCCGAGGGCTGAAACTGAAATCCCCCGATCGCCAGGTAGGTCGTGGTTCCCTCGGCGGTCCCGGCGCCGGTTCCCACGACGAGGGTCAGACCGAGGACGGCGACCGAGATCAGGTAGAGGGCGTAGGCGCACAGCTCGAACCAGCTCCGGGGAATCCGCGACGCCACCACCAGAACCAGGACCGACCCGGCCAGCACCGCCGCCTGGCGCATCCAGATGTCCTGGGTGATCGGGCTGGGCACATTCTTCACCCCCGCCGAATAGACCATGGCCACGCCGAAGAGCGACAGCAGGAGGATCGCGCCGGTGAACCTCCAGTGTCGGATCCAGGACAGGGCCGCGAGCATCTCAGGGCGTCTCGGGCGCGGGCGTCCGCCACCCCCACGGGGCGGGCGTGCCGGTCAGAAGGTGATCGCGCAGCGTCTGGACCGTGTCGCGGGGGATTCCATGCATGCCGCGCAGGTGGAAGTCGGCCACCTTCGCCACCAGCGGCGCCGCCACCGCCGATCCTCCCTCTCCATTTTCGACCATCGCCACCACCACCATCTCCGGCTCTCCCCCCCGCCGCCCCACAATGGCCCCGAACCAGGCATGGTCGGGACTGCCCGGCACGCTCTGCGCGGTTCCCGTCTTGCCCATCACCTCAAAGTGCTCAAGCGACGAGAGATGAGCGGTTCCACCCGGCTGGGTTACCCGGCGCAGCCCCTCGCGCAACGTCTCCAGGTGTTCGACCGGCACATCCCAACGAAACCCGTCCGCATCCGGGGAATGCCGGTAAAGGCGCGGCGCCGGTCCCGCCCCGTCGCGCGCGATCGCGAGAAAGTAGGAGGCGACCATCAGCGGCGTCTGCTCGATCGGGCCCTGGCCAATCGCCAGATTCAGCACCTGGCCCTCCTGCGGGTAATACCCGTAATGATTCATCCAGTACTGCGCGCTCTCGGGATAGGTGCCCGCCGTTTCGTTGGGAAGGTCGATGCCGCAGCGACCGCCGAATCCGAGTTCGCTCACCTCCTGGAGCATGCGCTGAAGCCCGATGCGAATGCCGAGCTGGTAGAAATACACGTTGCAGGAGTGCTTGATCGCGTCGGCCAGGTCGAGAGAGCCGTGACCTCGCTCCTGCCAGCACCCCCAGCTCCGGCCCCCATAGCGGTAGGAACCGGTGCAGGGAACGGGCATGCGCTCGCTCGGGGTCACCACCCCCAGCTCCAGGCCCACCAGGGCGGTGACCAGCTTCATCGGCGACCCGGGGGGATACTTGGCCGAGATCGCGCGGTTGAAGAGGGGGCTCTGCGGGTCGCGGTCGAGTCGCGTCCACTCGTCGCGGTCCAGCTCTCCGGCGAAGACGTTGGGGTCGTAGCTCGGGGTCGAATAGAGGGCCAGGACGCCGCCCGTCGCGACATCCAGCGCCACCACCGAGCCATTCCTGCCTTCCGGGAAGATGTGGTCGATCCAGTGCATCAACTCGATGTCGAGGAAGGTTTCCAGATCCTCGCCGGGCCGTTCGTCCACCCTTCGGAAACCGCGGTGGGAACCCACGATGCGTCCCATGGCGTCGACCTCCACATAGCGGACGCCGGTCTCGCCCCGCAGGATCGAGTCGTACTGGCGTTCAAGCCCGGAGCGGCCCACGACCAGCCCCGGTTCCGCTCCCTCGTAGTCGCCGGAATCAAGCTCCTGCCGATTGATCTCGCCGACGCTGCCGACGATGTGCGCCCCGACTCTGCCGGAGGGATAGCGTCGCTTGGGACGGGTCTCGATTAGGACCCGGGGGAAGCTGGCGCGCCGTTCCTCGATGGCCGCCACGGCATCGAAGGAGGCGTCCATCGCAACCAGGATCGGCCGCGCGCTCCCCGCTCTGACCTGCTCCTGCACCCTCTGCAGCGCCGAGGGACGGATCTCCAGGTGCTCGCGAAGACGCTCGAGGGTGGCGTACATGGAATCGCGGGTGGCCGACAGGATCGACACCGAGTAGCCGGGAACGTTGTCGGCGACGGGACGACCGGTGCGATCGCGGATGGTGCCCCGCGGAGCGGGGAGGGTGAGGGGGCGGAGACGGTTGTAGTCCGACTGCAGGAGCCAGTCCGAGGCGCGGGTGACCTGGGTGCGGAAGAAGGTCGCCAGAAGGACGCAAAGGAGGACGCCGACGACGACCCGGGCCTGCGTCGCGCGCGCCTTGCGGGCGTGGGGGTGGTAGCTGTTCATCGTCGCCTGGGGGGTTGCTGATTTACCGGAATGAGGAACGACACCACAAAGCCGACCGCGGCGGCAAGGAGCGCGGCGCGGAGCAGTTCCAGCGCCATGGGTTCCGCGAAGGGCGTTCGCACGACCGGGTCGGAGAGCACCCAGCCCAGGAGATCCCGGACCACCTTGCCGAGGCCGAAGTAGAGGAAGGGAAAGTGCCAGGGATGGCCCACGAAGAAGGAGGTGGAAAAGGAACCCATTGCGCTCGTCGCGGACAGGGCGACCATTGACGCGCCGAAGGATCGAGCGGCGAAGGAATCGTCGATGACGCCGACCAGCATCCCGAACACCGCCGCGAAAGTGGCGCGCCGGTGGCGGCTGACAGCGAGCGCGGCCACCAGCAACAGGTCCGGCGCCCACTCATCCACCTCATAAGTCACGCGCAGGAAAAGATGCAACGCGACGAGCCCGACGACCAGGAGCCACCCTCGGACTCTCACGGCGTCTCCGGCCCGGCGCTGTCGGGGGGCGGCGTGCCGTCATCGCTCCCGGGGAGTTCGTCGCCCTCCGCCGCCGCATCGTCCTCCCCCTCCGCCTCCACCGCCCCCACCGCCGCCGCCCCATGCGTCACGGCTCCCGGCTGCACCGCCGGATTGATATAGTAGCTGCGGCTCCATCCCGCCCGCGTCTCGGCCACCTCCACAATCGATCCAATCGGGATTCCCCTCGGAAAGACGCCCCCCCGTCCGGAGGTCACGATCTCCGTGCCGGGCGCGAGATCCGCAAGGAAGGGCACGCCGCGCATCACGAGCCGGTCCTGTTCGCGATACTCGCCTCGCTCCACCTCGATCAGGCCGTGGTGCATCCCGTCCCTGCTCATGGCGCCCACCCGGAAGTCGGGGTGCGACCAGTCCATCCCCATCGAATGGTTCGCGTGAACCTCGATGATCTGGCCGAAAAGTCCCCCATTGCTGACCACCGTCGTGAAGGGACGGATGTCGCGGTCGCGTCCGGCTCCGAATCTGAAGACGCTCGCCGAACCGGCCAGCGCCGACCGCACCACGGCCGCGGGAACATACAGGGTCCATCCGCGCTCCCGCAGCCCCAACAGCCCCCGCAACTGCCGGTTCTCCTCGGCCAGCGTTCTGTGCGTCGCCACAATGGCCATCGACGAGTCCATCTGGGCCTGAACGACTTCGAAATCCCGCGCCTGGGCCCGGAGCCGGGTCAGGATCACACGCATCTCGACGAAGGGCCAAAGCACGGTTGAGCGCGCCGCATTCGCCACGACCTGCTGGGCGGAGGCGGGCATATACAGCGCCACCAGCGAGAGAGCTATGGGCACGAGCGCCGTTGCGCGGCCACTGCTTCGCCCGCGGCCCCTCCGGCCGGCCCGGCCGCGCCGACGGGACCGGCGCTTGCGCGCGGCGACCATTCAGGATCCCGAGCGGTCGGTGGAATCGTTGCGCGATGAGGGAAGCGGAAGCGGCCAGATCCGGAATTGCCTGTGGCTCATGCGAATTCTCCGGCCTGGAGGGTCAATCCGAAAGCACCACGTGGTACTTCGCGAAGTCGGTGAGAATGCGCTCCGTCCCGCGCACCACGCAGGTCATCGGTTCGTCGTCAACCTTGATCTTGAGGTTGGTCTCCAGCGAAATGAGCCTGTCCAGCCCATCGATCAGCGCGCCCCCGCCAGTCATGACAATGCCCTCGTCCACAATGTCCGAGGCAAGTTCGGGCGGGGTGACGTTCAGGGCGCCGCGCACCGCCTGGACGATCGCGCGGAGCGGTTCCTGAATGCACTCGCGAATCTCCTGCGAATGGACCAGGACCATCTTGGGGATGCCCGAAACCAGATCGCGTCCCTTGACCTCCATCTCGCATTCCTCGCCGTTGCCGATCGCGGAGCCGATCTGCATCTTGATGGCTTCGGCCGTCGGTTCGCCGATCAGGAGATTGTAGCTGTTGCGCAGGAAGGCCACGATGCACTGGTCGAGTTCGTCTCCGCCGGTGCGGATCGAGGAGTCGGCCACGATTCCGGACAGCGCGATGACGGCGATCTCGGTGGTGCCGCCGCCAATGTCGATCACCATGGACCCCGTGGGCGAGTCGACGGGGAGGTCCACGCCGATCGCCGCCGCCATCGGCTCGGGAACCATGTACACCTCGTTGGCCCCCGCCGCCTGCGCCGAGGAACGCACCGCGCGCCGCTCCAGCTCGGTGATTCCCGAAGGAACGCCCACGACGACTCGCGGCTTGATCCTCAGGACGCGCTTGGACATGACCTGCTTGAGGAAGCTGCGCAGCATGAGTTCGCTGATGTCCACATCGGCGATCACGCCGTCGCGCAGGGGACGGATCGCCTCGATCGCCCCGGGTGTGCGGCCGAGCATCCGCTTGGCCTGGAGACCGACCCCCATGATGCGCTTGGTGCCCCGTTGCACGGCCACCACCGAGGGCTCGTTGAGCACCACGCCCTCCCCGGGCACGCAGATCACGGTATTGGCGGTTCCAAGATCGACGCCGATGTCGTTCATCGGAATCAGTCGCTTCGACTTGAACCAACTGGACAATGGAGTCAAGGGTGCCTTTCGAGGTCCGGTCGCGTGGGAGCCTGCGTCTGTGGTGGGTGGTTGGTACGCGTACGTCTCATGGGCACGGTAATCTGTCCTGTATCCGAGGTCAATACAAGCCGGTGCTGCCGAATCCCCCTTCGCCGCGGCCCGTTTCGGAGACGGTGTCCGCCTCCTCGACGGCGGGCCTCAGGAAGCGACCGAAGACAAGCTGCGCAACCCGCTGGCCCCGGCGGATATCCAGCGGCTCGTCCCCCAGATTCTGCAAAAGGATGCGGAGTTCGCCGCGGTAGTCGGGATCGATCGTTCCGGGACTGTTCGGCAGGGTGAGCCCCGAGCGCTTTGCGAGCCCGGACCGCGGACGCACCTGGCACTCGACGCCCGCGGGCAGCTCGATGACGAACCCGGTTCTCACGGCGCGGATTTCGCCCCGGGCGAGGCGAAAACTCTCCGAGGACCGGACGTCGTAGCCCACGGCGGCGGCGGTCGCCGGAGCCGGAAGGGGCAGATCGGGATTGGAGGGTAGGCGCCGGAAACGCACGACCTCCGCGGACGATGCGCGGGCCCCGGATGAGACCGCGTGTGCGGGATTGCCGGCCGGCAGACCGGGGAAGGCTTCCGCAACGCCGGGATGCATGATTCGCCCACCGGCGACATTGATCCCCCGGGCCAGCTCGGGATCGGCCGCGCAGGCCTTCCGCCAGCCGCTCGCGGCCAGTGCGAGAGCGAAGGGCAGGGTGGCGTTCGTGAGCGCCAGCGTCGAGCTCCGCGGCACCGCGCCCGGGATATTGGTCACGCCATAGTGCACCACCCCGTCGACCTCGTACACCGGATCCTCGTGGGTGGTCGGACGAATGGTCTCGACGCATCCCCCCTGATCGACCGCCACGTCGACGATCACCGACCCCGGCCGCATCGTCGCCAGATCCCTTCGCTTGACGAGCACCGGCGCCGTGCGGCCCGGCACGAGAACCGCGCCGATCACCAGGTCGGAGTCGCGCATCTGCTTGCGAATCGCGTAGCGGGTGGAGAAGAGCACATCGACGTTGGCCGGCATCACCTCGGCCAGGTGGCGTAACCTGGGCAGCGAGATGTCCATGATCGCCACCCGCGCCCCCAGCCCGGCCGCCATGAGGGCCGCGTTGGCGCCCACGACGCCTCCGCCCAGAATGAGCACCTTCGCGGGCAGCACCCCCGGAACGCCCCCGAGCAACACGCCCGATCCGCCCGCCGGGGTCTCCAGGTACTTCGCTCCCTGTTGAATCGACATCCGCCCGGCCACCTCGCTCATCGGCGTCAGCAGGGGCAGCGCGCCGTCCCCGGGGCCCACCGTCTCGTAGGCGATCGCCACCGCACCGCTCTCGACGATGGCCCGGGCGAGGGGTTCCGAGGCCGCGAAGTGGAAGTAGCCGAAGAGGATGTGGTCGTCGCGGATGAGCGGCCACTCCCGCGGGACCGGTTCCTTGACCTTCATGATCAGGCGCGCGCGGCTCCAGACCTCCTCGGCCGTTTCGACCACGCGAGCCCCGGCGCGTTCGTAGAAGTCGTCGGTGAAGCCGCTGTCGCGACCGGCGTCGGCCTGAATGAGCACCTGCACTCCGGCGCGGCTCAGCGCCTCCGCTCCGGCCGGGGTGAGCGCCACCCGATACTCGTTTTTCTTCACCTCCGAAGGAATGCCAACGATCATGCGCATCGACTCCGTCGACGAATGCCGGTTATGCCGCGGTCTCAGGAAAGGGACGACGACGCAAGGGTGCTCGACCTGCCGGGACTCGGGCCGAGACAGAGCGCAAACTGCCGCTCGGGGGACACGACCTCGGCGGCAACGCGGGCGAGATCCTCGGCGGACACCCGGTCAATGAGACCGGCGGTGCGATCGACGGAAAGGAAGGATTCGCCGCGCAGCGCAAATCCCGCGAGCCGCCCCACGCGCGCGCCCGGCGACTCCAGCGCCAGAATCATCTCGCCCTTGACCTGTTCGCGCGCACGGACCGCCTCGTCCGGCTCCAGCCCGGATGCGGCCAGCGAACCGCAGAGCTCGCGCACGGCCCGGAGGGCGGCCTCGGCCTGGGCGGGACGGGTTCCAAGATAGATCCCGAAGACGCCGCCGAGCGCATGGAGCGACTGAAAGGAGAAGACCGAGTAGGCCAGGGCAAGCTCCTCGCGAATGCGCTGAAAGAGCCGCGAACTCATCCCGCCGCCGAGCGCCGCAGAGAGGATCAGAAGCGGATAGCGATCGGCGCTCGCCGCGTTCGGGGCCGGAGCCCCCAGGACGATGTGGCTCTGCGCCGAATTTCGCGGGATCCGCTCGGCGCCCCGCCGGAGGGGCCCCGGCGCTTCCGGCCGCGCCGCTTCCGACCCGGCGTCAAGCGATTCGAACCAGCGCCGGGCGAGCGCCGCGAAGTCTTCGTGGTCCACCCGGCCCGCCGCCGCGACCACCAGGTTGCGGCCGACGCAACCACTTCGGTGCAACGTCGCCAGATCGTCTCGTGCAATGCGGGACACCGATTCGGCGTTTCCCAGGATCGGCCGGCCGTAGGGATGCCCGGCCCACATCCGCTCGCCATGCAGGTCGAAGACCAGATCGTCCGGGGCGTCCTCCACGGCGGCGATCTCCTCCAGGACCACCTCGCGTTCGCGCTCCAGATCCTCCGCCCGCAGCAGGGGAAAGCGGACCAGATCGGAAAGCACCTCCACCGCCAAGGGAAGGTGGCCGGCCAGCGCGCGAGCCTCGTAGCCGGTGTGCTCGCGGGAGGTATAGGCGTTCAACGAACCCCCAACGCTCTCGAGCGCCATGGCGATCTCGCGCCGGGTCCGGTTGCGGGTGCCCCGAAAGACCATGTGCTCCAGGAGATGGCTGGCGCCCGCGAGGCGCTCCGGTTCATGGACCGACCCCTGGCCCACCCACACCCCGACCGCCACCGAACGCGTCCCGGGCATTCGCTCGGTCACGACGCGAACGCCATTGGCGAGCCGGGAACACCCGTACTCGCCAGGCAGTCGGGAAGGGGCCCCCTCAGCCGCCCCGGCCGTCATGCGCTCTCTTTGCTCCCCGGTGCGGGCAACGCTCGATCAGCGGGCGCGACGCCGCCGATCCGGCGACCCCTCGGCCGCCGCGGCCTTCAGCGAAAGCCTCATCCGTCCGCGCTCGTCGATCGAGAGGAGCTTGACCCGCACGATGTCGCCGCGGTTCACCACATCCTCGGTCCGCTCCACCCTGCGATCGGCAAGCTGCGAGATGTGGCAGAGCCCCTCCACACCCGGCATGATCTCCACGAAGGCGCCGAAGGTCGTGGTGTTCTTGACCGGTCCTTCGTAGATCCGGCCCACCTCGGGTTCCTGCACGATGGCTTCGATCATCTCGCGGGCGCGGTCTCCGGCCTCGCCCGACACGGCGGCGATCTTCACGATTCCGTCGTCGTCCACCTCGATCGTGGCGCCGGATTCATCCTGGATGGCGCGAATGGTCTTGCCCTTCGGCCCGATGATCTCGCCGATCTTCTCGGGGTTGATCCTGACCGAGACGATGCGGGGGGCGTGCTGCGAGAGATCGTCGCGGGCCTTCGCGAGCGTGGCGTCCATGCGATCGAGGATATGCATGCGGCCCCGGCGCGCCCGTTCCAGCGCCTCCCGAAGGATCTCCACCGTCAGGCCCTCGATCTTGATGTCCATCTGAATCGAGGTCACCCCCCGGCGGGTTCCCGCAACCTTGAAGTCCATGTCTCCGAGCGCGTCCTCGAGGCCCAGGATGTCGGTCAGCACGACCACGCGGTCGTCTTCCTTGACCAGACCCATGGCCACCCCTGCGCAAGCCGCCTTCACCGGCACGCCGGCGTCCATCAGCGAGAGCGAAGCCGAACAGACCGAGGCCATCGACGAGGAGCCATTCGATTCGAGAATGTCCGAGACGATGCGGATCGTGTAGGGGAAGTCGTCGTAGTCGGGCAGGAGCGGCTGAATCGCGCGTTCGGCCAGGGCGCCGTGGCCCTTTTCGCGCCGCGAGGTGGACCGGATCGGGCGGGCTTCCCCAACCGAGAAGGGGGGAAAGTTGTAGTGCAGCATGAAGGACTTGGTGACCTGCTCCGGGCTGTCGATCGAATCGATGCGCTGCTCGTCCTTCGAGGTTCCCAGAGTGACCACTCCCAGCGATTGCGTTTCGCCGCGGGTGAAGAGAGCCGAACCGTGCGTCCTGGGGAGGAGGCCGGCCTCGCACGAAATCCGGCGAACATCGTCGGCGCTGCGTCCGTCGGCCCGGACTCCCTCGTCGAGGATCCGCGCCCGCACGCTCTTCTTCTCCAGCGAGCGAACCAGGTCGTCGATGTCGCCGTCGTTCGGCCGCGCATCCGGATTCTCGTCGGCCAGCGTCTCGGCCAGTTCGGAGCGCAGGGCATCCAGTTCGGCGATGCGGTCCGTCTTGTCGGCGATTCGCACCGCCCGGCGCACCCGGTCTGCCGCCAGATCCTTCACCCGGTTGCGCAGCGCCTCCGGGGGCGTCCGCGGTTCCCACTTCATCGGGGCCTTCCGCCGCGGCGCAATCAGCTCATCCTGGAACCCGATCAGCTCGCGAATCGCGTCGTGCGCCACCACCAGTCCCTCGAGGATCTCGCTCTCGGGCACCTGCAGCGCGCCCCCCTCCACCATCACGATCGCCTGTTCGGTGCCCCCCACCACGACGTCCACATCGGCGTATTCGAGCTGGCGGAAGGTCGGGTTCACCACCCAGTTGCCCTGAATGCGCCCGATCCGCACCGATGCGACCGGAGTCCGGAAGGGGATGACCGAGGTGTTGAGCGCCACGGAGGCGCCGATCAGCGTCAGGACGTCGGCGTCGTTTTCCTGGTCCGTGCTGAGCACCTGGGCGTGGATCTGCGTCTCGTGCATGAATCCATTGGGGAAGAGCGGCCTCAGGGTGCGGTCGACCAGCCGCGAGGAGAGCACTTCCTTTTCCTGCGGAGCCCCCTCGCGCTTGAAGAAGCCCCCCGGGATCTTGCCCGCCGCATAGGTCTTCTCGCGGTATTCCACGGTCAGGGGGAAGAAGGGAAGATGGGTCGGCCGGCTCTGCACCGTTGCGGTGACCAGCACGACCGTCTCGCCGTACTGGACGAGGCAGGCGCCCTGCGCGAGCCGGGCCATGCGGCCCACCTCGAGGACGAGGGGCCGACCCGCGAATTCATGTTCGATTCTCTGAATCATTCTTGTTCTCTTAAATTGGATTGCCGCAGAATCCCCGCGGCGAGGTTGGACCGGAGTCCGGGAAGGGGTGGCGTCGAAGCACAGATGGGGCGCGACCGGCCCACGGCGATCAGTGACGCAGCCCGAGATCCTGAATCAGTGCCCTGTACCCTTCGACGTCGGTGCGCCGCAGGTACTTGAGGAGCCGCCGCCTGCGACCCACCATGCGCAGCAGACCGCGCCGGCTGTGATGGTCGTGGCGATGAGCGTTGAAGTGGTCCCGCAGGTGATTGATTCGCGCCGTCAACAGGGCGATCTGAACCTGCGCGCTCCCGGCTCCATTCTCCTGGGGCTGGAATTTCCTGACGATTGCCTGTTTGTCGATTCCCATTTCGTCTTCTTCGTCTTCCCTTTTCGGGATGCGGGCGACGGTGGCGGGAGGATTTGCAGGGGTCTCTCGCAGCGGTATGCGCACCGGATTCGCTCCGGTTCGGCCGGTCACCCGGGTGTGGTTGCCGCGGTCCACGATGCCACCGTCAGGCGTACAGCCCTGAAGTATTGTCGATTTCGAGTTGCAATGCAAGTGCGAGTCTTGTCCAACGAAACGTGCCTGAGCGGAGGACCGGTTTCCAGCGAGAGATGAGCCTGAAGTCCGGGGCGGAGAGATCATTGGAGGATGATCGTGACACTTCGCACCGAACGGATTCGCACCCTCGGCCAGGTCGCCTTCCTGGACGGCAACCAGCCGGCGGACCTCGAGCTCGCCGACCGCACCTCCGCCTGCGACTTCGTCCGGCGCACACTGATCCGCTTCGAGTACCACGGGTTCGGCAAGCCGGACAGGAGCCTGGTGAAGCGATACACGGAGAAGGTCACCGGATTCTTCCCGGGCCCCGACCACACGGCTCGTCGCCCAGCACCTCCGCACCGGCGACATCCTTTAGAGGCGCCCGCCGAGGAGCTTGCGGGTCCGGTCCACATCGCGCGCCATCGCTTCCTTCAGCGCCGACGCCGAATCGAAGGCCTCGACCGGCCGCAGATGGGCGATCAGCTCGAGGTGGATGCGGGCGCCGTACAGATCGCCGGCGAAATCCAGAAGATGGACCTCCACCGTGGGAGCCAGACCGGGAAAGGTGGGGCGGGGACCGATGTGAAGCGCGCCCATGCGGCGGCGTCCTCCGGCGGTGACCCGGCAGGCGTAGATCCCCGCGGCCGGGACCAGCTTGCCCTCTCCCGCGACATGCAGATTCGCCGTGGGAAAACCCAGTCGGCGGCCGCGTCCCTCCCCGCGCACCACCAGACCGGCCAGCGAATAGGGACGACCGAGTCCCCGGTTGGCGTCGGCCAGTCTCCCCTCCCGGAGGGCGCGACGGATCGAGGTCGAGGAGATGGCGGCGGCGCCCGCATTCACCGCCCGGACCACATCGAGCCCGAATCCGAACTCGTCGGCGATCGTCCTCAGCGTCGCGGCGTCGCCGGAGCGGCCTCGTCCGAATCCGTGGTCGTAGCCGATGACAAGTTGATTCATCCCCACCCGGCCCAGCAGGTATTCGGCAACGAACCGGCGCGGCGAGTACCGGCTGAGTTCGGGGGTAAAGGATACGAAGACGACGTAGTCAAGGGGACTCTCGGCCAGAACCGCCTTCTTCTCCTCCGGGGTGGTGAGCAGGGGGGGCGCGGCCTCGGGGCGGACGATGCGCAGAGGATGGGGATCGAAGGTGACCAGCACGCTGCGGCCGTCGCAGGCGAGGGCGCGTTCGCCGATCTCGCGGAGCACGCTCCAGTGACCGAGGTGGACTCCGTCGAAGGTGCCCACCGTCACCACCGCGGGCCGGTCGTCGGGCGGCAGACCCGATCCGGGCGCGATTGCGGAAGAGGAGTGGGCCATCATTTCTCAAGCCATCCCTTCGCGCGGATGAATGGGTCGCGAGGCCGCGGCGGCACGGCGACCTGTCGTGGCGACGCCATCCCGCTTGCGGCGAAAGCACCGGCATCGTCCATGCCCCCCGGGCCGGTCCCGCAATGTCGCCGGCGACCCGTGACTTGCGAATTCAGCCTGGCCGGCCTGCGGGGAACTTCACTGGACATGCGGGAAGACCTTTCCGGGCCTGAAGACGCCACCCTTCACCGCTCCCACCGCCAGGATCCGGTCGCCCGCGCCAAGCGCCATCACCGGGTCCGCGTCGGGAATGTTCGCGCGAATGCGGCGGCCCAAAGCGACGTCCGCCTCCTCGCGGGGGCCGATGGCCAGGCGACCCAGGTGCGCCAGGGCGGCTGCGGGCTCGATCCAGGAGCTCGCCGGAAGAGCGCCCGAACGCAGCGCGGTGAGGGGGGCCGCCCGCTCGATGCGCAGGGCACCGACCCGAAGACGACGGAGCGCGGTGAGGTGCGCGGACGTGCCGAGGCGGCGGCCGAGTTCGGCAGCCAGACTGCGAATGTAGGTGCCGCTGGAGCAGGACACCCGGATCCGGAGCGTTGGCAGGGCGATCTCGGTGACCTCCAGAGCGCGAATCGTCACCGGGCGGGGCGCGATTTTCACCGTCTCCCCCCGCCGCACCCTCCGATACGCCGGAACGCCCCGGATCTTGACGGCCGAATAGCGGGGCGGCCGCTGGTCCAGCGTCCCGGTCATCTCCGCCGCCTCCGCCCGGATCCGGCCAGGACCCAGCGCCCGCCAACTGTCGTCCATGGCGGTGCGTTGGCCCTCCGGATCGTGCGTGTCGGTCCCAATCCCGAGGCGGAGCGCGGCTTCGTACTCCTTGTCAAGCCCCACCATGTACTCCAGGAGCCGAGTGGCTCTTCCAACCCCGAGCACCATCAAACCGGTCGCGAAGGGATCGAGGGTGCCCGCGTGGCCGATCTTGCGCTCCTTCAGGGAGCCGCGCGCGACGGCCACCAGATCGTGCGAGGTCCAGCCCGCCGGTTTGTCCACCAGCAGGACGCGCATCGGCGAACGAGAGACGGTCAATCGTCCCGGGGCGCCGAAGTTCGTCTGAGGATTGCCTCGATGCGCTGGCCGACTTCGGTCGAGCGATCCCGGAGAAAGCGCAGCTCCGGCATGCGCCGAATGTGCAGCTCGCGGCCGAGAACGGAGCGCAGGAAGGGCGCGGCGCGGCGCAGCGCGGCCATCGTTTCATCCCTCTGCGAGGGCGAACCGTGCAGCTCGACATGAACCCGCGCCAGCCAGAGATCGGGGGTGACGTCGACGCCGGTCACCGAGTGCGGACCCAGTCCCGGATCCCGCACGACGGTCTGCAGCTTGAGGGCGAGTTCGCGGCGAAGCTGCTCCCCGAGCCTGGCACGCCGGTGCGCCGACACTCAGTGACGCTCCGTGGAGTTGCCGACGACGACCGCGCCCCGCGCCCCCGCCACCACCCGGTCCACCGACTCCAGGATCGCATCGGCCTGGGCGGCATGGGCGGCGAGGAAGGCGACCGAGATTCGCCCCCGGTTCCGCGCCTCGTGCAGTCCCGATTCCACCACCGACACATTCATCCGGCCCAGCCGGTCCCGCAGCGACCGCAGCACCGCCCGCTTCTCCTTGAGCGATCGGGATCCGGGAATCGACAGCTCCCAACTTGACACATTCACCACCATCGCTCGCCCTTGCGCGCCCGGCCCCGCGGTTCAGCTCTCCGCCACGCCGACCAGGGTGCGCGCAATCTCCTCGACGCTGTAGAGCTCGACCTGGTCGCCCACCTTCAGGTCGTTGAAGTTGGCGATGCCGATCCCGCACTCGAAGCCGTCCCGGACCTCGCGCACATCCTCCTTGAAGCGCCGCAGCGAACCGATCTCGCCGTCGTAGACCACAATGCCGTCGCGAATGACGCGCGCCTGCCCGCCACGCTGGATCCTGCCCTCCGCCACGTAGCTGCCCGCGATGGTGCCGACGCCCCGGATGCGGAAGATCTCGCGAACCTCCGCCACGCCCACGATCCGTTCGCGGCGCTCCGGCGACAGCAATCCCTCCAGCGCGGCCCGCACATTGTCCACCACCTCGTAGATCACGTCGAAGATCTGGATCTCCACCGATTCGCGGCGGGCGGCCTCGCGGGCGCCCATGTCGGGCCGGACCCGGAAGCCGATCACGATTGCCTCGGAGGTCACCGCAAGCATCACATCGGATTCGTTGATGGCGCCGACGCCCCGGTGAATGATCTCGACGCGGACCTCGGAGGTGGAGAGCCGCTCCATCTCGTCGCAGATGGCCTGCACCGAGCCGTCCACATCGCCCTTGACCAGGAGACGGAGGGTGCTGATCTGGCCGGCCGCGAGCAGCTTGGAGAAGTCGCCCAGCTTGATGCCGCGCTCGCGGATCCGAAGCTGTTTCTCGCGGTCGAGGCGCTGGCGGTTGGCGGCGATCGAAGACGCCTTGGCCTGGTCCATGACCTGGAGGACGTCGCCCGCCTGGGGAACGCCCCCTATTCCGACAATCTGCGCCGGGATTCCAGGGCTTACGCTCTTCGCCCGGCGGCCGCGCTCGTCCAGGAGCGCCCGCACCTTGCCGGCGTGCAGTCCGACCACATAGTCGTCCCCGACGCGCAGGGTGCCGTGCTGGACCAGCACCGTCGCAACGGGTCCCTTGCCGATGTCGAGTTCGGCTTCCACCACCGCGCCGACGGCGGCGCGAGCGGGGTTGGCCGCAAGCTCCAGGAGCTCGGCCTGCAGGAGGATCTTCTCGAGGAGATCGTCCATGCCCTCGCCGGTCTTCGCGGACACCTGAGCCACCAGAACGTCGCCGCCGTAGTCCTCCACCGTGACCTCGTGCCGGAGCAGGTCCTGCTTGACCCGCTCGGGATCGGCGGCGGGCAGGTCGATCTTGTTGATGGCGACGATCATCGGGACGCCGGCGTTGCGCGCATGACTGATCGCCTCGATCGTCTGCGGCATCACCGCGTCGTCCGCCGCCACCACCAGCACCACGATGTCGGTCACATCGGCGCCGCGCGCGCGCATGGCGGTAAAGGCCGCGTGACCGGGGGTGTCGAGGAAGGAGATCGTGCGATTCTCGCCAAGGTCGACATGATAGGCGCCGATATGCTGGGTGATTCCGCCCGATTCGCCGGCGACGACGTTGGTGTCGCGGATCCGGTCCAGGAGCAGCGTCTTGCCGTGGTCCACATGGCCCATGACGGTGACGACGGGCGGACGCGGGCGCAGGTCGGCCGGATCGTCCTCCCTCTCAATCTCTTCGGCGGGAAGATAGTCGGCCTCGCGCTCCGCCTTGAAGCCGAACTCGTCGAGGAGCAGCTCGATCTGATCGAAATCGAGGCGCTGGTTGATGGTGACGAGCATGGCCATGTTGCGAAAGGCCGAGCTGATGATCTCGGTTGCGCTCATGTCGATGAGTTCGGCCAGCTCGGCGACGGTCAGGAACTCGTTCACGCGCACGGTGCGAGCCTCCGCCGCGCTCTCCCGGGCCGCCCGTTCCTCGGCTGCAACGCGCTCTTCCCGGGCCGCGGCGAGCGTTGCCTTCCCCTTGCGGCGCTTCTTGCGACCCGTCTTGATCTGGGCCATCACGCGCTGGATGTTCTGCGCCGCCGCGTCCGCAGCGGCCCCGCGCCGACGCTTGCCCTTCCTGCGCGCCTTTTTGCGGCGGCCATCGGAGGTATAGCCCTCCGCCTGGATGCGGACGGTGCCGCCCGGACCCGCACTGGCGGCCGGGGGAGGCGCGGCGCTCCGGCGGGGTCCTCCCTTGCGCGCGGGCTCCGGGGGTCCGCCCAGCCGCGCCGGCGGGAGGCCGTCCCGGATCGGGGTGGGAGTGGGCGCGCCCGGGGTCTCGGGCTCCGGACGGACGGCAGCGGGAGCCGGATCCGCGGCGGCCGCCGGGCGCTCAACCTCGGGCGGCGCGGACGGCGGACCGGGGGGGGTCGCGGGAGCCGGGTCGGGATCGACGGACGGCTCGACCCCGGCGGCAATCGCGGGACTCGCTTCCGTGGCCTCCGGGGATTCGCTGCGGGGCCGGGGCGCCTCCGGTGGCGGCGCGTCGGCCTGCGCGGGAACCTCCGGCGCCTCCGATGGACTGGTCGCGGCATCCGCGTCGTCCCCAACGGCGGCGGGAGCGACGGGAGGTTCGGGCAACTCCGGCGCGGTCTCGGCGTCCGGAGACGCGGCTTCGGCGGCCGGTGCGACCGGCGTCTCATCCACGGGAGCCGCGGGCGGCGCGACATCCGGCTCGGCGGCTCGGCGGCGGCGCCTCCGGCGGGAGGGCTCGGCGGCCTCTGCGGCGGCCGGTGCGGCCGGCGTCGCATCGGGAGCGGAGTCGGGATCGGGAACCTCCGCCGGGCTTTCCGCAGGCGCGGTCCGGGCGCGGCGTCTCCCGGGAACCCGCCGTCGGACCCGCCGCCTCCGGCTTCGGGGCGCACTCGCCTTCACCGCCGCTCGAATCACCTGGGCGGCGCTCCCGTGCCCTGCGCGCCGCTCCCGTTCCAGCCGGATCCGCACCCGGGCCACCGCCGCCGCCGGAATGCGGGCATTCGGACTCCCCACGGCCACTCCCGCCTGGCGCAGGTAGCGCACCATCAGGTCGGCTTCGACCCGGACATCGGCGGCGAACTCGCGAACCAGCATCAGTCGGCGCCGCCTTTCGCTTCCGGGTCGTCGGCCGCCATCTCGCGTCCCCCGTCCTGATCCACCACGGTGAGATCGTCGATCAGCGCCAGCAACCGGTCGGCCGCCTCTTCCGCAATCCCGTCCACCGCCAGGAAGTGGCGCTTCTCAAGGTCGATGATGTCGAGGAAGGTGCGGTACCCGGCTCCCTCGAGCGCGCCCAGCGTTTGCGGATCGAGAGAGAGCTCGCGCAGGGGAAAATCGGCGGTCTCGTAGGAATCCTCGTCTTCCTCGACCAGAACCGACATGTCGGATCCCCGCTCCAGCCATTCGCGGGAACCATAGAGATCGATCTGCCAGCCGATGAGCTGCGAGGCCAGGCGGACATTCTGTCCATTCCTGCCGATCGCCAGCGAGAGCTGGTCCTCGTCGACAATGGCCGTGATGACCTGCCGTTCCGGGTCCGAGATCACCGACGCCACCCGGGCGGGGGCCAGCGCGCGACGGGCGAAGACCTCCGGATCGGGGTGCCAGGGAACGATGTCGATTCGCTCGCCGCCCAGCTCCGAGACCACCGCCTGAACGCGAGATCCCTTCAACCCCACGCAGGCTCCCACCGGATCGATCGAGTCGTCGCGGCTGTGAACGGCGATCTTGGTGCGGCCGCCCACCTCTCGCGTCAGCTCCTTGACTTCGACGATTCCCTGGTAGATCTCCGGCACTTCGAGCCTGAAGAGCGCCGCCACGAAGAGGGGATCGGCGCGCGAGAAGATCAGCTTCGGACCCTTGGTGGTTTCCTCGACGCGCTTCAGCACCGCCCGGATCGATTCGCCCTGTCGGAAACGCTCGCGGGGATTCTGTTCCTTCCAGGGGATGATCGCCTCGGCGTCCCGCGAACTGTTGAGCATCAGCACCAGCTTGCCCCGCTCGATCTGCTGAACCTCGCCGGAGAGAAGCTCGCCGACCCGCCCGCCGTATTCCTCGCGGATTCGCTCGCGCTCCCCCTCCTGCACGAGATCCATGATCCTGCGCTTGGCGGCCATGACGGCGTTGTGCCCGAAATCGGAGAACTCGACGGGGATCTCCATGACGTCGCCGATTTCGTAGGAGGGATCGTCCCAGCGGGCCTCTTCGAGGGAGACTTCGGACGAAGGGTCCTCCGCGTCGCTCACCACTCGCTTGAGGACGAGCATTTCGATCTCGCCGGAAAGATCGTCGATCAGGATCTCGCTATCGACATTTGCGCCGTAGATGCGCGCCAGACCCGCATGCAACGCCTCGCGGATGAGATCGTTGACGTCGTCGGGCTGCAAGTTCCGGGAGCTCGCGATGTCGCGGAAGGCCTTGGTGATCAGTTCGGTGTTCATCGTGGACGCCCCCATTCGTGAACCAGCCGCGCGCCGGCGATTCGGTCGCGGGGAAGGCGGATCTCGTCGCCCGTGGGGAGTCGCAGCGCCACCGAAGCGGTTCCGTCGGCGCCGGTGTCCAGCCCGAGCAGCTCGCCCTCCAGACGGGTCGCCGCTCCGTGCAATGGACCGCTGCCCTTCAGCGCCACGCGCCGGCCCCGGAACCGGTTGAAATCGCGGTCGCGGGTGAGGGGACGCTCCAGCCCCGGGGAGGACACCTCGAGGAGATAGCTGTCGGCAAGGGATTCCTGGCGGTCGAGCCAGGGTTCCAGGGCACGGCTGACGCGGGCGCAGTCGTCCAGGGTGACTGGACGCGCCGGATCCGCGTGTTCGATGCGTAGACGGACGATCGGCCGCCGGGGATGACCGGCCCACTCGATCCGCACGACCTCGAAGCCCAGGCGCAGGAGCCGCTCCTCAAGCCCCGCGCGGAGCGCCAACCGGTCCGTTTTCACGCCGCCTCCCTGTAACGAATGGACAAAAAAGAGTGGAGGACCGCATCCCCCACTCGGAAAAGGCCCCCCACTCGGAAAGGCCGCGCGCGGCAGCCCCGCCACCAAACGGTAATGTAGCCGCAAGGGACCGATTCGGTCAATCGAGACGACGAATTTCAGCCCCGAGCGCCGCGAGACGCTCGTCGATTCGTTCGTAGCCGCGCTCGATCTGGCCCGCGTTGCGAATCTCGCTTGTCCCGCTGGCCCCGAGCGCAGCGATCAGGATGGCCATGCCGGCGCGGATGTCCGGGCTCTCCACGCGGGCTCCATGCAGGCGCGAAGGTCCGATCACCACCACGCGGTGCGGGTCGCAGAGAACGATGCGGGCTCCCATCGCGACGAGCTTGTCGGTGAAGAACATTCGCGACTCGAACATCTTCTCGTGGATGAGGACCGAGCCGCGCGAGCGGGTGGCGGCGACCACGGCGATCGAGGTCAGATCGGCGGGGAAGGCGGGCCAGGGACCGTCGTCGACCTTGGGGATGTGGCCGAAGGCATCCATGTGGATCAGCGCCTCGCGACGGCCGTCGACGATCAGATCGCGCTCGTCGATCCGGCAGTCGATGCCCAGACGGCGAAATCCGATGAGGATCGCGTCCAGATGCTCGATCGGGGCGTCCTCGATCACCAGGCGGCTTCCGGTCGCCGCCGCCAATCCGATGAATGATCCGGTCTCGATGTGGTCGGCACCGATTTCGTACTCGGCATCGCCCAGCGAGGAGACCCCCTGGATCCGAATCGTGGAGCTGCCGATGCCCTCGATGCGCGCCCCCATTCGGTTGAGGAGACGGCAGAGGTCCTGGACATGGGGCTCGGAGGCCGCGTTGCGGATCTCGGTTTCGCCCCGGGCGAGCGCGGCCGCCATGACCGCGTTCTCGGTGGCGGTGACGGAGGGTTCGTCGAGGAACATCCGCGCGCCGACAAGGGACCGGGCGTCGATGTCCAGCCCCTGGGCGGTCTCGATCCGTGCCCCAAGTGCGCGAAAGGCAAGGAGATGAGTGTCGAGGCGGCGCCGTCCGATCACATCTCCGCCGGGAGGGGGAAGGAAGAGCGAGCCGAAGCGCGCGAGAAGGGGGCCGGCCAGGAGGATGGAGGCCCGGATGCGGCGGGAGAGCTCGGGATCGAGGCGGGCGGAGCTGACCCCGGCGCCATTGACCTCGACGGTCGACGGGCCCCTCCAGCGCACCGCGGCCCCCAGCGACTCCATGATCTCCAGGAGGGTCGCCACATCGCGTATGCGGGGAACGTTCCCAAGCCTGACGGTCCCGGTGGACATCAGGGTGGCGGCGAGCGCGGGCAGGGCGGCGTTCTTGTTCCCCGCCGGACGAATCCTGCCCGAGAGTTCGCGTCCGCCGGACACCATGAAGGAAGGCATGGGGGCAAGATAGCCCGCATTGATCGCACCGGCAACGCTCGCGTCGGGAGCAAATGAAATGTCCGGTAGTCGGAACAAATCCGGTAGTCGGAACAAGTGAACAGGTCCGGGTGCGGGCCGCGGGATTGCGGCGTCTCGCCGGCGAGAGGGGCGCCAAGCCGGACGGTGAACCTCCGTGGGCACGACCCGAGGGCCGCAGGGGCGACGGAATGGTTCGGGATGCGCCATTGCCGCGGGGGACCGAATCCGGGATATTGTCGCCCCCCTTCCGATCCTCGTGATCCCGCTTCCCCCCGCGAGGCCCATGACGTTATCTCTTTCCATTCTCGCAACCGCGCTTCCGGCCCTTGCCCAGGACACGACGACGGTCGTGCTGGCCCGCGACGGGCTTGCCGTCCTCACCGCCTGGTCGCTGGTTGCGCTGGTCGTGGCGGTGCTCGCCGTGCTTGTCGTCGCGCTGCGGCTTCAGGCCGAGATGCGGCGGCACCGGGCCGCGTGGGAGGGCTTTCTGGCAACCGCGAGCGAACGCTCGGGCTCGTTGGTGGAACACGCCGGCAGCGCCGTTCGCAACATCGACCGGATCACGGAGACGGTGCGAGGCGAGGCCGAGCGTCTGGGGTCTTCGGTGGGGGGGATGGCGGGCGCGCTGGAGGAAGCCGCGACCGAACTGCGCCGCCGGACCCGCGATCTGCTTGCGCTCCTGGATCTGGCCCAGTCGGAGGCCGAGGGGGCGGTGATCGAGGCGGCGTCCCGGATCAGGGCGTTGCGGGAGGGCGCGGCCGGACTGTTCCCTTCCCGCCAGGCGCGAGGGGGTGGCCGGGAGGAGGGGGGCGGCGGGGAAGGGGAGGAGTGACCGTCGTCCGCGGAAGCCGGATCCTCGGGCGGACTACCAGGCGTCGCGCTCCAGCGAAGCGTAGCGAACCAGGAGCTTTTTCCGTCCCGCGCCGACGAAATCCACCGTCACCTTCATATCCGGGCCAAACCCCGAGAGCGCCACGATCACCCCGGATCCGAAGGTCTTGTGCACCACCCGTTCGCCCTTCACGAAGCTGGGGCGGTCCTGGTTGAATCCCGCTTCCGGATCGGAGCGCCGCCGCCACCGGGACGGAGCCACCCTTCCCCCCCGTCCCGACCACCGCGCGGCGGACCGAACGCGATCGGTGCGAAGCTCCTTCGCCAACCCCCGCAGCACCCGCAGGAAGCTGGAACGTTCGCCCCGCAGCACCTCTCCCGCGCGGCGGCGCGACTGCGCATGGGTCAGATACAGCTCCTCGCGCGCGCGCGTCATGGCCACATAGAGCAGGCGGCGCTCCTCTTCAAGCTGTTCCTCCTCGTCGTAGGCCCTCGTCAGGGGAAAGAGACCCTCTTCGAGCCCCCCGATCAGGACAACGGGAAATTCGAGCCCCTTCGCGCTGTGGACGGTCATGAGGGTGACCGCATCCGCACCGGCGTCGTGCGCGTCGATGTCGGCGACCAGGGCGATGTGCTGCAGGAACAGCCCCAGATCGGTGAAGGCGTCGCGGTCCCCTTCGTCGAGCTCCAGCAGCCCCGCCTCGAAGTCGCGCGCGGCCGCGACCAGCTCCCCCACATTCTCGGCCCGGTCGGCGCCTTCCGGTCCCTCCTCCACCAGGATCCGCACCAGATCCAGCTCCGCGATCAGCGACTCGAGCACCTCGCCCGCCGGCCGGTTCCCCGCCAACTGCGCATGGCGTCGCACCAGTCCCGCCAGACCCTTCAGCCCCCGCCGCGCCCCCGCCGGCAATCCGGCGATCTCGTCGGCCCGCTCCGCCGCCGCCAGCAGCCCCACCCGCCCCGCCGCCGCAAAGGCCGCCAGCCGGCCGACCGACACCTTCCCCACCCCCCGGCGCGGATAGTTCACCACGCGGTCGAAGGCATCGGCGTCGCGCGGGTTCGCGATCAACCTCAGGTAGGCCACGACATCCTGGATCTCGCGCCGCTCGTAGAAGCGCACGCCGCCCACGACCTGGTAGGGAACGCCCCGCCGCATGAACCGGTCCTCCAGGGCGCGCGCCTGGGCATTGGTGCGGTAGAGGACGGCAAAGTCCCGGTGATCGAGCTCGGGCCGCCGCAACATCTTCCGCTCCACCTCCTCCACGATCCAGCGCGCCTCGTCGGTCTCGTCGGCGGCTTCCAGAATCGCCACCGGCGCCCCACCGGTCCGCTCGGTGCGCATCGTCTTCTCCTTGCGGAAGCGGTTCTCGCGGATCACGCGGTTGGCCGCGTCCAGGATCACCGGGGTCGAGCGGTAGTTCTGTTCGAGCCGCACCACGCGGGCGCCTGGAAAGCTGTCCTCGAAGTCGAGGATGTTGCCGATGTCGGCGCCCCTCCAACCGTAGATGCTCTGATCGTCGTCCCCCACCACCATGAGGTTGCGGTGCCCCCCGGCGAGCAGCTCCAGGAGCCGAAACTGGGCCCGGTTGGTGTCCTGGTACTCGTCAACCAGGATGAAGGCGAAGCGGTCGCGGTAGCGCTCGAGCAGCGCCCGGTTGCGCTCCATGAGCCGAACCGGCAGCAGGAGAAGATCGTCGAAGTCCATCGCGTCCTGGTCGCGGAGCGCGCTCTGGTAGAGCGGATAGACGCGGGCGACTTTCCGCAGCAGGAGATCGGGGTCGTCGGCATGCTCGCTCTCGAACTCGCCGGGCCCGACCAGCCGGTTCTTGGCGTCGGAGATGTACCCGCGCACCGCCTTGGGCGCCCACCGCCTGACATCGATGCGGGCATGGATCTGGGCCTTGCGGACCTCGCGGAGAGACTGTTCGGCATCGCGGATGGCGAAGGAGCGCGTCCACCCCAGCTCGGGGGCGTGGCGCCGCAGGAGACGCGCGCCGATCGCGTGGAAGGTTCCCATCCAGATGCCGCGGGGATCGCCTCCGAGCATGGCCGCCACCCGTTCGCGCATCTCGCCGGCGGCCTTGTTGGTGAAGGTCGCCGCCAGGATCCGGTCCGTGGGCACGCCGTGGTGGGTGACCAGATGCCATATGCGGGTGGTGAGGACGCGGGTTTTGCCCGATCCGGCGCCCGCCAGAACGAGCTCCGGTCCCTCGAAGTGTTCGACCGCCTCGCGCTGCTCGGGATTCAGGGCGCGCAACAGGGCGGGTTCCGGAGTGGACGGGATCATCGGGTTGCGGTGCGTCTCAGGGCTGTGGGAAGGGGACGGGGCCTGTCTTCGGCGGCCAGGTCATTCGCTCCTCGTCGCGGCCTGCCGACACGGCGCCTCGCCGCTCCCCAGGCGCACCCGGCATTGTCCACGGACTGCTAGCGAGCTCGCGGCAGGGAGGCCTGGAAGGTAACGCCCCGGCCCGTCCCGTCGAGCAGCTCCACCCGTCCGCCGTGCATCCCCTCCACGATCCGCCGGGTCAGCGCCAGACCGACGCCCCAGCCTCCGGATTTTGTGGTGACTCCGGGATCGAAGAGGGTGTCGCGGATCTCGGTCGAAACGCCGGGGCCGGTATCGCGGATCCGCACGCGCACCCATCTGCCGTCGGCCGGCTTGGCCGAGATGGAGATCGATCCGCCCGTTCCCGCCATCGCGTCGAGGGCGTTCTTGACGACATTCTCCAGAGCCCAGGCCAGGAGGACGCGGTTCCCCCGCACGTCCGGCAAACCCGGCGCGACATCCACGTGCAGCGCGATCCCCGGTCCGAGCCGCGGCAGTCGCACTTCCATGTAGGAACGCAGCTCGGCCACCACCTCGCCCAGCGAGACCCGGGTCAGCTCGGGCTCCCGGCCGATGAGCTCGAAGCGGCGGCTGACCCGTTCCAGCCGCTCCAGATCCTGGCCGATCGCTTCGGCGATCTCGACTCTGCGCATCCCCTCGGGCCGTTCCCCGGGCCGCAGTCCAAGCAGCTCCACCCATCCCTGCAACGAGCTGATCGGCGTGCCCAACTGGTGGGCCAGCTCGCGCGCCATCGCCGTCCAGGCCCGCTCGGCGGCGTTCCGTTTCTGGTAGCGGAAGAAGGTCGTGGCCAGGAGGATCGTGAGGATGAGTCCGGTCGCCCAAAGCACGGGCATCCAGCGCAGCCGCGCCGCCTGGGGGGTCACTCCGTAGTGGACGAGCTGGCTGCTGGAATCGCCGACGGGAGCGTTGCGGGCGTCGAGATCGCGGGCGTAGGCGAGGATCCGCTCCACCTCTTCGGGGGTCGGGGGATTGGCGACCTCGAAGGGAAGGTTGACGGAGGTGTAGTAGTCGCCGGCCGGCTCGGTCGTCACCACAAAGGGGACGCCCAGCTCGACGAGGAGGATCTGGAGCCGGGTGAGGGCGGCCAGTTCGGCGCCGCGGTCCGGACTGGTCAGACCGGCCTGAACCTGGGCGTAGATGCGTGTGAAGGTTTCGGCGTCCGCCTCGCGGGAACGCACGATTTCGGCGGTGTAGACCAGGTACCAGATCAGGAGGGTGGAGAAGAGGATGGCGAGGGTGATCGGCCAACTGCGCGACACCCCGGGGGAATGGGGACGGACCGCGGGACCATTGCCGGATCCTCCGCCGGTACGCCGCGGGGCGGGGGTTCGGCCCGGCGCGCCGCCCTTCACCCCACTGCCGCGATCTCGGTGAAGCCGAGGACGGGGTGCAGCGCCGGGGGCAGCCGGATCGATCCGTCCTCGCGCTGGCCGGTCTCGATGAGCGCGACCATCAGCCGCGGCAGCGCCAGCGCCGATCCGTTGAGCGTATGCACGAAGGCGGTTCCCCGACCCTGGCCGGGACGGTGGCGAATCCGGGCCCGCCTCGCCTGAAAGTCGGTGAAGGTGGAGCAGCTCGAGACCTCCAGCCACTTTCCGACCCCGGGCGCCCAGACCTCCAGGTCGTAGGTGAGCGACGCCGAAAACCCGAGGTCGCCCGCCGCCAGGACCACCACCCGGTAGGTCAGGCCGAGAAGCTCGAGGACCCGGGCAGCCTCGCCGACCAGCTCCTCCAGGGCATCCCGGGAGCGCTCCGGCCGTTCGATCCGCACCAGCTCGACCTTGTCGAATTGGTGGACCCGCAACATTCCGCGGGTGTCCCGGCCCGCCGCGCCCGCCTCGCGGCGAAAGCAGGGGGAGTAGGCGACCGACTTGATCGGCAGAGCCGCGCCGTCCAGGATCCGTTCGCGGTGCAGATTGGTGACCGGCACCTCGGCGGTCGGAATCAGCCAGAGACCGTCGCGCTCGGCGAGGTAGGATTCCTCGGCGAACCTGGGCAACTGTCCGGTTCCGGTCATCGCGCTCTCGGTAACCAGGTAGGGCACCCGGACCTCCGAGTAGCCATGCTCGGCCATGTGCAGGTCGATCATCCAGTCGATGAGCCTGCGCTGAAGGGTGGCGCCCTGGCCGCACAGCACGATGAATCCCGATCCGGACACGCGGCTGCCCGCCGCCATGTCGAGGATGCCCAGCGATTCGCCCAGCTCCCAGTGGGGCCGCGGTTCGAAGGCGAAGGAGGGCGGTTCGCCCCAGCTCCGCACAATGCGGTTGGCCTCGACTCCACCCTCGGGAACGCGCGCATCCGGAAGATTCGGGATCCCCGGGAGCCGTTCTGCGATCCGTTCCTCGGCGGTCGCGACCATCCTGTCCAGCTCGGCGATCTCCGCGCCCACCGCCCGCATTCGCTCAATCCGGTCCCGCGCGTCCTCGCCGCTTCGCCGCGCCGCCCCGATCTCCTTCGAGACCCGGTTCCGCAGGGCTTTCAGCTCGTTGACCCGGGCCAGTCCGCGCCTCCTCCTGCGGTCCAGGGCACGGATCTCCTCCACCTGCGCGCCGGCGTCGTCCAGGCCGCGCCGTGCGAGAGCTCGCGTCACCCCCTCCGGGTCGCGCCGCAGCAATCCGATGTCCAGCATTCGCGATTCGTTCCGCCGGGGGTCAGTCGGGGGGAACCAGATCCAGGTCGTTGCAGGCCTGGCTCAGATCGAACTGAAAGTGCAGCGATCCCGAATTCGGGTCGCTTGCCAGTGGCTCGATCTTGCCGTAGTAGTGGCAGAGCGTGCCCCAGAACCCGCTGTGGCGCCGCGTGCGAATCACATAGATCCGGCCCAGACGAACCGGAACCGGAGCGTCGGTCGTGTAGGCGGTCGTGTCCGACGGGGCTTCGGTGGCCGACTCGAAGGTGGCGCCCTCAAGGACGGCCAGACCCGCCCGCGAGGAGAGTCCCAACGCCGCCGGAGGCAGGAAGACGAACTCGCCATCGCGAAAATCAAGGGCCAGATCCCAGTCGTCGCCGGTCGTGGGGGCCTCGATGCGGACCGCGCGGCGGGGGTAGAAGTCGTACCCGGAGACGAGGTTGGGTTCGGGGCGGGACAGGGCGAAGAGGCGCACCGTATCGGGATCGGCCGTCCAGCGCACCGCAAAGGGATCGTCGTCGCAGGCGGCGCCCGCCATCGCAAGCGCCGCGACCAGCGCCGGAGCGAGCAGGGGAGCGCGGGAGGGGCGGCGGGGCCGTCCTCGGAGAGTCCTTTCCAAGAGAATCATCCAGAGAAGCTACCCGAGGGAAGCTCTGGCCGTCAACGGGCGCGCAACGCGTTGACTTCCGCATCGGCGCGTTCCAGCTTTTGCGCTTCGCGCGGGGGAAGGCGTCTCGGTGCGGCGGGAGTTGCCGTCGCTGCGGGACGCGCGGGAATGGGCGCGGCGGAAATCGCGCCGCCGCTCTGCCGCCATCGACCGATCATCCAGAGGTGTGGCCATGCCGAACCATGACGAAGGCATCCTCTGGACCGTCATCCTGGCCGGAGGATCGGGCCATCGCTTCTGGCCGCTGAGCACCGCCGCCCGGCCCAAGCAGTTGCTGGCGCTCGCCGGAACCGAACCGCTCATCGCGCAAACGGTGGCCCGCCTGCGCGGCTTCGTCCCCCGGTCGCGCATCCGCATCCTCACCCGGGGCGATCTCGTAGCGCCCATCCGCGCGGCCACCGGTCTTCCCGACGAGCTCTTCCTGGTCGAATCGCGGCCCCGCGGCACGGCCCCCGTCCTTGCCCGCGCGGCCTGGGAGTTGCATCGGATCGACCCCCGCGCGGTCATGGCGTCGCTCCACAGCGATCATGTCATCGCCCCCGCCGAACGATTCCGCGACGTTCTCGCCGCGGCCGCCCGGATCGCGCGCCGCGAATCCCTGCTCATGACGGTCGCCGTGCCCCCCGACCGCCCCGAGACCGGCTTCGGCTACATCCGGCCCGGCCCCCCCCTCCCCGCCCCGAAGGGCCACCGCGCCTGCCGCGTCGACGCCTTCGTCGAGAAACCCTCCGCTCCCGACGCGGCCGCCTTCCTCGCCGCCGGCTACCGCTGGAACTCGGGGATCTTCGTGTGGCCGGTCGCGCTCTTCCTCGCCGAACTCCGCGCCCACGCCCCCGAGGTCGCGCACGCGTTGCCGCACCTGGAGCGCGGCGACGCCACCGGCTTTCTGGATGCCGCCGCCGCCATCAGCGTCGACGAAGCGGTTCTGGAGCGGAGCGACCGGGTCGGCGCGATCGACGCCACCTTCCAGTGGGACGACATGGGAAGCTGGGAGGCGCTTGCCCGCCACCGAACCGCCGACGCGCGCGGCAATGTCGCCGAGGGCGAGGTGGATCTTGTCGACGCAGACGGAAATGTCGCCGTGGCCCGCGCGGGACGGCTCGTTCTCTGCGGCGTCGACGACCTGCTCGTGGTGCAGACCGAAGACGCCACCCTGGTCATGCCCCGCGCCGAATCGCCGCGTCTGAAGGAATACCTGGCGCGGCTTCCCCGGGCCGGGCGCTAACGACGAACCGATGCCGCCCCCCGCACTCTACCTCTGGAACGACCCGGTGGCCCGCGGATGGCAGCCCTTCGCGCTCACGCGGCCGGTCGGCGAGATGCTCTTCGGGGTCGAGACGTTGCGGGCGCGCGCCGAGCGGGCGCTGGGGATTCGGTGCGCGGCGCATCTGGCCGAAGATTCGCTGCGGGGATTCTCCGAGCCGGGTGCGCCGCCCTGCGTCGGGGTGGACGATGTGGGGTGCGACGGCGCGCGAATCGTGCTGAATGGGCGGTTCGCGGTGGCGGAGAGGGCGCGCGAGACGGTGGCGGAGACGATGCGCGAGGCGGTGAGGGCGGCCGCGCCGGTTGCGCTGCGCTGCGGTGGCCGGGTCGTGGGGGCGTGCATTCCCGGCGGGATCGAGGCGAGGGAGGGGCTGGGGTTGGGGGAGGCGGAGGCGGGCGACGGGAGGGACCGGGTGGGAAAAGCGGGGGGAAGCGGGGTGGCGGGGGGGACGCGCCGCGAGGTGGCGGGACGGCTCCTGGAGACGCCGTGGGAGCTGATGGCGGCGAACCCGGAACGCATCCGCGCCGATGGAATGCGGTTCGCGCCGGGAGACGCGCCACCGGGACCGGCGCCGCCGGGGATGCATCGAATCGGGGCCGGAACGATCCACCTCGGGAGGGGAGGGGAGATCGAACCGGGTGTGACGCTCGACGCGAGGGGCGGCCCGATCCTCCTCGGCGACGGTGCGCGCGTCGCGGGTCCCGCGCGGCTGGCGGGACCGCTCTGGATCGGGGCCGAATCGGTGGTGCTGGGGGGGGCGGTGGGGGGAAGCAGCATCGGGCCTGCCTGCAAGATCCGGGGCGAGTTGGAGGGGTCGGTCCTGCTGGGCTTCGCCAACAAGGCGCACGGAGGCTTCCTGGGACACTCGGTGGTCGGGCGGTGGGTGAATCTGGGCGCGCTCACCGCCAACTCCGATCTTCGTCACAGCTACTCCACCGGGCGGGTGCGGCTGGATGGAGAAACGATCGATACCGGCATCCTCAAGCTCGGCTGCTTCCTGGGCGATCATGTGCGCACCGGCGTCGGGACTCTCCTCGAGGGCGGAACGGTGGTGGGCGCGGGCTCCAGCCTCTCGGGCGGGGGAATGGCCCCGAACCAGCTTCCCCCCTTCTCCTGGCTGGCCGGAGATCGTGCGGCGACCCACGAGATCGAACGCTTCCTGAAGACGGCCGAGCGGGCGATGGCGCGACGCGGCGTCCCCCTGGCGGATTCCATGCGTTCCCTCTACCGCGCGGCCCACAGGCGTTCGGCTCCGCTGCGGGCCGGGCCGGTCCCGATCCGCGTCGCGGCGGCGGCTCCTCCCACCGGCGATCCGGACCCGGGACGCTGACCGTTGCGCTTCTCGGTGCTCGGCAGCGGCAGCCGCGGCAATGCCACCCTGGTCAGCGCGGACTCCACCCACATCCTTGTCGATGCCGGTTTCAGCGGCCGCGAGCTCGCCCGGCGTCTCGGCACGACCGGGATCGACCCGGGAGAGATCGCCGCCATCGTTCTGACGCACGAGCACGGCGACCACGCCAGGGGGGCGGGCATCTTTGCGCGGCTGCACGGAACGCCGCTCCACATGACGGCGGGAACCCTGCGCGCCTGCCGCCGCCTCCTGCGCGGAAAGGAGACCGTCCACACCCTCCGGCCCGGCTACCCGGTCGCGCTTGGGGCCCTGCGGATCGAACCCTTCGCCACCCTGCACGACGCGGCCGATCCCATCGCGGTCGCCGTGGTCGACGCGCGCCGGAACCTCCGCCTCGGCATCGCCACCGACCTGGGCCGGCCCACCCTTCAGCTTCGGCACGCGCTCGGCGACTGCAATGGCCTCGTCCTCGAGTCCAACCACGACGAGGTCCTCCTCTGGTCAAGCGACTACCCCGCCTCGGTCAAGGCGCGGATCGCATCCAGCCACGGCCACCTCTCCAACCAGTCGGCCAGCCGTTTCGCCCGCGAACTGCTTCACCCGGAGCTCGCGGTCGTCGTCCTCGCGCACCTCTCCGAGGAATCCAACACGCCCGCGGACGCAAGGTCGGTCATGACGCGCACCCTGCGACGGGCCGGATTCGAGGGCGGAATCCTCGTTGCGGAACCGGACGCGCCCACCCCTCTGGTCGACTTGCGCAAAGCGGTCGCCACCTCGGCGGGGCCCCAACTCTCGCTCTTCCGAGAATCCTCCGGCTCTTCCTGAGGAACTCCCGAATCCGTCCCCGGCCGCGCCCCGGGCAGGCTTCGGCGCCTAAGCGCTACAGCCCCAGGAAGCGCAGCAGATCGTTGCCGAGCGCCCAGACCATGATTCCCAGCACGACCCACAACCCGACCTGGCTCCAGCGCAGCCGCTGCTTTGCCGAGAGCCTCTCGCCCCGGACCAGCTCGATTCCCAGAAAGACCATGTGGCCGCCGTCCAGAACCGGGATCGGCAGCATGTTCAGAATGGCCAGGTTGACGCTGAACATGGCCATGAAGCGGAGGAAGCCGTCGATCCCCGACTGCACCGCGCGCCCCGACTCGACCGCGATCGTGCCGATCGATCCGACCTGGCGGGGAGACTGGTCGCCGGTGAAGAGGTCGCCGAGGAAGTTCAGGATCGCCAGGGTGATGCCGACGGTCTCGTTCCAGCCGGCCACCACCGCCTGCCCGGGAGGAAGGCGAATCCTCACCTCCGGAAACGGCGCCTGATAGACTCCGAGCCGGCCCCGCGCCTCCTCCCCGCTCCCGGTCGTCTCCAGCACCACCGCGCGCACCAGGCGCGTATCGTTCCGCAGCACCGCGATCTCCACCCGTTCGCCGGGCCGGGCCCCGACCTCGCGCACCATCGCCTGCCAGTCCGCTACCGGCGCCCCCGCCACACCCACGATGCGGTCGCCGCTCTCAAGCAACGCATCGGCGGCCGGGCTGCCTGGATCGACCCTTCCGATCACGGCTTCCGCCCAGGGAGCCAGCGCATTCACGAGCGCCACTCGTTCCCGCCGGTCCTCGGTCACGGCGATCTCGACGCGCTCCGACGGCGACCCGGTCTCGATGGCGAGCGGTCCCGGCGGCGCCTCCAGGAGGGCGCGCTGGAGAGCTTCCCAACTCCCGGTAGGCGTCTCGCCGACCCGAACGATCTCGCTGCCGGCGGCGATCCGGGCCAGTGCCTCGGCCCCGGCGGGAAGATCGCTCTCCTCCACCGCGGCCACCCGCGTCGTCGCCTGTTCGGCCCGGCCCCAGGCGGCGTGGACAAGGGTGAAGAGGAGGAAGGCGAAGGCCATGTTCATGATGACGCCGGCCGAGATCACGAAGGCTCGCGCCCAGATCGGCTTGCCGTCGAAATCCCCGGCGCGGGGTCTCCGGGGGCGACCGGAGGATCCGCCTTCGATCTGCTCCATCACCTCGTCGTCCATCCCCTGCATCTTGACATAGCCACCGAGGGGAATCGCCGCGAGCACGTACTCGGTGCCGTCCCGCTCGATTCCCCAGACCCGCGGGCCCAGCCCCACGGAAAAGCGTTCCACCCTGATCCCGACCGCCTTTGCGGCCCAGAAATGCCCCAGTTCGTGCACCAGAATCAGCACGCCGAGCAAAACGATCGTCGCGATGATCGCCGCCAGATCCATCTCCCAATCCCCCTTGCCGCTTGTTGCCGTTTATGTTATGGCGTCGTTGCCGTTTTTGTTGTGGCGTCGCCATGCGTCGCCCTTGGGCAATGGTCGCGCCTTCCTCCGCACCTCCGCCCGCGCCCGCCTTCTCGCTTCGCGGTCCACCTCCAGCACCTCGGCCAGCGTCTCCGTCCCGTAGCGCCCGGAGAGACGGCTCAGGACCGCATCGACCACCGTCGCCATTCCGGTGAAGCTAACCATTCCCCGCAGAAAGGCCGACACGGCGACCTCGTTGGCGGCGTTGAAGACGGCCGGCGCGCATCCTCCAGCCCGGCCCGCCTCCACTCCGATGGCGAAGAGGGGGAATCGCTCGCGATCCAGCGGCTCGAAGACCAGCGGCGAGGAGCGCAGGGGGTCGAAGGTGCGGAGGGTGCGGTCGGGGGGACGATCGGGCCAGGCCAGCGCATGCAGGATCGGCAGCTCCATCGAGGGTTCGCTCAACTGCGCCAGAACCGATCCATCGACGAACTCGACAAGGGAGTGAACGATCGAGCCGGGGTGAACGACGACGTCGATGCGGTCGTAGGGGACGCCGTAGAGAACATGAGCCTCGATCACCTCCAGCGCCTTGTTCGCGAGGGTGGCCGAATCGATGGAGATCTTGGCGCCCATCTCCCAGGTGGGGTGACGGAGCGCCATCTCGGCCGTGACCCCGCGCAGGCTCTCGGCGTCGGCTTTGCGGAAGGGTCCGCCGCTGGCGGTGAGGATGAGCCGCGCGACCTCGTTCCGCCTCGATCCGGCCATGCACTGCAGGAGGGCCGAGTGCTCGCTGTCGACCGGGACCAGTTCGCCGCCGCCCCTTCCGGCCGCGGCCAGGACCAGCGGACCGGCGGCGACCAGAGATTCCTTGTTGGCGAGCGCGCAGCGTTTGCCCGCCTCCAGGGCGGCGATCGTGGGAGGAAGACCGGCCGCGCCCACCACCGCGTTGACCACGATCTCGGCCTCTTCGCAGGCGGCCAGTTCGGCCATCGCCTCCGGCCCCGAGCGCCAGCCGTCCCGCACCGGATCGGGGTGAGAGGCCAGGGCGGCGCGATCGGCCACGACCACGCGCGAGGGCGAGAATTCGTCCGCGATCCGGCGGAGCGCCCCGACCGAGCGATGGGCCGACACCCCCACCACCTCGAAGCGGTTCGCGTGGCGCCGCGCGACCTCCAGGGTGGAGCGCCCCACCGACCCCGTCGCCCCCAGCACGACGATGCGCTTTCTCGTCCGCTCTCCATCCACGCGCCCGGAAGCCGGGACCTCTCTCACCACAGGATGCCGTTCGTCATGACAGGATGCCGTGAATGACGATGAGACCGTAGGCCAGCGGCACCGTGAAGAAGAGTCCGTCGAAGCGGTCCAGGACGCCGCCGTGTCCGGGGAGAATCCGCCCCGAGTCCTTGACCCCGGCCTCGCGCTTCAACCTCGACTCGGCCAGGTCTCCGAGCTGTCCGGCCACGCCCAGCACCAGCCCGATCGCGGCGCCCGCCGCCGGCGACACCGGGTAGAGCGGACCCTGATCCAGCGCGAAGCCGAGCGCGAATCCGGTCGCCACCGCTCCCGCCAGTCCGGCCAGCGCCCCCTCGACCGTCTTGCCGGGGCTGATGTGCGGAGCGAGTCGTCGTTTCCCGAAGCGCCGGCCCGCGAAGAAGGCCGCGGTGTCGCCCGCCCACGTTACGCAGAGGGGGAGCAGAAGCAGCAGCGCTCCCTCGGCCGGGCGGGGGGGCGCGGGTCCGTGCAGCTCCGGCAGCGTCCGGATGAAGAGACCGAAGGCGAGGGTGCCGCCGGTGTAGAGCGCGCCCGACACGGTGACCGCGGCCGAGAGGAGCGCCCGCTCGATGGTGCGGTCGAAGATGGCCGCCGCAAAGCTCGTCAGCCCCAGGAGGAGGAGGAGCATGAAGGCGTGGGCCGCCCAGACCGGATAGCTGGGTTCCCGCACCGCGATGCCCACCAGCAGCACCGCGCCCGCGACGCCGAGCCAGGGAAAGGGACGGGCGGCGGGATCGGCGGCGAGATTGTAGAACTCGCGGGCGGCAAAGGCGGCGAAGGCGGCCAGCAGGATGCCCAAAACCCACCCTCCCAGCCAGATCGCGAGAAGTCCGACGGGGATCAGCGCTCCCGCGACGACGATCCGTGCCCGCAGCTCGGAGCTCAACCCGCGAGAACCCGGCCAAAACGGCGTTCGCGGCGCTGGTAGTCGAGGATCGCCGCAAAGAGATTCTCCCGAGTGAAATCGGGCCAGTAGACGGGAGTGATGTACAGCTCCGCGTAGGCGATCTGCCAGAGCATGAAGTTGCTGACCCGGTGCTCGCCCGAGGTGCGAATGAGAAGATCGGGATCGGGGAGGTCGCGAGTGTAGAGTTCCCGCGCGAAGCGCCGGACATCGATCTCGGCGGGGTCGAGCAGCCCTTCGCGAACCTCCCGGGCCAGGGCGCGGGCCGCGCGCGCGATCTCTTCGCGGGCGCCGTAGGAGATGAGGAGATTGAGGAGCAGGCGATCGCCTCCGCGGGTTCTGTCGACGATGCGCCGCACCGCTGCGAGCGACTCGGCGTCGAGGCGGTCGAGCTCCCCCAGCACCCGCACCTCCACCCTTTCGCGCACGAGATTCTCGCACTCGCGGGCGGCAAAGGAGCGCAATACATCCATGAGCGCCCCGATCTCCCGCGCGGGACGTTTCCAGTTCTCGGTCGAGAAGGCGAACAGGGTGAGGATCCCGACCCCCGCCCGCCCCGCCCCCTCCACGGTCTCGCGCACGGCCTTCATCCCCTCAAGGTGTCCCGCCTCGCGGGGAAGGCCACGCTCGCGCGCCCAGCGGCCATTTCCGTCCATGATGACGGCGACATGGCGCGGGGGCGGCCCGCTCACCCTGATCCGGTCAAGTCGCTCGGTCAGATCGCCATCACCTCCCGTTCCTTCGCCGCCAGGAGCTCGTCGATGCGCCTTCCGAACTCCAGGGTGATCTTCTGGATCTCCGCCATCGTGCGGTGGCCGTCGTCCTCGCCGACCTCGTGGGCCTTCAGACGCCGCTTGACCTCGTCGTTGCCGGCCTGCCTGGCGCGACGCACCGAGATGCGCCCCTCTTCCGCCATCCGGTGCAGGAGGCGGACATACTGCTTGCGGCGTTCCTCGCTCAGAGGCGGAATGGGCACCCGCACCACCGAGCCGTCGTTGGAGGGATTCAGCCCGAGTCCGGCGGTCAGAATTGCGCGTTCGATCGCGGCGATCTGCGAGGGGTCGAAGGGTTGCACCGCCAGGAGACCGGGATCCGGCGCCGACACCGCCGCCACCTGGTTCAGCGGCATCAGGCTCCCGTACGCCTCCACCCGGACGCTGTCGAGGATCGTGGGGGTTGCCTTGCCGGTGCGCACGGTCGCGAACTCCCGCTGCACGGCATCCAACGATTCCTCCATTCTCAGTGTGGTGTCGTCGATGATCGACACATTGTCCTCCGCTGACGTTTCGGGCGCGGCCGCCTTGGGGTCCGCGCGCTTCAGGAGACGAGCGTTCCCACCCGCTCCCCGTGAATGGCCCGGCGCATGGCGCCCCGGTCCTCAAGGTCAAGCACGATAATGGGAAGGTTGTTGTCGCGGCAAAGCGAGACCGCGGCGGCGTCCATCACCCGCAGGTCGCGCGCGACCACCTCGCGAAAGGAGATGTCGGGGATGAACTCGGCGGAGGGATCGCTCTCGGGATCGGCGGTGAAGACGCCCTTCACCCGCGTGGCCTTGATCACCACGTCGGCGCCGACTTCGATGGCGCGCAGAGCCGCGGCGGTGTCGGTCGAGAAGTAGGGATTGCCGGTTCCCGCCGCGAAGATCACGATCCTGCCCTTCTCCATGTGGCGAACGGCGCGGCGGCGGATGTAGGGCTCGGCAAGCTGCGGCATGCGGATCGCAGTCATGCAGCGGGTGTCGACTCCCTTGCGCTCAAGCCGGTCCTGAACCGCCAGCCCGTTCATGATCGTGGCCAGCATTCCCATGTAGTCGGCCGAGACGCGGTCCATCCCCCGCCGACTCGCGATCGCGCCGCGCACGATGTTTCCCCCGCCGATCACGAGCCCGAGCGACACCCCGAGCCCGTGGATGGCCTTCAACTCCTCGGTGATGCCGTCCACCACCCTGGGATCGATCCCGAAGCCGTGTTCGCCCGCCAGCGCCTCCCCGGACAGCTTGAGGAGGACGCGGCCGTAGCCGGCGCTCCGCTGCCCGTCCATGCGACCCTCGTCAGCCTCCGACCTGGAAGCGGGCGAAGCGAGCCACGCGGATCTTCTCGCCGGTGCGCGCCGACACCGATGTGATCAACTGGCCGACCGACCGGTCGGTGTCGCGGATGTAGGCCTGCTCCAGCAACACCCGTTCGCGGAAGAACTTGCCGAGCTTCCCCTGGATGATGCGGTCGCGGATGTGCTCCGGCTTGCCCTCGCGCGCCACCTGATCGGCGAAGATCGCCTTTTCGCGCGCCACGAGCGCCGGATCCACCTGATCGGTCGAGACCGCGATCGGGTCGGCGGCGGCGACATGCATGGCGATATCGCGGGCCAAGCCCTTGAAATCGGCGGTGTTGGCGACAAAATCCGTCTCGCAATTCAGTTCCAGGAGAACCCCGATGCGGCCCCCGTGGTGTATGTAGCTGACCACCGTTCCCTCGTTGGCGGAACGGCTCGCGCGCTTCGCGGCCCGCGCCTCGCCCTTGCTCCGCAGAAGGTCGATCGCGGTCTCCAGATCGCCGCCGGTTTCCTGCAACGCCTTCTTGCAATCCATCATCCCCACGCCGGTGCGGTCGCGGAGTTCCTTTACCTGCCTTGCGCTGATCGTCATCTGCGTTTGCGTCCCTTTCTGCCGGATCCGCCGCCCTGCGCCGCCTTCTTCCTGCCGTCGCGCTCTCCTCCCTTGCGCACCTGCGCGATCGCTTCGGGCCGGGGCTTCCGCTTGCGCGGCCGCGGGCGGGCCGGCCTGTTGTCCGCCGATTTCTCGCCGGTTTCGGTGGAGTAGGTAATCGCCTCCAGCTCGGCCTGCCGCCTGCGCTGGTCGTCGGGGACCTCGCGCCGGGCCGTGTCGATCGCCGTCGCGATTTCGCCGGTGATCAGGCTGACCGAGCGGATGGCGTCGTCGTTGCCGGGGATGGCGTGGTCGATCAGGGAGGGATCCACATTGGTGTCGGCGATCGCGATCACCGGAATCCCCAGCCTGTGGGCCTCGCGCACCCCGATGATCTCGCGCTTCGCGTCCACCACGTAGACCGCCCCGGGAAGCCGGGTCATGTTGCGCACGCCCTCGAAGTACTTCTCGAGCTTGGCGCGTTCCCGGTCCAGCAACAGGCGCTCCTTCTTGGTGTAGAACTCGAAGGCGTTTTCCTCCTGGCCCCGTTCGAGCTCCTTCAGCCTGCGGATCTGGCGGCTGATCGTCTGGAAGTTGGTGAGCATTCCGCCCAGCCACCGTTCCGTCACGAAGTGGGCGCCGCAGCGGGTGGCCTCCTCCTCGATCACGCTGCGCAACTGCCGCTTGGTGGAGAGGAAGAGGACGTCGTCGCCCTTCAGGACCACCCGGCGGACCGCCTCGCAGGCGTGGTGGAGACGGTCCAGCGTCTTGCGAAGGTCGATGATGTGGATGCCGTTGCGCTCCCCGAAGATGAAGGGCCGCATTCGGGGATTCCACCGCCTCGTCTGGTGCCCGTAGTGGACACCCGCGTCGAGCAGCTCCTGCAGCCCGACGCCGTTCGTCGCCTGGTTCATGGAAGGGCTTCTATCTCTTGCTGAACTGGAAGCGCTTGCGCGCCTTGGGACGGCCGGGCTTCTTGCGCTCGACCTTGCGTGCGTCGCGGGTGAGCATGCCGAGCTCGCGGAGCGGCGGCCGCAGATCGGGGTCGTGGACCGACAGCGCCCGCGAAAGACCCATCCGGATGGCGTCGGCCTGGCCGGTCAGTCCACCGCCGTGCACCCGCACCTGAACGTCGAATCCCCGCTCCGAACCGGTTACGCGCAGCGGATCCTCGATTCGGACCCGGTGCGCCGGCCGGGGGAAGTAGTCCTCCAGGGTGCGACCGTTGACGGAGAATCCCCCGCTGCCGGGGCGGAGAGTGATGCGGGCGACGCTGGTCTTGCGGCGTCCCACCGTTTGCGTTGGCTGATCTGAAAGCATGGGCGCTCCCGGGAAAATCAGAGTTCGAGGGGCCGCGGACGCTGGCCCTGGTGGGGATGGGAGGCGTCGGGATAGACGCGGAGCTTGCGCCGCATTCGCCGTCCTAGCCGGTTCTTGGGCAACATTCCCCGCACCGCCAGCTCGATCACCCGCTCGGGGAAGCGCTCCCGCATCTCGGCGAAGGGAATGTGCTTGTCGCCCCCCATGTACCCGGAGTGGCGGAAGTAGGTCTTCTGCTCCGCCTTGCGTCCGGTGAGGAGCACCCGGGAGGAGTTGACGACGATGACATGGTCGCCGGTGTCCAGGTGCGGCGTGTAGATCGGCTTGTGCTTTCCGCGCAGAATGCGGGCGACCTCCGAGGCCAGACGGCCGAGCGGCTTGCCGGCGGCGTCCACGACCCACCATTCGCGGTGGATCTGCTCGGGGCGCGGGGTCACGGTTCGGGTCGCTGGGTGTCCGGTCACTGGAGTCCTCGCCTCTCGCTCCTCTTCGGCGCAATGAAGCCGCCCCCGGAGGACCACCCGCCGGGCGCGGCTCGGACAGTCCCGCCACAGGCCGGATTCCCCACGTGGGAAGGAAAGCGTCCGGGGCGGCGACTGGAAATCCTGGTCAGATACTGGAATCCTGGTCAGATGAAGTGTAACATGAAAGAATATGGAAGCGGCGGATTCGTGTCAATCCATGGTACCTTGTCGGCGTCCCCGCCCGCCCTCTCTCCCCTCGGTGACGCTCCCCCGGCGTCGCGCAGGAAGCGGCGAACGGCCGCGCTCGCCCCCCCACCCCTCAAGGAGAATCTCATGGATCTCGGCTTCCTTCTCCTTCCCGGCCTCGCCGGTCTCGGCGTCATCGGACTGCTCTCCTCGCTGCGCATCCTCTGGGAGTACGAACGCGGCGTCGTCTTTCGGCTCGGCAAGCTCACCCGCGCCAAGGGGCCCGGACTGGTCTTTCTGGTTCCCTTCGGGGTGGAGCGGATGCGAAAGATGGATCTGCGGATCATCGCCCTCGACATCGCGCCCCAGGACACCATCACGAAGGACAATGTGAGCTGCACCGTCAATGCGGTCGTCTATTTCCGGGTGATCGACCCCTCGCGGGCCGTGGTGGAGGTGGAGGACTACTACTTCGCCACCAGCCAGATCGCGCAGACGACGCTGCGCAGCGTGGTGGGACAGTCGGAGCTGGACGAGCTGCTGGCCGAACGGGAGCGAATCAACGAGATCGTGCGCCGCATCATCGACATGGAGACCGATCCCTGGGGAATCGAGGTGACCTCGGTGGAGATCAAGGACATCGATCTGCCGAAGGAGATGAAGCGCGCGATGGCCAAGCAGGCCGAGGCGGAACGGGAACGGCGCGGAAAGGTGATCGCGGCGGAGGGCGAGTACCAGGCGTCCCGCAAGCTCTCGGAGGCGGCCGCGATCATTTCGCGGCACCCGGTGGCGCTCCAGTTGCGTTTCCTGCAGACGGTGGTGGAGGTGGCGGCCGAGAACAACTCGACGACGCTCTTCCCGATTCCGGTCGATCTCTTCGCGCCCTTCATGGAGCGGGCGACCGGGGTGCGAGGGGGCGGATTCGCGGTGGCGGACGGGTCGGAAGGAGAGGGCGGAACGGTGCCGGTCGGCAAGGAGGAGGCCGCGAAGCTGGCCGCGGCGGCGTTGGAGGCGCTGGGCGCCGGATCGGGCGAGACGCTGGAGGCGCTGGAGGCGGGGGACGCGGAACGGGTCATGGAGGATGCGAAGCGGGCGCTGGGGCTGAAGGAGTAGCTCCCACTTCCCGCGGGGTTGGCGCGGCGGCCCCGTTATGGTCGCCAGCGGACGGCGCGAGGGATGGGCCGAGGACGGGATTGCACCGGACTCCGGCGGCGGCGCGCGTGCGAATTCGGCGAACCGGCGGCGGGCCGCGGGATCGCCCAACCTTGCGCGGCGGGGCGTTTCCGGTCAGCGCGGGGGCGCGGACGACGCGGTATCGGGCGCGGACGACGCGGTGTCCGGCTCGGCGATGCGGTAGAGGGTCTCGCCGTCGCGGATGAATCCGTAACGTTCGCGCGCGATCCGCTCCAAGGCATCGTCGTCGTGGCGCAGGGCGTGGATGCGGGCGTTCAGGGAATCGACCTCGCCGCGGGCCACGCCGATCGCTGCGCGGCGGGTCTCCAGATCGGCCTCGGCGCGGCGCAGGTCGAAGAGGGAGTATTCGCCCCCCAGAAGGGCGAAGTAGAGGGCCAGGAGGAGCGCGGCCGCCAGCATCAGACGCGGGATCAGCGGGCGTCTCATGGCAGGACCTCGCGGCCGGCGTAGCGCGCGCGCGCGCCAAGCTCCTCTTCGATCCGCAGCAACTGGTTGTACTTGGCCACCCGGTCGCTGCGGCTCGGGGCGCCGGCCTTGATCAGACCCGCCCCGGACGCCACCGCCAGATCGGCGATGAAGGTGTCTTCGGTTTCGCCGGAGCGGTGCGAGACGATGGCCCCGAATCCGGCCCGGCGGGCGGACGCCACCGCGTCCAGCGCCTCGGTCAGCGTTCCGATCTGATTCACCTTCACCAGGATCGCGTTGGCGGCCCCGGTCTCGATTCCCCTCTCCAGGCGCGCGGCATTGGTCGCAAAGAGATCGTCGCCGACGATGCGGCACCGATCCCCCACCCGGCGCGTCAGCCCCGTCCACCCCTCCCAGTCGTCCTCGTCCAGGGGATCCTCCAGGCTGACAAGGGGGAAGCGATCGATCATCGTCTCCCAGAAAGCGATCATCTCTCCGGTGGCGAGCGACCTGCCGGAGGAGCCGGCGAAGAGGTAGGCGCGGCCGTCGTACAGCTCCGAGGCGGCGGCGTCGATCGCGAGCACGAGATCCTCGCCGGGACGATAGCCCGCAGCCACGATGGCCTCCACGACGATCTCGGCGGCCTCCTCGTCGGAACCCAGATCGGGGGCGAACCCTCCTTCGTCCCCTACGGCCGTGCTCTTTCCCGCGGCCTTGAGCAGGCTCCGCAGGGCGTGGAAGACCTCGGCGCCCATCCGCAATCCCTCGGCGAAGCCGGCCGCGCCGGAGGGCATGACCATGAACTCCTGGATATCGACATTGTTGGATGCGTGGGCGCCGCCATTGACGATGTTCATCATGGGGACCGGAAGGATCCGGGCGGATTCGCCCCCGAGGTGCCGGTACAGGGGAACTCCGGCCCGGGCCGCTCCCGCCCGCGCCGCCGCCAGCGAGACCGCCAGGACCGCATTGGCGCCCAGCCGCGACCGGTTCGGGGTGCCGTCCAGATCGATCAGCGCACGGTCCAGATCGCGTTGCGCGCCCGCGTCGAGGCCCCGCACCGCATCCCGGATTTCGGTCTCCACATGGGCAACCGCGCGCCGCACGCCGCGTCCCAGGTAGCGCTCGGGATCGCCGTCGCGCAGCTCCACCGCTTCATGACGCCCGGTGGAGGCTCCGCTCGGCACCGCCGCCCGCCCCCACTCCCCCGTCGCCAGCACCACCTCGGCCTCGACGGTGGGGTTTCCCCGCGAATCCAGGATCTCCCGGCCGCGCACATCGGCGATCATCGGCGACCGTCCTTCGGCGACCGTCCTCGCGTCATCAAGCGAATCACCTCCTCGCGGCAACGCCTGGCAAGGGCGTCGCGGTCACCCAGCTTCAGGCCCTCGGTGGCGATCGGCTCGCCCACCGCGATCGTCGCGCGGCCCGGTTCGATCTCCCAGCTTCCCTTCCTCATGATGCGGCCCGTGCCCCGAATCGCAACCGGCACGACAGGCGTCTGCGACCGGATCGCGATCACGAAGGCGCCCTTCTTGAAGCGGCCCAGCTCGCCGGTCACCGACCGCGTCCCCTCGGGAAAGACAATGATGGTGCGGCCATCCTGCAGCAACTCGTCGGCGCGCTCCAGCGAGGCGATCGCGGCCTGGCGGTCGGAGCGGTCGATGGCGATATGCCCCACCTTCTCCCAGACGGCGCCCACGAGCGGAACCCGCGAGAGCTCCTTCTTGCCGACGAAGGCGAAGGAACGATCCAGCATGGCGCCCAGCGCGAAGATGTCGAACCAGCTCCGGTGATTGGCGACCAGGATGCTTCCCCCCGGAGGATGCAGGCGCTCCGGGTTGCGGACCTCCAGCTCCACTCCGGCGCCGCGGAGCATGAGCCGTCCCCATTCGCCGGTGAAGCGGTCGGCCAGGCGGCGGAAGTGGCGGGGGCGAAGATAGTGGTAGAGGAAGGCGCGTCCGCCCGTGTAGAGGGTGGCGGCGATCATCTTCGCGTAGATCCAGCCGATGCGAATCAGGCGCACCATGCGCACTATGAACGGTCCCCCGGGGCGGCGAAGTGGTCGTACCCGTCCGGCGGCGCCGGTGTGCGGCATCCATTCAGGTCCAGAAGAATCACGTCTTCCCCCCTCTCTGCCATTCCGATCGGCGTCAGCGGCACCGCAAGCTCGCGCCCGAGCGCCGCAATCCGGCCCGCGGCCGCCTCCGGAGCCGTGAACAACAACTCGTAATCTTCGCCCCCTGCGAGGGCCAGGCTCAAGTCCCCGCCGGCGCCCGGATCAAGGGGAAGCCGCGCCGCATCGATCACGAGGGCCACGCCGGAGCGCCGGGCCAGGTGGGCCGCATCGCGGGTCAGTCCGTCGGAGATGTCGATTGCGGCTGTGGCGAGTCCCTCCCGCGAGAGCGCCACTCCCAATCCGGTTCGGTCGGGGGGCCGCACGAAACGGGAGCGCGCCCGCACCGAGGGCTCCTCCCCGGCGGACCACGCGGCCACCGCCCCCCCCGCCCCACCCAGCTCCCCCGACACCCACACCCCGTCCCCCTCCCCCGCCCCGCCCCGCAGGAGCGGCCTCCGCGTCCTCCCGACGACCGCCACATCGATCACGACCGGTCCCGGCGAGCGGCTCAGATCGCCTCCCGCCACCGGCGCCCCCACGCGGTCTCCCGCGTCGCGGATTCCTCGCTGCAACGCCTCGCACAACGCCGCGTCTCCCGGCGCAGCCAGCGACGCCAGAAGCGCCTCCGGAGCGGCCCCCATCGCGGCCAGATCGCTCAGGGCGGCGGCGGCGGCCCGGAACCCCGCCTCTTCCGGCCGGGTCCAGTCGAAGCGGAAGTGCACTCCCTCCACCGCCAGATCGGTCGAGAGGACCAGCCCCCCGCGCAGCACCGCGCCGTCGTCGCCGGGCCCGACGAGCACCGAACGGCTTCCCCGCCAGCCGATCGCGACCAGGCGCTCGATCAGGCGGGTTTCCTTCATGGTGCCGGCCAAGGTGGATTCGCGGAGGCGAGGCAGCCCTGTGCGGGGGCCGAAGGGGTTGCGCACCGGAGCGGTCCGGCGCTTGTCATGGCGGGGAAGAAGGAGGATTGCGGTCGGAGCGATCCGGCGGCGGCCTTCGCGGCGCCTGCCCGGGCGGTTCGCGGCGAAGGGGAGGCGCGCGCGATCGGCGGGGGGACGGGGGCGGGCACGCTACCGCGGCGGCGGCTGGTCCAGCGTCACGAAGGGGAAGGGAAGGCGGGTGACGGTCGCGGGCGCCGCCAGCGCGGCCGGAAGTCGTTCGACCAGGTCGGAGGGCATGAGGGACCGACCGAGCCCGGCGGCCGCGGCGGCCCTGCCGGTGAAGTGAAGCGCCAGTCCGCAGGCCTCGCGCGCGCCCACTCCCTGCGCCATGAAGGACCCGATCGCGCCGGTGAGAAGATCGCCCGCGCCTGCGACCGCCAGATCGGAGGCCGCTTCGGTGGCGCTCGCCAGGAGGCCGCCCGCGGGATCGGCGACGAGCGAGGGGGAGCCCTTGAGGAGGGCGACGACCCCGCGTTCCCGGGCGAAGCGCGTGGCCGCTGCGGTCCGGTCCGCCTCCACCTGCGCAATCGGGGTGGCCGTCAGACGGGCCATCTCGCCGGGATGAGGGGTCACCGCCAGGCGATCGTCGGCGGGAAGCGCGCGGCAATCGTCCCGGGCGATGAGGGTGAGGGCGTCGGCGTCCAGGACCAGGGGACGATCCTCGCGCGCATCCAGGACGGCTTCGAGCTGCCGCGCCGCCGCCGCGTCGGTCCCCAGGCCGGGACCCACCGCGATTGCCCGGCTCGCCGCCACCGCCGCCCGCAGCGCCCCCTCGTCGGCCGCGTCGATGTGAATCGCCTCGGGCATCTCGCCAAGTAGATCGCTCGCATCCGCGCCCGCACAGACCCGCACCACCCCCGCTCCGCACCGAAAGGCCGAACGCGCGGCCAGGATCGCGGCCCCGGGCATCGCCGATCCCCCCACGAGGACGAGGGCGCCGACGGCGTTCTTGTGGGTGGCCGGGGGACGGGGGGGGAGGTGGCGCGCGGCCCAGGACGGAGTGGCCAGTCGCGCCCAGTCGTCCCCATCCTCCGGCGGAAACCCGATCTCGACCGCCACGATCCGCCCCGCGCGATCGCGGCCCGGTCGCAGGAGCGTTCCCAACTTGGGCCAGCCGAAAGCGATTGTGAGGTCGGCCCGGATCGCCGCGCCCGCAATCCGGCCGCTCTCTCCGTCCACTCCCGAGGGCGCATCCATCGCCACGACCGGTCGGCCGCAGGCATTGGCCTCCTCGATCGCCGCGTCGAAGGGAGGCCGGGGCGCTCCGCGGATCCCCGTTCCGAGGAGTCCGTCCACGATCACGGCCCCTCCGGCGCATCCCGGCCCGCCTGCCACCGCGGCCGGATCGCCCCCGTCGCCCCACCGCCTCACCGGAAGCTCCCAGCCATGCAACAAGGGCTCGACCGCCCTCGGCTTGCCGACGGTTACGGCGGCCACGCTTCTCCCCCACGAGGCCAGCGAACGGAGACACACCAAGGCATCGCCGCCGTTGTTGCCCGGACCCACGAGGGCCAGAACCGGCCCGTCGGGATAAAGGTGGTGGATGATCTGGGCCGCCTGCCGCCCGGCGTTCTCCATGAGCACCGGCTCCGGCACGCCATGCCGCGAAACCGCGATACGGTCAAGTGCAGCCGCCTGCGCCGAGGTGGGCACAAGGCACCCGAGGGCGCCAGGGAGCTTCCCCGGGCCGCCCGGAGTCATTCCGCTACTTGTAGCTCTGTCCGATCGACCGACCGAAGGTAATCTCGCCGTTGTCGATCCGGATGTTGAAACCGCAGTTGGGATTCGAACAGACCCAGGCCTTGTAGCGAATCGGAGCTCCATCGCGGCCGTAGTCGGACATGGGCAGCAGGACTCCGCCGCTGCACTTCCGGCATACAGCGAATCCGTTCCTCTCCATTGCGTCTGTCACCGTGTTCTTCGATTCTATTGATGTGATACTCTCGCGAGCGAGCGTCGAGCCCCCCGCACTTTCAGATACCTTATTGATACTCACAACTTGCGTCAACTTCAACCGCCCAGGGGTATTCGCGCTCGAATACGAGTTCGAAGTCAACGGCGGCGCGAAAGTCCTCGATCCGGTCCTCCGCCCGCTTGACCAGCACTCCCGCGTCGACCAGGGCGAAGACGATTTCGCCCAGATCTTCGCTGGATCCAACTCCCCAGTGGTCGAACACCATCCGCGCCAGCGGGCCGTACCGCGAAATCGCAAGGGCGCATGCGCCATCCACCAGTTCGCGCCCGCTGATATGGCGGCGATGCGCGAGCGAGTTCCGCACCGACCGCACCGAATCCAGGACGAATTTGTACACCTTCGGATCGTAGCGGGGATGCCGTTGCCGCAAGCGCTCTAGCAACCTGGTGGAATCGGGAGCGTTCATCCGGGAGACGCATGGTGTTTCGCACCCGGATCGATGAACGCATTCGCATCCCGAACCGGGTGCAACTCGGGTCATGGCAAGCGAATTGAAGTTGCAAGGCTGCGACCGAAGCTGCAAGGCCGCGACGGCGACGCCCTTGCGCTCCCCCCGATCATGCGGAGGACGCGCGGGGGGGCGCCGCGAAGAGGGGGAAACGACTGCACAGCTCGGTCGTCCGGCGCCGGATTTCTTCCCCCAGACCTTCGTCGCCGGGACGCTCCAGGATGTCGGCGATCCACCCGCCGATCCGCCGCATCTCCGCTTCCCCCATCCCGCGCGAGGTAAGCGCCGGCGTGCCGATGCGAAGCCCCGAGGTGACGAAGGGCGATCGGGTCTCGCCGGGAACGGTGTTCTTGTTGACCGTGATTCCCGCGCGTTCCAGAGCCTGCTCCGCGTCCTTGCCGGTAAGGTCGCGACCGAGGAGATCGACGAGGACGAGGTGGGTGTCGGTGCCGCCGGAGACGAGTTTCACTCCGCGCTCCATCAGCGTCCCGGCCAGGGTCCGGGCATTGGCGACGACCGCCCTTCCGTAGTCGCGGAAGTTGGGGGACAGCGCCTCGCCGAGCGCCACCGCCTTGGCCGCGATGACATGCATCAGCGGGCCCCCCTGGGTGAAGGGGAAGACCATGCGGTCGATGAGACGGGCATGTTCGGCGCGGCAGAGGACGAGTCCGCCGCGAGGACCGCGCAACGTCTTGTGGGTGGTCGTGGTGACGATGTCGGCGTGGGGCACGGGGCTGGGATGCACGCCCGCCGCGACCAGACCGGCAACGTGCGCCAGATCGACGACATGCACGGCGCCGGCCTCGCGGGCGATCTCGCCGAAGGCGGCGAAATCCAGGATGCGCGGATACGCCGATGCCCCGGTCATGATGAGCTTCGGACGGACGCGGCGCACGGTGTCGCGGACGAGGTCGAAGTCGACGAGCCCGTCGGAGCTGCGCACGCCGTAGGCCGCCACCCGAAAGAGACGCCCGCTGAAGTTGACCGGGGAGCCATGGGTGAGGTGGCCGCCGTGACTGAGGTTCATCCCGACGATCGTGTCTCCCGGGTCGAGAAAGCCGAAGTAGGCCGCCATGTTGGCCTGCGCCCCGGAGTGAGGCTGCACATTCGCGTGGGCCGCGCCGAAGAGGCGCTTTGCGCGGGTCCGGGCCAGGTCCTCGACCGCATCGGCGAACTCGCACCCGCCGTAGTAGCGCCTTCCCGGGACGCCTTCGGCGTACTTGTGGGTCAGCACGGTGCCCATCGCCTCGCGGACCGCCTCCGAAACGAAGTTCTCGCTGGCGATCATCTCCAGTTGGCCGCGCTGCCGCGCCTCCTCGCCCAGGACCGCGCGGTGGACCCGGGGATCGGCCTTCTCCAGGTGAATCATCTGCTTCTCCGTCAAGCCCGGGGCCGCGGCGGCGACCGGCGTTGGCCCTCGCGGATCAGGGGGCCAGCGATCGTCCGATCACCATCCTGAGGATCTCGCTCGTTCCCTCGTAGATCTCCGTCGCCTTGGCGTCGCGCATGAGCTTCTCGACCGGGTATTCGCGCATGAAGCCGTAGCCACCGAAGATCCGCACCGCCTCCTCGGTGACGTGCATCGCCGTCTCGCTCGCGACCAGCTTGGCCATCGCCGCCCGCGCCGGCAGAGAGGAGGTCCGGCGCGACCCGGATTCGGACGGCGGCTGCGCTCCGGCCGGAGACGACGGGGAGGCCGCGGAAGCGTTCGCATTCGCGGGGCGACTCTCGGACGGGCCCTCTCCGTAGCCCCGCTCGGCGTCCCAGACCCGCGCGCTCTCGGCGACCAGCGCCCGTGCGGCGGCGACGCGGGCGGCCATGGCGGCGATGCGACCGCGAATCGCGCCGAAACGAGCGATCGGACGGCCGAACTGATGGCGCTCCCGGGCATGACGGGTCGTGTGGGCGAGCGCCGCGGCGGCAATTCCCACCGCCTGGGCGCCGATTCCGATCCGGCCCAGATCCAATGCCTCCAGCGCGTAGGACAGGCCCCGGGATGGATCGCCCACCAGGCCATCGTCGCCGACCCGCAGCTCCTCCAGGTGCGCCTCCACCGTCTCCGAGGCGCGCAGTCCCATTGTCTTCTCGCGACGTCCGACCCGGTAACCCGGCGCGTCGGTCTCGACCAGGAAGACTCCGATCCGGCTTCGTCCCCGATCGCCGGTCCCCGTCTTCGCGAAGACCAGGACCAGGTCGGCGCGACCGCCATTCGTCACCCACTTCTTTGTCCCCGAGAGCACCCAGCCTGCGCCCTCCCGGCGCGCCACCGTCGTCATCGAGCCGGGATCGCTTCCGGCCTCCGCCTCCGAGAGGGCGAATCCTGCCAGGCACTCGCCCGTTGCCAGCGCCGGAAGCCAGCGGGATCTCTGCGCCTCGCTGCCATGCCGCAGCAACACATTGGGAACCGGGCCATTCTGGATGGCGACCGCGAGCGCGAGAGCCGCGTCGGCGCGGGCCAGCTCCTCCAGCACCGGCACGACCGCGGACATGGGCAGACCGAGTCCGCCCCAGCGCTCCGGGGTGAGCATTCCCAGGAACCCCAGCTCCGCGAGATCGTCGAGTATCTTCCGGGGCCAGGAGCCCTCCCGGTCCCACAGCGCCGCCCCTGGCTCGATCTTCCGGCGGGCGACGTCGCGCGCCAGATCCCGCACCAGACGATGCTCGGAGGAGAGCGTCATTCAGCCGGTTCGGGGCCGGTAGCTGTGGAAGCCGCGGCCCGTCTTGCGCCCCAGCCAACCCGCCGCGACGTGCTGCCGCAGGAGGGGACAGGGCCGGTAGCGGTCGTCGCCGATTTCGCGGTGCAGCACCTCCAGGATATTGAGGCAGGTGTCGAGACCGATCAGGTCCGCGAGGGCGAGGGGGCCCATCGGGTGATTCATCCCCAGCGTCATGACGGCGTCGATCGACTCGGCGTCGGCCACCCCCTCCATGAGCGCGAAGACGGCCTCGTTGATCATCGGCATCAGAATCCGGTTGGATACGAAGCCGGGGAAATCCCGCGCCTCGACCGGGGTCTTGCCCAAGGCGCGCGCGAGCCCGACGACGGCGGCCACGGTGGCGGAGGAGGTGCGGAGGCCGCGAACGATCTCGACCAGCCGCATGACCGGGACCGGATTCATGAAGTGCATGCCGATCACCCGCTCCGGCCGCTCGGTGCGCGCGGCGATCCCGGTGATCGAGATCGAGGAGGTGTTGGAGGCGAGGATGGCGTGGGCGGGGGCGAGGGCGTCAAGTTCGCGGAAGATCCGCCCCTTCAGCTCCGCGACCTCGGGGACCGCCTCGATGACCAGGTCGGCTGCGGCGGCGCCCGCAAGGCTTCCGTCGCCCTGGATTCGCGCCAGCGCCCTTTCGCGTCCGGCCGCGTCCAGCCGGCCCTTCGCCACCTGGCGCGACATGTTTCCTCCGATCCGCGCCAGCGCCCCCTTCAGCGCGTCCGGATCCGCGTCGACGAGGATGACCTGCAGACCCGCCAGGGCACAGACGTGCGCGATCCCATTGCCCATCGTGCCCGCGCCGACCACCGCGACGCTCTCGATCTTCATCGGCGTCCCGCTCCCAGGCGGCGAGTCACCCGGACTCCGAATCCCCGCCGCCGCCCCGCACCCGCACCCGCCGCACCACCACCGCCCCGATCGCGGCCTTGACCACCGCGCCCACCAGGAAGGGCTGCACGGCCGCGGCGAAGAGCGCGCCGGAAGCGAGATCGGTCACCACCGAGAGCCACCCCGCGCCCATCAGGAAGATGATCGTCGTCCCGGCCGCCATCCCCGCCGAGATCCGCACGATCCCACCCTGCTTTCCCGCGATTCCCCCCGCCAGCGCGGCCGCCATCGGAAAGGCCATCAGGTAGCCGCCGGTCGGACCGAGGAGCCAGGGGAGCCCGGCGCCCCCACCCGCGAAGAGCGGCGCGCCCGCGAGCCCGAGTCCCAGGTAGAGGAACTGCGAGGACGCTCCCGCCACCGGACCGAGGAGAGCACCGGCCAGGAGCACGAAGAGGGTTTGAAGGGTCATCGGCACGGGGGTGAAGCCCAGCGGCACCGCCACCTGCGCACCGAGCGCCGTCAGCAGAGCGAAGAGCGCCGCTCCCAGCGTTGTGGCCAGGACGCGGCCCCGCGACATCTGCGCGAAGAGGCCGGAGGCCGACGTTTGCGCAATCGACGGATTCAGGGTGGTCGGCATCGGTTGTTTTCCTTCCCTGGGAAGAGCTCGTGGGTGGTTTCGCCCCGGTGCGCGCGAGTCTGCGCGAAGCCGCCGCGGCGCGGGACCATCAGTTTCGGTGGACGCTCAACGCGACCGCGTTTCCGCCTCCCAGACAGAGAGTGGCCAGCCCGGCTTCGGCGTCGCGCTGCTCCAGCGCCGCCAGCAGAGTGACCAGGATGCGCGCGCCGGAGGCCCCGATCGGATGTCCCAGCGCCACCGCCCCGCCATGTACATTCATCCGCTCCGGTTCGATCCCGAGCGAGCGCATGTCGGCGATCGCCTGAACGGCAAAGGCTTCGTTCAACTCGACCAGGTCGTAGTCGCCGATTGCCGTTCCCGCCCGCTCCATAAGCTTGCGAACCGCCACCACCGGCGCAAAGAAGAGGTCGCGCGGCTCGGTTCCCCCCGCGGCGCAGACGCCGATCCCGGCCTGCCAATCCAGCCCGTGCGCCTCGGCATACTCCCGGCTGGCCACCACCACCGCGGCCGCCCCGTCGTTCAGCCCCGGCGCATTCCCCGCGGTCACCACATGGGCGTCGATTTCGGGGGGGGCATCGCGCGCGAAGGCCGGACGCAACCGTCCCAGCACCTCCAGCGAGGTGTCTCGGCGCGGACTCTCGTCGGTCCGGACCGCGCGCGAACCGCGCCCGGCCTTCAACGGAACCGGCACGATCTCGGCGTCGAAGCGCCCCACGTCGGCCGCCGCCACCGCCTTGCGGTGCGAATCGAGGGCGAAGGCGTCCGCATCCTCCCGGGTCACTCCCGCGCGCGCCGCCGTGTACTCCGCGTGTCCCCCCATGTGGCACTGCCCGAAGGCGCACCAGAGCCCGTCGTGAATCAGGCCGTCCTGCAGGGTGCGATCGCCGAACTTCACTCCGCCGCGCAACCCGCGCATGTAGTAGGGGACATTCGACATCGACTCGAAGCCGCCCGCGACCACCAGACGCGCCTCGCCCGCGCGGATCGCCTGGGCCGCGAGCATGACCGCCTTCAGCCCGGATCCGCAGACCTTGTTTACGGTGAAGGCCGGGACCGCCGCCGGAATTCCCCCGCGGATGGCCGCCTGCCGCGCCGGAGCCTGGCCCGCGCCCGCGCTCACCACATTCCCCATGATGACCTCGTCCACGGCGGCCGCGTCGATTCCGCTTCGCGCGACCGCCTCGCGCACCGCCACGGCGCCCAGACGGGGGCCGGAAAGGCTGGCCAGACCGCCCCGGAAGCGTCCGATCGGGGTGCGCGCGCCACTGAGAATGACCGGTGTGGTGGCCGCCGTGCTCACAGGCGCCTCCTGTGGTTGGTGTTGGGGAAGACCGCGTGGTCCCGGGGGAAGCCCATCGGGTTTGGGGGGAAGCCGACGCTCCCCCGGCGCCGAATTATACCAATGGGCGCGACTTCGGCGGTACCCCGGAAGGGGCGAAGAGATCGCGCTGCCCGGGGTGCCTGCGCCCGGGCCGGTAGCGACGGAGCGAGTGCAGGTCGACAATCCCGAGATTCTCGGCGCGGTCGATGAGACGCAGCAGGATCCGGGCGGTGGCCAGCGCATCGCCGGCGGCCCGGTGGCGCTCGTGGATCGGGATCTCGAAGTGTTCGGCCAGCGCGTCCAGGTTGCGGTAGCGCAGCTCTGGAGCGAGCCGGCGGCTCAGTTGGATCGTGCAGAGGCGCGGAACCGCGGGAACGTCCCCAAGCGCGTCGCCAAGCTGCGCGCGCACCCATCCCCAGTCGAAGGCCGCGTTGTGGGCCACGAAGACCCGGCCCGCCAGCCGCCGGAAGACCTCGCCGGCCATCTCGTCGAAGGAGGGCGCCCCGGCGAGCATCTCGTCGCTGATGCCGGTCAGGCGCGCCGTTGCGGGGTGAACCCGGCGCCCGGGGTGCACCAGAGTGTGGAAGACCTCGGCCACCTCTCCCCCCCGCACCGCCACGACCGCGATCTCGGTGATCCGGTGGCCCCTTTCCCAGGCGCCGCCGGTGGTCTCGACGTCGACGACCGCGTAGGCCAGCCGCGAGAGGGGGGTTCCGGGGGGACGGGATCCGCCGCGCAGCCGCCAGATTCCTTCGTCGTCCACATCGAAGCGCGGGTCGCCGCCCAGGAGCGCAAGCACCGCCGCCCGGGCCGCCGCCGGATTGCCCTCGAGTCCCAGAACCTCGCGCGCCAGCTCCCGGGTGGGCAGCGGTCCCCGTCCCAGTCGCTTCCACGCCTCCTGCAGGAGCGAACGACGCCCGCCGGACATGGTCACCGGGCTTCCTCGCGCACCGGCCGGGCCCGGCCATTGGCCAGCGCGTGCGAGAGGCTCTCCAGCTCCACCAGCATGCTGACGTTCCGAAGCGCCACCCCGGTGGGAACCCGCAGCGGGACGGGCGCATAGTTCAGCACCGCGCCCACCCCGGCGGCCACCGCCCGGTCCACAAGCCGCTGCGCCGCCTCGGCCGGAACCGCCACGATCGCCAGTTCGATGCGGTCTTCGCGCAGCGCCTCCTCCAGCCTTCCCTCGCTCCGGATCCGCACATCGCCCAGGCGGCGGCCGATCTTGCGGGGATCGGCGTCGATGACAGTGGTGATGCAGAATCCGCGGCGGCGGAAGGGTTCGTACTGGAAGAGGGCCGTCCCGATCCGTCCCGCGCCGAGGAGCGCCACCCGCCAGCGGCGATCCAGCCCCAGCGTCCGGCGGAGAACGGCGGTCAGGGCGGGGACCGAATAGCCGAGCCCGCGCTTGCCGAACGATCCCAGATGCGAGAGATCCTTGCGCACCTGCGCCGCGGTGGTGCCGATGCGGGCCGCGAGGAGGCCGCTCGGAGCGTGATCGACCTGATCGGCGTCCAGCGCCTCCAGGTGGCGGAGGTAGAGCGAAAAGCGGCGGATCGTGGCCTCGGGAATGCGCGCCGGGGTGCTCATGGGGCGGATCCGGCGAGAGCGCGGGCGAGCGCCATGAAGTCCCGCACCGAGAGCTGTTCGGGGCGCAGCGAGGGGGAGAGTCCGCGCGCGGCCAGGGCGGCCAGAACCGGCTCGGCCGCGGCGCGGAGATCGGGATGGCGGCGCACGATCGTGCCCATCTGCTTGCGGCGCCAGGAGAAGGCGGTCCGGGTGAGGGTGCGGATGCGCGTGGCCTCGGCGACGGTGACGGGGGGCGGGGAGCGGGGGGTGATGCGGATCGCGGCCGATTCCACCCGGGGCACGGGGCGAAAGGCGCCCTTCGGCACCCGGAAGAGCCGCCTGGCGCGCGCATGGACTCCGACCCCCACCGAGAGCGCCCCGTAGGTGCGGCTGCCGGGTCCCGCGAGGATGCGATCCGCGACCTCGGCCTGCAGGGTCAGGACGATGTCCGCCGGGAAGGGAGGGCGCAGGAGGCGGAAGAGGATGGGCGTGGTGATGTTGTAGGGGATGTTTCCCACGACCCGGGTCCCTTCCCAATTGGGAAGGAGCGCCGGAAGCTCGGTCGCCAGGATGTCGCCATGCACGACGGCGACCAGCGGGTTGCCGGCGTGACGGTCGGCCAGCGCGGCCGCGAGGTCGTCGTCGAGCTCGACCGCCGTGACGCGGGCCCCCGCCGCAACCAGGCGATCGGTGAGCGCGCCCCGGCCCGGCCCGATCTCCAGCACCGGGTCCCCCGCCCCCGCCCCGACCGCCCCCACGATCCTGCGTTGCAGATTCGGGTCCACCAGGAAGTTCTGACCCAGCGACCTCTTCGCCGCGCGGGCAGGACGCGGCGCGCTCACGGCGGCTCGTCCCCCCCGGCTTCCTCTTCCCCCTCCCCCCCCAGCGCCGCCGCGACCGTGGCGCGGACCGGAATTCGCGCATCCAGCCCGGTCAGCTCGAAGAGGCGGCGCATCCCCTTCCCCGGCGCGGCCAGCACCAGTTCGCGGCCCTCCTTCCGCATCCGCGCGGCCAGCCCGATCAGAGTCGCGATTCCCTCCGAATCGATGTGTTCGGCGCCGGTCAGATCGATCACCACCCGCCCCGCCCCGGCCCCCTCTTCCTCCGCGCGGCGCTCCAGTTCCCGTCGGCTGCCGACCATGATCGGCCCTTGCGGCGCGATCACCACCGAGTCCTCCACCCCTACCTCCCCGCCCTCCCGCACGCCGCGCCGCTCCAACGCGAAGCGCCCCCGCATCCGGCCCGGCGCCGCCGAGCGCGCGACCCGCCCACGCCCGGAGTCCCCATCAGGCCAGCCGCCGCCGCAGATGTTCGCGCACAACCGGCGACACGAATCCACGGACCTCCCCCCCCAGCGACGCCACCTCGCGCACCAGCGAGGCCGAGAGGAAGGAGAAGGGCACGTCCGGCGCCAGGAAGACCGTCTCCACCTCCTGCGAGAGCTCGCGGTTCATCTGCGCCATCTGGAACTCGTACTCGAAGTCGGAGACCGCGCGCAGACCCCGAACGATGAAGCGCGCGCCGCGCCGCCGGGCAAAGTCCACGAGCAGGCCGCCGAAGGAGACGCACTCGATTCGGGGTTCTTCCGCGAAGACCGCCCGCAGCATCTCGAGGCGTTCGGCGACCGGAAAGAGGTGGCGCTTCGGCTGCGACGACGAGTGGGCGACGGCGACGATGAGGTGGTCGCAGACGCGCAGGGTGCGCCGGGCCACATCCTCGTGCCCGAGGGTGACGGGGTCGAAGGAACCGGGATAGACCGCCACGATGCGGCTGGAACTGGTCATGCGTCGCCTCCTCTGGCGATGACCCTGGTGAGGACGGTGTCGCCATAGCGCCGCTGCTCCCCGATCAGCTCCCCGGGAAACGCCTCCCGGACATCGTGCTCGACCCAGAGCTCGCGGGCGAAGGGCTGTCGGTGCTGGAGCGAGGCCACGCGGGCCGCAAGGCCGCGTTGGTACGGAGGATCCGCCAGGGCAAGATCGTAGTACGCTGCACCCGCGCCCCGGATATGGGCAAGTGCGTCGCCTCCGACGACGGTGGAGCGGGACCCGGCGCCGAGGGCGGCGATGTTGCGTTCGAGGACGCTGAGCGAGCGGCGGTTCCGTTCGACGAAGGTGGCGTGGGCGGCGCCCCGGCTGAGCGCTTCGAGTCCGAGCGCCCCCGATCCGGCGAAGAGATCGGCGACGCGGGCTCCGGGCAGACGCGCCCCCAGGATCGACATCCAGGCCTCGCGGACGCGGTCGGTGGTGGGACGCACCCCCCGCCCGGAAGGGGTCTCCAGCCTGCGGCTCTTCCAGTCGCCGGCGATGATGCGCACGAAAGGCTTCGCCTCCCGATTTGGGGTTTCGGTCGCGAAAAAGGAATTCCGGTTGCGAGGTTCCGGTCGGCGAAATATGGGTTCCGGTTGCGAAGATCAGCCGGCCGGCCTGAGATCCAGCACCCGGGCCTCGATCGTGGTCGTGCCCCGGAAGCGATTCTCCACCAGGTGGAAGGCCACGTCCAGGGGGGGAAGATCGGCGTTGCGCCAGCGGTCGGCGCCCGGATCCGGGCCGGAGCGTCCCCCCAGCGTTTCCGGGGAGAGCGACCCGGCGAGCCCGAAGGCGATGCCCTGCAACAGGGTTTCGCCCTGGGAGATCGCCATGCGCAGGTGGCGTTCGCCGACGGTGCGGGTGGACCTCGGACTGACGCGGCGCGCGACGAAGACCGGTTCGGGGTTGCCGCGCCCGAAGGGACCGATGTACTGGAGAAGGCGGTGAAAGCGGGCCTCGGCCTCCTCCAGGGAAATCTCCATGTCGATGCGAAGTTCGGGCCGGGGATCGGCTCCGTCCAGCAACCTGCGCGCCGCCCGCGCCAGCGCCGACCGGAATTCGGGAAGGCGGTCCGGATGAATGTCAAGCCCGGCCGCCTGGTGGTGGCCGCCGAAGCGCACCAGGTGGCGGCGGCACTCCGCGATGGCCGCGTGGATGTCGAGAGCGGGAACCGAACGCGCGCTTCCCCTTCCCGCCTTCTTCTCCGGGTCGAGTCCCACTACGATCACCGGGCGGCCCACCCGCTCCACCAACCGCGACGCCACGATCCCGATCACCCCCGGGTGCCACCCCTCCCCCGCCACCACCGCCACCGGCTCCTCCTCCGGCCGCCACTCCCGGGCAACGACCGCGAAGGCGTCTTCGGCGACCTCCGCCTCGATCTCGCGGCGGCGCCTGTTGGTTTCCTCCAGCTCCTGCGCCAGCCGCGCGGCCTCCTCTTCGTCGTCGGTCAGGAGAAGCCGCAACGCGTCGTCCGCCTCTCCCACCCGCCCCGCCGCATTGATTCGCGGCCCGATTCGGAAGCTCACCGCCCGCGAGCCGGGCCTTTCCCCATCCTCCAGACCCGCGATCCGCATCAGCGCCCGCAACCCGGCGTGCGCGGTGTGCTGGGCAACGCGCAGTCCGTAGTGCGCCAGAACCCGGTTCTCGCCAACCAGCGGCACCTGGTCGGCGATCGTGGCGATGGCCACCAGATCGAGGTAGCGCCACGCTTCCTCCGGAGGGCGCCCCCGCAGCCGCGCCAACCGCTGGCCGATTCGCCAGGCGACGCCCGCGCCGCAAAGGTGGCGGTTCGGGTAGGAGCACCCCGGCTGCATCGGATTGACGACCGCGAAGGCATCGGGGAGAGTGGGGCCGGGCTGGTGGTGGTCGGTGACGACGACGGTCATTCCGGCCTCGTTGGCCATCCGCACCGCCTCGTGGGCCACGATCCCGCAATCGACGGTGATCAGGAGATCCGCGCCCAGGCGGGCCGCGCGCGCGACGCCGGCGGCCGAGAGGTCGTAGCCATGGCGCAGACGGTCGGGGACGATGGCTTCGGCGCGGCCGCCCAGATCGCGAATCCAACGGGTCAGGAGCGCATTGGCGGCGATGCCGTCCACATCGTAGTCGCCATGCACGACGACGAGTTCGCGCCGCTCCACCGCCCGCGCGATGCGGGTGGCCGCCCTTTCGGCGCCCTTCAGGAGGCCGGGGTCGTGGAGCTCCTCCAGGGCGGGGCGCAGGAAGGACCGCGCCGCGGAGGGGGCCGCGTGGCCGCGCACGACCAGCAGGCGGCAGAGCGGAAGGGAAAGATTCAGCTCGCCGGCAAGGCGCCGGACGGATCCCTCGCCGGGCGGGGAGGCGGCCTTCCAGACGGGACGGGGCGCAACGCCGGGCCGGCCCCGGACCACCGCGCTCACGAGAGGTCCGCCGACTCCTCCGGTGCGTCGTCGTCCAACGGGAGGGGCGCCGTGACGATCACGCCGCAGGCCTCGCAGCGAACCAGCGGCGCCTTGGTGCGAATCTCGTTCTGGAGTTGCAGGGGAATGCGCGAATAGCACGATCCGCAGGCCCCGTCGTGGGTCATGCGGGTCACCACATCGCGGCGGCCGCTGCGGGCCAGGGCATTGTAGAGCGCCAGCACGCGCGAGTTGATTCCCGCCGCGAAGCGCTCGCGGGCCGCCTCCAGCTCGGCCAGCTCCGTCCGCGTTTCCTCCTCCTGCTGCGCAATCGCCTCCCGCTCCGACTCCACCGAAGACCGCGCCTCCTCAAGCTCCAGCTTCCGCGCTTCGAGACGATCCTCGAACTTCGCCACCTGGTCGAGGAGGCTGAGCACATCCAGCTCCTCTCGCTCCAGCGCGCGGTTCACCAGTCCCAGTTCGGCCTGCACCGCCGCCTCCTGCCGCATCGTCCGCACCTCCCGGTTCTTCAACCGCTGCACGCGCAGCCGCTTGTCTTCCGCCGAGAGACGCATCCGCCGTTCCTCGAGGCGCAGCTCGCGCACCCGCTCGGTCGTCACCTTCACGTCCTTTTCCAGCCGGTCCACCGGCTCGTCCACCGCGGCGATCATCGGGCCGTAGGACTCCACCCGCTTCCTCGTTTCCCGGATCCGTTCGTCAATGGTCTGAAGCTCCAGCAGCCGACTGGAGATCTGGTCTGTTTCCGCCGTCACTCGCTCTCTCTCTTCATTCCCGGGTTCAACTCGTCGCTCGCTCTCATCGCCGTCCGCTCGACCGCTTCATCCGGTCAGCCTTCCCGTCCCTCCAACTCCGTCGTTCCTCCGACTTCCTCATCCGTTCGACTCCTTCGCCGCCCGCCGCGCCGACCTCCGCCAGTCCACGGAGCGGGAACTCTCCTCGCCGTCGACCGGCCCCTCGCCAACGATCAGTTTTCGCTTCTCCGCCAGCAGCTTCGTCTTCTCCGGCTCCCCGGCCGTTGGGAGCTCGGCGTCGATGGCATCCTTGCGGCGGTCCCTGTCGGTGTTTTCAATCCTGAAGACGGTGTCCGCGAAGACCTTTTCGGCGGGGGACGGAACCTCCGGATCCCCCATCAGGCGCTCGAAGCGCGCGACCGCTTCCTCCATCGTACCCTCCGGCAACGCCTCGAGCTCCGGATCGTCGAGAAGCTCCTCGAAGATGACACGGTAGGCACGGTCCTCCAAATCCGATGGCCCCACGCGTTCGCCGGCCCTCTCCACCAGCTCGCGGCGCTTGAGGAGTAGGAGGATGAACTGGCGCTCCACGCCGAGAACCGGGATCGGCGGCTTCGGCATTCTGCGCGGCCTCCGGGGGACGCCCGGGCCGGACGCCGGGACATCAGCCTCCGCCAGCTCGGCCTCCAGAGTCCTGCGGCGGACGCCCGTCCGCTGGGCCACCCTCGCAATGTAGATGTCGCGCAAGCCGGGATCGCGCGCGGCCCGCAGGGTGGGGAGGAGCCGGTCGAGGGCATCGCGGGTGCGTTCGATCGAACGGAAGGCGTCGCGCTCCTCCAGGATGGCCAGCTTGCGCTCCAGCACGTCGACCGCCTGCCCGATGTAGCGATTGAGCGCATCGGCGCCTCCCGCGCGCGCGACCGAATCGGGATCCTCGCCATCGGGGAGGGTGGCCACGGAGACCTGAATCCCATGCGCCAGGAGGGTGTCGGCGGCGCGGAAGGTGGCGCGAAGCCCGGCCGGATCGCTGTCGAAGAGGATCCGCGCATGCCCGGTGTACTGCCGCAGGAGGGTGGCGTGCTCGGGCGTCAGCGAGGTGCCGAGGGGCGCGACGGCGCCGGGCAGCCCTGCCGCCGCCAGCGAGACCGCGTCCATGAACCCTTCGACGATGATCGCGGCCCCCTGCTTGCGAATCTCGCCCTTCGCCCACCGCAGTCCGTAGAGAACCGCGCCCTTGTGGAAGACGGGGCTTTCCGGCGAGTTGAGGTACTTGGGGCCGTCGCCGCCCTCCAGGATCCTTCCCCCGAAGGCCAAAACCCGTCCCGCCGGCGATTCGATGGCGAAGGTGACGCGGTTGCGGAAGGCGTCGTACCGGCGGTCCCTCTTCTCGCTCACCTTGACGAGACCGAGCTCCTGCAGAATGTCCTCGTTGAGCTCGTGGCGGCTCGCGGCGGTGCGAAGGGCGTCCCAGGAGTCGGGAGCGTAGCCGATGCGGAACCGTTCCCCCTCCTCGCGGCCGATCCCGCGCCCCTCCAGGTACCGGCGCGCGCGCTTCCCCCCCTCCCACTCCCAGAGCCGCTCCATGAAGAAGGAGTTGGCGAATGCGGAGGCCTCGTAGTAGGGCCGCCAGGGATCGTCTCCCTTTCTGCGGCCGCGTTCCTCGCGCACCTCGACGCCGCAGCGCGCCCCCACGAATTTGACGGCGTCGACGAAGCCCATTCCCTGGTGCTTCATCAGGAAGCGGAAGACGTCGCCCGATTCCCCGGAGGAGAAGTCGTGGAAGAAGTTCTTGGCGGGAACCACGAAGAAGGAGGGCGTGCGTTCGTCCTTGAAGGGGCTGAGACCGACGTAGTCCTTGCCGGCCTTCCTGAGCGAGACGAACTCGCCGATGATCGCCACGATGTCGGCGCGGGCCCGCACCTCCTCGACGACGCTGTCGCGGATCATCCCGGACCTCCTGCGTCCTTCGTTCAAATGGCGTCCTTCAGGGTCGCATTCAGATGGCGTCCCTCAGGACCAAAGGTACCCCTATCGATCATCGCCGCCCTCCGATCCTGGCGATCGTGACGCCGTAGCCGCCCTCGGCCGGTTTGCCGGCGCGAAAGGAGGCCACGCGCGCATCGGCGCCTAGCGCGGCCGTCACCCGTTCGCGCAGCGCACCCGTTCCCTTGCCATGAATGATGCGGAGTTCGCGCAGATCGGCCACCGCCGCCGCGTCCAGCGCAAGCTGAAGAGATCGCTCGGCCGCGTCCGCGCGCTGTCCCCGCAGATCGATCTCGGTGGCCGGATCGGGAATCGTCCACCCCCCCGCCCCGCCCCCGCCCCTCTCCCTGCGGCCGCCCTCCTCGCCCGCGCCCACCGCCTCGATCCGCGAAGGATCCACCCGCAGCCGCATCCCGCCGACCTGCACCACCAGCTTCCCCTCCTGTTCGCCGACCACCCTTCCGCGCGCCCCCAGATCGGTCACCAGCACGGCGGAGCCCTCGGCGAGCGGTCCAGTCCTTTCCTGGCCGGGGCCGTCTCGGTGCCGGTCGTCCCCCTCCGGATCCGCCTCCAGCGCCCGCGCCTCCTCCTCCACCCTGCGCCGCGCCCCGCGGATCGCTTTCGCGCGCCCTTCCCCCTCCGCCCCGGCCTCCGCGCGCAACCGGGCGATCACCGCCTCCACCTCGCGCCGCGCATTCAGCAGGAACCGCCGGGCCTCCCGCCGCGACCGCCGGAGATGCTCCCGCTCCCGCTTCGCCAGCTCCTGCGCGCGCCCTTCGACCTCGGTGCGACGTACAGCGAGCCGGTCCCGCGCGGTCTCCAGCTCCGCCAACCGCAGACTCGCCGCGCGCTCCTTCGCCTCCAGGCTCGCGAGGAGTTCGTCCACCCGCGTCTCCCGGTCGTCGCGCAGCTCTTCGGCACGGTCCAGCACACTCTCCGGAAAGCCGAGTCCGCGGGCGATCGCCAGACCGTAGCTGCGTCCCGGGCGGCCGGTCGCGAAGCGGTAGGTGGGCTGCATCCGCTCGGCGTCGAAGTGCAGCGAGGCGTTCACGATTCCATTGCCGGGCCGGGCCAGCCGCCTCAGTCCCCCGAGATGGGAGGTGACGATCGCCAGCGCCCTCCGCTCGGCCAGCGCCTCGACCACCGCGCGCGCCAGCGCTTCGCCCTCCGCCGGATCGGTGCCGCCCCCCGGTTCGTCGATCAGGATGAGCGAGTCCGGTCCCGCCTCCTCCAGAATCACCCGCACATTGCGCAGGTGCGCCGAAAAGGTCGACAGGGAATCGGCGATCGACTGCTCGTCGCCCACGTCGGCGAAGAAGGCGTCGAAGACCGGCAGGCGCGTCCCCGGTCCGACCGGCGGAACGACCCCCGACTGACCCAGCGCGGCGATCAGCCCGACCGACTTGAGGAAGACGGTCTTGCCGCCGGTGTTGGGACCGGTGACGACCAGAGTTCGCTCCCCCTTCCCCAACGCCAGATCGAAGGGCACCGCATCGGTTCCCACCGCCAGGAGCAGGGGATGGCGGCCCCCGCGAACGACCAGTTCGCCATTGGCGATTTCGGGAGACGCGGCCTTCCAGCGGCGAGCGGCGCGAGCCAGGGCAAGGAGCAGGTCGAAGCGGGCCAGGGAGCGGAGGGAGCTCTGCAGGGGACCGACCAGCGATCGGCAACGGCCGGTGAGATCGCGGAGGATTCGGTTGACTTCGCGGGCCTCGGCGCGTTCCAGGGCGCGCACCTGGTTCATCATCGCGATCGCCGAGGGAGGCTCGATGAAGACGGTGGCGCCGGAGGCCGATTCGTCGTGCACATAGCCGCCCAGGGTGCGCTTGCCCTCGCGGCGCAGCGGAATGACATAACGGCCCTCGCGGATGGTGACCGAAGCGCCGGCCACGCGGTGGCGCTCGTCCACTCCTTCCAGAAAGGACTCCAGATGGGCGACGACGCGGTTGTGGGCCCCGGCGAGATGTCCGCGCAGACGGCGAAGTTCGGGGCTGGCCTCGTCCAGGACGCGGCCCTCGCGGTCGACGCTGCGGGCCAGAGCGGACTCGAGTCCGGGATCCGCGACGATCCGGCGGGCCAGGGCGGCCAGGGCTCCATCCGGCGGCGCAGCGGAGAGGACGGCGAGCGCGGCGGCGGCGGCGGCCAGGAGCGCACCCAGCGCGGCCAGCTCCGGCGCGGTCAGGACCGATCCCGGCAGACCGAGGCGGCGCAACGGCTCCCGGACCCGGGGAAGCTCGGGAAAGGACCAGTGCGGGTGATCGGCCAGGAACCCGCCCGCCTCCTCCACCGCGGCCAGTCTGCCGCGGATCCGCTCGGCGTCGCGGCCCGGACGCAGCGCCATGACCTCCCTCCGTCCCGGCTCGGTCGCGGCCCCGCGCGCAATCTCCTCCAGCACCCGCTCGAACTCCAGGATGCGCAGCGCGCGACCGGTGGCCCCGGAGAGCTTCCCCTCCGTTTCGGCGTTGGCTGCGGCGTGACGCTGGCGCAACCGGTTGCGGGACCGTGGGCGGACGGTGCGCGATTCGGCCGGCCGTCTCATCCCGCACTCCGGCGAACGATCGTCCGGGTGGAGGCGCCGCGACCGGTGCAGGCCTCCCGGTTGGTCGCCGTCAACGGCATGCCGGACCCCCTCGGCGCCGCGCGATGCCCTGCAACCACCGCACGAAGTCCTCGTCGATGGGAGAGCGCAACGCCGGGACCGGCGGGAAGCTTCGCGGATGGTTCATCGGTGGGGCCCGGTTGCTGATGGCCGTGCTGATGGGAGGAACGAATATGGTGACTCGCCCGCGCAACGGCCCACGATCCGGAAAAGATGAAGAGATGAATCGCACGGTGGAGCGAGTGGTGGAGGTCCTTCAACGGGCCGGCCCGGGAGCGCTTTCGGAACCGCGTCTGGCAAGCGAACTGCTCCGGTGCCGCCCGCAGATCCGGCTCACGTCCGAGCTGCTCGACCTGATGCTGGAGGAATCCGAGGGACGGTTGGCGCGGCTGGAAGTTGCGGCCGACGACGCCGGCGAGACGGTTCTGGACAGTTGGATCGTGCTGATGGACCCGGACGACGGACCGCCCCGGCCCTGGCTGGCGACGATGCTCTGGCGCAGCCTCGCGGCAATGGCCGAGGAGGTGAATCCGGAATCGCGCACCGATGTGGCCCGCTGGATCGTTCACGCCGAACGCGCGGAACGGCTCCTGATAATGGCGTCTCGGTTCGGGCTCTCGGATCCGGAGCTGCGGTATGGGCCCCAAGTGGGGCAAGGGGGGTAGGTTGGGGTATTGCGGGCGAGGCGAAGGAGGGGTGGCGGACCATGCTCAGAACGCTTGAGGTTGCAGTTTCGATGCCCACTCCGCAACTTCTTCGGCCATGATCGAGCAGGCATCGCGTCCCCCCGCTCCCGTGCGCGTGGAAACATCCGCGTGCGAGCGGCTTCGGCCCACCGGGCGCGAAGCGTTTGGCAACGTTGCCAATGCAAGCTGACTCCCCTGCGTGAGAGGCCGGCCAACCGCGCGCTCCCGTCCGTCCCCTTTCCTCCTGGCTGCGCTGGTAATTCAACTGGGGATCCACTGGGCCGATGACGGTTCTCCCTACGTTGCACTCCCGAGGAGCAGGTCGAGCAGGCCACGAAGGCAGGTCCGATACCTGTCCACATCCAAGGCCAGTTCGTCCTGGGGGAGCCGGCTCTGAGAAGTCTTCATGGTATTCTGGACCGTGCAGTATCGGCGCTCTCGGAGGACACGCCATGACAGCTTCCACGAAGATCGCGAAGCGGAAAGACATCTCGGCTGGTCACGTCAAGCTGACGATTTCGGTCCAGATGAACCTTGCCTCCGGTGACTGTGCAGACATCCCGGTCTCGCCTTCTTCATTCGTTGATCGAGTCATCTCGGCCGCAAAGAAGTTGATTGCCCTCGACCTCGGCAAAGCGTCGCCTGACCATCAGGTCTTCCAGGAGAACCTGCGGTATGCACTCGGTCCCTATGTGATCGTGGACGGCGAATGGTGCAGGTGGCAAGAGGACGAAACGCTCGGAATCGTTGTGAAGCGAGAGCCGTGGAGCCTGTTGGGTACCGGAGAGACTCTGAAGGAAGCGATCGCCGACTACCGTCAGGAAGCGCAGGATCTCGCCTGCGCCATGCAGCACGACAACTCTGCCGATCTGACGGATGAAGCCCGGCGGATGCAAGACGCCATCGTATCGCGGTATCTCCCCACTGATGCGTAGGACATATTCCCGTTCCGAGATCGAACGGGGGTTGCGGCAAAAGGGCTTCGTCCTTGAGCCCAACGACCACAGATGGCTTCGCTTCATGCGAGGCAATCGGAAGACGCACATCAGGACGAAGGTATCTCACGGGCGAGGAGGCGCCGACGTTCACCGATCCGGTTCGCAAGCGCCCGACCCGCCGGTCATCCCAGCGCCTCCCGCACCCGCGACCAGAATCCGCGCCTGCGGTCCGAGTCGATCCGCTCCGGGGGGTTGTCCTCCAGCTCGCGCAATTCGGCGACCACGCGGCGTTGATCGGCGGTCAGGTGGGTCGGCACCCAGACCGCGAGCCGCACCAGGAGATCGCCGCAGCGACGCCCGTTCAGAGGCGGCACACCTTCGCCGGCCACGCGGACCACATCGCCGTTCTGGGTTCCCGGGGGCACCTCCACCCAACTGCGGCCCTCCAGGGTGGGAACCGTCACCCGGTCGCCGAGCGCCGCCTGCCCGAAGGTGATGGGGAGATCCAACGCCAGATCGTTGCCGTCGCGGGTGAAGCGCGGATCCTCCTCCACCTCGAGCTGCACGACGATGTCGCCCCGCGGCCCCCCGCCCGGTCCCACATTGCCTTCGCCCCTCATCGTGATGAAGTTCTGCGAGGACACCCCCGGCGGGACGTCGACCTGGATCTTCCGCCTCGTCCGCACCCGGCCCTCGCCGCGGCAATCGTGGCAGCGCTCGGTTACGATCCGCCCCTCCCCCCGGCATTCGGAGCAACGGGCCACCGTCACGAAGCGCCCGAAGACCGACTGCTGCACCACGCGCTGTTCGCCGGTTCCCTGGCAGCTTCCACAGCTTCGCTCCCGGGCCCCGGGGGGGCGTCCGCTTCCGTCGCAGGTGTCGCACCGGTCGAGCACCGACACCTGCACCATCCGCGTCGCGCCGTTGCGCACATCGCGAAGGGTCAGCGGCAGGGCAAGCTGCACGCGCTTGCCGCGGACGGGGCGCGACCGGCCGCCCCGCTGCGCCCCGAACAGGTCTCCGAACCCCCCGAAGTCGCGCATGAAGACCTCCAGCGCGTCGTTGAAGTTCATCCCGCCCTGGAAACCGCCCTGCGGCCGGGCGCCCTCCGGACCGTAGCGGTCGTAGCGGGCCCGTCGTTCGGGATCCCGGAGCACCTCCCAGGCCTCGGTCGCCTTCTTGAAGCGCTCTTCCGCCTCGGCCGATCCGGGATTGCGGTCGGGGTGATCGCGCAGCGCCGCCTTGCGGTACGCCTTCTTGATCTCGTCCCGGGTCGCGTCGCGCGCCACCCCGAGAAGCGAATAGTAATCAGCCATGATTCGGTCTTTGGAGGGATTGCCGGGCTTTGGTTGCGAGCCTGGCCGGTCGGGCGGAGACCCCGCGTCAGGGCTCCAGCATGCGCGTGACGAGCGACGAAGTATAATCGACGATCGCGATTACCTTCTCGTACGGCATCCGAGTCGGCCCGATCACCCCGAGGACTCCGCGCAGGCGCCCCAGCCGGTAGCCGGAGGTCACCAGGGTGAACCCGGCCAGCTCCGGTCCGTGCTCGCCGCCGATCGTCACGCAGGGCCCATCCTCTACCGCCCGCGCACCCAGAACCTTCGCCAGCAGCTCCTTGCGCTCGGTCAGGACGATCAGCTCGCGCAGGCGCTGGTTGGAGGCGAATTCGGGCTGGCCGGCGATCGCGGAGGTCCGGCCCAGGACCACCTCGTCGGGGTGGGGGGCGCTTGCGGCAAAGAGCTCTTCGCTCGATTCGACGAAGATGTTGAGGATCTCCTGTCCCGCCGGATCCTCCACCGCGTCGCGCAGGCGGGCGCCGAAGGTGCGGCGGATCTCCGAGAAGGTCCGTCCAGCCAGCCGCTCGTTCAGAACCCGTTCAATTCCATCCAGTCCCTTGCCGGGGGCCTCGCCGGGCAGATCGACATAGACGGTCCGCACCATTCCGGAGTGAATCGTCACCACCATCAGCACCCGCCGCGACGACACCGGGATCAGGTCGATCTTGTGCAGGCGCGCGTCGTCCAACTGCGGCGCGGATCCCACCCCCAGCTCATTGACGAGGAGTCCCAGCGCCCGGGCCGCGTTCCTGAGCATCCGCTCCAGCGTTCCCGCGCCCGCGAGGATCTCCTCCTCGATGCGCATCTTCTCCTCGGGGGCCAGCGCCTCGGGCCGCACCAGCCGGTCCACGAAGAAGCGATAGGCCAGGTCGGTGGGGACCCGTCCCGCCGAGGTGTGGGGATGACTGAGGTAGCCCTCGTCCTCCAGATCGGCCATGGTGTTGCGGATCGTCGCCGGCGACACCCCGAGATCGTAGCGCCGGGCCAGGGTGCGGCTGCCGGCGGGTTCGGCGGTCTCGACATAGGTGCGGACCACGGCCTCGAGAACGCTCCGCTCTCGCCCCGACAGCGATTCCCGACCACCTCCGGAGGGGCGTTCAACAACCGTCATTCGCAACCTTCCCCGAGCGGTCCGCAGTGCGTCGTGCCATGAACCGGGCACCGGTGGATGGGACCGGGTCCCGGTGTGCAATCAATCATAATCCCGGCGGGCGGGTGGCCGTCAATTGGGGAAGGATCCGGTCCTCGCCCGGGGGAGGACCTCGGATGGCATCCTCTTCCCCCCTTTTGCAGCGACTCGGCGAAGGGGAACCGGACGACGCGGGACGGGCGCAGGCCGCGTCAAGCTCCACCGCGAGGGTATCGAGGAGAAGCCAGCCGCGAGGGGTGAGGTGGATCCGGTCGCTCCGGGCCATTGCCAGACCTCGGGCGCGCCAGCGGCCCAGCAGGGGAAGGGCGGCGGGTGGAAGCGCGGCCGGGTCCAGGCCCTTCGCCGTGCGCAGCGCCAGCCAGATCTTTTCGAGCCGTCGCTGGCCGAGGCCGGGACGTTCGCCGCCGCTGCGCGCGAGCCCGCCCGCCTCGATTCGGGTTGCGTACCGCGCCCAGTCGCGTTCATTCCAGTGGCGGCGGCCTCCGTGGAAGCTGTGGGCGCCGTTGCCCAATCCCAGGTAGGGCGCGCCGCGCCAGCAGGCCCGGTTATGACGGGATGCGAAGCCGGGGCGCGCGAAGTTGGAGAGCTCGTAGTGGTCGTATCCTTCGGCCGCGAGGCGCTCCGCCGCCAGGAGAAACTCGTCTCGATAGCGCTCCTCGCCAGCGGGCCGGATGCGGCCCTCCCGCAGGAGCCGCGCCAGGGGGGTGCCCTCTTCGATCGTGAGGCCGTAGAGCGAAATGTGCGGCGCGGCGAGGGAAAGTGCGCCATCGAGATCGCGCCGCCAGTCGCGCGCCACCGGGTTCGGCAGCCCGAAGATCAGGTCGAGGGAAAGATTGTCGATCCCCGCCGCGCGGGCGCGCGCAATCGCCGCGTTGGCGTCGGCGGCCGAATGCAGGCGTCCCATCCAGCGCAGCGCCCCCGGGTCGAAGCTCTGCACCCCGAAGGAAATCCGGTTGACCCCCGCCCGGGCCCAGGCGCGCGCGGTTTCGCTTTGGAAGGACTCGGGATTGGCCTCGGCGGTCCATTCGAATCCGTCCGCCGCCATGCGTTCCGCCCCCACCACCCCCCCCAGCCCCGCCACTGCTCCCGCGTCCAGGAGCGACGGCGTTCCCCCGCCCAGGTAGAGGGTCTCGATGCGGTCGGCGAGACGCACCTCCCCGCCCCTCTCCAGCAACGCCAGCTCGGCCTCGATCGCGCGCAGCCACCGGGCGCTCTCCGGCCTCCGCTCCACCGTGACCGCGAAGTCGCAGTAGCGGCAGCGGCGGGCGCAGAAGGGGGCGTGCACATAGAGGTGGCGAATCTCGGTGGTCGTTCTCGGCGGCGAGCCGGATCCCCGGAGGCTCTCGCCCCTGCTCCCGTCCATGCCCGTCGCGTCCTTCATGCCCCGCCCGGCGTACGCATGACGCGACCGTCGCGCGTGGGGGTCAGGAAGCCGCGGATCTCGAGGATGGTCAGGAGAGGAGCCACCGCCTCCGGGGCCCGGCCGGTGCGCGCGGCCACCTCCTCCACCGCGACCGGCGCGGCGGGCAACGCCAGGACGAGTTCGCGCAGCTCGGGTTCGTCGGGAAGCCGGCCCTCCGCGCCCGCGGGACCCTCCAGCGGCCCGATCTCGAGGACGACTCCCGCGCCGTCGGCGATGAGGCGGTTGGCGCCGGCCGCGGTGGCGCGGTCGATCGGACCGGGGACCGCATGCACGTCGCGGCCCAGATCGAGGGCGATCTCGGCGGTGATCAGCGCGCCGCTCCGGTTCGAGGCCTCGACGACGATCACATCGCGGGCGAGCGCGGCGATGATCCGGTTGCGGCGCGGGAAGTGGTGGGGCTCGGCGGGGGCCCCGGGCGGAAACTCCGAGACGATCGCGCCCCCCTCGTCGAGGATCCGGCCGTAGAGGGCGCGGTTGCGCGGCGGCGAGGGCACATCCACCCCGGACCCGAGAACGGCGGCGGTCGGTCCCGGGAGCGCGCCCAGGTGCGCCTCCGCATCGATTCCCATCGCCATGCCCGAGACCACGCAGCGGCCCGTCTGCGCGAAGGAGGCGCCCAGACCGCGCGAGACCCGCCGTCCGTAGGCGGTGGCCCGCCGCGACCCCACGATCGCCACGCAGCGTCGCAGAAGAAGATCGGCGCGGCCCAGGACGAAGAGCACCGGCGGGGGGGCGGGGAGATCGCCCAGCGCGGGGGGGTATCCGGGTGCGCCATAGACCAGGACGCTTGCGCCCAGCTCGCCGCATTGCCGGGTGATGCGCGCCGCCCGCCGGGCCGCGTCGGAACGCCTGGCGAGGGGGTTGGCATGGGTGAGGCCGGTGGCCGCCGCAAAGGCCGCGGGAGCCGCGCCGAGGGCCGCCTCGGCCGTGCCGAAGCGGTCGATGAGCGCTCGAAACCGTCGCGCCCCGATTCCCGGAAGTCCCGCGAGGGTGAAGGCCGACGTCGCTTCGCGTTCCGGCGTCATGGCGCACCGGTTCCCGTAGCGGCCGCCCGGTGCAGTTGCCGCCAGCAACCCTCCAGGAAATCGTCCACTCCCTCTCCGGTCACCGCGCTGAGGCGCCAGCGACCCCACACCCCGGCGGCGGTCGCGGGCAGCGGTTCGTCCCCGGGGCGCAGATCCGCCTTGGAGAAGACCACCGCCCACGGCAGTTCGGCCAATCCCGGGGAATAGGCCTCCAGCTCGCGGCGCAGTCCGGCGAGGGTGGCGGCGGGATCGTCGTCGTCAAGAGGCAGGAGGATCGCCAGGGCGCGGGTGCGCTCGATGTGGCGCAGGAAGCGGTGGCCCAGCCCCCGGCCGGTGTGGGCGCCCTCGATCAGGCCGGGAATGTCGGCCACCACGAAGGAGCGGTAGTCCGGCAGCTCCACGACGCCGAGCTTCGGGGTCAGGGTCGTGAAGGGGTATGCCGCGATCTTCGGGGTCGCCCCGCTGATCCGCGCGAGGAGGGTGGACTTGCCCGCATTCGGTTCCCCCACGAGCCCGATGTCCGCCAGCAGCTTGAGTTCGAGACGAACGATCCGCTCTTCGCCCTCTTCGCCGCTCTCCCAGCGCCGCGGCGCCTGCCGCGTGGCCGAGGTGAAGCGCGCATTCCCCCGACCGCCCCGCCCCCCCTTCGCAACCACCAGGGTGTGGCCCGCATCCACCAACTCCCCCAGCGCGGCTCCTGTCCCGTGGTCGAAGGCGATCGTTCCGGGCGGAACGCGCAGCTCCAGGTCGGCCCCGCTCCGGCCGGTCCGGTTCGACCCCTCGCCGTGCCGGCCCCGGTCTGCCCGGTGATGCCGGCGGTAGCGGTAGTCGCTGAGTGTGGTCAGCCCGGGATCCACCCGCAGCCGCACATCGCCCCCCCTTCCCCCGTCCCCACCCGAGGGTCCGCCGCGCGGCACCCCCTTCTCGCGCCGAAAGGCCTCCGCACCGGCTCCCCCGCTTCCCCCGCGAACCTCGATCGTGACCGAATCCACGAACATCTGCCGATCTCCCCTCTCCTGATCGCGCGGCCGGACCATCCGCTCCGCGCCGCCGCGTGCCCGCGCTCCGGGCCCCATTCCTCAAAGATCGACCGCTGGCGCGACGTAGACGGCGAAACTCGGCCGGAGCCCGGTGCGGTTTGGGCGAGCGAGCGACGCGAGCGATGGGACCACCCCCAAAGGTGCACCCGCGGCGCGGGCATCCGAATGGTCAGATGGGACGGATGCCGCGCGGCGCGAAATCCGCCCTGGAAGGACGGGGTCTTCTCCCGCCCGGAGACCGCCGGATCAGTGGGGCGGCGCGCCGCTTCGGGAGGTGCGGCCCGGGGGATTTTCCGACTCCGCCGCCAGCCCGGCCGGCAGCGACCCCGCCAACTCGAAGAGATGCATCCGGTCTCGCGCAGCCCGCAGCAGCTCCACCGCCCGCATCAGTTGGGCATCGCTTGCCGCACCGCGCTCGAACCGGCCCCGGTCTCCCCAGGCCTGTTCGGCAATCTCGCCCCCGATCAGCCAACCCAGCGAACGACCGGCCCGCCGCAGCGTCTCCAGCGGCAACTCGGCTCCGCGCGCCTCCAGCGCGGCCTGAAGGCTGGTCACCTCGGCCTCGCCGATCTCGAATCCATTCTCCAGATCGGGATTCTCCCGCAGATAGGCGACCACCCAGTTGCGCAGCGCCGTCCAGAACACCCCTCCGGCCCCGAGAACCTCGCGTATGGCCTCGCGCTCATCGATCGCCAGCGTGTCCGGCATCACCCAGAGATCGGGAACGATTCCTCCTCCTCCGCGCACCAGCCGCCCGCCCGCCGAACTGAACTCCGGCTTCCCCTCCAGATCGGGGCGTTCCGCCACATCCCCCTGCACGGTCAGCACCCCGCGCTCCACCCGCAAACGCTGATCCTCAGCCGCCATCTGGATGGAGCGCCCCGCCGGGGTGAACCAGCGCGCCGTGGTGAGCTTGAGCACATTCCCGCCCGCAAGGGGGAAGAGCGTCTGAACCGAGCCCTTGCCGTAGGTGGTGGAGCCGATCAGGAGGGCGCGGTCGTGATCCTGCAACGCCCCCGCCACGATCTCGGAGGCCGACGCGCTCCCGTAGGCGATCAGCACGGCGACGGGGAGATCGGGATAGCGCTGTTCCCGGCGGGCACGGTACCGTTCGGCCGGCGCCGAACGGCTGCGGATCTCGACGATGTCCTGCCCGGGATCGAGGAAAAGGTCGGTGAGGGCCACGCCCTCGGTCAGGAGTCCGCCCCGGTTGCGGCGCAGATCGAGAACCAACGAGGTCATCCCCTCCGCTTCGAGCGAATCAATCGCCGCGCGCACCTCTTCGGTGGTGGTGCGGTTGAAGACGAGCAGCGGCACGTACCCCACGCCGCCCTCGAGCAGCGTCGCGAAGGGAACCGAGGGCACCAGGATCCGCGCGCGCGTCACGTCGAAGTGAACGACCTCCTCCATCCCCGGCCTGCGAATCCCCATGCGCACCGCGGTGCCGGGCTTGCCGCGCAGCAGATCGACGGCCTGGTCGGTGACCCAGCCCTCCACCGATTCGCCATCCACCTCGACGATCCGGTCGCCGGGCCTGATTCCCGCCCTCGCCCCCGGCGTCCCCGGAATCGGCGCCACCACGGTGATGAAGCCGTCGCGGTCCTCCACCTCCAGCCCCACCCCGCCGTAGTCCCCCTGGGTGCGGATGCGCTCGTCCTCCCAGCGGGCCGCAGGCAAAAACTGCGAGTTGGGATCCTCCAGACGGTCCACGACGCCCGAGATCGCGGCCTCGTACAGATCGTCCACATCCACGTCGCCAACATAGTCGCTGCGAATGTGCCCGACGATCTCCTCGAAGATGCGCGCATCCAGATAGACGTTGGCCCGCCGCTCCACCCCGCGTTGCAGCAGCCAGCTCCCGCTCGCCACCGCCACCAGCGCGATGGTTCCCGGCACCAGCACCCCGCGACTTCGTGTCATGGCTGCCTCCCCCGCCGACGCATGGCCGACCCTTCGAGAGACGGCCATCTCTCGCGAACTCTCGCGATCATCCGCTCCCGCACCTCTTCGACGCTGCCGCCGCCGGCAACCAGAACTGCGCCGCCGCCGGAGCGAACCATCTCAAGATACCCGCGGCGAACCCTTTCCCGGAAGGAGGCGCTCTCGGATTCGAAACGGTCCAGGGGACGCGCCGAGCGCCGCTGCCGCGCCAGCCCCTCCTCCGCCGGAAGGTCGATGACCAGGCAGAGGTCGGGCTTCAGATCGCCGGTGGCGAAGGCGTTCAACGCGGCGACGCGCTCCGGATCGATGCCGCGGCCATGGCCCTGGTAGGCCACCGAACTGAGGTCGTAGCGGTCGGAGAGCACCCACCTTCCCGCGGCCAGCGCCGGCCGCACCACCTCGCGCACCAGCGCCGCCCGCGCCGCCAGCATCAAAAGCAGTTCGGTCCTGGGAGCGATCCGCGCGCCGCGCTCGTGCAGCAGCAACTCGCGGATCCGTTCGCCCACCGCGGTTCCGCCCGGCTCGCGGGTGACGGCGACCCGCTTCCCCGCCGCCTCGAGGAAGAGTCGCAACTGCCCGACCTGGGTCGTCTTCCCCACGCCTTCCGCCCCCTCCACCACAATGAACCGGCCGCGCTTCACCGAAATGGTCCCGCTTCCTCTGGCGTCATCGCCCGGTCTCCTCCGGCTGGGGCCCGCTTCTCGCGCCGCTCTCAACGCCGCCCGCCCGCTCAACCGGATCGAGCCGCGGGATCGCGGCGGTTCGACAACTTGCCCGTCGAGCGCCGGACCGGCCCCGGCGCACCGTTCGCTCATGCGGTTGGGGACCGACTCCGAAAACGCCGCCGCCATGCGGCATCTTCGAGGACTGGGCCCGGCCGGCCCGCGAGCGACGAGGCTATTCGTAGTACTCGCGCCCCAGGTGAGTGATCTGTTCCTCGCCGGCGAGCCAGCGCAGCGTATTCTTCAGCTTCTTGTGCTGGATGAAGAGATCGTGCTCCGGGTAGAGGCCCACGGGCGTGTGCGGGCTCTTGAAGTAGAAGGAGAGCCATTCCTGGATTCCTCCCATTCCGGCGCGCCCGGCCAGATCGAGGAAGAGCGCGAGGTCGAGGACGATCGGCGCGGCCAGGATCGAGTCGCGGCAGAGGAAGTCCACCTTGATCTGCATCGGATACCCCAGCCACCCGAAGATGTCGAGGTTGTCCCAGCCCTCCTTGTCGTCTCCGCGGGGAGGGTAGTAGTTGATGCGGACCTTGTGGTACAGTTCGCCGTAGAGCTCCGGGTACATCTGCGGCTGCAGGATGTAGTCGAGCACCCCGAGCTTCGATTCCTCCTTGGTGCGGAAGGATTCGGGGTCGTCGAGGACCTCGCCGTCCCGGTTCCCGAGGATATTGGTGCTGAACCAGCCCTGCACGCCGAGCATCCGGGCCTTGAGGCCGGGCGCCAGAATCGTCTTCATCAGCGTCTGGCCGGTCTTGAAATCCTTGCCCGCGATGGGAACGCCGCGCTCCCGGGCGAGGGTCTCCAGGGCAGGCAGATCGGCGGAGAGATTGGGGGCGCCGTTCGCGTAGGGGACTCCCTCCATGATGGCCGCCCAGGCGTAGATCATGCTGGGGGCGATCGCGGGATCGTCGTCGCGCATGGCCCGTTCGAAGGATTCCGGGGTTTCGTGCGCCGGGCCCGCCCGCGTGAAGACCTCGGTGGATCCGCACCAGATCATCACCGCGCGGGAGCAGCCGTTTTCGGCCTTGAAGCGGCGGATGTCCTCGCGCAGCGCCTCGGCCAGCTCCATCCGGTTCGCGCCGCGCTTGCGGTTCGGTCCGTCGAGCCGCTTGACGTAGGCGGTGTCGAAGACGGCGGGCATCGGGCTTACCGTGCGGAGGAAGTCGCGGATCGGATCGAGGTGGGTTCCGCGCCTGAGGACGCCGGCGTGAACGGCGCTGTCGTAGGCGTCGTCGGGAATCGGATCCCAGGCCCCGAAGACGAGCTGGTCCAGTTCGGCCAGGGGGACGAGCTCGCGAATCAGGGGGGTGCGCTCCTCTGTGCGTCTGCCGAGCCGGATGGTGTTCATCTGGGTGAGGCTGCCGAAGGGACGCGCAAGTCCGCGCCGCACGGCCTCGACGCCGGCCACGACGGTGGTGGCGACCGCCCCGAGTCCGGGCAGGAGAACGCCGACGGGCCCTCCGGGCGTCGCTATGCTTGGAGGCTGTTCCACTGTGTCTTCTAACCTTTTCCGGCGGTCGCGCCGCCGTTGTCGAGAGGAACGCCGCTGCCGCGCCGGTACACCCAGACGATCCGGTGAATCGCGGTGAAGTTGGTCAGCAGAGCGACGAGGACGATGATCCCGCTCAGCACCCGCCCATTCCAGGACAGACCGAAGAGGAGCGATCCGAAGCCGAGAAGAAGGATGCGTTCGCCCCGCTGCATGAGCCCGACCGAACAGTCGAAGCCGAGCGACTCCGCCTTGGCCCGGGTGTAGCTGACCATGAGCGAACCGCCGAGCGCCAGGGCAAGGGCGTAGATCATCCAGATGTCGACGAATTCGAGCCGGTAGGCGTTGTAGAGCGTCATCAGACCGATGTACATCGCGATCTCGGAGATCCGGTCGAGGGTCGAGTCGAAGAAGCTGCCGAACTTGGAGGCCAGCCCCGAGAGACGCGCGACCCGCCCGTCGAAGACGTCGCAGAGACCGCCAAGCAGAATCGCGAAGCCGGCGGTGCGGACATGGTCGCGAGAGTAGAGAAGGGCGCCGGCGACGGTGACCAGGAAGCCTGCGACGGTGATCGCATTGGGGTGGATGCCCATCCGGACGAGGAGCCGCGCCACCGGGTCGATGATCCGGTAGACGGGAGCGCGCAGGGCGCTGACTCCGCGCGGAGATGGGGACGGTTTCTTTTGGCGGGGCCGATCGCTGCTCGTCACGGGCGGTTCACGAAGGAAGGATGATTCGCGACGCCGCGCCTTCCTCCATTCCCTTCTGGATGGCGGCGTCGATTCTGTACATGATCTTGTCGAAGTTGGCTTGCGCCGCAACCACCCCCTGGTAGGCCGGCAGGGCCTGAAGCCGGCCGAGCGAGGAGGCGTAGCGTTCATATTCGGCGGAATCCGCCGCCTTCCCCTGGGCCAGCGCATCCTGCAGCGCCTGCTCGAGGGGCGCGATTTCGTTCGTCAATCCGACCACCTCGCGGTCGTTGGCGGCGCGTTCGCGGGCGCGCGCGAGCGCACGATATTCGCTCGTTCGCCCCAGCGCCCGGCCGAGCGATCCGGCCAGCTTGTCCACCTCCGATCCGCCGCTTCCAAAACTGCCGGTTTCCATCATTCCTCAACCTCCGGACTGGCGTTCTCTCCGGAATCGGCCCCATTTCGCCGACTCTCCGCGGAACCGGCTCTTCGCGCAAGAACATAGCGCGGCCGACCGGCCAGGTCCGCATGAATCCGGACCTCCTCGTAGATTCCCACGGTCCGCAGCCGCCCCGCAACCGCCTCTCCCTGGGCGATCCCGGTCTCCACGCCGAACCAGCCTCCGGGACGCAGCAGAGGTGGAAGTCCGTCGATCAGGCGGTGAATGAGCGCCAGGCCGCCATCGCCGGCGACCATCGCGATTCCCGGCTCCCAGCGGCGAATCTCCGGTTCGGTCCCTCTCCATTCCTCGGCGCTCAGATAGGGGGGATTGGAAAGGATCAGATCGAAGCTCCGGCCGCGCACCGGTTCCAGGAGCGATCCTTCGAGGAAACGGATTCCGGGACAACCGCAGCGAATGGCGTTGGCGCGCGCCACCTCCAGGGCGTCGGCGGAGCGGTCGGTGGCGGCGACCGTGCGCGCCACTCCCTCGGACGCCAGGGAGATCGCGATCGCGCCCGATCCGGCGCCCACATCCAGCGCCGCGTCGAAGACCCGCTTCGGGCCCGCCTCGCGCCGAACCACGTCGATCAGGTACTCGGTCTCGGGGCGGGGAATCGCCACCCGGGGATCGACCTTCAGCTCCAGCTCGCGGAAGGGCGCCGATCCGAGCACATACTGGAGGGGCTCGCGCGCGCCCCGCCGCCTCAGCAGCGGACGCAGGGGACCCAGCTCGCTCTCGCCCAGGGGGCGGTCCAGATCCAGGTAGAGATCCAGGCGGTCGACCTCCAGGACATGGGCCACCAGGTATTCCGCATTGGTCCGCCCCCCCGCCACCCCCTTCCCCCGCAGGTACTCTCCGCTGCGACGGACGATCTCGCGCACCGTTTCGCTCATCGCCGTCCGGCGTCTCCAGCGAGCCGTTCCTCGTCGCGCGCCATCCGCAGGGCGGCCACGATCTCGGCCAGGTCGCCGTCGAGGATCTCGCCCAGGCGGTACAGACTCAATCCGATCCGGTGGTCGGTCACCCGGTTCTGGGGATAGTTGTAGGTGCGAATCTTGGCGGAACGGTCTCCGGATCCGATCTGCGAACGGCGTTCGGCGGCGCGCTCGGCCTCGCGTGCGGCGATCTCGCGGTCGAGAAGGCGGGAACGCAGGACCTTCATCGCCTTCGACTTGTTCTTGTGCTGCGACTTTTCGTCCTGGCAGGTCACGATCAGATCGGTGGGCAGATGCGTGATGCGGACCGCCGAGTCGGTGGTGTTGACCGACTGTCCCCCCGGCCCCGACGACCGGAACACATCGATTCGCAGGTCGCCCGGATCGATCTCGACGTCGACCTCCTCGGCCTCGGGCAGGACCGCCACCGAAGCCGCCGAGGTGTGGATCCGGCCCTGGCTCTCGGTGTCGGGAACGCGCTGCACCCGGTGAACCCCCGATTCGTAGCGCAGCAGACCGTAGGCGCCCCGCCCCCGCACCGTGAAGACCGCCTCGCGGACCGATCCCGGAATCCCCTCCGAGAGGCTCGCCAGCTCGACCTGCCACCCCTGGCGCTCGGCGAGACGGTGGTACATGCGCATCAGCTCGGAGCTGAAGAGCCCGGCCTCGTCGCCACCCGTTCCCGCGCGCACCTCCACCACGGCGGGGCGGTCGTCGAGCGGATCCGGCGGCGAGAGCGCGGCATGAAGGGCGGCCAACGCGGCATCGAGAGCTTCGCTCAGCGAGGCAATCTCCTCTTCGGCGAGCTCGCCCATCTCGGGATCGTCGGCGTCGGCCAGGATCTCGCGCGCGCCCTCCAGCTCGGTCTCCAGCCGCGCCACCCTGCGTCCGGCCGCAACCGTCGTCTCGAGCGCGGCGCGTTCGCGTCCCAGCTCGCGCAGACGGGCCGGGTCGCGCACTACTTCGGGGTCCGAGAGCCGGGTCTGCACCTCGTGGAAGCGCTCCTGCACTTCATCGAGACGGTGGGCGAGACGCGCGTCCAGGGGGGATCTCCGGGGGCGGGGGTGAGGGATGGCAATCCTGAAGGTAACCCGCCCGGGTCGGCCGGCGGCCGGCGAGGGTTCAGCGGTCTCGTCTCCCATCGTTGACAGGTGCGAAGGATCCAGGGCGCCGTCCCCGCGCCGACGCCGCAAGGCCCGCCGCGAAGACCGCGAAGCAGCCCAGGCCGAGCAGATCGCCGAGCCGCGTGAAGAGGGTCGGGCCGCGTGGGGCGGTGGCCGCGAGGATGTGAACGCCGCTCGTTCCGGGCTCCAGCGCGGGCTCCGATGCAGGGGCGTCGCTCCGGTTCGCCGGGGCGACCGCGAAGGTGAGGCCGGTCGTGCCAACCTGCAGAAGCGCCATCCGGTGCTCCAGCGCCCGCAGCCGTCCATGGGTCGCGTGCTGCCAGTAGGCCCAGGTCGCGCGAAAGGGACGCGCCGGATCGAGCCAGTCGTCGTTGGAGAGGACAAGCAGCCATTCGGCTCCCGCCCGCACCAGCGCGCGGGCGCTTCCGGCAAAGGCCGACTCGTAGCAGATCATCACGCCGACCGGACGGCCGCCCACCCAAAGGGGACGCGCCTCCGCCCCGGGACGGTATCCGCGGCCGCCCCCCCGGCCCGGCCGCGAGGACCAGAGGCCGGCCGTCTCCAGACCGGGAACCAGCCGCATCTTGCGGTACGGCGGCGGACGGGGACCCTCCGGCGGCAGCGCGATCGCCGCATTGTACCAGAGGGTGTCCGGCGCTTCCGGCGGCTCCGCGATTTTCCGCTCGAGAATTCCCGCCACGACGGTCCGGCCCAGCGTTCGCGCCAACTCGGCCCCCTCTTCCCCCGGATCCTCCAGAAACCCCTCCGGGAAGACGACCAGGTCGAAGGATTCCCGCTCGCCGAGCTCGCGCAGCGTCTCCAGCCAGGTCTGCGCCTTGCCAGTCTGGCGCCCCGGCTGCACCGCCGCCACCCGCGCGAGGATCTCTTCCCCCCCCACCCCCGTCCCCGCCCGGCGCGCGACTCCCGGCCCCAGAGGCGCAATCGCCGCCGCAACCACCGCGACCGCCCGCAGGCGCCCCCCAACCCGGACCTTCCCCCCAAACGGCCGCCCCTTCGGCGAGCGCGGGGGCGTGTTCGCGCGCGTTGCGGAAGCGCCTCGCCACCCCGCTGACAGCCACGCGGCGAACACCCCGATCCAGCCCCCGGCCGCCACCGTCCAGAGGGTCAGGAAGCGCGCGCCGAAGAGCTCGACCCCCGCCGAAAGCACCGGCTCCCACGCCAATGCGGCGCCGGTCGTCAGCCACGCCTGCCGCACTCCGGGCAGATGCGCCAGCGTCCACTCCGCGCCGGTCCAGCAGGCGGCCAGCGCCAGGGGCAGCAGCCAGGGACGTCCGCGCGCGAGAAGGCATGCCGCGCCGCAGCCCGCACCCGCGACGAGACCGCCCAGCGCCGAGACGAGAATCCAGGCCGGGATCGCCAGCGGGGTCCTCCACGAGAGCGCCGGAATCATCCAGAGGAAGCCGGCGGCGTGGGCAATGGCGGCCGTGAGGAGGCCGAGAGCGACGGGAGGGGGGAGGAGGGGGGAGGGGGGAGGGGGAATGCGGTCCAGCCGGGCCAGAGCCGCTCCCAGCGGCGCGAAGGCCAGGAAGGGAAGGACCGGTCCTCCATGAGGCGAGAAGGTCGCGCCGAGCGCGACGCCGGAGGTGGCCGCGAGGAGGAGTCCCCACCCATCCGGGCCCCACCCGCACCTGCCCCGCCCGCGCATCAGTCGAGGAGGACTTCGCGGCCCTCGAGCGCGGAATCGTAGGCGGCCTCGATCAACCGCATGAGGGGGATCTGGTCGGCGACGGGACGGGCGGCCGCGGTTCCCTTCGTCACCCGCACGAACTCGTCCAGGAGGCGCCGGTATCCGTTCGTGAAGTGATCCTCGCCGCCCCGGGGGATCGGCTGCCGCGGAGTCGCGTCGACGGTCCGGCCGCCCACCTTCCGGTAGATCGCCAGGGGCGAGAGGCGAGCGCCGCCGTCGGAGCCCAGCGCCCAGAGCCGGCGCCGGTCCTCGGGGCCGTGAAAGCGCCAGCTCGCGGTGAGCGCCACGACCGTCCCGGTGCGCGTGACCGCGTGGATGTGCGCCTCCTCCTCCACATCGAAACCGTCGCCCGCGGTCATGGCCGAGACCCGCGCAAGCTGCGGCATGCCCAGCACCCAGAGGGCCAGATCCAGTGCGGGGACCCCGAGATCCATCAGCGCGCCGCCGCCCGATTCCAGCGCCCGCCGCCGCCACCCCGTGCGCGGCCGTCGCACCGCGCGGTTCAGCCACTCGACCCGCACGGCGCTCACATCCCCCAGACCCCCCTCCGCGATCGCCGAACGCAGCGCGCGCACATTGGCCTGATACCGGTGCGACATCCCGAGCACGACTCCCTTGCCCGTCTGCCGCGCGGTGGCCAGCACATCGCGCACCCCGCCCGGAGAGAGCCCCAGCGGCCGCTCCACCAGAACGTGCTTTCCCGTCTCCAGGCAGGCCATGGCGAAGCGCTCGTGGAGGAAGCTGGGGGCGCAGATCACCACTCCCTCGATCTCCGGATCCTCGATCAGACGGTCGTCGTCCAGAACGCGGGCCACGCCGAAGCGGTCGGCCACGGTGCGCGCCTTGCGCCGGTCCAGATCCGAGAGCGCCATGAGGCGAACATCGCCGCGCTCGGCCAGGATCGGGAGATGAAGGAGCTGGCTGGTCACTCCCGCTCCCATCACTCCGATCCGCACCCGCCGCCGAGTGTCGTCAGGCATGGTTCCTCCAGATTTGGCGCGTCGTGTCGGAGACACGACACCCGGCCGCGCATCCAGGACCGTCAGACATCGTTCCTCCGGGTTTGGCGCGTCGTGTTGGCGGCACGACGCCCGACTGTGCATCCAGTGTCGTCAGGCATGATCCTCCAACTCTCGTGCACTGTTTTCGTGCGAGCATGACATCCAATCGAGCATCGAGGACCGTCAGACATCGTTCCTCCGCTCCCTTCGAGTTCGGCGCTCCGGCCGCTCCGTCACCCGGCCGACGAGGTCGTAGTCCTCCGCCTCCAAGATCTCCGCGACGACGATCTCTCCCGGCTGCGCTCCCCCCGCGGCCCTCAGGAAGGTCTGTCCATCCACCTCCAGCGCCTGTCCCTCCATCCGGCCCACCGCCTCGTGGCGCGACCGCCCCGGCGTCCTCTCGTCCACCAGCACCCGGACGCGCTTCCCCACCCACTGCAGGTTGGACTCCAGCGAGAGCGCGCGCTGATGCTCCATGACCGCCTCCAGCCGTTCGGCCTTCGCCTCGGCGGGCACCTGGTCCGGCATCTTCGCCGCCGCCGTTCCCTCCTCGGTCGAGTAGGCGAAGGCGCCCACCCGGTCGAAGCGGATCTCCTCCAGGAACTCCATCATGAGCTGGACATCGTCCTCGGTCTCGCCGGGAAAGCCCACGATCACCGTTGTGCGCAGCGTCAGATCCCCGATCTCGTCGCGGAGCCGCCGCACCCGTTCGCGAATCGTCTTCCGCCGTTCGGGACGGCGCATGCGGGCGAGGACGCGGTCGCTGCCATGCTGGAGCGGCAGGTCCAGATAGGGAACGATCCTGGGTTCGCGCGCGATCAGGCGGATCATCGCCGGAGTGATTCCGGAGGGATACATGTACAGCAGCCGGTACCAGTCCACACCGGTTCCCGCCAGCAGCGCCTCCAGGAGCTCGGGGAGGAGGGGCGCGGAGCGGTCGCGGCGGCGGAGATCGCGGCCATACCAGGTCGTGTCCTGCGAGACGAGGTTCAGTTCGCGCACGCCCTGTTCGCCCAGGGCGCGGGCCTCGGCAACCAGCGACTCGAGCGCGGCGGAGCGGTGCAGACCCCGCATGTGGGGGATTGCGCAGAAGGCGCAGCGGTGATCGCAACCCTCGCTGATCTTGAGGAAGGAGGTGTGGGGCGTCTCGGAGGCGAGGATTCGGAGCGGGCGCTCCATGTTGGGAATGGATGGGGGAAGGCCGTCCACGAGGCCCCGGGCGCGGAGCTCAGGAACCAATCGTCCCATCTCGGCAATGCCAAGGAAGAGATCGACTTCGGGGATCTCGTCCTCCAGCTCTGCGCGGTAGCGCTGCACCATGCACCCGACGGCGACCACCGCGCGCACGTCGCCCCGCGTCTTGAGCTCGCAGGCCTCCAGGATGGCGTCGATCGACTGTTCCTTGGCCGCGTCGATGAAGCCGCAGGTATTGACAACCACGACCTCGGCGCATTCCACATCGCTGGTGACGCGCGCGCCCGCCGCGACCAGCGCCGCCATCATGTGCTCGGAATCGACCGTATTCTTGTCGCACCCCAGGGTGACCAGCCCCAGACGGGGACCATCCGCCGGACCGACGGCGTAGGAGCGGGGATCGACCGCGCGGACGCCTCTTCCCCCGCCCGGGCGCACCGGCCCCGCCGAAACCGGAAGGACGGGAAGATCGCGGGTGCGAAGCCTCACCGGTGGCTCCCCGGAATGCCCGGACCGCCGCTGATGCGGGCGCCCGCGGGAGGAACGAAGGTGAAGGTCGCGGGATCGATCGCCGGTTCCAGGTCGAGGTTGCGCAGCGTGACGGTGCGGACATTGCCGCTCTCTTCGTGGATCTCGAGACGGCGGATCAGGTGCGAGGCGGCGTCGAGCCAGAGACGGGCGCCGCGGTAGGCGGTCCGGCCGTGCGGGGCGAGGGCGACGACGAGGCAGTCCCGTCCATCCACGCGCTCCATCCCCTCGCTGGCGGCCTCGTAGCGGGATCCCTGATCCTCCAGGAGTTCGCGAAAGAAGTTCCGGCCGCCGGGCGAGTCCGCCGCGGGATAGCGCATGACCTGCTCCTCGTCAAGGGTCGGGTAATAGACCCAGAGGTGTTCGCCGTCGGACACCACGAGATCGCCGTTGGGATCGCCGCCGGGTCCGATGAAGCGCATCGAGAAGAGATCGGGCTGCCGCCGGCACACCCTTCCCGCGCTGTCGATCCGCCGCCTCGCGAGACGCACCTCGATCGTCTGCTCGAAATCGGCGCAGATGGCGGGCAGTTCACGATAGATTCGGGCCGCCTGCGCAAGGGGGGAAGCGCTCTCCTGCGCGGCAGCGGCCGGCGTTCCCAAGGGGGGGAAGACGGCCCAGGCCAGAACCGCACCGGCGCTCAGGCGGGACATATCTCGTCCAGCGAGTCGGCGCCGACCAGGACTTCGCGGGGCTTCGAGCCATCGGGCGGACCCAGCACCCCCGCGTCGTGAAGCTGGTCCACCACCCGGGCCGCGCGTCCGTACCCGATCCGGAGCCGCCGTTGCAGGAGGGAGGTCGAACCGCCGCCATTCTGAATGCAGACCAGCGCCGCCTCGCGGAAGAGTTCGTCCCAATCCCCCCACCCTCCCCCCGCATCCCCGTCCCCGGCTTCCCCCTCGAGCTCCCGCACCTCCTCCAGGATATCGGCCTCGGCCCGTGCGGCGCGCGCGCGTTCCAGCCCCTCCACCGATGCGGCCCGGCCCCGGTACCACGACATCAGCGCCTCGGTCTCGTCGGTCGAAAGGTAGGCGCCCTGAATCCGCACCGGTTCGCTTCGCCCCGGGGGAAGAAAGAGCATGTCGCCCGCGCCGAGGAGCGAATCGGCCCCATTCTGGTCGAGAATCGTGCGCGAATCGGTCTTGGAGGCGACCCGGAAGGCGATCCGGCAGGGGAAGTTGGCCTTGATCAGCCCGGTAATCACATTCACGCTGGGACGCTGGGTGGCGACCAGGAGATGGATGCCGATCGCGCGCGCCTTCTGCGCCAGTTGGGTCAGCGGTTTTTCCACCTCGGCCTGCACCGTCATCATCAGATCGGCGAGCTCGTCCACCACCACCACGATCCAGGGAAGCGCTCCGCCGCGATAGTCCCACCGGCCCGGATCCTGCTCGGGGCCATCGGGTTCGGCGGCTCGCAGCGACACCCCGCGCTCCACCCGGGCATTGAACTCGCGCAGCGACCGAACTCCATTCGCGCTGAGCAGGGCGTAGCGCCGCTCCATCTCCAGAACCGCCCATTTGAGCACTCCGGCGGCTTCCTTCGGGTCGGTGACGACGGGGTGGCGGAGGTGGGGAAGGTCGGCGTAGGCGGAGAGCTCGACCATCTTGGGGTCGATCAGGAGGAGGCGGAGGCGGTCGGGACCGTGGCGGTAGACCAGGCTGGCGATGACGGTGTTGAGGCAGACCGACTTGCCGGAACCGGTCGCGCCGGCGATGAGCGCGTGCGGCATTCGCGCCAGATCGGCGATCCAGGGTTCGCCGCCGAGATCGCGACCCAGCGCCAGGGGAAGCGCCGCCCGGGAGCCCGAGTAGGCCGGCGCCTCGAGGACTTCGCGGAGCCGCACCATCTCCGGATGCGGGTTCGGGATCTCGACGCCCACCGCCCCCTTCCCCGGGATCGGAGCGACGATGCGCACGCTGCGGGCCCGCATCGCGAGGGCGAGATCGGCGTCCAGGTTGGCGATGCGGTTCACCTTCACCCCCGCCGCCGGAACGACCTCGTACTGGGTGATGACCGGTCCGGTGGTGCGCCCCGAGATCTCGCTGCCGACATTGAAGGTGCGCAGCGTCTTGACGAGCACCCGGCCGAGCTGGTCGAGGGCGTCGTCCATGCCGACGCGGTTGCGGGGCGCCGGCGCGGTGAGGAGGTCCGAGGGTGGCCGCCAGGGCTTGTCTTCGGTTGCCTGAAGCGGATGGACGGCGGAGGGGGGGGCGGGGGTGGGAGAAGGCGCGGGCGCGGGATCTTCGGGGGAACCGTCCCGGTCCCGGGCGGCGTCCTGGTCCCGGGCGGCGTTTTCGGGAACCGGCCCGGATTCGCCATCGTTGCCGTGGGGGGCGTCGGGTGCGGGCCGCGACTCCGATGCGGCCGCGGATTCCGACGCCTTCCCCGTTGCGCCCAACCCGAGCGTCGCGGACCGCAGTTTCCATCCGGCCGCGCCCCTGCCCCGCCGGCGACCCGCCAGTTCGGTCTCTTCCCGCTCGCTCTTCCGCACAGCCTCCTTCCGCGCAGCCTCCTTGCGGCGCGCCGCCCGCTCCTCCCGCAGTCGCGCGAGCCAGCTTCCGGCGGCGGCACGGGTCCCCCGCCCCCCCCACCGCACCCCCCGCATCACCAGCCCCGCCGCCAACGACGGCGGCCGCAACGGATCGAAGCGGAAGGCGGCCACCGCGGCCACCACCACCGCGGTAAGGTAGAGCACCCACCCCGCAGGCCGCCCCACGGCTTCGATCAAGGGCCCGCCCATCGCGCGGCCCGCCACTCCGGTGAGCGATTCGCGCGCGCCCGCGAGGTCGGCGCCGAGTGGAAGGAACGCCAGGAGGGCGGCGGTCAGGGTCCACGCGCTGCGGCGCGCCTGCGGCGACCACCAGCCCCCGATCGTGGCCGCCGTGGCCATCAGTCCCAGGGGAATCGCCGCGCTGCCCAGCCCGATCGCGCCGGAGAGGAGACGCTTCAGCGCCTCGCCGACATCGCCGACCGGGTTGCCCGCCGGAAAGAGCCCGGAGACGCGCGCGCCCAGAATCCCGATCGGGAAGAGCGCGGCCGCGACGAGGAAGGCCACCACCGCGATCACCAGCGCCAGGGTGGGATTGAGGACGGTCGGCGCGGCGTCGCCGTCCTTCCCGGCGGAGGCAGGCGCACGGCGGCGCGGGGACTTCGCGGCTCGCGGTCGGTCGGCTCCGTCCTTGCGGCGCCAGGGCAGCATCGCCGGGGAGAGGCCCTACCGGGCCGTCGCGGTAATGATCTCGTCTCGCATCATGGGAACAATCTTATGGCGGTCCACCGCGGCGCACAGTTCCAGATCGTCCCCGAGCCCCACCTCCACCAGCGCTCGCCCGGCGGCCGTCCCGGCAAGGACGGCGGCCGAGACCCCATGCAAGCGCGCCAGATCGGCGGCCGCGCGCGCGTCTTCGGCCAGCGTCGCGCCCCGCGCTCCGCCATCCACGATTCGCCGCACGATCTCCCCGGCGCAGAGGGTGTCGTCCAGGGCGAAGCGCCCCTTCTTGCCCGCGCACACGATCACCACCGAGCGTTCGCCGCTCACCGCGCGCGCCACCGCCTCCAGATTCATGAAGGCCCCGACGATGATCCGCCGCGCCCCCTTCGCCGCCGCCAGCGCCCGCGTTCCATTGGTCGTGGTCATCACCAGGCGCCGTCCCGCAACCCGCCCGGCGTCGAATTCGCGCGGGGAGTTCCCCAGGTCGAATCCCGCGATCCTCAGTCCTCCCCGCTCCCCGCAGAGCAGCGCATCCCCTTCCCGCGCCGAGCGCGCTTCCTCCACCGAGACCGCCGGCCGGACCGCCGCCGCCCCATTCGCCAGCGCCTCCACCAGGCACGAGGTCGCGCGCACCACATCGATCACGATCGCCGCGGCGTCTTCCAGCTCTCCGGCGCGGACCTCGGCGGGGGTGAAGCAGACGCGGAGCTTCATGGCCGTTCCCTCGCGATTCGGTTCCCGGCCAACCATGCCCTCGCGACCGGTCCCTTCGCGACCGTTTTCCCGTGCCGGTCCGTCACGATTCGGCCCCTCCGAAGCGCTCCACGAATCCGGTATCCACCTCGCCCTCGCCGAACTTCTCGTCGCGGGTGATGGCGGCCAGGTAGCCGATCGTCGTCGAAATCCCCTCCACCACGAACGATTCCAGCGCCTCGCGCCCCCGCACCACCGCCTCGTCGCGGGTATTCCCCCATACGATCAACTTGGCCAGAAGGGAATCGTAGAAGGGCGGCACCTGGTATCCGGAATAGACGTGCGTGTCCACCCGCACCCCCGGCCCGCCCGGCTGGTGGAAGACGGTGACGAGTCCCGGAGAGGGAGCGAAATCCTGCGCGGGATCCTCGGCGTTCACCCGGAATTCGATGGCGTGGCCCTGATGGCGCTGCACCCCGGGCGCGAAGGAGAGCGGTTCGCCCGCGGCCACCCGGATCTGTTCCTTGACCAGATCGAGTCCGGTCGTGGCCTCGGTGACCGGATGCTCCACCTGGATGCGGGTGTTCATCTCGATGAAGAAGAACTCGCCGGATTCGTCAAGGAGGAACTCGACCGTTCCCGCGCCGACGTAGTCGATCGCCTCCGCGGCCCGCACCGCCGCCTCGCCCATGCGCGCGCGCAACCCGGGGTGGAGGGCGGGAGAGGGGGATTCCTCCACGAGCTTCTGGTGGCGCCGCTGAATCGAGCAGTCGCGCTCGCCCAGGTGAACGACGCGCCCGAACTTGTCGCCGAAGATCTGGAACTCGATGTGGCGCGGCTTGACGATGCACCGTTCCAGGTACATCGCGCCGTCGCCGAAGTTGGCCTCCGCCTCGGCCCGGGCAGTCGCGAAGGTGCGCGCGAAGACGCCGTCGTAGCCCGCAATCCGCATCCCCTTCCCCCCGCCCCCGGCCGCCGCCTTGATCATCACCGGGAATCCGATTCGGTGCGCAACCTCGAGCGCCTCGGCTTCGTCCTCGACCACCCCATCCGATCCCGGCACAACCGGCACCCCCGCCTTTCGCATCGTTTCGCGGGCCACCGCCTTGTCGCCCATCGCGCGGATCTGATCCGGGGTCGGCCCGACGAAGACCAGATCGGAACGGCGGCAGATCTCGGCGAATTCGGCGTTCTCGGCCAGGAATCCGTACCCGGGATGCACCGCCTCCGCTCCGGTGATCTCCGCCGCTGCGATGATCCGGGGAACCTTCAGGTAGGACTCGGCGGCGCGGGCCGGCCCGATGCAGATGGCCTCGTCGGCAAAGCGCACATGAAGCGACTCGCGATCGGCCTCCGAATACACCGCAACGGTGCGAATGTCAAGCTCTCGGCAGGCGCGCACGATCCGCAACGCGATCTCGCCGCGGTTCGCGATCAGAAGTTTCCGGAACATGCCCTCTCCGCGGCCGGCGCCGGCGCCCCTCAGTCGGGCTCGACCCGGAAGAGGAGTTGCCCATAGTCGACCGGTTCGGCGTTGTCGACGCAGATCTCGGCAATCCGGCCCGCCGCCTCGCACTCGAGTTCGTTCATGAGCTTCATCGCCTCGATCACGCAGAGGACATCGCCGGCGCCCACCCGCGCGCCCACCTCGACATAGGGATCGGCGTCGGGGGAGGGGGCGCGGTAGAATGTGCCCACCATCGGCGAGACTACATCGACCAGGGTGGCGGCGGTGGGGGAAGAGGGCGGCTCCGGTTCGGCCTCGGCGGCCTCGGAAGGCGGGGCGGGAGCGGGAACGGGGGCGGGAGGCGGGGCGGCCGGGGAATGAACCACGGCCCCTCCGGGCGGCGACTTGGCCATCCGGATGCGGGTTGCGCCGCGCTCGATCTCCAGCGAATCCAGCGAGGACTCGTCGACGAGCTCGACCAGCGCCCGCAACAGCTCGATGTCGATCATCCGGTCACCCGGGTCAGGTATTTGTCCTCGCGGCGGTCGATGCGCAGCCGGTCGCCCACCTCGATGAAGAGCGGCACCTGCACCACCGCCCCCGTCTCGAGGGTGGCGGGCTTGGTCGCGCCCTGGGCGGTGTCTCCGCGGAAGCCGGGATCGGTGTCGGTCACCTCCAGCTCGACGAAGTCGGGAAGCTCCACGCTGATCACATTTCCATCGTGCACGAGCCCCTGGCACTCCATGTTTTCCTTCAGGTACCGAAGCTGGCTCCTGCCCAGCATCTCCCCCCCGATCGGGATCAGGTCGTAGGTCTCCTGGTCCATGAAGTGGTAGAACTCGCCGTCGGTGTACGAATAGTTGACCGGTCGCCGCTCCAGCCGCACGCTCGTCACCCGCTCCCCCGCGCGAAAGGTCCGGTCCACGACCGCTCCGGTGAGCACATTCTTGAGCTTCGTGCGCACGAAGGCCCCACCCTTGCCGGGCTTCACATGCTGAAAATAGGTGATCGTCCAGAGAACGCCGTCGATCTCCAGGACCATGCCGTTGCGAAAGTTCGCGGTGCTTGCCATCGGTTCCTCACGAATCGGCACCCGCCTGCCGGGCCAGGACGCCGCAGAGACAACGAAAGCCTGAAATGTAGCTGTCAACCCCGAATCCGGCGACCAGCCCCGCGGCGGCGGGAGTCAGGAAGGAACGGCGCCGGAAGCCTTCGCGCCGGTAGGGATTGGAGAGGTGGACCTCGACGAAGGGCCGGTTCACCGCCAGCAGTCCATCCAGGAGCGCCACCGAGGTGTGCCCCAACCCGGCCGGATTGATCACGATTCCGTCAGCGCGTTCCCGCACCTCGGCCAGGTAGTCCAGAATTCTCCCTTCGGAGTTCGACTGGAAGCACTCGACCTCGACCCCCAGCGCGGCCGCCTCGCTCTCCAGGACGCGGTCGATCTCCGCGAGGGTGGCCGTGCCGTAGATTCCGGGTTCGCGCACGCCGAGCAGATTGAGATTGGGGCCGTGTACGACGGCGATTCTGGCCAAGTCGGGATCCTTGCGGGCGTAGGGGATTTGACAGCCAGACAAGTTGGATTTTCGCCGGTGGGGTGTCAACGCCCGACGCCGCTCCCGAAGGGGTCGAAGGGGGAGTGGGCGCGCAGACCGGCGACGCGGGACTTCCGTCCGTGAATCCGCGCATCCGGCCGGCGGCCGTCAACTGTCGCGGAGCATCGTCGGCCCGGGGGATGACATCGCCGGCCCGGGGAAGATCGTCGGCCTGGGCAAGATCGTCGGCCTGGAGAATAACCGTTGTTGGCCCGGGGAATGTGGGTTAGCTTCCCTTCTTTCCGCTCCGGCGCTCCGGCGCGCCCGCCATTCCCAGGGCCGCCGGACCGCGCGCGACTGGCCTGGAGGTGGCGACCGCCATGATGGAACAACTGAGAAGAAGCACGAAGTGGATCATGATCCTCGTAGCCCTGGCCTTCGGCGGACTCATGTTCTTCGAATGGGGAATGGACATCACCGGCCAGACCTCGGGATCCTTCGGCGAGATCGGCCGCGTGAACGGCACGCCCGTCGCCTACGAACAGTACATGGCGTCCTACCGCAATCTCTACGACCGTCAGCAGCAGCTCCAGGAGGAGCCGATCACCAACGCGCAGAACTCCGAGCTCGAGGACCAGGCCTGGGACGAAGTCGTCAATGGCATCCTCATTCAGCAGGAGCTCGAGCGGCGGCGGATCATGGTGACCGACGACGAGGTGCGAAGCGCGGCGCTGCTGAGTCCCCCGCCCGACCTGATGTCCAGTCCCGCCTTCCAGACCGATGGCGTCTTCGACGTCACCAGGTACCAGCAGTTCATCGCCACCGCCGACAACGTGACCCAGCTTCAGCTCGAGGCCTACTACCGCGACGTGATCCCGCGCGGGAAGCTGATGCGGCAGCTTTCGTCGGGCATTCACCCCACCGACGCCCAACTCTGGCGGGCCTGGCGCGATGCGAACGAGCGAGCCAGCGCCAGCTTTGCGGTCTTCGAGGCCCGGACGCGCATCGCCGACGACCGAATCGAGGTGAGCCAGGACGAAGTCGAGCGCTACTACGACGAAAACCGCGAGGAATTCCTGGTTCCCGCCAGCGCCGAACTGATCTATGTGACGCTGGGCAAGGCCCCCATCGCCGCCGACACCGCCGCCGTCCTGGAGCGCGCGGAATCGCTGCGGGAGGAAATCCTGGAGGGAGCGGACTTTGCGGAGTTGGCCGAACGGGAAAGTTCCGACGAAGGCACGGCTTCGCTTGGAGGCGACCTGGGCGTCTTCGGCCGGGGACAGATGGTCGAGGCCTTCGATTCGGCCGTCTTCGCCGCGCCGCCGGGCGCGGTAACCGAACCGGTGCGCACGCGCTTCGGGGCGCACCTGATCGAGGTGACCGAGCGCTGGGGCCAGGATTCGGCGCAGGCGCGACACATTCTGCTGCCCTTCGAGCGCACCGACGAATCCGAGATCGATCTCCTGGCGATGGCCGATTCCCTGGAGGAGCTGGGCGAAGCGATGACCCTCGCCGACGCCGCCGCGATCCTCGAACTGGAGACCGACACCACCGAGATGATCGCCACCCTGATGATGGTGCCCGGCGCCGGCCCGATCGCCGAGGGAGGCGAGTGGATCTTCGAGCCCGAGACGGCGGTCGGCGATGTAAGCCCGGTCTTCGAGAACGCCACCGCCTTCTACGCCCTGGAGGTGGTTTCGATCGATCCCGAGCGCTACATGAGCGTGGAGGAAGCGGAACCGTCGATCCGCGCCACCATCGGGGTGGAAAAGAAGACGGTGCTGGCCGTGGAGGAGGCGCGCGAGTTCGCCGCCGAGGTGCGGAGCGGCCGGACGCTGGCCGACGTCGCGCGCGAGTTCGGGCTGGAGGTGCGCGAGGCCGAGTCCTTTGCCCGCGACGATTTCGTTCCCGGACTGGGACGCCGGAATGCGGCCGTGGGCACGGCATTCGGCCTGGAGGTCGGCGAGGTCTCGGACGGGGTCGAGGCCAACGGCAACGCCTACGTGATCGAACGAACCAGCTTAGAGGCGGCGGACAGCACGGCCTGGCTGGAGCAGATCGACGTGCAGCGCATGCAGGTTGCCGGGCTGATTCGCCAGGAGCGGCTGGCGCTCTGGATCGAGGCGCTGCGGGCGAATGCCCGAATCGTGGACCGTCGCGAACAGGTGCTGAGCGCCCCCGAAGACGACCAGGGCCTGCCGCTGCCGCCGGTCTTCTAGCGCAGGGGGCGGAGGCGGAAGAGCGGGAGCGGCCCTACCCCGTCGTCAGCCGGCGCGGCGCCCCCTCGTTCTGTCCTTCGGCTTCCTCGCGCGCAGGAGGAAGTTCCTTCTCGGTCTGCGCCGCCGTTACCGAGGTTCTGACTTCGCTCACCGAGGACTTGAACTCCCTGATTCCCTTCCCCAGGGAGGTTCCGATCTCGGGCAACCGCTTCGCCCCGAAGAGGAGCAGGACGACGAGGAAGATGGAGATCATTTCGACGGGACCAAGACCGAATGGCATTGTGGCTGCCTCCTTTAGCCTTTCCTCCGCTGGCCGCGGGCCGGGGCTCGCCCCGGGTTGACCGGTTGGTCGCGGCCGGACGGGTAATGTAATCAGACCCAGGCGCGCACGACCACCCCGACGACGGCGATGCCCACCAGAGTGAGCACATTCACGGCGACGCTGACCGGCCCCAGGGTGAAGCTCACCGCCACCAGATCGATGTAGAAGGGCCCCACGGACATCGACGCCGGGGCCGTCAGGAAGGTCCGCGCGGCGCTCAGGGGAAGGAAAACCTCGGCGAGCCGCGTGAAGACCCCGCCCAGGACCAGGCCCGCGACGGCCGTCAGAACCCCGCGCTTCAGCAGTCTGGTACGTATGTTGATGGATTCGGACATGGCTCACAACGATCGGTCGGTGACATAGTACACTGCGCCCTGCAGCGCGTCGAGCGCGGGCCCGGGACGCAGACCGCGAATTGCCCGGTCGGCCCTCTCGGCGCAGGCGACCGCCCGGTTTTCGGCATATTCGATTCCGCCATTGCGCCGCACCAGCGCCACGATCCGCGCGACGTCGTCGTCGCCCGGTTCCGGCAGGGTGAAGAGGTGGCGGACCTCCTCGACCTCGGCGGGGGACATCTCCCGCAACGCGCCCACCAGCGGCAGGGTGACCTTGTGGCCGCGCAGATCCAGCCCGGGGGGCTTCCCGGTCACTTCTTCGTCGCCCACGTAGTCGAGCATGTCGTCGGTGATCTGGAAGGCCATCCCCAGGGCGTGGCCATAATCTCGCAGTGCGCGCCGGTGCCGCGGATTGCCCGCCAGGGCGCCGAGCTCGCAGGCCGCCGACATCAGCGAAGCCGTCTTGGCGGCGATCAGGCGGTTGTATTCTCCCTCCGAATAGCTGATGTCGTCGTAGGAAAGAAGCTGGCGCATCTCCCCCACGCTCATCGTGTTGGCCGCGGTGGCCAGCACCCGCACCGCCTCGAGATTGCCGAGCCGCGCCAGCTCCGTGACCGAACGGCTGTAGAGATAGTCGCCCATGATGATGGCGATCTGATGCGTCCAGACGGAGTTGACGGTGGGCATGCCGCGGCGGAGAACCGAATGATCCACCGCATCGTCGTGAACCAGGGTGGCGATGTGGACCAGCTCGACGACGGCGGCCAGGGTGATCGCGTCGCGCGAGGGGCCGCCCTCGATCTCGCTGCAGAGGAGGACCAGGGTGGGACGGAACATCTTCCCCGGCACGCGCAGGAGGTAGTCGTTCACCTCGTCGACCATCGAGTAGTCGGCGACGGCGATGCGGCGCAACTCGTCCATCACCTCTTCGAGGCGGTCGCGGACCGGCGCTCGTATCTCGGTCAGGGCCGCCGGGGCTGTCCCCAGGACCGTGCTGCGATTCGTCATCTCGGAAGGGGTACGCGATTCCAGGCTCTGCGCGCCCGCCCCCGCCCGGTCGTTCCGGAACCGGCCGGCGCACTCCGGCTTCAAAGATAGCGCGGGCGGCGGATCGCACCACGGGCAGCGAGGTGACGGGCCAGCCGGCGGCTCAGAGATCGGTTCGCGCTCCACTCCCGAATCCCGAGTTCGCGCGCCGCCGTGGAGGTGCCGATCGGATCCGGACACATCCCGATCACCTCCGTTCCCAGCACCCTGCCCCCCCTCCCCCTCACCCTCTCCCCGATCGCGCGGTGGACGGCTCGCGGATCGGTCGTCGCTGGATCCTCCAGGTTCATGGAGATCTGAAGGCGATCCTGTTGCGGCAGCCGAAGCCCCAGCGCCCGCAGCCCGCGAAAACCGCCGCCGCGCTCCCGCAGCTCTCCCGCGATCTCCCGGACCGCATCCAGCGTGATCCCGGCAACATCGACGTTCCAGGCCAGAAGAACCCCCCGCGCACCCACGCAGACGGCGCCGGCGGCCGGATGGCGCGAGAGGTGCAGCGGGCGGCCGCCGCTGTCCAGCCCCGGTAGATCGGCCCACCCGGCCTCGTCCCCCGCCCGGCCACGACGCCGCAGCCGGGCCAACGGCCGCCCCGGAGGCGCGGAGGCCTCTCCGTAGAAGCGCACGGGAATGCCCAGCGCCGAGATACGGGCCCCGGCCCGCCGCGCCAGCGCGGCCACCTCATCCATCCCGATCCGGTGGAGGGGCACGAAGGGAAGCACGTCCAGGGCGCCAACGCGGGGGTGAACGCCGCTGTGGCCACGCAGATCGATCGATCGCAGCGCCAGCTCCGCCGCCGCCACCGATCCCCGCTCCACGGCCCCCGGGGACCCGATCGCGGTCACCACCGAGCGGTGGTGGTCGGGGTCCAGGTTCGTGTCCAGGACCTCGCAACCGGCCTCCTCGTAGAGCGCCGCCACACGCGCCGGGAACTCCGGATCGCGCCCCTCGCTGAAGTTGGGCACTGCCTCGACCACGGACGTCAATCGCCGACGATGTCCAGGCTCGGGTTGTCGGGCTGGTGCTGGAAGGCCCAGTCGAAGACCGCCAGGCGGTGGCCGCGCTGGTCCGCCCCCACGATTGCGGGGCGGAGGGCGCCGAAGCGGGTGGCGCCGTCCTCGCCCGTTATGCGCAACATGTAGCTGTGCCCGGGAAGCAGCGGAACCGGCGCGGAGGCGTATCCCGAAAGCGGCGCGCGTTCCCACGACTCGCAGTCCGCATCGGCGGCGGGGCCGCACTTGAGCGCCGAGGTGGCCCGGAACTCGGGGTGGATGCGCGCGAGCGGACCGGGAACCAGCTTCGGCCCGCCCTTGTCGTATTCCAGACGGAGGTGGCGATCGGCGCCGTCTCCCGAACCGATCGCGGTGGCGGTCTCGGTCTCCTGAAAGCGGAAGCCGGACATCGCGGGCAGATCCTGGTAGACGTAGATCACTTCGCCGTTGTAGTCGACGCGAGGGGTGGAGGCCACGACCTCGCTGTCCCGGCTCTCGTGACCCTGGTCGTCCAGCGCGGTCACCAGGTAGGTCGATGTGGTCCCGTTCTCGGCCAGCAGATCCAGGAATCCGGGCGAATCGGTCTCGCCGAGGAGGAAGTCGCCCTCCTCCGTCACGAGGTAGACGCGATAGGCGAAGAAGTCGTCCTCCAGCGCGGGCGAATCGTCCCAGTGCAGATAGACGGCGCCGTCGAGGGCGATCGCCGCGACCGACTCGGGGACGGGAGGGGGGATGGGCTCCGGCACCCACACCTCGACCGCGTGGTCGCTGGGCGTCTCGGCGCCGGTATCGAGATCCAACGCGGCCACATAGTACTCGTAGGCGGTGTTGCTCCGGACATTGATGTCGCGATAGACGCACCCGCCATCGACGCAGCTCGTAACCTCGGCGACCAGGAAGTGCTCGACATCGTTCGCGCGCTTGCCATAGACCCGAAAGACCTCGCCATTCCAGTCGGGCCCCATGCGCCAGTCGAGATCGACTCCCAGGTTGTAGTACCACCCGGTCAGATCGCGGGGGGCGTCGGGGTCGTCGGGGTCGAAGAAGTGGAAATCGTCGTCGCAGCCCGTCATCAGGACGCAGGCGAGCATCCCGCCAATCAGCTCTCGTTTCATGGTCCCCCTCCCTTGCCGTCGTTGTCGGTTGCCGCAGTCGCATCCGGATGCCGAAGCGCGGCGGTTCGCGGCGACGGCCACCGACGATGGTCGCCGGACGATGGACTGTGCCGCCCCGATGCATTTGCCGTACCGCCCGGATGGGCCGGCCGGAAAGCGGTCAGCGCGAGGGGGGGAATCCTCCCGGCCGACCCTGCAGACCCCCGGTGCGCTGTTCGTAGTCGAAGTGGAGGTCGCGATTGTCGGAGAGCGCCACCTCGAAGAGGAAGGTCCAGTTCCCGGTCGCGGTCTGGCGGAAGGAGAAATCGGCCTCCCAGCGGTGCAGATCGCGCTGCAAGCTGATCATGTGATCGTTGAAGGCGGCTGCGGCCACATCGTAGGAGGTCCGCCACCGCACCGCCCAATTCTCGGTCGGCTGGAAGTTCAGCGTTCCCTGCAGCATGCTGTTCTCCGACCCTCCCGCGCCCCGGTTGCGCGCCACCGAATAGGAGACCGACGCGTCCCAGCGTCCCACCTCGCCGGAGCCTGCGCGCTGTCCGCTCCCGGAACCGGTTCGTCCCCCACCGGGGACAATCGTCGATTCGCCCAGATCCTCGTTCGCGAATCCGGAGGGGTCCCGCAGCTGGTCCACCGGAGCGGTCTGGGCCACCGGCTGGGTCGTCGTGGGGGCGGCGTCCTCCCCCGTGCTTTCTCCTCCGCCGCCCGCAAGGCCGCTCAGCCAACGGAAGAAGGCGGTCTCGCTCCCCATCGAGAATCCCAGATTCACATTCGACAGGTAGAACTCGAAGGGCCGCGCGCCCCCGGCCGGATCGAGTCCCCCGTCGTCGAAGAGGAAGTGCTCCATCGAGAGGGTGAGTCCGCGCAGGTAGTCCGAGCTGATCTGGTGCGAAATGCGCAGATTGTCGGAGAATCCGCGGGTGAAGTGACCCAGCCGGGTGGCCTGCTCGAAGTCGTAGGTGACCGCGCTTGAACGTAGCGCCAGGATGGTGACGGTGCGGGCCTGGGGCAGGCGCCGGGGACCGCCGGAGGGATCGGCCGTGACCTGGGCGGCGGTCGAATCGGCATTCTCGTCCTCGACCTTCATCTCGAAGGTCTGGGTCAGGCCGATCCGGAGCTCGTTCCTCGGCTGAATGGCGCGGTCGCCGAAGGTGGCGACCTGAAGGGGGGTGGGCGCGGCCTCCGGCGTGTAGGCGAAGTCGATGCTGGGCGAGATCTTGTGGCGCAGCCGCCGGGCCATGTAGAAGCCGTACAGATCCGACTTGAGCTGCACCCCCAGCGAGGCCCGGCTCGGCGCGGAGATGAATCCCCCGCCCTCCACCGTCGAGGTGTCGGAACGAATCGAGCGGCCCGAGAGCGAGAGCTGCGGGGTGATGGTGGTGGATCCGACCAAAGTGTGCTGATAGTTGATCGAGGTCGTCCAGCTCAGGTTCTCGGCGCCGAAGTCGGTGGTCTCGTCGGCGGCGTGCGGATAGACGATCGAACGCTGCAGATCGGCCACGCTTCCGATTCCCGCGCGCTGGGCGGGCATCTGCGGATCGAAGAATGTGGTGGGAACGTCGAAGCGGGTGTCGCGGTTCAGATCCACATTCTGGCTGATCGAGAAGGCGCCGGCCGATACGGTGCCGGACACGCCGAAGCGCAGATTCTCGCTGTCCGCCAGGTTGAGGGTGAAGGGATCCTCGGAGGCCGGATCGGGAACGGGCTGATCGCGAATCGAGCGCGAGAGGCGGGCCGCCGCCGAGACGGTGGCGTTGTTGTAGAAGCGGGCGCGGTTGGGAGGGGAGGGGAAGAGGGTGATCGTCGAGAGCGACAGGTTGGCTGTGGGAAGGGTCATCTCGACCCGGTCGTCGGAGAGGAACTGCCGCCGGTTGGCGCTCATCGAGAGCGTTCCCCAGTCGAAGCGGTGGTTGAGTCCGCCATCGGAATCGATCGATTGCGTGACCTCTCGCGGGTCGAAGGAGTTGCGGCGCACGAAGGCGGCGCTGGATGCGTAGCGACCCGAGAGCCGCAGCCGCGTCCGCTCCGAAATCTCCCAGTTGTAGTTGGCGTCGAAGGCGAGCTCCGATCCCCCTTCCGTCCTCCAGAACTGCCGGAAGCTCAGATCCGAATCCATGAACTGCCGCAGCCAATTGAACTGCATCCGGCCGGTCAGCGCCGTGTAGTTGCCGCTCCACCAGTCCACCCCCGCCTGCGCGTCGAGGTAGTCGTTGATCGCCCAGTAGAATCCCAGGTTGGAGATCCGGCGCGCGTAGCTGCCCGAGGTGCGCACGATGTCGTTGACCGAAAAGCGGATGGGGAGAAGACCCGACCGGCGCCCCTGCTCGGTGCTCTGCGCGATGAAGGGCAGCCAGAAGACCCCCACGTCGCTGAAGTAGAGAAGCACATTGCGGGCGACGATGGTTCCGCCGTCGGTGAGCTTCAGGTCGCGCGCGACGAAGTGGTAGTGCGGCTCGTGCTCCTCGCAGCTCGTGAACATGACGTCGTGCCCGAACTGGACGTGGGGGGCCACGCCGGGGAAGTCGCCCCGCACGGTCCAGCTTCCGAGTCCCGCATCCATCCTGGTGTTGACCTCGGAGGCCGTGCCCCGGTCCTCGCGCAGATCGAAGATGATGTGACGCGCGAGCACCTCTTCCCCCTGTTCGGGCCGGTACTTCGCCTCCTGCCCCACGGTGTAGAGACGGCCGGTCGTCTCGTTGAAGATCAGCGCCGAGTCCGCCGCCAGCTCCACGCCCTCGCGGTTCATCACCGCCTCGCTCTCGTCGGCGCCCAGGAGAGTCAGTTGCCGCGACTGCGTCTCGAAGGTGGCCGCTCCGCCCCGGTACTGAGTCAGATCGTAGCCGGGCAGCGCCAATAGCTGCATCAGCGCCGAATCCTGGGTGGCGACCGCGGCCAGGTTGTTCTGGGTGGAATCGACGGGGAGGAGGCCGGTCGTGTCGCCAAGTCGCCGGGTGAGGCGTTCGAGCCGTTCCCGCACCACCTGTTGCAGCGAATCGCGCATCTCCTGCGCGGCGAGCCCGCCTTCGCTCCCCGGGAGCGTTCCCGCGGCCAGGAGCGCCGCCGCAACCGGAACCGAACCCAGCATCCGGCGAATCCGCCTCGTCGTCTTCACTGTTCCTCCGTTTCCGGCTTGCGGGCCGGGTCTCCGTAGCTGTACGGGGTGGGGTCGGAGGTCGCGGTTTCGCCTGGCCCTTCGGCGGGAGCGGCCGCCACCGAATCCTCCGGCGCGTCCATCTCTTCCCCGGCGTCCGCCTCGTCGGCGGCGCGATCGCGCTTCCGCCAGGTCAGCGCGCTGAGCAGAATGCCGAACTCGTAGAGGAGGATCAGGGGCACGGTCATCAGGACGGTGAGCAAAATCACGTCGCCGGGAGAAAGGACGCTGGCCAGCACCAGAAGCGCCACAATGGCGTGGCGCCGCTTGCTGCGGAGAAAAGCCGGGGTGATCAGCCCCAGGACGCTCAAAAGGAGAACCACGACCGGCAGCTCGAAGATCAACCCGAAGACCACCAGGAGTTGGACGACGAATGAGAAGTAAAAGTTGGCCGTCCACGCCGGCTGCAGGATATCCGAGAGCAGTCCGACGAAGAACTCCAGGGTGATCGGCAGCGCGATGAAGTAGCCCATCGCCACCCCGAGCACGAAGAGAACGAGCCCCAGGACGAGGGCGGGGACAAGGGCGCGCTTTTCGTGCTTTTCCAGGGCGGGCGAGAAAAAGCCCCAGACCTGGTAGAGGACGAGCGGCGAGGCGATGACCACGCCGACGACCAGGGTCAGCTGCAGGAGGACGAAGAAGGAGGACTGGGGCGCAAGGGTGTCGAGCTGGAAGTCGGGGCCGAAGATCTCGCGGGCCGGCTGCATGAGGAGGTGCGCGACATCGAAGTAGAGGACGAGGAAGAGTCCCGCCAGCGCGCCAACGATCACCGCGAGCAGGCTCCAGAGGATTCTCCAGCGCAGCTCCTCGAGGTGGTCGAGGAAGGGCATCTCCGCCCGGGGATTGTTCCCCCTCGCCAGCAGGCCCTCGCGCAGCCTCCTCATGAGGAACCCCCGGCCAGGTCATGAGGAATCCCCGGCCAGGTCATGAGGAACCTCCGTGCAGCGGCGCGTCCGGCAACGCCAACTCGCCCTGATCGCGATTTCGGATCGTTCGTTTCGCCTTCACGTTGAGCTCTTCCACCGCATCCTGAAAGTCGTCGATGTGCTGAAAGTTACGATAAACCGAGGCGAAGCGGATGTAGGCGACGCGGTCGAGCGGTTCCAGTCCATTCATCACCGCCTCGCCGATCTCCGCCGCCGGAACCTCGACTCCCGCCGTGCCGCAGAACTCGTCCTCGATCCGGTCCGCCAGTTCGTCGATCGCCGCGGGGGAAACCGGTCGACGGACGCAGGCCAGGGCGATGCTCTCGCGCACCTTGTCGCGGCGAAACTCCTCGGCGCTGCCATCGCGCTTGAGCACCTGCACCGGACGGCGCTCCACCGCCTCCCAGGTCGTGAAGCGGTCGCCGCATCCGAGACACTCCCGCCGCCGCCGGACCGCCTGCCCCGACCGCGCGGGACGGCTGTCCACCACCCGGGTCGATCCGCGCGCACAAAGGGGACACCGCATCGACCCCGCCCTTCCCAGACCCGGTCAGGGAATCTGCTCGAGACGCTCCCGCGCCCGCGGGGCGAGTGGGTCGTCGGGGTAGGAGTCGAGCATCCAGCGCAGGTATTCCCGGGCATCGTCTTCGCGCCCAAGGGAAATGCACAGAAGACCGGCGCCAAAGAGAGCGCGCGGAACCTCCTCGGCCTCGGGGAAGAGATCGGGGATCAGGAGATATCTCTCGACCGCCTCCGCCACCTCGCCGTCGACCGACATGACCTCGGCCAGCAGGAGGTGGGCGGCGGGCGCGACTTCGGCGTCGGGGTGCTCGCTCAGAAGGCGTTGCAGAGCGCGCCGCGCGCCGGTCGTCGAACCGCGCTCCATGAACATCTCCCGCGCCTGGTTGTACAACTCCTCGGCCGTATCGTCGATTGCCGCGCCGGCGGCTTCGTCGCCCGCCTCCTCCTCCTGGCCGGCTTCCAGCGTATCGCCGGGCGTTCCGAAGGAGACCCGCTCGATCTGCCGCCGCTGTTCCTCCAGCTCTTCCGACATGAGAGAGAGGCTGTGCTGGCTCTGGCCGACAAGCTCGCCGATCAGAAGCTGCTGGTTCTGAATGCCGTGGAGACGGTTGCTGACATCGCCGCGGAACTCGAAGAGCGTCTCCGAGAGGGCGGCCACCGAGTCCATCGCCTCGCGATTGGCCTGGTCCATGGCGCGCAGGACGGCCCGGAAGGCGGAATCCTGGCGCGCGGAGAGGTAGCGCATCTCCTGCTGGATTTCGCGCAGGTCGCCCCGCGTGGCGCATGCCGCCGGCAAGATCGCGGCAATGCAGAGAGTGGCCGCGGCCAGCCTCCGCCCAACCCCGCCGAAACGGCTACTGCCCGACGATGCCGTCACTACCCGCCGTGATCACGAACTCGACGCGGCGGTTCTGCGCCCATGCGGTCTCGTTCGACCCCTGCATGGCGGGCCGCTCTTCGCCGAAGGAAACGGTGGAGAATCGTCCTCCGTCCAGCCCGAATCCGGTCAGGAACCGAACCACCGACTCGACGCGCTCATTCCCCAGGGCAAGGTTGTACTCGGAGGTGCCGCGCTCGTCGGCGTGGCCCTCCATGCGCAGCCGCACGCCCGGGTTCGCGCGCAGAACCTCGAGCTTGGCGCGCAGCCGGGACTCGGTGTCGGAGCGCAGCGCCGCTTCGTCGTAGTCGAAGTAGACCGGCTCCCTCAGAGTCTGCCGGGCGGCCTCCGCGCGTTGCGCCGCCTCTCGTTCCCGACGCTCCTGTTCGGCCCGCAGCCGGGCCTCCTCTTCCTCCCGGGCCCTTTGGATGGAATCCTGCCGCATTCGCTCCAGCTCTTCTGCGGTGGGGCCGGTCGGCTGGGGGGCGACCTGGGGTTCCTCGGGGCCACCGCAGGCGCCGACGGCCAGCGCCGTCACGAGGGAAGCGAGGATGAAACGGTTGGACATTGCCTCTGTTCTCCGGTTGGGGAATGGACTCGAACGATTCCTGTGGGCGATTTCCTGTGGGCAAGGGCGGCCAGCGCCCGATTGGGGAACATTGTACATGCCGATGCCGCCATCGTCAACAAAGCCGCGTCCACGAAGCCGGCGCCCGCCGCCCGGGCCCGGGGGCCGTCCCCTGCAACCATGGTCATCCTTCAGCGCATCCCGCCCGCCCCGCCGCTGCCCAGCGAGGGCGACCAGTCCGTATCGGAGGCGCGCACATGCGCCACCACACGCCGGGTGCGCCCCGTTGCCGAATCGACGACGAAGACGCCATGCCCATCGCTCCTCTCGCCCGCGAAGACCAGGTGCCGACCATCGGGTCCCCAGCTCGGATCCTCGTTGTTTCCCTCGCGGGTGAGCTGGATGAGCCGCCGGTCGCCTGTTCCCACATCGGCCACGAAGATGTGGTACCGGGCCAGGGTGCGGCGGTTCGCGATTCCCCCGGCGAAGGCCACCTGCCCCGCGCGCGGCGACCAATCCGGATCGGCGAAGTAGCCGCCCTGGCCGAAGCGGTAGGGCGAGACCAGGCTGGCTTCCCCTCCGCGGGAGGGCACCGAATAGACCTGCGGGGTGGTGACGCCCAGGCGGTCGGAGACGAAGACGATCCGGTTCCCGTCGTGCGACCAGGAGGGCTGGATGTTGTTGGCGGGACCCTCCACGAGCTGTCGCAGGCAGCAGTCGTCGCCGAGATCCCAGGAGAAGAGCCCCTCGTTCAGAATGGTGAAGGCCAGCTCGCTCCCATCCGGACTGTAGGCCGGGGTGAGGTGCTGCCCTTCGCGCCCGAAGTCGAAGGCGCGTTCGTTGCCGGTGACCGGATCGAGCTCGTAGATGCGCGGCAAGCCGGATTTGTAGGAGACGTAGGCGATGCGCCGCCCGTCCGGCGACCAGGTGGGCGAGATGGCGATGTTGTCGTCCCAGGTGATCCGCCGCAGCCCCTCGCCGTCGAAATCGACGACGTAGATCTCCTTGGCCGTGGAATTCCCGAATGGAGCCATGGCGAAGATGATCCGGCTCGCGGCGATTCCCGGTTCCTCGGTCACCCACTGAACCACGGTGTCGGAGATTCGGTGGACCGCCATGCGGAAATCGGGGTCGCCGGGCGGCGGAATCGGAAATCGTCCCCGCTCGACGCTGGTGAAGACGATGTCGTGCAACTCCAGCGCCAGGTAATGGCTGCCCGCGATCTCCTCCAGGTGGCCCGCCAGAACCCAGTCGGCGCCGTACTGGTCCCAGAGCTCGTACTGCACCCCTTCGTCGGCCAACCCTTCGGGGAGCGAATCGATCACCACGAAGCGGTCGCTGTAGTCGAGATCGCGCGCGATGATGGCCTGCACGCCGGCGGCAGGGGCGCGTCCCGCCCCGGCGTCGCGGAAGGGGAGGATCGCGATCGGCGGCAGGTACACATTCTCGTAGGTCAGCCCCAGCTCGACCCCCGGAACCGCGTTCTGCGCGCCACCGGCCGACGGCGCCGCCCCGGCCGCGACGGCGGCCACCAGGAGAGGCGCGACCCGGCTTCCCCGGGCCACCGCGGCGCACACCCCCACCCCCCGTCCCCCGTCAGGCATCGTCATTGGCTGCACCCTGCTGCGTTTTCGGTTTCGGTCCCCGCATCCCTTCCCCATCCACTCCTCCGGCCGCGCCCTCCCGGCGAAGCTCCGCCGGCGCCCCCTGCCCATCCTCCCCGGCGGCCGCCCCCTCCGCCCCGCCCCTCTCGGGCCGGACAAGGAAGCGGATCGGCATCACATCGTATTGATAGCTCTCCGGCAGCGGCCCCAGGCGCCCATCAACGCAGTCCTCGGCCGCGGTCATCGCCTCGTTGTCGAAGCGAAAGCTCCCCGAACTTGCCGCCACCGCCACGTCGGTCACGCTCCCGTCGGCCTGGATCACGAAGTCGATCGCCGCCGACAGTCCCTCCGCCCGGAGCGACGGAGGAAGCCGGAGACAGCGGCGCATCTGTAGCACGATGTTCTCCCAGTAGGCCGGATGGTCGCGCCGAATTCCCTCGGTGCGCACCACGATGTCCTCCCCCCCCGCTTCGCTTTCCTCCTCGGGCGGATCGGGCGCGGGGACCGGTTCGGCCGGCGTCGAATCGGGGGGTTCCGGGGGCGGCGTCTCGGCGGGCTCGGGTTCGGGTTCCGGCTCGCGCTCCGGTTCCGGCTCGGGAACGGGCGCCGGATCGTCCTCCGGCGGGGTCGGGTCTTCCGGCGTCTCGACGATCAGCTCCTCCTCGGGCGCGGGAGGCTCCTCCGGGGACGGTTCGGGAGAGGCCGCCCGGGGCGCCGAGACGATGTTCAACTGCACCGTCTGGTAGATCGCCGGTTCGGGGCGAAGCGCCGGCAAGACCCAGAGGACCAGGACCAGCGCCGCGAGATGCAGCCCGAGCGAGAGGAGCAGCGAGCGCCCGTCCAGGAAATCGCGCGGGGCATCGCCGGTGGGGACCGCGGACTGCGGATCGGGGCGGGCGGCGCTCATCGTTCCACCTCCCCCTCCATGATCAGAGAGAGTCCCACGCCTTCGTGTTCGACCACTGCGCTCACGATCGCGGCCATCCACCCGTACATCGCCGCCGAGTCCCCCTTGAGATAGACCATCTTCTGCTCCGGATTCGCGGCCAGCATCTGGGAGAGAATCCCCCGCGCCTCGCTTGCGTCGCCCACCGGGGTGTCTCCCAGATAGGTCGAGCCGTCGCGCTGCACCGTCACGATGATCAGATCCTCGGTGACCTCGACCTGTCCCACCTGCCCCTGCGGGAGATCGACCTCGACCCCGCCCTGCAGGACCGGCGCCGTGATGATGAAGATGACGAGCAGGGTGAAGGCCACATCGACCAGGCTGGTGACGTTGATCTCCGCCCGGAGCGGCAGAGGATCGCGTTTCCGCCGTGCGCCTGCGCCGTCGCTCATACGTGGCCGTCCCGCGCCAGCGTGCCGATGAACTCGCTGGTGAAGCCCTCGAACTCGCCCTGAATCAGACTCAGCCGCGAGGCGAAGTGGTTGTAGGCCAGGACGGAGGGGATCGCCACCGCCAGCCCCGCCACCGTCGTGACCAGCGCTTCGGCCACTCCCGGCGCCACCGCCGCGATATTGGTCGAACCGTACTGCGTGATCCCGATGAAGGTGTTCATGACCCCGATCACCGTCCCCATCAGACCGAGCAGCGGCGAGACCGAACCGATCACCGCCAGCCAGTTCAGCCCGCGCGCCAGATCGTCGATCTCCTCGGCCTCGACCTTGTCGACCACCATCCGCAGCGCCTCCAGTTGGGTCAGCGTCAGCCCCTGAGCCGGGTCCCCGCCGGTGAGCGCCCCGGGACGCAGCTCGTCGAAGAAGCCCAGTCCGGTGCGGAAGATCCGGGTGTAGGGCGAGCCGGGAAGGCGGCGCACGACCGCATAGGCGTCTCCCAGGGAGGTCACCGATTCAAGGTGCGCGACGAATTCGTCCCCCTCCTGCCTCGCCGCGCGAAAGTGGCGGCTCTTGGCGACGATCACCCAGAGCGAGAGGATGGAGAAGAGGAAGAGGACGACGAGAACGATATGGGTGGGGGGACTGGCGCCGACGATCATGTCGATCACGCTGCGCGGGGCGCCGGCCGGCTGCGCCGGGACGGCGGTCATGAGAAGAAGCGGCGCATTCATGCGGGCACCTCCGTTGCGTGGCCGGCGGGGGGGCGGAGCGCGGCGATGTGGGCGAAGGTCCGTTCGAGTCCCTCGCGCAGGGTGAAGGCGGGGCGCCATCCCCACCGTTTTCGGATTCGGCCGGTGTCGAGAACGTTGCGCCGCACCTCTCCCGGCCGCGCGGGCAGGCGGCGCCTCCCGGTCCGCACCCCCGCAATGGCCTCCAGCGCCTCGGCCAGCGCATTCACCGAGGTGCCGGTTCCGCTTCCCACGTTGAAGGCGTGCGCATCGACGCCGCCACCCGGCGCAACCGGAATCTCGGCCGCGAGCAGATTCGCGCGGGCCGCGTCCTCTACGAAGAGATAGTCGCGAAGCTGGCGCCCGTCGCCGTAGATCGCGAGCGGTTCCCCCCGGAGGAGGCGGCCGGCGAAGATCGAGACGACCCCGGCTTCGCCCCCCGGATCCTGGCGCGGTCCGAAGATGTTCCCGTAGCGGAGCGCGACGCAGCGCAGCCCGTGCACCTGGCGGTAGAAGTCGAGGTACAGCTCGCTGGCCAGCTTGGAGACGCCGTAGGGGGAAAGCGGTCGCTTCGGGGCGGTCTCGGGGGTGGGGGACTGGCTGGTCTCGCCGTAGACGACGCCCCCGCTCGACACGAAGACGACCCGTTCGGCGCCGCCCAGGCGGGCGCCTTCGAGCACATGGAGGAGGCCGAGCAGATTGGTGCGGGCGTCGGCGGCGGGATCGGCCACCGAGGCGCGGACGTCGATCCGGGCCGCGTGGTGATTGACGATCTCGAAGCCGCCGCTCCGAATGAAGTCGCGGGCATCGGGGTCGGCCACGTCGAGGCGCGCGAAATCGGCGCCCCGGGGCACATTGCCGAGCCGCCCCGTGGAGAGGTCGTCGAGGATGCAGACGCGGTCGCCCCGCGCGAGGTGCGCCTCGGCGACATGGCTGCCGATGAATCCCGCGCCCCCGGTGACCAGCACGCTGCGGCCTCCGCCCGCCGTTGCGGGGCCGGGATCCGTCCGCTCTTCCGCTGTCGCCATTGCCGCTCCCGCCCGCCTTCGCGAGCCTCCCGCCGTCGCGCCGGCCCACCCGGCGCCAAGCGACGCAGCCCGCTTGCACTGGCATTCCAATATGGTAACACATGGGGCGTCCGCCGCTGTGTCCGGACCGGTCCGCCGGACCGGCGGGCGATCGACCCTCCTGCGTCGGCGGCATGCGCTCGCGTGGCCGCTTTCCGGGCGCGCTTTGCCCCGGGCGCGGTCCGAACCTATACTTCCCGGCACTACGGAGGGGGGAGGTTCGATGATCGTCGACGACCGGGCTCAGCTCGCGGAGTTTCTGGAAAGCCGGCTCACCGGTGCATACGCGGCCCGCGCCAGGGGACGGCCGTCCGCCGGCGACGCGATCCCGGTCAAGAGCTACCTGATGGAGGCGCGCGGGAGCGACCGGAGGGGCGGGGCAATCGATCCGCGACGGCGCCTTGCGCGAATCCTCTCCGAGCTGCGCCTGCGAAAGCAGTTCCCCGGCGAGGTGCACGACAGCCGGGCGCCGGAGCTCTTCACCATCCGGGGACCGGTCCGCGGCGGGAAGGCGGCGTCGCTGTACCTGGATTGCCGCGACGAACGCTTCTGGATCCTCCATACCGTCGCCCGCAGCCACACCGCCGACTGGATCGTCGGGCGGATGACGCGCATCGGCAGCGGCCTCGCCCGCCTGACCTTTCCGGACCAGCTCCTGGAGATGGCGGCCGGACTTGGCAAACTGCGGGGCGCTGCGCTCGCCCACGACCGGCGGCCCTTCGGCGACGAACCGGAACGGGAAGACGGCAACGGATTCATGTCGATGCAGATCTGGGGCGGCGGCTCCACCCACGCACTGGAGGCGCTGGGCCGCGAAGAGCGTTTGCAGAGCCGCATCTCCCTCTCCCGGGTGCAGCTCCGGTACCGTCCGGACTCCGGCGGTCCCGAGGCCTTCGTCCTCGCCGACATCGACATGGAAGGCCGGCTGGAGGCGCGGGGAAACTCGATCGAGGCCCACCTTCGCCTGGTGGAGACCCTGCGGCGCGCATCCCGGCGGCAGATCGATGCGATCGAGTTGCGGCAGGCGGTGCGGGCCGGCCGGCGGGAGGGCCGGATCCGGGGCGGCCTGATGACGGTGCGGACCGCGCGTCCGACCGACGATCTCCACCGCCTCTGCGAGGTTCTCTTCTCGGGAGCGGCGCCCTTCCGGCTCTGGGGAATTCCAGGGGGCGGCGCATCGGCCGTCATGCAGGTGCGGGCGCTCGATCTCGACACCACCGGCGTTCTCGATTTCGGGATCGGCCGGGATTTCATTCGCATCGGTCTGCCGCAGGGCACCAGTGGAGGCGCGGTTCTGCGCTTCTTCGCCAATGTGCAGCGCCACATGGACGCACGGGCGCGCCTGCTCGACGAGGATGGTCGCGATGTCATCGACTTTCGCCCTTAGCGTCGTCAACCTGTTCGTCGGGATGTGCCGGGGGGGCCCGGGGGTGCCGCTCCGGCTGCGCGCGCTCGGCTACCGCGACCACTGGCTGGACGGCGGTCTGCCGGGAGACGACACCTCCCGTCTGTATGCGTTGCTGGCGCTGGCCTCCGAGAGCATGCGGCACACCCTCTTCGTGGAGATCGCGACCGGTCCGCGCATCGATCCCGCCCGCATCGAGAGCTACGCCAGGACGACCGCGGTGGATGTGCGCAGCGCGACCTCGCTTTCGCGCAACCAGACCGAGACCTGGGGGGTGGCGGTCGTGGGACGGGCGAAGCATCGCGACACGCTCCTGGAGTGCGTCGCCGAGCTGGGGATCAGGCCCGCCCTGCTCCTCTGCGACCGGGCGGGCGTGACGCTGGAGGCGAATCCCTTTGTGCAGACCGCACTGACGGAGGTCTTTCGGCCAAGCCTCGCGGTGGACTGGAGCGCGGTGCCGCGCTGCTGGGTTTCCTTCGCGCACGATTCGCCCTCGATCGTGGTGGCGGAGGCGGTGTTGGCGGAGGTGATCGGGCGCTTCCTCCGCGGCGAGGCGCGGATCGAGATCTCGAAGCTGGCGCGAGGGCATGCGTTGTGGCAGCTCGCGACCTCCCGCGGACGGCGGCGGCTGGAATCGCGGATCGGCGACGTGCTCGCCGATGCGGCCGCGCGGGAGATGCGGCCCTGGTTCCGTGTGAGCGGCCGGATGGTCGAAGCAGTGGGCGGAACCGACGCGGGTCAGGAGATGCCGCTGAATCCGCGCAGCATGTGGCGCCTCACCAGGTCGCAACGGCGGCTCTTCCAGCGGTTGGGAAAGGAGCGGGAAGAGGCGGGGGATTCGCTGGCGGGGTAGTCCGCGGCTCTCAGCGAGTGTGGGCAAGCGGTCGAATTCTCGGGGGCAACATCGATCGTGGTCCTCGCTTCCGGCGACCTCGCCCACGTTCTCGGCGAGGAACGAGTCGACCAGGATGAAGGTGTGTTCCATCTGGATACGTCCACCGACCGTCTCTCCGATGCACTCTCTCGCTACGGCCGCGCGCTCACCCGGATTCTACGATCTCTCGACAAGACGCGAGCGATCAAGCAGGGTATGATGTAGCAGCCCACACCGGCTCCATCCGCCTGCCCATTCGAGATGACGACACGGAAGACGATCACGCCCATGACGCCTGAACGGCCGGACGTCGAGCGGAGACCCGCCACAGGGCCCGGCCGATGACGCCCGAGACTCATAACGTCGAGTGGAAGCGCTTCTGGCGCGACGAATACCTCGCGTGGATCTGCGGCTTCACGAACGCGCAGGGCGGCATCCTCGAGATCGGCAAGGACGACAACGGCGAGATCGTCGGGATCCGCAACGTGCTCTCGCTGATGGAGGACATTCCCGGCAAGGTGCGGGCGCTGCTCGGAATCGTGGTCGACGTGAACCTGAAGTCGGAGGGCGGCCTCGAGTACATCGAGATCGTCGTGGAGCCGCACCCGAACCCGATCAGCTACCGGGGCAAGTTCCACTACCGCAGCGGGAGCACGAAGCAGGTGCTCGAGGGCGCCGCGCTGACCCGCTTCCTGCTCGAAAGGCACGGCCGCACGTGGGATGACGTGGCCTTGCCGGGGGTGAAGCTGAGCGAGCTCGACGGGCGGGTTTTCGATGGGTTCCGACGGCGGGGCGTCAAGGCGGAGCGGTTGCCGCCGGAAGCGCTGGACGACTCCGACGAAGACGTGATCGAGAGACTCCAGCTCCGCGACGGCGCCTTTCTGAAGCGGGCCGCCGCGTTGCTGTTCCATCCGTCGCCACATCGATTCCTCATGGGGTCGCATGTGAAGATCGGCCACTTCAGGGGTCCTGAACTGATCTATCAAGACGTGATCGGGGGCGATCTGTTCGCTCAGGTGGACCGGACGCTCGACCTGCTCTACACCAAGTACACCCGGGGAGTCATTTCCTACGATGGCATCTATCGTGTCGAGACCTTCCCGGTGCCACGAGAGGCCATGCGGGAAGCGGTCATCAACGCCGTGATTCATCGCGACTACGCCAGGCAAACCTCCACGCAGATCCGCGTGTACAATGACCGCATCACGATCCGGAATCCCGCCGAACTCCCGGTCGATTGGAGCGTCTCCACCACCGGAGGAATGCTGTCGGAGCCGCACAACCCGCGGGTCGCCCACGCCTTCTTTCGGGCCGGGCTGATCGAGGCTTGGGGCCGAGGGATCCACCAGATCCGCGAACGGTGTATGAAGGCCGGCAATCCGACGCCACTCTGGACCCGGGAGCCCGGCGGCGTGCTTCGCCTGCGTTTCCCGTTCTCCGAGGCCTACCTGGCCGCCGATGCCGCCGCTCGCGGAGTACCGCGCGACAGCCGGAAAACCGCCGGAGAAGGGACATGGCCGGACACCCGCCGGAGGGCCACCGAAGGGTCAGGCACTGGCCCAAAGACTGCCCCAAAGACTGGCCCAAAGACTGGCCGAAGTGCTGAACAAAAGCCTCCGGCGGAGCGGATCCTCGCCATGCTGAAAACGGAGCCCGGGATCACTCAGCCCAGGATCGCGGAGCGTCTCGGACTGACCGTCAAGGGAGTGAAGCACCACTTCCGCAAGCTGCACGAAGCTGGCGCGATCCGGCGGGTCGGTTCGTCCAGAGCCGGGCATTGGGAGGTACTGTGAGCGCCGTCGGCGAGTTCGAGGAGTTTGACACGATGCGGCAAGTCCAGGTTTGTTCTTGCGGCGGTGCCGCTGCTCGCGGCGGCAGCGTGCGGAAGCGAAATCGCAGAGGTCTCGGATGTCGTGCTGGCACGACACGTCCACACAGACCTGTACGACGCCTACCCGGGCATCCCGTCGCCTGCCGGCGATCGCGTCGTATTCGCCGATTATGCCGCGGACAAGAGATCGCTGACGGTCTACGACGTAGCGACCGGGGTCGGCCGCGCGATGACGACAACCCAGGGAGGACGGACGCGGGTGACCTGGTCGCCGGACGGTTCGCGCGTCGTCTACGTCGACCGCCAGTCCGATCGTCACGGGGTCTGGGCTCTGGACCCGACGACCGGCCGGGAGTCGCGGATCGTGGATCCCGGGGACGCACGCATCGACTATCCGCGATTGCGGCCCGACGGGACCGTGACCGCGCTTCGATACGCGGGTGCCGATACCGCGTGGGTCGCGTACGCGCCGGGACCCGGCCGCGCGATGTCCGTGGTCGTCGACCATGCCGGGGGATGGGTCGCGGCTGTGCAATCTCCCGACGGACGCCGGGTCGCATACCTTCGCAGCGCGGGCGGTCGCTCGGACCTCGCCGTGACAGAGATCGCGACGGGCGAAACGCGCACGCTCGCCACCGGCCTCCAGGTCGGATGGGACCGCCGCGTGGAGTGGTCCTCCACAGGCGACGCGCTCCATCTCGCGGCAGCGGGGATCGGCGACTCGCTCTTTGTCGCCTGGCGCGTGCCACTGGACGGAGGCCCGGCCGAACGGTTGGAGCGCACCGGCCGTGACGCACTCGCGGTCACGCCGCTCGCCGACGGCCGCGTCGCTCTCAGTGTGTACCACACGCGCACCACGGTGGGCCTCGTGCCGGTGACCGGAGGGGAGCCCGCCGATGTCTTGCGGGCAGATTCCATGAGCGCCTTTCTGCCTTCCTGGCACCCCGGCGGTGGGTCGCTGGGGTTCATCACCTTCTCCTGGCGACGCACCCGCATGCCCATCGACTTCGACCTGGGCGTCCTTGACCTCGACGCCGGAGGCGCCCCGGTCGGTGCGATCCGAACGCTTGTCTCGGAGGAGGGCGAAGACTACGGGGCCGCATGGTCGCCCGACAGCCGTTGGCTCGCCTTCCACTCGCACATGGAGCAGAGCGACGACATATGGCTGGTCCCGGTGGACGGGAACGAGCGACCCACACGACTCACGCGGTTCGGGCCGGGGGCGGACACGGGCGAGCCGGATTGGAGCCCGGACGGGCGGGCGCTCGCCTTCAGCAGCCACGGTCCGCCGCTCGAGGGGAACCCGGGGTCCGTGTACACGGTCGCCGTCGATCCCGCTACGGGGTCCGCGGTCGCCGACCCTGTCCGAGTCCCGCTCGACGGCTTCCAGGGCTATGCCATGGGAGCCCGTTTTTCGCCGGACGGCGAGCGGCTGGCTTTCTACGGACGCTCGTTCGAGGACGGACGGGTCACCATCTACACGGTGGCGGCCACGGGAGGAATCCCCACGGCGGTGGTCTCCTTTGCCAATGGCGAACCGTATAGCGCGCCCGATTGGAGCGCCGACGGCACATCGCTCTTCTACTCGCGCAACGACGGCTCCGGGCCCTTCCAGGTGTGGCGGGTCGACATCGCCAGCGGCGCGACGGAACAGGTGACGACCGGCGTGCCGGGCGCGCTTCAGCCGAGCGCGAGCCCCGACGGAAGTACGCTCGCGGTAACGATGCGTGAGGCTGCCATCGAGGTCGTCGCGCTGGCCGCTCGGGGGTCCCGGTAGTTCTGATTGGCCGGATGGATCCGGTGCCGTTCGTCACCCGACCAGACGGAGTAACGACTTGAAGAACGCGCGTGAATCGTTCGCCCGGTCGGGTGACCTCGCCCCAGAACCGATAACGGCCATCTGGCTGCCTCTCCCACGCAAACGGTGACGCGAGCGAACACCAACGGATCGCAAGTTGGGCGAGATCGCGACGGTGTCGTTCCGCGCGGCTAGGGGTCCGGGGACGGCGGGTACGACTCGTGCACCTGCACCACCTTCCACTCGCCCTCGATGCGCTGCACCACGATGCTCCAGACCTCGTGACCGCTGATCGGCTCTCCATCCTCGCCGACGTTGGTCGAGTGAATGACCGACGTGGCCACCGCGGCGTCCCGGATCAGCACGTGCACCGTGCTTTCTCCGAGCGTGAAGTGCACGTTCCTTCCGACGCCGGGGAAGTACTCCTTCATCGAGGCACGATGTGACTCCAGCGGGGTGATCTCCCCGCGGCTCGCCCAGGCGAAGTCGGGGCCGTCCAGGTGATATCCGATGAAGCCGTCCACATCGTAACCGTCGATGGTCTCGACCATCTCGTTGGCGAACTGACGTATGGAGTCGGCAAGCGCCGCACGCTCGGCATCGGTGAGCTCTCCATCACCGACCCCGGCGCACCCCGCCAACAGTACCGACAAGCCCAGGACCGAGTTCAGCGTTTTCATGGTTGTCACTCCTTTTAGTTGAGCCGCTCCCGCTTCCAGAGATCCCGCACTTCGTCGTCCAGGCCTGTCATCTCCCAACGGATCAGCGAGATCGGCAGCCGCCCGGCTGCCATGAACGTGTCGTGGAACTCCCCGAGGTCGAATTCGTCGCCCAACTGGCGCTTGCGATCGGCGAGGAGCTGCCTCATCTGCAGCATGCCGATCGCGTACCCGAGCCCGTATCCCGGTGGCCGGCGCAGGTAGATCTCGGCGTCCACGCGCGCAACGTTCTCGTCCAGCCACGGGGTGCGCTCCATCCACCACGCTACGACTTCGTCGACTGTCATCTCGTTGAGCTGGAGCCACACGTCCGCCGGCACCCTGGCGGCCCGGAAGATACCGAAGACCTGGATGAGTTCACGGACCCGCGGCGCGTCATCGAGCAGACCGGCTTCCATGACGGCTTCTTCCAGATAGGTGGCCCAGCCTTCGGTGCGCGCCCCGCTGCTGATCTTGCTGCGGATGGGGTGCGTGTTTTGCCGTGCGACCAGGCCGTCGAAACGATGCCCGGGAATGACGGCGTGCAGGTGATCGGGCGTCGGGTCACGGAACTGCACCTGTTCCCAGAAGTTCGGGCCGCCGGGACGGACGATCCACGGCACGTTCGTGCCGAGCTCCCAGATGTAGTCCGGGATCGTGATGATGTCCTCCTCCACCAGGAAGTCGCGGATCCGCGTGTCGACGCTGTCGATCCGCATCTCATACTCCTCCGCCGACGCCGACAGCTCGAGCGGCGGCAGATGCCGGTTCCGGTGCTGTTCCAGCGCATACGCACTCCAGAGGCGATCCAGCTCCCGCAGGCCCAGCGTGACGATCTGATCCGCGTCGTAGGGCATGAGCTTAACGTGCTTCAGGTACCAGTCGAACATCTCTCGACCCACGCCGCCCTGCGCGGTCATGTCGCCTCGATTCGCGACGAGCCAGTCGTGGAAGCCGCGGACGGACTCCTGGGCCGCGGCGATGTCGGCGCGGAGATCGGGTTGCTGCCTGGCCGCCCGCTCAAGGAAGTCGTCGTACCAGCCAAGAACGCCGGCCGGCGGCGTTGCCCGGTACGGGTAGCCGTGCCCCACGCCGTCGGCGTTGGTCAGATTGAAGATTGCGAGGTCCGCGTAGTCGGCGGCTACTTCCGTCAGGTTGTTCCTGGCCTGCTCCACCAGGAGTGAGATGGCCTCGAGGCGCGTCCGGAGCGCGGTGGTCCCGTCGTCGTCCAATGGCAAGTCCGCGAAGGTGATGCGCAGCATCTGATCCACATAGAAGCCGGGGTCCCTGGACCAGGGGCGGGACACGTTCAATGTGAAGTCGTGACGATCGAATCGGGAACGAACTGCCAGATAGTCGACCCGTTGATCGAGCTCCCAGTCCACGACCGCCATGTCCTCGAGCCGCGCCTGGAAGTCCCGCATCGTGGCGCGACGCCGCTCGACGGTCGCCTCAGAGTAGTCGGGATAGACGTCGGTCGCGCTGCCGGCGATGTCCCGGTTCGGAACGTTGCCCGACGCCCTGGCCGGATCCGTCCACTCGAGGAATTCCTGGAACAGTGCAACGAGGTCATCGTAGGTGCCCGACCCGTCCGGCAACCCCTCGTCACGTGCGTCTCCCGCCTGACATTGGACCGCCGTCAAGAGGAGGAGTAGCAGTAGCGCCGTCGAGGCGGATTTGATCGAGGTCGACGTCTTCATATGCCCTGATCCCCCGTGATGAGCGCCCTTGGGTACGGTGCCGGTCGGCCAGGCCGAGGAACGCTGAATCCTCGGTTATCGGCCGCTCCATCGGCAGTGGCAATCTACGGCAGGAAACCCCCTAAGTTCAATCAGGACTGCACGATCTGCCTTTCTTGCCGAAACACCCGGTCTGGTTCCACCGCACGGTGGATCACGTCGTCGGCGATCCAACAAGGGTCAGGGCATCCGGTACCGCTCCAGAAACGCAAGGTCGAACTCGTTGAAGGCGACGATGTAGACGTGCGCGCGGCCGAACCCGGCCACCACCCGGTCCCCTCCGAGGGTCAGCGCGCGTAAGGGGGCGACATGGAGCTGTGCCGGCGGAGGCAGGAGGCGACGCGGGGGTCACCGCGCGGGCGGTCGACCGCTTGTTGACGCTGCCCGAGGACGCCAACATCTACGCGTCGAAGTACCAACTGTACCTGCCGTCGAAGGAGGAACTCGCGGATCAGGTGGCGAGGGTGAGGCGGGAGATTGGGGGGAGGGAGTAGGGACAATGCGTGGGGTGCGCGTGACGGAACCATATCACCGGGGAGGGACGCGAGCGGGAGCGGGCTAATCCGCCAGCTCCAGGACGAAGATGGCCGCGTCGCCGGGCGGGTCTTCGTAGTAGCCGGGGTGGACGCCCGCCAGGCGAAATCCCGCGCCTTCGTAGAGACGGATGGCGGGCGCGTTGCCGGTCCGCACGGCGAGAAGGATCCGCCCCGCCCCCCGCCCCCGCGCCCACTCCACCCCACCCCCCACCAGTGCGGCCCCCACCCCACGACCGCGGCGCCCCGGCGATACGGCCACGCTCGTCAGCTCGGCCTCCGCCCCGCGCAGCGTCAGCGTGGCATATCCGGCCACCTCCCCGGCCGCGGCCGCCACCAGGAGCGCCGCATCCGGGCGGGCCATGAGATCGGCGAAGCTCCGGGCGCTCCAGGGATCGGGAAAGGCCGCGGCCTCGATCTCGACCACGGCCGCGAGGTCGGTGCGGCGGGCGGGCCGCACCCCCGGTTCGCTGCCATCGGCACGGCCCTTGGCCGATCCGCAACCGGACATTCCATCCCCCATTTCTCGCAGGTGGGCCGGGCCGATCTTCTCAAGGCGCCGGTTGGCGGCGGCGTCCGGGCGCCGATCCCGCCGGAATGAATGGCGCGGCGCGTTTGGCCCGGGCCGGCAGGTCGCGGCGCGGCACGTCGTTGAGCCGCCGCGATCGCGCGGCGCCATCGGGTTGCGCGAGCGGGGGGCGTGAATCATGGGGATTCGGCGACCGCAACCCCTCCGGAATCCGCCTCATCCCGGCTTCCACTCCCGGAGATAGTCGGGCTCCCACGCCGCCGGGTCCGCCTGCTCCCAGGTGCAGGCGCGGATCACCGAGAGCGCGTCGGGAACGCCCCGCGGCGGCAGCGCCAGCGCGTGGCCGGCGGCCCGCAGAAGGTCGGCGTGAGCCACCGCCCCACTCCCCATGAAGAGGGTGTTGCGCCAGGGCCGCCCATTCAGCACTCCCACGATCGTCGCGGCGCGGGGCGCGATCAACTCGGCGACCGACCCGGTCGCGACCCGGTAACAGGCGGCGTAGAGGCGGCCGCCGCGCGCATCGAAGAGCACGTAGCGGGAGCGTGCCGGGCGGGCGGGCGGGCGCGCCTGACCGGCCGCAACCCCGCCAGCCAGCGCCGCCGCGCGCAGGGAGGAGGTGGGGAAGAGGGGAATTCGCAGGGTGGAGGCGAGCGCCTTGGCCGCAGCCGCGCCGACGCGCACCCCGGTGAAGGAGCCCGGACCGGCGCCGACCGCGATGCCCGCCAGCCGCGCGGCCTCGATCCGGCGCCGGGCCAGGAGATCCTCGATTGCAGGCACGAGCGCCGCCGAGTGGTTGCGGGGTTCTCCGAGGCGGGCCTGCGCCCGCACCTCGCCCCCGATCGCCAGCGCCACGGAACCATCGCGGCCCGAGGTCTCGATGGCGAGGACCGGGCCGCCGGGGCGGCGTGCGCTCACCGCGCGACCAGGGGAAAGGCGGGGAAAGGGGTGGGGTGGCCAATCCGTTCGACCGCGACCAGGCGGCGGTCGTCGCGGCGCGAATCCCAGCGCAGCGTCACCTCCCAGCGGTCCGGCGGCAGCTCTCCGGCCGCCCGCTCCGGCCACTCCACCACGACGATCGCGTCGTCGTCCCCAACGATCTCTTCCCACCCGATTCCCCGCAACTCGGCCGCGGCCTCGATTCGGTAGAGATCGGCGTGCGTCAGCGCGGCCGCGCCCGCCCCCCCTTCCCCCTCCGCCGGCGCATACCGGAAGACCAGGTTGAAGGTCGGCGACGGCATCGCCTCACGAACCCCCGCCCCCGCCCCGATCGCCCTCGCAAGCACCGACTTCCCTGCGCCCATCGGCCCCTTCAGCCCAATGAAGACCGGCGGCCGCGCCTCCGCGCCAATCCTGCGTCCCCACGCGGCCAGCTCCGGTTCGGTAACCCTCACGCCGCTTCCTCCCCCTTTCCCGGCGCCGCCCGGGTTCATCCCGCCGCGGCCCTCAGATCGAACAACTGGTCGCGCAACGCCGCCGCCCTCTCGAAGTCGAGCGCCTCGGCCGCCTTCGTCATCTCTTCCTCCACGATGCGCATGAACTGCTCCCGGTCCACCTCGTCGGCGTAGCCCGGCGTCGGCTCCGCCACCTTCGCCACCGGCTTCTCGCGCGCGTCGGCCACCCGGGTCGCAAACTCGATCTCCTCCACGCTCTTGCGAATCGTCTTCGGAACGATCCCGTGCTTCCGGTTGTGCGCGGTCTGCACCTGCCGCCGCCGTTCGGTCTCCTCGATGCAGTCCCGCATGGATCCGGTGACGCGATCGGCGTAGAGGATCGCCCTTCCATTCGCATTCCGCGCCGCGCGTCCCACCGTCTGGATCAGCGAGCGGGCGTTGCGCAGAAATCCCTCCTTGTCGGCATCCAGAATCGCCACCAGCGAGACCTCCGGCAGATCGAGTCCCTCGCGCAGCAGGTTGATTCCGACCAGAACGTCGATGCGGCCCAGGCGCAGCGCGCGCAGAATCTCCATGCGCTCGATCGCGTCGATGTCGGCGTGCATGTAGCGCACCCGAATCCCGACCGACTGAAGGTATTCCGACAGATCCTCGGCCATGCGCTTGGTGAGGGTGGTGACGAGGACGCGTTCGTCGCGCTCGGCGCGCTCCCGGATCTCGGCGAGCAGATCGTCCACCTGGCCCCGCACCGGACGCACGTCGATCGGCGGATCCACCAGACCGGTCGGCCGGATAATCTGTTCGGTCACCACCCCGCCGCAAAGCTCCAGCTCGTAGTCGCCGGGGGTGGCCGAGACGAAGATCGCCTGGTTCAGCAGCCCCGTCCACTCGTCGAAGGTGAGCGGACGGTTGTCGATCGCCGAGGGCAGGCGAAAGCCGTGTTCGACCAGGGTGAGCTTGCGCGCGCGATCGCCCCGCGACATGCCGTGAATCTGGGGCAGGGTGACGTGGGACTCGTCGACGATGAACAGAAAGTCCTCCGGGAAGAAGTCGAGCAGGCAGGCCGGACGTTCGCCGGGACGGCGGTCGCTGGTGTAGCGGCTGTAGTTCTCGATCCCCGGACAGGTTCCCATCTCGAGCATCATCTCAAGGTCGAAGTTGGTGCGCGATTCGATCCTCTGCGCCTCCAGGAGGCGGCCGTCGGCCCGGAAGCTCGCGACCTGTTCGGCCATCTCGGCGCGGATCAGCGGTTCGATCCGTTCGATCGTGCGGCGGCGGGTGACGTAGTGCGAGGCGGGGTAGATCGCCGTTCGATCCAGCGAGGCGATGGGCCGGCCGGTGAGGGGATCGAAGCGGGTGATTCGCTCGACCTCGTCTCCCCAGAGCTCGATTCGGACCCCCTGCTCCTCGTAGGCGGGGAAGACTTCGATGGTGTCGCCCCGGGCCCGGAAGGCGCCGCGCTCGAAGGCGATGTCGTTGCGGCGGTACAGGATATCGACCAGGCCGCGCAGAATCTCCCGGCGGGGGATCTCCTGGCCGACCTCGAGGTGCAGCATGAGGCCGCGGTAGTCGGCGGGATTGCCCAGACCGTAGATGCACGACACCGAGGCCACGACCACCACGTCGCGCCGCTCGATCAGTGAGGAGGTGGCGCGGAGCCGGAGCCGCTCGATGTCCTCGTTGATCGAGGCGTCCTTCTCGATGTAGGTGTCGGTGGCGGGGACATAGGCTTCGGGCTGGTAGTAGTCGTAGTAGGAGATGAAGTACTCGACCGCGTTGCCGGGCAGCAGCGACCGGAGCTCGCCGTAGAGCTGCGCGGCCAGCGTCTTGTTGTGCGACATGACCAGCGCCGGCCGGTTCGACTCGGCGACGACATGCGCGATCGTCAGCGTCTTGCCGGTGCCGGTCGCGCCCAGCAGCGTCTGGAAGCGGTCGCCCGCGCGCACCCCCCGGACGAGTTCGCGGATCGCGGCGGGCTGGTCGCCGGAGGGCTCGAAGGGCGCCTGGATGCGAAAGTCAGGCACGGTCCCTTCCCGTGCCGGCGAAGCGCTTCCCCACCTCGCGGAGGTCCCTCTCGCTCATGCTCGCGCGCCGAACCACCTTCGTTACCCCCTTCACCCTCAAAACCGCGCGCATCACGCGCCGCAGATGGTCCCGGTCCTTTACCTCCACAATGAAGGCGGCGGTCATTCTCCCGTCGTGGGTCGCGCCCATGTCGGCGTCCTGAATGTTGGTGGCGGTCTCGCTGATCTTGCTGGCGACGTCGCCGAGCAGACCCCGGCGATCGGTTCCCTTCAGGTAGATGTGCACGAAGAAGCGCTCGCCCTGTTCGGCCTTCCACCTGATCTCGACCCGGCGCCCGGGATCCTTCTTCAGGTTGAGGACATTCGGGCAGTCGGCGCGGTGAATCGTCATCCCGCGCCCACGGGTGATGTAGCCGATCACGTCGTCGCCGGGGACGGGCTGGCAGCATCGCGAGTATTGCATCATCAGGTTGTCCAGCCCGTGGACCGTCACCGCGCGGCTGGACCTCCGGAGCCTGGAGGCGACCCGCTCCAGGGTCGAGGGCGACCGCCTCATCACCACCGACGGATCCTCGCCCGGGTAGAGCGCGCCGATCACGCCCAGGGGCTCAATGTCGCCGCGGGCCAGCCCCGCCAGGACATCGTCAAAGGTCCCCACGCCGAGCTTGCGGGCCGCCTTCGCCATCTGCGCGTCGCCGGGCTTCGGGCGTCCGGTCCTGCGCAATGCGCGCTGGTAGAGTTGCCGGCCGAGATCGAGGGCCCGCGCATACTCCGCGCGGCGAGTCCATTGGCGAATCCTCTGCTTGGCCCGCGAGGTCTTGACGAAGCCGAGCCAGTCGCGGTTCGGCCTCTGGCGGGAACTGGTGATGATCTCGACCGAGTCCCCGCTCTTCAACCGGCGGGAGAGCGGCGCGATGCGGCCATTCACGCGGGCGCCCGCGCAGTGCATCCCCACCTCGGTATGGACCGCGAAGGCGAAGTCGATCGGCGAGGAGTCCGCCGGCAACCTCTTCACCTCGCCCTTCGGGGTAAAGACGAAGATCTCTTCGTGGTAGAGATCCATCTTGAGCGAATCCAGCGACTCCTGCGGATCCCCGGCGTCCTTCTGCCATTCCTCGATAATCCCGCGAAACTCCGACAGCGCCTCGTCGCCCGCGTCCTTCTTCTCCAGTCCCTCCTTGTACATCCAGTGCGCGGCGATCCCGTGTTCGGCCGTGTCGTGCATATCCTGGGTGCGGATCTGGATCTCGTAGCGACGCCCGCCGGTGCCGTGTACGGTCGTGTGAATCGAGCGGTAGCCGTTGGACTTCCTGGTGGCGATGAAATCGTGGAAGCGCTCCGGAATCGGTGGCCAGCGCCCATGGATGATCCCCAGGGCGGCGTAGCAGTTCCGCTCCGAGTCGGTGATCACGCGCAGCGCCATCAGGTCGTAGATCTCGTCGTAATCGCGGTTGTGCCTCACCATCTTGCGGTGGATCGACCAGAGGTGCTTCGGACGTCCGGCCACCTCGGCGCTGATTCCGGCCGCCTTGAGCGCCTCCTCCATCGGTCGCTTCATTGCCGCGACGTACCGCTCCCGCTCCCGCCTGCGCTTCCGGACCAACCGCCGCAGATCGTCGTAGGCCTGGCGGTCCAGGAACTTGAAGGCCAGATCCTCCAGCTCCCACTTGACCCTTGCCATCCCGAGCCGGTGAGCGAGGGGCGCGTAGATCTCCCGCGTTTCGCGCGCGATCGGACGCTGCTTGCCGGGCGGCAGATATTCCAGGGTGCGCATGTTGTGCAGACGGTCGGCGAGCTTGACCATGATCACCCGCACATCCCGGACCATCGAGAGGAGCAGCTTGCGATAGTTCTGGACCTGGCGCTCCGTGCTCGACTCGAAGCGCACCTTTCCGATCTTCGTCACGCCATCGACGATCGCCGCCGCATTGTCGCCGCAGATTTCGCGAATCCCCTGCAGCGAGACGACCGTGTCCTCCACCACATCGTGGACCAGCGCCGACACCAGCGAGTCGGTGTCGAGCTGGAACTCGGCCAGGATCGTGGCCACTTCGACCGAATGCGTGATGAAGGGTTCGCCCGACGCTCGAAACTGGCCGGCGTGCGCCTCCGCCGCGAGCTCCCAGGCCGCCCGAATCGCATCGATGTCCAGCCGGTTGGCGTACGCCTCCATCGCCCGGGCCAGGGGCCGGGGAAGACCGCGAATCGTGGCCGCGCGTTCGGTCGCCGCCCTGGTTGCCATGGAGAGTGATCCTCGGTTGCCATGGGAAATGAATCCCTGGTCGCCATGGGAAGCGAATCCCTGGTCGCCATGGGGAATGAATGTACAGCCGGGAAGCGGGAAGCAAGGCGGGGCCCGAAGTGACGACAGGACGCTCCGGCGGCCGCGGCGGGGAGCATGGCGGTCCCGGAGGACGAGGGGACAGGCGTCCGCGGCGGCAACGAATCGACCGATCCCGAAAGGGGGAGCTATGCCCGGCCGGCCTGCGCCGGGAAGCGGGCGCCGCCCCCGCACGCACTACCCTTCGGCCACGGGCGCACTTACAATGTTCGCTGACATCGCAGCCGCCATTCGCCCACACGGCAGGAGGTCCCTGCGCGCCCACCCCCCTTTCCGGCACGGTCCTCGCGACGCTCGCCCTGGCCCTCGCCCTGCCAGGATGCCGGGGCGACCAGGGCTACGAAACCGACCAGGAGACCGCAATGGACGATCAGCACGAAGAGGAGACCGGCGGCGCGGTCCACTGGTCCTACGAAGGCGACGCCGGCTCCGCGATGCGGGGCTCTCTCGATCCTTCCTTCGCCATCTGCGACAGCGGCATGCGGCAGTCCCCGGTCGATATCGCGGGGGCGGTCGATGGCGGAGCGGCCGAGCTCGAGGTGCGCTGGCAGAGCGCCGACGCCGAGGTCGTGGACAACGACCACACCACCCAGGTGAATGTGCCCGAGAGCAGCGCGATCACCCTCGAGGGACGCGACTTCCACCTTGTCCAGTTCCACTTCCACACCCCCGGCGAGCACACCATCGAGGGCGCCGCCACCCCGCTGGAGCTCCATTTCGTGCATGCCGCCGCCGAGGGCGATCTCGCCGTCATCGGAGTTTTCATGGAGGCGGGCGAGGCCGATCCCTCCATTCAGGCGATCTGGGACGCGATCCCGGCCCCGGGCGACGCTCCCGGAAGACTGGCCGGTTTCGATCCGCGCGCGCTCCTTCCCGCCGGGGCCAGCCACTTCCGCTACCCCGGTTCGCTCACCACCCCGCCCTGCTCCGAAATCGTCAGTTGGGTGGTCATGACCGAATCGATTGCCATTTCGCAGGACCAGATCGACGCCTTCGCGGCCATTCATCCGATGAACGCCCGTCCGGTCCAGCCGCTCCACGACCGCACCATCGAGCTGAAGCGGTAACCGGAGGCAAGGGCCACTCGCGGCGGCGCAGTGCGGGCGCGCTCCGCATCCTTCCGGACGCGGCGGCGCTTCAAGGAGCGGGAGGGGATTGGAAATGGTTGGACGCTACGGAAAGACTCATGCGCTCGGGCACCGAGCCACCCAGGGCCTGCTCGACAAACCGGTCGTCGTCGAGGAGAAGGTGGACGGCTCGCAGATCAGTTGGGGGCTGGTGGACGATCCCCCGCGCCTGTCGGTCCGCTCCAAGCGGCTCGAACTCGATCTCGACGAACCGCCGAACCTCTTCGCGGCCTCCGTCGCCACCATCCGCAAGATGGCCAACGAGGGCCTGCTCGCCCCCGGCGTCGTCTATCGCGGCGAGGCGGTCAGCCGGCCCCGGCACAACACCCTGGTCTACGGACGGGTGCCGAAGGGCCACATCGCGCTCTTCGACGTCGACGCCGGAACGGAGGCGTACATCGGCTACAAAGAGAAGGCCCGCATCGCCGAACGGCTCGGAATCGAGGCGGTGCCCCGGCTTTACCAGGGAACGCTCTCGAGTTCCGCCCGGCTGAAGGAGCTGCTGGAGCTGGAGTCCTTTCTGGGCGGCCCGAAGATCGAGGGCGTGGTCGTCAAGCGCGTCGCGGACGCCCCCATCTTCGGCGAGGACGGGTTGCCGATCCGGGCCAAGTACGTCTCCGAGAGATTCAAGGAGGCCCACGCCGTCAACCCGAAATGGAAGCGCACCGAGCAGACCGAGTTCATCAGGGCGCTGGCGGAATCGGTCTCCGGGCCGGTGCGGTGGGAGAAGGTGGTGAACGGGCTCCTGGCAGAGGGAATGATCGAGGGCGGCACTCCGGTCGAGATCGGCAAGATCATCCGCCATATCCGCGAGGACGTGCGCGAGGAGTGCCTTGACGAGATCAAGGACCGTCTCTGGAAGCACTTCGAGCGGCGCTTCCAGGCGCTGGTCACCAAAGGATTCCCGGAGTGGTACAAGGAGCGGCTGGCGGAGAGCGCCTTCGCGGAGCCGGAGGGCTGATTCCGGGCGGGCGAACCGGCGATTCCGGGCTCTGGCCGCTCGTGGACGGGCGCCTCGCGTTGCTCAGCGTGCCCGGCGGGAAGGACCCGGCGTTGCGTTCGAGCAGGCGAAGGCTCCCGGGTATGGCCCGGAAACCGCTCGGATCGTATCCTTGCGCTGCGCCGGTGGCGACGTCACTCCGATCCTGGCCCCGCCCCGGTCCCGGCCCCGCATGCGCAAAGTCCGCCAGCAGGAAATCGTCCAGCATGGAAACGCTCCCACGCCATTCGCCGAATCGGCCGCCCCGAAGGCGCATCCCTCGCCCGGGCCCGTCGGCGCCCATCCGCCGCTCCCCCTTCCCCACCACCCTTGCGCTCCTGTTCCTTCCCTGCGCCCTTCCCGCCTGCGCCCCCACCGGCGACGCGCCGCCGCTCGCCGTCCAACGGGACAGCGCCGGCATCGCGATCGTCGAGTCCTTTGCCCCCGCCTGGGGCGATTCGGCGCAGTGGCGGGTCGATCCGGAACCGCTGCTCGATCTGGCCGAATCCGGCGACGGCGACGCGCACAACTTCTACGGGGTCCGGAGCGTCGTGCGCCTGCCGGACGGGGGCACCGCGGTCCTGAATCGCGGCTCCAACGAGATCCGCAGCTATTCGGCCGAGGGAGCGTTCGTCGGTTCGGCGGGCGGCTACGGCGAAGGCCCGGGCGAGTTCTCGAACCCTCAGCAACTGGAACTCGCCGGCGATTCGCTGCTGGCGCGGGACATCTACGGGCGGGTTTCCCTCTTCGGCCCCGGCCTCCGGCATCTGCGCACGATGCAGCTTGAACCGCGCCTCCTCCTCAGAGACCTGCGCTACCTCGGCAACGGCACGATGGTGGCAAGCGCGGTAGTGAACTATCCCGAACATCTCGGCGTGGTCCGGGCGCCGGAGGCCCTTCTGCTGTACGACCTGGCGGGCGCGCGGGTGGACAGCATCGGTCATTCGCCGGGATCGGAGGAGTATGTGACCGAGGCGCTGAGCGCCTCTCCCCTCTTCGGCAAGGCGGCCGTGCTCGACACCGAGGGCGACCGAATCTTCGTCGGTTCATCCGACCGCATGCAGATCGAGGAGCTCGACGCGACCGGCGACACCGTCCGCATTGTGCGAATCCCCAACTACCCGATTGCCCTGACCCCGGAAGAGGTGGAGGCCGAACGCCGCGTCCGTCTCAACCCGCCGCTGCCCCCCGGGGTGGAGTCGCTGCCGCCATTCTTCGTCGAGGCGGTGGAAGGCATGCCCACGCCGGAGACGCGTCCGGCCTACTCCGTGCTGATCGTGGACGCGACGGGCGCAATCTGGCTGCGGCCCTTCCGGGGGATCGGCGAGGGGGGCGGAGCGGTGGACTGGATCGTATTCGACGCCGACGGGCGCTGGCTCGGCAGCGTCGAGATCCCGGAGAACTTCCTGGTGCGCGAGATCGGGGCGAACGAGATTCTGGGAGTCCGGATCGACGAACTGGACGTGCAGCATCCGCAGGCGCTACGGTTGATTCGGTAGCGGGACCGCCGAAGAGGGCGGAAACGGCGGCGGGAAAGATCGGGAACGGACGCCGACCAACACCGATGCCGAGAAGCGCGGACTTCAGGGAGCGCGAATATCCAAGGAGACAAAGCGATGCCATTCGGACTGGGACTGATGGAGTTGGTGCTTGTGGCGCTGATGATCGGTGCGATGGTGGGGCTGGTCCATGTGGTCTTCCGGCTCAGCCGCGGCGGAAGAAGACGGGAGCTTGACGAGGTCAGGAGGGACTTCGAGCGGGAGGTCGAAGCGATGAAGCGCCGGGAGCGGCTTCCAAAGAGTTAGCCCGCTGACGAAGAGTGGCGCGCGCCATGAGATCCACCAACAAGGACGAGCTGTCGGGCCCGATCGCCTACATGGCGAGCAATGGCGTCGCCGCCAATCTGTTGATGATCGGCATTCTCGTCGCGGGCGTGGCTTCGTTCTTCGGGCTGGAGCTGGAAGCGTGGCCCACCGTGCCCTTCAATCAGGTGGAGGTCTCCGTCGCCTATCCGGGCGCCACCCCCGAGGAGGTGGAGGAGGCCATCGTCGCCAGGATCGAGGACGAGGTCGAAGGGCTGGGCAAGGTGAAGGCCGTCAGGTCGGTGGCGGCCCCGGGCATGGCGTCGGTGAGGGTGGAGATGCGTGCGGGCACGGACATGAACGACGCCCTGGCCGACGTCGAAGCGGCGGTCGGCCGAATCCGGACTTTCCCGGGCGAAGCCGAACGGCCCCGGATCAGGGAGATGACCAACGCCCAGAGCGTCATGCGCCTGATCCTGTACGGCGACGTGAGCGAGCGGGCATTGAAGGAGCTCGCATACCGCGTCGAGGACGAGCTCGCCGCGCTGCCCTCCGTCTCCCAGGTCGAAACCAGCGGCGTGCGCAACTACGAGATCTCGATCGAGGTGCCGTGGCAGCGGCTGCGGGCGCTCGGGCTCACCCTGACCGATATCGCCCACACGGTTCGCCGCAGCTCCCTCGACCTGTCCGCAGGCAGCATCGACACGGAAGAGTCCCAGGTCCGGGTGCGCACCCTGGGGCAGAGCTACGATCAACAGGACTTCGAGGAGATCGTGCTGCTGAGCCGCGGCGACGGCACGGTCGTCCGTCTGGGCGACGTCGCCGAAGTGCGCGACGGATTCCAGGCCACCGATCTGATCGTCCGGCACCAGGGTTTGCCGGCCGTCTTCGTCGAGGTCTCCAGGGCCGAGGGCGAGAAGGTGATGAATGTGGCGCGAGCCGTTCGCGAGCACGTCGCCGACGAAGTCAATCCTCATCTGCCGGACGGCGTGAACATCACCATCTGGAACGACGAATCCGATGCCTTCGAGGAGCGCGCCGCCATCCTCGTCAAAAACGGCCTTCTCGGGCTCCTGCTCGTGCTGATCGCTCTGGGACTGTTCCTCGAACTCCGGCTGGCCTTCTGGGTGGCCGTCGGTCTCGGGGTTTCGGGGATCGGCGCCCTGGCCGTCATGATGGCCTTCGACCTGGCGATCCACGCGGTCTCCCTCTTCTCGTTCGTCCTCGCCATCGGGGTCGTCGTGGACGATGCGATCGTCGTGTCGGAGCACATCCACCTGGAACGAATGAAGGGCACGCCGGGCGTCCTCGCGGCGATCCGCGGCGCGCGCCGGATCAAGGTGCCGCTGATCTTCGCGGTGCTGACCACGATAGCCGCCTTTTCCCCTCTGCTCTTCATTCCCGGGGGGGTCGGACAGACCTGGAGGGCGCTGCCGACCATCGTCATCGCAATGCTGGTGATTTCGCTGGTCGAATCGCTGCTGGTGCTGCCCAACCACCTGTCGCACCATCTCCACGGCCCCGATTGGGCGCCCCGGACGCGCCCGGGGCGACTGGTTGCCCGGATTCAGGGTCGCGTCGATTCGTTGTTGGCGAGGTTCGTGCGAGGCCCGCTGCATCGCGGGGTGACCTTCGCAACCGACCGGCCCGGAGTGACGCTCTCGTCAGCCGTGGCGCTGCTGATCCTGTGCTTTGCCATGCTGCCGGCCGGCATCGTTCCGTTCACCTTTGCCACCGAGGTCGAAGGCGATTTCGCAACCGCGACGCTGGAGATGCCGGACGGGACGACGGCCGCACAGACCTGGGAGGTGGCGCGGGAGCTGGAGGCGGCCGGCCACCGGGCCATCGAACGCGTCTCCGAAAACCGGCCCGCCGACGCGCCCCCTCTCCTTTCCGGGGTCACGATTACCGTCGGTCAACGGCCGCGGATCGAGGGAGGGGGACTCAGTCCCAATCCCAACCTGAACCCGGAGGCCAATGTCGCCACCATCGCTTTCAAGCTCCTGGACGCGGAGCGCCGGCGGATTCCCACGGGCGATGTCGTGCGGGCGTGGCGCGAGGAAGTCGGCGTCCTGCCCCATGCGCGCGCGATCACCATCAGCGGCCAGATCTACGACCTGGGCAACCCCGTCGAGGCCGTGCTGTCGCATCCGGATCCCGAGCGCCTCCCGGGGATCGCGACCTCCGTGGTCAACGGCCTCCGCGAGGTGGGCGGCGTCCACGACATACGCTCCGACGTTACCCCCGGCATCCCCGAAATCCAGCTCGGCCTGCTGCCTGCGGCGCGAACGCTGGGTCTCACCCTCGACGACCTCGCCGGACAGACGCGGGCCGCCTTCTTCGGCGTGGAAGCCCTGCGGGTGCAGCGGGGCCGCGAAGAGGTGCGCGTGTATGTGCGGCTGCCCGCGGAACAACGCAACTCGATCACCGACATCGAGAGCTCGCTGGTCCGGACGGGCACCGGCGCCGAGGTACCGGTGAGCCGCGTGGCTTCGCTGAGTTCCGGCAGGTCGCCGACCGCCATCCATCGCCAGGACGGCCAGCGCGTTGTCCGGGTAAGCGCGGATGTGGATCCGGCGGTGATCTCCGGCGGGCAGGCCAATGCCGTTCTGGAAGACGACATCCTCGCGCCGCTCGTCGCCGGGGACCCGGAGCTGAGCTACACCTTCGGAGGCGAGCAACAGCAACAGCTTGAATCCATGAACGCGCTGGGGCCCGGGTTCGGGATCGCCATGATCCTGATCTTCGCGCTGCTCGCGATCCCGCTGGGCTCCTACACCAAGCCGTTCATCATCATGGCCGTCGTCCCCTTCGGGCTCATCGGGGTGATTCTGGGTCACTGGGTCCTGGGCGTCGCCCTGAGTTCGGAGTCCTTCATCGGGATCTTCGGCCTCGCCGGCGTGGTGGTGAACGACTCCCTGGTGATGATCGACTTCATCGACCAGGAGCTCGAGGAGGGCCGCCCCGTGCGAGAGGCGATCATCGAGGGCGCCAAGGGCCGCTTCCGCCCGATCATGCTCACCTCGCTGACCACCTTCCTCGGCTTCATGCCCCTGATTCTGGAAGACGCGATTCAGGCGCAGTTCTTCGTCCCCTTCTCGGCGTCGGTCGGCTGCGGCATCCTCTTCACCACCGCCATCCTCATGTTCCTGGTGCCCGCGCTGTCCTCGATTCACCTGCGCTGGAAGAACCGGCGCGCCGGCGCCCGCTCCGGTCGGACCCTCGCCCCCGCGCCCTCCTGACTCGCCGTCCGCGAAGCCCGGTCCCGGCAACTCCCGTCGTCAGACCTTCGGCTCGCGAATCCGTTCGGCGACGCGGAACTTCAGCTTCCTGCTCGGCTTCATCGACGGAAGCGGATCGAACCGCAGCCTGAAGTCGGCCGGATCCACCTCAAGGGTGAAGTGGTGCGCGACCATCAGCAGGTTGATCATCAGTTGGAGCTCCATCCAGCGAAAGCCAAGGCACCTGTGCGTGCCTACCCCATACGGGGCGTACCCGGGACCGCGATGCTCATGACGCGGCGCCAGGTAACGGTCGATATCGAAGGCGAAGGGATCCGGAAAGACCTCCTCCAGGTAGTGAGACGCCGTCTGGGCGATGTGGACCCGTCCCCCCACGGGCAGTTCGCAACCCTCCACGACACAGGTGTTCATCACATTTCGCACCGACACGGGGACGATCGGATACATGCGCAGGCACTCCGTCACGAAGCGTTGCGTGACGTCCACCGCCTCCCTGGTGAAGGCGTCGCCATCGGGATCGCCCTTGCCGAACAACGCGTCGGCTTCGGCCCGAATCCTGGCATGGTGCTCCGGTCGCGACGCCATGGCGTAGATCGCGAAGCTGAAGGCGTCGCCAAGATAGACGCTGGCGATCAGGGCCGCGGACAGTGCGAAGCGCATGTTGGATTCCGGCACCAACTGCGGATCGCTGGCGTTGAGGCCAAGCACGTCGTCGGCGAGGTTGCGCGGGCAACCCGCCCTTTGCGCCGGCGTATGGACGCTCTGAACACGGCTCAGAAGGGTGTCGATCGCCGCTGCCCTGCGCTTCATCCCCGGAGTTCTCAGCGCAAGCTCCGGCAACACGCGCAGGACATGGACGTTGAGCGCGCGCTCCTTGTATTTCATCAGGTCGTCGAAGATGTCCTGCGAATCGACGCTCACCGACATGGGCGAGAGCTGAGCATTGATCATCCGTCGGCACATCCGCCGCGCGGAGTAGGATTCGCCCACCTTCCAGGCGGCCATGTATCGGCGGGCATGGCGGTAGAGCTGATCCACCTGGCTTTGCAGCCTTCTGCGCGAATACGCCGGCGCCATGGCCTTGCGAAGCCGGAAATGATCGGCGCCGTCCAGGGACGGAAGCACGCCGGAGGCGCCATAGGCCTGCTCGAAGTCGGCAAAGTAGTCCCTGGCCCTGAGGTACATCCGTCCGTGCCGGTTCGCCCAGTGGTTGATCTGCGGTCCGGCGAGGAAGGTCATGGGCTCGGCGCAGGGCACGCGCAACTTGTAGACGGGACCATGCCTGGTGGCCAGTTCGGCAAGGAGCGCCGGCAGGTTGCCATTTCGCAGATGGGGGCTGCGCAGCAACTCCGGAAGCCTGATCGTGGGGATTCGCTTCGTCAGGTGCGAGCGCCGGAGCAATGGTCCGGAGGCGTTGTGGGCGATCGCTTCGGCAATGGACCGGCCGATGAGGGCCATCCGGGAGATGAATTCGATGCGCTCCTCCGCCTCGTCGTCGAGCTTGAACATGAAGCGAAAGACATCGCAGGCGTTGACGAGGCAGACGATCAGGACACCCCTCGGATCGGGAATCATGTCCGTCAGAATCAGGTTGCTGATCCGCGTCCGTATGAAGTGGCCAACGGAAACTTCCCGGGGCCTGGCAAAGGGGTCGGGCTGCCAGGCGGTGCGGGCCAGCGTCCAGAACTCGCCTTCGTGGTGTTCGAGAACCTTCTCCCGCACCAGCCGGTCCAGGGTCAGATCGATGATCGATTCCGCGCGAAGGGCGAGCCGTTCGATCCAGTAGCGGGCATTCCTCGTTTTCGCTTCCGCCGCGATCTCCCGCAGGACCGGATCCAGGGCGGGGTCGCCCGTCTCCCTGTCGTCCACGACGAAGAGCGACTCCAGATCCGTATCGATGCGCTCCAGAAGAGAGAGCTCCGCGAGCACCGCGCCGACGATCGCACAGTTCAGCTTCCACCCGGGCACCTGGTGGAAATACCCGTTTTCCTCGTTCAGGAGCATCAGGACGAGCTCTTCGGGCAGGCTCAGATGCTCGATTCTCCTGCTCTGCGCGGTTCTCCCGCTCTGTGCGGCAGCAGTCATCCGTCCGTTCCTGACGGTCGTCGGTGCGCGGCCCGGCAATCCGGCAGGCCATGGTGCGTTACCTTTCAATGATGCCAAACCCCGCACCCTCCCGCCACCCGCCCCACGTCGAATTCGGCGGCGTTTCCAAGAGCTACGACGGCCGCGTCCTCGCGGTGCGCGACCTGAATCTCGCCGTCCGCCGCGGCGAATTCCTCAGCCTTCTCGGCCCCTCCGGCTCCGGCAAGACCACCATCCTCATGATGCTCGCCGGCTTCGAGACCCTCACCTCCGGCGCCATCCGCATCGACGGCCGCTCGGTGCACGCCCTCCCCCCCCGCCGGCGCGGCATCGGCATGGTCTTCCAGGACTACGCCCTCTTCCCCCACATGACCGTCGCGAAGAACCTCTCCTTCCCCCTCGAGGTGCGCGGCATCGACCCCGCCCGCCAGAGCGAACTCGTCGACCGGGCCCTGGCGCTGGTGCGGCTGGAAGGATTCGGCGGGCGCAGGCCGGGACAGCTCTCCGGGGGACAGCGCCAGCGCGTCGCGATTGCCCGCGCCCTCGTCTTCGAACCCGAACTGGTCCTGATGGACGAACCGCTCGGCGCCCTGGACCGCCATCTGCGCGAGGAGATGCAATACGAGATTCGCCGCATCCACCGCACCCTGGGCGTCACCATCGTCTACGTCACCCACGACCAGCAGGAAGCGATGGTCATGTCGGACCGAATCGCCGTGCTGCGGGACGGAATGCTCGAACAGGCCGCCCCCCCGGAGGCGCTCTACGAGGAGCCCGAACGCTCCTTCGTGGCCCGTTTCATCGGCGAGAACAACCGGCTGCACGGGCGGGTGGCGAAGATTCGGGACGAACTCTGCGAGGTGCGGGTGGGGGACGAGACCGTCACCGGGCTGCGCGTCGTCGAATGTTCCGAGGGCGATCGCGTGACCCTCTCGATTCGTCCGGAGCGCGTCGAGATCCAGCCCGAGGCGGGGCGCTACACCAACGACTTCGAGGCGCATCTCGAACAGATCACCTTTGTGGGCGACCACCTGCGCCTCCGCATGGAGACCTGCGGCCGGGAGGGCTTCATCGCCAAGATCCCGAATGTGCTGGGCCAGGGCCGGGTGCTGGAGGGGGACCGGATTCGCGTGGGGTGGACGCCGACCGATTGCCGGGTTCTCGACCATGGGGGGCCTCGGGAGGGGGAGGGGGAATGAAGCGCGGCCATCGCCTTGCGGCGGCAGCGGCGGCTCCGGGAGGCGCTCCCGGCAACATTCGGCCTCCCTTTGGGGGATCTCGCCAAGGGCGTTTCCGTTGCGCGACCGTCCTCGGACTGCCGGCGGCGTTCGTCCTGACCGCCGGATGCGTCGGCGGAGTGGACGACTCCCTCACCATCGCCGCGTGGGGAGGCGCCTACACGCGCGCCTGCAAGCTCGCCTACCACGACCCCTTCACCGCCGAGTCGGGAATCCGCATCCGCGACGCGCTCTACAATGGGGGACTGGCAGAGGTGCGCGCCCAGGTCGATGTCGGGCAGGTCCACTGGGACATCGTTCCCATGGAGATGGCCGACGCCGTGCGCGCCTGCGACGAGGGGCTGCTCGAACCGATCGATCCATCGCTCCTGCCCCCCGGCGCCGACGGCTCTTCCGCCGGGGATGACTTTTTGCCCGGCACCCTCACCGAGTGCGGCGTCGGCAGCGAGTTCTACTCCACCGTCATCGCCTTCAACCGCGACCGCATCCCGGGCCCCGCACCGGCCACAATCCACGACTTCTTCGACCTGGAGGCCTTCCCCGGCCGCCGCGGCATGCGCCGCAAGGCATTCGGCAACCTGGAGCTCGCCCTCATGGCCGACGGCGTCCACCCCGAGGAGATCTACATTGTCCTGGACACGCCCGAGGGGATCGCGCGCGCCTTCGGCAAGCTGGAGACGATCCGCGACGAGATCGTCTGGTGGGAGGCCGGAGCCCAGCCGCCGCAGCTTCTCGCCGACGGCGAGGTCGCGATGACCACGGCCTACAACGGCCGCATCTTCAACGCCCAGGTCCTGGAGGAGCAGCCCTTCGAGATCGTCTGGGACGGCCAGATCCTGAGCTTCGGCCAGGTCGTGATTGTGGCCGGCACACCCAGACTGGAGGCCGCGCGGAGCTTCGTGGCCTTCGTCTCCCGCCCCGAATCGCAGGCCGCGATCAGCCGCTACATCTCCTACAGCCCCACGCGCGCCTCGGGTCTGCCGCTGGTGGGGCGCCACGCCGCGACCGGAATCGAGATGATGCCGCACATGCCGACGGCCCCGGCGAACCTCGGGCGGGCGCTGCACAGCGACTGGGCGTGGTGGGTGGACCACACCGACGAGATGAACGAACGCTTCAGCGCCTGGCTGGCCCGGTGAGCAAGGCTCCGAAGCTGGCCACGGGCGATTGGCGTCCCCGGCTGCGCGCCGCCGGACTGACGCTGCCCCTCCTCGCCTTCGTCGCGGCAACCTTCGCCGCGCCGCTGGCCACCATGCTCGTCCGGAGCGTCCACGACCCGGTGGTGGCCGACGCGCTCCCCGCCACCCTGGCCGCGCTGGAGGATTGGGACGGCCTCTCCCTCCCCGGCGAGGAGGCCTTCGCGGCGGCCGCCCGCGAGCTGGCGCGGGCCCGCGACGAACGCACTCTGGGACGGGTGGCGGGGCGCGTCAACCGAGTGCGGAGCGGTCTTCGCAGTGTGGTCGCGGTTACGGGGCGGCGGCTTCCCGATGGCCCCGCCGGATCCTGGCGCGCAACCCTGACCGCCATCGATCCGGCGTGGGCCGAGGTGGAAAGCTGGCACGCGCTTCGCACAGCCGGCGAGCGCTTCACCGCCCGCCACTACCTGGCCGCCCTCGATCTTCGGCGGCTCCCCGACGGATCGGTGGTCCGCCAGGAGGCCGACCGGCGCATCCACCTGCGCCTCTTCGCGCGCACCCTCTGGGTCAGCCTCGGGGTCACATTCCTCTGCCTTCTCCTGGGTTACCCGCTCGCGCACCATATCGCCCACGCCCCGTCCCGCCGCGCGGGCGCCCTTCTGGCGCTGGTTCTGGTTCCCTTCTGGACCTCGCTCCTGGTGCGCACCACCTCGTGGATCGTGCTGTTGCAGGGACAGGGCGTCGTCAACGATCTCCTGGTCGGGATCGGCCTGGTCCCCGACGACGGACGGCTTGCGCTGGTCTACAACATGACCGGCACCTTCATCGCCATGACGCACGTTCTTCTTCCCTTCATGGTGCTGCCCCTCTACTCGGTGATGCGCGCCATACCCCGCTCGCACATGAATGCGGCCACATCGCTCGGCGCCTCCGCGCCGCAGGCCTTCGCGCGCGTCTATTGGCCGCAAACGCTGCCAGGGGTCGGCGCAGGCTGTCTTCTCGTCTTCATTCTCGCGATCGGATACTACATCACCCCGGCGCTCGTCGGGGGGAGCAGCGGACAGCTCATCTCCAACATGGTCGCCTACCATATGCAGACCTCCCTCAACTGGGGGCTGGCGGCCGCCCTCAGCGCGATCATCCTGGCCTGCGTTCTCGGTCTCTACCTCCTCTACGACCGGGTGGCGGGGGCAGAACGGGCGAGTCTGGCGTAGCGGCCATGCAGGCGCGAACCGGGGGGGAACGGGCGCTCGGCCTTGCCCGCGGAGCCTTCTCATGGGGCGTCCTGGTCTTTCTGATGGCGCCGATCCTGGTGATCGTGCCGCTCAGCTTCAACGCCGAACCCTACTTCACCTTCACCGAGGGGATGCTGCGGCTCGATCCGGAGGCCTGGTCGCTGCGCTGGTACCGCGAGATCGCCGGGAGCGAGGCATGGCGCGGGGCACTGGCGAACAGTCTGGCGATCGGAGTGGCCGCAACCGCCATCGCCACCCTTCTGGGCACCCTGGCCGCGCTCGGGCTCTCCAGTCCGCAGATGCCGGGCCGCCGCCTGGCGATGGGATTCCTGGTCTCGCCACTGGTCACCCCGGTGATCATCGCCGCCGCGGGCATGTTCTTCTTCTATTCGCGAATCGGGCTGGGGCAGACGCACCTGGGGCTGATTCTGGCGCACGCCGCGCTGGGGACGCCCTTCGTGGTGGTGACGGTGACGGCGACGCTGAGCGGCTACAACCGCACGCTGAACCGGGCCGCCGCCTCTCTGGGCGCGGGACCGCTCCGGACCTTCGCGCGGGTGCAGTTTCCGCTGATCGCGCCGGGGGTGATCTCGGGGGCCCTCTTCGCCTTCGCCACCTCCTTCGACGAGGTGGTCGTCGTGCTCTTCCTGGGAGGGGTGGAACAGAACACGATCCCGCGCCAGATGTGGGCGGGCATTCGCGAAGAGATCAGTCCCGCGATCCTGGCCGTGGCCACCTTCCTGATCGCCTTCGCGGCGGCGCTGCTGCTCGTGGTGGGGTGGCTGCGGGGGCGGGGGAAGTAGTCGCCGGATTTCTCGCGCCAGGCGAGCGCCACCCGGAACCGGGACCGCAGGAGCCGGTTGGGCCGAACGAGTTGCCGCAAGGGACGTTGCCCGATTGGCAGCCGGCGGTGGCGGGCCGGCCGCGCCGCCGGGGAAGCGCTACGGCGACCGAGCATCTCCGGACAGCGGGTGACCATGCACGATCCGGCAGTGTCGGAAGACCAGGGGAATGCCCCAGCAGCGCTCTTGCGTTATCGCGACCGACCGTTCCTCGGCGTCGGCATCGTGGTATTCCCGGGTGTATTCGCCACTCGAAAATGTGACCAACGCAGGGAAACGAACCGTCCCCGTCAGGCCCAGGACGAGCAGCGTCCCGGCGATCGCCAGGAAGAGCCACTTTTCGGTCCTCGTCCAATCCCTGCCGGACCAGCGGAGATCGGGTCTGCGGCGTTCGGAGGATCCCGGTTCGTGCGACGTCGCTCCACTCGACGCCCGTCCATTGGACATCATCTACACTCCTGTTGCAGGTTTCGCTTCACTTCGCCGCCTCTTCGCCTCCGCCCGGAACCGGACCCGGAATCTCGCCCGCCTTCGCCGGACGCCCATCGCGGGTGACCCGGTAGGCTTCCATGGCACGATAGGCCGGCAACCCGAGGGTGCGCAACAGATCGGCCGTCGCGCGGTTGCGATCGACGACCCGTTGCCAGAACTCGCGCGGATCGGACCCCGGAAAGGGCGCCGAGTCCTTCTGCGACTCGTGCCGAAAGATCGCCTGAACCTTGCCGTGCAGCTCGCCATCCGAAAGGGGAACCAGAACGGTCGCCTCGCTCACGCCCCACTCCTGCCAGGCGCCGCGATACAGCCAGACCCAGGGCGGCGGACCGCTGTACCCCTCCAGCGCGCGCTCCACGGTCTCCAGACACATGCGGTGGGTTCCGTGCGGATCGGAGAGATCGCCGGCGGCAAAGACCATCTCGGGACGCACCTCTTCGAGCAGCCGCGCCACAACTTCGACGTCGGCCGCGCCGATCGGGTTCTTGCGGACCTGGCCGGTGCGATAGAAGGGGAGATCGAGGAACCGTCCCCTGGCCTTCGGCAGCCCCAGCGTCTCCAGCGCCGCCGTGGCCTCGCTCTCGCGAATCGCGCGCTTGAGATCCTGAACCGCAGGCGAATCGATCTCGCCGGGCTCCTTCCTCGTCAGCTCGCGCTCGACCGCGCCGATCCGGTCGGTCAGATCCCCCATTCCGGACGGCTCCAGAATTCGCGCCGCCCGCCGCATGAAATCCAGATAGCGACGCACCTCATGGTCGAACACCGCAATATTGCCCGAGGTCTGGTAGGCCACGGCGACGCGGTTGCCATTCTCGACCAGCTTCCGCAACAGTCCGCCCATGGAGATCACATCGTCGTCGGGATGGGGCGAGAAGACGAGGATCCTGTGTCCGCGCGGCAACCGGCTCTTCCCGCGGATCCTGGCCATGAGCGAGGTGAAGACCCGGCCGTTGAGCGGCTCGGCCGATCCGTACCGCGAGACCAGCGAGGCCAGGTGGTGTTCGCGATAATCGTCGGTCGCGAGGTGAAGGATCGGTTTCCCGGTGCGCTGACTGAGCCAGATCACGGCATCGGTCTCCATGCGCATCGTCCACACGACCTCGTCCACCAGCCAGGGCGTGCGGATGCGCGTGAGCTCGGCGGCCGCGGCCGGATCCAGATAGACCGTCGCGGAGGGGTGCTGCTGGAGGAAGGTCGCGGCCACGTCGGCGTGCACCTCTCCCTCGACCGAACGCCGCACAATCGGCGCCTTGTGCTCGCCGGTCGCCAGCAGGATCACCTCGCGCGCCTCGAGAATCGTGGCAACGCCCATGGTGATCGCCTGCGGAGGCACATTCTCCTCGCCGAAGAAATCGGCCGCCGCATCCGACCGCGTCACCGAGTCCAGATAGAGGAGCCGAGTCCGCGAATCGCGCATCGAACCCGGTTCGTTGAAGCCGATGTGGCCGCTGCGTCCAATCCCCAGAATCTGCAGGTCGATTCCACCCGCCTCGCGAATGAGTCGTTCGAAGTCGGCGCAGTGCGATTCCACCTCGGTCTCCGCCAGATCGCCGCGGGGAATGTGGCGGCGGGCCAGGGGGATGTCGATGTGGTCGAAGAGGTTCTCGCGCATGTAGCGGTGGTAGCTGTGAATGCTGCCGGGCCGCATGGGGAAGTACTCGTCGAGGTTGAAGGCGACCACATTCGCGAAGTCAAGCCCCTCCTCGCGGTGCAGCCGGATCAGCTCGCGGTAGACGCCGAGCGGGGTGGAGCCGGTGGCGAGGCCCAGGACGGCGTTGCGCCCCTCGCGGGCCCGCTCCCGGATCAGATCGGCAATCCGTCCGGCCACCTCGCGCGCGATGCTGTCGTGATCGGGAAGGACCCGTACGCGGATCCGCTCCCGCCGCGCCGACCGCGATCTCGTCATCGGCGGAACTTCGGAAATCCGCTCACTCGCGCCGGGCCCGTGCGCCAAAGGCGGACAACGCCACGTCCCCGGAGATGCATCGGGCAAGCCCCTTCCGCTACGGCACCTTCGGCTCCGGCAACAGTACGAACCGGGCGTACTGGTCGGTGCGCAGATAGCGAATCGCAGCCTGGCGAACCTGCTCGGCGGTCCAGCCCTCGATCCGGTCGTATTTCGGAATCTCGCGGAAGTCCATTCCGGCCTCGTCATAGGCCCGCAACTGTCCGTGCCAGTACCCGTTCTCCTCGAGGTTGGTCTCCTTGGAGCGGCGGTCGGTTTCGCGCACCTTGGCCACCGTCTCGGCGTCCGGTCCCTCTTCCTTCAGCCTTTCGATCTCCTCGAAGATCACCTCGGCGAGCTCCTCTGCCCGCTCTGGATCCGACCCGAACTGTATGGTGATCGAATACTCGTCGTCGGGCCGGTCGGAGAGCGAACCGGAAACGCCGACTCCGTAGGTGCCGCCCATGTCCTCGCGCAGGAGCTCGCGCAGGCGGATGCGAAGGATGCTGGCCAGCGCGCGGATCGTGGTCGCCTCCTCCAGCGAGTATTCGCCGTCGCCCACGAAGAAGATCTGGGTCTGGCTCTGCGGCTCGACTCCCTTGCGCACCAACTTCTCGATCACGCCCGTGGGAGGATCGATTCCGAGATCGACCCAGGACTCGACCCGGCCGAGATCGGGAAGCGCCCCCAGCCAGGTCTCGACCAGAGGCCGAATCCCCTCAAGCTCGAAGGCGCCCACGAAGAAGAAGGTGAAATCGGAAGCATCCGCAAAGCGATCCCGGTAGAAGTCCAGAGCCGCATCCAGATCCGCCGCCTGAATCGCTTCCATCTGGTCGGCCAAGGTGCCTCCGGCGCGGGGGTGCCCCTGGCTCATGGTGGTCGCGATCGTATCCAGGAGGACGAACTGCGGCATGGCGCCCGGATCGACCGCCGCCATCTGGGCCTTGAAGGCGGCAAAGGCGCTCTCGTCACGGCGGGGAGCCGTGAAGTACAGGTAGACGAGCTGGAAGGCGGTCTCCAGATCCTGCGGCGACGCCCGGCCGTTGAATCCTTCGCTGAGCCCTCCGATCGAAGGCGAGACCGACGCCCGCTTCCCCGTCAGCTTCTTGCGCAGCGCGATCTGGTCGAAGTCTCCGACGCCCCCCTGCGCCACAGCCTGGGTCGCGATCTCCGCGTCCATGAAGTTTTCGTCGGTGGCCAGCGAGGTCCCGCCCGGACTCCGCGCCGAGAAGACGACCTCGTCGTCCTTGAAATCCGTCGGCTTGAGAACGACCCGCACCCCATTGCCAAGGCGCCAGATGGTCACCCCGACCTCGTCCACCGATTCCTCCGCCACAACGGTCGAACCGGCGGGAACTTCCGCCACCAGGGGGGCCTCGACCTCCGAGTCCTCGTAGGGAGCGATCTCCTTGCCCGCCACCGTCGCGAAGACGCCGGTCACCTCGGCCTCGGTCGGGATCTCCACATCTTCCCTGTCGGGACCCGTCACCAGGATCACTCGTCCGGGTTCATCCAGCCACTCCCGCCCGGCGGCGTTGACCTCCTCCAGGGCGATGCCCGGCAAAAAGGCGTCCAGGAGCTCCATCTCGGTCTGGACGGCGGGGTAGGGAGCGTCTTCCAGAAAGACGCCGACGTAGCGACTGGCCAGCCCGCCCGACTCGCGGTTCTCCACCTCGGCCAGCCTGCTCTCGTACACGCGCCGCAGCGAGGTCTTCTGCCTCTCCAGCTCGCCGGCGGTGAAGCCGTGGCGCGCGACCCGTTCGGCCTCGCTCAGCACCGCCTCCAATCCCCGCGCCACTCCACCCGGCGCCACGCCGACCGAGACCTGCGCGGCATTCATGTTGCGCGAGATCCCGCCGCCCAGACCCACAGAGGCATTGAGGAAGGGCGGATCCGCCTGGAGCGTCAGCTCGCTGAGCCGCCGGTTCAGCATTCCCGTGTAGAGCGAACGGATGCGGGCGTTGCGGAAGTCGCCCACGGTGGCGTATTCCCGCAGTGGCTGCTTGTACATCACCTGCACCTGGTTGACCGGCACTTCGGGATCGGTCGCGATCGAAACGAGCGGCGGGTGGTCCCAGGGGACTTCCGCCTCGGTCCTGGCGCGCGGACTGTCCGGACCCTGCAGGCCGGCGAAGCTCTCCCGAATCATCGCTTCCATCTCGGCGGCGTCGAAGTCGCCCACCGCCACCACCGCCATGAGATCGGGGCGGTACCAGTCCTCGTAGAAGGTGCGCAAACGTTCGACCGGGGCGGTCCGCACGATCTCGGGATCCCCGATCGGAAGCCGCTCGGCGTAGCGCGAATCGTGGAGCATCATCGGAATCTGCTCGTCCTGAACCCGCGCCATGCCGCCGCGCCGGCCCCGCCACTCCTCGATGATCACGCCGCGTTCCTTGTCCACCTCCTCCGGATCGAAGAGGATGCCTCCCGCCCAATCCACCAGGATCTGAAAGGCGGTGGCGATCACCTCCGGATCGTCCATCGGCACTTGCAGCATGTACACCGTCTCGTCGAAGCTGGTGTAGGCGTTGACGCTGGGACCGAAGCGCATGCCGATCGATTCGAGGTAGTCCACCAGCTCCTGCTTCTCGAAGTTGCGCGTGCCGTTGAAGGCCATGTGCTCGACGAAGTGGGCCAGACCAAGCTGATCGTCCTCCTCCAGGATCGAGCCCGCGTCGACGACCAGACGCAGCGCGGCGCGATTCTCGGGCTGGTCGTTGGCGTGGACGAAGTAGGTCAGTCCGTTGGGCAGCGTTCCGCGGACGACCGCCGGATCGGGGGGAATCGGGGCCGTCGGGTCGGGCGTCTGGGCCGCGGCCGGGGGCGCGAGGAGGAGGAAGGCGAGGGCGAGCCGGAGAACGGGGCGGGTGGAGAACATGAAAACTCCCGGGATGGATTGGTTTTGGTGAACCGGGGCGCGATTCGCCGGTACACGAAGATACGACGCTTCCGTCGCCTCACAATCAGGAGCCGTCGTCCGCACCGCTCAGGCCGCCGATTCCCGCAATCGACGAGAACGATTCGCCCGCAATGACGATGTGGTCGATCACGGGGATGCCCAATTGGTCGCCGGCTCCTCTCAACTGCTCCGTGACCCGGACATCCTCGGGCGATGGTTCGGGATTCCCCGATGGGTGATTGTGGACCAGGACGAGCGCCGCCGCGCGCAGCACGATCGCGTCCCGGAAGACCTCGCGGGGGTGAATGAGCGATGCGTCGAGGATGCCGCGGGTGACCTGGCGCTGGCATATCGGCGCGTTCTGCGCATCGAGGAGAAGCGTGTGAAACTCCTCGTGGGGAAGGTAGGCCAGAGTGGGGGCGAAGAGCGCGTACACATCGGCGGGTCCCGCGATGGGATCGCGACGGGGCAGCCGCGCGGAGGCCACCCGCCGGCCGAGCTCGATGGCCGCCACGATCCGGGCCGCCATCGCAATTCCGATCCCGCTGATCTCCATCAGCCGGCCGACGTCGATCCGGGCCAGTTCCCCGAGGTGGCCGCGGGACATATCCAGTACGCGATCGGCCAGCGCCGGTGCGGGTTGCGCCGAAGTTCCCGCTCCGATCAGCAGCGCGAGCAGCTCCGCCTCCGACAGCGGTCCCGGACCGAAGCGCTGCAGCCTTTCGCGGGGACGCCCCTCCGGGGGCCGTGACGCTAGCGTACCCGTCCGCAGCATTTCTTGTACTTGCGCCCGCTCCCGCAGGGGCAGGGTTCGTTCCTTCCCGGGGTCCGCCGGGCCACCACCGGCTTGCGAGGTTGCGGTGCGCCGCGGTTGGTCGCCAACCGGCCCACGGAGGTCGCGCCCGCGCCGGGGTCGATGCCGGTGCTTCCCGTTGCCGTCGCCGCCTCGCGCCGGGTTCCGGCGGCCATCCCGAAGGAATCGACCGAAGCCTTCGACGCCGCCATGGCGGGCCGTCCGCGCGCCGCCGGAGCCCGTCTCGCTCCCGGGGACGTGTAGTGCATGCGACCCGCCGGCTGCACCCTGGGGGGAGGCTGGCGCTCGAGCCGGACCCGGAAGAACTGCCGCGTCACGGTGCGACGAATATCGTCCATAAGGCTCACGAACATCTCATAGGCTTCCTTCTTGTACTCGACCAGGGGATCCTTCTGTCCCCAGCCGCGGAAGCCGATGGACGCCTTGAGGTGATCGAGGTCGTAGAGGTGATCCTTCCACTTCCCATCGATCGTCGAGAGGAGGACGAAGCTCATGACGCGGTCGGCATGTTCATCGAAGGACTCCACCTGGCGCGCGAAGGCCTCGTGCACCGCCGCCTCGGCCGCTCCCAGCGCCTCCTCGCGGCCAACGGTTCCCTCCCGCTCGCCATCCAGCGGCGGCAGCGCCGTGTGCAGATCGAGGAGCATGCGCTGCCGCAGCCCGGAGACCTCGAAATCCTCCTCCAGGTCGTCGTCGGGAAGGCTGGCCTCGAAGACGTCCGCCATGGTGTGGCGAATCATCTCGCGGAGCTCGCCCTTGAGATCCTCGCCGCCCTCCAGCGCGAAGAGGCGCAGATCGTAGATGACCTCGCGCTGCTGGTTCATCACGTCGTCGTAGTCAAGCAACCGTTTCCGCGCCTCGAAGTTGTTGCCCTCCACCCGCTTCTGGGCCCGCCCGATCGAACGGGTGACCAGGGGATGGGTGATGACCTCGCCTTCCTCCGCCCCCATCCGGTCCATGTAGTTGGCGATGCGCTCCATCCCGCCGAAGAGACGCATCAGATCGTCTTCCAGCGAAAGGAAGAACTGCGACGCCCCCGGATCTCCCTGCCGCCCGGCCCGGCCCCGCAACTGACGGTCGATTCTGCGCGCCTCGTGCCGCTCCGACCCCAGAATGTGGAGTCCCCCGGTTTCGATGACGTGGTCGTCCGGCTTGCCCTCGAGCGCCTCGTAGCGGGTCGGATCGGTCGCGGCCACGCTGTCCAGCTCCAGATTCCGCCCCGCCGCCCAGCCCACCGTCCTCGGTTCGGTCACTCCCTCGCCCAACTTGATGTCGGTGCCGCGGCCTGCCATGTTCGTCGCGATCGTGACCGCCCCCGGACGCCCCGCCTCGGCCACGATCTCCGATTCGCGCTTGTGCTGCTTCGCGTTCAGCACATTGTGGCGCACCCGGCGCCGCTTGAGCATCCGCGAGAGCGTCTCGGACACCTCCACATTCGTCGTCCCCACCAGCACGGGCAGCTCAAGCCGGTGCAGCCGCTCGATCTCGTCCATCAGCGCCTGGTACTTCTCGCGGCGGGTGCGGAAGATCAGATCGTCGCGGTCGTCGCGCGCAATGGGCCGGTTCGTCGGAATCACCGACACGTCCAGGCCATATATCTGGTGAAACTCGGTCTCTTCCGTCTCGGCGGTCCCCGTCATTCCCGCCAGCTTGTCGTACATCCGGAAGTAGTTCTGGATGGTGATCGTGGCCAAAGTCTGCGTCTCGCCGCGGACCTCCACCCCCTCCTTCGCCTCCACCGCCTGGTGCAGTCCGTCGCTCCAGCGCCGCCCCGGCATCTGTCGGCCGGTGAACTCGTCCACAATCACGATCGCCCCGTCGTCGCCGATGATGTAGCGCTCGTCCCGGTGGAAGAGGGTGTAGGCCTTCAGCAACTGATGGATGACATGGATGCGCTGCGACTTCTCGGCGTACTCGGCCTCCAGCTCGGCCATGCGCGCGCGCTTGTCCTCCACCGACATCTCCTCGTCCTCCTGGATCGCGCCCATGACCTCCGACAGATCCGGCACCACGAAGGCCGCGGGATCGTTCGGGGAGAGCTCGTCCAGACCCGCGTCGGAGAGGTGGACGTTGCTGCCCTTTTCGTCCATGGCGAAGAAGAGCATCTCGTCGATCTCGTGGAGCCGCTTCTCGCGCATGTAGTCGCCCTCGACCCGCTGCACCAGCTTCACGACGCCGGGCTGGTCGGCGAAGAGCTTCATCAGACGCTTGTTCTTCGGCCCGCCGCGCTTGGCCGCCAGCAACTTCTCGCCGGCCGCGTAGTCGTCCGCATCGGCATCGAGCTTCCGTTGCGCCTCCGCAACCAGCCGGGTCACCATCCGCGACTGCTTTCGGTGAAGCGTCCCCACCACCGGGGCCATCTGCTTGAAGGGGGTGGATGTGTCGCGCGTGACCGGACCCGAGATGATCAGCGGCGTTCGCGCCTCGTCGATGAGGATCGAGTCGACCTCGTCGATGATCGCGTAGTGGTGCCCGCGCTGAACCCTCTGTTCGAGGGTGTGGACCATGTTGTCGCGCAGGTAGTCGAAGCCGAATTCGTTGTTGGTTCCGTAGGTGATGTCGGCGCGGTAGGCGTTGCGGCGCTCGGGCGATCCCGGCTGGTGCAGATCGATGCAGTCCACCGTGAGCCCCAGCAGCTTGTAGATCGCTCCCATCCACTCGGCGTCGCGCTGGGCCAGGTAGGAATTCACCGTAATCAGGTGCGCGCCCCGCCCCGCCAGCGCATTCAGATAAAGCGGCATCGTGGCGACCAGCGTCTTGCCCTCGCCTGTCGCCATCTCGGCCGCCCGCCCCCGGTGGAGCTGCGCGGCGCCGATGAGCTGCACGTCGTAGGGGATCATGTCCCAGTCGAGACGGTGCCCGGTGACCGTCACCTCGCGGCCCACCAGGCGGCGGCAGGCATCCTTCACCACCGCGAAGGCCTCCGGAAGGATCTCCTCCAGCGCCTCGGCCAGACGGGTCCGGTATTCCTCCTCCAGCTTCCCGATCCGGATGGTCAGCTCCTCGCGCTCGTCGGCGTCGGCAGAGGTGCGCTTCCGGCGCCGCAGGGAATCGATCTCGTCGACGGTCTCCTGCGTGTGCCCCGCGATCCGCTCGCGAAAGTCGTCGGTGCGGGCGCGCAGCTCGTCGTCGGTCAGCCCCTCGAGGTCGGCCTGGTGCGCGTTGATCCGGTCCACCAGCGGCGCGAGGCGCCTGACTTCGCGCGCATACCGCGAACCGACGATTTTCTTGATGATTCCCTTGATCATGCGTTCTCCCTGTAGAGTCCTTCACCCTCTATTATCGCCAGAACGGCGGGCACCACCATGTTTGAAACGGCCAACCCGTTTTTCACCCGTTTCCGCACCTGCGAAGCCGACAGCTCAATCGGCGTCACCTCCACCGCGCGAACCCCCGAACCCGGCGTCGCGCCGGACGGAAGATCGGCGCCGGGCCTCGAGGTCACGATGATCTCGGCCAACTCCCGAATCGCCTCCGGCTCCCGCCACGCATCGAAGTCGCGGAAGAGATCGGCGCCGATGATCAGCGCCGGCCGCCAGTGCGGGCGTTCGTTCCGTAGCTGCCTCAGCGTGTCGATCGTGTAGGAAACGCCTCCGCGCGCCACCTCGATCTCGCTCGCCCGGAAGAGGGAATGGCCCTGAATCGCCGCACGCACCATCCGCAACCGAGTCCTTCCGGGGGTGATCGAGCGAGCGCTCTTGTGCGGAGGCAAGGCGGCCGGAACCCACTCCACGCGATCCAGCCGAGCCTCCCGGGCCACCTCGGCGGCCACCGCCAGGTGTCCGATGTGCGGCGGATCGAAGGTGCCGCCGAAGATGCCTACGCGCCGGGAGCCGCTCTCCGCGGCAGGCCGGGACGGGTTCAGCGCGATCTCCCCTCCAGTCCGGTCCCCGGCGGGGGAGGAGCGCGGCTGCGAACGACGCCGACGGTGTCGCCCGGCGCCGGAGGGTTCGCCGACTGCGCCTCGGGCGAATCGGGATAGCTCTCCAGGAGTCGCGCGGTAAACTCCTCGACCTGGTCCAGCCAATCCCATTCGGTGTAGATCTCGATCAGGCGGGCGACGGCGCGGGGGGCGACCTCGGTCTCCGGGTAGGCCTCCAGCAGATCGAGGAAGACATGCTCGGCCGACTCGAGGATCTCTCGCTGAAGGTAGAAGAGCCCTTCCTGGTATTGCTTCTCGCTGAGCTTGGTCTGCATCTCGAGGGCCACGGCCGCCGCCGAGTCCCCCTGGGGAGTGCCGGCGAAGTCGCCTGCCACATTGCGGCAGGTGGTCCGCGCCTGGATCGTGTACTGCGGATCGCGTTGCGGATGAGGGGACATCGCCGCGTAGGAACGGCAGAGCCCCATCCATGCGTCGGGGGTGCGTTCGTCGTCGGGATAGACCTGGACGATGCGGGTGAACTCCGAGACCGCGCTCAGATACTCGCCGTCGGAAAAGAAGGACCGGGCCAGGTAGTGACGCGCCTCCACCGCCCGGCTGAACCCCGGAGAGGTGATCAGAAGGCGTTCGAAGGCGCGGCGGGCCTCGTCCCAGTCTCCGTCCTCGAAGGCGCGCTGGGCATGGGCGAAGAGTTGGTCTTCGCTCCACCCGGAGTAGGGCGGCGCCGATGCGCAGGCGGCTCCGAGCAGGCCGGCGAGAGCGCCCGCGGCGAGCGATCTCAGCATGGTCCGTCTCCCTCGCCGAAGCGAATCTGGTCGATGCGCGCCCGGGCATCGCGGATGAGCGCGCCCGATCCCGAGACATCCGCGCGCGGGACCATGTTGTAGCTCTCGATCGCCCCGGCGCAGTCCCCCAGCCGGGCCAGGATCTCCGCCCGCTGGAAGTACGCATCGGGCAGAACGGTGCGGGGCTCTCCCAACTCCAGCACCAGATCAAGATACCCGAGGACCTGCTGGACCACATCCACCTCCTCCCCCTCCTCCCCGCCCCCTGCCGAATCCGGCTCGGCCACCAACTCCGCGCCCCCGGCCGCCTCGTCCTCCCCCGTCCCGGCCTCGTCGTCGCGCACCGGCGGCGCATCGGTCGCGGCGGCGTCCACCGGTTCGGCCTCCTCCGCGACCGTGGCCAGCGAATCTTCCGGCGGCGGGATCGCGGCTTCCACCGCGCCCTGGTCGATCAGCTCGCGGGCCAGACGGTAGGCGCAGCTTCCCACGTGCCAGCGCGTCTCCGGTTCGCGGCGCGGCGCGAGCTCGTTGAACTCCTCGAGCAGTTGCATCGTGCGGCCGCACTCCCCGATCTCCATGTGCGCCAACGCGGCCTCGAATACCACCTCCGGGTCGCCGGACCGCGTTCCCAGCACCCGCAGGTAGAGGGGTTGCGCCCGCCCATGCCGTCCGCTCCCGCTGTAGTGCCGCGCCATCGGCAGAACCAGTTCCGGCGCAACGATCCCGGGCCGGAAGTGCAGCGCGGCCTCAATCGCGGAGGCGCCGCCGTAGCTGTCCCGGTCGGCAAAGGCGCGCCGTGCCCGGGCCACGAAATCCGAGGCGGCCTGGTCGGCGTGGGCGCTGTCCTCCCGGACGGCCCGGTCGTAGAGTTCGCGCGCCTCGTCCACGCGGCCGAGCACGACCTGGGTGTGCGCGGCCCGAAGCAGCGCCTCCATCCCGGCATCCTCTCGCATCGACAGGCGATACTCCGCGAGCGCATCCTCGTAGTCGCCCTCCGCGAAGGCCCGGTCGCCGCGCGCCAGGGGCGATTCCCCGCCATCCGCACCGTTGCAGCCCCCGAGGGCCACCGCCAGCGCAGCCGGACCCAGGATTCTCGCTCCGGGAAACAGCCCTCGCACTTCAGCGAACATTCGTCTGCGCACCACTCCGCTTCGTCGTTCGGGAAACTTCGTCGTCCTGGGAACTTCGTCGTTCCGGGAGGTCTGGGAATATAGACAGTTCCGTTCCGGGCAGGCGTTGCCTTCCTCCCTTGCGGCCGTCATCCGGCATTCGCCGCGCGCCCTTCGTGCCACTTCTCGCACCGCCGGGCCGCGCAATCCGGCCGGGCCGGACGATCGCGGGTCCACAACGACCTGCCTGCCGCCCACCGGGTACCGCCGCCGGTTCAGCCTCGCGTCAGAGTGCGCGGACGGGCATCGCCGGCCTCGACGCGTTCGCGGAACCAGGGCACCGTGCGCCGCAGTCCCTCGCGCAGATCGACGCGGGGGGACCAGCCGAGCTCGCGCCGCGCCACCGCGATATCGGGTTTGCGCACCGCGGGGTCGTCGTCGGGAAGCGGCAGAAAGACCGGACGCGCCACGCTGCCCGTCTCCGCCATGATCACTTCGGCCAGCTCCCGAATCGAGACCTCGGCGGGATTTCCGATGTTCGTCGGATCGGTTCGCATGGAGTGGAAAAGGCGGGAGATTCCCTCCACCTCGTCGTCGATGTGGCAGAACGACCGCGTCTGCGAACCGTCGCCGTAGATCGTCATCGGTTCCCCCCGCAGCCCCTGTACGATGAAGTTCGAGACCACGCGGCCGTCGTCCGGGCGCATGCGGCTGCCGTAGGTGTTGAAGATCCTGGCGATCCGGGTATCCAGCCCGTGGGCGCGGTGATAGGCCATCGTCATCGCCTCCGCGTAGCGCTTGGCCTCGTCGTAGACGGCCCGGGGGCCCACCGGGTTCACATTCCCCCAGTAGCTCTCCGGCTGCGGGTGCACCAGCGGATCGCCATAGACCTCGGAGGTGGATGCGAGCAGATAGCGCGCGCCATGCCGGCGGGCCAGTCCCAGAGTGTTGTGCGTTCCCGGACCGCCCACCTTGAGCGTCTGGATCGGGAGTTCGGTGTAGTCGACCGGGCTGGCCGGAGAAGCGAAGTGCAAGACGCCATCCAGGGGCTCGTCAACGAAGAGCGGACGGCTGACGTCGTGGTCGACCAGGCGGAAGCGGGCGTGCTGGGCGAGGTGGGCCAGATTCTCTCTGCGCCCCGTGACGAAGTTGTCCACTCCGACGACATGGCAGCCTTCCCCGAGGAACCGGTCCACCAGATGTGAACCGAGGAAGCCCGCCGCTCCGGTGATGAGGAGGCGCACGCCCTACTCGCCGACCGGTGGGGAGGGGACGACGGAGATCCGGCCGACGGAGTGGTACTCGAACCCCAATTTGCGCATGGCGTCGACCGAATAGAGGTTGCGTCCGTCGAAGATGACCGGCCGCGCCAACAGACGGCGGATCCGGGCAAAGTCCGGCCGCCGGTAGGGATTCCACTCGGTGTGGATGACCAGGGCGTCGGCGCCGTCGAGGACGTCGTAGTTGAGGGCGCGAAACTCGATTCGGTCGCCGAGGATGCGGCGGGCCTCCTCCATCGCCACCGGATCGTGCGCCACCACCCGCGCCCCTCGTGCGAGCAGCTCCCGAATCGTGACCAGGCTGGGCGCCTCGCGCATGTCGTCGGTGTTCGGCTTGAAAGCCAGCCCCCAGACCGCAATCGTGAACCCGGCGAGATCCTCGCCAAACCGCTCGACGCATCGATCGACGAGGAAGCGTTTCTGACCCTCGTTGATCTCTTCGATCGCGTCGAGGATGCCGGAATTCACACCCTTTTCCTGCATGGTGCGGGCCAGCGCCCGTACATCCTTGGGGAAGCAGGATCCGCCGTAGCCGACGCCGGGGAAGAGGAAGGTGGGGCCGATGCGCCGGTCGGAACCCACGCCGAGCCGCACCCTGTCCACATCGGCGCCGGTGCGTTCGCAGAGCCGCGCGACGGAGTTCATGAAGCTGATCCGCGAGGCCAGCATCGCGTTCGCCGCGTACTTGGTGATCTCGGCCGAGGCGGTGTCCATGACCAGGATCTCGTTCCCGGTCCGAACGAAGGGTGCGTAGAGGTCGCGCAACGTCTCGGCCGCCACCTCGTCGTCCACGCCCAGCACCACGCGGTCCGGCCGCCGAAAGTCGCGCAGCGCCGCCCCCTCCTTGAGGAACTCGGGGTTGGAGCAGACCCGCGCCGCATGGCTGGTTTTCGCGCGAATCGCCTCGCGCACCCGCCACGCCGTACCCACCGGCACCGTGCTCTTGGTGATCACGATCCGCTCGCCATCCATGGCGCGCCCGATATCGCGGGCCGCCGCGATCACATGCCGGAGATCGGCCGAACCGTCCTCGTCGGGAGGCGTTCCCACCGCAATGAAGATGATCGGCGACGCGCGCACCGCTCCCGCCACGTCGGTGGTGAAGTGGAGCCGCCCCTCGGCCACATTCTGCGCGACGAGTTCGCTCAGTCCCGGCTCGAAGAACGGAATCCGCCCGCTGCGAAGCGCCTCCACCTTCTCCGGCACGATGTCCACGCAGATTACGTCGTTGCCCGTCTCGGCGAGGCAGGCCCCGGTCGTGAGCCCCACATAGCCGCTGCCCAGCACGGTGATCTTCATCGTTGCCGCCGCCCCGGTGCGCCGTACGCACCTCCCGGATTCTCGTCCCCTGCGGTCCCGGCCGCGCAACCCCGCATCATCCCTTGACGATCCAGCGCTGGGGCCGACCCGAAGCCTGCGCCTCGGCCAGCCGCCCCGTAATGTTGCGGGCATCGACCAGCACCCTGGCGTGCCTGTGGATGAAGCGCGGATCGAAGGCGGAGTGATCGGTCACCACCACTGCGGTGTCCGCCGCCGCCAGCGCCGCTGCGTTCAGCTCCGTCGAAGCGATCTTTCGGCCACCCGGGAGCCGCCACACCGGAACCTCGGGATCGTGATAGGCGACCTCGGCCCCGTCCCGCTCGAGCAGCTCGAGGATCGCGTGGGCCGGCGATTCCCGGACATCGTTCACATCCTTCTTGTAGGCGACCCCGAGAAGGAGGATGCGCGACCCGTTCACCGGTTTCTTCGTCCCGTTCAGCGCCTCGCGGACCTTTCCCGCGACGAAGGCCGGCATCGCCGCATTGATCTCCGACGCCACATCGATGAAGCGCGTGCGATAGTCCATCGAGCGCATCTTCCAGGAGAGGTAGTGGGGATCGACCGGCAGACAGTGTCCCCCCAGCCCCGGACCCGGCGTGAACTTCATGAAGCCGAAAGGTTTGGTGGACGCCGCCTCGATGACCTCCCAGATGTCGAGCCCGAGCCGGTCGGCAATCAGCGCCATCTCGTTTACAAGACCGATATTGACGGCGCGGAAGGCGTTTTCGAGGATCTTGGTCAGCTCCGCAACCTCGGACGAGGACACCGGAACCATCCGTTCGACGAAGCGCGAATAGAAGGCGATCCCCGCCTCGGCGCAGCGCGGCGTGACCCCTCCGATGACCTTCGGCGTATTGCCCGTCTTCCAGCGTTCGTTGCCGGGATCGACGCGCTCCGGAGAGAAGCAGAGAAAGAAGTCGCGGCCCGCCTTCAGGCCTCCCGCCTCCAGGATGGGAAGCACGACCTCGCGGGTGGTGCCGGGGTAGGTGGTGGACTCGAGAACAACCAGTTGCGCGGGGGTGAGATTCTCGGCCACCGCGCGCGAGGCGGCCAGAATTGCCGAGATATCGGGGTCGCGGGTGCGCGAAAGGGGGGTGGGGACGCAGATCGCGATCGCGCGGCATTCGCTCAGTCGCGCCATCGCGGTGGTCGCTTCGAGGAAGCCGAGCCGCCGCGCCGCCTCCACCTCGTCCCGGGCGAGATCGGGAATGTGGCTTTGGCCATCCTGGATGCGCGCAACGACGGCATCGTCGATGTCGAAGCCGATCGTGCGGATACCGTGCCGGGCCGCCTCCACCGCGAGGGGCAAACCCACATATCCCAGGCCAATGACACCGAAGGCCGGATCGGCCCGAATCGCCGCTTCCACCCTTCACCCAGCCTGTTCAGCGCTCAGAGAGCGGGAAGGAGCCTCAGGAGGACGGTTCCGAAGCCGCTTCCTCGTCGCCCTCTTCCGCCGCGTCGGCGATGACCAATGTCACCTCGAGGAAGTCCACGGCAAACTCGGCCTGAATCCGGTCGGTCTCCTGCGAAAACGCTCCCGCTGCCGCCCACGCGTCGAGGATGGAGTCCGACATCTCCATCACGGCGCCGCTGACGGTGACCACGTCCCCCTGGGCAACGGCGACCGAATCGGCCAGGGCCATCTCGGTGAGGTGCAGCAGATAGGGCGTGCCGTTATCGAGGTTCATCCACAGCGCCTGCGTGCCAAGCAGGCTCACGACCTCGATCCCCTCCAGGGTGACTTCCTGACCGACGTAGGCCGCGGTCCCCGTGGAGAACTCCGACAGCGCGACCACATTGGCCAGCGCCGCCCCGGTTTCCTCGACGACCTCGGCGACCTCGGTCGGCTCCGCCGAGCGGGACAGCCAGTACAGGAAGCCGCCAACCGTCAGAAAGCACAGAATCATCAGCGGAACGCCCAGCTTCGCCGCTCCCGCGCGGGATTTGAGATTCGCAGCCATCCGTCTTCCCTGTTTCTTTTGAGTTTCCGGTGATTGGAGAGGCCGCTCCGGCCTCGTTTCCAGCGACGATACTAATCTACCAGCTCGATGAGCGCCATATCCGCGCCGTCGCCCTTGCGATGTCCCATCTTGAGAATCCGGGTATAGCCGCCCGGTCGCTCCTGGTACCGGGGACCGATTTCGTCGAAGAGCTTCCCCAGGATATCGCGATCGGCGATACGCCGGGCCGCAAGTCTGCGCGCGTGAAGATCGCCGCGCTTGGCCAGGGTGATGAGGCGCTCGGCGTAGGGCCGCAACTCCCGCGCCTTGGCCGTCGTCGTGTGGATGCGTTCATGGACGAACAGCGACGCCGCCAGATTGCGCAGCAACGCCCGCCGGTGACTGGGAGACCGCGAGAGGCCTCGTCCCTTCTTTCTGTGGCGCATGGTATCTCTCCTCGTCAGGTCGCTTCGCCCACGATGGGGCCGGCATCGTCGATGTCCCCGCCGGCAAGGAAGAGTCTTCCGCCGTCGTCGCGCCTGATCCTCATTCCGAAGCGAAGTCCGTGCCGGTGAAGGAATTCGAAGATCTCGCCAAGGGATTTCTCGCCCAGGTTGTCGATCGCGCGAACCTCTTCCTCGGTTCGGCTCACGAGGTCGCCCAGGCTGGCAATTGAATGCCGCTGCAGCGAGTTGCGGGATCGCGGGTTCAACTCCACCAGGTCGTCCAGGGAGGTGTCCAGCAACTCCGCCGTCTCGTCCGGAAGCGATTGCAAGGTTCGCGCGGGCCCCACGCTCTCGCCCGGCGGCCGCTCGACCGGAGGGCCACCTTCGGCAAAGTAGAGCATGTACTCCAGGTGCTTCCGAACCAGCTCGGCCGTGTATCGGATCGCGCCCTCGGGGGTGACCGAACCGTCGGTCTGCACCTGCACGGTCAGGCGGTCGAAGTCGGTGCGCTGCCCCACCCGGGTCTCCTCGACCGTGAAGTTGGCGCGCAGCACCGGGTTGTAGATGGCGTCGACGAGGACGAGATCCACCGGAGCGTTCTTCGGCTCGGGGTGCTGGTCGGCGAGAACGAACCCCCGGCCCTTGTTCACGCGGAGTTCGATGTTCAGCTCCACGTCGTCCACCAGGGTGAGGATGTGGTGGGTGCGGTCGTGGATCTTCACCGAGGCCGGCCCGCGAATCAACTCCGCTGTGACGGGTCCGGCGCTGTCGGCCCGAATCTCCAGAACGGCGCTGTCGACATCGTCGTCCAGACTGAGGACCAGATACTTCAGATTCTGAATCACCTGGTGAACATCCTCGACGACCGCGGAAATGGTCTGGTGCTCGTGAACGACCCCCTGAATGCGAAAGGCCCAGACGGCAGCTCCCTGCAGCGACGAGAGCAGGACGCGCCGCACGGCGTTTCCGAGGGTGTGACCGTATCCGCGCTCCAGCGGTTCCAGGACGAAGCTGGCGGAGCGACCGTCATCCGACTCGTTGGTGATCTCGACGCGCTCCGGAAGCACCAGTCCCGTGAGATCTATCCTGTCCTTCACCATCGATTTGCCTCCTCGATGTCGGCTTTGCGTGGGGTGGCGTGCGACGCTCCCGGGGGTTGTCGGTCGTTGGCGAACCGATTCCCGGAGGCGTGTGGCTGGAGTGCTCGTCTACTTGGAGTACAGCTCGACGATCAGTTGCTCCTGCGCCGCCAGCGGGATGTCGCCGCGAACCGGAATCCGCACGACCCTGCCAACGCGCCGCTTCTCGTCCAGGGCCAGCCAGTCCATGAGCGGCGGCCGGGTGCGCGCGCCCAGGCTGGCCTCCACCACGTCCAGCTCGCGGGAACCCTCGCGCAGCGCGATTTCGTCGCCGCCCTTGAGCCGATAGCTGGGTACGTTGACCACCGAGCCATTGACCGCCACATGCCGGTGGCGGACCAGTTGGCGGGCCTGTCGGCGGTTGGCTGCGAGTCCCAGGCGGAAAACCACGTTGTCCAGCCGGCTCTCCAGCGCGACGATGAGGTTCTCGCCGGTCATGCCGGGACGCCCGGACGCGTAGCGAAAGAGATTCCGGAACTGCTTCTCGTGCAGACCGTAGATGCGCTTGACCTTCTGTTTCTCCCGCAACTGCATCGCGTAGTCGGACTGTTTGCGACGGCGCGCGGCCGCCGGCCCGAGGTGCCCGGGCGGATACTGGCGGCGCTCGACCGGACACTTCTCGGTGTAGCACTTGAATCCCTTGAGGAAGAGCTTCTCGCCCTCCCTGCGACAGCGCTTGCAGACCGGACCTGTATATCGTGACATGAATCGGTTTCCTGCTTCCTCAGACGCGCCGCTTCTTGGGCGGGCGGCATCCGTTGTGCGGCAGCGGCGTGACATCGTGAATCGACTGAATGCCGAGCCCGGCGGCGGCCAGGGCCTGAATCGCCGATTCCCGGCCGGAACCCGGGCCCTGAACCCGTACAACCACATTGCGAACCCCCATGGCCACGGCCTCCCGCCCGGCCTGTTCGGCCGCCAGGGTCGCCGCGAAGGGGGTCGACTTCTTCGATCCCTTGAAGCCGGCCGTTCCCGCCGACGCCCACACGAGCGCGTTGCCCGCCTTGTCGGCGATGGTGATCAGCGTGTTGTTGAAGGTCGCCTTGATGTGGGCGACCCCGTCCGATGCGACGGTCTTCTTCGTCTTCTTCGTTCTGGTCGTTCTCGGTCTGGCCAAACGACACCTTTCCCCCGCAGCGCGGGAGCGGAGAGAGAGTGGGCTATTTCCTGGGCGCCTGCTTCTTGCCCGCGATGGCGCGGCGCGGGCCCTTCTTGGTGCGCGCGTTCGTATGGGTGCGCTGGCCCCGCACCGGAAGCCCCCGCCGGTGCCGGATGCCGCGATAGCAGCCGATGTCCATGAGCCGCTTGATGTTCATGGAGACCTCGGTGCGCAGGGTGCCTTCCACCTTGTACTTGGACTCGATCTCGACGCGCAGCCTGCTGGCGTCCTCGTCGGTGAGCTCGTAGGTGCGGCGATTCGGATCGATGCCGACCGATTCGAGAATCCTCCGGGAACGCACGGCGCCGACCCCGTAGATGTAGGTCAGCGCCACCTCGATGCGCTTGTTGCGCGGCAGATCGACTCCGGCGATGCGTGCCATACCCTGGTTCTCCTCAGCCCTGGCGTTGCTTGCAGCGTGGATTCCGGCTGCAGATGATCCGCACGACCCCCTTGCGACGGACCACGCGGCAGTGCTCGCACATCGGCTTCACGCTGGTTCGAACTTTCATTGGTGAGCACCCTCCGGCTCGGACTCGGTCTCTCCATACGGAGCAAAGATATGAAAGATAATCATTGCGGCACGGTCGCGGTAGTCCCGACCGCTTCCGCAAGCTCGGCGGCTCCCCGTCTCGCGACGCCTTCGACAGCGACCGGCTCGTCCCAGATCCCTCCTCCGGTCAGGATTTCGGGGCCCGCCGCGGCAATCGCCACCGTGTGTTCGAAGTGGGCGGAGAGCGAACCGTCGGCGGTCACGACGGTCCAGCGATCCGGAAGGGTGACGATGGCGTCGGTCCCGGCGGACAGCATCGGTTCAATCGCGAGCGCCATCCCCGCGCGCAGCGGTTCGCCGCTGCCACGCCGGCCCACATTCGCCACCTGCGGATCCTCGTGGATGCTGCGGCCCACGCCATGGCCCACCAGATCGCGGACAATCGACAACCTGGTGTCGCGCACGCACCGCTCCACGACGGCGCCGATGTCGCCGACATGGCCGCCGGCGCGCGCAGCGGACACCGCCATGTCAAGCGCCATTCGAGTCACCTCCAGGAGCCGGGCCGCGGTGGCGGAAATCTCGCCCACCGGAAAGGTGAAGGCCGAATCCGCGCACCATCCGCGCCGCCTCACCCCGACGTCGATCGAGACGATGTCGCCGTCGCGGAGCCGGGTGCCGCGGCTGGGGATCCCGTGCACCACCTGGGCGTTGACGCTGGCGCACACGCTTCCGGGAAAACCGTACAGTCCCTTGAATGCGGGCACCGCCCCGGAGTGCGAGCGGATGAAGTCCTCCGCAAATCGATCCAGTTCGCCCGTCGAGACCCCCGGGCGCACCATCGGCTTGAGTTCCCGGAAGAGATCCGCGATGATCGCCCCGCTGCGCGCCATTGCTCGAATCTCGCGCGGCGACTTCAGGAAGATCGACCCTTTCCGCTTCATGATCAGGGCCGCGCTTCCGCTTCCAACGCGGCGAGCAGTTCGGTCTGCACCTCATCGATCGTGCCGTCGCCATTGACCCGCGCCAGAACGCCCCGCCGCTCGTAGTGGCCGATGAGCGGCTCGGTGGTTTCCCGGTAGACGGCCAGCCGGGCGCGTACCGTCCCGGGGCTGTCATCGGGACGATGAATCAGAGGCTCCCCGGTGTCGTCGCAGACTCCTTCCCGGCGAGGAGGGTCGTAGTGGATGTTGTAGACCCGTCCCGAGGGCGAGGACCGGCGTCCCGAAATGCGCCTGACGAGAAGCTGGTCATCGGCTTCCAGGAGCGCCACCCGGGCGACCGACCGCCCCTCCCTCTCCAGCATCCCTTCAAGCGCTTCGGCCTGCCCGACCGTGCGCGGAAAACCGTCCAGAATCACCCCGCGCTTCGATCCCAGCGCCGCCAGGCGGTCGCGCACGAGCCCAATCATCACCTCGTCGGGAACCAGATCGCCGCGATCCATGAATCTCTTCGCCCTGACCCCCAGCTCCGTTCCCTCCCGCCGAGCCGCCCGCAACAGATCGCCGGTCGACACATGCGCCCAATCGAGCGATGCGCCAAGGCGCATGCCCTGCGTGCCCTTGCCAACCCCGGGCGACCCGAGGAGAACCACGACCGGTCCGGTAACGGTAGTCAAGATTCCCCGCGTCCCTACATGTAGCGCTGGCGGCCGCGCATCTTCACGCGTCCCTTCTTCATGAAGCCGTCGTAGTGCCGAAGCAGGAGGTGTTGCTGCGCCTGCTGGACCGTATCGAGGCCCACGCCCACCACGATCAGGAGACTCGTTCCTCCGAAGGCGAAGTTCTGGATTCCGAAGGCGTCGAAGATCAGAAAGGGCACCAGGGCGATGAAGGCCAGATAGATCGATCCCGGCAGGGTGACGCGAGTGAGGATGCGGTCGATGTATTCGGCGGTGCGCGCGCCGGGCTTGACCCCGGGAATGAAGGCGCCCTGCTTCTTCAGATTCTCCGCCAGATCAACCGGATTGAAGATGATCGCGGTGTAGAAATAGGTGAAGAAGATGATCAGAATCGCGTAGGTGATGTAGTACGCCCAGTTGCCCGGCTGGAAGATGGCCGCCAGATCCTCGACCACGGGGATGGTGCTGAACGCCGCGATGGTCCCCGGAACGACGATGAAGGACTGCGCAAAGATGATCGGCATGACCCCGGCCGAGTTGATCCGCAAGGGGATGTGGCTCTTCTGGCCCTCGCGAATCCGCCCCCGCCCCATCACCTTCCGCGGAATCTGCACGGGGATCCTGCGGGCCGCCATGGTCATGCCGACGACGCCGGCGGTGATGCCCACCAGGATTCCCACCAGCACGATCAGCGCGAAGACACTGATCTCGTTGGACATCAACGACTCCCAGGTGCGAATGACGGCGCCCGGAAAACCCTGGATGATCGAGAAGAAGATCATGAGGGACATGCCGTTTCCCACCCCTCGCTCGGTGATCTGTTCGCCCAGCCACATCACGAAGACGCCGCCGACGGTCAGCGTGACCACCGTGGTGAAGGCGAAGAGGGGCCCCGGAGAGGGGACCGCGCTGCCCAGTCCCTGGAGGAAGTTGGCGTAGGCGTAGGCCTGGATCAGGCAGAGCCCGACGGTGGTGTAGCGGGTCCACTGGGTGAGCTTCTTCCGTCCCTCCTCGCCTTCCTTCTGGAGCTTCTCGACGGTGGGGAAGACCGCCGCCATCAACTGGAACATGATGCTCGCCGAGATGTACGGCATGATTCCCAGCGCCAGGATTGTTGCCCGGCTCAGTCCACCCCCGACGAACATGTCGTAGACGCCGAGGAAGGTCTGCGAGAACTGGCCCGCGAGCTGCTGGAGCGCCTGAACGTCGACGCCGGGCACGGTGATGTGCGACCCGACCCGGTAGATCAGCATGATGAAGAGCGTGAAGAGGATCTTGCTCTTCAGCTCGGGAGCCCGAAACAGATTCGGGATCGGATTGGCCATGCCGGTTCTACCCCTCCTCTCCACCCTGCCAGGGCAGAATCGTCACAGATCCGCCCGCCGACTCGATCTGGGCACGGGCCGATGCGCTGGCCGCATGAACCGAGCACTGCGGAGCGCCGGATACGACTCCGTCGCCGAGGAGCTTCACCCGGGTGCGCAGCGTGCGAACGAGTCCCGCCCGCCGGAGGCTTTCCGGATTGACCTCGCCTTCGACGAACCGAAGATCGCCGACATTCACCACCTGGTACTCGACCCGGTTCCGATTCCTGAATCCACGCTTCGGGATGCGCCGCTGCAAGGGCATCTGCCCGCCCTCGAACCACGCCGCGATCCGGCCGCCCGAGCGCGATTTCTGCCCCTTGTGACCTCGTCCGGAGGTCTTGCCGGTGCCCGATCCAGCGCCCCGGCCAACGCGCTTGCGCGCCCGCCGGGAACCCTTCGGGCACCGTAGATTGTGCAGTTCAATCATCGCCGTCCACCTCCGTGACCTCGAGAAGATGATCCAGTTTGGCGATCATCCCGCGAATGGCGGGCGAATCGTCATGGACCACGCTCTGCTGATGACGCCTGATGCCGAGCGCATCAAGGGTTCGCTGCTGGATCCTCTGCCGACCGATCGCGCTCCGCACCTGGGTGATTCGCAGTCGCCTAGCCATCCTTCCCCACCCCCAATTCCTGAACCGAGATCCCCCGCGCCGCCGCCACGTCGTAGGCGGTGACCAGCGACTCGAGTCCGGACATCGTGGCCCGCACGACGTTGATCGGGTTGTTGGTTCCCAGGCACTTGGTGAGCACGTCGGTGATTCCCGCAGCTTCGACGACCGCTCGCACCGGTCCTCCGGCGATGACTCCGGTACCGGGAGCCGCAGGCCGCAGCAAGACGCGCGCCGCGCCCCAGCGCCCGATGATCTCGTGGGGAATCGTGCCGTTCACGACCGGTACGCTCGTCATGCTTCGCCGCGCCTGCTCGAAGGACTTGCGGATCGCCTCGGCGACCTCGCTGGCCTTGGCGTGCGCGACTCCGACCCGCCCCCCCTGGTCCCCGACGGCAACCAGTGCGGTGAAGGAAAAGCGACGCCCCCCCTTGACCACCTTGGCTACGCGATTGATGTGAATGAGGTTCTCGACCTGCTCGGCGTTGTCGCGCGACCTCTTCCTCTTCTTGTCCCTGGCCATCAGAACTCCAGTCCTCCCTCGCGCGCGCCCTCGGCAAAGGCCTGGACGCGGCCATGATAGCGATATCCACCGCGGTCGAAGACCACCGTCTTGACGCCCACTGCCCGTGCCCGCTCGGCAAGCAACCTGCCGGCCGTGCGCGCGGAACCCACCTTGCCCGCACCCTCCGCGGCCGCATCGCCACGGAACTCCGGCGCCAGCGTTGACATTCCGACCAGGGTGCGACGCGCGTCGTCGTCGATCACCTGTCCTTCGATATTTCGCAGCGAACGAAAGACCGCCAGCCGCGGTCGCTCGCTCGTCCCATGCACTTTCTTGCGAATCCTGGCGTGCCGACGCCGCCTCTGCAGCCTGCGGCTCTTCCTGATCCTGCTCCTCCTGATCATCGCTTCGTCACTTTCCGGCCGTCTTCCCGGCCTTGCGCCGCACATACTCGCCCCGATACCGGATTCCCTTGCCCTTGTAGGGCTCCGGAGGCCGAAAGGAGCGGATGACGGCGGCGGTATGGCCCACCTGTTGCTTGTCGGCGCCCTTCACCACAATGGTCGTGGGGTTGGGGACCTCAAGAGTGATCCCCGCAGGCGCGGTAAACTCCACCAGGTGCGAGAATCCGAGCCGCAGCTCCAATCCACTCCCGCGTAGCTGGGCGCGATAGCCGACCCCCACAATCTCCAGCGTCCTGGTGAATCCCTTGCTGACCCCCTCGACGGCATTGGCGATCAGGGAGCGATTCAGTCCGTGAAGGGCGCGGTGGGATTTCTGATCGCTCGGACGGCGAACCACCAGAACCTTCCCGGGTTCGCCCTGCCACGCGACGGTAATGGGTTCGGTGACCTCCAGCGCCAGTTCGCCCCGCGGACCCTTCGCCGCAACCCGCCGGCCATTCAACGACACCGAAACGCCCGCGGGAATCTCGACCGGTTGTTTGCCAATTCTCGACATCGAAGTCTCCTACCAGATCTCCGCCAGCAACTCGCCGCCCACACCGGCCGCGCGCGCCTGACGGTCGGTGAGCAACCCTCGCGAGGTGGAAAGCACGGCCATTCCCAGCCCGTCGCGCACGCGCGGAATCCCGTCCACGCCGACGTACCGGCGCCGCCCGGGCCGCGAGACGCGCGCGATGTGGCGGATCACCGGCTTCCCTTCGTGATACTTGAGGTAGACGCGCACCAGTCCGTGGCGTCCGTCGTTGAGGACCTTGTAGTCGTAGACGAACGCGCCTTCCTTGAGCAGCCGGGCGATTTCGACCTTCAGCCTCGAAAGGGGAATGTCGGCCCAGCGGTGTCCGGCGCTTCCGGCGTTGCGGATGCGGGTGAGCATGTCCGCGACGGGATCGGTCATCATGATCGGCTGTCTTCCTTTGCTGCTCTGCCCGACGCTCAGGCCTGCGCCCCGATGATCACCGGAATCTCGCCCCGGAAGGGGAAGCCCAACTGTCGCAGCAGAGCGTAGGCCTGGTCGTCCTTGTCGGTGGAGGTCACCACGGAGACGTCCATCCCGTGAATGCGGTTGACCTTGTCGTAGTCGACCTCCGGAAAAATGATCTGTTCCCGAATTCCCATCGTATAGTTGCCGCGACCATCGAAGGAGCGCGTCTTGAGGCCCCGGAAGTCGCGGATTCTGGGTACCGCCACCGATACCAGGCGGTCGAGGAACTCCCACATGTTGCGGCGCCGCAGCGTAACCGAGGCGCCAACCGGCATGCCTTCGCGCAACTTGAAGTTGGAGATCGACTTGCGAGCTCGCGTAACGACCGCCTTCTGCCCGGTGATCGCCCCAAGCTCGGCTACGACCGAATCGATGAGCTTGCGGTCGCGGCTTCCCTCGCCGGCCCCGACGTTCACCGTCACCTTTACGACCTGGGGAATCTGGTGGGGATTCTCAAAGCCGAACTGCTCCTGAAGCGCCGGCCGCGCCACCTCCCGGTAGTGCGTCAAAAGTCTGGGTTCGTTCATTTCGTGGCCAACCCGTTCGTTTTCGTGGTAACCCTCTGTGTGCCCCGTTGGTCGGAAGGATTCCCGTTCCCGTTGGTCGGAGAAATCATCAGGGCTTCGGAATGGGATTGCCGCTCCTGACAGCGATCCGCTCCTTGTAGCCATCCGGCTCCAGGCGCATCCGAATCCGCGATGGCTCGCCGCTGGCCGGGTCGATGAGCATGACGTTCGAGAGGTGAATCGGCCCCTCGAAGCTGACGATCCCGCCCTCCGGATTCTCCTGGGAGGGACGGGTGTGACGCTTCCGCATGTTCACGCCCTGCACGACGACGCGGTCGGATCCGCGCAGAACGCGCAGGACCGTCCCCTCCGCATCTCTATGGTTGCCGCGGATCACGCGTACGCGGTCGCCCTTGACAATTCTGATCCTCTTTCTCATTCCCCTACAGTACCTCCGGTGCCAGCGAGACGATTCTCATATAGCGCCTCTCGCGGAGTTCCCGGCCGACGGGTCCGAAGATGCGGGTCCCCCGAGGCTCCTTCTGCTGGTTGATCAGGACAGCCGCATTGTCATCGAAGCGGATATAGCTGCCGTCCCGGCGCCGCATCTCCTTGGCCGTCCGCACGATCACAGCCTCCATCACCTCTCCCTTCCTCACTCCGGAGTTGGGAACGGCGTCCTTGATCGTGACGATCACGCGGTCGCCGATCCGCGCATAGCGTCGACCCGACCCGCCGAGCACCCGGATGCACAGCGCGCGCCGTGCCCCCGAGTTGTCGGCGATCGTCAGCATCGTTTCCTGTTGAATCATCGAAGTCTGCCCGTTCTGCCGCCGCTCGAAGCCACTTAGGCGGGGCGTTCAATGAGTTCGACCACGCGCCACCGCTTCGTTTTGGAGAGCGGCCGCGTCTCCATGATGGAAACCGTGTCCCCCACCATGAACTCGTTCTCTTCGTCGTGTGCGTGATACTTGCGCGTCCGCTTGACCTGCTTTCCATAGAGAGGATGGGCAAAGCGCCGTTCCACCAGAACGGTCACCGTCTTGTTGGCCCGGTCGCCCACCACCACCCCCGTTCGGACCTTGCGGCGGTTGCGATCTTCGTCATTCATTGCCCTGTCACCCATTGCCGGTGTTGCGCTCGTGCAAAATGGTCTTGATACGCGCGATATCGCGGCGGATCTCGCGGAGGAGCCGCGGATTCTCGAGCTGCATGGTCGCGCTCCGAAACCGCAGACGGAACTGCTCCATCTTCAGCTCGCCGAGCCGGTGCCCCAGCTCCGCACTGTCCAGATCGCGGAATTCCTCTGCCTTCAACGTTTCTCTCCCAGGTTTCGATCGGTGACTACAACTGCGTTTCGCGGACGACGAACCGCGTCTTGACCGGCAGCTTGAAGGACGCCAGCTCCATCGCTCGGCGAGCGGTCTCGACACCAACTCCTTCGAGCTCGAACATGATGCGACCAGGCTTGACCACGGCCACCCATTCCTCCGGATTGCCCTTTCCCTTCCCCATTCGCGTTTCGGCCGGCTTCTTCGTGACGGGCTTGTCGGGGAAGATCCTGATCCAGACCTTGCCGCCCCTTCTGACATGCCGCGTGATCGCGACGCGGGCCGATTCGATCTGCCGGTTCGTGATCCAGCAGGCCTCGGTCGCCTGCAGGCCGTACTGGCCAAAGGAAACCCGGCTTCCGCGGTAGGCCTTGCCCCGCATCTTGCCCTTGTGGGTCTTGCGGTGGCGGATACGCTTCGGTGCCAGCATGGGTCGTCCTCCGCTCTATGCGCCCGGTCCGGCCGAATAGGTCCGGCCAAAGCGGTCCTCGATCACTTCGCCCTTGAAGATCCAGCACTTCACGCCGACCAGCCCGTAGGTGGTCGCGGCCTCGACCTGCGAATAGTCGATGTCGGCGCGCAGGGTATGCAGGGGCACGCGGCCCTCGTTGTATCCCTCCGTACGAGCGATCTCGGCTCCGCCCAGCCGACCCGCGCACTGGATGCGGATTCCCTCCGCCCCCGCCCGCATGGCTGACTGGACCGCCCGCTTCATTGCCCGCCGGAAGGAGATGCGCTGCCGGATCTGGTGGGCCACATTCTCCGCGACCAGACGCGCGCTGAGTTCGGGTCGCTTGATCTCCTCCACATTCACGGAGACGTCGCCGTTGGTGAGCACCGCCAGTTCGTCGCGCAGCTTGTCCACCTCGGAACCGCGTTTGCCGATGACGACGCCGGGGCGCGCGGTGTGCAGAGTGATGACGACCTTGGACGGCTTGCGCGCGATCTCGACTCGGGCCAGGGCGGCGTGCCCGAGGCGCCGCTCCAGATAGGTGCGGATCATGTGGTCTTCCTTCAGCATCGCGGGGAAGTCCCGCTCGGCGTACCACCGCGAACGCCAGTCCGCGACGATCCCGAGTCTGAATCCCCTGGGGTGGGTTTTCTGACCCATCCGCTAGCCCTCCTGTTCGCTGACTTCGACGGTGATGTGGCTGGTGCGGCGGCGGCGGGGCATCGCTCGTCCCATCGCCGCGGCCCGCCAGCGCTTGAGGGTGGGACCTTCGTCGACAAATGCGCGGCTCACGACGAGATCGTCCACATCGACCATCTCGCCGTCCCGTTCCGCGCGGTCCTGGGCGTTGGCAATCGCAGACCGGAGGGTCTTCCCGACCGGCACGGCCGCCGCCTTGGGGGAGAAGCGCAGGACGGTCATGGCATCGTTGACGGAACGCCCCCGAATGAGATCCACGACGAGGCGGACCTTCCGGGGACTCATCCGGACATGCCTCGCGATCGCGCGTGCTTCCATGACCACTCTCTACCTCCCCGAGCGCTTGTCGGCCAGCTTGCCGCCATGACCGCGGAAGAGACGGGTGGGAGCGAACTCGCCGAGTTTGTGGCCCACCATATTCTCGCTGACATACACCGGAATGAACTTGTTGCCGTTGTGAACCGCGATCGTGTGTCCCACGAATTCCGGCGAAATGGTGGACGCGCGCGACCAGGTGCGGATGACCCGCCGCTCGCTGCGCGCATTCATCTCCTCGATCCGGCGCAGCAGCTTGTCGCTGATGAACGGACCCTTCTTGACGCTTCGTGGCATCTCTTCTCAATCCCTCCCGGTATCCCGGCGATGCACCCGCTCAGCGCGTCGCCTTCCCGCGCTTGCGGCCGCGGACGATGAATTTGTTCGACTGTTTCTTCCGCTTCCGGGTCTTCCTGCCTTCGGGCTTGCCCCAAGGGGTCACCGGCGGACGCCCTCCCGAGGCTTTGCCCTCGCCCCCGCCGAGCGGGTGATCCACGGGATTCATGGCCACGCCGCGCACCTTGGGACGACGTCCCCGCCAACGGCTGGCGCCCGCCTTGCCGAGCGTCTGCAGACCGTGATCCACATTTCCGACCTGGCCGATCGTGGCCAGACAGCGTTTGTGAATGCGGCGGACCTCGGTGGAGGGGAGTCGAAGGGTGACGTAGTTCCCTTCCCTGGCGACGATCTGCACGCCGGACCCGGCGGAGCGGGCCATCTGTCCCCCTTTGCCGGGCTTCATCTCGACATTGTGCACCACCGTGCCCAGGGGGATTCGCTGCAAGGGAAGCGCATTGCCCGGCCGAATGTCGGCGTCGGGACCGGAAGCGACCACATCCCCGACCTGCATGCCGCGGACATGGAGGATGTAGCGCTTCTCGCCGTCTTCGTAGTGAACCAGGGCGATGAGCGCCGACCGATTGGGATCGTACTCGATCTCGGCGATCCGGCCGGAGATCCCGAACTTGTCGCGCCTGAAGTCGATCTTGCGATATCGCCGCCGACTTCCGCCCCCCCGTCGGCGCATGGTGATGCGGCCGTGGTGGTTGCGACCGCCCGAGCGGGTGAGCGGCTCGGTCAGGGATTTCTCGGGCCCCTTGCGCGTGATCGCCTCGCGAGAGGTGGTCGAGCGAAAGCGGCTTCCGGGAGTCACCGGCTTGAACTTCTTCAGCGCCATGATCCTATCCCATCTCGTAGAATTCGATCTGGTCGCCCTCGTCCAGTTGGACGACGGCCTTCTTGTAGGCGGCGCGACGGCCCAGATCCCAGTTCCTGGCCATGCGGCCGAGGAGAGCGCGCTTCGCCTTTCCGGGGTATCGCATGGTTCGGACATCGCTGACGCGCACATCCCACAGGGCCTCCACTGCACGCGCGATCTCGTGCTTGTTGGCGCGGGGATTCACCACGAAGGTGTAGAGGCTCCCCTCCATCTGCTCCGTCGTCTTCTCGGTGACGACCGGGGCCACGATTACATCGTAGGGCTCGCGCATCAGGCCAACTCCATATCCGAAACGGAATCCGCCAGGGAAACCGGGCGGCGGCGGGAACCGGTTCGGGCCGGCGGCGTTTCGTCCACCTGCGCGAGCGCGCCCGCTTCAATGATCACGGATCCGGACCAGACCAGATCGAAGGGAGATTCCTGGCCGAAGGGAAGAACGCGCACCTCAGCCAGGTTCCTGCTTGAGAGATAGAGTTCGCGGCGCATCCCGTCGGTAAGGATCAGCGCCTTGCCGGGGACATCGATCGTGGACAGGAGCTCGCGCAGCTTGCGGGTCTTCGGGGCCTCGAAGTCGAAACCCTCGATGACCACGATGCGGTCCGCAGCCGCACGACTGTTGAAAGCTGAGGAGCGGGCCAGGATACGGACTCGCTTCGGCAACCGCCGTCGCCAGGATCGTGGTTTCGGAGGGAACGCCCGGCCTCCGCCCCGCCACTGAACCGCCCGAATCGTTCCCTGGCGAGCCCTTCCGGTTCCCTTCTGGCGCCAGGGCTTGCGACTGCCTCCGGCCACGGCTGCCCGGTTCTTCTTCTGGACGGTTCCCTGGCGCTGGTTCGCCCGGTAGGCGGTGACGGCCTGGTAGAGCGCGCCTTCGTGGATCACGCCGTTGAAGAGCGTGGTGGGCAGGGGAACCGGCTGTCCCTCGGATCCGTCAATCTTCACATATCGCGCGGAGTACATGACGCCTCCCTACCTCCGAACCAGGACGAAGCTGTTGCGGCTGCCCGGAATCCCGCCCATCACAAAGAGCAGATTGCGATCGGAATCCACGCGTACGATCTCAAGGTTCCGGATCGTGCGGCGTTTGCCGCCCATGCGACCGGGCAGCTTCTTTCCCTTGATGACCCGCGAGGGGTCGGTGCCGGGACCCATCGAGCCTGGAGTGCGGGCCATCGGGTGGCCATGAGAGGCCGGCCGACCCGCGAATCCGTGGCGCTTGACCACTCCCTGGAATCCGCGACCCTTCGTAACGCCGGTCACTCGGACGCGCTCGCCCGCGCTGAACAGATCCACGGTGAGCTCCTGGCCGGGCTCGTATTCCTCTCCTTCGACGGCGCGAAATTCGCGGAGGAGGCGCGGAGCGGCATCGAGATCCGCGTGCTTTTTTGCGTGTCCCAGCTCCGCCCTGCTGCTTCGCTTGTGCTTCCTGGCCCCGTATCCAATCTGGACGGCCGCATAGCCGTCCCTGGCCAGGCTCTTGACCTGAACCACCGGACAGGGACCCGCCTCAAGGACGGTCACGGGAACCGCGCGGCCTTCTTCGTCGAAGACCCGCGTCATCCCCACCTTTCTGCCGATCAGTCCGGGCATTGTGTCGATCCTCCTTCGAATCCAGTCCTCGGTTCAATCCACCTTGATCTCGACGTCCACCCCCGCCGGGAGGTCCAGTTTCGTGAGCGCGTCGATCGTCTGGGGACGGCTCTCCACGATGTCGATCAGGCGCTTGTGGGTTCGGAGCTCGAACTGTTCGCGGCTCTTCTTGTCGATATGAGGCGAGCGCAGCACCGTCCACCGCTGGCGCCGGGTGGGGAGCGGAATCGGTCCCCGGATCGTGGCTCCGGTCTTCTGCGCCGTCCGCACAATGTCGGCGGCTGTCTGGTCCACGACCCAGTGGTCGAAGGCCTTCAGCCGAATCCTGATCCTGTGGGTCCTTCCGCCCGCCTGCCGTCGCGCCGGCAGGGGCGGTTGCGTCGCTCTCGCCATGATTCTTCCGCTATTCGATGATTTCGGTGACGACGCCGGCACCCACCGTGCGTCCGCCCTCGCGGATCGCGAAGCGCAGCTCCTCGTCCATCGCGATCGGCGTGATCAGCTCCACCTCCATCTGCACGTTGT
>JAJEBW010000001.1 GCA_022822325.1 Gemmatimonadota bacterium | reverse complement strand
TCATAGCGGGGCAACTCCACTACCCCCGGACATTTCTATTCCGGTTTGACACCCCGCCCCTCCCAGCCGCTTGACAGCGTGCTACCCCCTACCCATCTTGACAGCGTGCTACCCCCTACCCATTCTGCTTGGCGAGGAGCCAACCATTTCCGAGTACGAGACCCACCCGCGGGTCCAGGCCAGGCCCCGGATGCGCTCGCCGCTTGTCATGTCTCGAATGCCCATCCAGTAACCCGATCCACCTTCCATGGCACGAACCGCGCCAACTTGCCCAAGCAACTGGTTGGCGTCGGTTGTGGAGGTCAGTACCGGTGCGTGTGCGACCACACTGCTGCTCTGAATGGGAAGCAGGGTCCGGGACATGGCCAGCAACGGATGCTCCGGATCTCTCGCCATGTCTTCCGCGGCTTGCAGCACCGTGGAATCTGGATCGTTCTCCAGGATGAAGGGGACCACGGTCAATTCGAATCCTGGCGATTCTCGCACATCAAGGGCTATCCGTCCGGTTGCCGGAATCCGGCGCGGGATTGACGGATGCACGGAATCGATCTCGACTACCAATTCCAGCCCAGGCGTCACCAATTCGCTTGGCAATTCGACATTCATCGACGCATATAGTGGCCAGTCCCTGACTGTGGCCGGAATCGTTCCTGGCCCGCGCGCGATCTCCAGCGCATGAACCAGGGTGCCGTCACGATGGAATGTGGCCCTGCCTCCCGGCAACAACGCACCCTCCACATCCGGCGAGGACAGGAATACGCGCAAGAGCGCGTCCCGGTGTGCGACCAACGGAACCGGATGGGTCAGCGACTGCACCGCCTGGACCAATACCGCTGCGTGCGACGCCTCGCAAAGCGGAATTCGCCCCACAACACGCAATCCGGGCCTCGCCAACCACTCGGAATAGGTCGGTCCCTGCAAACACAAGTCGTTTTCCGCAAGGTTCAGAGTCCGCAGTTTCCTCAAATCGGCCATGCTCGTCGGCACGACGCCAGTCAAAAAATTGTGCGCCAACTCAATTGTCGTCAGGCGTGCAAGGTTGCCGATCTCCGGTGGCATCTCTCCCGTGAGTCCATTCTCGGAGAGACGCATCGTTTCCAGGTTGACAAGTGTCCCGATTTCGGGTGGAATCGCTCCGGTCAGACAATTGCGTGACAGGTCGAGTACGTAAAGCAATCTCACATCTCCGATCTCCGGCGGAAGCTGGCCAGTGAAGCAGTTGTCGTCCAGTTGAAGGGACACACTGGTTTGGTTATTGTCGGACCCAAACTCGCCGATTTCGGGTGGAATCTCTCCCGTCAAAGCGTTCCGCGAGAGGTCCAAGTATCTCAACCCCGGACTGCCAGCGACTTCCGGCGGAATCGGTCCGGTCAGGTAGTTGCCCGCAATCACTAACTCATCCATTGGCAGCTTCCCGAGTTCCGGTGGAATCTCTCCTGTCAATCGGTTTCCGGAAAGGTAAAGCGAAAGAGTGCCACGAGCGGTCATGTTCCCGATTTCCGGCGGAATTGGCCCACTCAGGTCGTTGTTCCCGAGTTCCAGGCTTGACACCTGCGTCAACTGGCCGATCTCGGGCGGGATATTGCCCTCGAGTCGATTGTTATCGAGACGGAGTCGTAACGGACCATATGAGTGTCCTCGTAGCTTTCCGATTTCCGGCGGAATCTCGCCGGTGAGCCGATTCCAGGCAAGGGAAAGGAGTGCCATGCCGGTCTCGCTTCCTACCTCTCCGATTTCCGGCGGGATCTCGCCGATCAGGTCATTCCTGCCGAGCGACAAGGAATGCAGCGCCGACAGCTTCCCGATGTCGGATGGGATTCGTCCCTTCAGTCGATTGCCTCCGAGACTCAACTTCATGACCCGGCCGGTTAGCGAGTCCACTTCGTGCATCGTAACGCCGTACCAATCACTCAGCGGGGCGTCCGTGGCCCAGTTGTCGTTGTTGGTCCAATTCGGCCCATCGGTCGCATTGTAGATCGCCACGAGAGCCGCCCGGTCCGTCGACGAATCAGCCTGGAATGCCGCCGCAATCGGGGCCTCCGGGTCGCTGGCGATCTCCACAACCGGCGACAGGACCGGATCATCCGAACACGCTTGGCCAACAAGCGCAATCAGGACCATCAAGACTATCGTCTTGAAGAGGACCGCCAAACCCCGGTCCCTCGACCCCTCTCCGCCACGCCACGGGTTCCGCGTCATCTGCCGGTCGAGCGTGCGGCGCACGCCTCCCTCTTGCTCGGCATCTTCCCTGGAGACCGGACTCGCGGTCACGCCATTCGGTTCCTGTTTCGTCTCGTCCTGTTTCATCTCGAACCCTCCGATCCTGCGTGGTCTTCACTCACCTCACATCCCCCCCCAACGCACCGGTGGCGTCCGCTCTCGTTCAGCAGCTCCCGAAGCGCCGCCAGCGCCGTTGTCTTGCCGGTCTGCCGGGGCGCGTGCAGCCCGAAGTAGCGCTTCTGCTCGACAAGCTCCAGCAACTCCTCCATGCCCAAGCGTGACAGCGGCGGCACATGGTAGTGATCCTCCGCCACAATCGGGCCCGATGTGTTGAAGAATCGCATTGGTGCCCCTGTCCTCACGCCCCCCAGACGACGATCGTCCGTCCCTCCCACCTGCGTTCCTCCCGCGTCACCTTCTCCTCCCAGCTTCTCCCGTCGCGCATGTCGAAGACGACCAGATGCCCGGCGTCGGTTCCGCTAATGTCCATGTAGCGGACCGTCTGGCGCAGTCCCTCGGCGATCGTGCGCTCCCGCGAGCGCCCCTCTCGAACCAGCTTGCATTCCACGACGTAGCGCCGCTCGCCGCCGCCGCCGTCCGGCCACACGATCAGCAGATCGACGCGGCGACTGCCCAGAGCGTATTCGCGCTCGATCCTGCCGGTGGCGTTGACCACCCGGTGCAGGAACGCCTGAAGGACCAACTGCGGCCCTGCCTCCGTGTACTGCGCCCGCTGAATCCAGTGCTCCGAGTTCTGTCGGAAAAAGTCCTGGAAGGCCCCAAGCAACTTGTCCACCTCAAGGCTGCCGTCCGTGCCGACGTACCAGGCCGTTTGCTGCACCATCCGGTCCTGCAGCAGCCAGGTCAACTCGCGCGGCAGCACCTCGCCGTAGATCGGGTTGGCAACCCGCAGGGGCGTGTCCGGCCCAACCAGCCCCAGGTCCCGTACATAATCCCTGTCGGCATCCCCATACTCGCCCTCGCCCCCGCTCAGCAACGGCTCGATCACCCGTCGCACCCTCTCCTCGCGCAGCTTGTCGGCCAACTGGTCCAGGTGGGTGTCGCGCCGCTGGATCAGCGCTTCCCGCGCCCCGAAGACATCTCGCGCGGTCAGCGGCCGGTCGCGCAGCCACACCCGCTCGCGGCGAAAGCACATCTCCTTCGCCAGCGCATTCACCAGCCAGGGTTGGCCCCGGGTCTGCTCCCAGACCGCCCGCAATGCGTCCGGCGCGAACTCCTGGCCGGTATCGGCGGTATGCTGGATCAGAAGGGCGTGGACCTCGCTCTCGATGAAGTCGCCGAGGCGCAGCGACCTCACCTTTACATTGAACGCACTCCCACCCGCGATGACATCGCGCTCGGAGCTGGCCCGGATCCGGTAGTTGCGCACATCGCGCACGCCACAGAGGATGACGCTCAGCGGAAAGGACGCCCCGCGGTGCGCGTATCCCGTCCGAAGCTGCCGCAGCACCGAGACCAGCGTGTCGCCCACGAGCGCGTCGATCTCGTCGATGAAGAGAACCAGCGGAGCCGACGCAGCCCGGGCCAACCGCCGCAGAACGCTCCAGAGCGCGGTGTCGGGAACTCTCGTTGCGTCGAAACGCAGGATCGACTCGGCCGTCGCCATGTCGCCGAGCCCGTCTTCCGCTTCGCCGGCGATCTGGACCGCAATCGCCCCCATCGCGCGTCCCACATCCTCGCGCGCCGTCTGCCCGGACTCGACATTGATGTAGGCGCACCGGTAGTCGCCCACCGATCCCCCGTTCAACAGGTTGCGCAACGCCAACAGGGTGGACGTCTTGCCCGTCTGCCGGGGCGCGTGCAGCACGAAATAGCGCCCCCTTGCGATCAGCGCCAGCACCTCGTCCAGATCGAATCGTTCCAGGGGCGGAATGCAGTAGTTCTCGTCGGCCCGAACCGGTCCGGCCGTATTGAAATCCCGTCCCAGGACCTGCGCAAACATCCCTTCGCCCCGGTCGCTAACTCGCCGCCGGCCGCACCACGACCGTCACCTCGACGTCGGCGTACAACCCTCCGTCGTCGGCCCGGCCGCGCAACAGGTACCTGCCCGGCCGGTCGAAGGTCACGGTCACCGTCCAGCGTCCGTCTTCCGGCAACTCCGGGGGCATCCAGAGCGGCGCCCACGGCGAGTTCGCCCCCGTTCGCGTGTCCTCCCACACCTTGACCTGCGGCGGATCGAAGTCAATCGCGGCCCCAACGCCCGCGTCATCCGCGCCGACGGCCGCGCCCGGTCCCCCAACAACGCCTCCCGCAACACCCGCAACCCGCGCATCCCCCGCAGACCCTCCCATCCCCGCAACGCCCTCTCCCCGGTACAGAAACCACGACATGAACAACCCGTTCACCTTTTGCACCGTAATCCGCGACGGCGGCCGCAGTTGCCGTTCGCTGAAGGTCGGCGGCGCGCTCCGGATCGAATCGGCGCGGGCGGAATCGGCGGCGGTGGCAGGCGGCCCGCTCGTCCGGCGACGCGACCGCAGCAACCCATCGTCCTCCACATGCACCGTCAGCGTAACCGGTTGGCCCACAATCGCTTCGCGTTCCTCCGGCCCTTCCAGCGCCACCGTCGGCGGTTGATTCGCGCGCATCTGCGCATTGCTGCTCCCCGCCCCGAGCGCCCCGGTTTCGGACATGACCACCGTGTTGTCCACAATATAGTCGGGCCGCAAGGTTGCATAGGCGCGTTCGGTGACGCCATTGCTGGTCAACGTCCACACCAGCTCCCGGTCGCCCCAATCGGCCGGCACCCGCACCTTGAAGACAAAGCGATTGCGCCGCGGCAGAAAGTGCGTGGGTTGTCCGCGATCGGCCGGACCGGGCGAAAAACCGTTGTGCTCGCCGATCGGCACATCGATCCTCTGCGACCAATTGCGGTTCATGTAGCCGAAAAGAAAGCTGTACGAACCATCGTCGTTGCGCTCCCAACCCTCAAAGGCCGGCGCAACGTTCTGGCCGCGCTGATAGCTCTGGGCCGCGGTCGCCGCGTTGCCTGTCACAACATGCGCAGCAAGGACGAGGAGGAGGAAAACAAGCGCGACCCGCCCCACCCGGCCACGATTCGGCGCACCACCGGCCTCCGTCCCACAACCGTCGAGCCTGCGTTGCGCGCTCGCCGCCGCGCTCCACGCCGCCTTGCGCTGGATCGGCCTCACGCCCGCGCGGCGCCGAGAACGCGCCCCGGCCAACTCCGCCATTCCCTTCGCCACCCTACCGATTCCCCCGCTCGCGGCGCCCATCCTGCCCCGCGCGACCCGGGTCGCCCCGGTCTCCGTTCTCCCCTCCCCCGTCCGCCGTGTAATAGTCGGGGTCGCCATTCGCCGGTATCACCATGCAGAGCGGGCAACCGACCACATGGTCGTTCGGCCCCAGTGCAAGACGCGCGCGGCGCAGCGCCATCTCTTCCACGAACTGTTCGTCGGTGAGGGTCACGCGCATCCCCAGGTCGATGAACATGTTGGCCACCGAGCGGTTCCCCGAGCCCTGCCAGTTGCGCGTGTCGGGCACATTGCGATTGGCCTCCGAGGTGTCCATGTAGCCGATGATGTGCAGAACCGTTCCCCTGGGCAGAATCGGCTGATGGTCCTGTGCATAGGTGTAGCCGCGCACCCAGTTGTGGTCGTAGCCGACGCAGTTGATCGTCTCGACGTTGAAGCCCCAGATCGCCTCCAGGCACATGCGCATCCCCGGCGCGTGCAGGTGCGGCTCGAAGGTCACGATCTTGGTGTGCTGGTTGAGGACCTGGTAGGCGTGCAGCTCCTGGCCCGCCTCGCCCGCGCGGATGTCGATGTCGGAGCCGTTGCCCAGCCCGAAGGTCGTGCGGCGGTACTTCGGTTCGTAACCGGGCGGGTGGAAGCGGAAGCCGATCTCGAGGTGGGCGCGGGTGTCGCGGCCGTTGGAGTGCAGGTGCAGCGAGTTGGAGACGATCGACGATCCGGCGCGCAGCAACCGTCCCGCGTCCTCGTCGAAGATGTCGGGTTCGCGGCCGACCTCGTGGACCGGCCAGGTGACGATCCTGGGACCGTCGCCCGCCGCGGAGGCCGGTGCGCGGGTGCTCCAGATCATGTGGTGAACGACGAAGCGGCCGCCGACGGTGTGACGCCCCTCGTGACCGCCGTCGGCGCTGCGCCCCACATCGTTGACCTCGCGGATCTCGACCGACCGGACCCAACGGTCCTCCTCCAGCCCGGTCGGGATCGGCTCGATGTCGCCCCACCAGTCCGGCGCGTCCCCCTTCACCAGCACCTCCGGCAACCTGATGATCAGATCGGGTTCGCCCGCCACCCACACCACCTCGTCTTCGAACTCGAGCGGCGGGGGCAGATCGGCGGGGTCTCCCTCGGGCATTCCGGCGCGCCACCATCCTTCCAGCGCATCGATCTCGTGGTCGGCCAGCGACATGTCGTCCTTGAAGTGCTGGATGCCGATGTCCTTCTCGACGTACCAGGGCGGCATGGCGCCGGCGCGGTCGCGGATCCGGGTGCGGCGAACGATCTGCGCGGCATGCTCCCTTACCTCGTCGAAATGGACGAGCGACATGGGGGCGACGCCGTTGTCGCGGTGGCAGCGGACGCAGGCGCGCTGGAGGATCGGCGCGACGTCGCGGTTGAAGGTGGGGTCGTCGGCGGCGGGATTCGCGGACTCGGCCGCGGAGGGCGGCGGGCCCGGCGGGTTGGACGACTCGGTTTGCGCGGCGAGTCCGCCGGGCGCGATCCCGGCGACGGCGAGCGCGGCCAGGACGAATGCGCACAAAAGGCGAGAGACTCGGATCGGCTTGCCAATGGACATGCGGGACACCTCCGGTTCCGTTGCGGGCGATGGATGCACAGTCTATCCGGCCCGGGCCGTTCACGCCACCTCCGGTTGACCCCGGCGAACCCGCAACCCAACCTTGTCGGGAATCGCACGCCTTATCCCCCGTGACCCGGCAGACCCATCATGCAGCCCGACTTCATGCGCTCCACTCTCGCACGCCCTCTTCCTCTGCGCCCCGGTTCCCTTCGCCGCAGTCCCCCTGCGACCTGTGCCGCTCTCGCCCTCTTCGCGCCCCTGCTCGCCGCCTGCGATCCGCCCGGGAACGATTCCGGCGACGCGGTTCCGGACGAAACCGCTGCAGCCGACGCAACCCCGCTTCCCGAGGGCGCCCAGGCCATCTCGCTGCTGGGCGAGCCGCTCCATCCCGCGCCCGCTCCGGCCGAGGTCGCGAACCGCCAGGCCGAAGACGAGGCCGCGGCCCGCGCCGACTACGAGGCCAACCCGGGCGACGCCGACGCGATCATCTGGCTGGGCCGCCGGATCGGCTACACCGGCCGTTACCGCGAGGCGATCGAGGTCTTCTCGGAGGGAATCGCCAAACACCCGAGCGACGCGCGCATGTACCGCCACCGCGGCCACCGCTGGATCAGCGTCCGCGAGTTCGACCGCGCCATCGACGATCTTTCCCACGCTGCCGATCTGGTCCGGGGACAGCCCGACGAGGTGGAACCGGACGGCCAGCCAAACGCGCGCGGCATCCCGACGAGCACGCTCCAGTCGAACATCCACTATCACCTCGCCCTCGCCCACTACCTCAAGGGCGACTTCGAGACCGCGCTGCGGTCCTACGAGGACTACTTCGCCGTGACCGCCAACCCCGATCAGCTCGTGGCCATCTCGCACTGGTGGTACATGGCGCTGCGCCGCCTGGACCGCGACGAGGAAGCGGCCGCCGTCCTGGAGCGAATCTCGGCGGACATGGACGTGATCGAGAACACGAGCTACCACCAGCTTCTTCTGATGTACCGGGGAGAGATCGCGGCCGACGAGCTCTGGGACCCGGCGAGCGAGGATCCGAGCGGGGTCGCGACCGCCTACGGAGTCGCCGCGTGGCACCTGTACAACGGGCGTCCCGAACAGGCCGAGGAGATGTTCCGCCGCATTCTGGAGGGGTCCGGCTGGGCGGGCTTCGGCTACATCGCCGCGGAGGCGGAGATCGCGCGGCTGGGGGGCTGACCGCTACCGCCCCACACTCGCCCCCGCAAGCTGCGCGATTGCGGCCAGCGTCGTCTGCGCCGCGTTCAGCCCGAGCCGAAAATCGTCATCCGAATAGGTCGTCCACACGTCGGTGGGCTGGTGCCAGTTCGGATTCCACCCGGCGCCCACCTGAGCGCCGCGTTCATTCTCCCGCAGGCTGATCGCGGCGACGAGGTTCATGAAGGGCGTGGAGTCGGTGTTCGTCATGTGCGGGCCGACGGTGGCCGGGTAGTCCGTCGCGTAGCGCGCGTTCGCGAACTTGAAGTGGAACGCCAGGTTCATCGACTCGTCGACCATCTCCGAGTTCCACTGGAATTCGATATTGACGTCGGCTTCCGGCCGCTGGTCGCGGCTGACCCGCCCGTCGGGGCCCGGCGCGCCGTGGTCCCAGAGCATCATGTCGTGCTGGATCATCCCCAGCCAGCGGGGCTCGGGATACCGGCCGGAGCCCGGCGGATCCTCTTGTCCCTGCAGCTCCTGGCGCTGCGCCACGTACGCCCGCGCGCCGTTCAGTCCGGTTTCCTCGTTGTTCCACAGGATGAAGCGGATGGAGCGTTCGGTCTGCACGTCCGGGGAGCTGAAGATGCGGGCCAGCTCCATGACCAGCGCCGTGCCGGAACCGTCGTCGTCCACCGCTTCGTTCACCCCGTGACCGTCCATGTGCGCGCCCAGGATGTACATCTCGTCGGGGTTGGTGGTGCCGACCTTGGTGCAGTAGACCTGGGAGCGGTCGCCGTCGACCGGCTCCTCGCGGTTGAGCTCGCGGATCCGCTCGTCGGGCTGCGCCATGAGGCCGCGGTTGACGCCGGTGCGGCCCCGGTGGCCGAAGATGGTGCTGCCGCCGGCGCCGGATCCGCGCCGTCCCACGAGGCCTCCCGTCGGCGTGGTCAGGTCGTCGCTCTGCCGGGGTCGGGCCCGGCGGGCGGCGGCCTGCGCCGGAGTCGGTGTGCGGCGCGGCGGGTCGGCGAACCGTACCGGCGCATATTCGTAGTGAATGCGTTCGGTGTTCGTGCAGCCCGACTCCTGCAGCCAGGCCTCGATCCAGTCGACCGCGTCGCGATTGCGCTGCGTCCCCTGGCGGCGGTCGCCGAACTGCGTCAGGCCCTTCAGCGTGGCCTTGTATTCGTCCAGGGTGAGGCGGGCGACGATCTCGGCGATCGGGTCATCCTCCGGATCCGCCTGGGCCGCGGCGGGAAGGGTTGGGAGAAGCAGAACGAGAGCGATCGCCGCAACCGCGGCAAGGTGCGCGCGACGAGAGAAGGCCATGGCCGCAAGGACCGGGGTGCGTCGGTGCATGACTGTATCTCCGGAACAAGGTCGTGGTTCTGATTCGCCGGGTTCACGAACGATGGCACCGTAGTGCGCGACGGGGGTAGCCGCAAGAGACCGGTGGAATCGCCCCCATCGAATGTCCCGCCGGTTCGTTAGCTTATTCGGGGCGACGGCGGCGCGATCCGGCGCCCGCCCAATCGCCCACGGAGCGGTTGCGGGCGGAGTTCCCGCGGGATTGGGATTCTGCCGAGCCGGACTCTTCCCAGCCGGAGACGCCGGTCCCGGCCGGAAACGCCGGAACGAACCGGACCAGATCACAAGGAGCGCGACCAACGCATGCAGCTTTTTCAGCGACTTGGCGAGTACGACTACGAGAAGGTGGTCTTCTGCAACGACAACGACACGGGCCTGAGGGCCATCATCGCAATCCACGACACCGCGCTCGGCCCGGCTCTGGGCGGTGTGCGGATGCTTCCCTATCCAACCGAGGCCGAGGCGCTCGACGATGTGCTGCGCCTGGCTCGCGGCATGACCTACAAGGCGGCGATCGCCGGCGTCAATCTGGGAGGGGGCAAGTCCGTGGTGATTGGCGATTCCCGCGCCGACAAGAATCCGGCCCTGCTGCGGGCGCTCGGCCGGTTCGTCGACACTCTCGCCGGGGAATACGTGGCCGGCCAGGACATCGGGACCAACTCGCACGACATGGCGGTCATTCGCGGCGCCACCCGGCATGTCGCCTGTGTGCATGAATCGGCGGGAGGCGCGGGCGATCCTTCGCGCACGACGGCCTACGGGGTAAGCTGCGGAATCCGCGCGGCGCTGAAGGCCACCACCGGAAACGACGCCTTCGGCGGACGCCACATCGCCATCCAGGGGCTGGGGAATGTCGGCTTTGCACTGGCCCGCTTCTGTCACGAGGCCGGGGCGCGGCTCACCGTCACCGACATCGCCGGGCCGGTTCTGACGAAGGCCGCGCGCGAGCTCGGGGCCGAGGTCGTTTCGCCCGACGCCATCTACGATGTGGAGTGCGACGTCTTCTCCCCCAACTCGATCGGCGCCGTAATCAACGACGACACCATTCCCCGCTTCCGCTGTCCCGCAATCGCCGGCGGCGCCAACAACGTCCTGGCCGAAGCGCGCCACGCCGACGCGCTGACCGAACGCGGCATCCTCTACGCGCCGGACTACCTGGTCAATTCGGGCGGCCTGATTCGCTGCCAGGAAGAGGTGCTCGGCAAGGCGACCGAGGACTTTACCGTCTACTCCAAGGTGGCCAACATCTACGAACAGACGCTGCACGTCATCCGCATGGCGTCGGAGCGGGGGATGAGCACGGCGGCGGCCGCGGACTGGATCGCCGAGGAGCGGATCGCGGGGGGAGAATAGCCGGCGGCCCCGGGCTCCGGACACTCGCGCGGGAGCAGGGCGTCCACCCTTCCTCCGGGGCGACTGAATCCTGCCGGGCGGCCTCGCAATCCTGCCGAGCGGCCATCGGTTCACCCCGTCCGGCCACCCCGCGAAACGCGCGAGCTATTGCCCGTCCCCGGGGAGGTGGATGTGTTCCGGTCCCGGAAAGGCCCCTTCGCGCACCTCGTCCGCGTAGCGCGAAACCGCCCGTCGCACCTCCGCATCCAGTTTCGCGTACCGCTTCACGTAGCGCGGATCCACACCCTCGCTCATACCCAGCAGGTCATGCAGAATCAGGATCTGGCCGTCGCAATGCCGCCCAGCTCCAATCCCGATCGTCGGAATCCGCAACGTCTGCGTCACCTTTTCCGCGATCCGCTCCGGCATCATGGAGAGCACGATCGCGAAAGCGCCCGCCCGTTCCAGCGCCCGCGCGTCGAGAATCAGCTTCTCCAGCGCCCCGGTCGTCCGCCCCTGGAGATGCGGCCCCCCGAGCTGGTGCACCGATTGCGGAGTGAATCCGAGGTGGCCCATCACCGGAATCCCGGCGCGCGCCAGGGCCCGGACCGTCGGTGCATGTTCCGCGCCGCCCTCCAGCTTGACCGCCCCCGCCCCCGTCTCCTTCAGAACCCGGCCTCCGTTGCGCACCGCGTCCTCCGGCGAGATCTGGTAGCTCATGAAGGGCATGTCCACCACAACCAGCGCCCGGCGCGCTCCCCGGCACACCATTCGCCCGTGATAGATCATCTGATCGACCGTCACCGGCAGCGTCGTCTTCTCGCCGCACAGCACGGTCGCCACCGAATCGCCCACCAGAATCGCATCCACTCCGGCGGCGTCGACCAGGGCGGCGAAGAGCGCATCGTAGCCGGTAGTCATCACGATCGGTTTCCCGGCCCGCTTGCGGCGCGCAAAGTCCAGAACGGTGAAGGCCTGGCCGGAGTCGGCCGACTGCGGCGCGGAATCGGGGAGGTTGGAGCGGGCCATCGGCGGCAAACCCGGTCAGGGGGAAGGATTGGCGTCAGCGGGACGAAACGAACTTGCAAGCTCTGCCGACGCGGAAGTCGCGGGGCGGCGGGATCGGATTGGAGCGGGAATCGGGCCGGGCGATCCGTCGCGCCGGGGATTGGGTCAGGGGAAGAGGATGCGGCCGGTTGCGCGGTCGGTCACGGCGATGGCCGCTGTGGGACAGTTGGCGGCGGCTTCCAGGGCGGCTTCCCGAGATGCCTCCGGGAGCTGATTGCGCCTCCCGCCCGCGGAGCTCCTCACGGTGGATTGGCGAAATTCGTCGTGCACGAAGACATCCGGAGCGAGCGCCACGCACATGGCGTTCCCCACGCAGCGTCCACGGTCCACCCGAATGTGCAGCGTCTTCGGCGATTCAACCATCGTCTCCCTTCCTTTCCTCCGCGGAACCTTCCTCTTTCCCGCCGGTCATCGCTCCCAAAGCCGCCGGCCCGGCCACTGCGCGGGACTTCCACCGCACCGGCAGCGCCTTCACCGAACGGAACTGGAGACTCGGCCGGTACTCCACCCGGTCCGTCGCCAGCTCAAGGGTATCGAAGCGTTCGGCCAGCGCGCGAAAGACCTCCTGCCCCTCGATCCGCGCCAGCGTCGCGCCCAGACAGTAGTGAATCCCCGATCCGAAGGAGAGGTGCGGGTTCGGCCGGCGCCCAATGTCGAAGGCGTCCGGGTTGGCGAAGATGCGTGGATCGCGGTTGGCGGCGGCGATGATCCAGCGAATCCGGTCTCCCTTGCGCAGAAGCTCCCCATCCAGTTCGGTGTCCACAGCCACGACGCGCTGCGTGGACTTGACCGGCGGATCGAAGCGAAGACACTCCTCGGTCGCCGTTCGGGCCATTCCTTCCGGGTCGGCGCGCAAACGCTCCCACTGACCGGGGTGGCGGATGAAGGCAAGCAGCCCGTTGCAGATCAGATTCATGGTGGTTTCGTGGCCCGCGAAGAGCAACAGGCCGGTGTTGACCAGAACCTGGTGACGGGTCAGGGCGCCGCTCATCTCGCCATCGGCCAGCACCGAGATGAAGTCCGAACCGCCGCCCCCGATCCGTTCCTCCACCAGCGGCGCAGCGTAGTCCACAATTCCGCGCACAGCTTCCGCCAGAGGACGCAATCGCCAGGGCTCGCCCCGGTTGATGTAGAGGATTCCGTCGGCCATCGCGCGCAAGCGGTCGCGGTCCTCGTAGGGAACGCCCATCATTTCGGCAATGACGCGAACCGGCAGCGGCGCCGCAAGTTCATGCAGCACATCCATTTCGCCCCGCGGCTGAATTCGGTCCAGCAGCTCGGCCACCGCCGTCCGCACAAAGGGACGCCACCGCTCCATCGCCTTCGGGGCAAACCACGAATGCACGACGCCGCGCTGCGTCAGGTGCTCGGGGCGGTCCTGTTCGACAAGCTGGTCGGCGCGAAAGGCGCGAATCTCATCAAAGAGAGGAAGATCGGCCGAATCGACCGGAGGATAGGACGGCGCGCTGTCGCCCCGGATCACCGCCGACGAGAACCGCTCGTGATGGCGCAGAATCCAGACGATCTCGTCGTATCCGGTCACGACCCAGAGCCGGAACCGGTCGTTCCAGTGCACCGGCCCGCGCTCGCGAAGTTGCGCGAAGTAACCGTAGGGGTCGGCGATGACCTCGGAGGCGAAGAGGTCGGAGGTGGGGGAGACGCTCGTCATGGCGGCAGGTTATGGGGTGCGATCGGTTGTGTCATCAGGGCGCAGGACGATGGATCCTTCGCCTTCCCGCACGGGAGCGAGCGGTTCTTCAACCTGTGCGACGCTGTTCATGGTACGGACCACGGCAAACGCCGCAATCCCGGTGTGCGGAAATGCCTCCGCGAGGCGCCGTGCACATGCGTAGAGAGTCGCGCCGCTGGCGATCACGTCGTCCACTACCGTGATTCTGCTCATTGGCTCGAATCCGAGCAAGGGCGTCGCGGAAACGCGTATGGAGCCGGCTCCCGCCAGCGCCCGCGCGATGTCGCGGGTCGAAGATTGCTGATCGTCGCCCTCAAGGCGCGGAGCATGGCCGGGCGCCGGAACAAGAATCACTCCCGGACCAAACCAGGTCGGAAAGAACCTGCGGCTCCGGGTGACCATCCAGGTCGCAAAACGTTGGATCCGCTCCGGCTTGGAATTCTTGAGGTCCATGACCAGACGACGCGCCCAACGAGTAGCGTCCGTGTCGCTGTCGCGCAGCCCCGGGCGATACACGGTTACGGACCCGATTTGCACTCGTTCGGATCGTGTGCTCATTGGCCGTGGCGGGCCCGTTGATGCCTGCACGAATCAGAAAGGGAGTTCATGGGAACCCGCGGCTGATTCAACGCTCCGGTAGGGCAGATCTTCCAGCACGAACGGAAGCGTGTTCCTATCGAAGGCAAAGGCGCCGTAGCTGATCATCTCCTCGGCCCAGGAGGGCGCGCTCGGGGTCAGGAATCCCTTGGGAAAGAGAACCGGTCGCCCCAACCGAATCGCTTCCCATCCCTGGTGGCGCGTACCGCTCGTTTCGCCCGCTTCGACGATGATCGTTGCATCCGCCAGCAGCGCCATGGTTCGGTTCCGCATGGGGAAGTTGGCTCGTTGCGGAGGTCTGCCCTGCGGAAACTGCGATACCAGCAGATGATTTTCGCCGATCACATCCTGCAGACGCCGATTGCGCGAGACCGCATACCGATCGAGTCCGGTTCCGAGTATCGCGACCGTGCGACCACGCCGCTTGATCGCCGTCCGGTGCGCCACGGTGTCGATTCCCAGGGCGAGACCGCTTGCCACGGTGACACCGTGGTCAACCAGCATTGCGGTAATGGCCTGTGCCCACCCCAGCGCCCTTGCCGACGCCCGCCGCGATCCGACGACGGCAACGCGAGGCCCCTCCGTCAGGAGCGAAGCATCGCCGCGCAAGTACAGTTTTTCGGGAGCCGCCCTGCGCTCAAAGTCGTTCAACGGCCCCAGCAGCTCTTCGGTCGCCATGCCATGGAATTCACGCATCGTCATCGCTCCACCCGCTCGAAGCGCAGGTTCCGCACCCGCCCCGCATCCACCCTGAGCGAGCGGAAGCGGCCCTCGGCGGGGATGGCGAATCGCAGCGTCAGGTTGCCGCGCCCGGGGATGGCGGCGAGAACGGCGGCGCACGGGAAGGCGGGGCCGGTTGAATCGGGGATTGGGGAAGGGTTGGCGGGATCGGGGCAGGAAGTCTCGACCAGGGGAAGGGGCTGGACCGGGCCGCGCAACAGTGCGATTCCGGTCGCGGCGGCGGGAACGAGTCGCCAGGTGGCGTCGAGCTCGGGGCTGTGCCAGGAACCCAGGAACCGCGCCGGATCGGCGACCGCGAGGACCGCGTCGCGCTGCGCGGCGTCCCCCTCCTCCCTTTCGTCGGCGGTCGCGCCATCGACGGTCCGCGCGGCGGGCTCGGGATGCGTCATCTCGTCGCCCAGCACCACCTCGGCGGTTGCGGCCAGGAGCGTCATCGGATCGATGTGGGCGCCGTTGCAGAAGGCCGCAAAGGAATGACCGGTGTCGGGGTAGCGCGACATTCCCGCCCGGTATCCGACAAACCCTCCGCTGTGCGAAACGGTGGCGAGTCCGCGGTGTTCGCCGTGCACAAGTCCGAATGCATAGGGAATGGTGTCGCTGGAGCCGAGGTCGCTTGAGCCAGCCTCGCCGGAGCCGACTTCGCCGGAGTCGAGGACGCCCCGCGTGTGCATGAGTGCGACCCACTCCGGTCCGCCGACGGCGCCGCGCCCGAGATTGTCGTCCCACCGGGCCCAGTCCTCGATTGTGGTGAAGACGCCGCCGTCGCCCACCATGTCCAGGGTGGTCACGTCAATGCGGAAGCCGTCGCCGTCGGGCGCATGGCCGGTGGCGCGGTTGGGCACGATTTCGTTGTGGTCGTCGTGGAAGTGCGTGTTGGACATTCCCAGCGGCGCAAAGAAGTTCTCGTGGGCGAATTCGCGCAGACTCCGGCCCGATGCGCGCGCCACGATCTCGCCCAGGAGGAAGTATCCGGCGTTGCTGTACAGGTAGTCCGAACCCGGCGTGAAGTTGAGTTCGCGCTGGCGGTTGATCGCGTCGAGAACCTCCTGGTTGGTGTAGAAATCGGCGTCGCGCCTGCCCGCCAGCGACATGAGCACGAGGTAGTCCCGCACGCCCGAGATGTGATGCACGAGATGGCGAATGGTGGGCGGGTTGGGGTAGTCGGGGAACTCGGGGACGTAGCGCTGGACCGGCGCGTCGAGATCGAGTTCGCCGCGCGTGGCCAGGAGCGCGATCGCCCCGGCGGTCACCTGTTTCGAGACCGAACCGATGCGGAAGACCGTCTTCGGCCCGTTGGCGATTCCGTGGTCGAGGTTGGCGGCTCCGTAGCCCGCAGCGAAGACCAGGTTGCCGTCGCGGATGACGCCCACCGAGCACCCCGGCCCCTCCCCGCCCCGATACTCGGCGAAGACGGCGTCGATCCGGGCGCCCAGAGCGGGATCGAACGAACCGTCGCCCGGCGCGGTCGGCGCGCAGGCGGCGAGCGCCCCGGCCAGAGAGAGCGTAGCGGCCGCCACCCGCATCCGCGAAGCGGCAACCCGCCCCCCTTCCTCGCAGTCCGGCCAGGCGGAGTGCCTGCGGCGCCGACCACGCAGCCCATCAGCCTCGCAGATCGGCCCGGCCGAACCCCGAAGACGCCGACTCGCTAGATTCATCCATGAGAGACGCAGATTCATATTGGGAAGATGAAGGCCCCAGCGCGGGCCGGACAAGGGCGGAGAGCCGCGCCGGAGCGCAGCGAGCGGGAGGCGAGGAGATGGCGGCGGCGGCGTTTCGGAGCCGATTGCAACGGAGTCGGCGATTCGGCGCGAGCGGCTCGGGTCGGCGTCCCGCGGCGCGGCAAGTCGTCGAGCCGCCGCGACTTTCCGGACCGGCTCGGTTGCGGGAGCGGGCGGCGTAAGGGATGGTGGCCAGGCTGTACTGCGAACGCGCCGATCGCCTGGACCGGGAGGCCGCGGGCTGGGGCCGCAAGGCGCGCATCCACGGAAGGGCCCGGCTGGCGCTCTTCGCGGGGGCGGTGGCTGCGGTTTGGGGGCTGTGGGAGGCGGGGCGGGGGGGATCGGCGGCGATCGCGGCGGCGGCCGCGGCGGCTCTCTTCGCCTTTCTGGTGGCGCGTCACCGGGCCGCCCGGCTGCGCATGCGCCGCGCCGAGCTCATGGCCGATTTCAACCGCGAGGGCATTCGGCGGATCGCGCGCGACTGGTCCGGGCTGCCCGCACCGGAAGCCGCACCCGGGGGCGGCGCCCACGACTACGCCGCCGACCTTGACCTCTTCGGCCATGCCTCGCTGTTGCACCTGATCGGGGTGTGCGAAACGGCTCCCGGGCGGCGAACTCTGCGCTCATGGCTCTCGGGACCCGCCGACCCCGAAACCGTTCGGATCCGCCAGGAGGCCGTGCGGGAGATGGCGGCCGCCTTCGATTTCCGGGACCGGCTCGCGGCCGAGGCGCGGCTGGCGGTGGCGGGGCGGCGGGGCGGGGGCGGGGACGCGCGACGGGGCGGTGGGGCGGGGGCGGCCGCGAGCGCGACGGAGTTCCTGGCCTGGGCCGAGGACGAGCCGTGGCTGCCGCGCCACCCCCTGCTTCGTCTCTGCAGCCTCGTCCTGCCCCCGGTCAACGTCGCCGCAATCGCGCTCTGGGCCGCGGGCGTGGCCCCGGTGGCCGTGATGGGGTGGTCGCTCCTCCTCTCCATCCTGGTCCTGTGGCCGCAACGGAAGGCAATCCACCGCCAGTTCAACCGCGCCGACGACGGCGAATCCGGCCTCCGCGCTCTCGCCCCCCTTCTCGGCCACCTCCTCGGCGCTCCCCTCCAGTCCCCCCTTGCGGCCGCCATCCGCGACCGCCTCGGCACGGGCCGCCTGGCCGCGCCGCGCGAAATCGCCACCCTGCGACGCCTCCTCGACATGGCCGATCTGCGGCGCTCGCCGCTCTTCCACATCCCCCTCGCGCTCGTCCTCCACTGGGACCTGCACATCCTCGCCGCGCTCGAACGGTGGCAGTCCCGGTCCGGCCCGCGCGCGCGGGACTGGCTTCGCGCAATCGGCGAGATGGAGGCGCTGGCGTCGCTGGCCGTCCTGACCGCCGATCATCCCGACTGGACCGTTCCCACTCTGGACCCCCGGGCCCGCATCCTCCACGCCCGCGGCCTCGGCCATCCCCTCCTTCCCCCTGGAAGCTGCGTCCGCAACGACGTCGCAGCCGGCCCTCCCGGTTCCTTCCTCCTGGTCACCGGCTCCAACATGTCCGGCAAATCCACCCTCCTGCGCGCCATCGGATTGAATGCCGTCCTGGCCCAGGCCGGCGCCCCGGTGTGCGCCACCTCGCTGACCCTTCCCCCGCTGCGCGTCGTCACCAGCATGCGCGTGGACGATTCCCTCGCCGACGGCGTCTCCCTCTTCATGGCCGAGCTGCGACGCCTGAAGCATGTCGTCGACGCCGCCCGCCGAACCGGCGCCGATCCCGCCCCGTCCCCAACCGCCAATCCCGACCCCTCCGGCGCCAACCCTTCGCCCGCCCGCGTCCTCTACCTCCTCGACGAACTCCTCCAGGGAACCAACAGCGCCGAACGCCGGATCGCGGCCCGCACAGTCATCCGCCTGCTCCTCCGCACCGGCGCCATCGGCGCCGTCACGACCCACGATCTGGGCCTCGCCGACGCGGACGACCTCATGGCGCGCGCCTCGCTGGTGCACTTTCGCGAATCGGTGGACGGCGAACCCGGCGGCGGCCTGAGCTTCGACTACCGGCTCCGGGACGGCATCGCCACATCGACCAACGCCCTCAAGCTGTTGCGTCTGGTGGGGTTGGGAGAAAGCTTCTGACCGGTCCTCCCGGCCACGCCCGCAATCGCCACCGGCCTTCGCCTCAGGCGGGCGGCGCCTGCGCGATGTTCGGCTCCGTTTCCACGCGCCTGGCCTGCGCCCTTCCCATCCCGATCGAGAGCGCAATCCAGATCGCCGCCAACGGCACCGTCGAGACCGCCATCGCCGCCACCGTGGCCAGCCCCAACGCCGCCAGGACTCCATTGGCGCCCGCCGTCGCCAGATCGCCGGCGCGGTAGAGGAAGACGTCCACCACCGGCTTGGCCTTGTACTTCTCGGCCGGCGAAACCACGCTGAAGAGCGTCTCGCGCGAGGGCCTCGAGATCGCGTACCGGGTCGCGCGGTGAATCGCCTGGAAGATCAGCATCACTCCATAGAGCGGCCACATCGCCAGCACGGCGAATCCCAGCAGGGTGACGAGCGGCAGCACGGCCAGCGTCCAGCCCACCCCGACCTTGCGAATCAGGTGCGTCGTGATGAAGACCTGCGTAATGAGCGTCGCGATCTGCGCCCACATGTCGAACTGCGCGAAGTTGCCCACCAGTTGGCTGAAGGTGTCCGAGTCGGACAGGATGATGTTGGCCTGGGTGAAGTAGATCATCGTGTTGCTGACCGCCATGAAGACCACCCAGAGTCCCACGCCCAGCAGATACGGCGACCGGCTCACCGCCACGAGTCCGTCCCAGAAGCTGCCGCCGATGCGCTTGCCTCCGGCTGGACGGCCTTCTCCGGTTGCGCCGTCCTCCGCGTCCTCCGCCGCCTCTGGAACGGCCCCGCGCGCCCCCAGCCTCGACGCCCGCGACGCCACCGCCCTCCTGTCCAGAATCAGCATCGCCGCCGACGCCAGGAAGAAGCAGCCGGCGCCGACAAGCATCAGTCCGGCGGGCAGATAGGGCGATGCGGTCATGGCGCTGATTCGGATGGTCGCCCATCCCCCCACAATCGCCCCGAGCGTGCCGCCAATCCCGATGAAGGCGAAGAGGCGCTTCCCCTGGTCCACATTGAAGATGTCCACCATGAAGGCCCAGAAGACGCTGGTGGTGAAGAGGTTGATCACGCTCAGCCAGACGTAGTAGGTGTAGCCCACCCCGCGCGAGAGCGTCGTCTGGGCGTCGGTGCCGATGAGGCCGCCGCCGGAGCGGACATCCTGGATGAGGAGCGCGGCGAAGACGAAGAGGCAGGCATTGACGGCGAAGTAGGCGATCGGGATGAAGCGCCTCCGGTTCATCCGCGCAACGACCCCCCCGAAGGCCAGGACGGTCAGGAGCGAGACGAAGCAGGTGACCGCGAAGAGCCAGCGCAGCTCCTCCATTCCCCGCGCGACCCCCATCGCCTCGCGGACCGGACGGAGGAAGAAGTAGCCGCAGAGCACGAGGAAGAAGAAGAGGGCGGAGAGCGCCGCCAGCTGGAACTCCCCGCCCTTCATGTTGAAGAGCGCGCGCCCGATCACCCTGAAGAGGTCTCTTGCGAAGCGAAGAATCGTGCCGTCCGTGCGTTGACTCACCCTGGTCTCCCTTGCTTTCCCGTCCCCGGCGTGAATTGACTGCGCGGGGGGAAACGGCGAATCCGCATCCGCGCCCGGCATTGACCTTTCCGAAGAGAATCCCATCCTCCATGGGAAGCAAGCGAACCTCCACCCGATCCTCGCGACCCCGCCCGGCCACCCCTTGAAATCCCTTCGCTCCCTCCTCCGCCGCACAACCAACGCTTCCTCTTCCGGCAACGCGGGTTCCGGCAAAAGCGGTTCCGGCCAGACCGCCACCGGACACCCGGCTGCGACCGCTCCCCGGCGCCGGCCAGCGCTCGCCCGCCTCGCCGGCGTTCGTCCCGGCGAGACCGCGATCGTCTTCCTCTCGGCCGCCTGGTTCTTCTGCGTTCTTTCGGCGTACTACGTCATTCGGCCGCTGCGCGAGGAGATGGGCGTGGCCGGGGGCGTGGAGAACATTCCGTGGCTCTTCACCGGCACCCTGGCCGCGATGCTGGTGGCGCACCCCCTCTTCGCCTGGGTCGTGTCGCGCTGGCCGCGCAGGCAGTTCGTCGCGCTGGCCTACCGCTTCTTCATGGTGTGCCTGGTCGCGTATTTCGCGGCGCTGAACGCATTGCCGGAGGGCGGGACGGCCGCCATCTGGACCGGCCGTTCTTTCTTCGTCTGGATCGCCGTCTTCAATCTCTTCGTGGTCTCGGTCTTCTGGTCCTTCATGACCGACATCTTTCGCGAGCGGCAGGGGCGGCGACTCTTCGGCCTGATCGGCGTGGCGGGCACCCTGGGCGCAATCCTCGGATCGTCGATCACCGCCTTCCTGGTCGAGACCCTCCGTCCGGCCACGCTGCTCTGGTTTTCGATCGCGCTGCTCGAATGCGCCGTGGCCTGCGTGCGCGCGCTCGACCGCAGAGCGGGGGAAGGGATCGTCGGCGCCGCGTCCTCCTCCCCAAATGGCGCAGCGGTCATCGGCGGCTCTCCGCTCGACGGGATCAGGAGCGTGATGGCCTCGCCCTACCTCCTCGGCATCTGCGCCTTCATGCTCCTCTTCACCATCGGGTCCACCTTCCTGTACAACATCCAGGCCGCGATCATGGAGCGCACCTTCGCCGACCCGGCCCAACGCACCGCCGTCTTCGCCCGCATCGACCTGGCCGTCAACGCCCTGACGCTGCTGACCCAGCTCTTCCTCACCGGGCGAATCATGAAGCGCTTCGGCGTCGGCCTTACCCTGGCGGCGCTGCCGCTCCTGAGCATCGCCGGCTTCCTCGCCCTCGGGGTGGCGCCCGTCTTCGCGATCTTCGTCGTCTTCCAGGTTCTCCGCCGCGCCGGAAACTTCGCCCTCGCGGTGCCGGCCCGCGAAGTGCTCTACACCGTCGTCTCCCGCCGCGACAAATACAAAGCCAAAAACTTCAACGACACCTTCGTCTATCGCGCCGGCGACCAGGTGGGCGCATGGTCCTTCGCCGGACTGGGGGCGCTGGGGCTGGGCACCGCCGCGCTGGCCTGGTCGATGGTGCCGCTGGCCGGGTTGTGGCTGATGGTGGCGCTGTGGCTGGGGAGGCGGGCGGGGACTGGGAGGGGGGCGGGGTCATCGGCGAAATTGTAATTTGCACCCGGCGGGATAGGTGTAGCGCCTCTTGCGAGTGCTCCCGTCCACATCCAACAGCTCTTTCGCTTCCATCGGCTTCAGAACGGGCCTTCTCACCTGGGATTCGTGATAGATCGTGGCATCCGATTTCACAAACTCCAACACGCGCCCAACGGTCACCCACCCTTGGCCGCCGAACTCTTCCCGCAGTTGATCCTGAAGCGGCTGGAAATCCGGAGTCGCCAGTCCCAACACGAGTTGGTCGTCCTTGCCGCCGCGAAACGCGAAGTCTCCCCAGGGAGCAATCTTCCAGATCGCCTTCTTCATTCGATCTGACCCCGTGGTGTTGCCAGTGCCGAAAAAGACGGAGTACTTATGGCTATTCCCAGCGAAAAGGCGGAAGCGAACAACCTGCTTGGCTCCCGCTTTCTTCAGTTGCCGACGGTATAGTCCGTGAAGGAAGGTCTTCCGCTCGCGGCTCCCCAAGGAGATGGCGTCCCTCCATGTGTCGGTGCCAAACATTGCCGTCAGGTGCATCTCGAATTCGGGCTGGGCAAGAAACCGATTGATTGCCTCCCACATGAAGGTGACGTACACCTCGCACTTGGGATTCGCCATGATTCGCCGGATAACATCGAGCGGAATGCCCTTGACGCCAAAAGGATCCATCATGACGAGAGCGGGGGGCATCGTCCTCTCCTGTTCATCCAGTTGATCGAGAACTCCGGTCATCAGGGAATCGAAGGATCCCGGTAGCACATGTACGTCCGCGCTCTCTGGCAGCTCCGGGCGCCACTGGTCCACGAGCCCCTTGAGGTGTCGTACCCGGTCCGTCTTCTCTTCGATGAAGATGAACTTGACCTCGGCCTTGATCTCCTTCCTGGCCGCGTGCTCCTTCAGTACCCGCATCGCGACCAACGGCGAGCCTTCCTCGCCATCCCCGTACTCGCCGGGGCCCGAGAATCCGTCGATGAAAAGAATGTGTCGATTCCTGTAACCCATCCCCAGAATCGGGAACCACGCCTTCAGATACTCCTCCAACACCAGATGCTTCCCCTCGGTGTGCCCTTCTCGCGTCCAAACCGTCGTCTTCGGTACTGCCATTCCTCCTCCTCCTGTCAGTTGGTTTCACCCACCCCCGGATACTCGTCCCACATCACCCCGTCCAGCGCCCGCCCCCCCGCCTTCGGCGTCCGGCCGCCCCACTGCTTGAAGAAGAATGGCACTTCGGCTCCGCGGCACTGGTCGCGCAGCTTTCTCGCCCACTCGGCCTGCATCGGCCGGGCGCCGATCCCGCTCTCGCCGCCCACGATCACCCAGTGAAGCCCGTCGCACCCGGCCCCGTCGTTCATGAACGCGCCGAGGTCCAACGGCCCGATCAGAGGCTCGCAGCTCAGGAACCGCACCGCCGCCGGGACCGCCAACAGGTGCCGAATCCGGTAGTCGACCGACTGATCCTCCACCGAAGTTCCGATCCAGATGTGCGCGGGAAGCCCTTCCGGAAAGAGACCCCGGTGTCGCGCCACGAACTTCGCGGCTCTCGCCGGACGCTTGGTCAACACCTGGTAGACATGACGGTCAACCTCCAGCATCGCCCGGAAGCACTGGCGGGCGAAATCCTCCGGAACCTCGCGATGAAAGAGATCCGACATCGAATTCACGAAGACCCGCCGCGGCTTCCTCCAGGATCCAGGCACGCGCAGGCGCTCCGGCCAGATCCTCAGGGCGAAGGGGTCGCGCCGGTTGGTCGGGGTGTTCACCACAGGCAGGCGCGATCGGTAGGTGGCCTTCAGCAGTCTCCCGGCCAGGGTCGCCGCATAGCAGCGGTCGCATCCCGCGGAGACCCGGGTGCATCCGGTGGTCGGATTCCAGGTCGCGTCGGTCCACTCGATGGCGCTTCGGTCGGGCAAGGCGTCCTCCGGGCTGAATGCGGCCGCTTCACCCGGAAGGTAGCGTATTCGGGTTTTGTTCGCCATTCCGGCGCACCGCCGACAACGGACGGCCCCGGAGCGATTCCACTCAATCCGATCCGCCGGCCCCGCGCGCTTCCCTGAACAACACGGCGAGCAGATCGAGCTTCTCCGACACCTCGTCCGCGACGCCTTCCGGGTCCACGAAATCGACGAGACGATGAAGGTCGCGCTTGCGCAGCAGCATGGCGTGGCCCAACCGGTCGGCCAGCTTCCGGAAGAACGCCTCGGCAAAGTCGCTCAGCTTGAGCCGTTCGGTTCTGGCTTCCCACAGCAGGCGCGCGGCTTCGGCATCCATATTCTTCCAGGTCCGAAAGGCGCGGTGGCGATCGTCGAAGACCCGCTCCAGCGCCAGCTCGTCGAGCGCTTCATCGGCTTCGTGGCGAAACCGGTCGAAGAGCGGGAGATCACGGTACGCTTCGGCCGCGAAGGCTCGCAGAACCTCCGGGTCGACAAAGTAGTTTTCGATTTCGTAGCGTCGCCAATGGGACGTCGTCAATCCGCCATCGTCCGAATCCTCTCGCCGGCGCGCGTTTCCGTCGAGAATCGCGAGTCCCCTCAGCTCGGGAAGCATGGGCCTGAGCGCGAAGAAGTGTCTTCGCGGGGTCACGCCGAATCCGCCCTCCACCCGCTCCGGCGCCGCATCCGGATTTGAACCCGGGTAGTTGTCCTGGATATAAAAGACGTTGGCGCGCTCGTCCCATAGCTCGGCGCAGGGATGTTGGAGCTTCTTTGCGAGCGCCTGCAACGCGGCCAGGTCGGTACCGCCTTCGAGGTAGAGCACATATCCCCGCTGCCGCGCCCGGATGTAGTGATCGGCTCCGTAGTGGCGAAGCGCCGCGACGATATCGGATTTCGATGCCAGATCGTCCGCGCGCCCGTCCAGGAGCAGCGTCAGGTTGCGGTCGAGCGCCTCGCCCAGAATGACCTCGGAGTGGGTGGCGAGAATGACCTGCGATTCGTTTTGCGCCGCGACATCGCGAAGCAGCGCGTACGCCTGCCTCTGACGAAGGATCTCCAGGTGAGCGTCCGGTTCGTCGATCAGGAGAACGCTGCGAGGATGCGAGTGCAGATAGGCGAGAACCAGAAGCATCTGCTGAAGGCCGCGGCCGGAAAGGGCGATGTCCACCGGTCGGCGGATTCCGGACTGGCGGTAGAAGAGGTCGATCGCTCCCCGGCCCGTCTCCGCGGGATCCTCCAACTCCACGGAGAACAGACGGCTCATCAGTTCGGCGATTCGCGACCAGGCCGCACGGTCCTCCCGGAACACCATCAGGCAGAGGTTGCGGAGCACCTGGGCCGTCTGACCCTGACCCACCAGCACGTCGATCCGCCCGGGTTGAATCATCGGCTCCTCGGTTTCGATGCCCGACATGGGGTACAACAGCCGAACGTTCAGCCGCGCGGCGGCCTCGACCAGGTCGAGCCTGTTCAGCGTCGCGTCGTCGGGCGCGCAGTAGACCGTTTCGTCCCCGAAGCAGCGAAACCGCATGGTGACCGGGTTCACGCGATTGTCGCGAAGGACTCCCAGCGCAATTTCGAGCGGGATGTTTCTGGGTCCGGCCCTTACGGCCATGTTGTGCCAATAGTCGCGCGCGCTGCGCACGGGCGCCGCGACCACGCTCAGACGGTTGAGCCCGGTCGCCTTTCTCTCCCTCGGCGACGCGTTGCCCTTCCGGTCGAACCAGGTCCGAACCGCCTGCGACCAGAGTGCGATCGCCTGGAGCGCCGTCGTCTTGCCGCAGTTGTTGGGACCGGCCAGTACCGCCGGATGGTCAAGCTCGATCCGGACCCGCTCGCCGAATCCCTTGAAGTTTCGGATCTCCAGGTAGTGCAGGTGTGTCATCGCGCGGGCTCCCGCCTCAGAACGCCGCGATCCCCGTCGCCGCCTGCCCCAGGATCAGCGAGTGGATGTCGTGGGTGCCTTCGTAGGTATAGATCGATTCCAGGTTGGCCATGTGGCGCATCGCCGAGTATTCGACCAGGATTCCGTTGGCGCCCAGGAGCCGCCGCGCCTCGCGGGCCACATTGCAGGCCATGTCCACATTGGCGCGTTTGGCCAGACTCACCTGTTGCGGGGTCATCGTGCCTTCGTCCTTCATGCGGCCCAGGCGGTAGGAGAGGAGCTGGCCCTGGGTGATTCCGGTCAGCATGTCGGCGATTCGCGCCTGTTGGATCTGTTTGCCAGCGATCGGTCCGTCGAACATGACGCGCTCGGTGGCGTAGCCGGTCGCCTCGTGGTAGCAGGCCATCGCCGCCCCCACTGCGCCCCACGCGATCCCGTAGCGGGCCTGGGTGAGACACATCAGCGGGCTGCGCAGTCCATTGGAGCCGGGCAGGATCGCATCGTGCGGCAACTGCACATCCTTCAGCACAAGTTCGCTCGTGTCCGAGGCCAGGAGCGAGAGCTTCCCCTTCTGGTCGCGGGCGCTGAAGCCGGGCGCGTCGGTCGGGACCACGAATCCGCGGATCGCGCGCGCATCTCCGGGCTCGCCGGTCTGGGCCCAGATCACCGCCACATCGGCCATCGAACCATTGGTGATCCACATCTTGGCGCCATTCAGAATCCATCCGTCGGAAGTCTCGCGGGCGCGGGTGATCATTCCCGCCGGATTCGACCCGTAGTCCGGTTCGGTCAGCCCGAAGCAGCCGATCTTTTCCGCCGAGGCCAGCGCGGGCAGCCAGGCGCGTCTCTGTTCCTCGCTTCCGAAGGCATGGATCGGGTACATGACCAGGGCGCCCTGCACCGACGCAAAGGAGCGAATTCCGGAATCGCCCCGTTCGAGCTCCTGCATGATCAGTCCGTACGCCACATTGTTGAGGCCCGCACAACCGTACTCCTCGGGCAGATTCGCGCCCAGAACGCCCAGCTCGCCGATCTCGGGAATCAGTTCGACGGGAAAGCGGTGCTCGATGTAGGCGTCGCCGATGACGGGCAGCAGGCTCTCCTCGACCCATCTCCGGATCGCGTCGCGGACCATGCGCTCCTCTTCGCCCAGGAGCGCGTCGAGGTTGTAGAAATCGATGCCTTCAAAGGACTTCGCCACCTGTCGTTCCTCCGTGAGGGTTCATTCCTTCGTGGGGGTTCATGGAAAAGATACCGTTGGGTCGCGTCGTCATGGCATTCCCTTCATCCGGCCTTCGCTTCATCGCGCCCGCCCCCGGTAGCGGAGCACGCCCTGCGCGACCTCCCGGCCCGCCCGCCCCACCAGCCAGAAGGCGGCGATCACCACCCCCACCCATCCCCCCGCCAACATGCGGGACGGCTGCTGCACCGCCACAATCCAGATCGCGAGCGCTGCCGCCGCCACCCCGCCCGCCATCCACCCCACGCGGATCGCGCTGCTGCGCAAATCGGCCACGCACCCCTCGCACCAGAGATAGCGGTCCATCGACGAAGCCTGCGCCTCTTTTCCGCACGCGGCACAGTGCAGATCCTCGGCCCCGCCCAACCGCACCTCGGCGGCGCTGCGCAACCGGCCCGGCCTCCTCACGCCAGCGCCCCGATCACCGCCGCGGCGAACTCGCTCGTGCCATGGCCGCCGCCCATGTCCGCCGTGCGCGCCGCACCGCTTTCGATCACCCCCTGGACCGCGCGCCGGATCCGCGCCGCCGCCTCCTTCTGCCCCACATGGTCGAGCAGGAGGCACCCCGAGAGGAGCAGACTCGTCGGGTTCGCCACGCCAAGGTCCGCAATGTCGGGCGCCGATCCATGCACCGCCTCGAAGACCGCGTGCGTCTCGCCGACATTCGCCGCCGGCGCGAATCCCAGCCCCCCCACCAGTCCCGCCATCAGGTCGCTCAGAATGTCGCCGAACATGTTTTCCATCACGAGCACATCGAAGCGGTACGGATCGAGCACCAGGTACATGGCGGTCGCGTCGATGATCCGGTCCTCGAAGGCGATGCGGTCCGCGTATTCCTCGGCGATTCGTCTGCCCACCTCCAGAAAGAGGCCCTGGGTGTGCTTGAGGATATTGGCCTTGTGCGCCAGCGTGACCTTCTCGCGGCCATTGGCGGCGGCGTACTCGAAGGCGAAGCGCGCAATCCGCTCCGAACCGAAGCGCGTCGTGATCATGACCGATTCGGCGGCCGCGCGGGGATCGCGCTCCATCCCGATGAAGTGCTCCACCCCGACGTAGAGGCCTTCGGTGTTTTCGCGGATCAGCACCAGGTCGATGCCCTCGTAGCGTCCGCCCGGCAGCAACGTTTGCACGGGGCGCACATTCGCGAAGAGCTCGAAGTTCTTGCGGATCGCCACATTGACCGAGCGGAAGCCGGACCCCGACGGCGTCGTCAGCGGTCCCTTGAGCGCCACCCGGTTGCGGTCGATCGAGTCCAGCGTCTCCTGCGGAAGGGGGCTGCCGTGCGTGGCGATGGCGCCGATGCCGGCCGACTGGCGGTCGTAGTCGAGGTCGGTGCCGGCGGCCGCAAAGACGTCGATGACGGCGGCTGTGACCTCCGGGCCGATTCCGTCGCCGGGAATGACGGTGATGGTGGGCATTCGCTCTCCGGTTCCTTGTGAATCGCGCCGTTCCGCGGGCCGGGGCCCGACCGGCGCGGTCTTCCCTGTGGGTTCGTGGTTTCCCTGATCGGCGGCGCGGTTTCCGATCCGGTTTTCCCGGTCCACGCGGTTTCCCGGTCCGCTCGGCCCTCAGCCTTCGTCGCGCGCCCGGAAGTCGAGCGCGGCCGAGTTGATGCAGTAGCGGAGGCCGGTCGGCGCGGGGCCGTCGGGAAAGACATGGCCGAGATGCGCGCCGCAGCGGTTGCACACGACCTCGGTTCGCCGCATGAAGAACTTGCGGTCCTCGCGTTCGCCGACCTGGCCGGGCGCGGCGGGGCTGTGGAAGCTGGGCCACCCGGTTCCGGAATCGAACTTGGCCGCGGAGTCGAAGAGGGTCGTTCCACAACCGACGCAGAGGTAGGCGCCGTCGCCCTTGTGATTCCAATAACGGCCGGTGAAGGCCCGTTCGGTCCAGCCCTTGCGCACCACCCGGTACTGCTCGGGAGTCAGCCGCTTGCGCCATTCGCGGTCGGTCGCGGCCGCAATCGACGCGTCGCCGGATCCCGTCGCCATCTCCCGCGATCGGTCGCATCCCGGTCGGTCGCCCCTCGATGGTCCATTCATGCCGCTCTTCCTCCTGGCTTGCGGGGTTGGGAACGCCGGACCCGGCCTGCAAACGGCGAGATGGCCCGGAAGGCTCGCTGGAAGCGAAAGGGAATCAGATCAGGTAGCCGCCGTCCACCGGAATCACGGCACCGGTAATATGGCGCGCCGCCTCGGAACAGAGGAACACGATGACCGACGCCACCTCCTGCGGATCGCCCAACCGGCCCAGCGCACTCCGCTCGCGGGCCCGGTCCAGGATCTCGGCGGGAACCTGCTCGGTGAGCTGCGTGGTGCGAATATAGCCCGGCGCAACGGCATTCACATTCACGTTGGAGGGTCCCAGCTCGAGCGCCGCGCTGCGCGTCAGACCGATCATTCCGGCCTTCGAGGAACAGTAGTTGGCCAGCCCGAACTCGCTCGACAGCCCGTGCACCGAGGAGACGTTGACGATCTTGCCCCCGCGACGCGCGCGGAATCCGGGGGCCATGGCGCGAGTATAGTGGAAGGCGCCGTAGAGATTGGTCTCCAGGACGTTCCGCCACTCCCGGTCGGTCATTCGCCAGAGGGCGCGGTCGCGTCCGATGCCCGCATTGTTCACCAGTATGTGAAGCGGTCCGAGCGCGGCCTCCGCCTCGGCCACGAAGTCGCGCGCGTCCTCCGGGTTGCGCACGTCGCCCGGCCGCGACAGCGACTCCACCCTCATCCCCTCCAGCACCTCGGCGAGCTGTCCGGCCATCTCCCGGCTCTCGTCCCCGGCGTCGAACCAGTTGAAGGCGACGTTGACGCCGACGCTGGCAAGGGCAATGGCCGTGGCTCGCCCGATCCCGCTCGATCCGCCGGTAATGACGGCGCTCCGGCCCTCCAGCGACGACGAGACCCTGAGCGGCGCCGGTTCGGCCGACGGCGCCGAGGCCGACACGCTGCTGACCAGCTCTTCCAGCACGACATCGTCGACGCTCACGACGACCTTGCCTTTCCGGTGTGCTTGATCGAGCGCCCCTCCACCAGGAACACCACCTCTTCGGCGATGTTGGCGGCAAGGTCGCCGATCCGTTCGAGATTCTGCGCGACGAGGATCAGATTCACCCCCGGCGCGATGTAGCGCGGCTGCTCATGCATGTACGATACAATGATCCCGATCGCCGACTGTCGCAGGGCGTCGACCACCCGGTCGTCGGCGATGACTCCCCGGGCGGTGGCCCCGTCGCGGTTGACCAGGGCGCCCAGGGCGCGGGACAGCATTCGCCGCACCAGGTCGCCGATCTCGCGGATCTCCTGGATCTCGGGGAGGGGGGCGTGCCCGGCGGCGCGCTGGCCGGCCCCCGCGATATTCACCGCATGATCGCCGATTCGCTCGATGTTGCGACAGGCCATCAGCACCACGATCGCGAAGCGCAGATCGGTGGCCACCGGGTGCTGCAGCGCCAGGAACTCCGCCGCCCGCGCATTGATCGCGACCTCCAGCTCGTCCACCCGGTCGTCCGCCGCCTGCGCCACCGCCGCCCCCGACAACCGCCGCCGAAGCAGTCCCTCCATCGCGATCCCCACCAGCTCCTCGGCGCGGCCCGCCATCTCCAGGAGCAGATTCTGCAACTCGGTCATGCGGGCGTCGAGGTGGCCGCGCGGCGAGATCGGCCCGCTCATCGCGCTCGCCCGGTCAGGTAGGCCTCGGTGCGCGAATTGCGCGGATTGGTGAAGAGTTCGCGGGTGGGCCCGTACTCCATCAGCCCTCCCCCGTCCAGGTGCGCGGTGAGATCCGAGATCCGCCCGGCCAGCGCGGGATCGCAGGTGGCCACCACGACGGTGCAGTCCTCGCGCAGCGCATGGATGAGCGATTCGATGGCGGCGGCCGAGACCGGATCGAGGTGGCCGGTGGGTTCGTCCAGGAGGAGAACGACCGGTTCGAGCGCCAACGTCCGCGCCATGCAGAGCCGCCGCTGGTCGCCCGCGGGCAGATCGAGGGCGTGCGCATCGAGGATCTCGGCGCCGACCGTCCAGAGTCCCACCCGGGTTAGCGCCTCCTCGGCGCGGCCATGCAAGTCTTCCTCCACCCCCTGGGCCCGCAACCCGAAGGCCACATTGTCGAAGACCGACCCGGGAAAGAGCGAAGTCTCGGCGAGGACCATCCCGATGCGGCGGCGCAGATCGACCGGATCGACCCTGGCGTCGTGCAGATCGATCCCGCGAAAGCGCGCGGCGCCGGTCGTGGAGGCGCGGGGAAGAAGCTCGTTCATTCGGTTGAAGGAACGGAGCAGGGTGGTCTTCCCCGCCCCGGGGGGCCCGATGACCGACACGACGCGCCCCTCCGGAATCGCCAGCGTGACATCGGAGAGGGCGATGCGGCGGCCGAAGCGAACCGTCAGCGATTCGGCGATCAGGACGCTCGCGGCGGGACCCAGCATGCTCATGGGGCGGCTCCGAGGCGGAACGGGCGGGGGAGGGCGCAGGGATTTGTGTGTACTGCCGTCGAATCTAGCAGGCCGCGCCGCAGAACACCTTGATGCCTCCCCCGGGTACTCACCGTCCCGGCGGATCAGTCTATCAGGTAACTCCTCATACACCGCCCTATCGGGTCTTGCCCACCATCCGCCAATTCGCTTATCTGATTGTGTTCAGGTTCGTCATACCCCCAATCCGCCGCAGGCAAGGCCTCGTGGAAGACGATCGCGGTGGTAATCGCGGCGTTGAAATCGGGAGCTGAACGGTACCTCGCTCGCTTCAATCTCCCTCACAAGGGCGACCGCATCAAGGCACATCGCCACGTTTTCTCCGCCCAACTCAATTGCCCAGTCGTTCTCCGTGAGCTTCAAAAAGAATGAGTATCCCCTTCCGCAATCGTCAGTGTCTTCCTTGTCGTACAACCACAGGCTGACGAGGCCGTCCCAGGATCCCGGAACCCAGCTCAGGATTTCCGGGCGCTCCGACTCCTCGAAATCAATGAGCCAGGGGGCTACGGAAAGCCGTGAGTCGGCTTGCTCCTCTTCGGCAACCTGCTGAATTGCCCTCGCCAACCGATACCGCCATTCCTCTCTGCCTCCCCTGGCAAGGGTTTCCCAGGAACCCAAAACCACGCGTACAGGGCGAATCGGCCTGTCGACGGCATAGGTTCTTGCCGCCATGCTCATGATGTCGCGGACAACCGACAGGTCGGTATCGTCCACTTCCGTGATCGACCCCATTCTATTGCGATCCGTGCAGACAAGTGTTGTCAATCCCAGCAGGACGAAAGCAATGAGCCTCTTCATACCGCGACCATGCGCCTACCCCGGCCCGGAAGCCGTCCGTCGCACAGCCTCCGGTCCATCGCCATGCGACGCGGTGCGCGGGGCCAGCGCGCCGATCGCCGCGGTCAGCAGCGCCGAGAGGAGCACGAGGGCGAGGGAAGCGCCGGCGGCGAGGGCGAGGAAGCCGGCCTGGGGACGCGCCGACCAGGCGAAGATGCGGGTGGGAAGGGCGGCGAGGGGATCGGCGGGGCTCGTTGGCGCGAAGGTGATGAAGGAGACCGGACCGATGACGAGCAGCGGAGCGGCGGCGCCCATTGTGCGGAGGAGCGCCCGGCGGCAACCGGCGAGGATGCGCGGGGCGGCCGACGGAAGAAGCTGGTGGCGGACGACCTGCCAGCGCGTGGCTCCCAGGGCGAACGCGGCCTCGCGCAGTCCGCGGGGAAGGGACAGGAGCGCGGCGCGGGAATCGGCGATCACGATCGGGATGGCCATGGCGGAGAGGGTGAGCGCCCCGGCAAGAATCGACGGCCCCAGCCCGAGTCCGCGAACGAAGAGAGCAAGCCCCGCCATGCCGTACACGATCGAGGGAACCCCGGCCAGGTTCGTGAGGACCGCCAGGGTGGCGCGCGCCGTGCGGGTGGGGGGGGCGTACTCGACAAGATAGAGCGCCGTGCCGACCCCTACAGGCAGTGCGATCAGCCCGGTCAGCAGGGTGAGCCAGAGACTTCCCGCGAGGGCCGGGCCAATGCCGGCGCGATCGGCCAGCCGCGAGGGGGGATCGAGGAGGAAGCCGGGTCCAGGAAGGTGGCGGGCTTCGAGAAGCAGGAGCAGGGCGATGACGAGGGCGGTGGCGACGGCGACCGTGGTCGCGATGCCGGCCACGACGCCGAGGGGCCGCCGAAAGGGGGGGCGGGCACCGGGGGGGGGAGGGGGGATCATGGGTGGACTCCGGCGCCGTGCCGGCCGCCGTCCTCGCCGCGGGACACGAGACCGCTTCCCAGGGTGTGGAGCGCGACACCCAGCGCGAAGAGGGCGGCGGCGACCGCGAACGCCGCACCGTACTGGAGGGTGCCCGCCGGCAGATCGCCCAGGCTGGCCTGCGCCAGATGAGTGGTCAGGGTGCGAACCCCCTCCAGCGGGCTCCAGTCCAGATTCTGGGGATTGCCAGCCGCGAGAGTCACGATCATCGTCTCGCCGACCGCGCGGGCCAGGGCGAGGAGCACGCCGCCCAGAATTCCCAGCCAGGCCGCGGGAAGAACCAGCCGCACCAGGACCCGGCCGCGGCTCGCGCCGAGCGCCAGTCCATCCGCAAGGAGCGGAGCCGGGGCCGCCCGCAGCGCCCGCCGCGACATCGAGACAATCGTTGGAAGGATCATCGCCGCCAGCGCGAGAAAGGCCGAGAGGCCGTTGAATCCCCCCACGTCGGGCCACACTCCCGCGATCGCCGGGGTCACGAAGTTGAGGGCCAGGCAGCCGTAGACCACCGCTGGAATCATGGCGAGAAAGTCCACCGCCCCGCCGAGCGCCGCCGCGATCCGCCCGGGAGCGTAGAACTCCAGGAATACCGCCGTCATGAGCCCGACGGGGATCGCGAGAAGGGTGGCGCCCGCGGCGATCTGGGCCGTGCCGGCCACCAGCGAGAGGATTCCGAAGCCCGGTTCCTCGGCCAGCGGCGCCCAGGCCGAATCGACGACGAGGCGCAGGGGGGACACGAATGCGAAGAAGCGCAGCGTCTCGACCGCGAGGGTGCCGACGACGGCAAGGGCCACCGCAACCGCCGCCACCGTACAGCCGAGAAGGATCCATCGTCCCGCCCCCTCCCCACCCCCCCCCACCCCTCGCCCTCTCCACCCGGCTCCGACGCCGTTTCGCCCGGCCTCCGCTTCCCCACCCGCGCCCTCCGCACCGTTTCGCCCGGCTTCGGCGCCCTCCGTCGCGGCTCCCGCATCCTCCGGGACGGCCCCGGCGTCCCTCGTCGCGCCTCCGTTCCGCCTCACGGCACCCCCCCTCCCCGCGCAGCGATCAGCGCCCGGCTGCGCGCATAGGCCGCCTCCGGCAACGCCACATACCCGGTTTCGCGACCGAGCCCCGCCGCGCGGTCGATGTAGTGGAGAAGGAAGTCGCGCACCTCGGCGCGGGCCAGGGTGGATTCGGCCACGTAGAGGCGCAGATCCCGGGTGAGCGGGCTGTAGCGTCCATCCGCAATCGATTCGACGGTCGGAAGCACGCACCCGAACCCGGTGTCGACCGCCACCGCGCGCAGGCGCTCCGCATTGGCGGCAAGGGAGGCCGACCCGAAGTAGGCGGCCGCCCACCGGTTCCCCCCGATGCCGCGCGCGATGAGGTTGTGGTCGTTGCTCGGGTAGTAGTCGGAACGGCTGGCCCCGGTGCGCCCGACCACGACCCGGGTGAAGAACTCGAAGGTGCCCGATCCGGGTCCGGGACCGAAGAGGCGCACCCGTTCGGCCGGGTAGGCGGGCCGCAGATCCTGCCACCGCGCAATCTCGCTGGCGGGCTCCCAGAGCCGGCGAAGTTCGTCCAGGGTCATGCAGAGGGGAAATGCGCTCGCCGGATTCGCCGCCACCGCCACCCCGTCGCGCGCAATCGGAATCGAGAGGAAGCGGATCCCCGCAGCGCGGCAGCGTTCGGCCTCGGCGGTCGCGATCAACCGCGACGCGCCCGCGACGTCGAGCTCGCCGGAACAGAGACGCCGCAGTCCGCCGACCGTTCCCGAGGACCGTACGGCGATCCTTGTCCCCGGGCGCACCGCCGCGAGGTCTTCGGCCACCGCCGCCGAAAGGGCCCGCAGGCTCCCCGACCCGCCGACCTCGATCACACCGTCGCCGCGTCCCTCCACCCCGCCCAGGCAGGCGCCCGCCAGCAGAGCGGCGATCGCGACCAGGACGCGGCCGGGTCCGCCCGCGCCGCCCTCGCCGGCGTCCGCTGCGTCCGCCGCATCCAACCCGGTTTCCTTCGCGTCGGCGTCCCCCGTTGCCGGAGCGACCGGCACCCCCTGCCCGCGCGACATTGGCCCCGAACCGGCCCGGGACGTCCTCTCATCCCCCCCCCGGTCCACACCGACCCGCGCCCCGGCTGCGTCCGCCGACGCGCGCTGGCCATCGCCCGACCCCTCGTTCGACCCGCCCGCCGGCTCGCCGCCGACCTGCCCGCCGCCCGCTGCCTTTCGCTCGCCCGCCGCTTCGTCCTCCGTCCCCGGCGACCCACCGGCCGACCTACCCTCTGCCGCCGGAACCGTGAAGAGGATCGTGGCGCCGCCCCCCCAGATGCTCTGCGCATCAACCTCGCCGCCCATGCTCGACACCAGATGCCGCACGATCGCGAGCCCCAGTCCGGTTCCCCCCTCGACGCGCGAGCGGGCCGTGTCCACGCGGTAGAAGCGCTCGAAGATGCGGGGCAGCGCCGCCGCCGGAATTCCCGAACCGTTGTCGCGCACCGCCACGGTGAGATGGGCGCCGGAACGGAAGATCTCGACCGCAATGCCGCCACCCTCGCGGGGCACGAAGCGCAGGGCGTTCTCGAAGAGATTCCGGAAGATCTGGTAGGTGGCCGCCTGGTCGCCGACCGCCTCGCCGCGGCCGTCCACTGCGAAGGCGACATCGCGGCCGACGCGCCGCTCCTCCATGTCGGTCCAGGCCGACCACGCCACATCCTCCACCGGAAAGCGCTCGCGCTCCGGAATCCAGGCCCCCGATTCGTAGCGGGACAGATCGAGCAGATCGTCCACCAGCCGCTGCAGGCGCACGGTGTTTTCCTCGATCGAGTGCAGGAAGCGGCCGCGCAGATCGGAGGGCAGCTCCTCGTCGAGGACGGTCTCGGCGGCGGCCCGGATCACCGTCAGCGGCGTCTTGAGCTCGTGCGACGCGTTGGCGACGAAGTCGGAGCGCACCTCTTCCAGGCGGCGAATCTCGGTAATGTCCACGATCAGGACCACCGCCCCCCCGCCGGTCCCGCGCTTGGTCCGCACATCGAGCCGACGGTCGCCCACCGTCACCTCCATGCGGCCCTCGGGACGGGTGACCGACATCTCCAGGAGCTCGCGGAGGACGGGATCGCGCACGATCGAACCGACCGGCGAGAGAGGCAGAAGCTCGGCAAGGCCAAGCAGTTCGAGCGCGGCCGGATTGATGCGCAGCACGCGGGCGTCGTTGGTCAGAGCCATCAGACCCTCTCCGACCTCGTCCATGAGCTGCGCCAGCTCGTCGCGGACCCGGGTGACGCGCGCCACCTGTTCCTCCAGCTCGCCCCGCACCCGGTTGGCGGCCGACGCGACCCGGGCCAGCTCGATGAGGCGGGGAAGACGGACGCGAGCGCCGGCCGGACGACTGTCGCCGATGCGCGCGAGGAGACGGCGGATGTCGTGGAGGATCCGGGCGACGCCGCGAACGCCCCGGTCGAAGACGAGCCCGCCCAGCCCACCCGCGACCAGGATCCAGAGCGCGACCCGAAGCGCGACCTGGCCTGCGGCGGCGCGAATGGGATCGGTGGGGACGCCGAAACGGACGACGATCTGCTGGCCGCCCCGGTAGAGGCGCGCGGCGCTGAAGAGGTAGCCGCGGTTGTCCAGGGTGGAGCGGCGATTCGACGAGGCTCGGACCCGGCTGAGCGCGCCCGCCACCTCGGTGCGGCTCCGGTAGCCGAGCGAGTCGTCCGGGGGCGGCGCGGGCAGGTGCGAGTCGGCGAGGAGGCGGCGGCCGGAATCGAAGACGCTGACGCGGTAGCCGGTCGCGAGGGCGAGGGTGGCCGCGAGGCTGTCCAGGGGGATGCCTTGCGCGGATTGAAGATCTCTGGCGCCGAGCTCGGTGGCCGCTTCGAGGTGGCGGCGCCCCTGTGCGGCCATGATCGAGGTGGTGGCCGCGCGGACCGCGATCCAGGCCATGGCGGCGATGACGAGAACGCACCCGGCAAGCGCCAGGGCGGTCGCGAACCGCAGCGGGATCCTCAAGGGGGACCTACGGTACGCTCTGTCGGAAGCGGTAGCCGAAGCCGCGCACGGTCTCGATCCATTCCCTGGCCGGTCCCAGCTTGTTGCGCAGCCGCCGGACGTGCATGTCCACGGTGCGGCTCCGAATCCGGAATTCCTGCTCCGATCCCTCCCATGCCTCCCGCAACAGCTCGCGGCGGCTCTGGGTCTGTCCGCGCCGCAGCATCAACACCCTGAGAATGCGCAACTCGGTCGGCGTGACCCCGATCGGTTCGCCATCGACCGACAACTGCATGGCCCGCTGGTTGAGGGTGATCGGACCCCCGCGGAGGATTCGGTCGTCGGTCCCCGAGATGACCCCTTCGGTTCCGGCCCGGCGGAGGATCGCCTCGACGCGCAGTACCAGCTCGCGCGGGCTGAAGGGTTTGGTGAGGTAGTCGTCGGCGCCCAGTTCGAGTCCTTCGATCCGGTCCGGTTCCTGCCGCCTGGCGGTCAGCACAAGCACCGGGAGCGCGCGGGTCGCAGGATCGCGGCGGATCGTCCGCAGAATCTCGTCGCCGGAGATGCCGGGCAGCATCCGGTCCAGGACCAGGAGGTCGGGGATGTTGCGGTGAAGCGCATCCAGTCCTCCGGGACCGCCGGCCGCCGTGGCGACCCTGTACCCCGCCCGCGTGAGCTGATAGGCGACCAGCGCCGTGATCCCGGGATCGTCCTCGATCACCAGGATTCGGGCCCTGGGAGAACGGCCTCGCGAACCGGAGCCGGGCGAACTCCTCACGCGACCGATCCGGCGACGAAGTCATCGACGATCCTGTGCATCTCCGCGTCGGTGAGGGTGCGATCGCGCCGCTTGGCCACATCGAAGATCCGGCGGCAGAGGCGGCGGTCGGCTTCGTAGCCCTGCGCGGCGAGCCAGTGGTTGACATTGGAGATTCCCGACATCGGCCCCACGTCGATTGCCTGCCTGCGCCCGACCATCGAGGCGGGAACCCCGGAGTAGACCCGGTCGGCCAGCCAGTCGGCCCCCTTTGCCTGCGCCTTGATGACCGCCGCCGCATGCACCCCGGTGGCGGTGCGGAAGGCGTCCGCGCCCAGGACCGGATAGTTGGCGGTGAGCGGCACCCGGCACTCGCGGGCGACCAGTTCGCAGTAGTCGGAGAGGAGGTGCAGATCGCCGTCGTGAACCCCGGCCAGCGCCAGATTCACCAGCAGAAGGTCCATCTCGACATTGCCCACCCGTTCGCCGATTCCCAGCGCGGTGCCGTGGATGCGGTCGGCCCCCGCCTCGATCGCCGCCAGCGCGTTGGCCAGTCCGAGCCCGCGGTCGCGGTGGCCGTGCCAGTCGAGCTTCACATTCGCCCCCGACGGATCGATGATCGCGCGCTTGACGAAGCGGACCAGCGAGCGCACCCCCGATGGAGTCGCGTGCCCCACGGTGTCCGAGAGACAGATGCGCCGCGCCCCCCAGCGGATCGCGTTGCCGTAGAGCGCCTCGAGGGTGTCGGGATCGGCGCGGGTGGTGTCTTCGGTGACGAACATGACGGGAAGGTCCTCGCGCACCGCGAAGGAGACCGCCGCCTCGGCCGTGCGCAGCATCCGCTCCAGCGTCCAGTCCTCGGCGTAGCGGCGGATGGGCGAGCTGCCGATGAAGGCGGCCACCTCGATGGGGACGCCGGTGCGCTGCGCGATTCCGACGATCGGCTCGATGTCGGCGACCACGGTGCGCGCGGCGCAGTTGACCGAGAGCGCCAGGCCCGAGTCCCGCACCTCCTCGCAGAGCCGGATGACATCGCGGACGGCGCGGGGTCCGGCCGCCGGCAGTCCGATGTCGGCCGCATGGATGCCGAGTTCGCTCATGATGTGGACGAGCCGGATCTTGGCCCCGATGGGCGGATCGGTCACCGACGGAGACTGGAGACCGTCGCGCAGCGTTTCGTCGTCGAGCTCCACATGACGGCCCCACGCCAGGGTATCGAACTCGGCAACGTTCCAATCGTGAATGAGTCGGCTCTCGTTCATCTTGCTCCGTGGTAGCCGACGGTGACGGGGAGCTGGCGCTCCCGCCGCCGGGCTGGGGTCACCGTTCATCTTGCTCCGTGGTAGCCTGCGGTGACGGGAGCTGGCGCTCCCGCCGCCGGGCTGGGGTCACCGTGCATCTTTCTCCGTGGCGATCTCTCCGCCGGGCTGGGGTCACCGTGCGTCTCGCTCCCTGGCGGCCGGGTCATCCGTTCGCGCGCACCTCCGAATGGCCGACGATGCTCAGCGAACCGGCGAACCCGCGCACGACCGCGCCGGCGCCGACCAGGGAGCTCCGCAGGCGGCTGCGCTTCACCGTGGCGCCCGCGCCCACGATCGCGTCCTGGAGATCGGAGTCGCTCACGGTCGCGCCCTCCTCAATGGTAACGTTATCGCCGATCCGGCTCCCGGTCACGGAAGCCCCGGGCTCGATCCTCGCCGTTGGCGCCACCGCCGACCCTTCCACCCGCGCTTCCCCCGCCACCCCGCTCCGCCCCCGCTCGAGCAGGTGACGATTGGCATCGAGCAGCGCAGGCGCATTTCCGGCGTCCAGCCAGGCCTCGACCGGCGCGGCGACGATCTTCGCTCCGGCATCGACCATGAACTGAAAGGCGTCGGTCAGGTAGAACTCCCCGGACGGCCCCGGAGGACCGGTCAGGACGCGCCTGATTCCGCGAAAGAGCAACTCGTGATCCCGAATGTGATAGAGACCGATGTTGGCCAGACGCGACACCGGTTCCCGCGGCTTTTCGACGATGCGCGCCATGTCGCCCGCCGCGTCGGTCACGATCACCCCGTAACGCTGGTAGTCCTCGACCTCGCGCGCCCAGATCACCCCGGCCTTCCCCGGCGCGAGGGACCGGACCATCTCCAGATCCACATCGAAGATCGTGTCGGCAAAGAGGATCAGCACCTCCTCGTCCGCCCACGGCTCGGCCAGCGCCACCGCCCCGGCGGTCCCGTCCTGCACCTCCTGCACGACGTAGCGCGGAGCGAGATCGCGGTAGCGGGCGTTGACATGGGCCCGAATGGCGTCGCGCAGATGTCCGACCACGAAGATCGTTTCGCTGACGCCCACGCGGCGGAGATCGTCGAGAATGAAGTCCAGCACAGGCTTCCCCGCGACCCGCATGAGCGGTTTGGGGGTAATGTGCGTGTGCGGCCGGAGACGGGTACCCTTTCCGGCAAGGGGAATGATTGCTTTCATTGTTCTGATGGCGCTCTTCGCTTGAGGATGTGGTTGCGAACGGCGTCCTGAAATGCGGAGGAGTCGCCGCCCCGTGAGGAATGTGGGCAATTTGCGGCGGCAGGTGGCGATTCACGGCTCGAAGGAGCGGACGATGGGAACGGGACCCGACAAGCTGGAGGTGCGCACGCACCCGGCCGACCCCGATCCCGAGCTGCGGGGACGCACCTACGCGATTCCCTTCGACGCCGTGTGGCAGGCGGTCTGCCGACTTGCGGCGGGAGGGCTTCTGGGGTGGAATCTGCTCGAGGCAGACGACTACAGCGGCATCCTGAGGGTGCGCGTACGCGGACTCTTCCTTCCCCGGCCCGCCAGGGTGCGGATTCGGGTGGGACTGGATGCCAACGGGCAGACCACGGTGGGACTGCGGATGCGGGCCGTGCGCATGGGGAGCGGGGGCGCGATCAACCGGCGCCGCCTGAAGAAGATGCTGGATGCGCTGGACCGGTCGTTGCAGGTGAATGGGGGCAAGACGCTCGATCCGCTCGAATCCGAACGATTTCCGGCCATGTTGGAAGCGTGGTGAGCAAGACGGGGGACCCGGCGGCGGCGGGGGTCGGGAGCCAACGATGGTCCGGTCGGGCGCGCGGCGGCGGCGCGGACCGGGTGGCCGGGCGCAAAGGGGACGGATGAATGGGAGAGCTGTGCCGGGCGGGGCGGGGGCGGGGGACGGCGTTGGTGGCCGCAACTCTGGTCGCCTGCGCCGGGAATCCCGATGGGGAAGGAGCCTCGCCGCGGTCCGCCGAATCCGACTCGGCCAGCGCCGCCACGCTCGCTCCGGCGGCAACCGGAACCGCCTACCGGCGCCTCGTCGCCTTCGTGGACGTTGCCAGCGACACCGCCATGTTCGTTCCCTGGGAGTTCGAGAATCGGGTGGACGAGGGCGAGACCGGCCATTCCATTCGGGCCTGGCTGGGCCGCAGCGGCGAGTGGGACATGTTCATTCGCGAGGACTGGTCCATCCCGCTGGTCGACACGCCGTGGCGGATCGTGCCGCGCGGGCCTGCCCGGATGGTCGTGGGACGCAACAACGAGCTGTTGGAGCTCTACTTCGTGGAGGGACTGCGCGACGTCTCGCTCCGGCCGGGCCAACCAATCGTGGAGTGGGTGGGCGGCCCGAACCACCGCTACGCCCTTCGCTCCGGCAGCGCGGTCCTGGCCGACCGCGAGCTCCCCGGACTGCTGCTCGACGCCTCCACCAGCTTCCCCGGCGATTCGAGCGCGGTCAGCGAGACGATCCTCCTTGTCGGCGACGATCTGCGCCTTCTGGTGGCCGAGGGGAACCGGCCGGACCGCCGCCGGGCCTGGGCGCTGGTGGACGAAGCGTCGATCGCGTTGCCGCGGGTGGAGGTTTCCTGGCCCCGAACGGTGCCGCTCGAGCGCGCGCGCCGCGAAGTTCCCGTGGTGTGGCGAATCGAGTCGCGCATGCCCCCGCTTGCGGGCGAGGTCGAGGCGGTCAGTTCGCACCAGCATCTCCGCGAGAGCGAGGGGGCGCTTCCTCCCGTGGTGGGAATCTACGAGGTGCGCGGAGAGGTGACGCTCGGCGCCACGACGGTCCGCGTGTCCGGATTGGTTCATCATTCGCAACGATGAACGCCGAACTTCTGCGGGCGATCATCTCGATCGCGGCCGGCGCCCTGGCGGGCGGACTCACCAACACGGTGGCGATCTGGATGCTCTTCCATCCCTACCAGCCGCCGCGGCTCGGGCGTTGGCGGATTCGGATGCTGCACGGCGCGGTGCCCCGCAACCAGGAGCGGCTGGCCGGCGCGATCGGCCGGGCCGTGGGGAACCGGCTTCTTACCGAGGAAGATCTGCTGCGCGTGCTGGGCGAGAGCGAGTTCCGCGAAGCCTTCGACGAGGGACTGCGGCGTTTCCTGCACGAGCTGCTGGAGGTCGAGCGCGGTTCGCTGAGCGACCTGCTCGGCCCGGAGGTCATGGCGCGCGCGGCGCCGGCGATCGACGAGGCGGTGGAGCACGCGCTGGCGCGGATCGATGCGCACCTGAACTCGGAGGCCTTCGCCGAGGCGGTGGAAGCGAGGGCGGCGCGGCTCCGCGACATCGTTTCCGATCATCCGGTCTCCGATCTCCTCACTCCGGCGCGCGAGGAGCAGATCGTCGAGGCCGCCGAAGGGTGGTTGGAGGGGGCGGTGACGAACGACCGTTTCCACCTGGCGGTGACCGACTACCTGCAACGGGTCGCCGACCGCTTCCTGTCCCCCTCGCTGACGATCCGCGAACTCGTCCCCGAGGGCGCAATCGGAGTGCTGGAGCGCGCCATCGCCGACTTCGTCCCCCTGGCGATCCGGCGCATGGGCGGCGTGCTCGAGGATCCCGGAACCCGCGAACGCGTCGAACGGGCGATTCAGGATGTGCTGGGGCGTTTTCTCCAGGATCTGCGCTTCCATCAGCGGGTGGTCGCGCGCGTGGTGCTCTCGGGCGATGCGGTGAAGCGGGCGCTGGACACGATCCGGGTCGAGGGCGCGGAACGCATCGCCGAGCTCTTTCAGGAGCAGACGGTGGAAGACGCCATGGCGCGGGGAGTCCGGGGCGCGATCGAGGATCTGCTCGACCGTCCGGTCCCCGATGTGCTGGGATCTCCCGGCGACCCCTCGGTCAGGGAGGCGATCGAGACGGTGGCGCTCTGGCTGGCGGGGGCGGCGCGCGATCCATCCTTCCGCGATTTCCTGCGGGAGCGCGCGCGGTCGGCGCTAAGGCGGACGGCGGACCGGCGCTGGGGGGAAGTCGTCGGCGAGTTGCCCCCGGAGCGGATGGCCGTTTGGATGGTGGCGGCGGTCCGCAGCGAGGTGGCGGGCGCCCTCCTTCGCGAACTCGTGCGGCGTCTTGCCACCGGGATCGTCGAACGCCCGATCGGAAGACCCGCGCGCTGGCTGCCCGGCAGTGCCCCCGAGAGCATCCGCATGGCAATCGGCGAACCGTTGTGGCGGTGGCTGCAAGGACAGATTCCCGCCGTGGTCGCCCGGATCGATGTGGCGCGCCGCGTCGAGGACAAGGTGCGCGAGTTCCCCGTCGAGAAGATGGAGGAGCTGGTGCGGCGCGTGACCGAACGCGAACTGCGGACGATCGTGCGACTGGGCTATGCGCTCGGCGCCTTTGTGGGGGTCGTTCTGGTGGTCGTCAATGCGCTGCTGGGGTGAAGTGGGGGGAAGCGAAAACCGGCAATCCACTGGGACCGACGCAATCCTGCGGCCCGGTTCGGGTGCGCGAGCGCGTGGCGCGAAAAACGGGGATCACCTCTTGCGCGGGTCGTTCTTCGCGGCGACCGGGCTCCTGGCCGGGGCCGTTCCGTTTGCCGGAGACGCCCTTTTCGCCGGAGATGCCCCTTTCGCCGGGGACGCCTTTCCCGATGACGGGCGCTCCGCGGGGGCGACCGTCCTGAAGTAGCGGCCGCCGCGCCGCCGCTGGGACGCCCGGGGATCCCGTCGCAGCCAATCCAGCGGGGTGAAGTGGCGCTTGGTCGACTGGCTTCGTCGCGCCATCCGTCCCAGGCGCTGTTCAAGCTCCTGTATCTCCTTCTGGTCGTGGGCGCCGATCCGCCTTCCGCGCCGCGCGCGATGCGCCCCGCTCCCCGGCATCCCCAGCAAAACCCCCAACCCCACCGCCACCACCCCGATCGCGATCATCAGCGCGAATGACATGGCGGTGGTCTCCGGCTGTGCAACGAGTTGCACCGGCGACATCCATGTCCAGATCGGCAGCGCGAACGACATGGCGGTGGTCTCCGGCTGTGCAGCAAGCTGCACCGGCGACATCCATGTCCAGATCGGCAGCGCGAACGACAGGGTTGCGGGTTCCGGCCCAGCGACAAGCTGCGCCGGCGACAACCACATCCAGACCGGCAGCCCCCCCCGGATCATCGGCGCGAGCGACATGGCGGCGCCCCCTTTCCCTCCGTCTTCGGCGTCAACTGTTCGTGTCGTCTCAGCGCTTCGGCGAGATAGCCCGCCTTCAACCCGATCAGGTGCGAGATTCGGCGCATCAACTGGTCCTCGCGGCCGGCCAGCTCGCCGTCGGCCAGGACGATTCCCCACATCGCCTCGACCAGCACCATTTTCTGCCCGGTGGAATAGTTGGCGTTGATGAGCCGGGTGAAGCCCCAGAGATCGACGCTCGCGTGCCGTTCGTCCTCGGCCACGGCAATCAGCTCGTCGGCCTCGGCGCGCCGCAGCCGGAAGTGACGCCGCACCAGCTCCCGCAGATGGCGGCGCTCCCCCGGACTGAAGTAGTCGTCGGCGTGCGCGACCTCGAGCAGCAGTGCGCAGGCGGCGATTCGCAGCGCATCCGGATCCTCTTCCGCCAACTCGGGAACCGCCGCGTCCCCGCGCTCGAAGAGGGCCCTGATCCGCTCGATGATCACTCGTATCTCTCCCGCTCGGGTTCGTCCATCCCCCGCTCGCGCCCTTCGGTCCCCCGTCCACAGCTTGCGCGCACCCATTCGAGATAGGCCTCGCTCCCGCCCTCCACCGGCTGCACCAGGAGTTCCGGCACATCGTAGGGATGAAGCGCCCGCGCCCGTTCCAGAAGTTCAGCCACCCGCGCCCGCACCGTCTTCAGGATCACGACGGCTTCGGGGTCTCGGTGCACCTTGCCCTCCCAACGGTAGATACTCGCAGCGCCCGGGAGGATGTTCCCGCAGGCGGCCAGCCCGGCCTCGATCAGGGGACGCACCACCGCCTCCGCCGCTTCGGCCCCCGGCGCGGTCATGAGCACGGTGACGACCTCGCGCGCGCCGCCATCGCCTTCCCCGCCCATCCTCCCCCCCTGCCCCCCCACCCCCCTACCCGGCCACGAAGACGGTGCGCTCGACCGCATCGGCGCGGTAGAACGACTCGATCAGCGCATCGTAGCGCTCCGCCACCACCGCCCGCTTGACCTTCTGGGTCGGCGTCAGAATCCCGTTTTCGACGGTGAAGTCCTCGGCGATCAGACCGATCTTCTTCGGCGTCTCGAAGCTGGCCAGATCACCCATCTCCCCGGCGAGTTCGTCGCGCAGCAGCCTCTGGCAGCTCTCGTCGGCCAGGAGGGCGCCCCGGTCGGAGGGGTCCAGCCCCGTCTCGCGCGCCCAGCCCTCCAACCGCTCGAAGGCGGGCACCACCAGAACCGCGCAGAACTTGCGTCCCTCGCCGATCACCACCGCCTGGTCCACGAAGGGATTCTTCTTCAGCAGATTCTCGATCGCCTGCGGCGCCACGTACTTGCCGCCGGAGGTCTTGATCAGGTCCTTCTTGCGATCGGTGATCGTCAGGAATCCGTCGCGGCTGAGCTCGCCGATGTCGCCGGTGCGCAGCCAGCCGTCGTCGGTGATCGTGGCGCGCGTCTTCTCGTCGAGGCCGTAGTAGCCCTTCATCACCTGGGGTCCGCGAATGAGGATCTCGCCATCGTCGTCGATGCGGATCTCGGTGCCGGGAACCGGTCGGCCCACCGTGCCGATCCGAAACTCCTCCAGGGTATTGACATTGGTGACGGGAGAGGTTTCGCTCAGCCCGTAGCCCTCCAGAATCGTGATCCCCGCGCCCAGAAAGAAGCGGTTGATCTCCGGCGCCAGCGCCGCGCCCCCACTCACGAAGAAGCGCAGACGACCGCCCACGCCCGCCCGCAGCTTCGAGAAGACGAGACGGTCGGCGACGGCTCGCTGCAACCGAAGCCCCGGGGGAAGGGCCGCGCCCTCCTCGCGACACCGGGCCGTCCGGCGCGCCACCGAGGCCGCCCACGCCACCAGTTTGCCCCTGACCCCGCTCGCGTCGAGCACCCTCTGGTAGACCTTCTCGTAGAGCCGCGGAACCGAAACCAGGATGGTGGGACGAAGGCGCTTCATGTCGGTGGCCACGCTCTCGATCGAACCGTGGGCGACGCGCGCGCCCGACACGAAGAAGAGGTAGTCCACCATGCGCTGCAGGCTGTGCGAGAGCGGCAGGAAAGAGAGCGAGGAGTCGCTGGCGTCCATCTCCAGGAGCCGCTGCGTGGCCTGGATGTTCGAGGTGATGTTGTTGTGGGTCAGCATCACGCCCTTCGGTGTGCCGGTGGTCCCCGATGTGTAGATGAGCGTCGCCAGATCCTCCGGCCGCGCCCGCCGCGCCTCGTCCTCGAAGGCCGCAGCGTCCGGAGATTCGCCCCCGGCCAGAAAATCGTCCCATGAGACCGCGCCCTCGTCCGCCGCGTCGGCGTCGAAGACCACGATGGGAATCTCGCGTCCGGTCTCGCGGATCGCCGCCCGCGCCTTGTCGCGCTGTTCGGCGTCGGAGACGAAGACGAGCGCAGCCCCCGAGTCGCGCAGAATGAAGGCGACCTGGGCCGCCGGAAGGGTGCTGTAGATGGGAACGTCGGCCACGCCCGCGCAGAGGCAGGACCAGTCCGCCAGCGCCCACTCCACCCGGTTCGGCGCAAGGATGGCCGCCCGGTCCCCCCGCGCAAGTCCGGCCCGGGCCAGCGCTCCCGCCCCCCTGCGCACCGCGTCGGCCACCTGGCGGCGGGTAAGGGCGCCGTCTTCCGGAGTGGTGTAGGCGACCGCGTTGCCCAGCCGGTTCACCGTGCCGAGGAAGAGTTCGACGAGGGTGCCGCCGGGAATGTCGGCGCGGTTGGCGTAGTAGTGGACGGTGTCGGACATGAGAGTGGTCTCCTTGTGGGGGGCGGCTCCTTGTATTGGGGCGGATCCCTTTGGGGACGGCTCCCTACACCCCTTCGAGGACCACCTCCAGCGGGATATCCCGTCTCAGGGAGAAGAGAACGGAGCAGTACTTTTCGCGCGAGAGCTCGATGGCGCGCTCGATGCGGGGCCGGGCGGAGGGCGGGGCACCGACGATGCGGAAGACGAGGCGCAGCGCGCTGAAATGACGAGGCGGACCGGGGCGTCGTTCACCCTCGGCGACCACCTGAAGATCGTCGAAGGAGATGCGGCCCTTTTCCAGGATCACCCGCAGATCGATCGCCATGCATCCCGCCACCCCCATCAGCACAAGGTCCATCGGGGACGGTCCGGTCGCGGAGTCGCCATCGACCATGATCTGGGGGCCATCCACCGGACCGCCGTCGAAGACGAGTCCGGACCCCGTCCACCCCAGTTGAATCGTTTTATCTGTTTTCATGTCGGCTCGGTTCTCTTGCCGGTTCGGTCTTCATGCCGGATTGGTCTCCGGGTTGTCCTCCTGCGCCTCCGCCGCCGCGCTCTCGTCCGCTTCCCCATTGGCGGCGTTGACGGCGTCTCCGTTCGACAACCCCTCTTCCTCTTCCGGTTCCGGGCTCAGCTCGCGGAGGATCTTGCGCGCATACGCGATATGCTCCGCTGCCTCGTCCTCGGGCGGCGGGTTTGCGAGAAAGGCCTCCAGGTGCTCGACCGCGCTGTCCGGATCCCCCTTGCGCCGCAACAAAAAGGCCAGGCCGTAGTGCGCGCCGGGTTCGTCGGGGTGCCGCTGGAGAACATGCCGGTAGGTCGTGATCGCTTCCCTGTCCATGCCGATTCGCGTGTAGACGATCGCGATTTGCTGGAGGACGGTACGGTCGCCCGGAGCCTCCTTGAGGGCGAGGCGCAGCGAGGTGAGGGCGTCGTGCAGCTTCCCCTCGCTGGCGAGCGCCAGCGCCTCCTCGTAGTAGTCGACCTCGTCGCGACCCGAGGATCCGCCGAAGAGTCTGGACCAGATGGACATGGGGAATGCGTGTCTGTGGTGCGTTGGCAAGGTGCGCGAAGCGTTCTCCGCGCCAATGACCCGCCCGGCAAACGACCTGTCGGGCAGTGGATTCCAAGGTATCGGATTCCCCCCGGGGAGGTAAGGACCGGCCCCGGCCCGCAGCGCTTCGCCACCCGGCCGCGAGGGCGTTGCGGACGCTTTCCCCGGCCTCTGCGGACGCCTTGACCGGCCTGCGGGGAATGGGGGCTCCGACTCCCGCGAACTACTTCACCGTGCCCATCCCGCGCTTCACCACGGGGCTGAAGACCAGCGCCACCAGTCCGGCGATCCCGATGAAGGTGGCGACCGCAAAGAAGAGCGGCGAGGACTCCTGTCCCTCCAGCCGTCCCGCGACCAGTCCGGCCACGACATTCCCCAGCGAGGTGGCGACGAACCAGAGTCCCATCATCTGGCTGACGCGCCGCGCCGGAGCGAGCTTGGTGACCGCCGAGAGCCCCACCGGCGAGAGCGTCAGTTCGCCGACGGTGTGCAGGAAGTACATGACGACCAGCCACGAGGCCGAGACCGGGGAGGCTTCGGTGGCGTTGGCCGCGCCCCAGGCGATCACGAAGAAGCCCGCGGCAAGGAGGATCAGTCCCAGGGCGAACTTGACGGGCGTGGAGGGATTCGCGTTGCGATTGGCCAGCCAGACCCAGAGCGAGCCGAAGATCGGCGCGAAGATCACGATGAAGAGGGCATTCACCGACTGGAGCCAGGCGGCGGGGTACTCCCACCCCAGGATCGTGTGGTCCGTGAAGTTCTCGGCGAAGAGATTGAGCGACGAGCCCGCCTGTTCGAAGCCCGACCAGAAGATTGTGGCCAGGAGGGCGAACCAGAAGATGACGAGTATGCGCTTTTTCTCGCTTCCGTCGTGGCCGCCCCAGATCATCAGGTAGAGGAGGTAGCCGACGATCACGATCCCGATGAGCCACCCGAGTCCCACGGCGATATCGACGATGGTGAGGGGAATGGTGCCGTTCGATACGAGGAAGCCGAAGGCCGTCAGCGTCGCGAGCAAAAGACCGACTCCGCCGAAGAATCGGCGCGAGAGCGACCGGAGCTGTTCCGGGGTGCGGTCGGTTCGCAAAGCCCCCGCGTCGCCCAGCGGGCCGTAGCCGAGGCGGAACTGAATCAGCCCCAGGACCATGCCGACGCCGGCGGCCGAAAATCCCCAGTGCCAGTTGAAGTTGTCGGCCAACCAGCCGCAGAGGAGGGGACCGGCGAAGGCGCCGACATTGATTCCCATGTAGAAGATCGAGAATCCGGCGTCGCGGCGCGCGCCCCCTTCGGGGTAGAGATCGGCCACGATCGAGCTGACGTTGGGCTTGAGGAAACCGGTCCCGATGATGATCAGGATCAGCCCCAGGAAGAAGGTGAAGTGAGAGGGCACCGCCATGCTGAAGTGCCCCGCCGCGATGAACCAGCCACCCACCCAGATGGCCTTGCGCTGGCCCCAGAGCTGGTCGGCCACCCAACCGCCGGGAAGCCCGAGGAGGTACACCAGCCCGGTGTAGAGACCGTAGATCGCACCCGCCGGGGCCTCGGCCAGCCCCATGCCGGGGTTCGCGGAGGTCGTGGCCTCGGCCAGGTAGAGGATGAGCAACGCCCGCATCCCGTAGTAGGAGAAGCGCTCCCACATCTCTGTGAAGAAGAGGGTGGGAAGCCCGGAGGGGTGACCGGGGAAGCGGATCAGGGGCGAACGGGCTGCGTTGCTCATGGGGTCTCCGGTGGGGATGACGGGCGGGGAAGGGCGGGATCGGATTTGCGACGCCGCCCATTCTACCGACAAACACCGCGCCGGCACAAATCAGGGCGGGCGACTGCCTGAAAGCGCCGGAACGGGCGTCCGACGGGGAATCGGCGGACTTCGTTGGTGCGCTCGATGTAGGGGGTGTCGCGCTCGACGTAGAGGTGTCGGGCCTTCGGGGTCGGCCGTGCGATCAGTTTTCGAGAATCGCGCGAAGGATATGCGCATCGATGTTGCCGCCGGACACCACCGCCACCACCGCCCCGCCCTCCACCCCCCGCATCCCCCGCAGCGAGGCGGCCGCGGCAACCGCTCCCGCGCCCTCGGCCACGATCCGGGCCCGGCGCGCCAGAACCCGCACGGCCGCCCGCACTTCGCGCAGCGTCACCACGATCGACCCGGCCAGCAGGCCCCGCGCCAGCGGCCACATCTCGCGCAGAACGCCCGCCGCTCCGATCCCGTCCACGAAGCTGGGCTGGTGGCGCACATCGACGGGGCGGCCCGCGCGCAGCGAGGCGGCGAAGGGCGCGGCCGTCTCCACCTCGGCGGCGAAGACGCGCGCATCCGGGGCGGCGTCGCGCAGGGCGGATGCGATCCCGCAGGCCAGGCCACCGCCCCCGTACGGCACCACCACGGCGCGCAGACCGGGAAGCTCCTCGGCGATTTCGAGGCCAACGGTGCCATTGCCCGCGATGACCGCCCGGTCGCTCACCGGGTGAATGAAGTGGCCGCGTTCCTCCGGGTGACCATGATCGCGCAGGACCGCCCACCACTCCTCGAAGGGGAGCCGGACCGCGGTCGCGCCCATGCGGCGAACGGCGTCGAGCTTGGCCCGGGGAGCGCGATCGGGCATGACCACGCGGCAGGGCACGCCGAGCCGCCGAGCCGCGAAGGCCACTCCCTGGGCCATGTTGCCCGCGCTTCCGGTGTAGACGCCGCGCGCCAGGGCGGCCGGGTCGGCCAGCGCCATCGCGTTGGCAGCGCCCCGAATCTTGAAGGAGCCGATCGGTTGCAGGCACTCCAGCTTGAGCCAGAGCTCGAAGGGGAGGCCTGGCGCGTCGAGGCGCAGCAGGGGCGAGCGAATCGCGGAATCGGCGATCCGGGCGCGGGCGTCGTCGATCTCGCCGGAGGAAAGGGAGGCCAGGGGCGAAACGGAGTTCATCGCGGGCGCCGGTCCGGAGGCCGTCGGCGATCGCTCGGCCGGGGTCACGAGCCTTGTGCGACGAGCGCCGCCGCAACGCCCTCTGCCGCCCGCGCGATGCACCGTTCCCCGATCGAGCGGCTCATCCCGCGCGCGTCGCCGAGCACGCCATTCGGGGTCAGGGCGCGGAAACCGTCCCGGAAGATGCGGTCGGCCACCGCATCGTCGAAGGGGGCCACGAATCCCGCCACGGCGTCCTCGCGCCGAACCAGCTCGGGACGGATGCAGAGCATCTCGGAGCTCTCGGCGATGTCCGCGTGGCCTCCCACCCGTTCGGCCAGCTCGGGCGCGGTCTCCCGCACGGCCTTCTCCCAGAGCGCGACGAAGCCGTGCAGATCGGTGTAGGCGCGCACCTCGCAGCCGGGTCCGGCGGCGTCCCGCAGCGCGTCCAGCATCCCGGCCAGCGGCGCGAAGTTGCCTCCGTGCGAAGGAACGAAGCAGAGGGTGCGGAAACCGTGCCGGGCGAGGGAGGCGGCGTAGTCGATGCACACTGCGCGGAAGGTGTCCGGGCGGAGCGAAAGGGTGCCGGGAAAGTCGAGGTGGTGATCCGAGCAGCCGACCCGGATGGTGGGGGCGACGAGGGCCTTTCCCAGCCGCCGCGCCACCTCGAGCGCCAGCCGGTCGCCCCGCGCGGCGTCGACGAGCAGGGGCAGGTGCGGGCCGTGCTGTTCAATCGCCCCGGCCGCGACGACCACCGTGGTCCAGCCCCCCGCGATCCGGGCCTCGACCTCGGGCCAGGTCATCTCTTCAAGGAGTTCGGTCGGAAGCAACGGCGTCTCGTTCATTCTGCAACCTATACTCTGCACTCCACCGCCGTGACAAATGGGGTATCTTCCCTCTCTTCCCCGACCGGGCTCGCCTTCCCCCCTGGACCGGCCCACCCGTCCCCCTGACCAGCTTCCTTTCCCTCTTCGGCCAGCCTTTTCCATCCACTCCCGACCCCACAGCGAGGAGTTCCCGTGACCCTTCCCGTCCGGCACACCGACTCGTCCCCCGGCGAAGCCGACTCTCTCTCGGTGGGCGCGAAGATCGGCCGTTTCCTCTATCCGTCTCCGGCCCCGCGCTCGGTGGGCGGGATCTTTCGCTGGTGGGAGAAGCGGCGGCTCGCCTTCAACCTGATCGTCGGCGGGGGCGGGGCGGTTTCGCTCGGGACGCACGGGATTCTCAACTGGATGCAGGGCATGACGGACAGCCCGCAGTTGATCTTCATCCTGCCGATGCTCCTCGTCGCGAATCTCTGCTACACCCTGGGACCGGTCGCCGAATCGGCGCTGCACAAGGTCGCGGGCCGGGACGTGGCGGCCGTCGGACCACATCTGCTCCGCGCCGGACTGGCGCTCTCGGTGGGCGTGTCCTTCCTGCTCCCCATGCTGGCGGCGGGCGTGCGAACGGCCATCGGAGTTCTGGCCTGGGCGATGGGCGTTGTGGGCGTCCCCTTCGCATAGCGGTCGTTGACTCCGCACGCAACCCTCGACGAGTTCCCCGTCCCCCGTCGCGAGGCCGCCGAGATCCAGGCGCTGGCCACAGCCGTCGGGCGCGAGGCGCTGACCCGTTCCCCACACCTTCGCACCCCGGACTTCACCTCCATCCACCCCGACGATCTCGGGATCCTCGTCCGCGCCTGCGACCGCCACTTCCTCGACAACGCGATCGCCGAGCTTCTGGGCCCGACTCCCCTCCGCTTCCGGCTCTCGAAGCGCATGACCCGGTCGGGCGGCAAGACGACCCGCCGGCAGTTTCCCGGCAACCGCACCGATTACGAGATCGCCGTCTCAACGACCATCCTCTTCGACGGCTTCGCCGAGGACGACCCCGACGTCAGGGTCGCCGGCCTTCCCTGCGCCAACCGCCTCGAGGCGCTGCAGCGGATCATGGAGCATGAGATCGTGCACCTCGTCGAGTTCCTCTGGACGGGAGGCTCCAACTGCCGCGCCGCCCCCTTTCAGCGCTTCGCCCAGTCGGTCTTCGGACACCGCAGCCACACCCACGAACTCATCACCCGCCGACAACGCGCCGCGCGCCAGGGAATCTTCGTGGGCACGCCGGTGACCTTCCCCTTTCGCGGCCAGCGCCTCGCCGGGCGCGTCAACCGCATCACGAAGCGCGCGACGGTCCTGGTGGAAGACCCCGCCGGCGATCTCTACAGCGACGGCAAGCGCTACCGCAAGTACTATGTGCCGCTGGAGTTGCTGAAGCCGGTGGCGGGAGAGAGGGCAAGGTCGCCGGCGCTGCGGCGGTGATTTGCGGGGGTGCTCCTCCAACCCGCCTTATCGCGGTCTCCATGGCATGAAGGCGAACATGGAGTCCTGCAACGTCTCGGCAACGCCGTCCCGCACTCTCAGCGCGTCGCTTCGCAGGCCAGCCGGAACGCGGTGTCCCCCAGCCACCGATTGAACAGGTCGTTGAACTGCGCGATGATCGCCGACAGCCGGTCAGTTCGCCTTGGCTCGCGATGCGCTAATCGGCATCGTTGCAGGGGGAATGTACTCGCAAGTGATTTCGCTAAGGGCCAAGGTAGAGGACGGGGGAATGGTGAATGGCGTCGAGATGTCCTCCGGGGCGGTGCTTCCGAGGGTGCAGCGCTAGAATGACGTGGTGTTGATCGACGTGGAACTCCTACTTGGAAGCGAGAAAACTGTCCCCCTACCAAACCGACGGGAATTGGCACGGCTCGGGGGGGCATTCGGTGGCCGAGAGGACCGAGCGCTGCGCCGCTGTAGGTTTCTCCTCCTGTCCTTTCCCCTCACATGGGGTTGCTCCGGCAAAGTGTTTGACCGAGTGGTCGAGCGTTCGCCCGACGAACTCGTTTGTTGCAGGCACCCTGGTACCGCAGCTAGAGAGGGTATTGACTGCCAATCCCGCCTTCGATTTCCTGTTGGGTCGTTATAGCTGGGTGCTCGGTGGTATGGCGGATTGCGACGGGAGCCAGCGGTTAGCACGCATTTCTCACAGAGTCGATGAACTGGGATGCGGAACCTATGGGCAAGGGGGCAACGGGTAATGAGCACGCCCGTCTACGGAAAGTCCCCAGGGGCGCTCGATGGGGTCGCTCCGGGGCCTGGACAAAGAGGAGGAGAGAGGACGGTCCCCCCCAGTATACGACGTCAACATAAGGGTTGAAGAGGAGCATGGTACCCGTGGCCTGAGCCGTGAAGGAAGTCACCTCCCGAGCGCTTGCCCTGACCGTTCGGAAGCGCCGGTAAACGCGCCTTCGGAATCTGGTAGCGGTGGCCCCGCATCCACCCTGCTCTTACCCTTCGACAGGTGCCTCGCGCTGATCTGGGCGATTCTGCAACCTCGAACAATGGACACCGTATTTATTTACTGGGACAACTCCAATATTTTCGTGAGCGCCAAGGAGGTCGCTGTCCAGCGGGAAGGAGAGGGAGCAAGATCACGGGTCCGGATTCATTTTCGCCATCTGCTTGAACTTGTCCGCGCCGGTCGTCCGGTCGAGAAAGCGCTGGCGGTAGGGTGTACCGGTTCCGGTTTCCTGGACAAGTGGACGGCCTAAACATCAGGCCGCCTTTCTGCTGAGCTTTTCGCGGGCACGGGCCGGGGTGATGTACCCGTGCCGCTGCAGAAGCCAGCCGTTGTTGTAACGCTCGATGAA
>JAJEBW010000030.1 GCA_022822325.1 Gemmatimonadota bacterium | reverse complement strand
GCGCCAAGCCGTTTGCGATTTGGCCGGTGCCCCGGCCGTGCCCACTCAAGGCGGAGTGGTGCGACGGGGGCCGGATGGGGACGAGAACATCGGCCCCGTGCTGTCGAACGGCAGGGCACTCAAGGCGGCAACGGTTGAAGTCGGGGTAGCGATCGGTCGGAGGCTCTCGTCCTCGCGGATCGCCTGCCTGGATGGTGCCGCCTACGTCGTGTCGAGCTACGACACCGGATCGGACTCGGTGTTCGTGTACCGGGCCGGTCATGAGGAACGCAGGATCGCAGTGCCGACGGATTTTGTCGAGGATGACTGTCTGCGGGCAGTGACGGTGAACGGGGTGACCCTGAGGAGAGAATGCCCTGTGTGGAACAAGCGACTCCGACCGTCCTTCGACGACTTGGGCAACCTCGTGCTCTTCGGAACCGACAAGACAACGCAAGGCGCCATCATCAACCCCGAGACCGGCTGCTACGCGATGGTGCGCACGCCGTCAAACCGGATTCACTGGGTTGCGAGGATCCACGCCGACAGTGCCCTTGCCTTCCGGCACCCTACCGGTCGGCGGCACATAGAAGGGCTCGGCGAGGTGGACGTAACCTACGCCAACTCGGCCAACGGAGTGTCTCTCCACCCGCTGCGCCGAGTGACAGGCGATCCGTGCCCTGGGATGCTCCCGTCTGTCGGTTGATCGGAACGCCCGCAGAGTTCCGCCAATCGACACGACTTTCACGGGATGTAGTCGCGCTGGGCCATTTCGGCGTCGCCTCCGGTTATTGTGTCGCTGTGCGGGCGCGAGCAAGGTTTCCCGCGAGGCCACTTGTTTCCCGCGCCACTTGCAAGATGAGCAATTCGATCGCACCGAAGGGCCGGGCCGCGTTCGCAGCCTTCGCATGGCGGCTCCGGGGGCGCCTCTACTGCTGGATCCGGAGGACGGGCGCCGTCCCGACGCGCACCGAGCTCGGCAACCACTGTCATGCCACCGTCACCCGGGTCGGGGAAGCGCTTCGTTTTCTCGCCGATGCCCACGCGCTCGTCCTGGACGACTCCGGCGAGATCCTGATGGCGCATCCCTTCTCGGCCGTCCCCACGCCGTACCGGGTCGAGACGCCGGCCGGAGCGTACCGGGCCAACTGCGCCTGGGATGCGATCGCGATCCCGCTTCTGCTCGGCACCGAGGGTCGAACGCCAACGACGTGTCCCCAATCGGGCGCCCGGTTCGAGCTGGTCGTCGCCCGGGGCGGAGTCCGGCCGCGTGGTGCCGTCGTGCGCTTTGCCGTACCGGTGCGGCGGTTCTGGGACGACATCGGCTTCACCTGACGCAACATCGTGGCCTTCCGGTCGGAAGCGAATGCGCGGGAGTGGGAACGGAGGCGTGGCGGGACTCCGGGCGCGACGGTGCCGGTCCAGGCCCTGGGCGACCTGAGTCTGCGTTGGTACGAAGGCCGAATGGACGATGCCTGGCGACCTCCGTCGGCCGCGCGCAAGCGGAAGCTCCTGCACGAAGCGGGGCTGCGCGGGGCGTTTTGGGAGCTGGGGTGATTGCGGCGCCGGGGCGTCGGGGGGCATTGTGCTACCTGCCGCGCCCCACTCCCGAATGAACCGCAACCGAGGCCCCGCATGAGCGCCGTCGCCAGACCCGTCAACGCAGAGTTCGTCCTTCCCTTGCCGCCCACCCCCGCCGACGGAGGCCGTGCGGCGACCACGCTCCGTGCCGCCAACCCCCGCCAATCGGCACGAATCCGACTCCGCCCGGGGCCTGGCTCCCTTCCCGCCCGGGCCGCCGCTCTGGCCCTCGCGGCCCTCTGCGCCGCCACCGCCCCGCTCCGCGCCCAGCCCCCCCCGCCCCCCGCCATCGACGAGGGTCTCCTTTCCGCCCTGGAACTGCGCGGCATCGGCCCGGCCTTCATGTCCGGCCGCATCGCCGACGTGGCCGTGGACCCCGCGAACCGGAGTGTGTGGTATGTGGCCACCTCGTCGTCCAATGTCTGGAAGACCGAGAACCGCGGCACCACCTGGACACCCATCTTCGACGACTATCCCGCCTATTCCACCGGCGCGATCGCCATCGACCCGACCGACTCGAATGTGATCTGGCTCGGCACCGGCGAGAACACCAGCCAGCGCAGCGTCGGGTGGGGCGACGGCGTCTACAGGAGCCGCGACGGCGGACGGACCTGGACGAACACCGGGCTTCGCACCTCCGGGCACATCGGCAAGATCCTCATCGATCCGCGCGACCCGGACGTGGTGTACGCGGCGGCCATGGGCAGTCTGTGGGCTCCGGGGGGCGAACGGGGACTCTTCAGGACCACCGACGGCGGCGAGACCTGGGCGCCGGTCCTCGAGATCAGCGAGAACACGGGAATCGCGGATGTCCATTTCGACCCGCGCAACCCCGACGTGCTCTACGCGGTGGCGTATCAGCGGCGGCGGCATGTGGGGATTCTGGTGGCGGGCGGTCCGGAATCGGGCGTCTGGAAGAGCACCGACGGCGGCGAGACATGGCGCGACGTCACCCGCGGTCTGCCCTCCGGCGATCTGGGGCGGATTGCGCTGGCGGTCTCGCCGATCGATCCGAATGTGGTGTATGCGCTGGCCGCCGCCACCGAGGACAACAGCGGCTTCTACCGTTCTCCGGACCGGGGCGAAACATGGGTTCGCATGTCGGACTACATTGTCGTCGATCCGCAGTACTACGGCGAGCTCTACCCCGATCCTCACCGGATGGACCGCGTGTACGCCGTGGATGTGATCATTCATGTCACCAACGACGGGGGCCGCACCTTCGACCAGGTCAACACGCGCTTCCGGCATGTGGACAACCACGAAATCGTCTTCGATCCGAACGATCCCGGCTACATGCTGGTCGGCACCGACGGCGGCCTCTACGAGAGCTTCGACGGCGCCCGCACCTGGCGCTACCTCTCGGGCAACATGCCCCTTACGCAGTTCTATCGCGTCGGCATCGACAACCAGTCCCCCTTCTACACCGTCTATGGCGGCACCCAGGACAACTCCTCGGTCGGCGGGCCCTCGCGCACCGACAACATTCACGGCATCCGCAACAGCGACTGGTTCATCACCCATGGCGGAGACGGATTCCAGGCGCGCGTCGATCCCGAGAACCCCAACATCGTCTACACGCAATCGCAATACGCCGGCATTGTGCGCTACGACCGGGCAAGCGGCGAGGAGCTGGACATACAACCGCAGCCGGAGGCGGGGGAAGGTGCCCTGCGCTGGCACTGGGACTCGCCGCTGATCATCAGTCCGCACAACTCGCGAAGGATCTACTTCGCCGCGCAGAAGCTCTTTCGTTCGGACGACCGCGCCGAGAGCTGGACGGCGGTGAGCGGAGATCTGAGCCGGGGACTCGATCGCAACCGGAGGCCGGTGATGGGCCGGATCTGGCCGCCCGAGGCGGTATGGAAGAACGTCTTCACCTCGCCCTACGGAACGATTGTGGCGCTCGACGAGTCGCCTCTTGTCGAAGGATTGTTGTATGTGGGGACGGACGACGGACTTGTGCAGGTGAGCGAGGACGGAGGCGGCCTTTGGCGCCGGCAGGAGGCGTTTGACGGCGTGCCTGCATTTGCGTACGTGGCCGACGTTGTGGCGTCGCGGCACCTGGCCGACCGGGTCTACGCCGTCTTCAACAACCACAAGGAGGGCGACTTCCGCCCCTATGTGGCGCGCAGCGACGACCGGGGAGCGACTTGGACGAACATCGCCGGGGATCTGCCCGACGGGCAGTCGAGCTGGACGCTGGTGGAGGACCATGTCGATCCGGATCTGCTCTTCCTGGGGACCGAGTTCGGGCTCTTCGCGACGCGCGACGGGGGTGGGGAATGGGTGCGCTTGCGCGGCGGGCTTCCCACGATCGCGGTGCGCGACCTGGAGATTCAACGCCGCGAGAACGACCTGGTGCTGGCCACCTTCGGGCGCGGATTCTACATCCTGGACGACTACTCGCCGCTGCGCGCGATCGACGAGGCCGTGGCGGCGGAGACGGCCCATCTCTTCCCCGTGAAGGACCCGTGGGCGTACATCCCGGCGCGGCCGCTGGGGGGGCAGGAGAAGGGGACGATGGGCGACGCCTTCTTCACCGCGCCGAACCCGCCCTTCGGTGCCGTCTTCACCTACTTTCTGCCGGGCGGCTACGAATCGCTGAAGGAGCGGCGGCAGCGTCTGGAACGGGAAGCCCTGGCCCGGGGCGAGGAGATCGAGTACCCCGACCAGGCCACCCTGACCGCCGAGGACATGGAGCGGGCGCCCGAGGTGTTCGTGGTGGTGTCCGACGCCCGGGGCGAGGTCGTGCGGCGCGTTCCGGGACCGCGGCGGGCGGGGCTGCACCGGATCGCCTGGAATTTGCGCTACGCCTCGCTGCAACCTCCCTCGCGCGGGGGCGGGGAGGCGGATGGCCCGATGGTCGCGCCCGGCGAATACTCGGCGCAGCTCGTGCTGGCGACCGGCGACGGCCACGAGGCGCTCACCGCCAGGCGGTCCTTCACGGTAAAGCCGCTCGGCACGGCCACCCTCGCCGCCGCCGACCGGGACGCCCTGCTGGCATTCCAGCGCGAGGTGGCGGAGCTGCAACGGGCCGCCGTCGCCACCGACCGCGCGGCGCGCGACACGAACGAGCGGCTGGAGCTGCTGCGCCGGGCGGTGCGCGCGGCCCCCGGGCTGGACGCGGCGCCGTACGAAGGCCGCATTGCCGATTTCGAGGCCCGCCTCTTCGAGATTGGGCGCGTGCTGTCGCGGGACCGCACCGCGCTCGACAGGGCGGAGTTCGTGCCGCCATCGATCATGCAGCGGATCTCGCGCATCGTCGGGGCGCAGTTTCGGGCCACCTCCGCGCCGACCGCCACCCAGCGCGAGAGCTACGCGGTCGCGTCGGCGCAGCTTGCGGAGGTGTCGGCGGCGTTGCGGACTCTGGTGGAAGACGAGCTGGCCGCGCTGGAGGCGGAGCTGGAGGCCGCGGGGGTGCCCTGGACGCCGGGGCGGCCGATTCCTGGATGGCCGCGGTAGCGCCGACCTCGCCGGTGCTCCCCTGGAGAGCCGAGCCCGTCAAGACCGAAATGAACCGCGCGCGGCCCTCCCCGCGTCGTTGGACGACCTTTGCCGGGCGGCCGCGGCGAATGGGGCTGCCTTCCGGTTGCTCTGGTCACCGGGCGAGCGCATCCTGCTTGCAGGCGCGCAATCCGCCGCCGCGACCCGAACCGAGGCCATTCGCATGAGACCACGCGCCGAACCGGCTCCCGTCAGGCTTCCTCCCCCACTCCCGCTTCTGGGAACGATGGCCCTCCTGGGAACGCTGGCCTGCGATTCGCCTCCGCCCCCGTCCCCGGACCACACGATCCACACCGATTCGGCCGGGATTCCGATCGCGACGGCCACGCGGCCGCTCTGGGGCCCCGGCGAGGGTTGGACGGTGGGGCCGGAGCCGCTGATCGAGATCGGGACGCTCGTGGGCGAGCCGGAGTACGAGTTTGGCGCGGTGGTCGCGGCGACGCGGCTGAGCAACGGTCATATCGTGGTGGCGGACCGGGGCCATGACGAGCTGCGGAGCTACGACGAGACGGGAGCGTTCCGTTGGCGGGCGGGGAGAGCGGGCGAGGGTCCGGGCGAATTCTCCAGTCTCGATTTTGTGGGGAAGACATCGGGCGACACCCTGGTGGCCTACGACGGCGCGGCGATGCGGGCGCAGCTCTTCAGTGCGGAGGGACGGCTGGTGAGGACGCTGCCGGTCACGCCTCCGGAGGGGGACGCTTCGGCGCGCGGATCGGTGGCGGACCGGGCGGTCGGGGTTGTGCAGGACCGTCTGATCGTGCGGTTTCTGGATTTTGGCGAACGCGGATCGTCGGGAGTCGTGCGCTGGCCCAACGAACGGCTGGTCGCGCTGGATCTGCGGACGGGTTCGACCACGACGCTCGCCGTGCTCCCCGGCCAGGAAGCGGACGTCGAACTCCGCGAGGACGACGGGTACAGGCACAATCTCGTCTTCTTCGGCAAGGCGCCGGAATATGGGGCGTCGCCGGGCCGCCTGGCGGTCGTGGACACCGAGTTCTGGTCGGTCCGACTGATGTCGCCGCAGGACGGCGCGATTCAGGGGATCGTCCGCCGCGAGATTCCGCCCACGCCGACCACGGACGCCCTCTTCGAGGAGATGATCGACGGATTGACGCGCTTCGCCTTCCCGGATCCGGAGGCCGTTCCCTCGGAGCAGATCGAGGCGGTCAGGCGGGGTTGGCAGGGATCGCCCAGAGCCCCGACCCTCCCCCTTCTCTACGCCATCCACGTCGATGCGGCCGAACACCTCTGGGTCCATCCCTACTTCCTCACCGGCTTCGATCCGCCGCCCTTCGAGATTCACGCCCCCGACGGGAGCTGGCTGGGAAGCGTGGCGGTGCCGCCGGGGCTCGACCGGGGCTTCATCCAGTACCAGTCGCCCTACATGGAGATCGGCGAGGACTACCTGCTGGGAGTATGGAAGGGGGAGCTGGACACGCAGCAGGTGCGGATGTACGGGGTGGAGCGGTAGGGGGACTGCAAGAGTCTGCCGCCACGCGCTCGGGCGACGGACGGGACGCAGGAACGCGGTGACGCGCCGCCGCCGCGACAACCGTTCGAAGGCCGGGCCAGGCACGCCATGATCGTTCATCCGCCGGGATCGATTCGTCTTCCCGCAGGGCCGCGCCCACAACCTCGGCCCTGAGCCCCGGAGCGGATTCGGCCGCCGTGTGGAGCCGGTGGACAACGGGGCGGTTCCCCCCAATCGGTCCCCCCGCGCGCCCCGGAACCGGGCCATCCGCAACCGGGACGCCCCGGGGCCGCTCGCCGCGTCGGCGCCGCCCCTTGCGCAAAAGTTTAGGCGTGCCTAACTTTCCCTCCATGCCCAGTCCCGCCATGCCCGGTCCCGCCCTCGCCCTCCTCGCCTTCCTGGCGCTGGCCGCCCTCGCCGCCCTCCTCCTCTGGCCCGGCCGCGGCCTCGGCGCCCGTCTGCGCCGCATCGCCCGGCTGACCGAGCGGGTTCGGATGGAGGACGCGCTCAAGCACATCTACAAGCTGGAATACGACCGGCGGCCGGCGACGGTGGAGAGTGTGGCCGGGGCGGTTCAGCTCTCTCGCGCGCATGCGATTCGGCTTCTGCAGAGGCTGGAGGAGAGCGAACTCGTCACCGCGACCGACGACCGATTCGCCCTCACCGGCGAGGGACGCGCGCAGGCGTTGCACATCGTGCGGACGCACCGGCTCTGGGAGCGATTCCTGGCCGATCGCACAGGGACGCCGCCCGAGGAGTGGCACCGCAGCGCCGAGGCCCACGAACACCGTCTTTCGGTTGCGCAGCGGGAGGATCTGGCGGCCGCGCTTGGCCATCCGGTCTACGATCCCCATGGCGATCCGATCCCCACGGCCGCGGGCGAGATGCCGTTGCGTTCGGGGGTGCCGCTGACCGCGCTGGCACCGGGGGAAGGGGGGGTGGTCACGCACCTGGAGGACGAGCCGCGCGAGATCTTTCGCGAGTTGGTGGGGCTCGATATCGGGCTGATGACGCAGGTGGAGCGGCTGGATGTGGAGCCGGCGGCGGGCGCGTCGGGCCGGGTGGCGTTCGTGGCCGGTGCGCGCCGGCACGAGGTGTCGAGTTCGGTGGCGAGGAACATTACGGTGGAGCGCCGGAAAGAGGCCGGGGAGCCGGAGGATCCGTCCTGGTCGCGCACCCTGGCGGAGTTGGCGCCGGGCGAATCGGGGACGGTTGCGGGGATTGCGCCGCAGTGCCGGGGGCCCGCTCGCCGCCGCCTCCTTGATCTGGGGGTGGTGCCGGGGACGGTCGTTCATGCACGGATGCGGAGCGCGGGGGGCGATCCGGTCGCCTACGACATTCGCGGGGCGCTGATTGCGCTGAGGCGGGAGCAGGCGGCGCGGATTCAACTGGTGGACGAGGCGTTGGGGGGCGAGGGGGCGGAGCTCGCGCGGGAGGCCGCCGAACCGGGGGAGGTCGAGCGGGCGGAGGCCGGGCCACTGGAGGACGGGGGGGCGGACGCCGAATCGCCGGGTGACGCACCGCCGGAGGCAGGATCCCTGGACCAAGCCGATGTGGCCGCGCGGAGGGCGTCGTGAGCGGACGCTCCGGCAATCTCGTTCGCCTGGGGCTGAGTCCCCACCGCTGGGATCTCCTGGTCGCGCTCGCCGGCAATCCCAATGTGGGAAAGACGACCGTCTTCAACGCCCTCACCGGACTCCGCCAGCACACCGGAAACTGGCCCGGCAAGACGGTCGCCCGCGCCGAGGGCGCCTTCCTGCACGATGGCCGCCGCGTGAAGGTGGTCGATCTGCCCGGCACCTACTCGCTGCAGGCCGGGAGCGCCGACGAGGAGGTGGCGCGCGACTTCATCCTCTTCGGCCGGCCCGATGTGACGGTGGTGGTGGTGGATGCGTCGCGGCTGGAGCGCAATCTCAACCTGGTGCTGCAGATCCTGGAGATCACCGACCGCGTGGTCGTCTGTCTCAATCTGGTCGACGAGGCCCGGCGGCACGGTGTCGCGGTGGATGCGAAGCGGCTCGAGCGGGAGCTGGGCGTGCCGGTGGTTCCGGCGGTGGCGCGGCAGGGGCACGGGATCGATGCGCTGCTGAAGGCGGCCGCGGAGGTCGCGACGGGCGCCCGCACGAACCAGCCTCACCGAATCGAGCGGCACCCGGCGGCGGTCGAAGAGGCGATGGACGCGATCGCCCCGCTGATCGCGAAGGAGTACCCCGAACTTCCCAATGCGCGCTGGGTGGCGCTGCGGCTCCTGAACGCCGACGAGCGCGTGACCGAGGCGGTGCGGTCGGGCGAGATCGGCAGCCTGGGCGGCAACGGCGCCGCGACCCGAGAGGACGAACCCCAAACCGACAAACAAGCGCAGGGGGTTGCGCGCGCGCCGCCTCACGCTGCCGCCTCCCGGGCCGGCCCGCGCAGGGGCCGGGCGCAACCGGACAACGCACCCCGGAGCTCGCGATTCCGGGGCGGGGACCGCATTCTGAGCGCGGCCACCCGCCACCGCTGGTCGCTGCGGCCCGGGTTCCACGACGCGCTCGCGCACAACATCTTCCGCGAGGCCACGCGGATCGCCGGGAGGTGCGTGCGCCGGGGAGGGACGGGGGAGGGCGGGAGGCTCGACCGCGCCCTCGACCGCTGGCTGACGAGCCGCGTCTTCGGCTTCCCCCTCATGCTGGCCATCCTGGCGGCGGTCTTCTGGCTCACGATCGCCGGCGCCAATGTGCCCTCGGCCATGCTCGCCGGCCTTCTCATCGACCGGGTCCACCCCGCGCTCCTCGATTTCGGCGCCTGGGCCGGGTTTCCCTGGTGGCTGAGCGGCTTCCTCTTCGACGGGGTGTATCTGGCGACGGCCTGGGTGGTCAGCGTCATGCTTCCCCCGATGGCGATTTTCTTCCCCCTCTTCACCCTGCTGGAGGACTTCGGGTATCTGCCGCGGGTCGCCTTCAATCTGGATTCGCTCTTTCGGCGGGCGGGCGCGCACGGCAAGCAGGCACTGACGATGAGCATGGGGTTCGGCTGCAATGCGGCCGGGGTCGTCGCGACGCGGGTGATCGACAGTCCGCGCGAACGGCTGATCGCGGTCATCACCAACAACTTTTCGCTCTGCAACGGGCGCTGGCCCACCCAGATCCTGATCGCGAGCATCTTCATCGGGGCGCTGGCGCCGCCGCATCTTGCGGGCGCGGTCTCGGCGGGCGCGGTGGTGGGGATCGCGCTCCTGGGAATCCTTTTGATGTTTCTCACCTCGTGGGGGTTGTCAAGGACTGTGCTCAAGGGCGAAGCCACGACCTTTTCCCTCGAGCTTCCGCCCTACCGACCGCCGCGAATCCTGCAGACGCTCTACACCTCGGTCATCGATCGAACGCTGATCATCCTCTGGCGGGCGGTTCTCTTCGCCGTGCCGGCCGGTGCCGCAATCTGGCTGATCTCGAACGTGACGGTGGGCGGCGCGTCGGTGGCGCAACATTCCATTGATATTCTTGATCCTTTCGGGGTGCTGCTGGGACTGAACGGCGTGATCCTCCTGGCCTACGTGATCGCGATTCCCGCGAACGAGATCGTGATTCCCACCGTGCTGATGCTCACGGTGCTCTCGCTGGGATCGCCGGAGCTGGGGGCGGGGGCGGGGGTGATGTTCGAGACCGATTCGGCGAACGAGATGGAGGGGTTGTTGCGGGCAGGGGGCTGGACGCTGCTTACGGGCGTGAATCTCATGCTCTTCAGTCTCCTGCACAATCCCTGTTCCACCACGATCTACACCATCTACAAGGAGACGAAGAGCGGCCGCTGGACGACGCTCTCCGCACTTCTGCCGCTCGCGCTCGGGTTCGTGGTCTGTTTCCTGGTGGCGCAGATCTGGAGGCTGGCCGCAGGGAGCTGATTCCATTCCACTCCTCCGCCGCGAGTCAGACGCCCGCCACCTGCAGCATCTCCGCGACCGTCGTGAGCTTGACGCGCGGCCGCCCCTCCGCCTCGCCCCGCGCCCTTTCGTGGGCGTCGATCCGCCGCCACCCCTCCGCATCCACCCATCGCACGGCGCGATCCCGCAACAGATCGGCCAGATCGCCCCGCGCCGCCCCCCGGTCCCCCGCACGGGCCGACGCCGCGCGACCCCTTCCGTCCGCGGGCATCTCCTCGCCGCCCTCCGGGTCCGCACGATCCCTTTCGCCAGCGAGCGCCGAGTCGCTGGCCGCGCGGCCTCCGCCTCCCCCCGCCCGAACCCCCGCCTCCAGATCCTCGCGCATCAGCGCCACCGTCGCCGCGGCATCGGCCTTGTTCGTTCCGATGACCCCCGACGGCCCCCTCTTCGCCCATCCGACCACGTATTCCCCCGCCACGACTTCTCCCGGCGCGACCGCGCCGCTGCCGTCGCTCCGCACCACCCGGCCCCCCTCGTTCGGAACGATCCCGCGCCGCTCGTCGAAGGGTACGCCCGCGAGCGGCGCGCCCCGGTAGCCGACCGACCGGATCACCATCCCGCACGGAATGACCTGCTTCTCGCCGGTTCCCACGGCGCGCATGTATCCGTCGGGTTGCCGGACCAGCCGGTTGCGCTCGACCCTCACCCCCGCCACGCGGCCACCCTCGCCGAGCAACTCAAGCGGCGAGACCAGAAAGCGGAACCGCACCACGCGCTCACCGCTTACCGGGGGGCAGGCGGCGCCGCCGGCGGAGGCCCGGCCCGGACGATCGTCTCCGGAGCGTCGCGCCCGCCGCCGCGAACCGGACTCGTCTTCGCCATGGCCGCACTCCCCATTCGCCGCGTACTGGCGCAGGGTGGCCACATTGCGCTTCTTCACCGGATTTTCCGCCAATGCGGACGCGCTCGCCGGGTCCAGCTCCAGCTCCCGCGCCTTCGCCACCGCGACGACCCCCTCCAGCCGCCCGAACTCGCGCAGCTCCGGGTTGGTGAACGATGCCTGCGCCGGACCCCGTCGGCCGAGCAGCGTGACGCGTCGCACCCTGCTGCGGCGCAAGGCGGCCAACGCATGATCGGCGATGTCGGTCCCGGCCAGCCGCTCGGGCGAATGAACCAGGATCCGGGCCACATCGATCGCCACATTCCCATTGCCGACGACCACGACCTCTTCGCAATCCAGATCGAAGGAGCGGTCGCGAAAATCCGGGTGACCATTGTACCAGCCGACGAAGTCGAAGGCGCCGTGGCTGCCCCGCAGATCCTCGCCGGGGATGCCGAGCCGCCGATCGCTCTGCGCACCCACCGCGTGGACGATCTGATCGTAGCGGCTGCGCAGCTCCGCGATTTCCAGGTCGCGGCCGAGCGCCACATTGCCGAAGTAGCGGACCCGGGCGCGGGCCAGGATCCGTTCATAGACGCGCGCCACCGACTTGATCGCCTGGTGATCCGGGGCCACCCCGTCGCGCACCAGCCCGAAGGGAGCCGGCATGCGGTTGATCAGGTCGATCCGGATGGCGTCGCTTCCCTTCAGCAGTGCCTCCGCGGCGTAGAATCCGGCGGGACCGGCGCCGACGATGGCGACCCTTGGGGCTGTTTCCGTCATCGGCTGGAGAAATCCCGGGCAGCGTCATGCGTTGTGGTTGACCGTTCGTGCGGAGTCCGGCGACCTTCCATGAACCCTCCAATCAGAAATGAAGCATCAAGTCTAACCTCACCCCTCACGCCGTCCGCTCGGGCAACCAACCGGGTTGCAAGATCGCGATGGCTCACGGCGGGATGCCCCATGAGACACGCTCCAGCGAGACGAACCGCGATGACCCAGGCCCCAGCGACCCAGGCCCCGATGACCGGCACTCCGGGATTTCTTCCTCTTGCCTCGGCCCTCGCCCTCCTGGCCGGTTGCGGCGGCGGCGACGCCGGCAACGAGGCCCCGACAGGCGGCGACGCCGGGTCGGCCGCGACGGAAACCACCGCCGAGACCCCGGCCATGGCCCCCCTGGCGATCGATCCCGCGCTCCTGCCCGAGGGCGTGACGGTCGAGATGGTGGAGGAGGGGCGGGAACTCTTCGTCGGCGGCGGCATCTGCTTCACCTGCCACACCAACGAAGGCACCGGCGGCCCCCTGGCCCCCGACCTGACCGACGACACCTGGATCAACGTCGATGGCGAGTATTCGTCGATCGTGGAGCTGGTGAAGACCGGCGTGCCGCAGCCGATCGAGCACCCGGGCGCGATGCTTCCCCGGGCGGGCTTGCCGCTCACCGACGAACAGGTCGAGGCCGTCGCCGCCTACACCTACCTGCTCAGCCGGATGTAGTCCCGATCGCTCGGGGACCGGCCGCGCGAAGTCCTCGGGGCGCCGACCGGGCGAGCGGGTTCCTCGAGGAATGGCCGCCGCTCGCGGACGCGTCGCCGCCGGGCCCCGCGCCGCTTCCGACCTTCGCGCCCTCACGGATCCAGCTCCAGCGTTCGCTGCACCCCGCCGCCGGGACGAAATGCGGCGGTGGAGAGAGGGGGCGGGGCAAGATCGAGTCCGGCGCGGCGAACCGAGGTGCGAAAGAGGACGCGGATATGTTCGGCGTAGACCCCCTGGCCCCGGAACCGGCGGTGGAAGCCACCCTGATTGAGCTTGCCGCCGCGCACATCGCGGATCCGGGCCAGAATCCGGTCCTTTCGTTCGGGCAACGCAAGATCGAGCCACTGAACGAAGTGCTCGGCGACCCCCTCGGGGAGGCGGAGGAGGAGGAAACAGGCGTAGCGGGCGCCGGCATCGGCCGCTGCGGCGATGATGGCGGGAATCTCTTCGTCGGTGAGCCCGGGAATGACCGGCGCCACGAAGACGCCCACCGGAACGCCCGCCCCGGCCAACGCGCGAATCGCCGCCAGACGCCGCGCCGGCACCGAGGTCCGCGGTTCCATGACGCGCTGCAGATCGTTGCGCAGCGTGGTCACCGACACCGATACGTGAGCGGCCCGCACCTTCGCGAGATCGGCGAGGAGGTCGATGTCGCGCGTAACGAGGTGATTCTTCGTGATGATTGCGACCGGATTGCGGAAATCCCGCAACGCCGCGATGCACCCGCGCGTAATCCGCAGTCGCCGCTCCACCGGCTGGTAGGGATCGGTGACCCCGGACATGCCCACCACCTGCGGGCGCCAGGAGGGCTTGGCCAGGGCGGCGCGAAGCAGCTCCGGGGCGCGCTCCTTCACCAGAATTCTGCGCTCGAAATCCAGCCCGGAGGAGAACCCCAGATACTCGTGCGTGGGGCGGGCGTAGCAGTAAACGCACCCGTGCTCGCACCCGCGATAGGGATTGACGGAGAGATTGAAGGCCACGTCGGGGCTGTCGTTGCGCGCGAGCGCCGTCCGCGTCCGGTCGGCGAGAAACTCGGTCTTTGGCGCCGCGGCAGCCGCCGCCTCCGCGGGTTCCGGCTCCAGGTGAACCGTTTCAAAGCGGTTCGGAGGATTGTAAGCTATCCCTCGGCCCCTGAGCCGGAGCGGTGCGGCGAGTGGCAGGGTGCGCCCGGATTGCGGCCGGGAAGCGGCGGCGCGGTCGTCGGCGTCGCGGCGGCGGTGGGCGGCGCCGGGGGAGGGCCGGGTGGAGTTGGCGGTTGGCATGCAACCATATTCGGTGTTTCTTCGGCCAATGTCAAGTTTTCGGAACCCGGATCGTCGGAAACACCCAGGGAAGGCGCATCAGCGTGACGATTGAACAGCTCGAAAGGCGGCTCAACGCTCTCTCCGACCGGACGCTGCGCTACCACTACATCATCCAGTTGGGGAAGCGCCTGCCCGCGATGGATCCTGCGCTCCGAACGGAGGAGAACCAGGTGCGCGGCTGCATGAGCCCGGCCTGGCTGGCGGGCGCCGTGGAGGGCGATCCGCCGCGGCTCCACTTTGTGGGGGACTCGGAGTCGATCATCGTGAAGGGGCTCTTCGCGATCCTGGCGGAGGTCTACAATGGAGAGGCCCCGGACGACGCGCTCGCGATCGATCTTTCGGACATCTTCGAACGACTCAGGCTGGGCGAGGCGCTCAGCCCGAACCGCCGCAACGGCTTCTATTCGATGGTGAAGAAGATTCGCCGAGTGGCCGTGTCGTTGGCTGGATAGGGCCCCGCCCAGCGGGGGCCACGGGCGCAGCCGATTTGTCGCCGAGTGGAGGGTCGTTGGCTGGATAGGGCCCCGCCCAGCGGGGGCCCGCGGGCGCAGCTGATTTGTCGCCGAGTGGAGGGTCGCCGACTGGTTGGACCCCTTGCCAACCGTTCGCGCAACCGCCGGGGGTGCGGGGTGGTGTCTGCTCAATGACTCGCCGCGCCGCGACTTGTCGGTGCGGGTCCAATGCGCGGTGCGGCTCACCCGGTTGGTATCGGTTCAGGAACGCCCTCGTGAGCGCCATCGCCCAGCCGGTGGGCCATCCGGCCGCCGCACCTGACTTTGCCAGTCCGGCGTCAGCCGCCTGGCCTCCCGCCGCCGCGCCCATGAGGAGGCCGCTTACGCGCTCGGAACCGCGCCGAAACCGCCCGCGCCGCCCTCATTCCCGCCAACCCCCCTCCATCTTCCGGCCCTGGCAGCGGACAGGCGCCCGCCAGCGTCGCCGGACAAGGCTCCTACGCCACCTCGATCTCGTAGCTGATCCGCCAGTTGGAGAGGTTTTCGGGGTCGTCCTTGCCCTCGTCGCCCGGACGCACGACGCCGATATGGTCGGCGATGGGGCCGGTGAAGGTGCGGGTGTAGAACTCGAGCTCGTCGTTTCCGGTCCACTGGTCGAGCTCCTCGCCGCGCAGCTCGATCGCGAGGTGATCGGTGACCTCGCCCTCGAAGAGAACCTTGTCGAGGTCCTTGAGCCGGTTCCAGCGGGGATGGTCGGAGATGGGGTAGTGGCCCTCGGGGGGGAGCCGGGTCTCCTGGCTCCGACCGCCGCCGTTGTTCGTCCAGACCTTTGCCCAGAAGACGAACTCTCCCTTGTCCTTGAAGAAGGGCTCCAGATCGTCGAGGATCTGCACCCAACGCAACGTGACCCTGATCCGGGTTCCGTTCTGTCCGCTCATCTGTGTCTTGTGCTCCCTGGGTGAATTGCCGTGCGCCGCCGGGGCGCCGAAGGTTGAAGGCTCTGTTCGCGGGCCGAACTCCGGTCGCGGGCCGATTCCGCAGTTTCGGGTCGATGCTACGAGGAAGGGGCAAGCTAGGTTCCACGGCCCCGGTTGTCCAGAGTCTTGCGGTCCGGCGCGGATGCGGCGGCGCCCGAATGCCCGGCGGGGGCTGTCCAGGGGCGGTCGGGGGATGGGCGGCGAAGGTGTCCGGCGACTCGGGCCAGGAAGGGGAAGAGTCGCGCCGGGCGGGCTCCGAGGCGGCGGTTGGCGGCGCCGATGCGAAAGGCGAGCTCCCACTGGCGGAAGAGAGTGCGCCACGCGGCGAGGAGCGAGTTGGAGGGGTCGTAGATGTGGGTGGCTTCGGAGGAGACCCCATTGAGCTCGATGACGAGGAAGCGTCCGGCCCGGATCTCTTCCATGGTGTCGCCGCGGATGTCGTAGCGGCCGAAGTGAAAGCCGGGGACGGTGCGGCTGATCCGGTCGATGGCTTCGGCGAGGGCGGGGGTCTCGAGGCGGGAGCCGTCGCGGAACTCGCAGCCGTGACAGTGGTTGCCGCGTTCCTCCAGGATGACCGGTTCGCCGGATTCGGGAATGCGGTCCAGAGCAACGCCGAGTTGGCGCGCGAAGACCCGGCGCTGGCAGCGAAGGCGGCGGTCGGCCAGGACAAGTTCGCCGAGGGTGCGTTTGCCATCTCCGGCGACGACCGGTTGGCGCTTTTCGGTGATCCCGAAGATTTGGCCTTGGGCCTCGCCGGGAAGACGGATGTGGAAGACGCCCAGCTCCTCGCCCGCCACATGTTCCTGCACGAGTGTCCTGCCGGCGGCCTCGGCCAGCCGCTTCTCCAGCGCGGCGAGCGTTCGCGCGATCTCCACCCCCGCCCCCCGCTCCCCCACATCCGGCTTGACGACCACGGGAAGTCCTCCGACCCGCGCGGCCAGCGCCCCGGCGTCCACCTCCTCGCCCGGTTCGACCGCGACCGTGCGGGCCACGCGCTCCCGCGCGCCGATCATCGCCAGGATCTCCGATTTGGATTCGCCCACGAAGCCGCCGTCGGGAAAGGACGGGTTGGCGGCGGTGAAGACCGTGAAGGAACGGTGGCGCAGCCCGAGGAGAAGAACCCACGCCACGACCGGAAGCTGGATGATCCATGCCGGCCAGAACTCCCAGCGCCGGAGCCGGCCCGCCCGCGCGAGGAGGCGAAGTCGTCCCTGCCGGTCCAGCAGCGCGATTCCGAGGCGCACGGCGAGGAGGGTCAGGAGGGCGCAGACGATGAGCCAGGAGATTGTGCGACCCCGAAAGGACTCGAAGTGCTCGGCGAGGGCGCTCCCGAAGAGGGCGCTGGCGCCGACCAGGAGCGGAGTCCAGAGGGCCGCCGCGACCAGAATCCAGAGGGCGAAGAGGGGAAGCGGCATGCGCGCGATCCCGGCCGCGACGCAGGTGGGCAGACGGGTTCCCGGCACGAAGCGGCTGGCCAGGATCAGCGTCGCGCCGCGGCCGCGGACCCATCGCAGCGTGCGGACGAGTTGGCGCGGCCGAATCAGCCAGCGAAATGGCGGCAGGGTCGCGAAGGGCCGGCCGACCAGCCGCGCCCCGAGATAGAGGAGAAGGTCGCCGGCCACGATTCCCGCAAAGGCGGCTCCCAGTCCCGGCGCCCAGGGGAGCGAGCCGCGCGCGATGAGCAGCCCGGCGCCGATCAGAGCGAGGTCTTCGCTGACGAAGGTGGCCAGAACGATCAGCGCCAGCGCCAGGGCGAGGGCGAAGCCGGTGACCGGTGGGGTTGGGAAGTGGGTGAAGGGTGGCTCGGCAGCCCGGATCCGCGCGGCGTCGGCGGTGGCGCGCAGGGTGGCCGCGCCGGTCTCGACCCGTTCCAGGAAGGAGGCGATCGGCGCTTCGATCCGCTCGGGTTCCCGAAAGGTCATGAAGTGGTCGCCGTCGAGCATGACCAGTTCGGCCTGGGGCACGATGCGGTGATGCTCGCGGGCGGCGGCGGGGGGGACGAGGGGGTCGCGAGTCCCCTGGACGATCAGCATGGGGCCCGGTTGGCCCCGCAGCACTCCGCGCAGCGGGCGCTGGTCGGTATCGAAGAAGTTGCGCGCGTAGGAGAGGCCGGGGAAGGCGTCGTCGAGAGCGCCGAAGTGGGGGACCAGATCGCGCAGGAAGCGGACGCAGAGCAGTTGCAGACCGTGGATCGCGTGATTGAGGTGGTACTCGCCGAGGAGCTCGTGTTCCTGGACGCCGATCGCCGACAGAAGGGTGATCGATGCGATCCGGTCCGGCGCGGCGCGGTAGAGTTCGAGCGCAACCCCTCCGCCCATCGAGAAGCCGACCAGATGCGCGCGTTCCACCTCGAGAGAATCGAGAAGCTGAAGGGTCATGCGGGCGTGCGCGCGAATCGAGTAGTCGCGGACCCTGGGGCTGGATCCGCCGAAGCCGGGCAGATCGGGGGCGATGGCGCGGCGTTCGTTGCCGAGAAGAGCTCCCAGTCCCCGAAACGCCGACCCCGATCCGGGGCTGCCGTGGAGGAGGAGGACCGGTTCGGACCGCTGACCGGCGTTGCCGCCGCTCTCTGCCGGCGGGGTCGGTGCGGCCGGCTCGGGGAGGGCCAGGGCCGTGTCGCGGTTCAGGGGTCGGTGGCCGATGCCGCCCGGTGTTGGTCCGGGGGCTGCCGGGGGGCCGGGGGCCGTTGGCGAGCGGTCCGCGCCTTCGTTCCCGGGTTCCCACTCGCGCCAGGCGATGCGCACGCCATCCCGCGCCTCGGGCCAACCCGCGACGACCAGGGATCTCTGTCCCGGCCTCGGCCCCTCCTCCGGCCGTGCCATCCGCGCCAGGTGCGATGCGCCCAGGAGCGCCAGATAGACCAGGAGCACCACCCCGCGACGACGATCGATCACATCATGCCGAGGAGTTGGCTTGGGGCGTCGCCGCGGCCGGAGCCGCTGGGCACGAAGCGTCGCAGCATGGCCTTGCGCAGCGTTGCCGCCAGCGCCTTGCGGTCGCCGTCCACGATGGGAGCGTCGCCGAACCGCACCGTGCAGGAGGCCCGCTTCAGCGCCATCACCCCGGCAAGGTGCGGCAGAAAGCCGACGTCGCCCCACCAGCAGAGCCGACTCTGCGCCGAAGGTTCGCCGGGCGGGGTTCGGTAGGAGAGGGTGACCCAGTGGACGGGCGTTCGGGTGGCGGCCGCGTCGGCGAGGAGGGGGGGGCGGAAGGGGATGATGGTGCGTCCGGCGGTGCTCGTGGCTTCGGGGAAGACCGCAACGATGTCGCCCCGGGCGAGGGCGCGGGTCATCTCGGAGCGAACCCGCAGGATATCGCGCTTGGCGGCCCGGTTGACGAACACCGTGTCGGCCGCATTGGAGAGGAATCCCCAGACCGGCCACCCCTTCACCTCGGCCTTGGCCACGAAGACCGCGGGCACGATCGAATTCAGCGCCGGAATGTCCAGGTAGGAGAGGTGATTGGCGACGAGCAGCGCGCCGGGTGGTGGGGGCGTCCCCTCGCATTCGATCCGGATCCGGAGCGCGAACATCATTCCGCGGCCCCACGCCCGCGCGACCTTTCGCCTCAGCGGCGCCCGCCGCCGATCGGACGGGCCGGGCAGGAGAGCGCCGATTCCGCAGACCGACACCAGCCAGATCGTGATCGCCAGCGTCCAGAGCGTCACCAGCGTCGCCCGCAGCGCCACCCGGGGCCATCTGCGCCAACCCACCAGCGGGGGCGGCTGAATCTCTCCCCCGGCGCGCTCCTCCACGGTTGCGCCCTGCACCGTGCGTGCGTACGGCTCCGAGTTCGAGAGAATCTCCTCCTCGGCGCGCTCCTCAATGGTTGCGCCGGACCCGGTTGCGCTACCCGAAGAAGGTTCGGTAGACATGCGGCTCCAGCTCGCGAATGTCGAGGACGACCAGGAAGTCGATCGTGCCGAACTCGCTGTCCACCGCCGGGGGCCCGCAGATCCAGGCGCCCAGATTCAGGTAGCTCTGGAAGAGCGGGGGAATCCGGGTCGTGGGAAGGGGGTCGTTGCCGGGGGGAATGTGCGCGTCGCACTCCAGGCCGGATAGCGGAAGGGCGCGCGCGCGCGGGTGCTGGCGGCCCTCGGCGAGCAGGCGGGCGTGGACCTGGCGTCCCACCCGACCGTCCTGCGTGGTCAGCGAGCAGCAACCGAAGATGTAGCGACTGCCGGTCCAGCCGAGGTAGCGGGCGAGCCCCTTCCAGAGGAGGTGCAGAACCCGGCGGCTCCGGTGATCGCGCGAGATGCAGGCCCGGCCGACCTCCACGGCGCGATCGACCACCTGCGGGGGGAATCCCGAGAGATTGAACTCGCGCGCCGAATAGAAGCCGCGGTTGGCGGCCGCCATCGCCGCCGTCTGCATCCGGTAGGTGCCGACCGTCTCGCCGGTGCGGTTGTGCACGATGACGATGTGGTGCATCAGGTCGTCCAGGTCGTCGCGGTCGAGTCCCGATTCGTACGATGACTCGAGACCCTCGCCGAGCTCCAGATTGAAGACCTCGAAGCGCAGCCGCTGCAGCGCCTCCAACTCGTCGCGGGAGCGCGCGAAGGTCAGCCGATAGGGACCTGCGACGATGTCCTCCAGCGGCATTGCCGGGGCCGCCCCCCCGCCCCGCCCCCCCACCCGCGCCGCCGTCCTCACTGCCGCCTCTCGGTCGCGGGGGCCAGCCTCTCGATCGCCGCCGGGTCCACCTGGAGGACCATCGCGCCGCCGCGGCGAATCACGCGGCCCCGCCCCCCCACCGGCCGCGCCACCAGCCCGGCCAGCCGGTCCCCGATCGCTTCCCCCTCCGGCCCGGCCAGGATCAGCCCCTCGCGCTTTCCGTCGGCGCGGCGCACGGCCAAAAGCGGCGGAATCCCGCTCCGGATGCAGCTCGTGGCGCAGGCCCGGTGCGCGATCCCGGATCCCGGATTCATCACGCCCAGGTAGCACTTCGATCCGACGATCTCGCCCTCCAGGTAGCGGCTGCCGAGATCGGTCTCCACCCCGGCGCGGCTCCCGCCACCGCCGCCAGCGGCCGCCACCGAACCCGGCCTGACCTCGATCAGCGCCATCGGTTCGCCCTCGCGCATCGCCAGGGTGCCCTTGAGGGTGACGGTCCGGCCGGCGAAGCCGCGCACATGGTCCTCGGCGCCGGACTTGCCCGGCCCGGCCAGCAGGTATCGGCGCGGCCCGGCCTCCCCGCGCACGATCAGCGACGGATAGGGATCCGCGACCAGAAAGCCCTCGAAGGCGCGCACGGTTCCGAACTCGAAGGTGGCGGCCGGAAGGCGACGCTGGCCAATCGCGACGACGGTGGCCGCGAGGACGGCCAGGACCAGGGAGGCCGCCGTGACGAAGCGCTGGGTGCGGCGGATGCGAGGCGGGGCGGGATCGGCGTACCCGATGTAGAAATCGGTCATGGGACGGGCGGGTTCCTTCCAGGGCAACTCTTTGCAAGATCAACGGTTATGGGGTGGAGGCCGGTGCTGGCCGATCCGGAAGCCGGGCGGTGCGCGACGAGCTTCCCAACTCGTTCGCCTTTGGGTTTACCCAGACGAAGCCGCCCTGGATCGCCACATCGTAGGTCTCCAGTTTGTCGTCGAAGGGCGGGGGTGCGCACCCGGTCGTCGGATCGTACTGAAACCCGTGCCAGGGACAGGTGATGCAGCCGTCGATGATCCGGCCCTCGCCGATCGGGCCCATTTGGTGGCGGCAGACGTTCGAGACGCAGGAAACCTCGTCGCCATTGAGGAATACGGCGGCGCGTTCGTCGCCCAGCGAGACGACCCGGCCCTCGCCATCGGCCAGATCGGTCAGGGGCAGCGCGCGCAGATAGCCGGGGGGACCGGCGTCGCCAAGGCTGGATTTCGCCCCGCGGTCCTTCGCGGCGTCCGGTTCGTCGTCGGTTGATTCCTCGGCGGATTTTCCGGGTGTCGCGGGGGTGCGGTCGCGCCGCCATTCGCGGGCTCCGGCCAGCAGGTGAAGGAGGACGACCAGACCCGCCAGCGCTGCGAGCGGAAGCCAGAGCCAGAGCTTGCCCTCGCCCTGCAAGGCGCCGAGCGCGACATGTCCGACCAGGAGCGCGAAGGCCGCATGGACCGCCATGTGAAGGGATTTCCAGATGCGCGGCGTGAGGTTGGCGAGCCAGAAATCGTGGCTCGTGGCGGCCATGACGAAGAGGATGACGAGGGCGGCCGCGCCGAGGGGCTGGAAGGGAAGGGCGAGGGGGTCGCCGAAGGAGCCGTCGCTGACCAGGAGGCTGACAAGCGGATTGAGATCGCCGAGAGCGTGGAACTGGAAGGTGGCGAGGGCGCCGTGCGCGAGGGCAATCAGGAAGGTGGCGACGCCGAGGTGGCGGCGGTTGTGGAGGAGGGGAAGGAAGCGGGGCGAGAGCCGGGCCAGGGGGCCGATCAGCAGGATGAAGGCCAGCATGAGGAAGGCGAGGCTGCCGGTGGCGCGGAGGAGGAGCGTCTCGATGGTGACGCTCGGCTGGGTGGCCAGGGTGACCGCCGCGAAGACGGCGAGGTAGACGGCCATGCACGCGGCCATGACGAGGTCGTACTTCCGCTTCTGGGGCGACCAGCCCACCGCGCGATAGGCGAGGCTCATGGGGTTGTCCCGGGGGGAGCGGCCGGCCGTGGAGTCGTCCGGGTCGCGATGGGGTTGGGGAGGGGGGATGGGAGGCGGGCGGAGGGGAGGGTTGGGGTGGGGGATGGGGCGGGGGGAAGGTCGGCGGGAGCGGTGTCGGGGCGGGAGCGGTGCGCGATCCACCCGGCCGCGAGGACGAGCGCGATGACGACGGCAGCTGCGCAGGTGACCACGATGTGCGCGGTGCGGTGGCCGCGGGTCATGGGGCGGCCTTTGCGCGCGCGGCCCGACGCCATTTCGCCAGCAGGAGGGGCCAGAGCGCCACCGTTCCCGGCACGATGGCCAGGCGAAAACCGCGGCTGCCGCGCCGGGCGGCCGGGTCGAGCGCCCCCGCGCCCCGGAGCGCGAAGGGCACGGCGAAGATCAGCCCGCAGGCGGCGTAGATGGCCAGAAGGTTGACGAGGGTTGCGGCAATGGCGTGCACGAGGATCGCGGGCTCCCTGCGGTCGGTGTGGCGGGTCGGTCTCCGGCGGTTCCTTCCCCCGGCTTCCGCTCGAATCCCGCCCAAGGTACAATGGCGCGGCGGCGGGCGCATCCGGCGATTCGGCCCGTTCCCGTCACTTCCTCGTCACTTCCCTCGCTTCCCGTCGCTTCGCTCTCGATTCCCGATCGGCGGATCCCCACTCCCGAATGAAATCCTCCGGTTCCACGCCCAGCCCGTCGGCGATCCGGGTGATGTAGTTGAAGAACCCGACCACCTGCGCGGCGTCGTGGATCGCGCGGTCGTCGAAGCCCGCCTCCCGGAGACGATCCAGGTCGCCCGGAGACGTATCGCTCGCCCGCGCGGTCAGCTTTGCGGCCCACTTGCAGAGCGCGCGGTCCCCCGGCGGCAACGCGGCCCGCCTCCAGTCGGCGACCACCTGGTGAACGAATTCGTCCGCCTCGTCTTCTCCCGGTCCTGCCTTCCCGACCTCGGCCCGGAGGTCATGCGCGTGCGCCTGCGTTCAGTAGCGGCACCCCACTTCCGCCGAAACCACCGTGGCCAGCAGTTCGCGCTGCACCCGCGTCAGCGGCGAGGGACCGAACATGATCGCGGCGTAGTGGCCCATCGCCGACTTCAGGACCGGGGCGTTGAGGGTCATCGCCCGCACGATATTCCAGAGCCGTCCCGAGCGCTGGACCGCCGCGTCGAGCTGTCGCTTCAAGGATCCCGTGGCCTCGTCGGGGCCGATCTCCCTGATCCACGCCATCCGTCGCTCCCTTATTCTCGCGCAGTTCGCCGAAAACCCGCTCGCCGGCGGGGTCGCCAGGGCCGGGCCGGTGCGTACGGGATCCAGCTTGCCGAAAACCCGCTCGCCAGTGGGGAAGCGAGGGCCAGGCCGATCCGTAAATGATCCAACTCGCCGAACCCGGTCGTCAACCAGGCCGTGTCGGGCCGGTCGCTCTCGTTCGTTCCTTGCTCGCCGCGCGCGCCATCCTTAAGCACGCCCCGGTCGCCAATCGCCGCAAGCCGCCCGGGAACCGAATCGGACCCCGGGGTGTATCCAGAAACCTCATCCGGCATCCGAATCCGGCTGAAACCCGCCGCCGGACCGGGCGTAGGATTGCGGATTGCCGCCGTCCGGTGCCAAGTTGTCCGTGTCGGACCGGTCCACGCCGAACGGGTTCAACCACGCCAACGGGTTCATCCACGCCGGCAGACCGATCCACACCGGCAGATTCGTCCATTCCCACAGTTCCGATTCCGACAGGGAGAACCGAACGATGTCCGATCCGTACACCGAAGCCACGCGCAACGAACGGAAGAAGATTCCCCCCGTCGCCAAGACCCTCCTCGTCGTGGGCGGTCTGGTGGCCGTCGCCTTCGTCACCTTCGTCGTCGTCGCGGCGTTGTTCCTGAAGCGGCAGTTCGAACAGGTGATGACCGCGGAGTTCGAGCAGGCCGCGATCGAGTGGCAGGACGACATCGACTCCGACTTCTTCGCTTCGGACGCGGTCACGGCCGAGGCGGTGTCCAATGCGGCCCAGGCGCTCTTCGGGGACGAGGCGCAGATCGGCGAGAGCGATCTGGAGCTGACCGGGCTCAATCTCGCGGGGGAGGGGCTCTACTTCGATCTCTCCAACATGGATGGCCTGGGCGCGGAGCTGGAACGGCTCGTCGAGGAGGCGGCCGAGAAGGGGATCGTCATTGAGGGGAACATCGGCAGTGAAGGATCGAGTGGTCGGCTGCAGATCAGTTGTGCCAACTGCCCGACCGGCCTGGTGGTGACCGGCAACGAAGGCGGCGGCTCGCTGCGCATCTTCGGCGGTGCGGCGGATGTCGCCGGTGTCCTGGGGGCCGACGTCGCCGACATGCTGGGGGCCGACGTCCGTGTCGATCTCGGCGACGAGGCGGCCGAGCTTCCGCGCTGGGTCCCGACCTACCCCCGGGCAAGGTTGCACAAGCGGCTCTTCTCCGGCGAGAGGGATGGGATCGAGTTCGGCGGCGTTCTCCACACGAGCCGCACGGAGACGGCGAGCGTCTACAACTGGTACGAGGAGAATCTGGACGCGGCCAAGGACGGCTACGGCTCCACGCGATTGATCACCAAGTGGAATGGACGGCGCAAGCGGGGAACGTTGCGCGCCGTGGGCGGCCACCGCGAGCTCTTCGTGATGCTGTGGGAGAACACGGAGGGGAACACCTCGATCGTCACGATGCACAAGACGAAGCGCTGACCGACCGTCGCGGAGCGCGCTGACCGGCCGGGAGACGGCTTCCCCCCCTGGCCAGCCCGGCGAACGGGACATTCTTCCGTGCATGCCCCGACCGCGGGGCCTCGCAATCCCGACCTTGCAAACACGGTCCGGCCGACCCGCCGAGGTCGCCGGGCCGTTCGCATTGTCCTCCATCGCACCCGTCATCCCCGCCCGAGGAGCCGTCCAATGCGTTGTCGCCATTCCCCCCCCTCCGGTTGGTCGCTGTTGGCGCTGGCGCCGATCTGGGCCTGCGCGCCCGACGGCGCGGAGAATCCGGAGGATGCCGCGATCTCGCCCGGCGGCGTGGCAAGCCCGGAGGCGGCATCCATTGAGGGCGCGGGCGCGGACGATGCGGCCATCGAGTCGGACTTCGAGCTGGATTACGGGGCGCTGACCGAGATGATCGTCGCGCGGCTGGCGCTGGAGCCCGGCGAGCGGGTGCTGCTCCTGGGCCAGGGGGGAAGCCGCTGGGATGCGTTGACGCCCTTGCTCCTGCGGGCGATCGATGCCGCGGGCGGCGTCGCGCTGGGCGCCGTCGATGTGCAGGGAAATGCGTTGCCCGGGACCGAACCCACCCCCTTCGCCGAGCTGTTGGCCGATGGACCCGGGGGCTGGCCCGGTGCATTGGACGAGGTGGATGCCGCGGTCAAGATGCCGGGCGCGCTTCCCGATCCGGCCCTCCCCGCCGATCTCTACCGCGCGCTTCAGGATCTGCTGCGCGAGGGCCGGGGCCGCACCGTGCACTTCCACTGGGCGGGAAAGACCTCGCCGGAGATGGAGGAGCTGGCCATGGATCCGCCCGCCGACCGGCTCTATCAGAGGGCGGTTCTCGAGACCGACTACGAGGCGCTGGCGGCGACGCTGGCCGAGTTCGAGGCCGCGGTGCGAGGCGGCGAGGTGCGGGTGACGACGCCGCTGGGCACCGACATTCGCTTCCATGTGGGCGACCAGCCGGTGACGCGCCAGGATGGCGACGCCTCGGCCGCGCGAGCCGGCGGCGCCCGCAACCTGATCGATCGCGAGGTGGAGTTGCCCGCGGGGGCGGTTCGGGTGCTTCCCCTGCTCGAAACGGTGGAGGGACGGATTCGCTTCCCGCCCGCGCCGTGGGGCGGGGAACGGGTGGAGAGGGTGACGATGACCTTCGAGGGCGGCCGGGTGGCGATGGTTGCGGCGCCCGGAGCCGCCCGGGCCGCGGTCGATGCGGAGATGGCAGCCGCGGGCGAGGCGGGGATGGTCTTTCGCGAGTTTGCCCTGGGTCTCAACCCGCTGTTGGCGGTGCCTGACGGCGAAGACTGGATCCCCTACTACGGCTACGGCGCGGGCGTGGTGCGGCTCTCGCTGGGCGACAACACCGAGCTGGGCGGCACGATCGGGGGCGGCTACGTGCGCTGGAACTTCTTCGCCGATGCGACCGTCGCCGTCGATGGCGAGACATGGGTCCGGGATGGGAGGCTGGTGGAGAGGTGAGCGTGGGGTGAGGCTGCCCGCTTCGGGCGCCGGCGGTTGCTCGCCCGTGGAGCCACAACGCCACCGCGCGGACGATTGCCGTGAGGTTGCTCGCTTTCGCGCGTCGGCGCGCGAGAGGCTTGCCCGGGGGGGAACGGATCCGAAGAGCTCGGTCCGATCATGGACCTGATCTCGATCCCCGCCCCCTCTCCGCCTCGAAGAGCGCCTCCACCTCTTCGCCCCCATGCGGATCGGTCCGCCGCGCCACAATCCAGTACACCAGGAAGGAGAGCCCGACCGCCGGGAAGACCTGGTGGACGGCGGCGCCGAAGGGAAGCCAGTCCCAGGAAAGCAGCGCCAGCAGACCCGTTGCGAAGGACGCCACCGCCGCCGCCCCATTTCCCCGCCGCCAGTACAGACCCAGAATCAGCGCGGGCCCGAAGCAGGCGCCGTAAATCGCCCCCGAGAGCGCGGTGAGTCCTACGATTCCATCCGGGGGATTGAGCGCGATGATCGCGGTGATCAGGGCGAAGAGCGCCACATAAAGACGGGTCGCGGTCAGCGCCGAACGCTCCGACTGCGCCCGGCCCAGCATCCCCACGATGTCGCGCTGCGTGGTCGAGGCCATCACCAGGAGCACGCTGTCGAGCGAGGACATCGCCGCGGCCACCATCGCAAGCAGCAGGAAGGCGCTGGCCCAGAAGGGAAAAACGCCCTCCGCGGCGAGGAGTTGCGGCACCACCAGATCGGTTTCGGACAGGCCGCCTCCCACCACATTGCGCGCATAGAGTCCCACCGGAATCAGCAGGGTGTAGACCACCACGAAGGCCAGCGTCGAGACCCAGACCCCCTTTCGGATCGCGGCCCGGTTCTCGATCGCGTAGAAGCGCGAAAGCTGGCGCGGCTCGACCGCGAACTTCACCGTTGCGGCAAAGACGACCCCGAGCGCGAAGGGAACCGACACGCCGCCTCCCCAGCGCAGCAGAGGCTCGGTCAGCGGATCGGCCGCCAGCTCCCGGTAGGATCCCAGCCCCCCCGCCGCCGCCACCGTTCCCCCGAAGAGCAGCATTGCCGCCACCGCCATCACCAGTCCCTGCACGGCGTCGGTCTTCACCACCGAGATGAACCCCCCCACCACCGTATAGGCCATCACGATGAAGAAGACGACGATGATCGCGGTTCGGTAGGGAATCTCCAGGAAGACCTCCAGCAGATTGCCGATTCCCTTGAAGACCGCCGTCATGTAGAAGAACGAGGCGAAGATCACGATCACCGCCGCCAGCACGCGCGCCGCCGGACTGCCGAAGCGGAAGCCGATGAAGTCCGGAATCGTCAGCGATCCCAGCGATTCGGTGAAGGTGCGCAGCCTTGGCGCCACGCCCACCCACGCGAAGAGCGAGAGTCCCACCACGAAGGGAACGAGCAGGAACCAGGTCACCCCCCACTCGTAGGCCTGGCCCGAGAATCCCACGAAGGAGTTGGTGCTCGAATAGGTCGCGAAGAAGGAGAGCCCGATCGCCACCGGCCCCATCGCCCGTCCCCCGACGAAGTAGTCCGCGACGCCGCGGGTGCTGCGATTGCCCGACCAGGCGTGCCAGGCGAGGAGCGCCGTGTAGAAAAGCAGGAGAAGATGAACGAACCAGTAGTCGCGCAGGTTGTCCAGGATGGCCTGAATCAAGGGGATTTTCCGGAGGAAGGGTGGGCGGAGCCGGTCGCGGGACCGGAAGCGCCGGGCGGGCGATCGGCGTCGGCGTCCATCAAGATGCGCGCGAGCCGCGGCTTCTGCACCTTTCCCATCGCATTGCGGGGAAGCGCGTCGACGGCGAGGAAGCGATGCGGAACCTTGTAGGGCGCCAGTCGTTCCTTCCCCCAGGCGCGAAGCTCGGCGGCGTCGGCAATGGTGGACCGGTTCCCGTCGGCGAGGGTGGGGGAATCGGTTGCGGTCGCGGCCGGAACATTTGTTTCTGCCCTGGATGCGCGTGCTCCGGCGGGCGGGCGTTCTTCGGTGGATGCGCGGTCCGCCGCGGCCGACGACTGGAACCTCTCGACAGGCGCCTGGTGCGGGGCGTCGCCGCCGGTCCTTCCCCTCGCAGGCACCCAGGCCGCCCGCAGTTGCTCGCCCCACTCCGGGTGCGGGACTCCCACGACCGCCATGTCGGAAACCCCGGGATGCGTCCGGTAGATCTCCTCGACCTCCAGCGCCGACACCTTGTATCCGCCAGTGTTGACGATGTCCACGCTGCTTCGTCCCAGGATCCGCACCACGCCGTTTGCGTCCCGGCAGGCCTCGTCGCCGGTCCGGAACCAGCCGTCCCGAAAGGCCGCCGCCGTCTCGTCCGGCCTTCCCCAGTATTCGCGAAAGACCTGCGGCCCCCGGACCTCGATCTCGCCGCTCCGGCCCGTCGGCACCGGCTCGCCGGAGCTGTTCACGATCCGCAGATCGACGCCCGGCAGCGGCGTGCCCACATGGCCGGCCCGACGTTCGCCCCGCAGCGGATTCGAGAGCGCCATCCCGATCTCGGTCATTCCGTAGCGCTCCAGGAGGGTGTGACCGGTGATTGCGCGCCAGCGCTCGAGGGTCCGGGCTGGAAGCGCGGCCGAACCGGAGACCATCAGCCGCAGCCGTCTCGCGCCCCGCGACCACCTGACTCGCTGCGCCGCCGGAGCCTCCTCCCAGCTCCGGATCAGACGCCGGTAGATGGTCGGCACAGACATGAAGAGGGTGATTCCGCCCGCCGCGAGGCGGTCCCAGATCGCATGCGGCCGCGCCGAACCGAACTCGCAGCCGGCGCCGGACCAGAGCGCGCAGGCCAGCGCGTTGACGATGCCGTGAATGTGGTGCAGGGGAAGGGTGTGGAGGATGCGGTCGGCGGCCGTCCACTCCCAGGCGGAGGTGAGCGCGGTGATCTGGGCCGCGAGGTTGCGGTGGGTGGTGAGCGCTCCCTTCGGAGCTCCGGTGGTGCCGCTGGTGTAGATGATGAGGGCGGGGTCGGCGGCCGTGCCCGCGACCGGGGGGGAAGGGGAGGTAGGGGGGCGGGGGGGAAGAGCGAGCGCCTTGGCCCCGCGCGCGGTCGCGGCGGCGGCGAGATCCGGTCCCTGCGCGAGCGATGAATCCACCACGACCACGCGGGGACGGGCATCGTCCAGGATGTATTCCAACTCCCGAAGCGGATGCGACAACGCGAGCGGCACGGCGATCGCGCCCCCGGCCCAGACCCCAAGCTGCACCGCCACATGATCGCGGCCCGGCGGGATCAGCCACGCGACCCTCTGGCCGGCCAACGCGTCGGCGCCGCCCGCGGCCTCCACGGTCGCCGATCTCCATTCCTCGGCCAGCTCGGCAAGCTCGGCGTAGCTGCAGGGACCGCGCGCATCGACCAGTGCGGTGCGGCGGGCCACCTCGGGGCGGCGAATGCGGTCGGTCAGGGTCGTGGCGGCGGCGATTCCGATCTCCTTTTCCCTTGTCCGCGGGCGCCGGCCGGTTTTCCCCGTGACCGGGCCTCCCATCCCTGGTCGGATCAATTCACCTGGCCGGGTTCCCGATGGGCCGTTGTCCGCGTGCCTGTCTCCGGTCGGACCATTGTCTCCGGCGGGGCGACGCATCTATTGTACAGCCCATGAACAGGCGCAGCCCACCGGCGCTCGCCGCCGCCCCGCTCGTCGCGCTCCTGGCCGCGGCCCCGAGCATTCATCCCCCCGCCCCCCCTCCGCCCCACCCCGTCGCGGCCTCGCCCCGGGTCCAGGAATCCCTCGTGGCCTCGCCCTCTCGCCAGGCGCGCCTCACCCCCGGGGCGCCGCTCGCCGACCGCGTTCCGCCTCTCGGCCGACCCCGCCCCCAACTTCCCCGCGGCGCCGCTCTGGCCGATTCGCTCGGCTGCGGCGGCTGTCACGCCGGCCTCTCCGGCGCGGCCACGATCCGCGCGCTGGCGCCCCCATTCGGCGACGATGCCGCCCCGCTTGCGCCCGCCTTCATCTTTCACTATCTGGCCGATCCCCAGCGCATCCGCCCCGAGATCGCCCCGGCGCGCATGCCCCGCTACGATCTGGACGAGGCCGAACGGGTGGCACTGGCGCTCTTCGTCGCCAACGACCGCGAACTGCGCGGCGTGGACGATGCGCTGCGCACCGCGATGGAGCGCCATCCCGATGCCGGACCCGCGGTGGGACGCTCCCTCTTCGAGGCGCTGAACTGCGCCGGCTGCCACATCCATCCCGGGATCGAGCCGCAGAGCCCGGCCCCCGATCTCGGCCTCGTCCGGTTGCGTCTCCAGCGCGAATGGCTGACCCGGTATCTCGCCGCCCCCGTCCCGATCCGGCCGGCGGGCGTCACACCCGGCCGCGGCGAACGGATGCCCGACTTCGCGCTCTCCGCAACCGAGGTCGCCGCCCTGGCCGACTTTCTGCTCGCCGACCGCGCGGAGATGGCCGCCGCAAATCCGCTGCCCGCCGTGCCCGAATGGGAGGCCGCCACCCTCTCGCCATTTTCCAGCGCCAAGGCCGCCACCCTCCTTCGCCAACGCTGGAGCTGCCTTGGCTGTCACGCCCTCGGCGACGATGGCGGTCGGATCGGTCCTTCCCTGGACGGGATTGCCCAACGCCTTCAACCGTCCCATGTGCGGGCGCTGATCGCCGATCCCGCGCACCTGTCTCCCGGCGCCGTCATGCCCGCCTCGCTGGAGCAACCCGACCGAATCGACCTGATCGCTTCGTACCTTCTGGGGCGCGAAGGCGAATGGACCGGAAGCGAACGACTGCGAATCGACCCGCCGCCAACCGATCTTCCACCCCCGCCCGACGACCTTGCGGCTACGGGCGCCGCGCTCTATGCGAATCGTTGTGCGCCCTGCCACGGTCCCACCGGCCGCGGGGACGGATTCAACGCGCCCTTCCTGCCGGCGACCCCCACCGCGCATGCGGATTCGGCGGCGATGTCGCTGCGAACCGACGACACCCTCTACGACGGCATCCATGCGGGCGGCTGGATCCTGGGGAAAAGTCACCGCATGCCCGCCTTCGGGGCCTCGCTCGACGATGGCGAAAAGCGCGCGCTGGTGGCGTGGATTCGGGTGCTGTGCCGTTGCCAAGGTCCGGCGTGGTCGCGCGACGGACGGCGAGTCGGTCGATGATGGGAGGGGGGGGTGGGGGGATGAGGGCGACGCGGTCCTTGCGGGGCGCGGTGCGGCAAATGGCGGCGGCGGGACGGCTGCGGCTTCCCCTGTGCGCGATTCCCATGGCGCTTGCGGCCACCGCCTGTGGGGACGCGCGTGGCGGCGACCCGAGCGTGGCCGAGGCGGCCGCGTTCCCGGTCGCGATGGAGGACTATGCGGGTTCGGAGGCCTGCGCCGGCTGCCACCAGGAGCAGTTCGCGAGCTGGGCGCGCTCCACCCACGGTCGCGCCGGGGGCGAGGCAGGCCCGGAAACGGTGATCGCGCCCTTCGACGGAACGCCGATCGTCTTTCGCGATGCGGTGGTGTTTCCACTTGTCGATTCCGCCGGGCGGCACCGATTCGTGGTGCGGCAGGAGGGCCGCGAAGAGGTGGCGATCGCGGTGGACGGAGTGATCGGCGGCGGTCACATGCTGGGTGGCGGCACCCAGGGCTTCGTCACGCGGCTGCCCGATGGCACGGTCCGCTTTCTTCCCTTCGACTACTCGCGCCAGCTTGGCCGCTGGTTCTGCAATACGGGGAGCCGCACCGACGAGGGCTGGGTTCCCGTCACCGCCGAGATGGCGCTGGCCGACTGTGGCGACTGGCCTCCGGCGCGCACCCTGGGCACCCTGTCGCGCTTCGCGAACTGCCAGTCCTGCCATGGGAGCCAGATCACCGCCCGTCTGGATCCCGGCCAGGGCATCGAGACGCGCTTCCACGGCCTCGAAATCAACTGCGAGAGCTGTCATGGACCGGCGCGGCGCCACATCGAGCTGATGGCCGCGGCCGGCGTCCCTTCGCCCGCGTCCGGTCCTTCTTCCCCGGAAATCCGTCCCCCCGCATCAGGTTCGGCCGCTTCACCCGCCACCGCGGCGACTTCGCCCGCCATCCCTTCCCCCGCCTCCCTTCCCCCCGACATCGGCCTGGCCAGCCGCGTCAACGACGACGTCGAGAGCTCGCTGCAAGTCTGCTTTCAGTGTCATGCGCTCAAGGACGTCGTCCGCGAAGGCTACCTCGCCGGGGCGTCCTCAACCGGGCGTCCGGGCGCCGCCCTCTCCGATCACTACGCCCTCGCGCTGCCCGTCCTGGGCGACGATCCCTGGCTGCCCGACGGACGCGTGCGCACCTTCGCCTATCAGGGGAACCACCTGTCGTCGTCCTGCTACGTGAACGGCGCCATGAGCTGCGTGAACTGCCACGAACCGCACGGTTTGGGGTACTGGGACATCAATCGCGCGCCTCTGTCCAGCGAGACCGACGACCGCCAGTGCACCTCCTGCCACGCATCGAAGGCGGCGGCGCCCGAGACTCACACCTTTCATCCGGCCGGGTCGCCGGGGTCGCGCTGCGTCGCCTGTCACATGCCCTACCTGCAGCACCCCGAGGTGGGGGACCAGGTGCCCTTCGCGCGCTCCGACCACACGATTCCGGTGCCGCGGCCGCAGCTCGATGGAAGGCTGGGGCTGGTAAGCGCCTGCCGCGGTTGCCATTCCGACCGCAGCGAGTTGCGCCTGGGCGGCCAGGTGGCCGACTGGTGGGGAGAGACGAAGCCGCTCGACCGGGTCAGCGCGGGTATGCTGGCCGCGACGGAGGGGATGGGGGCCGGGCAGGCCGCGCGCATGTTGCTGCATCCCGACGAGCCGGGGAACTTCGACCGCTTCCGGGGGCTGGCGCGGTTCCTTGCGGGGTGGGTGGGGGTGGGTGGGGGACTGGAGGCGGAGGCGGCGGCCCGGATCCGGCGGATGGCCGCGGCGAACGATCCCGATTTGCGGGCGTTGGCGCGGGCGACCCTTCAGGTTGCGGATTCGGTCGGCGAGCTGCCTGCGGCCGGGAACGGGAATGCGGCTTCGGAGCTCGCTGTGCGCCGCCGCCAGGTCATGATCCTGGGCTTCCTCTCCGACGAGGCGGCCGCCCGGGGCGAGGCGGCGGAGGCCGAGGCGCTCCTGCGGCGGGCGTTGCGCGTTCTGCCGGGCGATGCCGCGGCCCTGCGCGCACTGGGACTCCTCCTCAACCAGACCGGCGACCACGACGGCGCCATCGAGGCCCTCTCCGCGAGTCTGGCCGCCGATTCGCTGCAGCCGCTCGTCCATGTGAATCTGGGGATTGCCCGTGCGGCGTCGGGCGACCCGGCGGGCGCAATCGGCCAATACCAGGCCGCGATCGCCCTGAATCCGGCGGAACCGCTCGCGTGGTTCAACCTGGGCAACATCTACATGCGCAATCGCGATCCGGGATCGGCGGCAAGATACTACCGGGAGGCCGCGCGACTGGGTCCCGGGCTCGGCGGGGTCCATCGCAATCTGGCGCTGGCGCTGGCGCAGACCGGGGCCGTGGAGGAAGCGCTGCCCCATGCCCGGCGCGCGGCGGAGTTCTTGCCCGACGACGCCTCGATCCGCGATCTTCTGACGCAGTTGGAGGCGGAGGCGCAGCGGCGGTGAGCGGGCATCGGCGGAGTGCGCATTCGACGGCTGGCGGGTTCCTCGGACGCCGCCACCAACGACCGCAAACACGAGTTCGAAGGGAAGGTTAGTCCGTGAGCATCGCCATGATCATCGTCATCATCGCGAGCTATGTGCTTCTGCGCACATACCGTCGCGAGAACTACCTGCGTCTCTCCCGGCTGGAGGGTCGCATCGACGAGCTGTCGGCCCGCGGCACCCCCGACGACAGCCACCTCTCGAACGAGGTCCAACGCCTCGAGGAACGGGTGGATTTTCTGGAGCAACTGCTCGAGGAGCGCCCGAAGGCGGGACGATTGCGTTCGAGCGGGGACGATCCGCGAATCCGCAGGGGGCGGTGACCCGACCCTCTCCTGACTTCTCCCGCGATCCGGTCCCGGGCAGTCCGTGGGTGACGCCGTTCGCTGTTTGTCCGCGGGTCGCCCGGCTTCCGCAAGGCGATGCCGACCGGTCACCCGGACCCATCCTCCCAACGCCTCAGAGCCGCCACACCCCCAGAAACTGCAACGCGCTCTCGTCCGCGTCGGTTCCCAGCTTGTTGCGCCAGTACTGGAACTCGACGCCCACGAGGAGACCGTTCTCGCCGCCGATGTCCCAGAGGAGTTGCGGCTGCGCCAGGATCGAGGCCGGGACCGCGGCGCCGAATTCGTTGGCGGTGGCGGTCTGGTACTCCGCGTGGCCGGCGATCACGAATGACTGGCTGCCCAAGCGGAAGGGGAGCAGCCCGTTCACATCCAGGACGAATCGGCCGTCCAGCGCCGGCGGACTTCCGCCATCCGCGCCTCTGCCTCCGTCGATCGCGTACATCAGGTCGGTGTTGAGGAAGACGAATCCCGGCAGCCTCCACGCAATCCGCGCGCCCGGCAGCCAACTGAAGACATTGGCGTCGGTGCCGATCGCCAGCCCGCCGAAGATGCCCAGATCGGCGACCGGGCCGAAGCCGAGATCCCGTCCGGCCAGCTTGCCCAGGCTGAAGTTCGAGTACCACTCGCCGTAGGCGTCGAACTCGTTGAAGCCGTCGTCGCCGCCGTCGTCGCTGAAGTCCACGAAGTAGAAGTTGTCTCCCAAGCTCCAGAACGAGGCGTGCTGCAGAGTGAGTATGACGGTTCCAGAGGTGGTTCCCGCGAAGGGGTTGTCGAGGTTGCCGTACTGGAAGTGCACCTCGGTCTGCGGATGCGCGGGAACCGCCGCCGTGCCCGAACAGATCGCCAGCGCCAGCGCCGCCAGACCCCTCCGCATCGCCCGAAGGGATCGCCGCCGGTGGCGGACCGCCCTCCGGATACTCCTGCCGGGCCGCCGCTCTTCGGGACTCATCGAAGGTTCCGCCCCGTTCCGCCCGGCACTCGAATCCGCTCCACCAGCTCCCGCACGCTCGCCGGGGGCGAAGGCGTGAAGCGCGAAACGGTCAGCGCGACAGCGAAGTTCAGCAGCATTCCCACCGTGCCGATCCCCTCGGGGGAGACGCCGAACCACCAGTTTTCGGGGGTGTCGGCCGCCGGATTCCAGAAGCGGAAGTAGAAGATGTAGGCCGCCGTCAGGGTGATTCCCGAGATCATTCCCGCCACCGCGCCCTCGCGGTTCATGGTGCGGGTGAAGGTTCCCAGGATGATCGCCGGGAAGAAGGACGAGGCCGCGAGACCGAAGGCGAAGGCCACCGTCTGGGCCACAAAGGCCGGAGGATAGATTCCCAGGAGCGCCGCGATTCCGACCCCGGCCACCGCGCTCAGCCGCGCCGCGATCAGTTCGCCCCGCTGCGAGATCCCGGGCCGGAAGGTGCGCTTCAGGAGGTCGTGACTGATCGCCGACGAGATGACCAGGAGCAGTCCCGCCGCCGTCGAGAGCGCCGCCGCCAATCCCCCCGCCGCCACCAGCCCCGTCACCCAGTTCGGCAGCCGCGAGATCTCCGGGTTCGCCAGCACCATGATGTCGCGGTCGATCGTCAGCTCGTTCGCCTCCGGGTCGCCCACATACTGAATCAGGCCGTCCCCATTGCGGTCGTCGAAGGCGATCAGGCCCGTGTCCTCCCATTTGCTGAACCATTCGGGCATCTCCGCGTAGGGTTGTCCCGCCACCGTGTCGAGGAGGTTGGCCCGCGCAAAGACCGCCACCGCCGGCGCCGTCGTGTAGAGGATCGCGATGAAGAGGAGCGCCCAGCCGACCGAGATGCGCGCGTCCCGCACCCGCGGCACCGTGTAGAAGCGGATGATGACGTGCGGCAGGCCCGCCGTGCCGACCATCAGCGCGGCCGTGATGAAGAACACGTCGATCGTCGATTTGGTGCCGTCGGTGTAGGGAGTGAAGCCGAGCTCGCGGTGCAGTCCGTCCAGTTTGTCCAGCAGATGGACTCCGCTCGCCGGATCGGCGCCACCGAAGCCCAGTTGCGGAACCAGCGTCCCCGAGAGCGTCACCGCCAGGAAGATCGCCGGCACCATGTAGGCGAAAATCAGCACGCAATACTGCGCCACCTGCGTGTAGGTGATCCCCTTCATTCCCCCCAGCACGGCGTAGAAGAGGACGATCGCCATCCCGATCAGCACCCCCACGCTAACCTCGACCTCGAGAAAGCGGCTGAAGACGATCCCCACGCCGCGCATCTGGCCGCTCACATAGGTGAACGAAACGAAGATCGCGCACGCCACCGCCACCACCCGCGCAATCTGCGAGTAGTAGCGCTCGCCCACGAAATCCGGCACGGTGTAGGCCCCGAATCGCCGCAGATAGGGCGCCAGCAGCATCGCCAGGAGCACGTAGCCGCCGGTCCACCCCATCAGATAGACCGAGCCGTCGTAGCCCATGAACGAGATCAGCCCGGCCATCGAGATGAACGAAGCCGCCGACATCCAGTCCGCCGCCGTGGCCATTCCGTTCGCGAGCGGCGACACCCCCGTGCCCGCCACATAGAACTCGCGCGTGGAGCCAGCCCGCGACCAGATTGCAATTCCGATGTACAGGGCAAAGGAAATCCCCACCATCGCGAAGGTCCAGAAACGCACGTCCATCGCTTCAGCGCGCCTGGGGGTCGGGTGCGCGCAGGGCGGCCGCGGCGGAAGGGGTCATTCCTCGGCCACTCCGAACTCGCGGTCGAGCCGGTTCATCAGCCAGGCATAGACGAAGATCAGCGCCACGAAGAGGTAGATCGAACCCTGCTGCGCAAACCAGAAGCCAAGTTTGAAGCCGGTGCCGGGAATGCGAACCGCGTTGAGGGCGTCGGCGAAGAGGATCCCGCAGCCGTAGGAGACGACGAACCAGATCGCGAGAAGAACGCCGAGATAGCGAAGATTGCGGGCCCAGTAGGCGGCGGCGTCGGTCATGGGGCGGGGTTGGGGGGGGTGGGGGGAAGAGGGCGGCGGTGGCGGCTGCGGCTCCCAAGTTGGCGCGGTGCGGCGGGCTTCGCCAGTGCGGCTCCCCGGGGACGCCGGGGCGCTTGCCCCGGACGACGGCGGCTTCCAGCTTTGTCGCCATGCGCAAATTCAACACGGCCGGACCGGTTCGGCCCGCGCGGGACTACTGCGTTCCGCCGCTGGAACGGCTCGATCTCGGCGAGGTGCTCGGGCTGATCCGCGACGAGGCCTGGTTTGTCCTGCACGCCCCGCGCCAGACCGGCAAGACCTCGGCGCTGCTGGCGCTCCGCGATCTCCTGAACGGCGGATCCGAGGGCGCGCTCCGGTGCGTCTACGTCAATGTCGAGATTGCTCAGGCGGCCCGCGAAGAGGTCGGTCTCGCGCTTCGCGCCATCATCGGCCTGCTCGCCGAACAGGCCCGCGCGATTCCCGCAATCGGGCCGGTTCCCCCCGCCGATGGCTCCGCAGATCCGCGTCGCAATCCCTACGGCGCGCTGCTGACCTTCCTCGCGCGCTGGGCCGCCGCCGATCCCCGCCCTCTCGTTCTCCTCATCGACGAAGTGGACGCGCTCGTCGGCGATACACTGGTCTCGGTCCTTCGTCAACTGCGCTCCGGCTACTCGGATCGCCCCGAACGCTTTCCGGCCAGCGTGATCCTCTGCGGCGTGCGCGATGTCCGGGACTACCGCTTTCGGGAGGATTCCGCGAAGGAGGTCATCGCCGGGGGGAGCGCCTTCAACATCAAGGCCGACTCGCTGCGCCTGGGGGACTTCACCCGAACCGAGGTGGAGGCGCTGCTGGACCAGCACGCCGTCGAGACCGGCCAGTCCCTCGAGCGCGCGGCGTTGGACGCCCTGTGGGAACAGACGCGGGGACAGCCCTGGCTGGTGAATGCCCTGGCCAGGCAGCTCTGCTTCCGCGGGACGCAACTGATCGCGCGCGACCAGCCCATCTCGGAGCGCGATGTCTTCGATGCCCGCGAGGCGCTGATCCTCCGCCGCGACACCCACATCGACCAGTTGGCCGCCAAGCTGCGCGAGCCGCGGGTGCGCCGGGTGATCGAGCCGTTGTTGAGCGGGGAAGCGGGACGCTACAGCGAGTTGGACTTCCGGTACGTGCGCGATCTGGGGCTGGTCGGGCCGGGGCCGTCGTTGCGGGTGGCCAACCCGATCTACAGCGAGGTGCTGCCGCGCGAACTGACCTCGGTGCTTCAGCACGAGATGGCGGAGCCGCGGACCGCCTGGCATGTCGACGCGGACGGCGGGCTCGACATGGACCGGTTGCTGGCGGCGTTCCAGGGTTTTTTCCGACGGAACTCCGAGCACTGGGTGGAGCGCGCGCGCTACACCGAGGCTGGGCCGCAACTCGTTCTCCAGGCTTTCCTGCACCGGGTGATCAATGGCCGGGGCCGCGTTTCGCGCGAGTACGCCCTGGGGAGCCGCCGAGTCGATCTGCTGATTTCCTGGCCGGACGGCGCCGGGAACGAGCAGCGGTTCGTCGTGGAGTGCAAGCTGGTCAGGCAGGGCCGGTCGCATGGGCGGGCGGTCGCGACGGGACTTGAGCAGACGGCTGACTACATGGACCTCTGCGGGGCCGACGCCGGACACCTGGTTGTCTTCGACATGCGCGAAGGCCGCACCTGGTCCGAGAAGATCTTCCGCGAGGAGCGTCGGTGGGAAGACGCGCGGATCATTCTCTGGGGGGCGTAACTCACCGCTCGGCGGCGGTTTCGTCGCGCGCGGGGCCGGTTCCCCCTTCGAGCGTGCAGCGCCTCCCCTACATCAGCCCCCCGATCACTCCGTCGTCGTCGATCGTCATGTTGAGGGCCGCGGGTCTGGCCGCCAGTCCGGGCATCGTCATGATCGATCCGGTCTTCACGACCACGAAGCCCGCGCCGGCCGAGGGAGTCGCCCCGCGCACGGTGATGCGGAAGCCGCTCGGACGACCGAGCAGCGCCGGATTGTCCGAGAAGGAGTACTGCGTCTTGGCGATGCAGACGGGCGCGTCGGCCAGTCCGAACGACTCCAGCCGTTCCAGCTCGGCGGTCACGCCCGGCGCGAAGTCCACCCCGGCGGCGCCATAGATCCGTTTCGCCACCGCCTCGATCTTCTCGCGCAGCGGCATGTGGTCGGGGTAGAGAGGACGGAAGTCGGCCTCGCCGCTCCGGGCGATCTCCCACACGGCGTCGGCCAGATCCACGCACCCTTCCCCCCCGCCCCCATGCGGGTCGGCCTCGACCGCCGCGATCCCCCGCGCCCGGCAACCGTCCAGAACCGTCGCCACCTCGTCCCCCGTGTCGGTCGCGAAGCGGTTGAGCGCCACCACGGCCGGAACCCCGAACTTCGCCACATTCTCGACGTGGCCGTAGAGATTCTCCATTCCGGCCCGCAACGCGCCCAGATCCTCGGTTGCCAGCGAGTCCTTCGATGCCCCGCCATTCATCTTGAGGGCGCGGATCGTCGCGACGATCGCCACCGCGTCGGGACGCAGTCCCCCCAGACGGCACTTGATGTCGAAGAACTTTTCGGCCCCCAGGTCGGCTCCGAAGCCCGCTTCCGTCACCACGATGTCGCCCAGCTTGAGCCCCGCGCGGGTCGCGATCAGCGAGTTGCAGCCGTGCGCGATGTTGGCGAAGGGTCCCCCGTGAACGAAGGCCGGCGTTCCCCCCAGCGTCTGCACCAGATTCGGGTGAAGCGCGTCGCGCATGAGGATCGTCATGGCGGTTTCGGCGCCGATGTCGCGGGCGCGCACCGGATCGCGGCTCCGCGTGTAGCCCACGATGACATTGCCCAGCCGCCGCTTCAGATCGGCCAGGTCGCGCGCCAGACAGAAGATCGCCATCACCTCGGAGGCGGCCGTGATCATGAAGCCGTCCTCGCGCGGGATCCCCCCAAAGGGTCCGCCCAGTCCCACGATCGCCTTGCGCAGCGCCCGGTCGTTCATGTCGACGGCGCGTCCCCAGGTGATGCGGCGGTGGTCCAGTCCGGTGCTGTTGGGCCGGAAGAGATGGTTGTCGAGCATCGCCGAGAGGAGCGCGTGCGCCGACGTGATCGCGTGAAAGTCCCCCGTGAAGTGGAGATTGATGTCCTCCATGGGAACGACCTGCGACCAGCCGCCCCCGGCCGCCCCGCCCTTGATCCCGAAGACCGGCCCCAGCGAAGCCTCCCGAATGCAGAGAACCGGGTTGCGTCCGCGCAGAGTGAGCGCATCGGCCAATCCCACGGAAGTGGTGGACTTGCCCTCTCCGGCCGCCGTGGGGCTGCATCCGGTCACGAGGACCAGCCTGGCGCCGCGATCGGGACGGGCGCGGACCACATCGAGAGGGACCTTCGCCTTGTAATGGCCGTACTGGAGGATTTCGTCGGGACCGAGACCGATCTTGGCGGCGATCTCGGAGATGGGCCTGATGTCGTGAGCCTGCGCGATTTCGATGTCGGAAAGCATGGGCGGGGGGGTCGAATGGATGAGGGGCGTGAAATCCGGGCGCACAAAGTGTGGCGGGAAGGGGGCGCGCGGGCAAGGAGGAGCGGCGTCGAGCCCGGTCGAGCCGGAGCGGAAGTGCCCGGGTCGGCCCAAAGCGGAAATGCCCCCCGGCGATCGCTGGCGGGGATGGCAGCCCCCAGAGGAGGGTTGCGGCCGCGCCTTGCCTGTCCGGCCTCCTCCCGGGCCGCGGGCCGCAGGCCGCGGAGGGGCGTTTTCCGGGCTCCGCAAGAGCAAGGGGGATTTCAGCGAGGGGGGGTCAGGGTTGCGTTTTTTGGACCTTCAACCAGCACACGACGCCCACGTTGGCCGGGGTGGTCTCCGCCTTGGCCTCGGAACGCTTCACCTTCCTTAGTCCGAAGATCCGCACGACTTCCACGATGCGCCTGGCCGCGCCGGAGCGGGTCAGTTCTCCGGCTTCCAGCAGACGCTTCACCCTGCCGAGAGCGCGGCGCACCGGTTGGCCGCGTCCGACCTGCAGTGCCTCGAATGCCTCCCCGCCGCCATGCGGAATCGCGACCGTGTGGTCCGCCAACAGCTTCAGCGCCCACCTCTGGATCGGGCCCACCGACTGCGAATCGCCCTTGGCCACCTCGTCGTTGTGCTCCTCTACAATCGATTCCACCGCCTTCTCCCACGCTGCCTCCAGTTCGCTCGGCGGCGACTCCACGCCGTCGGCGGCGCCCGGGTTGATCCGCCGCAGAATCGGCGCAGGCTCGGAGATCACATCGTCGCCCGAGATGTAGCGCCAGTAGCGTTCGTCGCCGACCCGGCAGGCAAAGAAGATCCCGGGCGCGCCTCTTGACGGAGAGTCCGGTCCCTACCGGAAGGCGGCTCCGATCCCCCAGGGAAGATTCCGCAGGGGATCCAACAGCCCGACATCGGGGAAGAGGAAGTCGTAGAGGTCGTCCTTGTACGGCGTTGCCTGCTCCCAGAGTTCGTCGAACCAGCGGATTGCGCGCTTCGAGACCTCCGGGTCGTAGTGGACGAGCCCGAGTTCGAGATTGTCCCACATTCCGGCCGCGGTCAGGTTGGCCGAGGTGACCAGCGCGGCGCGGGCATCGTGGCGATCGCCGAAGAGATAGAAAGGCCTTTCCGTGCAGGAACTTCGCGACGTAGCGGCGGACATCGACGTTGGGACGGTCGAGCCACTTTTCGATGGCGAGAAGGCGCTTCAGGGCGCGGCTGGCCGGAAAGCGAGAGATATCCCGTTCCTTGCGCAAGGCGAGAAGGGTGCGCTCGAATAGGGTGGCGGGGAACTCGTTGCCGCGACCGGCGGTTGGGGCCGCGCCGAGGAAGGAAGGGCGGCCGGGCATGGGGGCGGGTGGCCTACTCGGGACCGTTGGGCAGTTTTGGGGGGGGCGCGGGATCGTCGTCGTCGGCTTCCGGCTGGGCTGCGCGCGGACGGATGCGCTTTGACATCGTGAAGATTCCAATGATCGTGGCGACAGGAAGGAGCATGGCGGTGAGTCCCTCCAACGATTGACCCACGATCACCAGAAGCACCGCGCCGAAGAGGGCCAGAATCCCGAAGACAAACCCCATCCACTGGCCGCGGGTGACGAATGCCAGGTCGCGCTGTTGGAGCGTGATCTCGTTCTGGAGGCGGGCAGATTCCATTGAGTGCCGGTGGTCTTGCTGCTTTTCCGTGATCGTGAGGATCCGGTCGGCTGCGCCGGGGAGCGTATCCTCGTACGATCGGACGAAGGTCGGAGGCGGCAAAGGGCCAGTCGAAACATCAATGTACTCGGAAGCCTGAAACTGGACATGGCCGGATCCAGGCAGTTCGGGGGTACCCTCGCCAACCGGATGCTCGGGCTGCCGCGCAGTCATTCCGGTCGGTTTGGCCTCAACCGAGGCCGTTGGCTCGCATTCGCCCTTGTCCCGTCCATCGACGCCCTCCTTTCCGCTGGAATCTCTCACCAGAGCCCCTCCGACTTTCCGACTTTGACCATCGCGTCCTCAAGGAAACCGCCTACATCGCGCCATACCTTTCGGATTGCTTCCCCGTCCGACTTGGGTTTGGGCTTCGGTGGTTGTGGCCGCCGCATGAACCCGAAGAAATCGAAGGCCCTGACGAAGCCCTCCGCGAAGGGATGCAAACCGTACTCTGTGGCCTGTCTCTTCGGCGCCTTCTTCGCCCAATCGGGCACCACGCACTTCGTCGCCATCTCCGGGTAGGCGTGGAAGACAGACCGTAGCATCGGGCGATGCGGCACCAATAGAGTCCACCGCGCCACGCGCCCGAAGTAGTCGGCGACTGAGGGTTCCAGTGTTGCCAACACGGCTTCACCCTTGGTGTGGCCTGCGTCCGTGAGGCGAAAGAGTGTCGTGGGCTCTGACCGGTCGATGACGGCGTCGCCCGCAGTGGCCATCTCTTCCACCAGTTGGTAGATCAAGTCATCGATCGGGCCCAGGGGGCCGGGCCGGAAACCGAAGAAAGGACCGCCGATGCGGTCGGGAACAGTCCGGTCGATCAGGAAAAGCAGGACCTGAAGCTGCAACGGATCAAATGTCGCGCCCGGTCCGCCTGCGGCGAGTGCGGCGACGACGATTTCGCGCGGGGTGCGATTCACGAGTTTGACCTCTTTACCGACGATTCGCGGCCGCGCTTGCCCGCACCGGAAGGATCGATCGACGGCACCGATTCTTCAGGCCGGATGATCCGCTGCGTATGGATCTTTGGCACGGGGTGCACACACGTGTACCGGTTCCGGTTTCCTGGACAAGTGGACGGCCTAAACATCAGGCCGCCTTTCTGCTGAGCTTTTCGCGGGCACGGGCCGGGGTGATGTACCCGTGCCGCTGCAGAAGCCAGCCGTTGTTGTAACGCTCGATGAAG
>JAJEBW010000046.1 GCA_022822325.1 Gemmatimonadota bacterium | reverse complement strand
TCGCCGCCGTCAGCGTCGTCTTCCCGTGGTCCACATGCCCGATCGTCCCCACATTCACATGCGGCTTCGTTCGCTCAAAGGTCTCCTTCGCCATCTCTCCCTCGCTCCAGTTTCGTCGTCTCTTCTCTCGCAGGCTCTCGGTTCCGGCCGGAAGCGAACCGGGCCGCTCCCCCCAAGCTCTGGGCGGGGATTGAACCCGCGACCTCTTCCTTACCAAGGAAGCGCTCTACCACTGAGCTACCAGAGCACCTCTCTGTCTTTCGCGGATGCCGTCCGCGCGCGCCGGAGCGCCGTTTCCGGTGTTCCGTGCTTCAGAGCGGGAGACCGGATTCGAACCGGCGACCCTCAGCTTGGAAGGCTGATGCTCTAGCCAACTGAGCTACTCCCGCGTGCTGTCCAGAGGGCGCCCGGCCCCCCATGGTGGGGGGAGGATTCGAACCTCCGTAGGCATTCGCCAGCAGATTTACAGTCTGCCCCGGTTGGCCGCTTCGGTACCCCACCAAAAAAACCGCTCCCACCGCCGCCCCGGCAACGAGCCGGTGGCTCCGGATGGAAACGAGCATGGAATGGTAGCGGAATTCGACGGAAGGGTCAACATGCGAAGGAGAAGAGCCGGCCCCCGGCAGGAAAGCGCCCTCGCGGCAGGTCGTCAAGCCACCGCGATTCTCCGGCCCGGTCGGCCGAGCGAGCGGATCGCGGCGGAAACGACGGGCAGGCAGGGTGGCGGCGACGGGCCGCGGGCGACCGGATGCGCGGGCGCGAAGCCCAAAGCTGACGCGGGGACTCGAACCCCGGACCTGCTGATTACAAGTCAGCTGCTCTACCAACTGAGCTACGTCAGCGTTGTGGATGTTCCCGACCCGCAAGTCGTGGGGCCCTACCCGGAGGCGCCGAAGCACATGGGCCGCGAGCGGCGCCGGAGGTCCTCCATGAATCCGCGCGTCCAGCCGACCAATGTGGCGGAACATTCCTGGTGCGACAAATGGGGGGCTAAGGCCGGGACGCGGAGCCGGACCGGGCAAGGGGCGGCTGCCGCACTCGTTTCCAGCGGGTTCCGGCGGGGGTGTCCTCCAAGCGGACTCCCTCGTCCTCCAGCTCCGCGCGAATCCGGTCGGCCGTGGCGAAGTCGCGGTTGCGGCGCGCCCGCGTCCGGGCCTCCACGAGCTCGCGAATGCGCTCCTCGGTCGCGGCGTCCAGATCGCGTCCCCGCTCGGCCAGCTCCACCACCCCCAGCACCGCATCCATCGCCGCGATCGCCTCCAGCGCCGCCTCGCGTTCCCCGGCGCCGATTCCCCGCGAATGACGGTCCAGCGCGGCATTCAGATCCCGGACCAGCGACCACAGCTCGGAGATCGCGCGCGGAAGATTCAGATCCGCATCCATCGCCTGGCGGAAGGCGGCGAGCCCGGCGGCGATTCGATCCCGAAGGCCGCGGTCCACACCCGGAAGCACCGGGAATCCGGCCACGCGACGCCGAAAATCGACGATGCGCTGAACCCCCTCGGTCGCCTCGTCAAGACCCTCGAAGGTGAAGTTGAGCTCGTTGCGGTAGTGGGCCGAGAGGAGTACCCAGCGGATGGCGGCGGGATCATGGCCGCGGTCGACGAGATCCCTCACGGTGTGAAAGTTGCCCAGCGACTTGGACATCTTGCTGCCCCCGACCTTGAGGTGCCGGATGTGGAGCCAGATGCGCGCGAAGGTGGCGCCGGTCGCCGTTTCGGACTGCGCGATCTCGTTCTCGTGGTGCGGAAAGCGCAGATCCTCGCCCCCGAGATGAATGTCGACGGTCTCGCCGAGGAGGGTCCAGGCCATGACCGAGCACTCCAGGTGCCAGCCCGGCCGGCCCGGTCCCCAGGGCGAATCCCAGACGGCCCCCACCTCCCGGTCGCGTGGCTGCGCCGCCTTCCAGAGGGCGAAGTCGCGCGGATCCCGCTTGTCGTAGTCGGCCGCGTCGATTCGCGAGCACCGCGCCAGCTCCTCCCCCGCCATCCCCGAAAGTCGTCCATAGTCCTTGAACGACGACACCGCGAAATAGACCGAACCGTCCTCGCCCCGGTAGGCCGCGCCCGCTTCCACCAGCCCGGCGATGAAATCGACCATTGCCGGAATGAACCCGGTCGCGCGGGGCTGTTCGCTGAAGGAGAGGAGCCCGAGCCGCCGGCAATCCTCCTGGAAGGCGTCGATGAAGCGCGCGGTATGCTCCCCGAGGGAACGTCCGGCCGCCGCCGCCCCGTCGATCGTCTTGTCGTCCACATCGGTGAAGTTGACCACGAAGCGAACCTCGCGCCCGCTCGCGAGCAGGTGGCGGTGAAGGGTGTCGTAGACGATGAAGGCGCGGAAGTTGCCGATGTGCGCGAAGTCGTAGACGGTGGGACCGCAGCCGTAGATGGCGACGGGATCCGAAGCGGGAGATTCGAGGGCGACGAGGTCGCGGCGCAGGGAGTCGTAGAGTTTCATGGCCCGAAAAATATAGCCCGCTTCGCCCCGGACGGTGATCGGCGCCGGACCAGAGAGAGGATCGGGAAGAGCGGGAGAAAGAGGGGTTGCGCGCGCGCCTTCATCGCCCGGCGTCCCTTATGGGCCGGCCCGCGCAGGGGCCGGAGGCCAGCCTGGCAACCGGTGCGGCCGGTTTGCCGCTCCAGGCCGCAGCCCGGTTTCCGTCGGCAACCGCGGTCCATTCCCGCCCCGCGCTGCCGTCCGCCGGCGCGCGCGGCTCCCGAGGGAAAGACCGCCGCGCCGGCTCGCCAGAGCGGTCGTGACGAGCTTCATCCGGCCGGACCGGCCACCGCCGCCTCCGCTTCGGCGACGATCCGCTCCAGGGCGCCGCGCGGATCGGGAGCGCCCGTGACCGGACGACCGACGACGATGTGGCTGGCGCCCGCCAGAAAGGCCTCCGCGGCGGTGCGGACCCGGCGTTGGTCGTGGTGCGCATCGGCGGCCGAACGAATGCCCGGAGTGACGACGAGCGCCTCGGGACCCAGCCGCCTGCGCATTCTCTCCGCCTCGGTCGCCGCGCAGATCACCCCCGCCAGCCCCGCCCCGCCGACCTGGCCGGCGAAGCGCTCCGCCTCGGCGCCCACATCCTCGACCGCCCGCCCGAAGACCTCTCCGAGGGCGGCGGGGGCCAGCGAGGTCAGGACGGTGACGCCGAGGAGCGAGAGCGAGGGCGGCGCCGCATGGGCCGCCGCCGCGAGCATCGCGGGGCCGCCCGCCGCGTGCAGCGTGAGGAAACGCACGCCGAGATCGCCCGCGCGGGCCACCGCCCGGGCCACCGTGTTGGGAATGTCGTGCAGCTTGAGATCGAGGAAGACGCGCAGACCGCGGTCGTGGAGCGCCGCCACCACCGCCGGGCCGGCGGCCGTGTAGAGCTCGAGGCCGACCTTGACGAAGGAGCAGGCCGGGCCGAGACGGTCGGCGAGGGCGAGGGCGGCGGGGGCCGAGGGCAGGTCGAGCGCCACGATGACCCTTTCCCGGAGCGGCGGCCGCGCCGGCCGGGCGGTCATTGCGCGGGGCCGGGGGTTCGGGGGGCGGCGGGGAGGGCGAGGTCGCGGGCGATGCGGGCGGCGCAACGGGGATCGGCCAGCGAACCGGTCGCGACCTGCACCAGCGACGCGCCCGCCGCGAGGTAGGCCCGCGCATCGGCGGCGGTGAGAACTCCGCCGACCCCGATGACCGGAACCTTCACCGCATCGGCGATCTGCCGCACCGCCGCCAACCCGACCGGGAGGAGCAACGGCCCGCTCACCCCGCCCCGCCCCGCACCGAGACGGGGGCCGCGGTCGCCTGCGAGGTAGCCGGGCATGGTGTTGACCGCGGTAATGCCGTCGGCGCCGTGCGCAACCGCGACCCTCGCCGTGAGGGCGATCTCGGGATCGTTCGGGGCGAGCTTGACGAGAAGGGGGCGTTGGGTTTGGAGACGAACCCGGTCGAGGAGCGCGGCCAGCGCGCGATGATCGAGGCAGAAGGGACGGCCGGAACGGTGGCTGTCGTTGGGACAGGAAAGGTTGAGCTCGAAGCCGGTGAAATCCCCTTCCCCCGCCAGCCCCACCACCACCTCCACGTACTCTTCCGCGCGCCCGCCGGCCACCGAGACGAAGACCGGAAGTCCCCCGAGACGGCGGCGCATCCAGGGCAGCTTCTCGTCGCGGACCGCCTCCCACCCGGGATTCGCGAGCCCCACCGAGTTCAACATTCCACCCGGAAACTCGGCCACGCGGGGCGCCGGATTCCCCCACCGGGGCCGCGCCGTAACCGATTTCGTGACCAGCCCGCCGATCTCCTCCGGCGCCATCGCCTCCACGAGCGGTTCGCCGAAACCGCAGCTTCCGGCGGCGGCCAGAACCCGGTGGCGAAAGGTCGCGCCAAAGAGCCGGGCGGCACCCGCTTCGCTTCCCCTTCCCCGGGAGCTCGCCCGGCCGTCCACCGCACCGGTCCCCCGAGTCCGCGCGGTCCCCGCCGCAGTCACCACCGTTTCCCCATCGCACGCTCCGCCTCGCGCTGCATGGTGCGCCGCTTCAGATCCTCGCGGCGGTCCCGCCGCTTCTTCCCCCGGCAGATCGCCAGGGCAATCCGGACCCGGCCCTTGCGGAAGTACATCTCCAGAGGAATCAGCGCCAGCCCCTTCTCCTCGGCGCGGCTCACGATGCGGCGGATCTGCTCGCGGTGCAGGAGAAGCTTGCGCGGGCGGGTCTCGTCGTGGTTCCAGCGATTGGCGGGTGCGTAGGGTGCGATATGGACGTTGTGCAGCCAGAGCTCGCCGTTTTGGGCGCGGGCGTAGGCATCCTGGAAGGAGACCTTGCCGGCCCGAATCGACTTGACCTCGGTGCCGACGAGAACCAGTCCGGCTTCCCAACTGTCCAGCACCTCGTAGTCGTGGCGGGCCTTGCGGTTGCGCACGACGACGCGACGGCCGGCGCCAGCGGTGGATCCGCTCATGGCGTCGCCATCCTCCCGGCCGCAACGAGGCCCGGCCGCCGAAGGCGATCCCGCCTCAGTCGTCCACCGCCGCCGGCAGGGCCATCTCCGCCTCGCGCTTCCGCCAATCCTCCAGGAAGCTCCGCTGGCCGCGGTCGGTAAGGGGGTGCTGCATGCACTTCAGGAGAACCTTGTAGGGACAGGTGGCGATGTGCGCGCCCGCGAGCGCGGATTCGGCGATGTGGCGCGGGTGCCGGATCGACGCGGCCAGGATCTGGGTGCGGATGTCGGGATCCAGCTCGAAGATCGCCGCGATCTCGCGAATCAGCTCCATGCCGTCGACCGACATGTCGTCCACGCGGCCCACAAAGGGCGAAACGACGAACGCCCCCGCCAGCGCCGCCATGAGCGCCTGGTTGGCATTGAAGACGAGGGTCACATTGCAGCGGATGCCCCGCTCTCCGAGCCGCGCCACCGCCTCTAGCCCCTCGGTCGTGCTCGGCACCTTGACGATCACATTGCGGTGCCAGGCGGCGAAGGCCCGTCCCTCGGCGACCATCCCGTCGGCGTCCTCCGAGACGGTCTCGGCGCTGATCGGTCCGTCGACCAGCCCGCAGATGGTGCGAATCGTCTCCTCGAATCCGGCGCCCGTCTCGCGCGCCATGAGGCTCGGGTTGGTCGTCACGCCGCTGAGGATGCCCCAGCGCGCCGCCTCGCGGATTTCGCCCAGATTGGCCGTGTCCAGGTAGATCTTCACGATTCGCCCGCTCCCGTGGTGGATTCGTCTTCAAGCGCCGTGCGGTAGGCGGCCTTCGAGCGCGCCAGCCTCTCCTCGAGATCGGCCCGCGCCTCGGCCACCCGCTCCCGCCCGCGGCCAAGCGCGCCCTTCGCCGACTCCATGCGCGAGCCCAGGTCGCTCCGCAGATCGCGCACCCGGTCGCCGGTCAGCTCCCGGAGGCGGCCCGCTCCTTCCCGGATCGCCTCCTGGGTCTCCTTGCCGCTGCGGGGGGCGAAGAGCAGCGCGATCCCGGCCCCCACCAGCGCGCCCAGGAGGAAGGCGCCCACCTCGGCGCGGTGATCGCGGTCCACGACGTCGGGGGTTCGGTCTTCGGATTCGCTCATGATGGCGCCTCGGGGGTACGCGCGGGATTCGCCGCGACCGCACTGGGCCAGGGCCGGATTCGCGGCGGTGCGACAGTCAAGCTAGTCCACATTTCCCGCGCCAACAACGCCGCGCCGACAACGGGGACGAACCGCTCTTCAGAGCTGCCACCGGGAATCGCCGGGAGGAAGGACGACGGGGCCGAAGCCGGGCCGTTCCAGGAGTCCGCCCAGAATCCGCTTGCCGAGCTCGACCCCGGGCTGATCCAGGGGATCGACGCCGTAGAGCGCCCCCGCATGGACTGCCGCCAACTGAAGGAGCATGACGAGGGCGCCGACCGCGAAGGGGTCGATCCGGTTCAGGGTGATGGCGAGGTTGGGTCGTCCCGCGCGCCGCAGCGCCTCCGCGGTGGCGAGCTGTTCCCGGTCCAGGAGCTGGTAGAGGGAGGCCTTCGCGAGCCAGTCCGGGGCGGCGGGGTGGCGCGACGGGAGCGGGGGAATGTCGAGGTCGCGCTCCGGGCCCAGACGGCGGAGGAAGACCACGACCTTGTCGCGGGGACCCTCCATGAAGAGCTGGAGGAGGGAGTGCTGGTCGGCCGCGCCGAAGGCCGGGAGGGGAGTGGGACCGGCGCCGGCCGGGCTTCCGTCGATCTTCTTCGCCTTGCCGAGCGATTCGGCCCAGAGCTGCTGCCACCAGTACGCCAGCGCGCGCAGCCGGTCGGCGTAGGGCATGAAGACCTGGACGCCCAGCCCCAGCTCGGCGTCGGCGCGGTGGAGAAGGGTGGCCAGCATTCCCGCGGGATTGGCGGCCAGGGAGGGAGATGCGCAGCGGGCCAGGGCGGCGCGGGCGCCGGCCAGCACCGCCTCGATGTCGATTCCGGTCATGGCCGCGGGGAAGAGCCCCACCGGGGACAGCGCCGAGAAGCGGCCGCCGGTGCCGGGCGGTACCGGCAGGGTCGGAAGATCGTGCTCGCGGGCGAAGGCGCGCAGGAAGCCGCGTTCGGGATCGGTGGTGACGACGAGGTGGCGGCGAACCGCCCGGTCGCCGAGAGCGAGCGCCAGACGGCTCCGCGCCAGGGCGAAGAGCGCCAGCGTTTCGGCGGTGGAGCCCGACTTGGAGACGACGTTGAAGAGGGTGCGGGAGTAGTCCAGCCGGTCGAGGAGGGGAGCGACCGAATCGGGGTCGGGGTTGTCGAGGATGTGGAGCGCGGGGTGGCCGTCCGGGGGACCGGCCAGGGCGCCGTGCAGCGCCGCCGCGCCCAGTGCGGAGCCGCCGATGCCGACCACGACGAGATCGGTGAAGCCGCGCGGGGCGAGGGAATCGGCCAGCGTCCGGGTCCGGGCGGCCAGCGCGCGGTCGCCGGGCAGCGCGAGGAAGCCGGTTTCGTCCCGGGCCAGCGACCGGACGGCCGCGAGAGCGTCCTGGAAGCGCCGGTCGGGCTCGCCGGAGAGGGAAGCCGGGCCGGACGGCGCCGATGCGCGACGGGACCGCGGCCGACGGTTATCCGCCGGTGGCCGCGTGGATGCGGGAGCCCCGGCTTGGCCGAATCGGGCCGCTTCGATGCCGCCGCCCTCCTCCCCACCCATCATGCTTCGAAAGTCGATGCGCACGGGGAATTCGCGCGCCTTCGGGTCACCGGTCATGGGATCTCCACCATCAGCCCGTCGTGGGCCGGCTCGATTCCGGCGGGAAGCGCCGCGGCAAGTTCGCGGTGGCGGACGCGGTGCGTGAGATGCGTGAGGAAGGTGCGGCGGGGACCGATTTCGAGGGCGGCCTCCACGGCTTCCTCAATGGTGAAGTGGCTGGGATGAGGATCGCCCCACCAGAGCGCGTTGAGGACCAGAACTTCCACTCCGGCAAGGATTTGGCGCGCTTCGGCGGGAAGCTCCGCGGCATCGGTGACGTAACCCAGGGGGCCGATGCGGAAACCGAAGGCGTGGACGGGACCGTGGGGCACGCGAAAGGGGACGACGGTTTCGCCCAGGATGGTGCGCGGAACGCCGGCGCGGTACGGTTCGAGGGTGAGCCGGGGCCGGTTCCTCTTGCGTTGGCGGCGCAGCTCGTCGTCGAAGATGTAGGGGAAGCGGCGGGTCATCTCGGTGGCCATCTCGTCCGGAACGAAGGCGGGCAGCGAGGTTCTGCCCCGGTCGGTGAAGATGCGCACGTCGTCGATGCCATGGACGTGATCGGCGTGCAGATGGGTGTACCAGACGGCGTCCACCCGGGAGATCCTCGCGGCCAGAAGCTGAAGACGGAGCTCCGGGGGAGTGTCGATGAGGAGATTGCCGCCGTCGAGGCCGATCAGCGCGCCGTGGCGGGTGCGGTGGTCGCGTGGATCGGTGGAGGCGCAGTTCTCGCAATCGCATCCGATGACCGGAACCCCGACCGAGGTCCCGGTGCCCAGAAAGGTCAGCCGCAAATCCCGCTCCCGCCTTGGTCTTGCAGGCAATCGCCCGCGCCTGTCGCCCATCCCCGTCGCTCGCCCGGTGCGGAAGCGCTCGCGACCCGCCTGCCTGCGGGCTCGGTGTCGTCCGCGAACCGCTACAGACGCTCGACCCGCATGGTGTTGGTCGAACCCCGCCGGTGGAAGGGCATTCCTGAAGTTACCACGACCGGATCCCCGGCCTTGCCGCGCCCCGACTCGCGCACGATCCGCTTCCCCAGCTCGGTGAGCGCCTCGTAGGTGATTTCGCCGTGCTCGGCCAGGACGGGCCGCACACCCCAGACGCCGCTGAGCTGGCGATGGACGCGGGCTTCGGTGCAGACGGAAAAGATAGGGGTGACGGGGCGGTACGACGCCACCAGCCGGGCCGAGAAGCCGCTGCGGGTAATGACGAGGATCGCGGGGGCGCCCAGATCGCGGGCCGAACGCACCGAGGAGTCCGCCACCGCATGTTCGCGCAACGAGGCGCCGCGCCGCTGCACCGGACCCATCTGGCGCAGATAGTGCGGCCCGCCCGCCAGCACCCCGCTCCCCTCGATCTCGGCAGCGATCCGCACCATCACCTCGACGGTGCGCGCCGGGTGCTTCCCCACCGCCGTCTCGCCCGAAAGCATGACCGCGTCGGTTCCGTCGAGGATCGCATTCGCCACATCGGAGGTCTCGGCCCGGGTGGGAGTGGGATAGGCGGTCATCGATTCCAGCATCTGGGTGGCGGTGATGACCGGACAGCCGTAGCCGTTGGCCGACTGAATGATCCGCTTCTGCACCAGCGGCACCGAGGCGAAGGGCAGCTCCACCCCGAGGTCGCCGCGCGCCACCATCACCGCGTCGCTGTACCTGAGGATTCCATCCAGCTCCTCGACCGCGCTGGCCCGCTCGATCTTCGCGACCAGCCAGGCCCTTCCCTTCATGTGGGCCTTCAGGATCTTTACGTCCTCGACCCGCTGCACGAAGGAGAGTCCCACGTATTCCGCCTCCATGTCGTAGGCGAACTCCAGGTCGGCCAGATCCTTGCGCGTGATCGCCGGCGTGTTGAGATCGACTCCCGGCAGGTTGATTCCCTTGCGCGAATGGAGCACTCCGCCGCGGACGACCTCGAAGCGCGCCCTTCCCCCCTCCGACGCGACGCAGACCAGCTCGATCAGCCCGTCGTCGAGGAGAATGTGGGTGCCGGGCGAGACCTCCCGGGCCAGCGGCGTGTAGGTGGTGGGCAGCTCGCCGGGAGCGTGAAGACCCTCCGGAGCAATGGCGACGAGATCGCCGTCGCGCAGCCGAACCGGTTCGTGGAGGCGCCCTATGCGTATCTTGGGACCCTGGAGATCGACGAGCACCGCGACGGGACGCCCGATCGAGGCGGCGGCCTCGCGCACCAGCCGGATCGACTTCTCGTGGAAGTCGTGGGTGCCGTGGGACATGTTGATGCGGGCCACATCGACGCCGGCGCGAACCAGATCGAGCATGACCTCGGGCTTTGCGCTTGCCGGTCCGAGGGTGGCGATGACCTTGGTCCTGATCATTGGATGATCCTGATCATTGGGGCCGGTCGTCTTCCGGAGGGCGGCGGCGGGCCTCCGGGCGCATGGAATTCCGGCGAGCGGAGGAGGGTGGGTGGATCATGGGCAATCGGTTGGAAAAGGGGAAGGTACCCCGCGCTGCAACGGTTCGACTACACCGCATCGGGCGGCGACGGACCCTGCGACGGACGATGACGACTGCAACCGGGAGACGGAATGGGCGACAAGGCGGGTAGCAAGGGAAGAATGGGCAGGGGGAAGGGACGGATGGAGGGGGCGCTGGGGAAGAGAGGGCGCGGCCGCCGGGACGCGAACCGCGGCGGCGGGGGGACGGGGGGCGGGGGGAAGGAGGGCGGCATTCGCTACATCGACGGGAAGGACGGCGCCGCCGGGGCGGAGCGCGCGCTGGCCGCGGCGGGCTGGATCGCGCTGGACTGCGAGGCGGCCGGCTTCCACCGCTACTCGGACCGGATCTGCCTGATCCAGTTGTCCACCGAAGCGGAGACCTTCGTGCTGGACCCTCTGGCCTTCGACCCCGCGCCGCTCCTGCGCGCGCCGCTCGAGGATCCCGAACGGCCGATCCTGATGCATGGCGCGGCCTACGATCTTCGGCTGCTGGCGCGCGATCTGGGAATTCGGGTCGCCGCCCTGGCCGACACCCAGGTCGCGGCGGGATTCCTGGGCGAGCCCGAGGTGGGACTCCAGGCGCTCCTGGAGCGGAAGTTGGGGATTCGGGTATCGAAGAAGTTTCAGCGCGCCGACTGGGCGCGGCGACCGCTCCCGCGGGCCATGATCGACTACGCCGCCAGCGACACCCGGCACCTGCACGCCCTGCTCGCCGACATGGAGGACGAACTTCGCGCGCGGGGACGGCTGCACTGGGCCCGCGAGGAGTGCCGGATCCTCGCCGAGTCGGCGACCGACGGCGCCGATGCCCCGGCTCCCGATCCGGTGACGCGCATTCGCCGGGCCCGCCACCTGGACAACCGCTCGCTCACCGCGCTGCGGGCGGCGATCGCCTGGCGCGACCGGGTGGCCCGGGAGATGGACCGGGCGCCCTTCCGGGTGGCCAGCGACGCCGCGCTGCTCGGGGTGGTGGCGGCCCGGCCCGGGAGCCTGCCCGCGCTGGCCGCCGTTCCCGGATTCCCGAAGCGGATGCCGCGCAGGCGGGCACGGGCGCTGCTCGATGCGCTGGCCGAGGTGGCGCGGCTCCCGGCGGCGCGACTCTCGTCGTGGCCGAGGCCGGAGCGGCGGCGACCGCGGCCGGGTCCCGAGGAGGTGGCCGCCTTCGAGCGGTTGAAGGCGGCGAGGAACCGGGCGGCCGGGCGGCTGGGAATGGAGCGGGGGCGCGTGATGGCGAACCAGTTGCTGCAACGGGTGGCCGCGGCCGCGCCCGCAACGGTGGAGGAGCTCGCGGCGATCGCCGATGTGCGGGAGTGGCAGTTGGAGGCGGTGGGGGGGGAGCTGCTGGGGGCGGTGGCGGGAGGGTCGTGAAGCGCGCGCGCCAGCCCGGCCATCTCGACGTAGTCGTTGCCGTCCTCCCAGGCCGTCGTGAAGCGCGCGCGCCAGCCCGGCCCCATCCCGCCCGCGCGACGACGACCGCATCGCATGCCGTGCGGATGGCGAAGGGGAGGCGTTGCCGATGGCGCGCGGCGACCGTGCTCGCGGCCGCTTCGGAGCCCCGCCTATTCGCCGCGCGCCTCCAGCTCGCGCTTGTACTCGATGCAGTAGCGCGCGTGGGGAAGGGCGTCCAGCCGCTCGAATTCGATGGGCTTGCCGGTGCCGTGGCAGCGTCCGAAGTTGGCCGGATCGGCGTAGAGCCGCCGCAGCGCCTCCTCGATGCGGTAGAGGTAGCGCCCCTCCTTGGTCGCGAAGGCGGCGGCCTTCTCGCGCTCCATGGCCTCGGTGCCCTGGTCGGCCATGTGATCGGTATGGCCCGCGAGGTCGGATTCGCCGAATCTGCGACCGCGTTTGGAGGTCTCGCTGAAGAGACCGAGACCGCGCAACGCCCGGGCCCGTTCCTCCAGGAGCCGCTCTTCGAGATGCGCCAGTTGCTGTCTTGAGAGATGGGGGGCCTCGCCGTTGGGACCGCCCATCCCTTCCGGTGCGCGGGACGACGACATTGTCTGCCTCCTTCCGGCTTTGTCCGCAATCCAGTAACCTATCCGCTTCGGTACCGCGCGGGCCAAATCCCCGCTTCTTCCACGAGACCCCCCTGCCCGCGAGATCCCATGAGCGCGATTCGTTGTTGCCGCCCCTCCGCCAAACCCGCCCCGCCCCTTCCCCGCCCTCCCTTTCGCGGCCCCCTCGGCGAGCGCATCCACCGGGAGATCTGCGCACGCTGCTGGGACGAGTGGCTGCGTCATCAGATCCTGCTGATCAACCACTTCGGCCTGGATCCGCGCAAGCGCGAGGCCCGCGATTTTCTTTATGGACAGATTCGGGCGGTGCTCTTCGACGAGGGCGAAGTCGCCGAGATCGACACCTCGCTCAAGGGCACGATTCGCTGAGCACGGCCGCGATCTCCAGGAGGGCATCCTGCAGCACCGCCCGGCTCACCGTGAGCGGGGGCGCGAAGCGCACGACCTGGTGGTGCGTCTCCTTGGCCAGGATCCCGCGCCGCTCGAGCGCTTCGCAGAAGGGTCGCGCCGGGCCGGAGGATTCGCGGATCACGACGCCGATCATCAGCCCCCGCCCCCGCACCTCCTCCACATGGGGCGAACCGATCCGGCGCAGCTCCTCCATGAACCAGCTTCCCAGCTCGTCGGAGCGCCGGGAGAGGTCTTCGTCCAGAATGACGCGGAGCGAGGCCCGCCCCACCGCGGCGCCCAGCGGATTGCCGCCGAAGGTGGAGCCATGGTCGCCGGGCCGGAAGAGATCCATGAACTCCCGGTCGGCGATCGCGGCCGAGACCGGATAGATTCCACCGCCCAGCGCCTTGCCCACGATCAGGACATCGGGCCGCACCTCGTCCCACTCGCTGCAGAGGAAGCGGCCGGTGCGCCCCAGTCCGGTCTGGATCTCGTCGGCCACCAGCGCCACTCCGGCCTCGCGGCAGATGTCCGCGGCCGCGCGCAGGTACCCCTCCGGAGGAACGATCACGCCGGCCTCTCCCTGGATCGGCTCGACCAGAAAGCCCGCCGTGTTGGGCCCGATCGCCGCCCGCAACGCCTCCGCGTCGCCGAAGGGAATTCGCGGAAAGCCCGGGGTGAAGGGACCGAATCCATCGCGGTACTGATCCTCGGAGGAGAAGCCCACGATCGTCGTGGTCCGCCCGTGGAAGTTGTCGTCGCAGACGATGATCTCGGCCTGGTCCGCCGGGATGCCGCGCACCTCGTAGCCCCACTTCCGCACCATCTTGATCGCCGTCTCGACCGCTTCCGCGCCGGTGTTCATCGGCAGGGCGGCGTCGTAGCCGACGGCCTCGCAGAGCTCGCGCAGGAAAGGTCCCATCTGGTCGTTGTGGAAGGCGCGCGAGGTCAGGGTCAGGCGGTCGAGCTGAGTCCGCGCCGCCGCGACGATCGCCGGGTGCAGGTGTCCCTGGTTGACGGCCGAGTATGAGCTCAGCATGTCGAGGTAGCGTCGTCCCTCCACATCCCAGACCCAGACGCCTTCGCCGCGCTCGAGAACGACCGGCAGCGGGTGATAGTTGTGCGCCGAGTAGCGTTCGGCTTCCTTCAGCCAGGACTCGGTGGCGCGAGCCGGGGGTGCGGGCATGGTGGCTGTGCTCATCGGTGGTTCCCTTGAGTTCGGGGTGACGGATTGCGAGGGCGGTTGCCCCAATGGCGCGATTCGCGCCGGTTGGATGGATTTCCGCCGGGAGACGGCGCCGGACGGGAAGGAGCGGGGCCGGACGATTCGCCGGCGGGCTGCGCGGGCGCGGAAGATGCGGGACCGCCCTGCCAGGGGGCCGTCGTTTCCAGGGGCGATTCGTTGACGTGAAGACGGAAGACGTCCGGGCGGGCGTAGTGGCCGACGACGTCGAAGTCGAACTTGCCGCGGGCGATCTCGTCCCGGTCCAGATCGGCGTAGAGGATCCCCGCCTCGCCGTGGAGCGGACCCGCCAGGCACTCGCCCAAGGGGCCGTAGATCGCGGTGCCGCCCCGCGAGAGGGTCGCGGGCCAGCGCTCGAGATCGTCCAGGATTTCGAGGTCGGCGGGATAGTGGTCGCGGGTGACGTACTGGTTGCAGCCGATGACGAAGCAGCGTCCCTCCAGCGCAATGTGCTGCAGGGTGGACTGCCAGCGATCGCGCGAGTCGGCGGTGGGGGCCAGGTAGATCTCCACCCCCTTCGCGTACATCGCGGTGCGCGCGAGCGGCATGTAGTTCTCCCAGCAGATCAGTCCCCCGACCCGGCCGATGGGCGTGTCCAGAACGGGAAGGGTGCCGCCGTCGCCCTCGCCCCAGATGAGGCGCTCCGCCGCGGTGGGCTTGAGCTTGCGGTGCAGCGCGGCCAGTTCGCCCCCGGGGGTGAAGTAGAGAAGGGTGCAGAAGAGGGTGCCGGGGGAGTGCGCCGCCCCCTTCTCGATGACGCCGACCGCGAGATGGACTCCCGCCCGGGCCGCCGCTCCCCCGATCCGCCCGGTTTCGGGGCCGGGAACGCGGATCGCGGCTTCGTGGTAGCGCCCGAAGGCGCGGCGTCCCTCCGGTTTGCGTCCGCCCACCGCGGTGCCGAAGGCGAGTCCCCAGGGGTAGCCGCCCACAAAGGCCTCCGGAAAGACGACCAGCGCGGCCCCGTTCGCGGCGGCCTCGGCGGTCATCGCGCAGAGGCGGTCGACGGCGGCGGCCGAATCGAAGGGGTGGCCGCGGGGTTGGGCGGCGGCGACGCGGACGGGGGCGGTGGGGGGCATGGGTATGGGAATGCAGGCTGCGGTTGGAAGGTCGGTTGCGGCGAAGATTCGGCCAACGGCAACGAGTGGGCCGCGGCGTCGAATCGGTTGCGGTGGCAGAGGATCGGTTGCGGTGGCAGAGGACAGCCAACAATCTGTTTGGATTCGCCGAATCGCACCACCCGCGGGCTCCACCAACCCGTCCCCGGAGTCAACTGCGGCACCGGGGCGTTTGATCGATGCGCCACCCTCCGCCACACCCGCCCCCGAAGTCAACCGATGATCCAGCCGCCCGCAATCGAATCGTCCGGCGTCAATCCCGCCAGCGTCAGCTTCCCCCGCCCCCTCCCGGCCCCGCATTGCGCTCGCCACCCCTCGCGCGGAGCGCAGTCCACGGTCCGGCCCCGCGTTCTGTGGCGGATCGGCCTGTGGCGAATCGGCGCGGTTCTCCCCTTCGTCGCCACCTTCGTCCTCCCCCCGGCGCCCGCGGCCGCCCAGTCGGCGCACGAGACCGTTTCGGCCCATGTCGAGGGGAACGCGACCCGGTACGGAAGGGTGGCCCAGCAGATCTGGGATCTTGCCGAGGTGGGCTATCAGGAGACCGAGAGCTCGGCGCTGCTCCAGGAACAGCTCACCGACGGGGGATTTCACATCGAGGCCGGGGTCGCGGGGATGCCGACCGCCTTCGTCGCGAGCTGGGGTTCGGGTTCGCCGGTGATCGGGATCCTGGCCGAGTTCGACGCGCTGCCGGGGATCACCCAGTCGCGCTCGCCGGAGCGGGAAGCGGTCCCGTCGATGGGTGCGGGCCACGCCTGCGGCCATCATCTCTTCGGCGCCGGTTCGGCGGCGGCGGCGCTCGCCGTACGGGATTGGCTGGAGAGCTCCGGTGCCCGGGGCCAGATCCGGGTCTATGGAACGCCGGCGGAGGAGGGGGGCGCGGGGAAGGTCTACATGGTCCGGGGCGGCCTCTTCGACGATGTGGACGCCGTCCTGCACTGGCACCCCGGCGGTGCCAACGACGCCAGTCCCTCGGCTTCGCTGGCCAACAAGTCGGCCAAGTTCCGCTTCCACGGGCTCTCGGCGCACGCGGCGGCGGCGCCCGACCAGGGACGTTCCGCGCTGGACGGCGTCGAGGCGATGAACCACATGGTCAACATGTTGCGCGAGCACGTTCCGCAGGAGACGCGGATCCACCATGTGATCACCTCGGGAGGATCGGCGCCCAATGTCGTGCCGGATTTCGCGGAGGTCTACTACTATGTGCGCCACCCCGACGCCGAGCGGGTGCGAGAGATCTTCGACCGGGTGGTGCGCGCCTCCGAGGGGGCCGCCCTGGGCACAGGCACCCGCGTCGAACACGAAGTCATCCACGGGATTTACGCCCTGCTCCCGAACGAGGCGTTGCAGCGGCGGACCTGGGAAAACCTGAAGGCCGTCGGCGGGGTGGAGTACGACGATTCCGAACGCGCCTTCGCCGAGATCATCCACGGGACGCTCGCCAACCCCCGGCCCCTCGAGAGCGCGGCCGAGGTGCAACCCTACCAGCCGCGGCCGGCGGGAGGATCGACCGATGTGGCCGACGTAAGCTGGATCGTGCCCACGGCGGGACTTTCCACCGCCACCTGGGTGCCCGGCACCCCCGCCCACTCCTGGCAGGCGATCGCCGCTGGGGGAATGTCGATCGGCGACAAGGGAATGATCGTCGCGGCCCGCGCGCTGGCGATGACCGCCGTCGATCTCTTTTCGGACCCGGAGCTGGTCGCGGCGGCGAAGGCCGAGTACGCCGAGCGCGTCGGCGCCGACTTCCGCTACCTTTCGCTGGTGGGCGACCGTCCGCCGCCGCTCGATTACCGGAACGCGCCGGGGTCGCGGTAGAAGGCGGTAGAGGGCGGCAGCCGACCGGATTTCCCGGCCGAGCTGGATTCGTGATCGAACGGCACTGGGGTCGCAATCTCAGCGCAGCCTCCCCATCGAGGGCTTCGGCAGCTACCACATCGCGTGCCAGGACAACCTTGAGTTCCTCGGGGGGGTGCGGATCAAGGCGCAATGCTCCCACCAAAGACCATGAAGGGCAAGCTCCTCCATTCGCCCGACACGATGAACGCCCAGTTCAAGCAGGGCTTCGGTTCCCGCGGCTGGGTTCAGCGCCGGAGCACCTTTTGGGTAACGTCCGACGAGCGGCTGTTGCGGGGTGTCTACGGCCTTTCGGCCGACGACCAGAAGCGGCGCATCGTCTCATCGTCCCCCATCACCCGCAGTCCGAGAACCCGCAGACGTAGCACTTCCGGCAGCCCTCCTCGTAGACGAGCTGGCCGGCGCCGCAGGAGGGACAGGCCCCCAGCGCGACGTCCGTCGGAACCCGGTAGCGCGGTCGCGGTTCGGCCTCCATGGCGCCGCCCGCGCCCACCGGCTGCACCTCGTCGATCGGCAACTCTTCCTGGACGCCTTCCTTCTCGGCCAGATAGTGGTCGAGGGCCTGCGCGATCGCGTCGGGGGCGGAGAGGACCTTGTTGGGGCCCAGACCGACGGCGCGGTCGCAGGAGATGCCGCGCAACTGGTCGCGGACGGCGGTGATGGGGATTCCCGACCGCAGCGAGAGGGAGATGAGGCGGCCGATCGCCTCGGAGTCGGCCATCGCCGCGCCGCCCGCCTTGCCGAGGGTGCAGAAGACCTCGAAGGGGTTGCCGCCGCGGTCCTCGTTGATGGTCACGTAGAGGTCGCCCAGGGGGCAATCCATCTTGATGGTGCGGCCGGCCAGGACCGGGGGGCGCCGCCGCTTGTGCCGGGCCGAACCGCGTTCGAGGTCGTGGTCGCGCAGCTTCGCCCGCATCGATTCCAGCTCGGCGTCCAGCCGGTGGGCCCGCTCCCGGGCGTCGGCCAGCTCGCCGCTCAGCCGATCCAGCTCCGCGCTTCGCTTCTCCTCTTCCCTTTGGCCGGTCTTCCCCGTCGACAGCACCTGCATGGGGCGGGAGCCGTCGCGGTACACCGTCACCCCCTTGCACCCCAGCGCGAAGGCCAGCTCGTAGATCTTGCGGACATCGGCGCGCTCGGCCTCGAAGGGGAAGTTGGTGGTCTTCGAGATCGCCGAATCGACGTGATCCTGGAAGGCCGCCTGCATGCGCACATGCCACTCCGGAGCAATGTCGTGCGCGGTGCGGAAGGTGTCCTGGACGGCGCGCGGAACCTCGTCGAAGTGAATGTGCCCCTCCTCCGCGATCCGCTTCATGAGCGTCGGGGCGTACCAGCCCTCCTCGCGGGCGCGGGCGACGAAATCGTCGTTGAGGTCGGGCATGAGGCTGCCGGCCTGGTTGCGCATGAAGGCCACCGCGAAGAGCGGTTCGATTCCCCCGCTGCACCCCGCGATGATCGAGATCGTGCCGGTCGGCGCCACGGTGGTGAGGTTGCAGTTGCGCAGCTTCCGCTCGGCACGGATGCGCTCGCCGTCCGCGTCCCGCGCGCAGCTCTCCTCCGGTCCCCAGATCGATTCCTCCCACGCGGGAAAGACGCCGCGCGCCTCCGCCAGCCGCTCCGAGGCGACCCTCGATTCCTCTTCGACGAACGCCATCACCCTTCGCCCCAGCGCCACCCCGGCGTCGGAGTCGTACCGCACCCCTACCCGCACCAGGAGGTCGGCCCACCCCATCAGCCCCAGCCCCACCCGGCGGATCCGCTTCGCCAGCGCGTCGATCTCCGGCAGCGGGTAGCGGTTGGCGTCGATCACATTGTCCAGGAAGTGGATGGAGAGGTGGACGACGCGGCGCATCTCGTCCCAGTCGATGGCCTCTTCCGGACTTGCGAAGCGGCCCTTCTTCGCGAAGGCGCCCACATTCACGCTGCCCAGATTGCAGACGTCGTAGGAGAGAAGGGGCTGCTCGCCGCAGGGATTGGTGGCCTCGTAGCCGCCCAGGGCGGGAACCGGGTTGTGCTCGTTGGCGCGATCGATGAAGAAGACGCCGGGTTCGCCGGTCTTCCACGCCCCCTCGATGATCAGGTCGAAGATCTCGCGGGCGCTGTCGCGGCCGGCGACGCGGCCGGTGCGGGGGCTGACCAGGTCGTACTCTTCGCCGGCATCGACGGCTCGCATGAAGTCGTCGGTGATCGCGACCGAGATGTTGAAGTTGGTGATCTGGGTGGTGTCGTCCTTGCAGCCGATGAAGCTCCGGATATCGGGGTGGTCCACCCGCAGGATTCCCATGTTGGCGCCCCGGCGGGTGCCTCCCTGCTTGACCACCTCGGTGGAGGAATCGTAGAGGCGCATGAAGGAGACCGGACCCGACGCGACCCCCATCGTGGAGCGGACGGTGTCGCCCTCGGGACGAAGCCGGGAGAAGGAGAACCCGGTGCCGCCGCCCGACTGGTGGACGAGCGCCATGGCCCGCAGAGTGTCGTAGATGCCGCTCCTGCCATTGGAGAGCGCGTCGTCGACGGGCAGGACGAAGCAGGCCGAGAGCTGCCCCAGGGGACGACCGGCATTCATGAGGGTCGGGGAGTTGGGCTCGAAGAGACCGGTCGTCATCAGATCGTAGAAGCCGCGCGCGACCTCCTCGACGGCCCGGCCCGAGGCGCCGTGCTTGCGATCCTCCTCGGCGACGACCCGGGCGACGCGCCAGAACATCGTTTCGGGATCCTCGACGGGATTGCCGGATTCGTCCTTGCGGAGATAGCGCTTGCCCAGGACGATGCGGGCGTTGTCGGAGAGACGGGCAGGGGGGAGGTCGGGGGGCGGGGAGCCGGTGAAGGTCGGACGGAGATCGGCGGTTGCGCTCATGATCGGCGGTCCTTGCGGGGGGAGCAGGCGGGGGCGGAACGAGCGAGCGGCGGAGGCCGGGCGTCGGGCATCCCGTTCAACCGGGCGTCCATTCAAGATGTGGGGGCGGACAGTGTAACCATCCACAACCCCTTGGGGCAAGTCGGCACCTCGAAGAGACCGGCGGCCGACCTGCGATAGAGGATCAGAAGGCGTTGCCGACGCGCAGATGGAAGACCGGATCTCCCCCGCCGAGCGGCGCTCCCATCCCGAAGCGGATCCCGATTCCCCGCTGGTAGATCGGCGCCACGATCAGCGTCAGTTCGCCGCCCAGGCTGGCCAGCGTTGCGCGCATCGGATTGTCGTACCGCGGCAGCCCCAGCGTCGGCCCCCAGGCGTTCCCGGCGTCGAAGAAGAGGGAGCCGTGCAGGCGGTCGAAGAAGAGGGGCAGGAAGGGCATGCCGCGGTCAAGAAGCGCAATGGGGAAGCGGTATTCGGCGCTGGAGCTCCAGGCGATCCGGCCGGAGCGGTGGTTGGCCCGGTAGCCGCGGAGGGGGAAGAGCCGCGACTGTCCTCCGAAGAGTCCCAGTCCGGTCACCGATTCGGTCGTTCCCTCGGCATCGCCCAGATCGAAGTGGTACTGGTTGGTGCCCGGCCCGAAGGCGATTCCTCCCGAGAGGCGCAGCGCCAGGACATGGTTGGCGAATCCGACGCGGCCAAGCGACTGGAAGGCTGAAGCCTCGCCGGTGAGCTCGCCGTAGCTGCGATCCATTCCGGCCAGACCGCGGGACTCCGCCTCGACCCCGTTCTCGCGCCGGATGCGCGCGGAGGCCCAGGCGCGAACGCCGTCCTCGCGCGAAATCGAGAAGGCGCGCCGCTGAGAGTTGCTGGCCGAAAGGGTGGCGCGCAGATCGACGAAGGTGGTGGTCGGGTCGCGCAGAGGGGGCCCCTCTTCGCCGCCGGGGCGTTGAATCGAGAGGTCTTCCCCGACCAGGGAGCCGCGCAGGCCGAAGGAAGCCGCGTGCCGGTAGCGCTGCCGGAGGAAGGATGCCGAGAGGCTCGCCGCGCGCTCCCGCGAGACGAGGAAGAACTCTTCGGTGGCGCCGCCGGGAACGATGGTGCCCGAGGTGGCGTCCCAGCTCTGCGAGAGGGAGAGACCCAGGACCGGATTGCCCAGGCCGCGGTAGCTGTAGCCGAAGTTGCCGGCGAAGCGGCTGGCGTCGAGGGCGAGGCGCGCGGCCAGCGACCAGGCGTGCCGTCCCACCAGATCGGAGCCCCCGGTGGCGATTCCGGCGAAGGGCCTGAAGACGGTGTGAATCCGGCCGGCATCGTCGGTTCCCCGCTCGGCGGCGCGGTAGAGCGGCTGCCAGTGCCAGGGGCGCAGGGTCGCGGAGGGGCGGTAGGGTCCGGAAGGGGGAAGGTCGGCGCGATCGGCGGCCGGAGCCGGGACGGAGCCGGAGGCGGCGGGGCGGCCCCCCGAACCCTGAAATCGCGGGCTGGTCGGCTGCGGGGCGAACCAGGCGGCGGGATCCCAGGGGATGCGCTCGATGTGCCAGCCGTCGGCGTGGTAGGAAGAGAAGTGGATCCAGCGCGAACCGGGATCGACCGAGGGGTGGGAAGCGCCGCCGAGCACATTGGTGACCTGGCGCGTCTCGCCGACCTCCGCGCCGTCGATGGGGGCCGCGAAGAGATTCGGGATCCCCGTCCGGTCCGACGACCAGAGCAGCCAGCGCCCATCCGGCGACCAGAAGGGGGTCGTGTCCACCGCGCGGTCCCGCGTCGCCTCAGCCACCACTCCCCCCGCCCCGTCGAGCACCACGATATCCATCCGGGCCGGCGTTTCCCAGCGCACGGCCGCCACCCGCGTCCCGTCCGGCGACCAGCGCGGAAATGCCCAGTGGCGGCCGGGACGGGACGGCGCCCAGGGCGTCACGGCTCCGGTCGCCAGATCCACCATCACGAGCGCATTCGTTCCGCCGCCTTCGCGCACCGCGACCGCCCGCCGTCCATCCGGCGCCACATCGGCGTAGCTGATCCTCTCGCCGCGCGTGATCCGCTCCACCGCACCGTTCGGCCCAACCCGGTGGAGATCGCTGTAGAGCCGGTAGCGGTCGGCAAAGTCGAGCTGGGTGAAGACCAGGCCGCCATCCGGATCCCAGGCAACCGATCCCCCCACGCTGTTCACCCGGGTCAGCCGCCGCGCGCCGCTTCCATCGGGATTGGCCGTCCGGATCTGGGCCTCGTCCACGCCATCGGAGCGGATCCACGCCAGCGTGCTTCCATCGGGCGAAACCATGGCCTGTTCTGCCCGCCTTCCCGCACCCTCGACCTCCTCGCCCACCGTGAGCGGCGCCCACTCGGCCAGCTCGGCGGCCAGATCGCGGGACTCGTCGGCCAGGCCTTCCCCCCATCGCCTCCAGCTCTCCTCCACACCCACCCCGAAGGCGTCGCGCGCGGCGGCGTTCATCCGGTAGGGCACCAGCGTTCCCGCCACCGAACGCGCCATCCCGGCCAGCGCCTCTTCGCCGTGCAGGCCCGCCATGTGCGCCAGGTAGCGGGATCCGTAGACGTAGGGACGGCTCCCCCCCGGCCAGACCGGCGAGACGCCCTCCACCCGGCCCGACGCGGCGAAGTCTCCCTCCAGGGCGGCCATCCGCAGCACCATCTCCTGCCAGCTTCCGCGCACCCGTCCCGCGCCGGTGTACTGCGACTCGAACCAGACCGCAAGTCCCTCCACGAACCAGGTCGGCGAGGCGGCGGAGGGAAAGGTCGGCCAATGGGTGGGCAAACGACCGAAGAGCGCGCGCACCACCCTTCCGATCGGCCCGGTCATGTCAAGGTGGAAGGTGTGCACAAGTTCGTGCACAATCACGAGCTCGAGCCAGTCGTCGAAGTAGGAGATGTTGCCGCCGTCGACCGGGGGCCGCGCGAAGATCGTGATTCGGTTGAAGGGGGCGGGCGAGGCGAAGCCGTTGGCGATGTCGGCGTGGTCGGTCAGAAGGAGGTGGACGGGAGCGGCGGGAGCGTCGTCGAAGTGACCGGCGAGGAAGTCCCAGGCGCGTTCGGCCAGCTCGCCCGCGCGGACCCCGAGGGGCGTGAGCGAAGCCGGGTGGGTGACGACGAAGTGCTCGGTCGCGAACTGTCTCCAATCCTCGTCGGGGGGAACGGTCTGGCCGCGCGCGGCGAGCGGCGGGAGCGCGAGGAGAAATGCGGCGGCGGCGAGCGCGACGCGAATGGCGAGGGTTTCCGGGCGTGGCGACGGCCGGCGGGGCATGGGCGGGCCGCGCGAATCCGTGCGGCCGGGCCGGTCTGCGACGGAATGGCTCATGGGCGGGAGAAAGCTACGGCCGCGCCAGGATCGGAAGGTGCGGCGAGGCGAGAGCGGAGGCGGAGGGAGGCGGGGGCGCGGGACCGGGACAGCGCGGCAGACGCAATCCTTCCCCGGCCGGCGGGCTGCGGGTCCGCATGGAATCATCGGGCGCGGGCGGAAGGATCGCCAGGAGCGTGACCGGCCGACCCCCGGAAAGCCGAAGGCTCGCCGCTGCGCAGAACCGGTCGGGATGCGCCAGGATCGCGGGCGCCAGGTAGCGCTGTCCGGTGGAGTCCCAGTTACCGAAGACGAGGTGGCCGATCCCCAGCGAATCCGCCTGCTCCAGCAGCCGCTCCGGGTCGGTGGTGAAGGGGTAGGTCACCGAGGGCAGAGCGCTGAAGATGTGGAAGAGGCGCGGCTTGCGGCTGAAGACCGCCGATCCCTCCGGGAGCAGATCGCGCGCGGCCAGGGCGATCGCCTGCATCTCGATCACATTGGGGCCGTAGCAGCCGAGCGGACCCTGCGCCAGCACCTGGGGGCGGCACCGCGACGCCCAATCCAGACGCTTCTTCCACTGACCCAGCGCGGGCGCGGCGATCAGGATAGCGGCCGGGACGACGATCCAGGCGGGACGGGCGGGCCAGCGCCCGCCGGAAGGAGCCGGGGTTTTGCGTGGTCCTCGCGGTCCGGGCCGGGCGCTCGCCGTCCGCACCGAAGCGCCGCCTGAACGGACGAGAGCGCCGCCTGCGCGAACCAAAGCGTCGCCCGCATGGAAAAGGAGTGGGGGAAGAAGAGGCAGCGCGAAGCGTTCCCCCGACCATACCTCCGGCCAGAGGAGGATCAGGCCCGCATAGAGAGGAAGAAAGATCTCGGTGGGACCGGGACCGGACCGGACCGCGCGCACCCACCCGGCCAGCGCCGCAATCGCGAGCGCCGCGCCCAGGATCGCGGCCGCGAAGCCGTCGAGTCCCGCGACCGCGCGGGGGATGTGCTCGAAGACGTAGCCGACCAGGTTGGCGGCGATGCGCGCGGCGAAGTCGGCCGGGCCGGCGAGGCCGAGATCGGGGGCGTAGGGATTGACCAGGCGGAACTCGGAGATGTAGTCGCCGCCGGAGCGAAGCTGCCAGGGGAGCGCAACCAAGGCGAAGAAGACGGCGAAAAGGAGAAGGGGACGCCAGCGCCGCGCGAGGACGAGCCAGAGGGCGGCGGCCGCGACCAGGGGCAGCCCGGCCGAGCGGGTGAAGTACGCCGCAACCGCGAGGAGGAGGCCGATCGCGAGGGGAAGCGGAAGGGAGGGGATCCGGACCGGCCATGGGGCGAGGAGGGAAGCCGCGCCGGGGGGGCGGGGGGGGTTGGGGGCGGAGGTGGCCAGAAGCCAGAGACAGCCGAAGGTGCAGGCCGCGAAGAGCGGTTCGGAGAGGATCCACTGGGAGGAATCGAGGAGCGCGGGGGAGATTGCGAAGAGCAGCGCCACCGTCGCGGCGCCCGCCGTCCCCGTTCGTCGGCGCGCCCAGAGGAAGCAGAATCCGGCGGCCAGCGCGGCCAGCGCGGCCGAAAGGAGCTTGAAGGCCGCCCAGCTTCGCACTCCGGCCAGGATCAGGAGCGCCAGCAGGCCGGGATAGAGCGGCGGATACTTGGTGTGCGGCGGCGCCCCGGGATGCCACGCCTCGGCGTAGCCGTCCCCCTGGGCCAGCGCGTTGGCCAGCGAGAGGTAGGCCGCGTTGTCGCCGCCGCTGTGAATCCCCGGATCGGCCGACGGGATCGCGAAGATCAGGTGAATGGCGGCCGCCGCCCCCGCCAGCCCCGCCACCCCCCACCTCCCCCGTCCCTTCCCGGCCCCCATCCTATCCGGTCCGGTCCGGTCCCAGCGCGGCCACCACTCCCCCCACCCCGGCCAGCGCGGTCCTTGCGGCCTCCGCGCCGCACCCGCGGCGCTGCATGACCAGCGCGGTCTTCACCTGCCCCCCGGCCCGGCCGAGCAGCTCGCGCGCCGCCTCGCGGTCCAGCCCCAGCCGCATCATCAGGATGCGTTCGCCGCGGTCCTGGAGCTTGGCGCAAGTGACCTGCAGATCGACCATCAGATTGCCGTCCACCTTGCCGAGCCGCACCATGGCCGCGGTGGTGATCGCGTTGAGGACCATCTTGGTCGCGGTCCCGGCCTTCATCCGGGTCGAACCGGTCACGACCTCGGGTCCGGTGAGGGGCGCGATGACGACATCGTGCGCGGCGGCCAGGCCGGGGGGAGGGGGGGTGCAGAGGAGGAAGCCGGTGCGGGCCCCGAGCTCGCGCGCGCGGCCCAGGGCGCCATGCACATAGGGCGTGGTGCCGGAGGTGGCGATCCCCAGAACGAAGTCGCGCTTCCCGACCCGCCGTTCATCGATCGCGGCCGCGCCCGCCCGCGCATCGTCCTCGGCCCCCTCGCAGGACCGCACCAGCGCCCCGAATCCCCCCGCGATCACCCCCTGCACCATCTCCGGGTCGGTGCCGTAGGTGGGCGGCATCTCGGCCGCGTCCAGAACCCCCAGCCGTCCCGAGCTTCCGGCCCCGACGTAGATCAGCCGCCCGCCGCCGCGAAAGGCCGCCAGCGCCAGCTCCGCCGCCCGGGCGATTTCCTTCTCCTCGCGCCGCACCGCCGCCGCCACCCCGGCGTCTTCGTCGTTGATGACCCGCACGATCTCCGTCGCCGAGAGCCGGTCGATGCGCGCGCTCCGCGGATTCCGCCGCTCGGTCAGACGGTCGTCGAGCATCTCTTCCTCATTCGCTGTGCGGCGTGATCGCGGGGGACGGTGGCGGACAAGGTCGGTCCGGACGGCTTCGGTCCCGGCCTGGTTGGCTTCGGCCCCCGCCCGGTTCGCGGCTCGCGCCCCTCCGGCCCGCGCCAGCCCGGGGTCGGGTGGCTTCGGCCGCACCCTCCTTCCGGCCGGGAATCTGCGGAGCGCGGGGGACGGGGTCAACGCGGGGAACGGGAGCACGTCTTGCGAGGGCCGGCGACGCCGCTACATTCACGGCCCCTTCGGCTACAGCGACCCGTGTCAGGCATCCGGCGAGTGCCGGGCGACGCCGCGAACCCGCACCGGTTCCGAACCAGGAGGCTGCACCATGGCACATCGTCTCACTCCCTCGATCCTCCTCCTCGGCGCACTCGCCTGGAGCTCCGCCCTCTCCGCCCAGACCCGGACCGTCACTGGCCGCGTCACCGTGGCGGGCAGCGAAGTTCCGGTCGCCTCCGCGCTGGTCAATCTGGCGGGATCCACCGTCCACAGCTACTCCAACGACGACGGCAACTTTTCCCTTGCGGTCCCGGCCGGCGAGCAGCGACTGACCGTAACGAGCATCGGCTTCCGCAGCGCCGAGGTGACCGTGGCGGCCGGGCAGACCAGCGTGGGAATCGCCCTCGAGCGGGATGTTCTCAGCCTCGACGAGATCGTCGTCACCGGTCACGCCACCGGGGTGCGGCGGCAGAACCTCGCGAATGCGGTGGCCACGGTGGGCTCCGACGACTTCTCCCGCGCTCCGGTCGCCAGCTTCGAACAGGCGCTGCAGGGCCGCGTCGCGGGGGCCAATGTGCAGGCCAACAACGGGGCGCCCGGCGGCGGCATCCAGGTCCAGTTGCGCGGCACCTCGTCGATCATCGGCGATCACCGGCCGCTCTACGTGGTGGACGGGGTCGTGGTCAGCAACGACGAAATCGCCTCGAACGTTCATGTGGTCACGGTCTCTTCGAGCAACCCGGTTCGCGGGGGACAGCAGGACAACGCGCCCAACCGCATCGCCGATCTCAATCCCAACGACATCGAGAGCATCGAGATCCTCAAGGGGGCCTCGGCATCGGCGATCTACGGCTCCAAGGCCACCAACGGGGTGGTTCTGATCACGACCAAGAGGGGCCGGGTCGGCGCGCCCCGCTTCAACTTCACCCAGCGCCTCGGCTTCTTCCAGAAATCCAACGACCTCGGGTTGCGGGAGTTCGACACCCTGGAGGACGCAGTGGACGCCTTCGGTCCCAACGCCGCCAACTTCTACGCTCCAGGCGTCTTCTTCGACCACGAGGAGTTCCTGGCCGGCAACACGCCGCTCTCCTACGAAACCGCGCTCAGCGTCAACGGAGGGAACGAAACCACCCGCTACTACGTCTCGGGGCTGGTCAAGCAGGACGGCGGAATCGTGACCGGCACCGGCTACGACAAGCAGTCGCTCAAGCTGAATGTGGACCAGAGCATCGGCTCCTCGCTGCTCTTCCGGATCAGCACCACCGCGCTCCACACCCGGACTTCGCGCGGCTTCACCAACAACGACAACCGCAGCATCAGCTACTGGATGACGCTTCCCTCGACGCCCTCCTTCATCGACCTCAGGCAGCGCGACGACGGAAGCTGGCCCCGCAATCCCTTCGCCAACAGCAACATCCTCGAGACCGCGGCCAACATCGTCAACGACGAAAACGTCTATCGCTTCATCGGCGCGGCCAACCTGTCCTGGGACGCCTTCGTTTCGGGCGCGCATTCGCTGCGCTTCGTGGCCAACGGCGGGGTGGACTTCTTTACCCAGCAGAACACGATCTTCAGCCCGCCCGAACTCCAGTACGAGCCGGACGACGGGCTGCCGGGCACCTCGGTGAAGGGCGACGCCGCCAGCCGCAACCTCAATGTCAGCGCCAACGGGATCCACTCCTTCGCGCACGACCGCTTCACCTCGACCTTCTCGGCGGGATTCCAGTACGAGGAACGGGATCTGGACGTCTCGCGGATCTCGGCGCGGAACCTGGTGGCCGGACTCTCCAACGCCGACGACGGCACCGATCTCGCGGTGAGACAGCAACGGCAACGAGTCGAGGACTTCGGCGTCTTCGTGCAGGAGGAGCTGCTGGTGGGCGACCGGCTTCTCCTCACCGGGGCGATTCGCGCGGACCAGAGCAGCAACAATGCGGATCCGGCTTCGCTCTTCTACTACCCCAAGGCGGCGGCCTCCTACCGCTTTCCGGAGCTCGCGCCGGGTCTGGTGGACGAGGTCAAGGTGCGCGCCGCCTTCGGCCAGTCGGGCAACCAGCCGCTCTACGGACAGAAGTTCAGCACCCTCAACACCGGCAACATCGGCGGCCTGCAAACCTTTTCCGTCTCGGGCACGACCGTGGCGCCCGACCTCAAGCCCGAACGCCAGCGCGAGATCGAGTTCGGCGCCGACGCGACTCTGCTGGGCGACCGCGCCACCCTCGAGCTGACCGCCTACGAAAAGCGGATCAACGACCTCCTCCTGCAACGCGCGCTCCCGCCCTCGACCGGCTTCAGCACGCAGATATTCAATGGGGGAGTGATGGAGACGCGCGGCATCGAAGCCGGGTTGACCCTCTTTCCGGCGACGACCCCCTCCTTCGCCTGGAACTCGACCGCGACCTTCACCATGAGTCGCAGCGAGATCGTGGAGCTGCCGGTTCCCGAGTTCCGCGCGGGCGGCTTCGGTACGGCGCTGGGCGGATTCCAGATCACGGAGGGCGCTTCGCCTTCGGCCTTCTTCGGGCGCGACACCGCCGCGGTGACCAACGATCCGCGCTGCGGCGGTCCCTGCGAGGTGGGCGACCGGATCATCGTGGCGCTGGGCGACGCGAACCCCGACTTCCGCATGGGATTCGGCAACGAGGTGCGCTTCGGGAATGTCAATGCCTACATGTTGTGGGACTGGCAGCAGGGCGGCACCGTGGCCAACCTCACCGGCTGGCTCTACGACCTGAGCAAGAACGCGGCGGACTACGCCGACCTCTGCACCGATCCCGGGTGTCTTCCCGGCGAAACCCTCGGCGACTTCCGGCTCCGCGTCTATCCCAGCAAGATCTCGAGCGTGTGGCTGGAGGACGCGACCTTCGTCAAGCTGCGCGAGGTCACGATCAACTACGAGGTTCCGGATCGGTTCACCGAGATGATGTGGGGACGCGTCAGCAACATGACCCTTTCGCTCAGCGGCAGGAATGTGTTGACCTTCACCGGCTACAAGGGAATGGATCCCGAGGTGAGCAACTTCGGTTCGGAGGCGATCGCGCGGAACATCGACGTTGCGCCCTATCCACCGAGCCGGAGCTTCTGGTTCTCCGTCAACATGGGCTTCTGAGCGGCACCGGACCAAGGGAGAGATGCAATGAACAGCACCGAGTCAATCAAGAGCGCCGAATCAATGAAAAGCGCCGAGTCAGCGAAGAGCGCGGTGAACGGAAGCGCGAACGCCGGATTCGGCGGTGGAACCAGGAGGATGGCGGGGGCGGCGGCGATCGCCCTGGCGCTGGCCGGGGGCGCCTGCTCCGACCTTGTCGTGCCCAACTTCAACGACCCGAGCGTGGAGGATCTGACCACCAATCCCACCGTGAACAGCGTGGTGGCGGCGGCCCAGAACCTGATGGTCACGGCGCGGGGCAACACCTCGTCGCGGGTGCTCTATGTGGGCGTATGGGGTCGCGAGGCCTACGATTTGCGTCCGGAGGAACCGAGAACCACGACCAACCGCCTGATCGGGCCGCTGGATCCGGTCAATGGCGGCGCCTTCTGGGGCTATTCCAGCCTCAAGAACATCCAGGTGCTGCTCGACGCGGTGGACGCCGTGGAGGCGATTCCCGAGTCGGACAAGAACGCGATCCGGGGCTTTGCCAAGACGGTGGCGGCGCAGTCGCTCTGGAACATCGTCATCATGCACACCACCTTCGGCGCCGCGCTGGAGCCCCCCGGCGACCCGGGCGACGAGCTTTCGCCGATCGTCAGCGAGGCCGAAGTCCATGCGCGCATTCACCAGTTGCTTGACGAAGCGCAACAGCACCTTTCCAGCGCGGGCAACTCCTTCCCCTTCGGGCTGACCAGCGGGTACGCGGGATTTTCGAGTCCGGCCGAGTTCACCCGTCTCAATCGCGCCCTGAAGGCCCGCTACCACAAGTACCGGGGAGAATGGAGCCAGGCGATGGGCGCGCTCTCCGCTTCCTTCATGAATCCCGCGGGCGATCTGGGCTTCGGGCTCCATCACAACTACAGCACCAATCCGGGCGACGCCTCGAGCCCCTTCTTCTCGGTCGCGAGCCACTACGCGCACCCTCGTTTCCTGGCCGACGCGCAAGCGAAGCCGGACGGAACCCCCGACGACCGGGCCACGAGCAAGACGGCGGTTCAACCCAAGGTCTTCTCGCTGCTGGGAATCGACGTGACGGAAAAATTCACGATTTACGACCGCCAGGACTCGCCGCTGCCATGGGTTCGCAATGAGGAGCTGGTCCTGATGCACGCGGAAATTGCGCTGGCCACGGGGGATCGCCAGGGCGCCGTCGACGACCTGAACATCGTCCGCGCCGCCCACGGACTGGCCCCCTTTGCCGATCCCGGAAACGACGCCGCGGTCCTCGACGAAATCCTCTACAACCGCTTCATGTCGCTGGTGCTGGAGGGCGGCTTCGCCTACTTCGACGCGCGCCAGTATGGCCGCACCGACCAGTTGCCCCGAGCGCGCGCGGACCACGTCGTCTTCCCGCAGCTTCCCTTCCCGCAGAACGAGTGTCTGGCCCGCCCCGAACTGGGAACCGGGCGCGATCAGCCCTGCGGCACGATCTACGGGAACTGAGGTCGGACGGCACCGACGGATACGAAGCGACCGACTCGCCGCTCGCTGCCGCCGCGCCGAATCGTCCGCCGGAGGCGCGGGCGGGCGGAACGGATGGCGCGGGCGACCGTGAGTCCGCCCTCTTCGCATTCAGCCGCCTGCTCGACGCCGCCGAGGGCAGGAACGGCCGACCTTGACCGTCGCGAATGAACGACAACGAGCTTTGTCGCTCAAATCCGCGCGATTATGATCGTCAAGGCGGCTTGTCGCTCACGGGCGAACCCACCCGGCTTTCCCCCCCTCCCCCCAGGAGCCCCCGCCATGCCATCCCCCCGCCCCGCCCTGCCCCGCCTTCTCCTCCTCGTCCTCCTCGCCCTCGCGGCCTGCCGACCCGACCCCCCGCCGCCCCGGCACGGCGACGACCTCGCCGAGACCCCCGCCGTCTCCTTTCCGGCCGCCTGGCCCTACGCTCCCGATCCCGAACCGGTGCGGGCGCCGCGCGGCATGGTCGCGACGACCGACGTCCTCGCCTCGCGGGTCGGCATCGAGGTGCTGGAAGCGGGCGGGAATGCGATCGATGCGGCGGTGGCGACCGGGCTCGCGCTGGCCGTCGTCAATCCGGAGGCCGGAAATCTGGGCGGCGGCGGCTTCATGATGGTGCGGCTGGCGGATGGCTCGGTTCATGCGCAGGATCACCGCGAACGGGCGCCGCTGGCCGCGACCCGGGAGATGTTCCTCGACGCCGAGGGGAATGTGACCGACCGGTCGGTGGTGGGGCACCTGGCGGCGGGGGTGCCGGGAACGCCGGCGGGACTCTGGGAGGCGCATCGCCGCTTTGGGACGCTGCCCTGGGCCGATGTCGTGCAGCCAGCGATCGATCTGGCGAATGGATTCGAGGTCACCGTCCGCTACCTCTCCACCCTGGAGGCCGCGCGCGAACGAATTGCCGCCTTCACCGAGGGGACGCGCGTCTTCCTGCCCGGCGGCGCGGGGCCCGCGCTGGGCGACACCTTTGTCCAGAGCGATCTCGCGGCGGTCCTCGCGCGGTTGCGCGACCAGGGCCCCGACGATTTCTACCGGGGCGAAACCGCGGCGCTGATCGCGGCCGAGATGGAGCGCGGCGGGGGAATCATCACCCTGGAGGATCTGGACGCCTACACCGCCGTCTGGCGCGATCCGGTCGTCTTCGACTACCGCGGCTACGCCATTCACTCAATGCCGCCGCCGTCGTCGGGCGGGCTAACAATGGCGGCGATCGCCGGAATGCTGGAACGCTGGGACCTCGGCGCGCTGGGCTGGAACACCCCCGAGACGATCCACCTGATGGCCGAGTCCTTCCGCCGCGCCTACGCCGACCGCAACGAATACCTGGCCGATCCGGATTTCGTCGAGCTGCCCGTGCAAGTCTTCCTGTCGGAGGAATACGCCGACCGGCGCGCCGCCACCATCCAGCGCGACCGGGCCACTCCCTCCCGCGAGATCGCGCCCGGGATCGAGGCCTTCCTGGACGAGAGTCACACCACGCACTATTCGGTGGTCGACGGCGACGGGAACGCCGTTGCGGCGACGACCAGCGTGAACTCCTGGTTCGGGTCGAAGGTTGTGGTGGCGGGGGCGGGATTCTTCCTCAACAACACCATGGACGACTTCGCGGCCAAGCCGGGCACGCCCAACCAGTTCGGACTTGTGCAGGGGGAACGCAACGCCGTGGGACCGGGCAAGCGCATGCTCTCGGCGATGACGCCCACGATAGTCGAGGACGCGAATGGCGAGCTCTTCCTGCTGACGGGAACGCCGGGCGGCGCGACGATCATCACGACGGTGTTGCAGTCGATCTTCAATGTCGTGGACCATGGAATGAATGTCGTGCAGGCCGTCCATGCGCCGCGGGTTCATCACCAGCACCTGCCCGACCTTGTGCAGTTCGAGTTCGGGGGACTGGAGGCGGTCACGGTGCGCGCGCTGGAGTCGCTGGGCCATTCCGTGCGGGAACGCGATCCCGGGCCGCCGGACGCCTACTTCGCCGGGGGCATGTCGGGCGACCTGCAGATGATCATGGCGATGCCGGACGGAAGCCTCGCCGGATGGTCGGATCCGCGGCGGGGCGGGAGGGCGCTGGGGCGGTAGCCCGGCCTTTCGCGAGAAGGGATGCAGCCGGACAGGGCGATCGGCGGGCAGGGGGTTGCGCGCGCGCCATGGCCGTCGCGTCCCCCTTCCGGGCCGGCCCGCGCAGGGGCCGGGGGCCGCGTTTCGGCGAACCGGGATGCGCCGGAGGATCGAAGTTCGGACGCGGCGCGGATCCCTTCAACCGTTCAACCGCTGGAGGGAGCGGACGAAGCCGTGTCGGCGACCGCGGTGGAATCCCCGGCCATGAGCGAATCGGGCAGCGGGAGCGGCAGCCTCACCGGCTCGCGGATCTGCACCGTGATGGCGGATCCGGCGGCGATTCGGCCCGGCACTTCCACGAGGCGGTCGGGGCCGCGGGCCAGGGAGCGCGCTCGGTCGGCTTCGGCGTCGAGAACGACGGTGGCCGCAATCACCAGAGTCTCGACCGGACGTTCATAGTCGGCCGCCGAAATCGTCTCGAAGGTCATCTCCAGGACCGGTTCTTCGCCGATCCCCCCCGAACCGACGGAGGTCGTGATCCGTCCCAGGAAGAGGGTCCCCGCCGCGATCACGACGGCGCCGTCCGGTTGAACCACATCGTGCGCGGCCGCCGCGATCACCGCGTCGCCGGCCCGGAAGCCATCGGTGGAGATCTCTTCCAGAGCGGTCAGCTCCACCTGCGTCCCCGAGGGAAGCAGCGCGGTGGGCCGCGGCGGGATCGTGTCGCCCACGGCAAGCGAATCGAGCCCGAGCGAATCCCCCTCCGCCGCCGCACTGTCGCCGGCCGGCGGAAACCCGGCCACCGAATCCGCGATCAGCGAATCCCCGGGCAGCGGGTCCGCCTCGTCCCCGCCCGTCCCCGGCCCGGCCACCTCCTCCGCGCCCCCGACCGCCGCCGAATCCACGGCCACCGTGTCCACGGCCGCCCGCGCCTCCACCGAGTCCGCCATCCCGGATCTCGTCCCCGCATCGTCGCCGCGCGCGCACCCGGCCGCCACCCAGAGACAGAGGGCCGCCCGCGCCCACAGCGGCCGCGCTTCTCCCGGCGGTCGCCGACTGGTCCCGCGTACGCTCCGAGAGCCGCCAGGCGTCCCTTCCGGTCCCTTCTCCGTCGTCGCTCTTCGCATGGGGCTAATATACGAACATGCGCGAACTCCGGACCGTCCTCCCCTACTTCCGCCCCTACCGCGTCCCCCTCTTCTGGGGAATGCTGCTCGTCATCCTGGCCAACGGCTTCTCCCTCCTTCAGCCCTGGCTTCTCAAGCTCCCGATCGACGCCCTCATCGACCGCGCGGGCGCCGACGCCGACGCCATACGCGACACCGTCGTCTTCTACGCGCTCCTGATCGTGGGCACGGCGGTGCTGGGGAGCGCGGCCCGCTACGGCATGCGCGAGATCCTCAACGGCCTCAGCCGGCGCATCGAGGTCGATCTTCGCGACGATTTTCTGCGCCATCTCCTGCGGCTCGACGCCGGATTCTACGCCCGCAACCGCACCGGCGACCTCATGAGCCTCGCGACCAACGACACCCTGGCGGTGCGACAGGCGGTGGGACCCGCGGTCATGTACACGGCCAACACCGTGGTGAGCTTTGCGGTCGGGATCGCGGTCATGCTCTGGATCAGCCCGCGGCTGACGGTGGCGGCGCTCGTGCCGATGGTGGCGCTGCCGCCCCTGGTGGCGTGGTTCGGGAAGACGATCCACAACCGCTTCGAGCGGATTCAGGCGCAGTTCGCGACCATCTCGACGATGGTGCAGGAAAACCTCACCGGGGTGCGAATCGTGCGCGCCTACGGGCAGGAGGGGGCGCAGGCCGAGGAGTTCGACGCGCTGAACCGGGACTATCTCCGCCGCAACATGCACCTGGCCCATGCCTCGGGGGCCTTCCATCCGATCATGGGACTGCTGACCGGCGCGGCGATGGTGGTGGTGCTCTGGCATGGCGGCCGCGAGGTGGTGGCGGGGCGGATCGGGGTGGGGGATTTCGTGGCCTTCTCCTTCTACCTCTGGCTGCTCGCGTGGCCGATGATCGCGCTCGGGTGGGTGGTCAACCTCTACCAGCGCGGGGCGGCGTCGATGGGGCGTCTCAATCGCGTCTTCGCCGAGAAGCCTGCGATCTCCATCCCGGACGCGCCCCATCCGCCGCCCGCGGGCACCCCCGGCATCGAGTTCCGGAAGGTGCGTTTCCGCTATCCGGGAACCGGTCGGCCGGTGCTGCGGGACATCTCCTTTCGGGCGGCGCCCGGCGAGACCGTCGCCATCGTCGGCCCCACCGGTTCGGGGAAGACCACCCTGGTGTCGCTGATTCCCCGCATCCACGATCCCACCGAGGGATCGGTCCTGGTGGACGGCATCGCGCTGGACCGCTTCGACCCGGCCGCGATCCGCGCCATCATCGGCTTCGCGCCCCAGGACGGCTTCCTCTTCTCGGCCCGCCTGGACCGCAACATCGCTCTCGGCCTGCCGCCTTCGCTGCCCGCCGCCGAGCGCGACCGCCGGATTCGGGACGCCGCCGCCGCCGCCGACCTCCACGACACCGTCGCCGACTTTCCCGACGGCTACCGCACCCGCCTGGGCGAACGCGGGATCAACCTCTCGGGAGGGCAGAAGCAGCGCGCGACGCTGGCCCGGGCGCTGGCGACCGATCCCCGCATCCTGATCCTGGACGATGTGCTGAGCGCGGTCGACACCGCCACCGAGGCGCGCATCCTGAGCGGCCTGCAAAGCGAGCTCCGGGGCCGCACGGCCTTCATCATCTCCCACCGCGTGACGGCCGTCAGGGACGCGGACCAGATCCTGGTGCTGGACGACGGACGGATCGTCGAACGCGGCCGCCACGACGAGCTGGTCGCGCGGGGCGGCGCCTATGCGCGGCTGCTGCGGAGGCAGTTGCTGGAGCAGGAGGTGGGGGGGAGGGGGTGATCGGCGGGCAAACGCGGAGGGATGCGCACTCCGGCTGTCCGGGCCCGGCTTCGCCCTTCGGATTGTGACCGGCCGCTCTCGGCCAATGCCGCGCTACAGGCAGGGTCGCAGCAACTTCCCGAACCGCTGGATCGCCGCTTCCAGTGACTCCGGGCGCAGCTCCTTGAAAAAGCTCTCGCCGACCGGAATCCTGATTCATCGGAGAAACTCCATCTGAACATCGGCCACCCGTCGCTTCGCGGTCGTGCAATACTCCTCGGCAATGTCGATTCCAAGGAAGCTGCGCCCGTGTCTTCGGGCCGCGACGCAGGTCGTGCCGACGCCCGCAAAGGGATCGAGCACCAGGTCGCCGCGAAAGCTGAACAGCAACATCACTCTTCTGGCCAGCTCCTCGGGAAACATGGCCGGGTGACCGAACTCCTTCATGCGGCGCTCCGGAGCGATGGACCACTTCGCAACGACCCACTGCTTGAAGGACTCGGCATCGATGTCGGCATTGGCGGATTGGCCGCTCTTTCGCAAATCGCCCTTGCAAAACACCTCCAGGAACTCCCATGTGTATTTGAGATAGGGGCTGGACGGACTCTTCCAGCTTCCCCAGGCCGTGTACTTGCAGTTGTAGTTGTGCTTCTCCCAGAGAATCTCGCCCTTCCAGATCAACCGTTTGTCCATGAAATAGCGCGATATGACATGATGACTGGGAATGTAATCGGAGAAGAGAGGCTGCACGTTCACGACGATTCGGCCTCCGAACTTGAGCACTCGAATGCACTCGTCAAAGACCGCGAAGAGCTTGGCGAAGTACGACTCCCAGTCGAAGGCGTCGGCGTCCTGATCTTCCTGGTAGGCAAGCCCGAAGTTGTAGGGAGGCGACGTGAACACCAGGTCTACGCAGTTGTCCGGCAGTGCCCTGAGTACATCCTCGCTGTCACCGCAGACGATTCTGTCCTCGTATTCCTTTGGAAAGGGATGATTGGCTCGCTCAAAGGGATGATCCTTCGCGTAGAAGTGCTTGCCCCGTCTGGCCTCCTTCGTCCGCCGACCGACCACCTTGCGCTCGCGGTTGTAGTCGACGAAGACGCGCTTCCGGCCCCGGATGCCGTAACTCCCCACGGATTCCACCTCATCCACGATCTTCGCCATCGGCAACGCGGTTGGATATTGTTTCCGCACCTCCGAGACCGCGCTCGCCAATGCCCTCAGGTCAACCGCGCGAACCCACAGGTCCAGCTTTCGCCCGTTGAGGACGACGGTGAACTCGTCCGGGTCGAACCGTCGATTCAACTCGGAAACCGCGTGTTGCGACGCTTCGTCGATCTCGCCCTTCCATGTCACCTGGAGCTGGCGATACCTGGACGGATCCATTGCGGTCTCCACGATCTTCGCCTTTCCCCTACAACCGCTCCAGCAGGAAATCCGGCGTCCACCGATTGAGCCACGCCGCCAGGGTGGTGAAGGATCCGGTCACCAGGAGGACGCCGAGGAGGAGAAGCAGCATCCCCGAGACGACCTGCACGGTGGGAAGGAAGGTGCGGAAGCTGGCGAAGGCATCCAGGAAGCGCTCCATCAGATGTGCCACAACCAGGAAGGGGACCGCAAGGCCGACCGAATAGACGAAGAGGAGGAAGGTGCCCGCGCCCACCGTCTCCTGCGAGGCCGCCATGGTGAGGATCGCGCCGAGGATGGGGCCGATGCAGGGGGTCCAGCCCGCGCCGAAGGCGACGCCGACCGCCACCGTGCCGATGTAGCCGGCGGGTTTGTTGGCGAGGTGCAGGCGGCGTTCGCGCATCATGAATACGAGTTGGAAGATGCCCATGAGGTGCAGACCGAAGACGATGATGACGATTCCGCCGATGCGGGCCACCCAGTCGCTGTAGACGATCAGGAAGGTGCCGATGAAGGTGGCGCTGGCGCCGAGCAGGAGGAAGATGAGGGTGAAGCCGCCCACGAAGAGGAGCGAATGCACGAGGACGTGCCGCCGGTCGACGCCCTCCTGGATATCTTCCAGCGACATGCCGGTCACGAAGGACAGGTAGCTGGGGACGAGCGGCAACACGCAGGGCGAGAGGAAGGACAGCACTCCCGCGACGAGGGCGGCCAGGATTCCAACGTTGTCGATCATGAGCCTGCCGGGTTGGGACTGGCCATCGCGCCGGTGCGCTCGACGACCAGGGTCGTGGTCAGGGTGCGGTCGCCGACGACGAGGGTGACGGAGTAGGCGCCCGGTTCAACGAGTTCGCCCTGCCCCCCGCCCCGCCGCCCCCCGAAGAGGCCGCCCATCGATAGGCCCGGCCGCACGAGCTCGGCAAGTTGGCGGAGCTGGTTGAAGTTCGGCGCTCTGCGCGCGCCTCCGCCCCCCCTTCCGCCCCCCGCCGATTCGCCGGGCCGTTCGCGGAATGCCTCCGGATCGCCCCCGCCCCCGCCGCCGAATCCCCCGCCCCCGAACCCCCCGAAGAGCGTCTGCGGATCGACCTCGCCGGTGAAGAGCCCGATCTGGCGCCGGAGCGGTTCCTCCTCCCACCCCGCCTCCACCAGCGAATCGGCCACCACCAGCGCGCGCTCGGCGATCGCAATGCTGTCGCGCCGTTCGGACGGGGAGAGCTCGTCGCTCCCGGCCTCGGGAGCCGCGCCGCGCAGATTCCAGTTCACGCTGTGAAGTCCGGCCTCCGCGGGGCCATTCAGCGTCTGCACCACCTCGCCGTCGGCGTCGGCGATGGCGATCTCCACCCGGGGGCCGCGCTGCGCCATCGGGCCGCCGCCGAATCCTCCCGGGCCGCCCGCGCGCCGCTGTCCCCGCGCGCCCGCCTCCTGCCCGCCGCCCGTCCGCGCCATCTCCCGCCCTTCATCCCCCTCTTCGTCCGCCCCCTCCGCCCCGGCCAGCTCCGCCGCGGTCTCCTCGCCGATGTAGTAGCGGATCCGCCCGGTCGCGCCCGGGGTCGGCCTCGAGAACCAGGCCTGCCCATACGATTCGCCGCCCCGCGCGCTTTCGCCGAACTGGTAGGCGGGGGCGGGCTCGAAGATCCCCGCGCCGTCGGCCAGCACATTCGCGGTCAGCTCCTGGAGCGGCGCGATGTCCACAATCCAGATCGATCGGCCGTGGGTGCCGGCGATCAGTTCGCGGTCGCGCGGATGGATGCGCAGGTCGTGCACCGGCGTTGTCGGGAGACTCGTCATGAAACGCCGCCACGAAGCCCCCCGGTCCAGCGAGGCGTAGACCCCCAGATCGGTTCCGGCAAAGAGCAGGTTCTCGTTGCGGGGATCCTCCCGAAACACATGCACGAAGTCGGGCGCTCCGGTCGGCAGCCCCGCCGCGATCGAACGGAAGGTGTCGCCGCCGTCGTCGGTGACGAGGATGTACGGGGTGAAGTCGTTGGTGCGGTGGCCGTCGAAGGAGACGTAGAGGCGGTCGGGGTCGTGGCGCGAAGGCTCCACCCGGCTCACATAGGTGCCCTCGGGCACGCCGGGAACGTTGCCGGTCAGCTCGGTCCACTCGCCGCCGTCGTCGGGCGAACTCCAGAGGCGCCCGTCGTCGGTGCCCGCGAAGAGGCGTCCCTGAACGAGCGGCGATTCGGCCAGCGCGGTGATCGTGGCGTGGGTCTCGGCGCCCGTCACATCGGGGGTGATGCCGCCGGTGGTGCGCGTGCTGATCTCGATCTTCTCCGGGTCGGCCCAGGAGAGATCCGGCGAGATGATCTTCAGATCGTCGCCGAAGTCGGTGCTCTTCACCACCCGGTTGCCGGCCGCGTAGAAGTGGCTGCGGTCGTGCACCGACTGGAAGAAGGGGGTGTTCCAGTTCCAGCGCATGATCGCGGCGGCGGAGTCGGCGGTGGCGCGGGCCTGCAAGTCGCGGATGCGCGGATCGTCCTCGTCGGCGCCGCCCTCGAGGAGCGTCACGATCGTGTCCTGCAACGGCCGCCAGGCGTCCTCCCAGCTCGGTTTGGCCAGAGCCTCGCTCTCGCCGGTCGCCAGATTCAGCCGCCGCATGTTCCCGCCCTGCGATTCGGCCCAGACCAGATTCGGATCCTCGGCGTCCTGCGCGGTCACGAAGCCGTCGCCCCCGCTGATCGTCGCCCAGTGGTAGTTGGAGACTCGCCCGCGCGCGAGCCGGCTCGGTCCGCACCAGGTGCCGTTGTCCTGGAGTCCCCCGCAGATCCGGTAGGGCTTCTCCATGTTGAAGGACACGTCGTAGAACTGGCCCAGCGCCATCGTGTTCAGGTAGCGCCAGTTGCCGCCGCGGTCGTAGCTGATCGCCACCCCGCCGTCGTTCCCCACCACGATCCTCTCGGGATCCACCGGATCGATCCACATGGCGTGATGATCGACGTGGATTCCATTGGTGGTCGTCCCCGCCGTGCGCCCGCCGTCGTCGGAGAACATGACCGGGGTGGAGGAGAAGTAGACGCGGTCGGGGTCCTGCGGATCGACGCGCACCTGCGAGTAGTAGAAGGGACGGGTGTTGGCGTCGTTGACCTTTTCCCAGCTTTCGCCGCCATCCGCCGAGCGATAGAGGCCGTTGCCGCCGGAGCCGTCCTCCTCTTCCTCGGCCTCGACCATGGCGTACATGACATCGGGGCTGCTTTCGCTGATGGCGATCCCGATCCGGCCCTTCATGGCGGTGGGGAAGCCGTTGCCGACGACCTCGCTCCAGGAGTCGCCCCCATCGGTGGACTTCCAGAGCGCGCTGCCCGGGCCGCCGCTCTTCAGGAACCAGGGTCCGCGCACCCGTTCCCAGCTTGCCGCGAAGAGGGTGTTGGGATCGCCGGGGCGGAAGGCGACGTCCACGAAGCCGGCTCTGTCGCTGATCCGCTTGACCGCCTCCCACGATTCGCCGCCGTCGGTGGTGCGGTAGAGGCCGCGCTCCGGGTTCGGTCCCCAGATGTGGCCCAGCGCCGCCACGAAGACGATATCGGGATCGAGCGGATGCACGACGATGCGCCCGATCGCCTGGGTCTCGCGCAGCCCCTTGAACTCCCAGCTCTCGCCGCCGTCCGCGGAATGGAAGACCCCTCCGCCCGGCGAGATCGAGTTGCGCGAATCCTCCTCGCCGGTTCCGGCCCAGAGCTGGCCGGGGTCGCTCGGCGCGATCGCCAGGTCGCCCATCGCCGCCACCCGGGGATCGTCGAAGATCGAGCGGAAGGTGATGCCGTTGTTGGTCGTCTTCCAGATCCCGCCCGCGGCCGCAGCCGCATAGAAGGTCTTGGACGGACTCGCCAGCCCTTCGATGTCGGTCACGCGCCCGCCCATGTTCGTCGGGCCGACCGACCGCCAGACGAAGCTCTCCCAGATCTCGTCGGGGATCTGCCCGGCAAGCTGCGCCGAGGCGGAGAGGGGTGGAAGAAGGGCGGCCAGCGAGAGGAGGACGGCGGCGAGCGGGGAGGTGCGGCGGGATTTCATGCGGTGCTCCAGGGATTGTTTCGAGATCGCTCCGGCGTCCCTTGCGGCGGGGGACGGCACAGCTTCAAGGGTCGCTTCAGGGTGAACTGACGAATATCGCGCTCCGGCGTCCCCCCGGGGGATCCGCGGGGGCCTCACTCGGCGCTCCAGGGGTGCTCGTGACAAAGCTGCGCTCCGGCGTCCCCCCCGAGGGGGAGCGGCGGGGGTCTCATGGGACTTTCCGGGCATGGGTTGCAAGTTCGCGCTCCGGCGTCCCCCCCAGGGGGACGGCGGGGCTTCACTCGGTGCTCCAGGGGTGCGGGGACTCGCTCCAGTACCCGATCATCTTGTAGACCAGGCGCGCAACCAGAAAGTCGGGTGCGGAAAGGCCCGGAATCGGCGCATGCTCGACCACGTCGACGCCGACCACGCCGCGTTCGGCGAAGACGCGCCGCAGAAGGGCCAGCGCGGGGTACCACTGGCCGCCGCCGGGCTCCGGGGTGCCGGTGGAGGGAACGAGGGAGGGATCGAAGAAGTCTACATCGAAGGTGAGGTAGACGCGCGGGCCGAGCGCCGCCAGAGCGCGATCGATCCAGTCGTCGCCCCGGGCCAGCTCCTCGGCGGGTATCACGGCGACGTGGTCGCGCGCGCGGGCGGCCTCCCATTCCCCGGCGCTGATTCCGCGGGCTCCCACCGTTACGAGATCCACCCGGTCGATGACCCGCGCCATGGCACAGGCGTGCGAGAAGCGGTTGCCGTCGTGGCTCTCGCGCAGGTCGAGGTGGGCGTCGAACTGGAGGACGGAGAGACGTTCCGATCCGCCCAGCGCGGCGTCGCGGTCGGCGTGGGCAAGGATCGCGGGCGCCGAGACGGAGTGTTCGCCCCCCAGCATGACGACCCGGCGTCCCCGGGCGGCCTCCAGGATACGGGCGCTGGCGGCCTCCAGCTCGGCCATGGCGCGGGCCGCGTCGCCGCGGATGATTTCCAGCGCCGGAAAGGTGTATACGCCGTCGGCGGAGGGGTCGCGGCCCAGCTCGTGATCGAAGAGCTCGACGTAGCGCGAGGCCTCGATGATCGCGCGGGGACCCTGGCGGGTTCCGGATCCCCAGCTTGTGGTGGCCTCGTAGGGAACGGGAAGGATCCAGGTGGCCGCGCCCTCCGCGGTGGCGGGCGCGCCGTCCAGTCCCAGAAAGACGCGGGGAAGCTCCCAGGGCAGCGCCTCCAGGCCGGCGGGAAGCGCATGGATGGTGGCCGTGCCGGTGCGGGCGGGGTCGGCGGGGTCGCGGCGGTTGGGCATGGGGGGGGCGGGGGTGGGGATGGTTGGGGGGGACGAGAAGGCGGGGGATGCGTGGCGGGGCGGCGGGGCTCGGGGGGATCAGGATTCGGGCGGGGTGTCTTCGATCGGGCAGGTGATGCCGCGATACTCCACATCGGCTCCCGATTCCTGGCTGGCGCGGGACAGGCCGAAGATCACCAGCTTGTGGTACGCGGGGCGGAAGCCGTGGCGGGCGGCGGTCTCCTGAACGATGCGCGCAAGGGCCTCGCTGCGGAACTCAATGACTTCGCCGCTCCGGATGCAGACCATGTGGTGGTGGACGGGATCGCGCGAGAGACGGTGCTCGAAGCGGCGGAAGCCCTCGCCGAAGTCGTGCTCCTCGACGAGGCCGCTCTGGACCAGGAGACCGAGGGTGCGGTAGATCGTGGCCTTGCCGAGGCTGAGCCCGCGGCCGCGCAGAGCGGCGTGCAGGTCGTCGACGGAACGGTGGCCGGACGACGAGAAGACGGCTTCGGCCACCGCGGTGCGCTGTTGCGTCACGGCCAGCCCCCGTTCGCGCAGGTAGCGGGCGAAGATCGCCACATAGGGATCGATGTCGGTGGGCCCTGTGTTCATCGTTTCCTTCCTCCTGGCCCCGGCCGCGGGACGGACGGCTCCGGCGCGCTTGCCGGCGCTCCCGCCACCGCTTCCCGGAAGAGATCGCCGGGGCGCTCTTCCACGAATGTTGCCATCAACGCTGCAAGGGCCGCCTCGTCGCCGCCAATCTCCACGACCCGCGGGGCGCCCAGCGGAGCCGGACCGCGGCGCGCCGCCCCATCCATCACCCGTCCGATGCGGTCGGCGGTGGCGGTCCCCTGTTCGCGGACCTTCCAGTCGAGAAAGAGTCCCTTGCCGGTCCTGCGGGCCTGGTAGGGCGCGGTGACGATCCGGCGGGACTCTCCTTCGGCGTAGCAGCTCGCGGCGACCAGCCCCCACTCGCGGCGACCCTCGATCAGCGGAGGAAAGATCCAGATGCGGTCGATCCCCCCCGCCCCCAGCCGCCGCCCCACCTCGCGAATCGTGCGCGGCAACGCCTCCGGCACCCCCGGTCCCTCTCCCGGGGCGTTCTCCGCGCCAAAGGGCCGCGGCCGCCACCCGGGACCTCCTCCGCCCCCCCTCACCGCCCCGCCCCTCCCAGCGCGGCCACCGCCATCGCCACCACCCGCTCCCGCACCGAATCCAGCTTCCCCGAAACCACGGCCGCCGCCGCCTGCGCATGGCCCCCTCCCCCCAGCTCCCGCGCGATCCCGTTCACCGCGGTCGGGGGCAGCGCGCGCAGCGAGACCTTGATCCGGCCGTCCTTGGTGGTCCGAAAGAGGATCGCGATCTCCACCCCGGCCAGGTCGCGCGGCACATCCACGAACCCCTCCAGATCGTCGCCGGTCGCGCCCAGACGGTCGAAGGCCTCGCGCGACACCGTCATCCACGCCACCCGGCCGTCCTCGTGCACCGTCAGGGTGGCCAGCGCCTCGCGCAGGAGGGCGTAGCGGCGGGGGTGCGCGCTCGACCAGACGGCGCGGTGCAGGCTCTCCGGTTCGGCGCCGAGCTCCACCAGGCGAGCGGCGGCGCGGAGGGTGCGCGGAGTCGTGTTCCGGAAGCGGAAGCCCCCGGTGTCGGTGAGGATCGCCACATAGAGCGCATCGACGATCGCTTCGGTCCAGGGTCCGCCCGCCCGCTCGATGATCTCGAAGACGAGCTCGCCCACCGCGGCGGCGCCGACATCGATGAAGCTCGTGGCGTCGAAGGCGCCCTTCCCCGGCGGATGATGATCGATCACGACCGTCGGCAATCCCCGGATTCGCGGCGCGATTCGCCCGATCCGCTTCGGCACGGCGGTGTCCACGATCGCGGCGGCGCCCGCCCGGCGGCACCAGTCGGCCTCCGCGACGCTCTTCGGCTCCAGCGCCCAGGCGGGATCGGGAAGGAGGAAGGCGTAGCTCTTCGGGAAGGGCGTGGGATTGACCAGCCGCACCTCGGCCCCATGCGCGTGCAGGAAGGCCGCCAGCGCCACCGAGGATCCCGCGCCGTCCCCGTCGGCGTTCGCGTGCGTCGTCACCACCACCGGCGACGCCTTCAGCAACAGATCCAGGACCGCGTCGATGCGGCGGCCGCGCTCCCCCGTCCCGGGCCCGCGCCGGAGATCCCTTCCCCCGCCCCTCCCCGCCACCGCCACCCGCGCCATCACCTCCGCAGCCCGCGCGGCCAACTCTTCGCGCGATCCCTCGTTCCCGATCACGAAATCGGCGCGCGCGCGCTTCTCCCGGGCCGGAAGCTGCGCCGCCATCATCGCTCTCGCCTCGGCCCCGGCCAGCCCCCGGTTGGCCACCGCGCGCTTCAGACGCAGAGCCTCGGGCGCATCCACGACGACCACCACATCGACCTCCTCCTCCATTCCCAGCTCGAAGAGAAGGGGAACCTCCCACGCGACGATCCCCTCCCCCGCTTCCCGCCGCTCCTCCATCCACGCATCGCGGAGCCGCCTCACCTCGGGGTGCACGATCCGCTCCAGCTCGCGGCGCAGCCCGTCGTCGCCGAAGACCCGTTCCCGCACCCCGGCGCGGTCCAGCCCGCCATCCGGTCCGATCGCCTCCGGCCCCAGCAGCAGGGAGATCTCCGCCAGCGCGGGCGAACCGGGAGCCACCGCGCGCCGCGCCATCTCGTCGGCCGACGCCACCGGCACCCCCAGCGACCGCCAGATTCCGGCCACCGCCGACTTCCCCGCGGCCATGCTTCCGGTCAGCCCGACGACGATCATGCCGCATCCCCGGCCGTGGCGCCGCCCCGCGCCCGCTCGCGGTCCCCCTGCGCGTTCACCGGTTGCGCCGCCGGTCCCGGTCTCATCCGCCGAACCATCCCCACACCCACGAGGCCCCGAAGGCCACGCCCGCATTGAAGACGACATTGCCGCAGAGGACGGTGATCATCACGCCCGGGAGCGAATACCCCATGAAGGCCAGCGGAATCACCACGATTTCGTTCGGAAAGGGAGACAGCGCCGCATAGAGGAAGAGTGGAATGTAGACGAGGAGGGGATGGCGCGCCCGGAATCGCTTCAGCACGCGCTCCATGCGCAGTCCCAGCCTCCGGAAGGCGCCGGTGAACTCGCGGGCGGAGCGGCCGACGAGGAAGCCGACGAGATCGCCCGTGGTCATCCCCAGGGCGATCGTGACCAGGACGGGAAGGGAGGCGAAACCGGAATCCACGAGGAAGGGATGAAAGAACGCGACCGGCACCGGAGCGATTACATTGAATCCGCTCGCCAGCGCGGCCAGGAAGAGACCGGGGTAGCCCGCCGCCACGACCATCTCCCGGATTTGGCCCGAGTCGCCGGCGCGCAGATTGATCCACGCCACCGCGAGCGCGACCAGGGCCAGCGCGAGAAGACGGGCGCGCGGCGAGAGACCGCTCCGGGGACGCATCCGGCGCCGCATCTCGGCGGACCACCTCACAAAGCCCGCAAGTTCGTCCAGGGGAGGGACCGCGTCGCTCTCCCCGTAGGCCGTCTCCATGCGCCACCGCATGTAGGCGGCGGAGGGCAGCGGCAGGAAGGGCGCCCGGCGGTGCCACCCGCGCCGCCGAAAGGTCCACGCCGCCGCCAGGAGACCGGGCCAGAGCCCGGGACGCCGCAGAGCCAGCCGCACGAAAGGATTGCCGAGCACGGCCTTCATGCTCCGGAAACCCCGCATTTCCCGGACCTTCAATCCATCACCCTCGTCCATGATCGCCCGGCCGCCGGCGCCGCGCCTCGTCGCGTTCGGCCTCGTCGCTCTTCAACCGGGCGACATCCATGCATGATCGCTTCCCGGCAAATCGCTCCCGGTCGAATCGCCCCCAACGAACCTCCAATAAAGTAGTCTCCCATGCCCAACCGACTCGCTCGCGAAACCAGTCCCTACCTCCTTCAGCACGCCCACAACCCGGTGGACTGGCGTCCGTGGGGGAAAAAAGCGCTCCGGCTCGCCCGCGAAGGCGATCTGCCGATTCTGCTCTCGATCGGCTATTCGGCCTGCCACTGGTGCCATGTGATGGAGCGCGAGTCCTTCGAGGATCCCGAGACGGCGCGGCTCATGAACCGCCTCTTCGTCAATGTCAAGGTGGACCGCGAGGAACGTCCCGACATCGACTCGATCTACATGAAGGCCGTCCAGGCGATGACCGGGCAGGGGGGCTGGCCGCTGACCGCCTTCCTGACGCCCGAGGGAATCCCCTTTCATGGCGGCACCTACTTTCCGCCCGAACCGCGCCACGGAATGCCGTCCTTTCGGCAGCTTCTGGGTGCGGTGGCCGACGCCTACGCGAACCGGCGAAGCGATGTGGAACGGGCCGGCGCGAAGATCCGCGAAGTTCTGCGACGGAGCGCCACCGAGCCGCAACCGGGTCTGGGGGCGGGGGACGGGGGACTGGGCGGGGAAAGGCTGATCGGGCATGCGGTCGCGCTGGCGGGGCGTGGATTCGATCCCGCGCATGGGGGATTCGGGGGCGCGCCCAAGTTTCCGCAACCGGTCTTCCTGGACTTTCTGCTGCGCGCGGGGCAGGCGGCGGGAGAAGGGTCCGGCGCGGGGGGAGGGCCTGTCCGGGGACGGGATTCGCACGCGGCGACGATGGCGGCTCACACCCTGAAGCGGATGGCGGCGGGCGGGATTCGCGACCATGTCGGCGGGGGATTTCATCGCTACTCGGTCGATGCGCGCTGGCTGGTTCCGCACTTCGAGAAGATGCTCTACGACAATGCGCTCCTGGCGCGGGCGCTGACGCGGGCCTCGCTCCTGGAGGGTGCGCCGGACGGGGGCGGGAGGACCGGGGCGGGGGGGCTGGGACGGGTGGCGGAGGAGACGCTGGACTATGTGCTGGAGGATCTGGCCTCGCCCGACGGGGCCTTCTTTTCGGCGCGCGACGCCGACTCCGAGGGCGAAGAGGGGGCGTTCTACCTCTGGAGGCCGGGGCAGGTGGAGGAAGCGCTCGACGCCCGCGCGGCGCGGCTCCTGTGCAGGGTGCACGATGTTAGCGAGGGGGGGAACTTCGAGGGCCGCAACATCCTGCACCTTCCGCACGACGTGGATGCGGTGGCCCGCCAGGAGGGGCTGGGGCGGGGGGAATTGGAGGCGATTCTGAGGGACGCCCGGGCCACCCTCGGGGCGGTGCGGGCCCGGCGGCCGCAGCCGATGCGCGACGAGAAGATCCTGGCCTCGTGGAACGGCATGACGATTCGCGCCCTGGCGGAGGCCGGACCGGCGCTGGGACGCCCGGACTACACACAGGCGGCGAAGCGGGCGGCCGGCTTCCTCCTGGAGACGCTGCGCACCGGCGATACGCTGCACCGCGTCCTCACCGGCGACCGCGTCCACATCGAGGGCTTTCTCGAAGACTACGCCGCCCTCGGCAACGCCCTCCTTTCCCTCTACGAAGCGACCCTGGAGCCGCGCTGGCTCGCCGAAGCGTCGTGGATGGCCGAGGCCGCCGTCGACCACTTCTGGTCCCCCGCCGAGAGGATCTTCCACGACGCCGCCGACGTAGGCGAAGAGCTCGTGGTCCGGCCGCGCGACATCCTCGACAACGCCACCCCGTCGGGCAACTCGCTCGCGGTGGAGCTGCTGGTCCGGCTGGCCGCCCTCGCCGGCCGCGAGGAGTGGGGCGAGATCGCCGACGCGGTCCTGGCAAGAGAGAGCGGCACGATGGAGCGCTATCCCACCGGGGCGGGCCGGCTCCTCGTTGCGGCGCTCCTCCGCTCCACCCTTCCACTTGAAATCACCATCGTGGAGACGCCGAACCGGGCCGCCGCCATGCTCGCGCGGGCGCACCGGCGCCCCCATCCCCATCGCGTGATCGCAGGCGGCGACCCCAACGAACCCCTGATCGCCGCTCTTCCCGCCATGGAGGGCCGCCGGGGCGCGCGGGGCAAGGCCTTCGTCTGCCGCGGCGGGAGATGTCTCGAGCCGGCGACGACGGCGGAGGGACTGGGACGGGCGCTCCGGGAACTCGCGGGGAGCTGAAGTTCAACCTGCCGGAGGCGGACGGTCCCGCAACGCTTGCCGGAAGCGGACGGTTCCGCAGTATTATCTTGTTGGCCCCGGCGAGCAACGCGCTTGTTGGCCCCGGCGAGCGGCGCGCCTCGATCGCGGACGATTCCTCCAGCGGCGGACCAGGATGGCGACACTCGAACACCCACTCGACTCCGAAATCGAAGCCGACCTTCCCGACCGGAAAACGCTCCTGCGCTGGTACCGCACCATGGTCACCGCGCGCGCGATCGACGACCGCGAGGCCATGCTCCACAAGCAGGGGAAGGTCTTCTTTCTCATAGCCGGAGCGGGGCACGAGGCCGTGCAGGTGGCGCTGGCCGATTTGCTGCGTCCGGGGTCCGACTGGTTCTACTTCTACTACCGCGACCGGGCGCTCGCGCTGGCGCTGGGCGTGAATCCGATGGAACAGCTCCTGCAGGGGATGGGGGCCGAGGCCGATCCGGCGAGCGGCGGACGGCAGATGCCGGCGCACTTCGGGGACGCCCGCTACAACATCGTGGCTGCGTCGTCGCCGACCGGAACGCAGTTTCTGAATGCCGTGGGAACGGCCGAGGCGGGGCTTCGGGCGACGATCGATCCCGAGCTGCGCCAGGACGTCACCACCTTCGCCGAGGACGAGATCGTGGTCTGCACCACGGGCGACGGCGCGACCTCCGAGGGCGAGTTCTGGGAGGCGCTCAACACCGCCTGCAATCTCGAGCTCCCGATCCTCTTTGTCGTCGAGGACAACGAATACGCGATCTCGGTTCCGGTCGAGGTGCAGACGGCCGGGGGAAATGTGTCGCGTCTGCTGACCGGCTTTCCGGGGCTGAAGATCGTCGAGTGCGATGGAACCGATCTGGTGGAGAGCCACCGGGCCGCGCGGGCGGCGGTGCGCTGGTGCCGGGAGCGGAAGGGACCGGCTCTGCTGCACGCCCACACGATCCGTCCCTATTCCCACTCCGGCTCCGACGACGAGACCCTCTACCGGACCGCCGCCGAACGCGCCCGCCAGGAGCGCCGCGACCCCATTGCCCGGGCGCGCCGACTGCTGATCGAAACCGGGACCGCCACCGCCGGCGAGCTCGACCGGATTCGCGCCGACGCCCGCGCAGCCGTCGCCGCCGCCGCCGACCAGGCGCTGGAGCACCCGCAGCCCGCGCCCGAGACCGCGACGAAGTGGCTTTACTCCGAGACCGTCGATCCGACCGGCCCCGATTTCGACACCGAGGATCGCCCCGGCTTTGTCGACGACCGCCCCCTCACCATGGTCGATCTCCTCAACCGGTGCCTGCAAAGCGAGATGGAACGCGACCGGCGCATCGTCGTCTTCGGGCAGGACGTGGCCGACGCCTCGCGCGAGGAGGCGCTCAGGGAGGTGAAGGGAAAGGGCGGCGTCTTCAAGGTGACGCACGGTTTGCAGGGGCGCTTCGGGAGCAACCGCGTGTACAATTCCCCGCTCGCGGAAGCCAACATCGTGGGGCGCGCGATCGGGATGGCGGCGCGCGGACTCAAGCCGGTCGTCGAGATTCAGTTCGTGGACTACATCTGGCCGGCCTTCATGCAGATCCGCAACGAGCTGGCCACAATGCGCTATCGTTCCGGGGGACGCTGGGCCGCGCCGGTCGTTGTGCGCACAACCTATGGCGGCTACATCAAGGGGGGAATGTACCATTCTCAGACGGCGGCCACCCTCTTCACGCACACCGCGGGTCTGCGGGTCGTCTGCCCCTCCAATGCGCTTGACGCCAACGGATTGCTGCGCACCGCGATCCGCTGCGACGATCCGGTCATCTTCTTCGAGCACAAGCATCTCTACCGCCAGGTGCACAACAAGGGCGCCGATCCCGGTCCCGACTACATGGTGCCCTTCGGCAAGGCGAAGGTTGTGCGCGCCGGCGACGATCTGACCGTGGTCACCTACGGCGCCATGGTCAAGCGTTCGCTGGACGCCGCGCGCATCGCGGAAGACCGACATGGAATCGACGTCGAGGTCATCGATCTGCGCTCGCTCTCGCCGCTGGACATGAACACCGTGGCCGATTCGGTTCGCCGCACAAACAAGGTTGTGGTCGCCTACGAGGATGCGCTGACCTGGGGAGTGGGCTCGGAAGTGGCCGCGCTCATCGCCGACGAGTGCTTCCCCTGGCTGGACGGACCGGTGCGCCGCGTGGCCGCGCTCGATACCTGGGTGGCCTTTTCGCCGCAGCTCGAGAAGGCGATTCTGCCGCAGGCGGACGATGTGCTCAGGGCGATTGTGGAGCTCGCCGCTTGGTGAGGGCGCATGAGCGTCTTGATCCCCGACTTCCGCGGAGCGACCCGGCTGCACCCGGCCGGGACCGATGGATGGGGGTCAGTAGCTCCAGATGTGCGGCCGCGGACGGTATTCGTCGCCTTCGACCAGATCCAGGTGAAGGTACCGCGAGGCGCGCGGGCCGCGCTGGTTGATTCCGAGGCCGTGCACGTCGTGGCCGAGCGCCGCGCGGAGGATGCGCATGGCCAGGCGGCCGTGGCAGAGGACATCGACCGCGAGGCCGGTGGTGTGGGGACCGGGCCGCGCCTTCCGTCGCTCAATGGGGTGGTCGGGATGGCGGTACCAGCTTGAGAGCCGGAGCGGAGCGCCCGCCTCCGTGCGGATGACTTCCAGAAAACCGGCCATCCGCACCACGGCGTCGCGCACCTCGGGCGGCATGGGATTGCCGCGGCGGTCGGCGGCTTCCTCCCAGGAGAAGTGGTCGGTGATCATGGCCATGACAATTCCCGCGGATCAGAACCGCGCCCCGAAGAGCGGCACCCGCCACCCCACCCCGCCCCGCCGCCCATCGCCCGTCAGGGCCTTCACGCGAACCGGCGCCGGCACCGGCGCGGCCACCGACCAGTCCCCCCCCGACCAGTTCAGGAGCGCGCCGCCCGCGCCGAGCGGCCCCGCCCCCGCATCCTCGCTCGGGTCGTTCTCCACGCCCCCATTTCGTGTCAGCGCGGTTCCCGCCGCAAGGCCCAGAACGCTGCCCGCCAGGGGAAATACGACCCAGTCGCCGTCCTCGAACTCGTAGTCGGTCAGAAGCAGCGCCCCCATCGCGCCCACGCCGCCAATCAGTCCCCCCACACTGACCAGCCGGGCCCGCGAACGTGTGATCTCCCAGCGGCTTCCGGCCAGCGTACCCGCCAGCAGCCCCAGATCGCCCGCGACCGCGACCGTCGCCCACATGTCGTTTTCGCCGAGGTCCATCAGCGTGCCGGTCGCCACCCCGAACCAGGCGCCCCACAGCGTTCCCAGAGTGGCCGAGGTGGCCGTTCCCGGTCTGATTTCGCGCCCGGCGGCCCACACCCCCGCCCCGATCCCCACCACGCTGCCCGCGATCATCGTCGCGAAGACGGCCTCGATGGTCTCGGGATCCCTGTGCTCGTTGCCGCTGCGCAACTCTCCGCCCAAATCCAGCGCGTTCGCCAGCGCCATGCCGTGAAACGCGCCCCACGTTCCGCCCCAGGTGATCGCGCGCGCCTGCCCCAGCGAGAGCGGTCGCGACGCGGCGTAGCGCCGGCTCAGGAGGAATCCCGCGGGAGCCCCCAGGAGGAGTCCGGCTCCGTATGCCTCGGAGTCCGCGGCGTCCAGCGCCGTCGGAACCGCAAGGCCCAGCCAGATCCCGGCGGTCGTCGACCAGACCTTGAGCTCGGTTTCGCCGCCGCCCCGGAACCGCTCCGCGGACACGGCGTCGAGTTGGGCGCGGGCCATCTGCGCGGCGGGGGTGTCGGCGAATCGCTCCAGGATGTGCCGGTAGAGCGCCTCGGCCGATTCCGAATCGCCCCCTTCGCCGAAGTCGGCGGCGGTTGCGAGGAGGATGGCCGCCGAGTCGGCGCGGGTGGGTTGGGCGGCGGCGGGAGGAGACGAGGGGAGCGCGAGCGCCCACGCGATGAAGAAGGGGAGCGCGATGCAGCGGATGAGGGCCGGACGACGGGAGCGGAGCGGGCTGGAGCGGTCGCGCGCGGCGAGGGCGGGCGGCGGTCGGAATGGTGTCCGCGTCATGGTCGCTCCCTGTGTGCGGGGAGGAGGCCGAAACCATCCCCTCGGGGCCGCGAGGAGACCGCGGCGTCCGGCCCCTGCGCGGGCCGGCCCGGATGGTGGCCGCAGGATGATGGCGCGCGCGCAACCCCAGTGCATCCTGGTTGGCGATCCTTTCCCCAACATCCACCGATCTACCCCACGCTGCCGCCCCCGGTTCCCCCGGTCTTCCACCACGGACCGGCCTGCCCTGCCCGGGACGCCTCGCGGCCCGGCCATCCCGCTCATTCGTCAGCGCAAGTCAAGCCCCGAAACGCCGGCCAGCGGCAACGCGGCAATCCCATCGGCCAGTGGGAACTCCAGATCGCCCGGATAGACGACCCAGAGTCGCTCCAGCCCCAGATCGCGGCTCACGATGTGCATGGAACGGGTCGTGCGCGGCGACTCGGTGCACTTGAACTCGAACCCCCAGCGCTTCCCCCGCCTGAGGAGCATCAGGTCGAGCTCGGCCCCCCGCTGCGTCGCGAAGAAATACGCCTCGCGCTGTCCGTGCGCCAGCAGGGTCTGCTCCAGCGCGAACCCTTCCCAACTGGATCCATGGCGTGGATGGGCCGCGAGCTGGATCATTTCGTCCACCCCGAGGAGGGCGTGCAACAGGCCGCTGTCCCGGAGATAGAGCTTGGGCGATTTGACCAGACGCTTGTTGACCAGACGCTTGCCCAGATTCTCGAACCAGGGCGGCAGAAGACGGATCATGAAGGCGCCGGCGAGCAGGCCGCGGTAGGCGTTCACCGAGGGGACCGAAGTGTCCAGCGCGCGAGCCAGAGCCGATCCGTTCCACCTCTGTCCGTGAAGGTGGGCGAGCATCCGCCAGAAGCGCGCAATGGCCTCGGTCGAGGTGCCGGGCCGCAGCATGGGAATGTCCCTCTCCACAAAGGTCCGCGAATAGGAATGGACCCAGCGCTTCCACGCTCCAACCGATGGTGCGAGGTAGGCCCGCGGGTAACCGCCGCGCAGCCAGAGCCGATCCTGACGCTCCGGCCCAACCTCGTCAAGCGAGAGCCCCCCCATGTCGACGAAGAGCACACGGCCGGCAAGGGTTTCCGAAACCCCGCGCACCAGCTCCGGCGAGGCGCTGCCCAGAAGCAGGAAGACCGCCCGGCGCCCGGGATCGTCGCAGATCGGTCGCAACACCTCGAAGAGAGCCGGCATTCGCTGGATTTCGTCGAGAACGACCAGCCCTTCGCAGCTTCCGAGCACCCGGGCCGGCGTGGCGGAGAGAGCGGCGCGGTGAGTCGCCACCTCCAGATCGAAGAGGTGCGTGGGACCCGGCCACGAGTCGGCGACCATCCGCGCGAGGGTCGTCTTCCCGACCTGTCTGGCTCCGGTAACCGCGACCGCGGGGGATTCATCCAGACAGGTGCGAAGCTGGGCCGCGAGACCGGGGCGCCTGATGATGGGCGAGGGCGATCGCCGGATTTGCCGGGCGGCATCCTGTAGTGGCGGGCTCGGCATCTCGGAATCGGCGGCGGATACCCGGGCACCCTCCCCTCGTGCCGCGCTCTGCGCTGAATCGTGGAATAATTGTCGCATTTCACACACTGTACTATCGGTTTTGCAACAAACTATCGGATTTGCAACAATTATGGGAAGGATCCGCGATTCCGTCCAGTGGTGAAGGGTGGATTCGCAGGGGTCTGAGGTGGTCCCGGTTTTTTGGACAGGTCGTTAAGGTGGATTCCAGTATCGAACAGGAGGCACCGAGATGGCCAGGAAGAGACGACGATTCACGCCCGACTTCAAGGCGCGTGTGGCGCTGGAGGCGCTTCGGGAGCGCGA
>JAJEBW010000033.1 GCA_022822325.1 Gemmatimonadota bacterium | reverse complement strand
CCGCTTGGGGAGGCCGGCCGGCCTCCCCAAGCGGCCAGCCCTGTCCTGCTCCTTCGTGCTCCGAGACATCCTGTGCCTCCTCTCGCTTCGACCCCGGATGAATGGCTAATGTACTGTCCAAGAAAATCGGGGGCACTATAGACATTCTTTCCTTGACGCGCGTCAAAAAGCCGTCGCTCATGCGGGCGTTGCTGGACCTGGCTTCCGAGTATTCCGGGCAAGTGGTTTCCTACCGCAAGCTGCAGGGGCAGCTCGACGACGCGGGAAACACCACGACGCTGGCCCACTACCTGGACCTCCTTGCGGATGCCGGACTGGTCACCGGTCTGGAGAAGCACAGCGCCAAACCGCACTTGGTGAAACGATCCAGTCCGAAGCTCAACGTATTGAACACCGCCGTCATGACGGCGGGATACCCCGGTTCCTTCGAGCGCGTGAGATACGATGGAACCTTCTGGGGGCGCCTGTGCGAGAGCGCGGTCGGGGCGCATCTGCTCAACACCCTCTCCCCGGACGGGATCGTTCGTCTGCGTTACTGGAGGGACGCGGCCCATGAGGTCGACTTCGTGCTCTCGTCAGGGCGGCGCCTGGTGGCGATCGAGGTGAAGAGCGGCCGCCGACAAGGCAATCTCGCGGGCCTCACGGCGTTCCAAAGCCGATTCCCGCATGCGAAGCTGCTCGTGGTCGGAACCGGGGGTGTGCCGCTGAACGAGTTCTTTTCCGAAGCCGCCGCGTATTGGCTGGAGGAGGCTCATCGTGGCAATTGAGCGCACGGTGTCGCGATGGAGGGACGATCGATGGGAGTCGCTGGGCGAGACGCTGGCCGACTTTCGTTCGGCGCATGCCTATGTCTTGCTCGGCGAAGCGGGGTCGGGAAAGACCACGGCGTTTATCGGCGAGCGGGGGGAGGGTGACGACCACTGCTACGTGACTGCCCGGCATTTCATCCGTCGGTACCCTGGAAGCCACCCGGAGTGGAAACGGAAGATCCTGTTCATAGACGGCTTGGACGAGCAGCGAGCCGGCGGTGGTGACCCACACGAGCCGTTAGACGAGGTACTAAGTCGGATTGAGCACCTGGGCCAGCCGCGCTTCAGGCTCTCGTGTCGCGAAGAGTCCTGGCTGGGGAGAAGCGATCTCCGCGAACTGTCCTCGGTAACGAACGGTGGAGAGGTCCACCTGCTGCGGCTCGACCCGCTGAGCAGGGACGGTGCTCGCGAGATCCTAGTTTCCTTGGAAATCGAGGACCCGGACGACTTCCTGTGGAACGCGAGCGAACGCGGTCTGGATGCCTTCCTTCAGAATCCTCTCCTTCTGGAAGTGCTCGCCAAGGCGGTGACTCCCGAGTCAGCGGAACCATGGCCCGACACCCAGCTTGCCACCTTTAAGCGTGCATGCAGGGAATTGGTCCAGGATCTCAACAGGGAGCATCAGGATGCGTGGGACGGAGTGCCGTTTTCAGGCCAGGAGTTGGTCTCCGCCGCAGGTCGGCTGTGCGCGATCATTCTCCTGTCGGACAAACTGGGGTGGTCACGGCGGGGACCAGGAAAGGGCGACTACCCGCCGTTGAGCGAAGCCGGCGGGTCCCAGGAACTACTCAAGTTCACGTTGGACACAAAGCTGTTCGTCGGAAGCGCCGAGACCGGCAGATGGCCTCGCCACCGCCGGATCGCCGAGTTCCTTGCGGCAGGGTATCTGGACAAGGTCATCCGGGAGGGGCTCCCCGCGACACGGGTGCTCGCGTTGATGGCTGGCGGGGACGGCGCGGTGGTTCCCGACCTCAAGGGAGTATCCGCATGGTTGGCGGCAATGAACAAGGAGGCGCGCAAGCTGCTGATCGATGGGGACCCGATCGGCGTCGCGTTCGGCGGAGACGCCGGGCACCTGGATCGCGACGAGGCGGAACGCCTGCTGTCGCGGCTTGAGTCGCACCTCAACTACAGGTGGATTGCGCCATCCTGGGCATCGCTCGATTCACTGTTGGCGGGACCGGCCAAGGAAATCCTGTGGGCGCGCCTCCTCGACTCGGATCGTTCGCAGGGACGCCAGCAACTGGTGGGCCTGTTGCTGCGAGGCCTGACGCCGCTTGTCGGATCCAGCTCGGATTGGACCGACTCCCCCCGCGCGAGCGCGGCCGAGGCCCGTAGTCCGTTGCTCGCCGTGGCCGAAGACGACACCTGGGGGGATTGGGTCAGACATCTGGCGGTCCGTGCGTTGATCCATGTGCTGCAGACTGAATCCGACGGCCCCCGGGTGCTGCTTGAGCTTCTTCGAAAGCTGTCCGATGGCCGTGTCCGCCGGGACAACCGCGACGAACTGCGCGGCGAGCTGCTGACGCATCTCTATCCGGAGCACATCGGCGCCGAAGAGATCTGGGACTACTTGCCGTCGAGCAGGGCACCACGCGGCAAGGGGGCATCGTTCTGGAAGAAGGATCTGGTGGAAGACTCCTCTCCGGAGCAGGTCAGGATTCTCCTGCAAGTCCTTATGGCAAGGGCGCAGGAGCTGCTGTTGACCCTGGCGCAGCACGATCTGGAGGTCGTGCCTTTCCGCGTACTGGGGCGGGCGTTGGAGCTGTTCGGCGACGAAGTCGATGTCGGCGAACTGTATGACTGGTTCGAACTGATCGAGGCGGACTGCGAGCGCGCGGGACTGGCGCCTGCCCACTGTCAGCACCTGGTACTGAGGTCCCGTCACTGCGAGGAGCAGAAGCGGATCTACGAGTGGCTGGGTGAGCGTCGCGACATCCAGCTCGCGCTCATCTTGGAAGGCCTTTGCCGCAACGAATCGCTGCTCCCGAACCGGTTCCTCGATCGTGTGATTGGAGACAAGTTCCTAGGCGAAGAGGTTCCAGACGGTTTCCGCCACTGGTGTCTACGACAGGCAGTCGGAATGACTGGCAAAGCTCCTCTTGTTGCAATCGAACTCCTTCGCTGGGCCACGACCGAAAACGAGCAGTGGGGTCCGGCTTTGGACGATGACGAGGTCGTTACCGCGATCCGCAACGTCCCGATGTTGCGGGGACGTTGGGAACAGTGGTCGGCGGCGCGTGCCCGTGAAGCCGACAACATGGCGCGACTGCAAGAGTTGCCCCCGTACACCGCCGTGCGAGAGCAGCAGGCTCGATACGTGGCGTCCATTCGCGAGCAACTGACAACTCTCGGGGTAGGCGAGGGACCCCCCGAGATGCTCCATGAACTGGGACGGGTCTATGTCAACGGTCTCGAAGCGGGCGGTCCCGACGAGGCACGAGCGGACCTGGATCTCCGCTTGGACTCGGATCGGTATGTGGTGGACGCGGTCATTGGTGGCTTCCGTTGTCTGGTGGGCCGCACCGATCTCCCGACCATGGAGGAAATCATCCGGCTCCGCGAGCGGAAGATGTCGTCCTGGTACGCGCTACCCTTCCTCGCCGGTCTTGCCGAGGATGAGGGCGCCAAGGTTGACGTCCTCGAAAAACTGGACGAAGCCGGGCCCCGACGGGCCTTGGCGTTCTATCTTCTTTCCCGGTTGCCAACCACGCGTCATCCCATACCGGGGAACTTCAGCCATTCGGTGGACTGTCGACCGGAATGGTATCGCCGCGCGCTTCACGATCGCCCTGAAGTGGTTGCCGAGGTGTTCGTTGCAGTCAACCGTGTTCGGGTGCGTGCCAAGGAGTTGCCCGACCAACACCTGTACGATATGGCGGTCAAGGATGAATACGCCGCGGTCGCTCGGTTTGCCCTTCCGGAGATGGTCACGCCGTTCCCCAATCACTGCGCGGGGGATGCCCAACTGGCTGCGCTACACCAGATCTTGCTGGCGGCAATCAGGCACATGCCGGATCGCGAGCTGACCGAACTCGTTTCAGGGAGGCTGGCCCGGAGCGAGATGGATGTGGCCCAACGGGTCTACTGGCTGGCTGCGGGGAGTTTCGTTGCACCCGACGAGTGCTTGCCGCGTTTGGTCGACTTCCTTTCCGTGAAGGAGGAAGCAAGGGTTCACCATGTGGTCGACTTTCTGGTGCCGGGGACCAAGCCGCTACCCGGCCAGGAATGGCCAACCGCCCATCTGACCGGGCTTGTCAGGGCGGTGGGAGCCAAGCTGCATTCCCCGTGGGACGATCTTCCCGACACGACCGACCACTTCATGGGCGGCGACAGCTTCGCATCCGGGATTAAGGCGGAGTCGCTCGTGACCGGTTGGATCAAGACGCTGGTGCATCGGGTGGACGACGATAGCGCGTCCGCGTTGACTGACCTCGTGGACGACCCTGCCTTGGCGAAGTGGCGCGGGAGGCTGCTGCGAGCCCGCGACGAACAGGGCGAGAGGCTGCGGGCTGCGACGCGCAAACCGCCGACCGTGAGCGAGGTGCGCGAAGCCTTGCGGAGCGGCCCACCAGGCAGCGCGGCGGATATGGCTGCGCTGGTGGCCGACAGGCTGCACCGAGTGGGCAAGCAAACCCGGAACGGAAGCAGCGACGCCTGGATTCAGTACTGGCACACTGACCCAAAAGACTCACAGGGCAGGATGGTCATTTCGCCGAAGCCCGAAAACGCCTGCCGGAAGGCCTTGGTGTGGGGTCTGGAACCCCTGCTTGAGCCGCATGGCGTTGCAGTCAGCCAGGATGAAGAGGTGGCCGAAGGGAAGCACCCCGACATCATGGCACGCTTCCATCCGCACGCAGTCCCCATCGAGGTCAAGCACACCGCCAGCCCGGATCTCTGGACCGCCGCAAGCGACCAGTTGCACAAACGGTACTGTCGCGACCCCCGATCGGACGGCTACGGAGTCTACCTGGTTCTGTGGTTCGGCGCCGACCACCTCCGGAAACCTCCTCCGAGCGGTCGCCGTCCGGAATCGCCCGGCGAACTCAGGCGTCAGTTGGAGGCCTCGTTGGCCCCGCAACTCCGACACAAGGTCAAGGTGATCGTCATGGATGTCAGTGCCCCGCCGGGGCGCAGATCGTGATCGCGTTTGCGTATGGCGCCGGCGTTCTATTCCGGCGCTGACATGGGGCGGGCCGCGTCGGTGGGCCGTGCTGCTGCGTCGGCGGTGGGGCCTTCCACCTCGTCGATGGCGGGGATGCCCTTCCGGGCGGTTTCGAGGAGGCCGTTGACGTAGTAGTCGGTGATTTTACCTTGGCCGTCCTGGAGTTCCCGGGCAAGTTGGGGGACGATGGCGCTCCAGTCCCCATGGCGTGGCGACTCAACATGTGCCCACCACCAGGAGTCGGGACGCGAGAGACCCCTTCGCTTCAGCGCGTTTTCGACTTCGTCACAGCGTTCCTTCTCCGATTGGGTCATCTGGTCCTTTTTCTTCGCGCTTCTCACACCCCAGTGCCAGCCCGTCGGACCTCCCCGACCGCAAATCAGCAGCACCGAAGTTCGTCCGTCCCACCTGGACTCTCCGTCGTCATACCGTGCCCATCCATATCGGTAGACGCACAAGTAATTCGACCAATTCGCGTCCCGGCCGTAATTGCACCCAATGTTCAACTCGTCAGCCATTGCCGGAAACCCCTTCCGCACCCCCCGCTCCACCTCATCCCGCAGGTGCTCCAGGAACCGCCTTTACACGTCGTGCTTCACATTCGGCCATGCGCGCGCAACCGCAAAGGCGGCGTCCAGATGCTTTGGATTCTTCTCCAGGTGGTCGCGGATGTAGCGGGCCTCGGTGTCGGTCATGGTCGATTCTCCGAAGTGGCGTTGGCAGAAGAGTTGTGCTTCGCGCAGGAACCAGCGGATGCGCTCGGCGTCGGAGAGATTGCAGCAGGTGCCGAACCAGTCCGCAAGCGAGGCGCCCTCTCCGATGAAGGCGTGGTCGTGGGCGGTCGTTCTCGTCGATCGGATCGTCCGCAACCCAGGGCAGCACCCGGAAGTGATCGCTGAAGCGCTCGCGGTCGGCGGGCACGAGGCTGTAGGGCTCGGGCAGACGGTATCGCGGCGGCAGATAGACCAGTAGGAAGCGCTTGTGGCGCCTGGTGTAGTGTTTGTGGAGGAACGCCAGGTAGTCGCTGCATTGCCGGTGCTGGTCTTCCGCGTAGGGCTTGTTCTCGAAGGCGAGGCAGAAGGGGCCGTTGACGGTCGGAATCTCCACCGTGATGTCGATGTACCTGGGGCCCGGGATTCTGCGCTCCGTCGCGACCCGAATCCGTTCGGTGGCGTCGAGGCCCAGCCGGTCGAAGTGTCGCTTCCAGTCCGCGGCCGTACTCCTCGGCCCCCCCGATTCCCGGCGACTGCCGCTGTCCGAATCGAGCGTGCCGTCGGGCGAGACCCCCAGCAGCTCCAACATCGCCTCCAGGAAGGTCGTGCCCTGGCCATGCGCCGCCCCCGGGTTGAGCAGGTCGGCGATGATCCCCGAGAGGCCGAGTTCGTCGTCGCGGAGGTAGCGGAAGACGTTGAAGCGGCGCGCCAGGTGGCGGTCAAGTTGGCGCTCGACCGTGCGGGCGGCGTGCAGATGGGGCGTCAACTCCTGCAGGAAGCCGACGAATGCGCGTTGGCGGCGTCGGCGAATGCCCTCCACATCTTCCAGAAGCGAAAGCGGTCTGGTTCTCAAGGCCTCCGCACGCTCCGCCGAACGAAAGTCCGCCGAACGAAAGTCTGCGTCAATCGGGACGGCCGGATTCGAACCGGCGACCCCCTGAACCCCATTCAGGTGCGCTACCGGACTGCGCCACGTCCCGAAAATGCGTAGGAAAACGCGAAGGAAGAAGGTAACGCGCGCGGCCCGGGATTTGAAGCGAGGAACGGCGAAGGTTCCCGGACATGTCGGCTTGAGGAGCGGCGGGTGCGCACGCGACCGAACTGTTCACGACCCCGGCCGCAAGGCGTCGGCCCGGCGGACCGCAGGATGTACGGCGCCGCCGACCGTCACCCGCACCCTCAACGCGTCGGCGCGGAAGCCGCTCCCCCATCCAGCGCCGCCCTCATCGCGCGAATCGCCCCCGCCCCCACCCGGCAGCACCCCCCCACCCCCACCGCCCCCGCGGCCACCCACTCGCGGCAGGCGGCCCCCCAGTCGGTCGCGGCTCCCGCTTCGCTCCACCGCTTAGTCGCGGCGTCCCAGTCGCCGCCGCCATTCGGGTAGGCGATCACGGCCTTGCGCGTCCCGGCCGCCAGCGCGCGCACCAGGGGCGTCACCCGCTCGGCTGCCGTGCAGTTCACCCCCACCGCGCTCACCGCATCGGTCGCCTCGGCCCAGGCGGCCACCCGCTCGATCGGCGTTCCATCGCTGATGTGCGCATCGTCGCGGCAGGTGAAGGTGAACCACGCCGGGGGCGCATCCGGCAACGCGGCCACGAGACCGGCCAGCGCCTCCGCCTCCACGAAGGAAGGGATCGTCTCGCAGGCCAGGAGGTCGGCGCCCGAGTCGGCCAGAACCCGGAGCCGGTCCCGGTGGAACCGGGCCAGCCCGGCCGCATCGATCCGGTAGTCGCCGCGGTACTCGGAGCCATCGGCGAGGAAGGCGCCGTACGGTCCGACGCTGGCCGCGATCAGGGGACGAAAGTCGTTGCCGGAATCGACGTTGCCGGAAGACGCGTCGCGGGATCGCAAGCCGGTGGAATGTGGATCGCGGGAAGCCGCGTCGCCGGAGCCCGGGCCGCAGGAGAGCGAGGCGCCCGCCAACGAGCTGCCGGAAAGCGCCTGGCCGCGACCCGAACCGCTCGCACCCGCGCCGCCGGAACGGGTTTCACCCGGCCCCGACCCGCCCGGGCCGCGACCTTCGCCCAGAAATCGCTCCCGTGCCCGCCTGGCGATGCGAACGGCCTCCCGGAAGAGCGCCTCGGCGCGGCCGCGCGCGATTCCCCGGTCGGCGAAGCCCTCGAAGGTGGCCTGATAGGTCGCCGTGATGATCACGTCGGCGCCGGCGCGCAGAAAGGCCAGATGCGCCTCTTCCACCGCCTCGGGGGCCGTGAGGAGCGCGCGCGCCGACCAGAGCGGATCGTCGAGGTCGCATCCCGCAAGCTCCAGTTCGCTGGCCAGGCCGCCGTCGAGCAACAGAACCCGCTCCGGGCGGGAATCGTCGCGCTGAGTCCCCCAACCCAGACAAGCACGCCGCATGGAGAGCGCCACGGATATCGGCCCCAGGGCTATCCGAACAAGAGGGGGAACAGTCCGCCCAGCAGGACCAGCGCGACCGCCGCCGGGATCGCGAATCGCACCAGCGGTTTCCACAACGCCGTCACGCGCACGACGCCCGCGCCCCGGTTGGCCTCGTCGCGGAAGCCGCGCCACCCCCACTTCGCCGCCACGTAGAGGGCAAGGAGGAGACCGCTCGCCGCGAGCATGTACTCGCCGGTGACGGTGTTGACAAGGTCGAAGAAGTTGAGGCCGAGGAGTTGCACGCCGGACCACGGACCCATCGAGAGGACGATCGGGATGCCGATCAGGAAGGCGCCCGCCGCGCAGACGAGGACCGCGCGCCGCCGGGTCGTGCCCAGCGAATCGACGACGGAGGCGACGAAGATCTCGAAGAGCGCCACCTGCGAGGTGAAGCCCGCGATCAGCATGAGGAAGAAGAAGGCCGCGCCGAAGACCGTGCCGCCCGGCATCTGCTCGAAGAGGGCGGTCATGGTGACGAAGAGCAGGCCCGCGCCCTGGTCCGGATCCATCCCGAAGGCGAAGAGGGCGGGGAAGAGGACCAGTCCGGCGACGACGGCGATTGCCGTGTCGAAGCCGACGACCAGCGCCGCGTTCCCGGGGACGTCGCTGCGGTCGCGATCGAGGTAGCTGCCCAGCCCGAAGGCGCCCGCCATCCCGATTCCGATCGAGAAGAAGGCCTGTCCCAGCGCGTCCATGTACGCCGACGGGGTGAGGCGCGAAAAGTCCGGAGTGAGATACCAGCGCAGACCCTCGCCCGCGCCCGGCAGGGTGAGCGCGCGCACCGTCAGCACCAGCAGAATGACGACCAGGAGCGGCATGAGGAACTTGGCGTAGCGCTCGATTCCCCGGGTGACGCCGCGGCTGGCCACGAACGCCATCAGCGCGATGATCAGCGCCGAGTAGCCGAAGACGGGCAGGGGTCGGGCCACGAAGGCGTCGAAGGCGGCCCGGGTCTGCTCCGGCGTCTCGCCCGGTCCCCCGCCTCCCCCCACGATCATCGCGAAGTAGGCGGCCACCCAGGCGATCACCATCACATAGAAGGAAGTGATGAGGATGGCGGTGAGAACCCCCAGCCAGCCGATGACATTCCAGGGGCTGCGCGCCGATCCGGTGAGCCGCGCCATTCCCGCGATCGGGGACCGCTGCGCCCGCCGCCCCAGCGCGATCTCGGCGGTCATGAGGGGAATGCCGATCAGGATCGCGAAGGCGACATAGACGATGAGGAAGGCGCCGCCGCCATTCTCGCCCGCCAGCCAGGGGAAGCGCCAGACATTGCCGAGCCCCACCGAGAACCCGGCCGTCGCCAGGATGAAGCCGATGCGACCGCTCCAGGTTTCGCGCGGGCGCGGGGACGGAGCGAGATGGGTGCGGGTGCTGGCCATGGCGCGCTGCCGATGGAAGGAAGGTGGGAGCCGATTGTCTTGCCGGGAAAGCTGTCTTGCCGGAAAAATCGGGTCGGCCGGTCAGGAGGGATAGTAGATCACCGGCGACCGACGACCGCAATGTCGCGCCGGTCCGAACGCCGCTCCCATTTTGCCCCCCATTGTCGCCCGTCGTCCGCGAACCCCTTGGGCGCGCGCCGTCAGAACCCCTCCAGCTCCCGCTCCGCCTCGCGCACCAGCACCAGGATCGCCGCCTGCGGCACGACGAGGTAGTCGGTTCCCTCGAAGCTGATCTCCACGCCGGCCTTGCGGAAGAAGATCGCGAAGTCGCCGGTCCGGGCCTGGACGGGAAGGTAGCGCGCCTCGCCGCCGTCGATCTTCCACGGTTCGTCGCTGAGCTCGGTGGGGGCGCCGATCGGAGTTCCGGGTCCGGTCGCGAGCACTCGTCCGCCCTGCACCGATTGCTTGTCCACCGCCGACGCGGGCAGGTACAGTCCCACCTTGGAGCGCCCCTCGCCGGCCTCCGGTTCGATCAAGACCCGGTCGCCGACCACGATCAGACGCTTGCCGCCCGCTTCGGTTCCGCCCGTTCCCGACGCTCGTTCATTCAATTTCGATCTTCTCCAGGTGCGATCTTCCTCGACCGGATTCCTCGGTCAGGGGGTTTGGGGGTTGCGCGCGCGCCATCGTCGTGCGGCCTGCATCCGGGCCGGCCCGCGCAGGGGCCGGAGGGACCGACTTTGCAATGCCGAGCGCCGGGCGGTGGTAAAATCAGCCTTCAACTAACGCTTCCCGCAGCGATTGCGCCACCCGTTCGATCTGGTCGGGGGCGAGTTCGGGGAAGATCGGCAGCGCGAGAGCCTCGTCGGCCGCGCGCTCGCTGGCCGGCAGATCGCCGGCGCGGTAGCCGAGGTGCGCGAAGCAGGGCTGAAGGTGAAGGGGGACGGGGTAGTAGATGGCGGTCCCGATCCCTGCCCGCGCAAGGCGTTTGCGGACCCGGTCGCGAAGGTTGGGACGCTCGCCGCGGTCGCCCGGGGAGCGGTGCGGTTCGGACTCCGGATCGGCCAGGCGCACCACGAACTGGTTGAAGACGTGCCGCCCGGCGGCCTGGTTGGAAGCGTGCCCTTCGGCAACGGTGGCGGGCAGCGCCAGGCGGCCGCCGCTCCGGGCCGCGAAATCGCCGAGCAGGCGGTGGTAGCGCTTTGCGTTGGCGATCCGCGCATCGGTCCAGCGCTCCAGGTGGGGAAGCTTGGCCGCGATCACCGCCGCCTGGAGCGCGTCGAGCCGAAAGTTGCCGCCGACGAAGCGGTGATGGTAGCGCGAACTCTGGCCGTGGACCCGCAGCGCGCGCAGGGTGGAAGCGCGACTGGCGTCGTCGGTGACGACCAGCCCGCCATCGCCGTAGCCGCCCAGATTCTTGGTGGGGAAGAAGGAGAAGCAGCCGTGGCGGCCGGCCGTTCCCGCGCGCACCCCCTCCCGTTCGGCGCCGATCGCCTGGGCCGCGTCCTCGATGACGACGAGGCCGTGCTCGCGGGCGATCTCCAGGATGGGCGGCAGCTCCGCCATTTGGCCGAAGAGGTGGACGGGAACGACGGCCCGCGTGCGCTCGGTGACGCGCTCGGCGAGGGTGGCCGGGTCGAGGTTGAGGGTGGCCGGGTCGATGTCGGCGAAGACGGGGGTGGCGCCGACCCGCGCGATCGCGCCCGCAGTGGCGAAGAAGGTGAAGGGGGTGGTGACGACCTCGTCGCCGGGCCCGATTCCCTCGGCCGTCAGCGCGACGATCAGCGCGTCGGTCCCGGAGGAAACGCCGACCGCGTGCGCGCTCCCCACATAGTCCGCCAGCGCCCGCTCGCACGCCTCCACCTCGGGGCCGAGCACGAAACGCTGCGACGCGACGACCCGCGCCATCGCGGCCTCGACCTCGCTCCGAATCGCGCGGTACTGCCCGCCGAGCTCCAGAAAGGGTACCTTGGCGCCAGAATTCATGGGCATGATATCTTCGTCTCCGTCACCGGCCGAAGGGGCACGGGACCATGGCGAGGATCGGACGCTCGCCGGCGGGGAGCCGTCGCCGGGAGCCACAAGATAATGAGGTTCTCCTTCCTCCATGCTGACGCGCACCGCCACACTGACCCTTGCCGCGCTGGTGGCTCTCCTGCTCGGGGCGACGTTGCTGCGCGGCGGCGGTTCGGCGCCCCACGTCGTCGGCACCGAGGCCACCCCGACCGTTCCGATCGCCGGACTGCCCGAATCGCTGCGCCCGGCCGCCAGCGCCGAGATCGCCGATCTGGACCGCTTGGCGGGAACGATGCTCGCGCTGTTGCTGCTCGGGACCGCGACCGTTCTGGTCACCCTCCTGGGAGTGATGGCGGCCGAAAACCTCGCCGGGCAGGGGCGCCGCCTGATCGAGGTCATGCTGGGCGCGCCGCCGCGGTGGCTGGTCGGGGGGGCGGCCCGAAGGTGGCTGCGGCGAATCGGGGTGGCGGTGGGGTTGGGGGGCGCGGGGGTCGGGCTGGCGGCTGTCTTCCTGGTCCTGGACGCGCCTCCCGGCACCCACTTCGCCCGTCCGGCCCCCCTCTGGAGCGTGGTTGCGGTCGCAGCCGTCGCGGGGCTGGTTCTGCTCGTCGCGACGCTGCCGGTGGCCGGTCTCTACCGCCGCGAGCCGCTCGGCCAGCACGCCGAGTCCAGTCATTCCACCGATCCGCGGCCGCGACAGTTCGCGCGGGTGGCGCTGATGACCCTTCAGCTCTGCGTATCGTCGGCGATTCTGGCGGGCGCCGGGCTCCTGATTCTCGGTGGCGAGCGGGGGGACGCGGCGGGGACGGGGCTGCGCGAGGCGGGGGTCGAGCTCGTTCTGGCCACGCTGGTTCCGATGGAAGGCGCTCCGGCGGAAGGCGCTCAGGCGGACGGGGACGGTCCGGACCGGTCCCTGGAATCCGCGCACCCCGGCGATCTCTATGCGGCGGCGCTCGCGGCGATCGGCGAGGCGCCGGGGCTGGCGGCCGAGAGTCTGGCCACGCCGGGCGCCTGGATCGGTCGCGGCCCGGAAGCGACGTCCCTCAACGAATGCGGGGCCTGCTCGGCCGGGGGGATGCCGAACCCCTTCCACACAACCCGGGTCAGGGTGCATGCCGTGATGCCCGGGTTCTTCGCCGCGCGCGGGTTGCCCTTCGCGGCGGGCCAGCCCTTTGTCGCGGGCGAGGGGTTCGCGGAGCGGGAGCCGGTCGCCCCGAATGGAGGCGAGGCGATTTCGCCGGGGGAGCCGTCTTCGCCCCCCCGGGGGCAAGATCTGGAGGGCGGCGATCGCGAGTCGCCGATTGCCGGTCCGGTGGTGATCAATGAGGCGTACGCCCGCGCGCACTTCCTCGATCCGCCGGTGCTGGGGCGCGAGCTCTCGGTGGCCGGGCCGACCGGCCCCTGGTACGAGGTGGCCGGTGTGGTTCGCGACGGCTCCGCCCGGGGCCTTGGGGCATCGAGTTCTCCGTACTCGGTCTATTTTCCGGCCGATCGGCATCCGCCCGCCGCCGCCGAGCTGGTGGTGGCCGTGGGGTCCGCAGTTCGCGACCTCGATGGCCAGGCCGGGGAACGCCGCCGACCGGGCGCCGATGCCGCCCCGTTCGCACCGGTGGCGGCCGCGCCGAATGGGGCAATAAAGGGGGGGGAGGGGAATAGAGTGGAGTGGGCCGCTGCGGCCATCACGGCCGCGCTGGGTGGGGCGGTTCCGGCGCTGGCCGTGGAGGATGTCCGGCCCGCCGGCCACGAGTCTCGCCGCCTCCTGGGCACGGCCCCCTGGCTCGGACGCGGGACGCGCAACGCCGGTCTCCTGGCCGCCGCGACGGCGCTGGCGGGGATCGTCGGCGCGATGCGGGCCCATGTCCGCTCCCGCCGTCGCGAGCTCGGGATCCGGGCCGCACTGGGCGCCGCGCCGCGCAAACTCCGCCGCATGATCCTGGGCGAGGCCCTCAGGATCGGGGCGACGGGGGCGGGGGCGGGGTTGTGGGGCGCGGCGCTGGTTGTGGGAGCTCTCGGGCCGCCCGGCGTGGGGATCTTCAGTGCGCCGCTCGCGCTGGCGACGGGACTGGTCTTCGTGGCCGCAACGGCGATGGCCGCTCTCCCCGGGTCCCGCACCGCCGCGGCCGCCGATCCGCGTGAGGCGATGGAGGGATAGCCCGCAGCCTTCGCGCCGCCGCCGATGCGGTGGGGAGCGCGCAGCGTTCCGTCCATGGCCGCCCGGCAGGAGTTGCGGGCTTGAGGCGGTCGTTCTGACGCCGGTGGCCGGAGAGCTTTTTTCATCCCCCCCTCCCCCCAACCCCGTTGCAAACCGCCGGGCCCGCTGCGCGCACGAACGCGCCCTTCAGGGAATCGGCAGGCGACGCTGCCGCCACTCGGCCTCGAGCGCGAGGAGGCGCCGTTTCCGGTCGAGGCCGCCGCTGTAGCCGCCCGGCGAGCCATCCGCGCGAACGATCCGGTGGCAGGGAACCACGATCGCGATTCGGTTGTCGCCATTCGCCCGCCCCACCGCCCGGCCGCCCCCCGGCGATCCCACGCGGCCCGCGAGCTCGGCGTAGCTGATCGTCTCTCCGTACGGGACGGCCCTGAGCGCGCGCCACACCTTCTCCTGGAAGGGGGTTCCGGCCAGCAGGAGGGGAAGATCGAAGCGGCGGCGGTTGCCCGCGAAGTATTCGTCAAGCTGGTTCTTCAGAGTGTCCAGCAATGGATGCGATCCCGTGCGCGGCGGACCCACAAATCGTTGCAGGCTCTTCATTTGCGCGGTGAATCGCTTGCGATGCGCGAACTCCAGGAGGCAGAGGCCGCCGTCGGTCGCTCCGGCCAGCATCTCGCCGAGCGGGGTATACAGACGGCGGGTCCGGACCGGGCTGCGTTCCCCGTGCGTCCGCGACGGCCCACCGCCCCCGACCGAACCCATGCGCGCGCGCCTCGTCAACCGTCGGCCGGAAGGGTCGCCGTCTCCGGGTCCGCTTCCGCCTGCGCTTCCCCGGTTCCGTCCGCCGCCGCGGGATCGTCGCACAGCCGGTACATCACCCAGGTGGCCACCGATCGCAGCGGCCGCCACGGCTCGGCCCGCTTCCGCACGGCCCCCGGCGTCGGCCGCGTCTCCAGCGCGTCCAGGATCCGCACCCCCTCGCGCACACCGAGATCGCCCGCCGGCATCACGTCGAGACGGCCCAGGCGGAAGATCAGGAACATCTGCGCGGTCCATTCGCCCACCCCCCAGACCGCCGACAGCATCTCGACGATTTCGCGGTCGCTCATGCGGCCCACCGACCGGAAGCGCACCGTGCCATCGAGCGACTTGGCCGCAAGGTCGCGGATCGCGCGCATCTTGGCCGCCGACAGACCCGCGCCGCGCAACGCCTGGTCGGGCAGCGCGAGACACTCCTCGGGGGTGGGGAAGCGGGGGCCGGGGGTGAGGGCGCAGACGCGGCCGTGGATGGTGCGCGCCGCCGCGCCCGCAAGCTGCTGGTGGGTGATCGATCGCGCGACCGCCTGGAAGTGGGAACCGCGCGCCAGCGGGCCGTGGGGGAAGCCGGGGAAGGGGGCCACGCGCGCCATGGCCCGGCCGAGCGCGGGGTCGCTCCGGGCGAGTGCGGCGAGACCGGCGGGGTCGGGGAGGGTGCGGGGCAAGGGATGGGGTGGGGGGGAGGGGGGTCAGGGGGCGACGAGCGACGGGATCGGGACGACGGGATCGACGTCGGCGCCGTAGTCGACGCCGGGCACGCGGAAGCCGAAGAGACGGAGGAAGTCGGTGCGGTAGCCCTCGAAGTCGGCGTGGTCGTGCAGCGTCTCCGTCGAGATCCGCTCCCATGCGCGCATGACGGCGGCCTGGGTGGCGCTCTTCATCTCAAGATCGTCGAGGCGGAGGAAGCCGCGCGCATCGCCCGAAATCCCCCGGTTGCCGTAGGCCTTCTGCCCGAAGAGACGCATGGCCTGCTCCATGGGGCCCTCATGGTCGCCCTTCTCCTTCATGATTCGCATCAGGATCGACATGTAGAGGGGGACGACCGGAATGGCGGCGGAGGCCTGGGTGACCACCGCCTTCATCACCGCTATGTGCGCGCCGCCGCCGGTGCGCGAAAGTTCCCCGCCGAGCTCGCGGGCCGTTTCGTGGAGATGGGCCTTGGCGCGTCCGATCGCCCCGTCGCGGTAGATCGGCCAGGTCAGTTCGGGCCCGATGTAGCTGTAGGCGAAGGTGCGGGCATGGGGGGCCAGGACGCCGCCGCCCTTCAGCGCATCGATCCAGAGCCGCCAGTCGTCGCCGCCCATGACCTGCACGGTGGACTCGATCTCGTCGTCGGTGGCCGGTTCGAGCGAGATGTCGGCGACGCGGGCGCTGTCGGTGTCGAGGGTTCGGGCATGGTAGGGTTTGCCGATCGGCTTCAGCACGGAGGTGACGGTGCGGCCGCTGCCGGGCAGGGTGCGGCGGGGCGCGGCGAGCGAATGGACGACGCAGTCGATGGGCGGAAAGTCGCGGGCGAGGGCGTCGACGACGATTTCGCGGGTCTCGTCGGCGAAGGCGTCGCCGTTGAAGGCGGCCGAAAGGAGTCCGCGGTCGGCGGCGGCCCTCTCGAAGGCGGCGGTGTTGTACCAGCCGGCGGTGCCGGGACGGCGACCCCTGGGCGGACGGTCGAGGAAGACGCCGAAGGTGGCGGCACCGCCCCCGAAGGCGAGCGCGACGCGGGAGCTGAGTCCGTAGCTGGCCGACGAACCGATGACCAGGGCGGAGCGGGGGGGATTGGCGATCGGGTGGGCTTCGGCGTGGCCGATCCAGCGGGCGACATTGCGTGCGCAGCCGGTGGGGTGGGCGGTGACGCAGACGAAGCCGCGCACGCGGGGGCGGATGATCATTGGCGGTTGGGCTCCCTCGTTTGTGCGACCGCGATCCCGCGGCCCACCTTTGGTTGCACGACCGTCCGAACAATCACCCGTTGTCCCCAAAACGATCGGCGCAGGGGGAAGATAGCCAGTGAGCGACTCCGACGCCTTCGAGCTCTACGATCTGCGGGTGGAGGTCGTCGCCGGCGAGAAGGAGATGGTCTGCAACCACAAGCCGGGGGACTACTTCGAGCTGCGCGGCGAGAATCTGTCGCTGCCGCCCGGCCAGAGCTTTCCCATCTACCCGCTGGCCGCTCTCCTGCCCCTGTTGCCCGCCAAGCAGCGCCCCACCGACGCCAACGACTGGATGACGACCGACGCCGAGGTCGCCTGTCCCGATCCCTACTGCGGCGCGCGCTTTCGCATCGTGCGCACGGGGAAGTCGGTCTTTCGGCACGGAGAGGTGACGCGGGCGCCGCTTGGGAGGAGCGCCGGGGAGCTCCCGCCCGATCGTTCGTTTGGCGGGGGTTGCGAAGGCGAGGTCGGCGACGGGGACGCGGGCGGTGCGGCTTCAGGCGCCGATGACCCCTCTTCCGGCTGACGCGGGGTCGGGCGGCGCTCCGGGCTCGCCGCCTTCGACCCGAAGGACATCCTGGCGTCCACCCTCCTCCGGCCTGATCCGGGGGTGCTGGCAGCTTGCGCGTGGCCACGGACCCGGCTGGACTCGCGAGCGGGCCCTGGCGGTCCTCGATGCCGCCGCTGCGGAACCCGGCCGTCTGCGCCTTGATGTGGCCGACATCTACAGCGGCGCGGAGTCGCTGATCGGCGCGTGGAGGGCGAGCCGCGGCCTGACCGATGCGGAGCTCCTCGTTCACACCAAGTTCGTCCCCGATCTGGATGCGCTGCCGCGAATCGACCGCCGCCGGGTTCGCGCCGCCGCCTTCCGATCGCGCGATCGGCTCGGCGTCGAGACGCTCGAACTCGTGCAGCTCCACTGGTGGGATCTCGCCGTGCCCGGTTGGGTGCGGACCGCGGAGTGGCTGGCCGAGCTTCGGGCCGAGGGCGTGATTCGGCACCTGGGCGTCACCAACCTTGGCCGTCGCGAGTTGGCCGCCCTCCTGGACCGGGGAGTTCCGGTGGCGACCAACCAGGTGCAGCTCTCCCTCCTCGATCGCCGTCCGTTGGCCGGGCTGGCCGCGCTCTGCCGTGAACGCGGGGTGGCGCTTCTCTGCTACGGAACGCTGGCCGGGGGACTGTTGGCGGAAGGGTCGGCGGCCGTGGGATCCGGGGTGGCGCGACGATCTGCGGCGGCAACCGCGGACATTCTTTCGGAAGCGACCGGGGACAGTGCGGGGTCGCGTGCCTCGCGTTCGCGGGCCAAGTACCGGTTGATCGTGGAGGAGGTCGGGGGCGCGGGGGTCCTGGCCCGGGCGCGGGAGGCGTTGGCGCGGGTGGGATCGCGGCGTGGGGTTGCCGCAGCCGACGTGGCCGCCGCGTACGCGCTCGCGCAGGAAGCCGTCGGCGCGGTGATCGTGGGACTGAGCCGGCGTGGCCTGGGCGTCGATCCGGTGGCCGCGCGACTGACCCCCGGCGATCTCGCCGAGTTGGAGGAGGCGGCGCCGCGCACGGTGACGGGGGGCGTCTACGAGATCGAACGCGACCGCAACGGGCCGCACGGGAGGATCATGCGCTACGACCTCAACCGCGCGGGGGAAGGCGTCCCGGGAGAAGGGGCTCGCCCGGCCGGGTCGGGGGCGCGAAGCCAGCCGCCCGGAAGCGATGGGCGGCGGTAGAAGCCGGGGGAAGGAAGCATCAGCCGGTCTCTTCCCGCGTCACCTGCCATCCGCGGCGGCGCTTGTCCGACGGCGCCATCACTTCCGGATCACCACCGGCGGCTTCGGGATGACCACCGGCGGAGGACTGGGGGAGAGTCCCGGTCCGGGTCCGAGGACCGGCGGCCTGCAGATCTTTCCGCCGCCGCTACCCAGCGGAACCTTGCCCCAGGCATCGCCGAGCCGCTGCCAGAATCCCCGCTCTTCCTCCTCCTCCTCTTCGCCGTGATCCTGGCCCGCATAGGGGTCGGCCATCGCGACGGCGTCGCGCGAGCCCGCGATCTGGCCGGGCGAACCGAAGCTGACCCGCGTGGTGAGCGATCCGTTCAGGGAGCTGGCCGCGATCAGCTCGGCGGTGGAGAGCGCGGGGGCGGAAGTCGCGGCAGCCGGCGATGCGGTCGCCGGGGGGGCGGAGGCAAGGGCGCGCAGACTCGTGGAGGGCGGTTCGGTACGCTCGATGGGGGCGGGGGCGGTCACCACGGGCCGATCCGACGCCGCGACCTCGGGATCGACCTCGGGAACCTCCCGGATCTGAACGATCTCCATGGCGGGCATCGCCGCCGGGAGGGCGCGCTCGGCAACCGTTCCGTCCGACGCGCTGGTTCGCTCCTGCACGTCAAAGCTCATCGTCGCAAAGACGGCGGCGTGCAGGCCCACCGAGATGCCGAGTCCCACCAGGGCCATGCGGCGGTGTCGCCGTTTCCTCGCTCCATCTGTCGTCATGTCGTCCTCCGGATCGCGGTCGGAGCGTCGGCGCCGACCGGGTTCGGCCCTCTCGCAAGACCTGGCCCGGGCTTCCTCAAGCTGTACCTATGGTTGCGCGTCCCCGTCGTTCCCGCAAGAAGCGGGCCGGGCGCGCCCAACGATGCCCGCATTCATCCACCGGACATTCCACGGCCGCAAAACGTTGGCGCGCGCCGTTCGCTTCGCCGCGCGAATCCCGTCGCCGGGGGATTCTTCCGGCCCCGCCCGCGGGCCGGCAGAGTGCGGCCTTGTCGACAGTCGAGCTTCTCAACGCCCCTCCGGCCCCTGCGCGGGCCGGCCTGGATGGCGGCCGCCGCGCCGTGGCGTGCGCGCAATCACAGATCGAATTCCGCCACCACCGGCGCATGATCGGAGGGCACGTCGGTCTTGCGTCCCTTGCGCTGGTCGCGGTCCACCCAGGCCCCGGTCGATGCCTCCGCCACCGGCGCCGTCGCGAAGATGTGGTCGATTCGCAGGCCGTCGTTGCGGGGAAAGGCGAGGCGGCGGTAGTCCCACCAACTGAAAAGTCCGCCATCCGGGTTGTGTTTGCGCACCACATCGACGAATCCCCACTCCCGAATCCGCTCCAGCGCGCCCCGAACGGCCGAATGGCAGAGCACGCTCTCCGCCCATTTCGCGGGATCGTTCGCGTCGCGATCGTCCGGGGCCACATTGAAGTCGCCGGCCAGCACGACCGGATCGCGCGGATCGTGGCGTTCCTCCAGCAGTTCGAGCAGCCGCGCCATCCAGGAGAGCTTGTAGGCGTAGGCATCGGATCCGACCTTGCGGCCATTGGGAAAATAGGCGGAATAGACCGTCACCCCGGTCGCCGTCGGCCCGCTCCGCGCCACCCCCCCGATCAGTCGCGCCTGCCGGTCGTCGTTGTCCATTCCGAACCGCACCCCGGTGACCGGTTCCGGGGACAGGAGCGCCACCCCGTTGAAGGCCTTCTGCCCATGGACGGCTGACTTGTAGCCCGTCTCCCGGATCGCTTCCCGGGGGAAGGCCGCGTCGGTCGTCTTCAGCTCCTGGAGGCAGAGGACGTCGGGGCGGTGGCGGCGCAGCCAATCCGTCACCCGCGCCTGCCTGGCCCTGACCGAGTTCACATTCCAGCTTGCGATGCGCATGGTGGATAAGGATAACAGTCCCTGGACGACCCCGCGGGAGCGCCGAAAGCGGCAAACGGTTCGCGGCAAGCCGGCGTGGACGGAAAGGGTCTCGTGCGGGCCTCCGGGGAAAGCTGGCTTCCGGGGAGTGCTCGCTTACAGGGGAATGCTCGCCCGCGAGGTGTCCGGGGTGTCTTCAGGCCGGTCGAACCTCCAAGCCCAGTGCATCCTGGAAGGCCGCCAGACTTTCGGGGATCCCGTCCCCGGTGTACCGGAACTCTCCGGGGATTGCGCGTTTGCGCGCTTGCGCACGTTGCAGCGCCTCCTGCCTGAAGCTGTCTTTCGCCCCCGGCGCCGCGTCGGGCTTCCATTCGGCCTCATTGAACGAAGCCAACTCCGAATCCAGGTACGCCTTGAAATCCCGCAGCGCCGTCTGTTGGCGCGTCAGCTTCTCGCAGTGATAGCCCATGGCGGCCAGGCGAATTGCCAGCGGCAACAATCGGGGATGGATTCTGGCGACGCGGGCGATGTAGCGTGAGAACACCGGCAACTGGTCCGGCGCAAGGCGCCGCCGGAGCACCATGATGCTTGCGTAGAGAATGTGTTTGCTCACCGGCTTGCGCTGATGAGGTACCGGATTGAGGTTGTCCAGCAGGGTCAGGCAGCGGTCGAAGTAGTTTGCCAACGTCGGATCGTAGATGGTTCCAACGACCCGCAGGTACCCTTCCACCAGCGTCCGAGGGTCCATTTGCGGCCTGAAGTTCAGGGCGGTGGCGTTGATTTCGACCGGTTTGTCCAAAAGCCGATTCTCGCGCTCCAGCCGGGCCCAGAGGTTCGTTCCCTTGAGCGCGGTCAGCAACCCCACCAGCGCGATCGGAATCCCGGCTCTCTGAATGAACTCGATCTGGGCGTCGAAGGCGTTGTCATCGTCGTCGTCGAGGCCGAGGATGAATCCGCCCAGCACCATCATTCCCTTCCGCTGAATCTTGCGCACGGCGGTGAACAGGTAATCGTCGTCGCGCCTGTCGAGGTTCTGAGGCTTCTTCATCTTCCTGAGGGCCTTTGGGTTGGGCGTCTCGATGCCCAGGAAGACGGCGTCGAAGCCGGCCTCGATCATGACATCCATCAGGTCGTTCATCCGAACGAGATTGACGCTCGCTTCGGTGAACAGCGAAAAGGGATGGCCGCGCGCCCTTTGCCATTCGGCGATCACGGGGAGAAGCCTCGTCGCTTCGCGCTTGTTGCCAATGAAGTTGTCGTCGACCAGGAAGAGCGGACCCCGCCAGCCCAACTCGTACAGGTGGTCGAACTCCGCCATCATTTGCTCCGGCGACTTCGTTCGGGACACGCGGCCGTACAGCTTCGTGATGTCGCAGAACTCGCAGTCGAAGGGGCATCCCCGCGAGAACTGCAAACACATCGAGTGATAGTCGCTCAAATCGATGAGGTCGAAGCGGGGAACCGGGGCGTTGGTCATGCACGGCTTCCTCGGAGCCCGGTAGACGGCCTTTGCCGTGCCGTCTTCCAGGTCGCGGAGGAAGGTCGAAAAGGTTTCCTCGACCTCATCGAGGACGAAGTGATCGATTCCCTCCATCTCTTCATGAAAGGTGGTGGGATGCGGCCCGCCGGCGATGACCGGAACCCGCGCGCGGTTGCAGCGCTCGACGACCTGCTCCAGCGAGGGGCGTTGCGGAATCATGGTCGAGGTGAAGGCGAGATCCGCCCACTCCAGGTCGGCGTCTTCGAGCGGGGTCACATTGAGGTCGACCAGACGCAGCCGGTACCGGGATGGGAACATCGCGGCGACGGTGAGCAGACCAAGCGGGGGAAAGGCCGCCTTGATGCCGAGAAGATCCAGGGCGTAGTTGTTGCCCCAGTAGGTGGGAGGGTGCTTCGGGTAGATGAGGAGAGCGTTGGGCATGGGTCGGGCGACCTCGGTCCGGGGTGGGGCCCGCCTACGACACCGGCGCCCGTGCCTCGCGCAGATGCCGGTTGAACCAGGTCAGGATCCGCTCCGACACGTCCATCAGGAATTTGGGTTCGGTGGGGCCGTGCGGGGTGCGCGGGTAGACGACCATCTCCGTGTCCACGCCCAGGCGGTCGAGCGAGTTGTAGAACTCCTGGCCCTGGGTGAAGGGCACGCGCAGATCCAGGGCTCCGTGAATGACCTGCGTCGGGGTGGTGACGTTGCCGATGTGGTAGATCGCGGAGTGCTTTTCGTAGGTCGCGTAGTCGTCGAAGTATTCGCCGCCCATGTGGCCGACCAGGTAGTCGCCGATGTCGGTGGTGGTGACCATGCTGACCAGGTTGGGGAGCCCCGCGCCCATCGAGGCCGCGCGGAAGCGGTTGGTCTGGGTGACGGCGAACGATGTCATGTAGCCGCCGTAGCTCCAACCCATCAGGAGCAGGCTGTCGGGGTGCGCGACCCCCATCTCGATGACCTCGTCCACGCCGGACAGGAGGTCGGAGAGGTCGCCGTAGCCCCAGTCCATGAAGTTGGCGTAGCGGAAGTCCTTGCCGTAGCCGGTGCTGCCGCGCGGGTTGGCCCGCAGCATGGCGAAGCCCTCCTGGGCGAAGTACTGGATCATGTAGATGCCGGGACCGCCGGTGAAGGATTGCATGAATACGCCTGCCGGACCCCCGTGCACATTCACGATCAGGGGGACGCGGGTTCCTTCCTCGTAGCCGACCGGCCAGGTGAGCAGACCCTCGACCGGAGTGCCGTCGGGCGCCTGCCAGGAGAGCAGCTCGGTCCGGCCCATGGGGGGGCGGGGGACGTCGGCGTGCACGGCGGAGATCTTGCGCGGCAGGACGTTGCCGAGGGCCTCGCCCGCCTGCCGAATCGCATCGGAGAAGCTGCCCCGGAGCTCGAAGGAGAAGCGCCCCGGCACCGTCGCGTACACCTCCGCGGGAGTGTCGGCCGATTCCAGGGTGAGCGCCATCCGTTCCGCCGCCGTCGCCACCGCCGCCGACCCCACCACCGCCCCGCCGCTCGTCACCTCGCGAATCTCGTCCCCATCGACCGGCACCGCGATCACATGGCGGGTCGTGCCCATGATCTCGTTCAGCAGGATCTCCCCGGAGTCGATCGACCACCCCAGGATGGCCACGCTCCGGTTCGGCGTCTCGGCCAGCATCCGGGTGGCGCCGGTCGCGGGATCGACGACATGCAGATCCGCCAGCCCGATCGGCTCCGGCTGCGTTCCGGACGAGGCGTAGGCGATCAGCGAGCCGTCCGGCGACCAGCGCGGCGAGGATTCGATCCCATCGCCGGTCACCAGTTGGGTCACCTCGCCGCCATCCGCGTCGACGAGCGCGATGTCCCCCGACAGCCGCCCCGTGTTGATGCGCGGATCGGCCTGGTGCGCGAAGACGAGCCGCTCGCCGTCGGGAGACCAGTCGAAGCCGGTCACGTGGAATTCACCCTCGGTGACGCGGGCCGCCTCGGCGGTTCCTGTCGCGCCCGGGTCGAAGGGGACCGTGTACAGGTGGCCGTACTTGAAGTTCCGATCGACCAGGATCACGTCGCGCTTCTCCCGCGCGGCCTTCTCTTCCTCCTCCGTCTGCGGATCGCGCATGACGAAGGCGAACCGGTCGCCCCGGGGAGACCAGCGGAACTGTCCCACGCCGGTCTTCTCCTCCGTTATCTGGCGGGCCTCGCCGCCGTCCACGGGCATCGCCCAGATCTGATTGCTTCCCGACCGCGCCGTCGTGAAGGCCAGCCACTCCCCGTCGGGCGAAAACGCCGGACTTCCCGCCGACGATTCTCCCCGCGTGAACTGCACATTGCGGCTCCCGTCCGAGGCGGCCACCCAGATGTGGCCGAGGTATTCGGACTTCTCCCCTTCCATCAGCGGCGTGCGGACCACATAGGCCACCCGCGATCCGTCGGGCGAGATGGCGACGCCGGAGACGCCCCGGTAGCGCATCGAGAGTTCGGGGGACCAGCGATCGTCCGCGGCGGAGCTGTCGGCGCCGGTCGGATCGGCGGCCGTCTCCTGGGATTGGAGCGGCGGGGCGGCCGGCGCGTGGAGAGCGATCAGCGCGGCAATGCAGAGGCGGAGAGGGGAGGGGAGGGCGGCGATTCTCGAGCGGCCGGCGGTCATTCAACTTTCCTCATGGCAGGGGCGGTTGCGGCTTCCAGGGGACTCCGGTTCCCGGGGACTCCGGGGCTTCCGGGATTGCTTTCCTCGCGCGGGCGACCGGGCTCGGGATCCTTGTCGAGCCGGTTCCCGGATCCGCGAATGAACCCTGCATCATGGCGCGGACGGCGCGGCGCTGACAAGGTTGGGTGCATCCATCCTCCGATTCCCCCTGGCTGCGCGACCCCGATTCTCCCACGCCCGCGTCCCCCTTCATGCTGACCGCCCTTCGCTTCTCCGAGCCGTCCCCGTCCGAGCGCGGCGCCTTCCCCTTCGCGATTCCCGCCCTGACCGGCCTGGGAACGCTGCCGCTCTCCGATCCGGTCACCTTCTTCGCCGGCGAGAACGGATCCGGCAAATCGACCCTCCTCGAGGCGCTCGCGATCGTCGCGCGGTTGCCGACGGTGGGTGGCGAGGATGCCGCCCGCGACGATTCCCTGTCCGCCCAGCGCGCCCTGGCCCGCACCCTGACCGCCGTGTGGCGGCGCCGCAGTCACCGGGGATTCTTCCTCCGCGCCGAGGACTTCTTCGGATTCATCCGCCGCCTGGCCCGGATGCGCACCGAAATGAAGGCCCGCCTGGAGGAGATTGAGCGCGACTACCGGGGGCGTTCCGCGCTGGCGAAGCAACTGGCGCGGGGTCCGGCGCTGGGTTCGCTGGCCGAGATGCGCGCGCGCTACGGCGACGACCTGGACGCCAACTCCCATGGCGAGAGCTTCCTGCGTCTCTTTCGCTCCAGGTTCGTGCCGGGAGGACTCTATCTGCTGGACGAACCCGAATCGGCGCTTTCGCCCCAGAGCCAGCTCGGCTTCATCGCGATGATGCGCGAGATGGTGGACGAGGGCGGCCAGTTCGTGATCGCGACGCACTCGCCGCTCCTGCTGGCCGTGCCGGGAGCGACGATCTACAGCTTCGATCGCGCGCCGATGGAGGAGGTCGCCTGGTCCGAGTTGGAGAGCGTCACGCTGTGGCGCGACTTCGTGGCTGCGCCGGAGCGATATCTGCGGCGGCTGTGGCCTGAGCGGTGATGGGGAGCGTTGCCGACGAGTTCATGATCGCGGCGGGCTGCCCATGCCGCGCTCGGCCCGCCTGCGCGCGACGACTACGGACCAGCGTTGCCGTCGGATGGAGGAACGCCCGGCGGCACGGCCCGCGTCACTCCCCGGAGCCGGCTTCCTCCTCGCTCTCGCGACTCCGCTCTCGCTCGGCGGCGCGGCGTTCGCGGGCGGCGTCCCAGGCCGCGTCCATGTCCTTCACGGCGCGGTCCAGCACGGCCTTCATGTCGCTGAAGAGCCGATCGTCGTCGAACCAGTTGGCGGCGCCCTGAAAGGTTGCCCGGGTCAGCCGCGATATCCGGCGGGTCAGCGTGGCGGCCTCCTGTCCGACGCGATCGCCGAACCGGGTCACCCGGTCGAGGATCTTCGTGAACTCTTCGCGGTAGTCGTCAAAACGCATGGGGACTCCTCCTTTGCAAATCGATTTTGCGAGACGCGTCGTTGCCAGGCCTGCCGTCGCGAGACCGGTTCTTCCGAGACGCGCTCTTCCGGGACGCGTTGTCGGGAAGGCGGTCGTTCCGGGATGCGTTCCTGCGAGATGCGCCGCATTGCGCGCTCCGTCCGGTTCGGGCTTCTTTGCACCGGTTCGGCACAACGGAATCGAAACGTAGCGCAAGAGATGGAGGTTTCATTGGACAAGGCGTCGGCTCGGGGCCGGGCGATGCCCGCGAAAGAGGGAGACCCGGCGGTTCCCGGAGGCCGGATGAGCGACGGGGAGCGCGCCGCCCTCGAGCTCGTGGATCCGGATTGGCTCCTGGAAGCGCTGGCCCCGCTGGTGGCGATCGAGAGTTGGGGGGGCCGGGAAGGTCCCGCGCAGGAATACATGGCCGATCTGCTTGCCGGCATGGGGATGTCCGTGGACCGGTGGGAGATCGACGAGGCCGAGCTGCGCCGCCACCCCGACTACGCCTCCGAGATCGACCGCGAGAATCCGCTTGGGGTGGTGGGACGGTGGGAGGGGGAAGGGGAAGGACCGACGCTGATGCTGAATGGCCATGTCGATGTGGTGCCGCCCGGCGATCCGGCGCGGTGGCGAACGCCGCCCTTCGCGATGACGGTCCGCGGTGGTTCCGGGGATCGGGGGCGAAGCGTCCACGGGCGCGGCGTGCTCGACATGAAGGGGCCGCTGATTGCGGGGCTGGCGGGGGTGCGGGCGGTGCTGGCGTCCGGGGTTCCGCTCGCGGGGACGCTGGTGGTGCAGTCGGTGATCGCCGAGGAGGACGGGGGGCTGGGGACGTTGGCGGCGGTCCTGCGCGGCCACACCGGAGACGGCGCCATCGTGCTGGAACCGACCGGTCTGGAGGTTGCCACCGCCCAGGCGGGCGCGCTCAACTTCCGTCTCTCCGTGCCGGGACGCGCGGCGCATGGGGCGCTGCGCCATGAAGGGGCGAGCGCGATCGAGAACTTCATGGCGCTCTACGGGGACCTCATGGAGTTCGAGACCGAGCGCAACCGGGTGGTCGCCGATCGGCGGCTGGCGGCCTACGCGGCGCCCTATCCGATCTGCATCGGGACGGTGCGGGGTGGGGAGTGGGCTTCGTCGGTGGCCGAGCGGGTGCGCGCCGAGGGGCGGTTCGGGGTGGCGGTGGCGGAAGATGTGGCGGCCGCGCGGCGGGCCTTCGAGGCGCGGGTGGCCGGGTTTTGCGCCGGGCACGACTTCCTGCGCGATCGCCCCGCGCGGGTGAGCTGGTGGGGCGGACAATTCGCGCCGTGCGAAACGCCGGAGGGGGCGGCGGTGGCGGTGGCGGCGGCGAGCGCGGTGCGCGACCTGGGCCTGGGTGACGGATCCGGGGTCGGGGTGCCCTACGGGTCGGACCTCCGGCACCTGGTCAATGCGGGACGAACGCCGGGAATCCTCTTCGGCCCCGGCGAAATCCGAGGCGCCCACCGCGAGAACGAATCCATTCGAATCAGCGAGCTGCTGGACGGCGCCCGTGCGGTGGCCCTCGCGGCGATGCGCTTTCTGGCGGTCCGCGGATGATCCCCGCTCGGGGTCTTGGCAATCCGCGGGTCGCGCTGCGCCGGCTTGATCGGCCCAACCGGGCTCTCGCCGCGGGAGGGGTTGTGGCGCCTCCATCTTCCACGCCATCCGCTCGCGCAAATTGATACGGGGCCGCAGGATCGCGGCGGCTCGACGACCTGCCGCGACGCTATCCGGATGATGCGCCCCTTCCCCCGCTTCCCCGCCGCCCCCAGCTTGCCAGCGCCGCCGGATCCACCCCATGCCTGCGCGCGAAGTCGTCGATCAGTCCCCGCGCGATGCTGTACGGCGGCGGCACCGGCGGCAGCGCATCGGCGCCGAACCACCCCACATCCTCCAGCTCCTCGTCGCGGCCCCGCAGCTCGCCCCCATCGTAGACGGCTCTGAATCCCACCATCAGAGAATCGGGGAAGGGCCACGGCTGGCTGCCGAAGTAGCGAATGCCCCGCACCCGGATTCCGGCCTCCTCCCGGATCTCGCGCCGCACCGTATCCTCCAGGCTTTCGCCCGGGTCCACGAAGCCGGCCAGCACCGAGTAGCCGCCGCGCGGATGGCGGCGCGACCGCCCCAGCAGGATATTGTCGCCCCGCGTCACCTGCACGATCACGGCCGGCGATATCTTCGGAAAGGCCAGGTGGCCGCACGACGGACAGAGCATCGCCCGGTGTCCCGGCGCCGGCTCGTTCGCGGCGCCGCACACGCCGCAGAAGCGGGAGGTACGCCGCCAGCGGGCAAGGTGCGCCGCCGTGAGCGCAAGCGAGAGCGATGGCTCGGGCAGGAGCGGCAGCACCGCGCGAAGTCCCATGACCGCGACCTCCGGCAGGGGCGTCCAGCGCGCGCTCATCCGGGCGGCCATCGCGCGGGCCGCGCCCGCATCGACCCGGAACCACTCGGCGCTTCCTCCCTCCCACCCCTTCGCCTCCTCCAACGAGGGCAGATCGCAGGCGCCCTCGGCAAGCACGATCCGGTCTCCCGCGAAGAGGCAGGCCCGCATGACGGCTACCCGAACCCTTGCGTCCGCCCGTGGAAGGGGTCCGTTCCGGCCGCCGGGATTGCGTTCCTCCCGGTTTCCCTGCCCGCGAGCGTGGCGCCGACGAGCCCGGCCGCGCGGTGCGCCTGGAGCGGGGAGGCCGCAAAGGGTGTGCGATTCGTGCCCATCGTGCCGTCTCCGGAGTCGGCTCGCCGGGGAGCCTCCGGAGTCGGCACCGACTCCGCCACCCGGCCCACGCAAGGGTGCGACCTCCCCTCCCCTGGAGCTGGGAAAGCGATCGCAGCCGGTCCCTGGACGGCTCGCAAGTGACCAGGACGGGCTCCGGGCCGGTTCTTTCCCCTGCGTGGTCAAGGGTTGGGCGCACGCGATGTAAGGGCGGAATACTGGCAGGCTCGGGGCCGGGCCGCAAGGGGCCAAACCTTGCGGATAGTCAAACCGGAATAGAAATGTCCGGGGGTAGAGCGAAATAGAAATGTCCCCCCTGAGTGAGTGTTTTCCACCCCTCGGCCAGTTGAAGCGGGGAGGAGGTGGGGTGGTAGTGGACCCCCCGATCGGAGGGACGGGCTTGCCCGGCCTGGAGATCGGGGGGTTGCCGGCGGTCGTGCTGGGTAGGGTCGAACCCTGCCTGGCCCGTTCGGTGGAATCCCGAGGCGGTGATCATTCCGGTCTCTCACCCGACTTCCGACGAGGTGCCCGGCCATCACCGACGCTCGCAAGTTCGGCGTCCGGCATCTCCGCAGGCCGTCCATTGCTTCGCACAGCCTCTTCCGCGAGGCGCTGGTCCCGCCGGGCCATGGCCATCCGGGCGCTCGCGTGGATTTGCCGCCGCCATGGATGGTCAGGTGCGGGTTTTGGCGGCTTCGATCCCGGCTTTCCTGGCTTCGCGGGCTGAGGCTTCGCCGGTCGTGCCGGGGGACGGGCCCGAGTTCGAGATGAAGCAGATCACGCCTTGACCGGTCCCCTTCGTGATGCGCCGCTCCGCCATGCGGAAGAACCGCACGTAGGGATCGTTCAGGCCTTTTCCTTCGGGCCTTCGCACTTTCTTCACCGTCCGGTAGGCCTCCGAGAGTTCGCGCTCCTCGTCCACCGCCATGTCGGCGAAGCCGTCGTAGGGTGGGTTGCCGAGGATCACGAGGATCGGGATGTCCTGCTTCACCGATTCCGCCAGTTCGCGCTCCTTCTCAAGCTCCGGGAAGGGAATGGACTTGTTTGGCGTGCGGCTCCAGCCCGTCAGCGCGTTGGTGAGAAACACGCCGGCCCGCTCGGACCCGTCCTCCGCCAACGGCGCGCCCAGATCCTGCATCGTGAGGCCAACCTGCAAATGCGCCACCACGAACGGCGCGGGCATGATCTCGAACCCGAACACCCGCTCGGTTGCCGCCCGCCGTATTTCTGCGCCCGCGAGTGCCCCCCGGCCTTGGCCGTTGAGGTTTGTGGCGATGCGGCGGAGCACTTCCGCCAGATAGGCGCCGGTTCCGCAGCACGTCCAGTACATAGACATTCTCCGCCGCTAGTCCTTCCGGGATTCCGAGATCGTCCTTCAGCGCCTTGTCCACACGGGCAACCATGTAGCGGACCACCTCAGTCGGCGTGTACCACACCCCCAACTGCTTTCGTAGAACCGGGTCGAACGCTTCGAGGAACGGCTCGTAGAAGTATGGCACCGCCTCGCCCTCGTTGAACCGCGAGAAGAACGCCGTCCGGTCCACGCGGTCGAGCGCTGCCGATGTCCAGTCCAGCACTCCGATAAGGTCGAGGGACCGCAACCCGCCCGGGTCGGACAACTGCCGGAACAGCGCTCGGAGCACTGGTGCCCGCAGGTGCCAAGCCGCTTCACGCCACCTGAACCGCTGTTGGCTGCTGTATTGGCCCTCGAACAGCGGGCCATTCTTCTTCTGCTCGTCACGCGACCACAGCACCCACGCAGAGAAGATGCCGTAGAAGAGCGTCTGGATCAGCGTCGAACGGAAGAAGCGCTCCCCGCGGTCGCCCTCGAACCGGATCCCAAGCGCATCCTCCATCGCCGACCGGACGGCCAGAAGGGACGAAACGTTGCCCGCCGCCTCGACGCGGGCCAGGCCGTCGCGGGCATAGGAAGCCAGCAGCCACGCCAAGTCCTTCGGCTCGGCCAGGGAGGCCCGGTGCGAAAGCGCTCGGGCGATATACTCGCCGAGACCCGCGCCGACCTCGTGGGCGAAGGCGCGGGGTGTCTCTCCACCTTGTCCCAGAAGTCGTCAGCGTCATCAGCCAAGCTATAGGCTTCTAGCTTGACCGGGCCTCCCGCCCCGTTAGCGCCCACCAACACGAAGTCCCGAAGATTCGTAACCAGCACCAGACGGTAGCGGTCCCAATAGCGGCTCACCTGATCGGATTCCGCCGTCAACCAAGCATCGTCGCCAACGCCCTTGACCTCAACGACGCCACGCGCGGGAACCTGCCCCGGCCTCGGACGGCCCCTCTGAACCTGCTTCGCCGTGTACAGGGCAACATCGGGATGGCCGGCCCCCTGATCCGCCAGTTCCTGAACGCAGAACACCTTGGGCTTGACGTGCGGCCGACCGCGCTGAGAAGGTGCTCCAATGGCGGATAGTAGGAACGCTCACCGGTCGCACCGCCCGATGCCCGAATCCGGCGGAGGTCGGCGAAGTACGCCTCCACCGCGCCGATCAGCTTTTTGTCTGGTCCGGTCATCGTGCCTGCCGAGAGTGGGACGCCCTGCCGCCGCGAAGTGCGATCCGGCAACACACGAAGATATCAGGATGAACCGGTGACGGCGGGCTGTGCCTTCGGAAACCCGATCCGGCTACACACCTCGTTGATCGCTTGCGGGACGGCCCACGGGCCGCTGTCCCGGGCTCGCCACCGTGGCGGCGCGCGACCAGCACGGTGAAGGGGTGGTCGGAGGACCTGGGTTCGAGGCAGAACGGGTCATTGCGACATGTTGCAAACTTCAGTATCTTTCCGATATCGTATGTTATCAGTCGTTTGCAAACCCCGAACCTGATCGGAGAAGGCCAGCATGAGTGACAAGACGATGAGAGTGTCCACGGAGCCGCTGGCGCGGGCGAGAAAGGCTCTGAACACCCTGTTGACGACACGCAAGCTCAACTTCCTGGTGGACCATGGTGCGATCTACTTGGACCCCAGGGTGTCCAAGCTGCCCGGCAGTGACGGTCTCGCGCAGTTACTGGCCCACCACGTCGCGTCCGTCAACTTGCGAGGCCTCCCGAAGCCCGGAGAGCCCGAGGCAACCCCCGTAGGCGACCGCCAACTCGTGGACTCTGCGTTACTGACTCTAGTTGGCGTGTTGGAGGAAGCCGGACGGCTGGTCGCCGAAGCCGGCGAGGAGGTCGAGTAATGACCACACCGACGTACTTCTTGGGGATCCCGACGATTGAGGCGGTAGTGAAGCTGGCGGGTGCCGCGGTTCGATTGATGAGCGAAAGAACCCGGAGAGGAAGGAAGCCTCCACGCCACTACGAGTACCACGATCTGGGCAACGCCAACCACGTATTCAAGTACACCGACAGCAAGAACCGCCCCCCCTATCGGTGCATCTACTGTCAAGAGGTCCTTCAGGTCCGCTCACAACGGCGAATCGCGGCGGGTAGCACCCTACAACAGATTCGATACCGGTTCGTGCGCTACCTCGTTTGCGTGAATGGCCACATCGTCCCGGTAGCGGCCAACTTCAAGGTCTGACCTGCCGACTGCTTCCCATTCATGGTGCGACCGGAACCAGTGTCTCGGAGAGGCAGGGTTGGTCCATCGAAGTGCCGGGGATGATCGGGGGAAAAGCCGAGACTTGGGTTGTAGCGGGGGTCCACGAGGCTCTTCGGTTGCCTGCGTCGGCTGGCTTGCGGACATCCCGATGTCTTGGCGCCCGACCGCCGTTACTGCTGGTCCCCGGTTGTCGGAGTCTCAATCCCTCTCCAAAACCCCGCACGGACCTCATGCCTGGCGTCTTCGGAGAGCGGGTCCTCGAAGCGTGCCGCGGCGTTCTTCACCAACCCGACGTCGATCGACTGCGGAATCCGGGGCCGACCTGCGAGGATTCTAGAGACTGCCTCCGGGTCGAGGTCACCTCGCGTAACTCGACCATAAGCTTCGCCAAACTCGGTTGGGCTCACATTCTTATCGACGGCGACGGAACGAGTCAGGTGGGGTCTTCCGATACTCTCGTCGGTATGCGATATGAATCTGGTGCAATCTGAGCGCGACAACGTGATGACGTCATCGGCTTCCCGAACGAGCGTCGCTGCCTGGTTGGATTGGCCTGATCGCGGTTCAATCCCCAGCAGAATCACTGCAACGCCAAACTCCTGCGCCTCGACAACCCCCTCTCGTACATCCTCGTCTCCGCTCATGAGGTAGACCGTGCTCACCGCCCGGTTCCGCGAGAGAACGATTAGATCCCGAACGATCCGCGAGTCAACTCCCTTCTGTCCGTGCTTTGACAGACGGCCCAGACGAAGCTTGACGCCTTGCTGCCCACCGATTTGGAGCTGATCGCTGGTCGGCACGGCATCAGGAGCCCCGTCGTACCAGTAAGTCCTCAAATGCGCTTGGTCGCAGTGGTTGCCGCAGCGTTCCCTCAGAAAAAGGGTTGCCTTCTCGGCATCGAGATTCAGGTCACGGCGGGCGCTAGTGCCGAAACAGAGGCTCCCCGCGGCTGCGAAAAGATAGCCAGCGTCAACGAAGATCGCGTATCGATCCATCCCACCCCCGAAGAAATAGTAGAGAAGCCGAAGTAAAATGGGGCCCCCGCTAAAGGCGGGGACCCCAGTAACAGGGCCGGAGAGGCCCCAGTCAAGACTCGTTACTGCCAACTACACTATGTCCTGCGTACAGGCTCCGCAAGACCAGACGCGCTCTTCCTTTCGGAGGGCAGCCCGCCAAACCCTTCGAAAAGGGCTCTCCGGTGCACCGCCCGCGCCAGCGGGCGAGGGCCTGATAGGACCGGAGAGCGGGGTCGGCGCTCTCCGGCCGACTGGTCTCTGGGCGGGGACGACATGGACCTGCCCCGCATGGCCGGGCAGTGGCGGCAGACGTTGCGCGACTACGCCTATCCGCGCATCGGCCGCAAGCGCGTGGGCGAGGTCTCGACGGCCGACGTGCTCGCCATCCTCAAGCCGATCTGGTCGAGCAAGCCGCCGACCGCCAAGGCCGTGCGCAACCGGATCTCGGCGGTGATGCGTTGGGCCGTCGCGAAGGGCTACCGGCCGGACAACCCGGCCGGGGAGGCCATCGCCGGTGTGCTGCCGCGCAACGGCAACCTGTCAAGAGAGCACGTAAGTCGTTGTGTCCATTGGCTCATTGGCTCGCAGGATTCCGAGATGCCCCCAGAGTTGCCCCAAACATGCAGTTGCCCCCGGCACCCATCAGCGACGCCTCGTTGCCCTTCCGGTGCTGGGCACGTGCGCGGAGCCCCGTCGCCGAGGCAGGCGACGACCAACCGGGTTCTCGTGCCCACTCCAAGCACTACGGTACCAACGCCCGGATGATTCCGGGATTCACCACCCAGAGAAGGAGGACCGAACGATGACGAGTGTGATCGAACACAAGAGGCGAGCGCCGGGCCGGTTTCTGCGGCTGCCGGAGGTGATGGCCCGCACGGGCCTGTCGCGGAGCACGATCTACGTGCGGCTGGATCAAGGGCGCTTTCCCTCGCCCGTCTCGCTGGGCGGGCGTGCGGTGGGTTGGATCGAGGCGGAGATCGACGAGTGGATGCGCAATCGGATCGCGGAGAGCCGAAACAACGCGGAGTGAGGGACATTCAAGGGACCGGATCAAACCCTCACCCGTCGGAAGGAATGACTCACGGTCGTGACGGCGCTGGCGGCTCACGCTCACCAGACTGCATCAACGGTTCCTGCCACCGATCAACCATGAGGAGTCGCGTCGGAAACAACCACTCATCAGATTCGATGGATAGCGGCGCATCGTCGGCATCGAAACCGGTGAACTTAGGCAGGTCGTTTCGGATTCGATCCAGGTCCTCAGGCGTTAGCATCGGACGTGATTCGCGAAACAGCCATTCAGGCCAGGCAGCCTCGTTAGGGTCGAACCAGGGGTATTGGTTGAGACCGTCGAGGGCGGTATCGGGATGCCCAGCGTAGCCCATTAGCCTGAGCGTGTTCTCAGCGTCGGGGCAATCGAAAGCGCAGCGCCATGGTATGGACTGCCGGATCTTGTGCACGCGGTCGAAGTTCCGAGGGGGCGGGGGCCGGTTGCGGAGCATCTGCCGAATGTGCCAACTCGGGACGAGCGTGCATCCCAGTTGACCCACGTCGAAATCCAGCGGGCAGTGCCAGTGCTTCGACTCCTGGGCGGTGCTTGAGTGGTTATGTTATAGAGCAAGTAGAGAGGCAGGGCGGAGTGCTGCCGCGCGAACTGTTCGAGCTTATCCAACTGAGCGATCGACTTTGTCACGGCGCGAAAACTCCGGTAAGTGTCGTCTTCGGTGAACAGCTTCTTGGCCTGGAGCGCCAATCGGGAACAACGCCTGTTCGGATGTCGCACTGCAACGAGTAGGTCAGCGCCCCACTGGCTCTCCTCAAGCTTCGTAGTCGGGTCGAGCCGGAAGCCCCTGGCCCGCTCGTGGGGCAGCATGTCCAGTACAAGCAGGTCAGTCAGCGTTTCCTCGCCGAATCGCGCCCGGAGCTCTGGGGTGGTCCTACTTCGTTGGACAGTCCGAGGGCAAAGTTAAGGTGGATCCCGACTGGGTTTGAGAGCCCTCGGGGATCTTCGTTGCGTGTAACGTAAGCCCCGGTCGCCGGGTGGGGAACCCGACCGGCGACCGGGGCTTGCCGGCGGGCGGGGAAGGCGCGCGGAGCGGGCGCAACGGCTGTGCCTCCTGCCCGCGGCCTCATGGGTGTGCGCCCCTGTGCGCGGGGATGTGCCGGGACCCGTGGACGGACGGGAG
>JAJEBW010000002.1 GCA_022822325.1 Gemmatimonadota bacterium | reverse complement strand
AAGAGGTCTGGATCAACCCCCCGCTCCCCGTCAGCGCTGTTGACGAAGAGGACGGGGCTCAGCATGGTGTCCAGGACACTGGAAAGGAGAGTAAACTAAACTGACTCACACCTGTGTCTCGCAATCGTTGGCGGCTTCCGCCAGCCTGTGCGACAAAACCAGCCCCGCCGGTGGCATGATCGTACAAAAGGACCGACACCGTGCGCTCACCGGTCTCGTGTATCTCGAACGGTTTGACGGCCCACCCGATCTCGCGGTCTTCAACGCCGATCTTTTCGGCGAGCGCCCGTCGCAATGCCACGGCGATTGACGACGAGGCCACTTCGTCCAGCACCTGCTGATGATCGGCCGACCGGAGCTGCAATTCGAACACGTCCGTTTCCTTGGACACCCCGAGCCAGAGGTTTCGCTGGATCGCGTATTCCGCATCGTTGCCACGGCAATCTCCATCCGGACCGTTTGCTGAACCGCCGCGGAGCGCCTTGTGGCCCTGCATCTGCGAAGGGTGCGGTCCACCCTCCTCGCTCTCCGCTGCCGCACGGCCACAGCGTAGGCACACCGCAAACCCGTGGCCGCTCCCATTCGTGTAGAAAAAGACCCTCCCCTGAGAGCTGTAGCGGAATCGACCAAGTCGCGACTGCGCGAGGCTCTGCCACTGCTCTCCTCCGGCCGCGATCCAGGGACGCCGTATCGGGACGTAGGTATAACGGCTGAGGTCGTTGCTCGCACGGGCACCAATGTAGACCGCGAATCCCGCAGGCTCGATGCACTTGCGAATCCTCATCCTCGGTGCCTTGTCCAAGCACTGGTCGGATTCGCACGACTCGGGTTGATGACGGGAGGTGCCGATTCTCCCGCATCGGCGGCACTCCCACGCAAAGCGTATCGCTTGAGGCTCACGAACCGGCTCGTCGGTTGCCGGGATCTTCCAGTTCAATGTGAGGCCGGCGGACGTCAGCACTTGGCCGTCCACCACAACATCGGACCCCGGTGCGTATTCGTAGAGAGCCTGGGAGAGATCGCGCGTGGGATACTGGCGTGTGCGACCCAGGTTGTCCTCGCGAATCCGACCCCTTCGCCGAGCGCGCTCCAAGTCCTGGGCCGTGGTCGTGACCAGTGGCACGACCTGCGTCGGGAAGCCATATCCGGGCAGGAAATTCTTGAGCGCGAGCTCGCGAAGCAGGTACTCGCCTCGGAGGCGCTGGAGCTGCAACTCGTTGCCCTTCCGGGCCGGATCGTTCTCTGGCCTGGACGCCAAGCGCTCGTGTTCGTGTACCAACGGGGAGAGCTCGGCCCGCCATGCGTCCGATGCCGTGCCAGCTTGTTTGCCCACCATCGTCATCAGGCGCCCGACACTCAGTCTCTTCAGTATGGAACCGGCTACGAGGCGACGCACCCCATTTCGAACCCAGGTGTCCCCGGCAGCGTCTTCCTGGAGCCACTGGCAGAACCGCTCGCAGACCGAGGACCGTCCATCCAACCGTTCGAAGAACCACTTCGCGGATAGCTGGTGGAATTCCTGTCCATCGTACCGGTCAGCGAAGAATCGCGTCAGTGCAAGGGCGTTCACATGGCGCTGAACGATTCGCTCACTGTGCAGACCCACCGCGCTAACGTGCTGTGCCGTTTCGAAGGGCCAGAGGGGATGGCGGAAGACCCATTCCCCGTGAGGTGATGTGTTGCACAGCGTCAGAGCAAACGCCTGCGGTTCCTTTCGTCGTCCCGCGCGTCCCGCCCGTTGCATGTAGTTGGCCGCGCTAGGGGGAGCGTTGTTCATCGCAACCGCCGACAGCCCACCGATGTCTACGCCCATTTCCATGGTGGTAGAGCAACTCAGCACATTGATCATCCCTCTACGGAAGCGTTTCTCCAGAGTGCGTAGCCGCCGAGCCCCGATTTGGGCCGAATGTTCGGCCACTTGGAAGTAGTCCAGCCCCGCAAAGATCCGGCTACTCAGGCCCTGCCAGACGCCGAGGCGTTCCAGTTCGGCAACGTCCGGGTCCGTGCGAATGGCGTCACTGATCTCCTCTCGCGAGTAGCGAGCGCCGTCAATAACGCTGCGCCAAAAGGGAGCTTCCAGGCGCGGCATCCGGATGGGGACGGCCTTCAGCGCGTCGTCGGTCAGTCCCTTTGTGACGTAGGGCGTGAGCCCGCCGACCGTTGTGTCCAAGACGCGGCGAGTGATCGGGCAGAGCCATGCATCGTGCACTTCCCGTAGTTGGACTCGTTCACTCAGGTTGAGCCTCCACCCCTCGTCGTCGATACTCAAAACCCGACGGACTTGTTGCCATGCTGCCTCTAGGCAACTGTTGATTTCCGCCTCTCCGGCGCGATCTTCGGCAGGGTCCACCCTCAACACCCTCTCGAGGAGTTGGACCAGACGAGAGCGACGAGCCGGACCCGCGCGGGACCTCGGCCATGGGACAGCGTACCGGGCACGGGGCTCCCCGGGAGCCAGCAGCACCCGAGGACGATGCGCAACCCCGAGCCAAGGCTCGAGAGGCTCATCCACCACGATGGCGCTAACCCCTCGCACCGCATGATCCAGCGCGATCTTGAGAAAGTCCGACCAAGTACTCGCTGGCAGGCTCCGTTTTAGCCAGGCCTCTGGTGGAGCCGCGCGCGATAACAGATCGGGGTATTCGACCGCTACAAATCCCAACGTCTCCAAGGAATTCTGCCGTTTAGGACGACGTGCGAATTCCCTCAACAGGGCAATCTCCGCGAGTTGTGTCGACGTCAAGTCAGACAGCGGAAGGTGTCGCCAATGCTGTCGCAACCAGTCCCGGTATCCCCTGGTGGACGAAAGTTTCTTTGCAGCGTCGGTCCAACTCAACCGACCAGCTCCAGGATTGAGTTTCTCTTCGCACTCCCGTTTCGTTTCCTCCAACATATCTCGGAGGACCTCGCTACTCTGGGCGGGTCCCTCCAGCTCCTTGATCCGCGCCTCCAGCTCCTCGATCTCAGCACTTGGCGCCTGACGCTGCACGCGCTCCGCGACCGCAAAGTGGTAGACGAGACTCCGAGCGTAGTTCCTTTCCGCATCGAGCTGTGCATTGAGTGCGAAGCGGGCCGTTCCCTGCCGACTGTCTGCGAAGGTCAGAAGCCGCCGACCATCGAAGGGAAGTCGAAGGTCGCTCTTGGTTATCGGTCGCGTGTACTCGAGCACGGAGGGAATCGTACTACGAAGCATGAGGGCCGCCCCGGCTCGGAACGGTCTGAACAGCCAATCAGAGCGACCGCTCGAACCGCACTCCAAGCACCTGACTCCTCCCGATGGGGTAAAGGGGCGCCTCCTCGAAGGGCAGCGCCGCATCCGTGTCGCGTGGCACCCATCGGCCCGTTCGCACGTCAACGAAAACTGTGGCCCGATCGGGCTCCGGCGCGTGCCTGTAGAAGCGAACGGCTCCTGTCCACGCTGAAGCTGTGGCTGGCTCGCTCTCCTCCGTCACAGCCCCTTCTACGGCAGCATCAAGCTCGGCCAGCAGATCGTCGTCGTCTTCGCCGGTCTCCAGGTCGCCGGGCATCATCACCCGTCCGTCTTCGACCGCCGCCGGATGCGCGGCGAGACATTCCTTGCCACACTCGGAGCAGAAGAACATCGGAAACACGAGCGATCCGCAGGTGCACCGCTCACGGCGTTCGAAGAAGAGCTTGCCGTAGCCCCACTCCGCGTCGTCCAGCACCGTTCCGCTACGACTGGCGCACCGTTTCGAAATGCAGGCCCACATGCCGCCCTGAGTGCGGTGGAAGAGGTGGGCTCGCAGGCGAAGGAACGGCTGCCCGTTCACCGTGGCCGCGGATGCCAGATCCAGCAGCTCCAACGTCTTCCGGCGCTCAGATTCGGAGTCCGCCCCGCGTTCGGTACCGAGTCGCTTTTCAGTCAGTTGGGTGAGCGTTCGGGCACCGCCGGAACGCAGGACCTCTCGCCGCACTCGCCGGGCGGCGCGCGAGGATGCGAGGTTGGATCCACGCTGCTCCGATGTCATGCGCCACAGGTGGTCGGCGGGCGGCAGCGCGGTGTCCTGGGTGGTGTTTCGTTGCAACCTGGGAGGGTCTCGCTCCCCGCGCACCACATGGACGCGTTGTTCCGACGCGCCCCCCAGGTCCGCGAGAAACCGCCGCAACATGGCCTCGCTCGCATCACTGTTGTCACCGATCGTGGCGGATGTGGCCACGTACCTCACATGCGACGGATCCACTCCGAAGGCGTGAAGCACCCGCCGCAGCAGGAGGGCGATCTCGGCGGATCGGGACCCGAGATAGGTGTGCGCCTCGTCCAGAACCACCCAGCGCAACAGGCCCTTGGATTGATCGACGATGGGCTTGTCCAGTGCCCGGACGAGCATGTACTCCAGCATCGTCGCGTTCGTCACCAGAATGGGCGGCGGGTCTTTGCGAAGGGTCGACCGGTCTCCGACCAGCTCCGGGTTTTCGCGCTGCTTTGCCGCAGGCATCGACTCGGGTGTGTCCCCCTTGTACAAGCAATACCGGATGTCCCCCTTGAAGGGGCGTGTCCACGCGCTCAGGCGGTCTCGCTGGCTGTTGATGAGCGCGTTCAGCGGATATAGGAACAACGCTCGGACTCCGTGCAGCGGCTGGCCCGGCGTCCATTCCCGAACCAAGTCATCCAGGATGGGCACCAGGAATCCTTCGGTCTTACCCGAGCCCGTCCCGCTGGTAATCAGCACCGACTGGGGATCGTCGCGCTTCAGGAGCCGCCAGGCGGCCAGCTGGTGGGTGAAGGGACGGCGGTCCCGGGGGAACCGGTACTCCTTCAAGTCCTTCTCGTCAGCCTCGGTGGCCATCGCATCGACGAGGTACTCGGCCAAGAAGTCATCCACGGCAAGTTCCAGCATGGATGGCTCCGCACGCTTCCAATCGAAGATCGCCTCGAAAACAGGATCGGCTAGGAAGCTGTCTGGATGGCCGTGGGGCTTCTTGAGAACATTCGCCAGATACGCCCGGAGCGGATCGGTGCGCGGACCGTAAACGCCCAGGAGTGCGCTGGCGGACCTCTCCACAAGGTCTTGGCTCAGCGACTGGAAGAAGCGGGGAGATTGGGGTTCGCTCATCAGACCGTCACTCCGTCTTCCGATTCGGATCGCAATTGCCGATTCACCAGAACTGACTCCCGATGCCCAAACCCGATCAGCTGAGCCAGCCGGAGCGCCTCGTCGAACCACCGTGCGTTTAACTCTCGCACTCCCCGGATTGAGCCCGAGACCGCGTCGGAAGCGGTGCTTTCAGTCAGTACCAGCGTGCCTGCCACAGCCGGGGCATCCAGGAAAGCGGGCCACGTTTTGGCTGCGGACCGGTGTGCCCGATCCTTGAAGAGAGAGCTGCTCCACGGGTGCTCGGTGTTCAATCGGTGGATAAGGCCTCTGAGACCCGGGAGATGCGGTATGTCACGGTTCTTCATCGCGTGCGTGGGGAAGGAGCTTCGGTGCTCGACGAACTGGTGTCCAAGGATCTCCAGCATCTCCGGTCGGACAATCCGCGACGCCTCATCGGGAACGCGGCATTGCAACACCGCTGCGCGGACGAACCCGAGTGCCGGATGAAGGCCCGGAATGCGGTGAGCTATGCGAGTGATGCGACGGCCTACATGCTCTTCCACCAACTCCGCCACCCTATCCGGAGTGATTGCCGTGCCGAGATCGCGCCTCAGGTGGTCGGCGAAACACTCGAACGCGCTCTGCCAGCATTGCAGCGGAATCTGCCACCACGCAAATGGGAAGTCCTGCAGTCGCTCCCAGAGCATGTCCAAATCTCGTCCGCTGCCAGCTCGCACGGCCGCAGCCGCGGCTGCAGCCGGATTTGCGGCAATCGCCCGGAGTAACGGGAATGTCGCAACGGGCAACGACGGGTGCTGTAGATAGCTGAAGACCAGTGCCCAGTCAGAATGTTCCATATCGTCGGCCAATGCGCGGGCCACCGGCTCGAAACGTGCGGCGTTAACGGCACTGCCATCTCGACCGCCATAGGCCTGCGCCACCGTGCGTGGCTCGCCGGCGATGTCGTCACCAGCGTCGTCCATGCCCACCACACGCCAGAGGACTGGGCGAGCACGTTCCCAATCCCCCTCCCGACCCAGAATGAGATAGGGCCCCGGCGCCATCCGGTCCTCCGGGACGACCCAGACGTCACTCACGCATCCCGATAGACGAATCGGTTCTGGATCAGGGTCCAGCAGCGGCAAAGCCAGCACTTCAAGGCCGGCGACCGTGTCCCGAGACACCTGCCGCCAGCTATGTTGTTCCAAACCAACGAGCGGCGCGCGGTCGTCGCGACGCTCGAATCGAAGGTCGAAGCGACGGATGATGACGCAAGTGGGCGGCAGGGACCCGCGCGCGTCGTTGCTGAAGATCTGCAGTTTTACGGTGCCGTCATGATCCTCGCTCAAGTCGAGGCGTTCCGAGACCGGTCGCTGCACCAGGGTCAGGTCAAGGGTGTAGTGGCCGGTCATCTTCGGTTGGAGCGGCTTGATGAATAGGCCACGCTGGAGCCGCAGCTGCGCCGCGTCCCTGCCCCGATAGGTGCCCTGCAGTTCAAAATCGGCGGCCTCCGGCACCACTACGTCGACAGACACTCCTGGAATGGATCCCACCGCCATCCGCGCTCGGTCGGGGAGCACGCCGCCATCGGCGGCAAGAAAGACGGCTCGTTTCGTCGGAAATGGCAACTCCAGGGCAAGTCGCCCTGTTCCTGCCCAGTCAATCCAGACTCCGACATCCTGGGGCGTCGGTCCCTGGGCCTCCAGCAAGAGGCGATAACCGTCCCCCGAGTTTTTTCGCCCCGTGGCGGTGAGTCCTTCGGTCGAGGACACCGCCGCCTCTATGTCCCCAAAGCCAGCAAACACAATCTCGCCGCGACCCGGCTCATCTGAAGGACGATACTCGATGTCAGCCTTCGCGGGCAGGATGCACGCTCTCACGGAGTGTCGCAGCTCATCGTTCCTGACGTATCGGAGCAGTCCCGCCCCGACAATCAAGCCCGCTTCCACTGCTTCGGACGAGTATGGGCGCCAGGTCCCGCCGGGATAGTCGGGTTTCCACCTCAGGTCACTTTCCGGGACGCTCCGAAGGAATTCGCCATCGGAGGTCTCCCGGAGCGCCACACCGCCCAGGAAGACCACCGTGCCGCTACGACCGACTGTCTTGACTCGCCCGACAAGGTGGTACTCGACACTTTCGCTATCGGTGGCGGTCCCCGTCTTGACGACAATGCGCGAGCCGTCGGGCGATCTGAACGCCACCTCGCCACTTACGCAGTAGACATGGCGACCCGCCTCGTTGCGAATGGATCCAAGCGGCTTCGCGTCGTCGTGGCCGTTCCCGCGCGACTCCGCCACCGTCTCTTCGTTCACCGCCACGAGGGCCCATGGCTCGCGCCGCCTCACCGACCCTTGCCCAACCAAGCGGTATACTTGCCTTGAATCGGCGGCTGCAACCGACAAGTCCTGCGGGGCGAACACCCAAGGGAGGTCGGACATACCGCCTCCGCCCGGAAACTCGTCCGACTGCAACGCCTCTTCCGGGGTCCGGGCCACCAGCGTTCGGGGCTCCGTCACGCCAATGGTGACCGATCTGCGTGCCGCTGGCAGCTGCTCAAGACCGTAATATCCTCCTCGACGGTGATCGTGCATGGCCGTCGCCAACGCAAGAGGCCTAAAGGGGTGGCGACGAGCGCGGACGCCCAGATCGAAACTATGCGGCCGCTCGTTTTGACTATGGTCACCGAAGAGGTGATCGAATTCCGTCTCACCCATGGTTGCTGGCAGGTCGAATTCGCCCCGGAGCTCCCAGTCGGCATCTTCAGCGGGTGTCAGTACGACGTTCCATCGCACTCGGATGCGTCCACCTCTCGCCACAGCAGCCGCATCAAGGAGCAAACCGTTGAGCAGGGTTCGCGCCACATCGTCCGTGACCCCGACGGGAAGCTCGTCGCGCCAGCTCGGGCGGGCGCGGTCAAGATCCAGCACGGGGGTCTCGGTATCTCCCAGTTCGCGCTGCAACCGCCAGACCTCGGCAATAAGCTCTCCGGAGAGCTGATAGACCACGTCCTGGCGCCAGGTCTTCGGAAGACGGTGGCACACGCGCTCCGCCAATTCGTGTGGCGGGATACCCGCCGATCCGAATAGCTTGTACTCCTGCAGGACACCCCTCAGGTAGGCCCGCAAGTGCGTCTGCCCGCGCAGGATGAGGTTCATTGGAAGCCCGCCTTCACATGCGAGCGTCGCCAGGAATGCCCTCGACGTGCCAACCATCAGAACTGGGCGCTGCCAAGCCGCCAATCCTGTGGCCACGATGCCTTGCAACTCCGGGTATCTGGACTGGCCGGGAGCAAGGTCCACATAGCCGAGCGTTGCGAGCAGTGGATGCCACTTCCAAGGTCCTCCCTCGTAGTGCCGATGCCACCATTCGGCAGCCCAAAGGCAGAAAGACATAGCGCCCGACCGGTGGATCGGTCTTTGGCCGAGGGCACCCCCTCCGAGCACGTCGCCCAGTTCACGGAATTCGCTCGTGCGGATACGATAGCGGTAGAGCGGCTGGCCGGTGGGCTCGTGAAGATGTCGGTCGGCGAAGAAGTCGTCTAGGAACGTCTGCGGGGAATTCAATTCAAGTGTGCGCGGTGTTGATCGTGGACGATTGATCGGCCACTGCGGCCCTCCATCGGCGGTCGGCCTGATTCCAAGAAGGAGTTGCTCCACTATGGCGGGCACTTTTCCATTGTTGGCAACCAAGGAGGTGTATCATGGCGGGAAGCAGGCGAGGGCGGTTTCTGCCCGAGTACAAGGGGGGGATCATCGAGCTCGTGAGGGCTGGTCGTAGTTCCAGGTCGCTGGCCTGTGAGTTCGAGCCTACGGATCCATCGGCTTTACAAGGAGGCGCGAAAATGGACGTGGTGAATGAACGGTGCGCGGGCCTCCACGTGCACAAGAGGACTGGTGGTGGCATGCGTCCGCCTTTCCCAGATTGGGTGCCGGGGCACGACGGAAATAGCGGGACTGGAAGCGTTGCGCGAGTGGCTCGCGGGCGCTCGGCTACACGTGGCCTGCGAACCTCGAGAAACTCAACCACGCGGCTTGACACTAGCCTGTAGCGCCAAGGCGGCGAAGCTCTCCGGGCTTCTGCGGCCCGCTCGCTTCGTTCGGGTCGCTCGTTGCCCCTCTCCAGCATTGGAGGGGGGAGAGAAGAAACCATATCAGACACCATCAAATCCAAAAACCCAACCGTCCAGGAAAACGGGGTAGGCACAACCCCCCCCCCCACCCCCTCCAACTCCCCCAGCAGCCCCTCCAACCGCTCCACCATGATCTCGAACACCTCGTACATCCCGCTCCCTGGCCGCCCGTCCCCCCGCTCCGACATCGACAGGAGGTTCGCCAGCCGGTTGTTCACCTTGATCGGGAAGTTCAGCGGGTCCTGGTTCGAGCGGTTGCGCACCTGGTAGATCTCGCCCTCGATCTCCTCCAGCCGGGCCCGCAGCCGCTCCGCCTCCGCCCGCGCCTCCGCATCGTCCATCCCCTCCAGCCGCTCGTCCAGCTCCGCCTTGCGCTCCCGGATCTCGATCACCGCGCGGTTCGCACGGTCCACCTGGTCCCGGATCCGCACCCCGAACTCGTATTGCGCGACCAGGTCGGCGTCGGTCACGTCGGTGATCCAGGGATTCCGCCGCACCTCCACCTCGGTCGTCTCGGTCCGCTCGCCCACCGTCAGGCGCACCGTGTAGGTCCCCGGCGGCACCGCGGGCGCCATCGTCCGCACGCCCCACAGGATCATTCCGGGGAAGGTGGCCGCCGGGTCCGTCCGCAGATCCCACCGCAACCGGTTGAGGCCGCTCCGCAATGGCAATGCCGGACCCGACCAGCGATCGCGCTCTTCATCTCCCGCAGGCTCGAAGGTTCGCACAAGCTGGCCGGTGGCGTCGGCGATTTCCAGTTTGGCCGTGGTCGAGCTTCCTTCCTCCTCCCCCAACCACCATGACAGCACCACTCCGTTGGCCGACCGGTACGCGGGCGCGGGATTGAACAACACGAGATCCTCCGCGGTCGTCTCCGCCTGCAACTGGCGCAGCGGCGCAATGTTGTCCAGCGCCCAGAATCCTCGTCCATGGCTCGCCATCGCCAGCTCGTCGTGCTCGGGGATGACGTCGGTCACCGGAATGTCGGGAAGGTCCGGATTCAGCTCCTGCCACATTTCGCCGTCGTCGAAGGACACATACACCCCGTGGTTCGTCCCGGCGTAGAGCAGCCCGGCGCGGTTGGGGTCCTCGCGCACGGAGTTCACATAGGCGTCGTCGCGGATCCCGTCCACAATGCGCGTCCAGCTTTCGCCGAAGTCGTCCGTCTTCCAGATGTGCGGGCGGAAGTCGTCGAGCAGCGGCAGCCGCGCGGACACATACGCCTTGCCGGAATCGAAGGCCGAGGCGTCGATCAGGCTGACGCGTCCGAAGTCGGGCATGTCGGGGGGCGTCACATTGGCCCAGTTGGCGCCGCCGTCGCGGGTGACATGCACAAGCCCGTCGTCCGATCCGGTCCAGATGATGTTTGCGTCGCGCTTGCCCGGCCCGACCGAGAAGATGGTCGCGTAGACCTCGGGGCCGTTCATGTCGCCGGTGATGGGGCCGCCGGAGTGGCCGAGCGTCATGGGGTCGGCGCGGGTCAGGTCGGGGCTGAGCGCCTCCCAGTTGGTGCCGCCGTCGGTGGTGCGCCAGAGCCGGTTGGACGAGGCGTACAGGATTTGCGGATCGACGGGCGAGAAAATGATCGGAAAGGTCCACTGCCAGCGCTCGACCATGTCGATGGCGGGCTCGCCGGAGTAGAACCAGGGGTACGGGTTGACCTCGCGCGAGGTGCCGAGACGGCGGTTGAACCTGTCGATGTAGCGGCCGTTGTTGGTGCCCGAGAAGAAGACGTCGAGGTCCTTCGGATCGGGCGCGATGTAGCCCGGCTCTCCGCCTCCCGCCCGGTAGTGCACATCCATCGAGCCTTCGGTGATGGCGGGTGCGCGGGCGCCCGAGTCGCCAGCGGTGTCGGCCAGCGCCTGCTCGAAGCGGGCGGCGTTCCAGTCGGACGGCAGGCAGAGGGTGCTGTTGTCCTGCTGCGAGCCGCAGATGTGCCAGGGGATGTGGGCCGTCGTCACGCCGTGGTAGAACTGCGCGGTGGAAAACTCCTGGTCGGTCCACTGGCTGCCGGTCGTGAAGCTGACCGCACCGCCGCCGTCGTTGGCGACCACGACATGCGCGGGGTCGTCGGGGTCGATCCAGAAGTCGTGGAAGTCGCCGTGGGTGCCGTTGTTGATGACTTCGTAGGTGGCGCCGCCGTCGGTCGAGCGGAAGAACGAGGTGTTCTGCACATAGACGACGTCCTCGTCGTGATGGTCGGCGTAGACGTGCGTGTAGTAGAACGCGCGCTGCCGGATCCGCCGCTCGTCGTTGATCAGTTCCCAGGTGTCGCCGCCGTCGTCGCTGCGGAAGAGTCCCCCGTCGTCGTGCTCGAAGAGGGCGTAGACGCGGTTGGAGTTCGCGGTGGAGACGGCCAGCCCGATCTTGCCGACGACGCCCTCCGCAGGCATCCCCGGGTTGCGCGTGATCTCGGTCCACGTGTCCCCGCCGTCGACCGATTTGAACATCCCGCTGCCCGGCCCGCCCGACGACATCGTGTACTCCTTGCGGAAGGCCTCCCAGAGCGCCGCGTAGATGATGTCGGGGTTGTTGCGGTCGATCGCGATGTCGATCGCGCCGGTGCGCACGTCGCGGAAGAGGATTCGCTCCCACGTGTCTCCCCCGTCGGTGCTGCGGAAGACGCCCCGCTCCTCGCTGGGCACCCCGTATTTCCCGAACGACGCCACATAGACAATGGCTGGATCGGTCGGGTGGATGCGGATCGTGGAGATGCCGTGCGACTCGGAGAAGCCCACATGCTCCCAGGTCGCCCCCGCATCGCGGCTGCGGTACACCCCGTCGCCCGGCAGGATGTTGCCCCGGATGCAGGTCTCGCCGGTGCCGATGAAGACGAGGTCCGGCTCCGTTTCGGCCACCGCCACCGCGCCCACCGAGGCCGATCCGATCTGGAAGTCGGTGACGGGGAACCAGTTCTCGCCGCCGTCGATTGTCTTCCAGAGGCCGCCCCCGGTCGCGCCGAAGTAGGCTTCCATGGGGCGTCCCACGACGCCGGAGGTCGCGATCGAGCGGCCGCCGCGGTCGGGACCCAGGTTGCGCCACGAGTAGCCCGCGAGAAAGTCGGGGTCAAGGGTGACGGACTGCTGCGCCGCGAGAGGGACGGGAGCGAAGAGCGCGGCCGACGTCGGTGCGGAAGATTCGGTGCGGGATTCGGCGAGCGCCGGAACGAGAGCCAGGCCAACGGCGATCATGGAGGCGGCCCGGAGCGCGGGCCAGAGCGAAGATCGGGTCACGACGGAGAGTCCTGTGCGGTGGGGAAAGGGATCATCGACGGTCAAACTGCGGTCAACCTATTGAGTGAAAATCGGGGGCACAAGCGGGGCCGAACACCTTGGGGGGTTGCGCGCGCACCTTCGTCGCACGGTCGCCATCCGGGCCGGCCCGCGCAGGGGCCGGAGGCAACCGACCGGAGAGCCCGGCATCGTCAGAATGCACCCCGTCCAATTGACCGCCCATCAAAGATGGACCACCGGGAGCCACGGAAAGCGAACGGCCCCAACCTTTCCTTATCCCGCCCGCCATGGCCGGTAAGGAAAAGTTCTTTCCTGCGCGACAACCCAGGGAAAGCGAACGGCCCCAATCTTTCCTTATCCCGCCCGCCATGGCCGGTAAGGAAAAGTTCTTTCCTGCGCGACGACCCAGGGAAAGCGAACCTCTGGAATCTTTCCTTCGGCAAGGCCATCTTGGAACCCCTTCCGCGCAGCGGCGCGATCCTCCGGCTCCCAAAGGCCCGAACTCCATGCGACGCGAATCGACAGGCAGCTACGAAGCGACCAGCGGCGGCGGCGAAACCGTGCGCGCCTTCGTGCCCTTGCCTCTCCCGCCGACACCGGAGCTCGACTTCGGAGAGGGCCTCCGGCTTCCCCTCGAAGCGGCCACGACCGCGCTCGGACGACTGGATGCGGTCTCCGAACTGCTGCCCGACCCGGCCATCTTCGTGTACGGCTACGTGCGCAAGGAAGCCCTTCTGTCCGCCCAGATTGAAGGCACCCAGTCCTCTCTCGCCGACCTGATGCTCCACGAGGTGGGCGGTGTGCCCGGCGGCGACCGCACCGATGTCCTCGAAACGTCGAACGTTGTGGCAGCCCTGCATCACGGCGTCGCGCGGCTACGGGGCGACTTCCCGATATCGAATCGCCTGCTGCGGGAGATGCACGCCAAATTGCTGGCCAGTGGCCGGGGAAAGGGCATGGCCCCGGGCAAGTTTCGGCGGTCGCAGAACTGGATCGGCGGGTCGCGTCCCGGCAACGCGGCCTTCGTTCCGCCACCGCACCATCTTGTCCAGGACTGCATGGCCGACCTCGAGCGGTTCATTCACGCCACCGACGACGGACTTCCCGTGCTGATCAAGGCCGGACTCGCGCACCTTCAGTTTGAAACCATCCATCCCTTCCTTGACGGGAACGGGCGGCTGGGACGGCTGCTGATCACCCTCATGCTGTGCGATGCCGGACTGCTGCGGGAGCCGATCCTGTATCTCAGCCTGTACTTCAAGCGCAATCGCAGCGTCTATTATCAGCTTCTGAACGACACCCGGCGCACCGGCGATTGGGAGGCCTGGCTGAGGTTCTTCCTGAATGGCGTGCGCGAAGTAGCGGATTCGGCTGTCGCTACGGCCCGGTTGGCCAGCGATACGATCCGGGAAGACCGGTCGCGAATCGGCCGTCTGGGCCGGCGCGCGGGTTCGGCGCTGCGAGTGCACCAGTCCCTGGTCGAACGCCCCGTCGGCAACATCGCCGGCCTCGCGTCACGCACGGACCTGTCCGCGCCGACCGTGGCCGCAGTGCTCCGGTTGCTCGAGCAACGCGACATCGTGCGCGAGGTCACGGGCCGTCAGCGAGGAAAGATCTTCACCTACGAACGGTATCTGGCGGTCCTGCGGGAAGGGACGGAGGACCCGCCCGGGTAAGGTCCGCGACCCCGCCATCCCGATCCACCAACCCCTGATGAGCGCCATGCATTCCAATCCCCACGACCGGCGCGGTCCCGCCGACCCACGCGACGCCCCGCTCTACACCTTCACCATCGCCGCGCGCCACCTCGGCATCCCCACCGGACGGTTGCGCCGTTGGGTAATTGGCCGGTCGCACAGCCGCCGCCGACCCACCGCTCCCGCCCGGCCTCTGATTCGGGCGCCCGCCGGGAGCGGCCTGATCTCCTTCAACAACCTGGTCGAGGCGCACTTCCTGCGCGCATTCGACGCCCGCGAGGTGGACCGGATGGCGCTCGTCGGTCGCGCCCTGGCCTACGCCGAAGAGACGCTCGAAGCCGAACGGCTGCTTCTCCGCCGGGAGCTGCGCGGACCGGGCCGCGAGATCGTCGTCGACCGTCTTGGCGAATGGCTCGCCCTTTCCCCCTCCACCCGCATGGCGATGCGCCATACCCTTTCGGCCTGTCTGGACCGGGTGGACCGCGACGGAGAGGGCTTCGTGGTCCGGTTCCATCCCTTCGTCCCCTGGAATCCAGCGAGCAGGGCGGTGGCGATTGATCCGGATGTTTCCTTTGGTCAGCCCACGGTGGCGGATTCGGGGGTTGCGACCGCTGCCCTGGTCTCTCGGGTGGATTCGGGCGAAGAGCTACAGGCGATTGCCGACGATCTTGGCCTCGAGGCCGGCCAGGTCATGGACGCGGTCCTCTACGAACGGTCGGCCTGAGGGTCGCCCCGCCCCCGCCGTCAGCCGAAACGCACTCCCTGCGCCAGCGGCAGCTCCGGGCTCCAGTTGACGGTGTTCGTCTGGCGCCGCATGTAGGCCTTCCACGCATCCGACCCCGATTCGCGCCCACCGCCGGTCTCCTTCTCCCCGCCGAAGGCGCCGCCGATCTCCGCGCCGCTGGTTCCGATATTCACATTGGCGATGCCGCAGTCGCTGCCCCGGTGCGAGAGGAAGAGCTCCGCCTCGCGCAGATGATCGGTGAAGATCGCCGACGACAACCCCTGCGGAACTCCGTTGTGCAGCGCCATCGCCTCGCCCATCTCATCGACGGCCTGCGCAGGAGTCGCATCGGCGCTGCCGTACCCGATGATGTAGAGGATCGGCGCAAAGGTCTCTTCCTGCACGATCTCGAAGTCGTTGCGCGCATTGGCGATGCAGGGCGTCACCCAGTGTCCGCCGGGGAAGTCCGGGCCGTCCGGCCGCTCGCCGCCGCAGAGAACCTCGCCGCCCTCCTCGGTGACGCGCCGCGCGGCATTCTCGAGATCGGCCACCGCCTGGCGGTTCACCACCGGCCCCATCAGCGTGGCCGGATCGAGGGGATCGCCGATCCTCACATCCCGGTAGGCCCTCACCAGCCGCCGCGTCAGCTCCGCGCGAATCGATTCATGCACAATGATCCGGCGCGTGCTTGTGCAACGCTGCCCGGCCGTGCCCACCGCGCCAAAGAGGATCGCCGGCAGAACAAGCTCCATGTTGGCGTGCGGCGTCACGATGATCGCGTTGTTGCCGCCGAGCTCCAGGATCGTCCTTCCCAGCCGCCTTCCCACAACCTCGGCCACTCGGTAGCCCATGCGGCAGCTCCCCGTCGCCGAAACCAGCGGAATCCGGCGGTCGTGCAGCAGCCGGTCGCCCACCGTGGAACCGCGCCCCACGACAAGCGAAAAGATCGCCGGATCGTAGCCACTCTCGCGCGCGACCTCCGATGCAATTCCTGTGCAGGCGATCGCGGTCAGCGGCGTCTGGCTCGATGGCTTCCAGAGCACCACATCGCCGCACACCGCGGCAATTGCCGCATTCCAGCTCCACACCGCAACCGGAAAGTTGAAGGCGCTGATGACGCCGACCACGCCCAGCGGATGCCACTGCTCGAACATGCGGTGATCGGGCCGCTCGGAGTGCATCGACAGACCGTACAACTGGCGCGACAGGCCGGTCGCGAAGTCGCAGATGTCGATCATCTCCTGGACCTCGCCCTCGCCCTCGGAAACGATCTTGCCCATCTCAAGGGTGACCAGCCGTCCCAGATCGGCCTTGTGCCGCCGCAGCCGGTCGCCGATCAGACGCACGACGTCGCCGCGCTTCGGGGCCGGAACCCTGCGCCATTTCAGGAAGGCCTCGTGGGCGCGCGCGACGATGCGGTCGTACTCCTCTTCGGTGACCTGTCGCACGGTGGCGATGCGCGAACCGTCGATCGGGGTGTGCACCTCGAGTTCGGGGCCCGAGCCGATCCATTCGCCGCAGAAGCCGCCCGCGTTGAGGTCGTCGAGGCCGAGAGCGGAGAGGACTCGCGCGGTGCGTGCGCTGCCGCGATGCCGCGCTGGTTCGGCGGGGCCGGAGGCGGTGGCCGCGCGAGGGGCGGGGGATTGGGTGGTGGTCATGGCCGGAGATGGTGGTGGGGGGCTGGGGGGGGTTGGGGGACTGGCGGGAACGAACTTTGGGGAGGGATTTCGGGGCTGGGGGGACTGGCGGGAAGGAACCCTGGGGAGGGATTTCGGGGCGGCGGCGGTCAGGGTAGGAGGACGGTGCAACCCTGCGTTTGGCGGGACTCGAGGGCGCGGTGGGCATCGGCGGCCCGCGCAAGGGGGAAGCGTTGGCCGATCGTCAGGCGGATGCCGCCCGCGCGAATATGCCCGAAGAGCTCGCTCGCGGCCTCCTCCAGATCGGCGCGCCGCTCGACATAGGGCATCAGCGAGGGCCGCGCCACCGAGAGACACTTGGCGCCAAGGCGCAGAAGGTTGAAGGGGGAGACCGCGCCGGAGGCGTTGCCGAAGGTGATCATCATGCCGAAGCGGGCCAGGCACTCGAGCGAACCGTCGAAGGTGGCCCTTCCGACCCCGTCGAAGACGACCGGCACGCCCTCGCCGGCGGTGATCTCGCGCACGCGCGCCACGAAGTCCTCTTCCCCGTAGAGGATGATGTGATCGCAGCCATGTTCCCGCGCCACCTCGCCCTTCGCCGCGTTGCCCACCGTCCCGATGACGGTCGCGCCCAACGCCTTGCACCACTGGCTCAGGATCGTCCCGACTCCGCCCGCCGCCGCGTGCACCAGCACCGTTTCGCCCGCGGCCACCCGCCAGGTACGGCGGCAGAGGTACCAGGAGGTCATTCCCTTGAGCATGGCGGCCGCGGCGGTCTCGCTGGCCACGCCGTCGGGGATGCGCACGAGCCGGTCCGCGGCGATCACCCGTCGCTCGCTGTAGCCCCCCATCACCGTTCCGTACGCCACCCGGTCGCCCGGCGCAAAGTTCGGTCCGCCGTCGGCGCCGGTCGCTCCGCCCCCCTCCGGCCCATCCCCCGGACTCGGCCCCACCGCCTCCACCACCCCCGCGGCTTCCATCCCGATTGCGGCGGGCAGCGACGCCACCGGATAGAGGCCGCTGCGGTGATAGGTGTCGATATAGTTCAGCCCGACGGCCTCGTGGCGCACAAGCACCTCGCCCGGCCCGGGTTCGGAGAGGGGGACTTCTTCCCAGCGAAGCACTTCGGGCCCGCCGAGTTCATGGATGCGGATGGCCTGGGTTGTGGTCATCGGAATCGGTCAGCCTGCAAGGCGGACGGTTTCGGTGACCGTCAAGGTCATCGGAGTGGGTGGCATCCCGGACATCCCCGCCGTTCCCTCAACGGTCTGCTCGATCTCCGACCCGGCCATGATTCCGCGTTCCATGTCCCACAGGATGACGCCGCTGAGCGAGCCCGCCATGCTCTGGGTGATCGCCATGCCGCCCTGGTTGGTCTCGGCTTCCGAGGTCACCTCTCCATTCACGTCGATCTTCGCCAGCGTCTTTCCCTCCACCACCGTGTCGCCCACAAGAGTGTAGCGATATACGCTCGTCGAGGATGCGTCCAAGGTCGGGTCTTCGGATGACCAGCTCACCGTATCCACCCACATGCCGCCCGCCTCCACCACCTGATCGGGCAGGCGGGGGAAGAAGGAGTGCGCCATGGACTCGAAGGGCGCGAACTGCGCCATCCCTCCCGCAACCGCCGGCACCGCCGCGACCTCGCTCTCTCCGCGACGATTCAGCACGAAGTCGAGGCTCCCGCTGACGGCGTCCAGGCCCGCGGTTTGCCTGCCCATCATGGGGTTGCTCATCGAACCGTCGAAGCTGGACACCGATCCCGTCACGCGCACGCCATTCGCCGCACCCTCGAAGGCCAGATCCAGCGTCATGGCGATTTCGCCGGTCACCTGCATTGCTCCGGTCGGCGTGTTCACGCCAACAACGACGGAGTTGGCGATCTCGTACACCGCGCTCGGCGGCGAGGGGAGCGTGTAGGCCAGGGTGTCGGCAAGGGGCCGAATTCCTCTGCGCGCGGCATCGTCGGCGGGGTTCGAGGCGGCAACCGCCGACAGCGCCGCGCCGGCCGCCAGGAGGACTTGCATTCCCATTCGGGTCCTGATCGTTCCACTCGTCTTCATTCGGTTCTCCCTGCCTTCGGTTCCGTATCCGGTCTCGCTCGCCGGACTCTCATTCCGCCGCAAAGCCCGCCGCCCGGTGCGACCCGTCGCAGAAGGGCTTGATTGCCGATTCCCCGCAGCGGCAGAGCGCGCCCTTGATCCCCCGCGAGGTTCCGCCGTCGGCCGCGACCACCGTGAGCGGGCCCCGCACCAGGAGCGGACCATCGGTCTTGCAGATGATCGTCACGGCCTCGTCGCTGGCGGATTCGCCCTGGCCCGGCACCAGTCTCCCGCCCTGAATCACCCCCGGATCGGCGAAATCCGCGCCCCGGTGCGACCCGTCGCAGAAGGGCTTGTTGGCCGACTGTCCGCACCGGCAGAGAGCCACGTCGTCGGTTTCGGCGATCCCCCGCCCCCCCACCTCGACCACGATCCGCCCGGTCAGGCAAATCGGCCCCCCCGGAGGAATCCGCGCCACATTGCCGCGATCGCTTCCCCCATCTGCGCCATTTGTTTCCGCCATTTGTTTCCCTCCGTCCTTCCAACTCCGTTTTCCGCTCCCGACCCCCGTCCCCAGCTCTCGAATCCTGCGCGCCGGTCACGGGTTCGCGCAAACCATCGCATCCCCGCACTCGGGACGGTCCTTCGGCCACCTTCCCGCACGCGCCGACAAATCTACATCCGCCGGTACCGGGGCCCGCTTCCGCCCTCCCGCGGCGACCACCTCGGCCCGAGCACATCGGTCGCCTTGCAGTCCACGCAGTTGGGCGCATTCACGCGCAGTCCGTCGGCGCCCGCCTCGTAGACCCCGGCCGGACACAGATGAACGTACATCTCGGCCACCTCGGGGGGCACCTCGCCACCCACATCCAGGTGCGAGGGGATATCGTCGCGGGTCCGGTTTCCACTCTTGAAGACCGCGTCCACCTTCGAGATCGCCAGCGGCCCCCCGGCCTTCACCGGCGCTCCCGGCGCCTTTGGCTCGGCGGCATCGGTCGGCGTCGCAATCCTCCTGCCCGGGATCCGCCCGCCCGTCGCCATCGCCAGCGAAGCCTTCGCGCCCCCCGCCACCAGCCCGCTCTTGAAGGCCAGCCGCAGGTTGCGATTCCTGTACAGATCGCGGCCCACGAAGGACCGATCGACCCCCTCGGTGCACTCCGCCAGACCCGTCGCGGACAGATCGTCCGCCTTCAACGCCGCATGAATCGCCCGCGCGGCCACGATTCCGGAGTGCATGGCGTAGTGAATTCCCTTCAGCGACGCGACATCGACGTACCCGGCCGCATCGCCCACAATGCAGATCCCGTTGCCGTGCCGCCGCTCCGGCAGCGAAAAATGACCGCCCTCGGGGATCGTCCTGGCGCCCCATTCCACCATTTCCCCGCCCTCCAGGATGCTGCGGAAGAGGGGGTGATGCTTCGTGCGCTGCAGCAGCCCGTGGACATCGAGGCGCGTGTTGCGGTAGTCGAGGCTGACGACCAGTCCCAGCGCAACCAGGTCCTCCGCAAGGGGATAGGCGAAGGAGCCGCCGAATCCATCTCGCAGCAGCGGCCAGCCCATCGTGTGGATGATTCGGTCGAGCGGCCGCGGAACTCGCCACAGCTCCTTGACGCCCAGCGAATAGATCTGTGGATTGGGGGATTCGATCTTCTGCCAGTCGAGCCACGCCTGCGTGAGCGACCCCCGCGTCCCTTCGGCCAGAACCGTCACGCGCGCGGTCACATCCACCGGCGGCATCCAGGAGGCGCCCCCCGGATTTCCGTCGCGATCCAGGCCGCGCGGGGTGGTTCGCACGCCGATCACGTCGTCCCCCCGCACCAGGAGGCCGTCCGCGGGAAAGCCCGGCAGAACCATCACTCCGGCCTCTTCGGCGCGTTGTCCGAGCCACCGCACGATCTCGCAAACCGACGCGATGTAGTTGCCGTGGTTGCGCATGGTGGGCGGGGTCGGCAGCCGCACCCTTCCCCATTCGGTCAGGAAATAGACCGCCTCGCGCCCGACCGGCCGCCGCAGAGGAAGCGCCCGGGTCATCGTTTCGGAACCCGCTCCCGCCGTCAGATCCGGAAACAGCTCGCGGAAGGCTCGCGGATTGACGACCGCGCCGGAGAGGTTGTGGTCCCCCAGCCCGTCGGCCTTCTCCAGCACCCCGATCTCCAGCTCGCCCACCCCGTCGCCCGCTTCGTTGCCTTCGGCCACCAGGCGCGCAAGTTCGATCGCTCCGGCCAGACCGGCGGGACCTCCGCCCACGAAGACCACATCCAAAGGAACGGCTTCGGCGTCGGGGCTTTCGCGCAGGATTCGCTCGGCGGTCGCCGGTTTCGGCTGATGGCGTTCGGGAAAGATTCGTTTGGCTGAAGAGCCGGCGGGGGGACGGGAATGGTGGCGGGACACGTGGGCTCCTGTGGAATTTCGCTGCGGCGCCAGGGGGGCGACATCGGACCCGCGCCCGAAGGAGGACAGCACGCCACCGCCAATCTGCGGAAACGCCCGACGCGGCCGGGCGCCCCTTCGGATGGAATCGTCGCCTGAATTCGTCGCTGGCCGGAATCGCCCCGGATGAAGCGGTGTTAAGTTACCCGCATGACGCCTTCGCCACCCACCACGAGGCCATCCACAACCCCGCTGCCGACCACGCTGGGGGCGCTGCGGGCGTCGGGCTACCGCTCGCGCACCGTCAAGGACGAGATGCGGGCGAATCTGATCCGGCATCTGCGCAATGGCACGCGCCTCTTCCCCGGGATCCGCGGCTACGGCGACACCGTCGTTCCCCGGATCGTGAACGCCATCCTCGCGCGCCACGACTTCATCCTTCTCGGGTTGCGCGGCCAGGCCAAGTCGCGCATCCTGCGCCAGCTCACCGCCCTCCTCGACGAACGCATCCCCGCGATCGCCGGCAGCGAGGTCAACGACGATCCCCTTGCGCCCATCTCGCGTCATGGCCGAAATCTGGTCAACCAGCATGGCGACGACACCCCGGTGGCATGGGTCGCACCGGAAGAGCGGTATGTGGAGAAGCTCGCCACCCCCGACGTGACCATCGCCGACATCATCGGGGATCTCGATCCGATCCGGGCGGCCCGCAGCGGTCGCACCCTCGCCGACGAACTCTCGATCCACTTTGGACTGCTGCCCCGCGCCAACCGGGGAATCTTCGCGATGAACGAGCTCCCCGATCTCGCGCCGCGCATCCAGGTCGGACTCTTCAACATCCTCGAAGAGGGCGATGTGCAGATCAAGGGCTATCCGGTGCGCCTGCGCCTCGATCTCGTCATGGCCTTCACCGCCAATCCGGAGGACTACACCGCGCGCGGCAAGATCGTCACCCCGCTCAAGGACCGCATTGCGGCCGAGGTGCGCACGCACTACCCGCACAGCCTGGAAACCGGAATGGAGATCACCGGGCAGGAGGCCTGGGTGGACCGCGATGGGTTGCCGGTGCTGATACCGCGCTTCGTGCGCGAGGTGATTGAACGGGTGGTCTTCCGGGCCCGGCTCAGCCGCCAGGTGGACAAGCGCAGCGGGGTCAGCCAGCGAATGCCGATCGCCCTCTTGGAAACGGTGGCGTCGAACGCCGAACAGCGCGCGCTTCGGCTCGGCGAGGAGTCGGTGGTTCCGCGGATTGGCGACATCTACGCCTCGCTGTCGGCGATCACCGGCAAGATGGAGCTGGAATACGAGGGAGAGCTGCAGGGCGCGGAGCGGATCGCGCGGAATCTCATCCTGGAGAGCGCGGCGATCAGCTACAATCCGGAGGACGTCGCGGGCGCCGCGTCAATGGACCCTTCCTCGACTGCGGACCCTTCCTCGACTGCGGACTTTTCCTCGATCGTGGAATACTTCGACAACGGGGGTGTCATGCAGGTCTCCGAAGAGGCCTCCGCATCGGCCTGCGTCGAGGGGTTCGGCCAGATTCCGGGGTTGCTGGAGATGGCCGAAGCGCTGGGCCACGCCCCCGAGGGCAGTTGCGACGGAGTGAGGGCCGGGGCCTGCGAGCTGATCCTGGAGGGGCTGGTGGGCGACAGGAAGATCAGCCGGGCGCGGGGCGGCGTCTATCGGCGGGTTGCTCCTCCCTGAGGAATCCACTCCCCCGAGGCAACGTCCCACCGCCCTCTCTCAAGCGGCGCGCGGACCGACAACTTCAAAATCACGGACCGGGCAGCACCGATCACGGGCCGCAACCGGCGTTCCTCACTCCAGCATGTCTCCCAGTTGTTCGGCGATCAGTTGTTCGGCGATCTTCTGCTGGGCGACGGGAAGGGCGAAGGCATCGAGCCGGGCGGGCTCCACCCAGCGCGCCGTTGCGGGATCTTCGCCATTGGTCGGAGCGTCGGCCATGGGCGGGGCGGTGGCTGCGGAGTCCCGAAGCGAAACGACGACGGGGTGGTAGCGGGCGCGGAGGTGGGTGAAGGCGTGGCGGACGGGGGCGAGGGCGACGATCGCGACGCCGCGAAGGCCCAGCTTGGCGAGGCGCTCGAGGGCGACGGTTGGCGCCGCGGCCGCATGGTGCATGTTGTGGTTGGAGCTGGCCCCGGCGGCTCTCCGGAGGGGCTCGCTGCCGGAATTCGGATCGCCCGTTGCGTCCGCCGGACGGTCGCGCCGGTCCAGACCGTGGTTGGGCCGGCGATTGGCCACGTCGCAGGGCAGCTCCGCCGTGGGAAACTCCCACATGCCGCCGAGCAATCCCCCTTCCGGGCGGCGAACCAGGAGGACCCTGCCCGCGCGGTCGATGGCGACGGCAGCCGCGTAGTCAACCCGCCGCGGGGGTCGGCGCGGTTTCCGCAGCGGCCGTTCCCGGACCGTGCCGAGGCGGTGGGCGGCGCAATGGGAGCGCACCGGGCAGGTGGGGCAGCGGGGGGTGCGGGGAGTGCAAACCGTGGCGCCGAGCTCCATCATCGCTTCGTTGTGGTGGCCGGGCCGGGTGGGGTGGAGGAGGCGGGCGGCCAGGTCGCGCAGCTCTCGCGGCGACGGATCGGGCAGATCGAGGAGACGGCAGAGGACGCGGCGCACATTTCCGTCCACCGCGGGAACCGCCCGGCCAAAGGCGATGCTCGCCACCGCGCCCGCCGTGTAGTCCCCCACTCCGGGCAACTCCTTCAGCGCCTTCGGCTCCGGCGGCAACTCGCCCCCGTGCCGTTCACAGACGATCCGCGCCGTGCGGTGCAGATTGCGAGCCCTGGCGTAGTACCCCATCCCCTTCCACTCCAGAAGCACCTCGTCGCGGGATGCCGCCGCCAACTCGCGCCACCCCGGAAACCGTCGCAACCAGCGCACATACCGTTCCCGCACCGTCTCTACCCGGGTCTGTTGCAGCATGAACTCCGAGACCAGCACGCGATATGGATTCCGCGCCCTGCGCCACGGCAGATCCCGCCCGCGCCGAGCGAAGAAGTCCAGCAGAGCGGCCCGAAACTCCCCGACCGTCTTCGCATCGCCAAGGTCATTTCGACCGGATTCGGTTTTCGACCCGCTCGCCTGCATCGCGCTTTCCCATCTCCGCGCTTCGCCCTATCCTTCCTTGCACCATGCGCGTTACAACCTACACACGCTACCGCGGAGGGCCCCTCGACGCCCTCAACCTCGAGAGCCTGATCGAGAACCTCTCCGAGTTCCTCCTGGATGGGGGATTCGCCGGAGGTCCGCACTTTCACCCCTACTGGGGCTGGTCGGGGCTGGAGGACACCTCGTCGGTCGATGCGCTGAAACGCGCTCTCCTGCAGGCCCTCGTCGATACCGATCAGCTTACCCCCGAGATGCTGGAGGAGCTGCGGGCCGAGGATCCGGGCAACCCCGAGGTGCGCCGTCAGATTGCCGACTTGCTCGATCAGCTTGTCGAGAAAATGGTGGAGGAAGGCTACCTCACCCTTCAGAGCGGCGGATCGGGCGGGGGGACGGGGGACGGATCCGGCGGGGCATCGGTGGACGAAGCGCGCGAGGCGGCGAACCAGGTGCACTTCCAGGTGACGCGGAGGGGACTGGACTTCCTCGGCTACCGGGCGCTCCGGAATCTGCTGAATCCCTTCGGGCACTCCAGCGCGGGCGGGCACGAAACCCTCAAGACCGCAACCGGCGTGGACGCCGACGCGGGAAGCCGGCGCTGGGAGTTCGGCGACACCCTCAACCTTGACATCTCCGAGACGCTGCGAAATGCGATCGGTCGGCAGGGGCCGGATTTTCCCATCGATCTCGACTACCGCGATCTGATGGTTCACCAGTCCGAGTATCGTTCAACCTGCGCGACCGTTCTCATGCTGGACATTTCGCATTCGATGGTGCTCTACGGCGAAGATCGCTTCATTCCGGCCAAGAAGGTCGCCCTTGCGCTGCATCACCTCATTCGCACGAACTATCCCGGCGATTCGCTCCAGGTGGTGACCTTCGGCGACCGGGCCCGCGAGATTCCCCTCGCTCGCCTGGCCGCAGCCCAGGTCGGTCCCTTCCACACCAACACGGCCGACGGGTTGCGGCTGTCGCGGCGGTTGCTCCGCGCGCAGAAGCAGGAGATGCGCCAAATCATCATGATCACCGACGGGAAACCGAGCGCGATCACCCTGCCGGGGGGACGCCTTTACCGGAACTCGGCGGGGCTGGACCGGCGCATCCTGCGAGCCACCTACCAGGAAGCGGCGGCCTGCAGGCGGTCCGGAATTCCGATCAACACCTTCATGCTGGCCGACGACGACTATCTGGTCCGCTTCGTCCGCCAACTCACGCAGATCGCGCGGGGAAAGGCCTGCTTCGTGTCGCCGATGACGCTGGGGCAGTTCGTCATGCACGACTTCCTGAAGCGGCGCCGGGTGGGGTGAGGGAAGCCCCCTACGACACCCCCTCGAACGCCTCCGGATTGACCGCCGCCTCGCGGTGCGCACGCAGTTCGGGCATGACGTTGCGCTGGGCGCGGCGAACCAGGAAGAACCCCTCCACGAGCAGCCCGAAGACCGCCAGTCCCACCCCCAGCGCCGCCCCGCCCACCAGATCGTTCGGCACGATCACCGCCGCCGCGATGATCCCGGTCACGCGCAGCACGGCCCCCGCACCGACCACAACCGGCCTCCCCGACCGCACGAAGAGCCCCTGGTAGTACTGGCGGATCCCGTAGAGAAGCGGGTAGGCGGCGGCGAGGGGAAGGGCGGGTCCGGCCACCGCAACCAGATCGGCGTCGAGCGCGAAGAGAACGCTCAGGATCGGTTCGCGCAGGGCGGGAATCGCAATCAGGAGAAGCGCCGCCGTGGTGGCGAAGGCAACCAGTCCGCCCCAGGCCCGGACGCGGCGATGGGTGTCGGAACAGCGCACCAGCGCGATGCTCGCGTGTTGCATCTGGCCCACCGGCGCGGCGATGAACCACCCCACGGCCTCCACGACCGCGAAGGCGGCGAGCGCCGGGGCCGGATTGGCGGTGCGCGCCAGCACGGCATTGATGATCAGCGGCGTCGCCCACCAGAGCAGCACGTTCAACATCAGCGGCGCCGAAAACCGTGCCACATTTTCGCGGTCGAGGCGGGAATCGTCGTGTTCCAGCTTCAGCCCCGGCGTCCGCGCGAACATCACCACGGCGCTCTCGACCACCATCCCCACGGTGAAGGCCGCGGCCCCGAGCCACGCGCCCCCTCCGGTCGCCAGCAACCCGAAGGCGACGATCCCCAGGATGACGGTGCGCCCCCCGGTGGCTCCGGCGATCGGAACGGTCCGGTGTCCGGCAACCAGTCTCCCCTGGTGCGAGGCCCGCACGGCCGTCAGGAAGGGAACCGGCCAGAGAAAGCGCATCGCCTGAACCGCTTCCTGCAGCACCTCCGGCCCCACCCCCACAACCCGCGCAAAGACCAGATCGCCGACAGTCGTGTAGGCGACCAGGGCTCCGACAAGGGAGAGGAGCGCGCCCATCGCCCAGGCAAAGCGCCGCACCGGCGAGAAGGAACCACCGGCCAGCAACCGGGCCGCCGCAACCTGCTGCACGACGAGAAGGGGGGCGTAGAGAACCCCGCAGACGGCGAAGGCGACCTGGTATCCCGCCAGCGCGGTCACCGGATCGGTGGAACGGGCGAGCGCCGCGGCGAGAATCGGATTGGTCGCGGTCAGGAGCAGGCTCGTGGCGGCGAGCGGCGTGTAGAAACGGGCGAATCCACCTCCCGACAGGGGTATGTCGCCCTCCCTCACCCGTCGTTCGCGATCTGGCTGTTCATGACTCACCGGCCTTCCGCCCGGCCAACTTCCCGGCGCAATTCCGCACCGGTCCCGCCGCCGGACGCCGGGCGGGTCGATCGCACATCGGCGCCGGCGCCCCGGACAGAGCGCCCCGGGACCCTTCTCGGCCACCTTGCCATGGGGTCAGAGCCCCGCAACCTTGATGGATTTGTCAATCAACATGATGGGGATGCCTTCGCGGATCGGATAGAGGACGGCCCCGTCCGCGCGGATCAGCCCGGCGGCGACCGTTTCGGTGACCGCTTCGCCTCCGCGTGTGACGGCGTTGCCCGTGCCGACCGCCGCGTTGACCCGTTCCAGCACCTCGTCGGCGGCAACCGCGAGCGCCTGTCTGGTCTCCGGACAGACGAGGATTTCGAGAAGCTCGGGATCGATGATCACTGCAATTTTCCGTGGAGGGTAACCGCGCATGGGGACTCAACAAGATACCGTCGGCAGGACCGGGCGACAGGAAAAGCGACGGTGGGCGCGAGTTGCGATTGCGCTCGTGGCGACCGTGGCGCTGGCGGGCTGCGGTTCGGGAAATGGCGGCCGTTCCGCGACCGGCGGAGTGGGCGAGAACGGGGGAAGCGCGCCAGCGGCCGCAGGCAGCGAGAGGTCGGCGCGTCAGTTGCCGGCAGCGGGCCGGGCATGGGTGATCTTCGGCGCGGATACGGTGGTCGCCGAGATCGCCAGCACACCCGACGCCCGGGAGAAGGGACTGATGGACCGCGACGCGGTGCCCGACGGCACGGGAATGCTCTTCATCTTTCCGCGCAGCGAGGAGCGCTCCTTCTGGATGCGCAACACCTATGTTCCTCTCGATATCGCGTTTTTCGACGAGAGCAACCGCATTGCCGGAATCAGGCAGATGGAGGCGCTCGACGAGACGCTGACCGATTCCGAGGTCGCGACGGCGCTCGTGTTGGAGGTGCGCCAGGGCTGGTTCGCGGAGAAGGGAATCGAGGTGGGCGCGACGGCGCAGGTTGTGGTCGGGCCGGGACTTGAGGTGCGGTAGCGCCGCGATCGCCGGTGCCGGGAACGCCACCCGCGCAGGACGACTGGAATGCGACGCGCACGGACCGCGCAAGAGGCCCAATCCCCCTTTGCCACCGCCTTGAGGGAGCGAACGACCAGATCGCTCAGCGGGCCAGGGCCTCCCTGAAGGCCGCCGCCAGTGCATCCACATCGGCCCGCGTGTTGTACACATTCGGCGACACCCGCACCCGCGTCCCCCGAAAGGACACCCCGACCCGCCGCCGCGCAAGGACCGCCTTCAACCGCTCCGGATCGGCGCCCTGCGGCAACTCGAGACCGAAGAGATGGGGACTTCGCCAGGCGGATTCCTCAACCCTGACGCCGACCCGGCGCAATCGCGGGAAGAGCTCGCGAGTCAGCTCCGCCGTGTAGACCGCAATCCGCTCCGGCTTCCACTTCAGCACCAGATCGATCGCGGCCGACAGCGCCGGAACCAGAGCGAAGTTGCTCCGTTGACCGACATCGAAGCGTTGGGCGCCGGCGTGGTAGTCGTCGGTGTAGTCCACCAGTCCGGCGAAGTTCTCGGACCCGCGACGGGCGATCCAGGTCTCCTCCAGGGGGATGCCGTCCAGGTAGCGCTCGCCGAACCACGCCAGCGTCAGCGAATAGGGACCCAACAGCCATTTGTACCCCGCAACGACAAGGGCATCGGGCTCCAGCGCGGCCACCTCGATCGGCGCCGCACCCACGCTCTGCGTCCCGTCCAGCACCAGCGCGGCCCCCACCTCGCGCGTCCGCTCGCGAATCGGCGCCAGATCGAAACGGGTGCCGTCGGTCCAGTGCACGGTTCCCATGGCGACCGCGGTCGTCGAGCCGTCAATTTCGTCCAGGATCCGCTCCGTCCACACCCCGCCTCCCCTCCCCCCGCCCGGCCGCCTCACCACGCGAATCTCGCCGCCCCGTTCCGCCACCAGGCGCCGCCACGGATAGACATTGCCCGGAAACTGCTCCTGGACCAGGACGATATTGCGCCCCGGCCCGGCCTCGGTATTGCGCGCAATCGTCGAGATCGCGTACGAGACGGCGGGCACGGTGGCGATCCGGTTCGGTTCCGGCGCCCCGATCAGGCGGGCAAAGCGCGCGCGCAACTCCTCGACGGGGCGAAAAAAGTCGTCCGGCGCGATCGCCTGCGGGAAGCGTTTGGCGCGCAGTCCCGCAATTCCGGCCCGTTCGGCGGCCAGCGGGAGCGGCCCCATGTAGGCGCAGTTCAGGTAGTGGAAGTCCTCCGGCAGCGAAAACTCCGCGCGCTGGCAGGCCAGTCCACCGGTCGCGTCCATCGAACCGGGCGCTTCCACCGGTTCAGGATCCATCCGGCGCGGCCGCACCCGGAACGTTTTCCGCGAACCACACCCGGCTGACCTCGTGCAGCGCGATCGGCGCTTCTCCCAGACGCGCGATCTCGATCTGGTTCACCATCTCGTGCACCTGCGCCAGCGCCTCGCGTTCCGTCGTCAGCACATTCAGCAGGTGGCCCACCACATCGTCCGGCAGGTCGGCCATCGCGATCACCCAGTTCATGATCGCAGCGGTCTGGAGCGGTTCGTCCATTCCGGGATAGGTTCCGGCCGGAATCTCGCCTGCGATGAAATATGGGTAGCGGTCGCGAAGATACTGGATCCGTTCGCTTTCCATCGCCAGGAGCCGCGCGCCGCCGGTGGTCGTCGCCTCCAGGACCGCCGCCGCCGGATAGCCCACCGAGATGATCGCCGCGTCGATCGCGCCGTCCTTGAGCGCGGTGGCCGACTCGTTGAAGGTCAGGTAGCGGGGTGTGATGTCGTCGTAGCTCAGATCGTAGGCCTCCAGAATCTGGCGCGACATCTGTTCGGTTCCGCTGCCCGGCGCCCCCACCGAGACCGCCGCTCCCGCCAGCTCCGCCACGGAGGTCGCCCGGGAGCTTCGCGACACCACGATGTGGGTCATGTTCGGGTAAAGCGGCGCCAGAACTCGCAAGTCCTCCACCGCTTCCTCGTAGTCCTGTCCCCCGGTCGCGGCCTCGAAGACGGTGTTTCCCGTCGCGAATGCCAGATCGGTCTGTCGGCCGCGCAGACGATTGACGTTCTCCACCGATCCCCCGCTCACCTCGGCCGTGTACTGCCGCAGCGAATCGTTGACCGAGAGCCGCGCCGCGATGGCGCCCCCGAGCGGGTAGTAGATGCCGCCGGTTCCCGCCGTCCCCATGCTGAGGAACTGTTGCGGCGCCGAATCCCCGCAGCCGAACGCCCCGGCGAGGGCAAGCGTTCCGGCGCCGACCAGAGCGCGTCGAATCATTTTTCTTCCGGTCCTTTCCGTTTCTCGAGAGCCGACCGGGGATGCCGTCCACCCGGAGCGCCGACCCGCCCTCGTCTTTCAGGCCGCCTCCGCCCCCTTCGTTCCCGCAAAGCCCGCCCCAAGCAGCAGAACCAGCCCGACGCCGTCCCAGAGCGCGCCAGGAAGGATCAGCGCCACCGCCGCGCCCAGCAGCACGCACCGCCGCCAGAGGCTGAGCGGACCGCGAATGTACCCAATCACGCCGCCGGCCAGGGCCACCACCCCGATCATCGCGGTCAGGGTCGTCGTCAGGATTGCGGCAACCGTTCCATCCAGGATCAGCGGCGGAGCATAGACGAACATGAAGGGCACCAGGAACCCGGCCGCGGCGAGCCCCATTGCGGTCCAGGCCGTGCGGAGGGGGGGGGAATCCGCGATTCCGGCCGCCGCGTAGGCCGCCAGCGAGACGGGGGGCGTGACATTCGAGATGCAGCCGAAGTAGAAGATGAAGAGATGCGCGGCCAAGAGCGGCACCCCGAGCTCGACCAGGGCCGGAGCGCCCAGCGCCGCCAGCACCACATAGGCCGCCGTGGTGGGAAGACCCATCCCCATGACGATCGAGCCGAGAGCGGTAAGGACCAGCGCCACGAAAAGGTGCCCCTGCGAGACGACGACGATCAGCTCCGACATGCGCAGCCCGATTCCGGTGAGCGATGCCACCCCGACCACGATTCCCGCCGCCGCGCAGGCCGCCGCCACCTGCACCGAGCCCGAAGCCGCCTTGCGCAGCACCTTCGCGAGATCGCTCAGCGCCGGACGGGTTCCCGGCGCCAGGTACGCCGCAGCCACCGAGGTGACCACGCCCCAGAAGGCGGCCCGCATCGGGGAACGCCCCAGCGCGAGCATGACGACGATGATCAGGACGGGCAGCAGCAGGTGCAGCCGCGAGAGGACCGGGTCGCCGCGCCGCGTGGCCGAGCCTTCGAGCCCCATCCTCGATGCGCGGAAGTGGATCGCCCAGAGCAGCGCGGCATAGTAGAGAAGCGCGGGGATGGCAGCCGCGAGGGCGACATTGGCGTAGGGAATGTTGGTCCAGGTGGCCAGAATGAAGGCGCCCGCCCCCATGACCGGCGGCATGAGCTGGCCTCCGGTGCTGGCCGCGGCCTCGATCGCGCCCGCAAAGAAGGGCCGGAATCCCGATCGCCGCATGAGGGGAATGGTGAAGGCGCCGGTCGTCACCACATTCGCAACCGCGCTCCCCGACAGCGATCCCATGAATGCGCTCGCCACCGCGGCGGTCTTGGCCGGACCGCCCCGGGTTCGTCCCGCCACCCGGTCCGCCAGCGCAATGAGCAGGGCGCCGCCGCCGGCAACATCCAGGAAGGCGCCGAAGAGCACGAAGAGAAAGACGAAGTCGGCGGAAACGCCCAGAGGCACGCCCCAGATGCCCTCGGTCGAGAGGAAGAGCTGCTCGATGATTCGGACAGGCGCGTAGCCGCGATGGGCGAGCACGCCGGGAAGCCAGGGTCCGGCGAGGGCATAGACGAGAGCGCCGCTGGCGACAATGACGAGTCCCCACCCGGTTGCCCGTTTGGCCAGCAGGAGCACCGCGCCCACCACGATCGCGCCCGCCGCCAGATCGAGAGCGGTCGGATTGCCGGAGCGCCCCACCAGCGCCTCGTTCTGCGACACCAGGTAGAGGGCGCAGAGCACGACGGTCGCCGCCACCGCGAGGTTCACACCCCAACCGGCGCGACTCCGCGGCAGGGCGCGCACACCGACCCCCAACAGCGCGAGCGTCGCCATGAGCGCGAAGTGAAGGGGACGCTGAACCAGAGCGGTGAAGGGCGACACCCCCGCGCCAAAGAGGTGGAAGACCGCCGCCAGCGCGGCAACGATCAGGATGGCCCGGCCGCGCCAGTCTCGCTGTGGCCGGGCGCGGCCGGCGGTCTCGGTTTCGGGCACCGGCTAGAAAGCCCCGCGCACCAGAGCCGCAACGAACAAAAGCGCGATCAGGATCCCCGCCGTGGAGCCCGCGCTTCGTCGCGGATCGATCGCCGCCAGCCCGATCCCCACTACGCTCGCCGTCCAGATCCCGAAGATTCCCAGCGCATTCAGCACATCGGCCAGATAGCCCTCGGGCAGGAAGGGAAGAAGGGTCCCCAGGGAAAGCTCCTGGCCCAGCGGCGCGCCGCCCACGATCGTGACAAGCGTCGACAGAAGGCTCCCAATCAACGCGATGACGCCCGCGTGCGCCACGACCGCGAGGTGTTGCTTGAGGCGGGCTTCGTCGCCGCGAATGAAGACGAAGATGACGTAGGTGACCAGACTGATCACCAGCGGCAGGATCAGCATGACGAGCGTCGTGAAAACGACGGCGCCGGCCTTGACCACGATGGGCGGGACCAGCGCCATCGCGTCGGCGGTCTGGGCCGCCTGCTCCGGAGACTGGTTCTGTTGGGCCGCCTCCACGAAGGCGTCGGCCGGGACCAGCGCCATGCCCGCCCCGGCCACGACCGCGACGAAGAGCGCCATCGGGAACCACGCCGGATTCTGCGCCAGAGCGGCGAAGAGTTCTCCAGGCACCCCGAAGACCATCCACAGCCGCTTCAGGAAGGGGGGACGAGGGGGAAGCTCGGTTGCGTCGTCCAGCAGTCCGGTTGCCTCGTTCAACAGATCGTCGTTCATCTCGGCCTCGGTCTCTCCGTGGGTTTTCGGCCGGTCCCGGCGGCGGAACCGGTCACTGAATCCTCTCTCGTTGCACGCTGCCCCGCACCGTAATCGGCAACTTGCCCAGCGCGGTGGCGGCGGTTCCCTCGAATTCGTAACTGGTATCCATGCTATGAAGAATCCCCGCTTCGCGGTCCCAGAGCGCCGTTCCCGCAACGGGTCCCGAGGCCGTCAGCGTCACCGACACCCCGCCCATCGTCGTCTTCGCCTCCCACTCGCCCTCTCCCGCCAGAACGATCTTCAGCATCGCGCGTCCGGCGACCAGAGTATCGCCATTCAGCCTGTACCGAAATGTCGTGGCGCTGGTCGTCAATCCCTGGGGACTGTCGGCGGACCACCCCACGGTGTCCTCCCACCGATGCCCGTCGGCAACCTCGGTTCCCGGGAGGCGGGGGAAGAGCTCGTAGGCGACCGCGCTGATCGGGGTGGCCGAAGCGGCGATCCCGGGCAGCTCCGGCAGGGCCAGCAACCGAACCTCGCCCCGGGGGGAGAGCAAGAAGGTGTAGGCTCCTCTCACCTCCGGTTCCAGCTCCCGGGTCTGTCCGGGGGTGGCGACTGTGGCGGTCACGCTCGCGACGGCGGCGGTCACGCGCACCCCGTCGGATTCCTCGGCGAAGGCGGCGGCCAGAACGATGTCGGTCGCGAAGGAATACCCGACCGTTCCCACCGGCGAGGTCATTTCCTGCGATATTGAACTCTCCACCCGGTAGCGGACCTCGGGATCGTCCGGGACCGCGTAGGCCAGGAGGAATTCCTGGGCGGAAGCCGTGGCGGGCGCGGCGACGAGCGACGCGGTCAGGGCGGTGGCCGCGAGGATCATCCGGCCGACGGCGCTGGCGCTCGCTGGAGTCATGGGCGGATTTCCTTCCCTTCTGTTTTGGCGCTGGCGGGCGAAAACCCCCTCCGGCGAACTGACGGCCCTGAATCCCGCGGCCCTGAATCCCCCGTATCCCGGACCGGGCCACCGGCTGGGACCGGGCAAGCTACCGCGCCAGGGGCGGGCGGGCAATGGCGATTCCGGGGAGACCGCCGTCGCCGTCGGCGCCGATTGTGGCAGCGGCGACCGCCTGGCGTTATTCTTTTCGGTTACCGTGACAGAAATGAGGGCAGAATGAGATACAATCGGACGACCGACAGGATTCTTGAGCGCATCGACAGGGTCCGCGACCGCGACATGGACCGGGTGCTGTCGCTGAATGATCGCCAGGCGAGGGGGAAGGAGCTTGACGCCACCACGCCCGACCCGGACGCGACCACCCCGGAGCGCCTGCGACGCCTCTTCACCCTGGTGGAGGCGGGTTACCGCAGCGCCGCCGCCCAGACCGTCATGGGGCCGCTTGCCGCACGGTTCCGCGCCGTGGGCGATATCAGGGAACGTTCCGCGCGCGGCGACGTCAGCGTCTCGATTCACTACCTCGACCACGAGCGACACGACGACGTCGGGGTCGTTCCCTTCGGCATCGTGCCGGAGGATCTGGAAGAGGCGAAGAAGCAAACGCGGACCAGCCGGCCCGACGTGAATGCGATGAAGGTGCTGCGCCTGCGGCTGCGCGATGGCGTGCTGGCCGCCTACCGCAAGATCGAGCCCCGGCTTCGCGACGCGATCAAGGAACGGGCCGACATCGGTCATGTGGCGGCCGAGGTCACACTGGATCTGCGGCCGAATCCGTCGGAAATCACGCCGGAGTTGTAGGCGCCAGCTCTCCGCCGTCTTCGTGCGCTTGGCTCCGCCCGGGCGGCGCGCCGGGAGGAGTTCGATTTTGGACAGCGGAGAGTGGACGCGTGAACCCACCGTCCGATTGCCGCACGACTCGGCCGCCGCCGCCGATGAGGAAGACGCGGTCGCTCATCATGACCAGCTCACCGAGGTCGTGGTTTGGCGGTGGTGTTTACATGCCTGTGATCGCCGACAAGCCGAGCCCCAATCCGATGCAGCCAGTGGCAAGCACAAGGATCCGGAGTTCAGTCTTGCCCGTCTTTGTGCGCACCATTTCCGCGAAGGCAAGCAAAGAACACAAACCGCCGCAGATGAGCAACCAGCCGACGATGTGTTGGGGCTCCTCGCTAAGCAGAATGGGTAGGGGGTAGGGCGCTGTCAAGCGGCTGGGAGGGGCGGGGTCTTTCGGTAGGGGGCAACTTCGGCGGAGATTGGGGAGGACCGGGGGGCGTCCCGGTTTCCGCTGGAGAGCTTCCGCCGGCCCGGGCTTCCAGGTTCTCCGGGGGTCACTGGCGATGGGAGACC
>JAJEBW010000034.1 GCA_022822325.1 Gemmatimonadota bacterium | reverse complement strand
AGCCCGGGCCGGCGGAAGCTCTCCAGCGGAAACCGGGACGCCCCCCGGTCCTCCCCAATCTCCGCCGAAGTTGCCCCCTACCGAAAGACCCCGCCCCTCCCAGCCGCTTGACAGCGCCCTACCCCCTACCCATTCTGCTTGGCGAGGAGCCAATGTGTGGGCCGGCGAATACCTGGGCCTCGCCCGCCGCGACGAGCCGCAAACGTGGTATGTGTGGGATGCGTCGGGGGTGTGGCTCGGGACCGTCGAAACGCCCGCGCGCTTTGAACTGATGCGGGTGGGAAGAGACGAGGTGCTGGGCTCGTGGCGCGATCTCGTGGATGTGGAGCATCCGGTGGTGCTGGGGTTGGGGAAGGGGTGAGGGGGGTGGGGTGTTGAGGAGCGGTGAGATATGGGCGATCCGCACTCGGGCCGACTTGCAAGCTACAACTGCTGGCCGATCGCCAAGCGATTGATTGCCGTACTCATGTCCTTTGCGCGCGCCTTCAGAAAATCCGCGTAGGCTTCACGGATCTGATCGGGATTCGCCTTCGCGGAAACCCCTTCCTTAACGGCGAGCGCCCGATACGGAATGACGTGTGACTCAAGTCGCCCCTTCAGCTCAGCCTCGGTCAAGTCGGCGTCCTGTTTGTAGCGGTCCCTCAGATACAGAAGCGGCGGTTTTGCTGCGATTTTCTTGTTGGTTGGACCGGATACGAGCGCGTAGTTGAGGCAGTGGTTGACTTGCTTCGACTCAACTGAATGCTTGATGAATCCCTTGGGAAAGAGATGATGCGCTTCGCGGTTGCCAACGTTGGCCGCCGAGACCGTTTCGCCGCTGCCGAAATCCTTGGCACCTCTGTGAAGACTCGCTACAAGAAGGGATCTGGAGAGGGCGTTTTTGCGCGTCGGTGGTGCGATTGGGTCTTCGATATCGTGCAACGACTTTTCTTCGGGAAGACGGCACGACGAAGAGAAGATGGGAACATTCCTGCAAAGAGCCTTGAGCGGATGCGCCTCGTTCTTCAGCGCTTCAAGCACTTGCTTCAGCCGATCGTAGTCTTCCTTCAATCGGGTATTGGCGGCCTGGTTGTATCGCTCCGTGACGAACGCCCGCCACAGGTAAGCTCGGAGACACCGCCTCGTCTTCCCTTCCAGGTCGGAGCTGTCGGCGTTGGCGTGAAGCTGGGGAAAGAGCGCAGGTAGTACGCGAAGTGGCACTGCACTCGGAAGATGCTTGTCTCGCCAGATTCTCTCCTCGGCCAGGAACGCGAACGTCCATTCGATTCCTTCGAGAATTGTCGCCAGCTTTTGCTGATCTCGTAGACGACCGAGTACCTCGTCGCTTACATATTGCTTGTCCGTTGGCGCCTTTTTCTCCTGGAGACAGGCAACCTTGAGAATTAGCTCTCCGACCTTTGGGATCATCTTCTCCTCGTCCGGTCCGAAGAAGGCCTCCGCATACGCGTTCGATTCAGCCCATTCCGAGATTTGGTGCCGGAGCGAGCGGCCGCCAGTGCCTTGATCGTACTGGGCTACCGCGATGTCGAACTTTCGGATGACGGCAGATGACTCGTTGACTTTGACGAACACTCGTATCGCCTGACTGCGATCCATCCCAGGCGGCAGCTTTGCATACCAGATATTCCGGCCGAGCAAGCGGCTCCGCAACTGTTCGCTGATTCGCCACCAGAGATTGATCCCGTCGCTCATCACATCGGCACACGCACCTCCACACCATTCCAGAAGAGGGTCGCCATCAGGTCCATGTTGCGCAGCGGCGCGAGGATCGAAAAGCTGAAGCGGAATGAGATTCTCGAGGCTGGCCTTCTGCGGATTCACTCGCAATATCCCGGCCTTCCTTTTTTGCGGCCATCGAACACCGACCGGGTTCAGGCTTCTCGCTCTGATGTCTTTGACCTCCATGAATGCATGTCGTCCGTGTGATTCGATCTCCTCGAGTCCGGTTCCAGCGCCGAGCTCCAAGGCTCGCCAGAGCGATGTAAGCCGTTGCTGGCCATCGAGAATCAGTTCCCGACAGCTTCCAAGATCGGTGCCTGTGGGGGCGCCGGCGAGGGACCGAGGGACAAACCGCTCAAGAGATCGGCGCTCCTCCTGAGATGCACCCGTCGGAACCGGTTCAGAATACCGGTCGATCAATAGCATCGTCCCCACCGGATGACCCTTGAGCAACGCCATGATGAGATCCGATGTCTTGCGGTCGGTCCAGACGTAGCTTCTTTGGAATCGGGGAAGGGCAAGAGACCCGTCCAGGAGCGCGAGAAGCCATTCCTTTACCGTCCGTCGCTCATACTCGATTGGTTTCGTCGTAGTCATCATGGTTTTCCGTTGATCGAGTTCCGCTGGTGGGTCTTGTGTCGTCCGACTGCATCGCTCCCGATGCTGCGTCGGTCAACGCACTACGGTCAACATGGCCCAGCGAGTTCCGAAGACCGAGACGGGCCAGCCCGATTCCCATGTGGCGAACCTGCTGCTTTTTTATCCCACCGTGCGACTCCAGAATTCGTGCCAATTGATGGACGATCGCCGCTCTGGCGCGGGGATGGCTGACTGCCACGATTCTGCGAAGAGAGTCCAGTACGAAAGTCTCCCACGCCGGGCGGTTGGCATGGAGCACTCGGTGTGCTGTCTCTCGCGAGACGCGACCGCCCGATGCCGCCGCAATTTGCCGGGACAGGTGAAACCGCCACCAGGCACGCGCCATCGTGCAATCCGAGAACACCGATATCTTCCCCCGCAAGAAAATCCCGCCGGTGCGCCGCAGGAAGTTGCGCGTCTTGGTCTCGGAATCAGGCTCGCTGGTTCCCTTCAGAAGGAGAAATTGACCGAGGTCGCCCGCCGCTCCCAGCCGTTTCCGTTCGATCCAGTCTATGTGGCACAGTAGCCAGAACACGGGCTGGGATGCCCTTCGAAGAGAGACCTTGTCCATCCACGCACGTCCCAATTCCGCCTCCAGCTCGATTGGCGGATCCAGATATTCGTTGACAGTGAGAGCCGGACGAGTCAGGGCTGGCGCGCCGATGTCCTCGTCGCAATCAAGTCCCAGGTGCTGCCTGAGGTACTGGCCAAGAGCAGCGGGGCCATCGCGGACGGCGCAGATGAGCTCATTTTGGCGGGGACGGACCTTCTCCTGCACCGCTTGTCCCTTGTCGCTGTGTTTCCGGTACCTTTTGGACTCGAACACCAATCCACGCTGCCACGCGCCGAACACTGCTTCGGCCTTGTCAAGAACGCTCTCGATCATTGTACAGTCTGTCTGTTATCCATTGCTTTCGGGTTTCACCGACGGACGAAACGGCTCGATTGCGGTCGCCGCGCGAGCCGGATCGTACGCGTCCGTGTCGTCCCAGGTGGGAATGCCCGCAGCTTCCAGTCGTCGTCGGATCTCGTGAGCGACAGCGGGTTCATCTTCCTCGCTTGCGAATGCGTCCTTCAACCGTGCAAGTGCCCCAATCAACGCTGCCACCTGGACATGGCGGTTGGTGTGCTCAGGCCAGATATCCCTCGCGAGTTGGACGTGGAAGCGCAGGTTCTCGGTGCTGCTGTCGGGCTGGATTCGCATCTGTCCGTTCGGGAGCTTCCGGTCTTCGTGGAACTTCAGGAGCGATTGTCCCAGGGTGCGGGTTCGCCGCGCCAATCCCCTGGCAAGCCACCATCCCCTTCTTACGGAGAAGGAATCGTTCGGCCAAACCGGGCTGAGCTCGCCAACGTCGGTTTGCAACGTCAGATCGCTCGCGGCAACAAGGCCGGGTATGACGAAGAGATCCCCATCGACATCCTCCGGCGCCCATTCAACACGCTGGTCACTCTCGGAGGTCTCGTCTACGCGGCAGAACAGCGTCTTGGGACAGCGGAGCTCCGTGGCCCATTTGGCCGACCCGTCCTTCAACAGGCTTTCCAGGGATGGAGCCGCCCTCAGGCAGTGCGTCACGATCGCGCTGGTTGGGCCCGCGCGGACTACCGGCTCGTACTTGGCCCGCATCCAGTCAAAGCGGGAGCGGTCCTCCAGGAGGATCGGCAGAGATGCGTGACTCATGGGTTCTTGCCTCCCCCCGTGGCTCCTTCAGCGGTAGGCTCCTTACGCCGGACAACGTCAATCTCAATCGATTTCGCGTCCGTCTCCTGTATCGGTTCTTTCAGGATTATCGTGAAGGCGGCCTCACCCCATCGGAGCGGAACTTCGAAACCGGTGTTGACAGGCTGGATTGCACTCTCGGGACTGGCCAAGCGCAACTCCTTTACCTGCAACCACTGCGGACCCAACGGCATTTCGCAAGTCGAATCCGATCCGGAAGGAATGCGAACGCGAACGCCGATGCCACCCCGCCAACGCCGTCCATGGGAGTCCGGCTTCCAATGCACGCGCAGGGTGTCAAGCCGTCCGGCCCGACCACGCGCAGCAACCACTGAGGTTCGTCCCGGCACGGTCTTGCCGGGTTTGGGCTTTGCGCCGCCGCCTCTTCGCTTCCCTCTCCCGGATGTGGGGTCGATCACTTTCGAATTTGCATCATCTGATTTTCCGGGGGTGGTCCCTCCGGAGTCGTCATCTTTGGAGGCGAGATCCGTACGAGGCCGATATGGCCCGACCGCTTCGGCTTTTTGCGAACGGCTGCCGCGAAAGATCGCGAAGTTGTCCGGCGTGAAGTCCGTGGTCCGTTCGATTGTGCCGACGCGACTCTGCAGCTCGCCCTTGATCTCGCGCAAGATGTGCAGCAAGCGTCTCTTGCTCTTGCCGTCTCGTAGTCGCCGACGGTCCAGCCCCCGGTGCTCCGGTCCCTCCGCTTCTCTCACAAGCGCGCCAATTTCTCCGTCGGAGATCATGATCACGGCATCGAAGGGATTGAAGCCCGTGAAGTTGGGCGGCGTCAACTCATCTGCCCGATTGGTGATCCACATCCCGTTGCGGAAGACCTGGACATGCGACGAGGTCCCCTCCCTGGAATCCAGTATCCGCATTCTCGCCCGTGCCCCGCAGGAAAGTGTGAATTTCTGCCCCGCTTCCAGGGTGCGCAGGCAGCGATAAGCCTGTTCGCCGGGGAGCCAGCCGCTCCTGGTTCGCTTCTGCGATCTCTGTTTGAACAACAGGGCGTCCAACCCATGTCCGTCCACGATGTAGCTGGGTGAAGAGTTGGCGGTTTCGTCTCGAATCCGCACCGTCATTTCCTGCCGTTGGATGGCAACCAGGAAATTCTTCGCCGACACCCTTGCGATTGCGTCAAGAGGCGACTCCTGCTCGCTGCGGAACGCATTGAATCCCGTAATGCAGATCACGCTGCCGGTGTCGGACAAACGACTCAGCTCGGCATCGAGAAGTGGGGGAGCGAAGTCCGGATACCGGGGATCGAACAGCCCCAGTTGCTCGCCCGATGTGTCCGGCGCGGCTTGAGGGCGAAGAAGCCAGTACCCGTGCGCGCCCAATCCACGCACGACGTTACCATCCTGCTTCGTGCGGGATGCCAGAATCGCGTGCGCACTCGATACATCCCTGACGCCCTCGTTCCCGTTGCAGGAACGGCCAGCGTAGAGCACATATCGCGTATTGGAAGCGGCGAAGGCAGTCAGGTGTCCGACTCCGAAGGCCCCGGCACCCACATCTTCCTTGTCGGTGTTGCCCTCGGTCAGCAACCTTCCCATGCGGTCTTCGCTCAGTCCAATCCCGTTGTCGCGGCACATCAGGACGCGGATCCGGTCTCTGTGCAGGACCGATTCGATCCGTGAGATGATGGTCTTTTCGGCAGCCCCCTGGGGCTTCCCCCGTCGTTCCTCGACGGCGCGCTCGAAGTGTCTCCGATATGAATCGATGCCCGGGAGGTCGTCAGGGGAAACATCCCGAATCGTGATGTGGACCTCGCATTGGTCGCGATTCGCATTGGCTGCCGCGTCCAGGGCGTTCTGAAGGAGTTCCCTGACCACGGGCTCGGGGTTGCCGTCCCACTGGGTCGTTGCGAGCGTTGCGAATCCCTGAGGCTGACCGGCCTGCGGGAAAACAAGGTCGGCGATACGAGAGCGAGAGGAGAATGGATGGGAGTTGGATCGTGGAGACATGATCTGTGTGGTTGATTAGTCGGTACAATCGCAGGCGGGAACTCCCTGGGTGTAGCGACCGGATCCGCAGGGTCCACCATCCGCGATCTCGGCAAAAGTCGGGCCGCTCTTCCCAAAGAATCCGAAGCGCACTGTTCCACCGCCTTCGCGGGCAGGTACCTCGCGTGCATACCGGCGTTCGACCAAATCCCACCATCGGATGTCCGAGGGCGCACCCGGGACTCGTCGTGGATCAGTTGCACGCGCGGCGTTACGCAGGGATCTGGTGCCCTTCATGAAGCAGAAGACGCAATTTCCCCCGTAGTCGGGAACGTCCAGATCGAGGTCCCGTGTACGCCAGAATCGACGAACGGCCGCATCGTCGTATCCCCAGTCGGCAAGAGGAAAGCGCGGTCTCTCGCCTGGAGGTTGGTTCTTTACCTGACAACGTCGGCTGCCGACACCTTCGGCGAACATGGACCTGGCGAGCACTCTGTCGATGCGCTTCGGTTCGTCGGCCCGAAGACCAAGCAAAGTGACGTGTGCGGTCGCATTGGGACCCCACATGGGTGCCGGTTCGTTCGTTGAGGGCGCGGGTACCGGAGCGTCGGTGAAGTCACCCCACCGCTGTGCGGAACGCGCCGCCGGTTGCCGGTGCATGTAGGCAACGCGTCGCAGGTAGGTGTGATCCGATGCCTTGCCACCACTTCGACGGTAGTTGGCGAGCCCTGCTTCGGGAGACAGGTACCGACGGGTCCCGTGATGTCCGGCGTGTCGAGGCCCGGCGGTGCGTCCGAGCCATTCGGCCAGGAGTTGATGAGAGGGATGGAGCTTGAGCTTCGCTGTGCAGGACCGTGCGTGGGGATTCGGAAGCATGCCCTGGTAAGACAGCATTTCCTCGAAGACCTCGCCGCTGTGACGATAGCCACGCGGATCGTTCTCGATGGGCACCGGTCGGACTAGGCGATAGGCGGGACGGCGGGAATACAGTCCCCTCGCGGCATCCTCCACGGTACAGAATTCGAACCAGAAGAAGGGAATCCCGAAATCGTGCTCAAGCCGAGTCTTGCACTCTCGGGCAAACGTATAGGTACCCGGGTGTTCGGCGGAGGTGTTCGCGAAGAGAATCGCGTCACCGCGGTCGGGGCGGAGGGCACCAGCCTCCGCGAGGAGAAAGGCTAGCGCCCCAGAGGAACGCCCACCCGAAAACTTGACGATGTGTGGTACGTCGACATCTTCGTCAGCATACGGCCCTACGGACTTCGGGCCATATTCGGGGGGGGGGGGGGGTAGGTTTTGTCATGGTTGACAATATTGGATCGGTATTCAATTTGGATCGGTATTTTGGATACAGAAATGTATCGCGTCAAAATGCCCATTCGTCAAGTAACCCGGTGTTCACCCCCCACCCCAAACACCTCCTCCGCGGTCGGCGGCCTCCCCAGGCGCGGCTCGTAGAACCCCGTCGCGAGCGCCTCCATCACCGCGCCCACGGCGGCCTCGTCGCACAGCGCGACCGCGCAGCCCCCGAACCCCGCCCCCGTCAGCCTGGCGCCCGCCGCGCCCGCCTCAAGCGCCATCTCCACGAGCGCGTCCAGTTCGGGGGTGCTCACCTCGTAGTCGTCGCGGAGGCTCTCGTGCGACTGCACCATGAGGGCGCCGAAACGGCGCAAATCGCCCCCTCGCATCGCTGCTTCCGCAAGCGCGACCCGCCGTCCCTCCGTCACGACATGGCGAAAGCGGCGAAAGAGCAAGGGGTCGAGGGTTTGGCGAGCATAGCGCAGGACCCCCTCCACATCGTCCACCCGAACAAGATCGCGGTAGGCCAGCGCAGAACCGGCCACGCCCCGTTCCAACCTGCCCAACGCCTCCCGGCACTGGCGCGCCCGCTCATTGAACGCTCCTCGCGCCCCGGCCGACTTTTCGGCACGCGACAGCGACGACGCCACCACCCACCGCCACCCCTCCGGCACGGCCACCGGAGTCACGCAGAGCGGGTCGAACTCGATGCGGAGCGCGTGCCCGGCCACCCCGAAGAGACAGGCCGCCTGGTCCATCCCGCCGCCCTCCAGCCCGACGAACCGCTCGGCGCGCGCCATGAGGGCCGCCAGTTCCAGGCGCGCAATCCCTTTCCCCTCATGGTCTTCGCGCACCATGAACCCGTCATGCTGGCCATGCGCGACTGCGCCGCGACCGGTCCCGGGCGCCGCTGCCTCCGCGCCGTCAGGCATTCCTGAGCGCTTCCTGCACGATTCGGCCCGCCGCGCCGAAACAAATGTTCCCTGCCGGTGGCCGGGCACCGCATCTCTCCCGCCCGCCTGCCCGCCCGCTCTTCCCGTCACCTCCACTCCATTCGCCCTCAGCAGCGCCAACGCGGCCGCAACCACCAGCGCCGAGGAGGACGACAATCCCGCCGCGATCGGCACATCTCCCGCGACCCGCCCCTCCATGCCGCGCCGCAGCTCGATGCCGTGCGCCAGCAGACCCCGCGCCGCAGCCCGCACATAGTTGGACCAGTGACCCCGGGCAAGTGCCACGATCGGCCGGTCCAAGCGAAACTCAAAGGGCGCGAACCGCTCCGACGCGTTGTCGAGTCGCACCGCGGGGTCGCGAACCGGACGGAATTCGATCCGTACGGCACGGTCGATCGCCATTGGCAGGACGGGCAGACCGTTGTAGTCGATGTGCTCGCCGATCAGATTGACGCGGCCGGGCGCGATGGCGGTATGGGGAAAGGCGCTACCCGTCGGGGCCACCGCAGCATGCTCCCCGCGCAGGAAACCCGGCCGACCGCGATCGCTCCTGCGCCCCGCAGCGGTGCGATCCGGCAAGCCGCTCGCGTCCAACGTTATCGCCGCGACCCCCACCGCCCGCATCCGCAGGCCCGGCCCGATCGCCGCCAACGCAGCCGAACACTCCCGCAGGCCTGACACGACCACAACTCGCCGGTCCTTGCCGACCCGGCGCCCGCTCGGCCAGCGCCGCCCTCTCCTCCCCCTCCGCTCCTTCAGCCATTGCATCGCCCGCCGACGCGCCACCCGGCCGAAACCGTCGCCGCAACATCGCGTCCAGCGTCGACCCGCCCCGCCACCCGACCCCGCTTCTCACAGGCCGGCCCGGCATCCCGCGGACAACCATGGGATTCAATCGCTCATGCCCAGGCGCGGCAATAGCCGGAAGAGCCAGGCTCCGGCCCCCGCCGAGATCCCCAGCGCAACCACCGCGGCCAGAACCCGACCGTACAGCAGGTATCCCGTCCCGAAGAGCGCGGCGTAGACGAGCACGCATCCCAGGAACCACGCCAGAAAGGCCGCCGTCACCGAGCCGGGTTCCACCTCGCGCTTCTCGGTATTGACAACGCGGCTCCAACCCCTTCCCATCGGCCGAATCCGGTCGAAGAATCGCTGCAGGGTCGTCGCATCGGCGGGCTGCGTCAGGAGCGTCGCCCCGACCCAGCCGACCGTCGTCACCGCCACTCCGATCACCAACTGTTCCCAGGCCGGCAGCGGCGCGAACCCGAGCGCCTCGTGAATCCACGCAAAATGGATTGCGACGAGGAAGGAGATCGTCATTCCGGCCAGCTCGCTCCATACGTTCACCCGGTACCAGAACCAGCGCAGCAGGAAGACAAGTCCCGTTCCCGCACCGATTTGCAGAAGGATCTGGAAGCCCTGTCCCGCAGTGTCGAGCTGAAGCGCGACGAAGGCGCCGAGTACCATCAGCCCGACCGTGGACAGGCGTCCCACCCTCACCAGCCGCCGTTGGCCGGCATCCGGATTGACGAAGCGCCGGTAGAAATCGCTGACCACATAGGACGCGCCCCAGTTGAGCTGCGTGCTGACCGTCGACATGTACGCCGCCGCCAGCGACGCGACCACCAGGCCGAGCAGACCCGCCGGAAGGAACACGAGCATGGCCGGATAGGCCAGATCGTCGCCCACCAGAGAGGGGTCGAGACCGGGGAAGCGCGCCTGGATGTCGGACAGTTCGGGGTAGACCAGCATCGAGCAGAGCGCCACGACGATCCAGGGCCAGGGCCGCAGTCCGTAGTGCGCGACATTGAACCAGAGCGTCGCCTTCATCGCCTCGCGTTCGTTCTTCGCGGCCAGCATCCGTTGCGCCACATAGCCTCCGCCGCCCGGTTCCGAACCCGGATACCAGGCGCTCCACCACTGCACCGCGATCGGAATGATGAAGATTCCCGCAGCCACGCTCCAGTCGGAGAAGTCGGGGAAGAAGTTCATCGCGGATTGCAGTTGCGGACTCGACACAAGCCCCGCCAGGCCGCCCACCTCGGGTTGCTGAAGGGCGAAGACCGCCGCCGCAATCGACCCGATCATCGCAACGGCAAAGAGTACAAGGTCGGTGACGACGACTCCCCAGAGCCCGGAGGTCGCCGAGTAGAGGACCGTTACCGAACCCGCGATCAGGACTGTTGTCAAGGGGTCGAGGCCGAGAAGGACGCCCCCGATCTTGGTTGCGGCCAGGGTGACGGTCGCGATGATCATCACATTGTAGAAGACGCCGAGGTAGAGCGCCCGGAAGCCGCGCAGGAAGGCGGCCGCCCGCCCCGAATAGCGCAGCTCGTAGAACTCGATGTCGGTCAGCGCGCCGGAGCGCCGCCACAGCCGCGCATAGAAGAAGACCGTGCACATGCCGGTGATCAGAAAGGCCCACCACGACCAGTTCTGCGCCACCCCCCCGCGCCTCACGAAATCGGCGATCAGGTTCGGGGTATCGGTCGAGAAGGTCGTTGCAACCATTGACGTGCCCAGGAGCCACCAGGGCAGTTTGCGCCCCGAGAGGAAGAACTCGTCGGCTCCCGAACCGGCGCGCCGGGCGAAGCGGAGGCCGATGGCGACGGCGACGAGGCCGTAAAGGGCGATGACGATCCAGTCGAGGGCGGTGAGTTGCATGGGTCCGGGGGGTGGCAGGGTGGGGGCGGGTCAGGGAGGTCCGTCGGCGACCGGGCGGACCGGGCCGGGAGTTTGCGTGCGGGCCGACTCGCGACAGGGTGGCCCACCGTCCCAAATGGACATCGGATAGACCCCGGAGTCTACCAGCGTCCGCAGCGATTCGGCCACTCCCGCATGATCGCCGGGAAAGGTCACGCCCAGCCAGCGCTCCCGAGCGGGCGGCACCGAACAGCGCACCCGGCCCGCGGCGATCAGCTCGTTCATCGCTTCCGGCAGATGAAACTCGTCGTCAAGCCCCGGACCCGAAGCCAGGAATGCGGCGAAGCGCTCGCGCAGAGGGTGCAGGATCCGGCGCTGGAATCCCCAGAGGTTGGTGGAGACAGGTACATCCGGATCGACGGTAACCGGCCTTCCGGCCACCCCCCTGCCCCTCACGACCACTCCGGCGCGGCGCAGCTCCAGCCCTTCGGTCAACCGTTGAAGAGCGCCCTCCTCATCGACTTCGCAGATCCCCCGGGAGACCCCTCCACAGGACGAAAGCGTGGATTCGAGCGGGTACCCGATCGTCGCAGCCGCCACCGGCGCCTCCTCCAGCGCGACGTCCCCCGCCGCTTCCCGCGCGGCTGCGGATCCGTCTCCGGCCCGCCCCCGCGCCCCCCCGGCTTCCCCCTCCCCCACCCCCCACCCGCGCATCGTCCGGGCCAGCGCCGCATAGGCTCCCCTTCCGTAGAAGTCGTCCGCATTGCACACCGCGAAGGGCCCGTCCATGGCTGCGGCGGCCACCAGCGCGGCATGACCGGTTCCCCAGGGACGGGTGCGTTCCGGCGGCGGCGCATCGATCAGCCCGGGGTGGGCCAGCCCCTGAAAGCCGTAGCGAATGTCGAGCCCGGCCGCGCGCGCCGGAGCCAGGTGCGCATCGAAATCGGGCCTGAGCGCCTCCTGAATCACCAGCAGAAAACGGTCGAATCCGGACAGCGCCGCGTCATGGAGCGCGTAGTCGAGGAGGGCCTCGCCGGCGGGACCGACCGGTGCAAGCTGCTTGAGACGGCCAAAGCGCGTGGAGCGTCCGGCCGCGAGGATCGCCAGGGCGAGCGGCATGGAGTGTGGATTCGGGTGAGGGGTGGAGCCGCGATCCGAAGCGACATGCATGGGATCATCCTTGCGATTCCCGGGGACCGCGCGCCGGTCTCGATCCGGCACAAAGCCTTTGCGGTCAGCGCAACCCCTCCGGCAACCGCTTCACCACGACACGGGGCACATCAAGGTCGTCCACCTCGAGGAAGGCGGCCAGCCCGTCGGGGCCGAACGCGCGCGGAAGCGCAGTGGCGCCTGGCGAGAAGGTGCCCAGGTAGCGCCCGTCCGCGGCCAACAGATCGATGAAGTTGCCCCCGGCGTCCTCCTCGCCGCGGCGGACAACCCAGATCGTGCCCTCCCAGCTCGTCCGCAACGCCAGAAGGACCGGCATCTCGTGGTAGAACTTCATCGACTCGATCTGGCCACGCTGGAACTCGACCATCGCCTGTTGCATCGGCGTGCCTCCCAACCCGCTGCCGAGGTCCTCCAGGCGGCGCTCGATCTCCTTGGCCCTGCTCCGCTCCGTAACGGGTCCGGGGAGGAAGGGCCGGGTCAGGATTCGGACTGGACGGCCACCGGGTCCCGCCAGCCTGACCGTGTAGGTGGTGGTATCGATGAAGGCCACGCCCCCATCCGGCAGCGCATCGGCTCTCAGCGACGGGAAGAATCCGCTCGGTCTGCCATCGGGATCGCCCGGGGCCCTCCATGCCCTCGCAACCGAGTCGGTCCGAACCTGGTCGCCACCGAGATCATAGCTGAGGACGTACCGGAACTGCGGGACGGGCGCCTCGTCCTCCGAATCGGATCGAACTCTGGACAGATACCCGACCTCGGTCGTGGAAAGAACCCGCTCCATCCCCGGCAACGCCCTGATTCCCCCAATCATCGGGGTCCGCCTTCCCGATCCGCCAAGAGGGATCGTCCGCACGAAATCTCCTTCGGTGCTGAAGAGCGCAAACCCCATGCGGCCGGGATCGTAGAGCGCAACCCGTCCATCCCGCATCACGGCAAGCTCCAGCGCGGCGGCGTAGCTGCCCGCAAACTCGCCCGGGCCCTCCCCCTGCCCGATGAACCGGCGCACCAGATTGCCCTGGCGGTCGACTACCGAGATCCGCACCACCTGCGTGTCCAGGATGTAGAGGTTGCCTTCGCCATCGAAACCAAGCCCGGCGACCCGCCCGAACAGATCCCAACCGTCGCCTGTGGACGAACCCACGCGGTAGACCTCCTCGAAGCCGGCGTCGAGCGGACGATCCTTGGCCGGCAGTTCGATCACCTCTTGCGCGGCGAGCGGCGGCCCGGATACCACAGGCAACGTCGGCGACAGCAGCGCCGGAGCCAAAACGAATCGCAAGCTTCCCCGGCCCGGCATGACCTTGCGCTTCATGGTTCACCTCCCGCAACCAGAGTTTCCGGCTTCCGCAGTTGGCCGCTTGCCGCGACATTGCGGTCATGTCGGCCAAGTCAACCTGCACCGGCATTTCGGGCATGCGCAACATATCGTTTTCGCTATTGGACCGACAAGAAAAGCGATCGCAGGAACGCCGAGAGTTCGTCCGCCGCGACGGCCCTGGTCGCTCTGCCGCTGGATTTGCGCGGCCACATGAACGAGATGATGTACGCCGCCGCCGATCCTGACGATGGCCAACTCCGGCAACCCCAGGAACTGCGCAAAAGCCTTGAGGAATCTCTCATCATCCGTTCCTTCGACAAAGACGGCCTGTCCGTTCCGTCTCATCTGATCTCGATCCCCTGTCGGATACAGTGGTCCAGATCGGCATACCCGTAACGATAGGCTCGGGCCCGGGGACGCCTGACCGGCCTGGCTTCCCATCCCGCTACCCATCCCGTTATCCTTGCCCCCGGTCCGATCCGCACCCCGGCGATCGCTTCCTCCCCTGGCTCCCTCCCTCGGTCACCCGGCCCCGCTTCAGCCGCTCCCATGTACCGGACCTGCATCTTCTGCAACGGCCCGCTCGGCTCGAATCCCGTCGTGGAACCCTTTCCCGTCGGCCGCCGCCTCGCCTTCGATCCCGCGCGCGGGCGGCTCTGGGTGGTTTGTCGCAGGTGTCGAGGCTGGAACCTGACTCCGGTTGAGGAGCGGTGGGAGGCGATCGAAGAGTGCGACCGGATCTTTTCCGCCACGCCCATGCGCGCTTCCACCGAGAACATTGCGCTGGCGCGTCATCCTGGAGGCCTGGAGCTGATTCGGATCGGGTCGGCGCCGCCCGGAGAGTTTGCGGCCTGGCGCTACGGAAGACGTTTCGGGGCACGATTTCGGGGACAGTTGGCCTGGTCCGGTTTCCTGGGATCGTGCGTGGTGGCGGGCACGGCGCTCGGAGGGACCGGAATCGTCTCGGCGCTGTTGTTCTCACCGGTCACGATTGGCCTCTACGGGGTCGGCGCCGCATCGGCGCTCTGCCTGGCCAGGATGGCGAAGGTCAGGGTCGGCCGGGGATCGCCGGACGCGGATGGGGCCCTCGACGACGATTCCATCGTCGCCTTCCGTCTCTTCGATCTGCGTTCGCTCCGTCTCCTCCCCGACGAAGGCGAGCCCGGCTTCCGAGTGGAGGTGCGCCAGGGACTCCGCTGGTCCGGGTTCGCGGGAGAGGACGCGCGCCGGGTCGCGGCGGCGATCATGCCGAGCATCAACCTCTGGGGAGGATCGGAGACCTCGGTGCGGCGCGCCCTTCACGAGATCGAGTCGGTGGATCGTCCGGATCGCTTTCTCGCCCACATCGCCCGGGTTGGCTCTCGCGACTGGCTGGACCGGACCGGATACGTCAGGAGTTTCCCCGACACCACCCGGCTGGCGATCGAGATGGCGCTGAACGAGGAGCGGGAGCGGCGAGCGCTCGAAGGCGAGCTGTGGATTCTCGAACAGGCGTGGAAGGAGGCGGAGGAGATTGCGGCGATTGCGGACAACCTGCTGATTCCCGCACGGGTGACCTCGCTGTTGGCTCGGCTGGGCGGCGATGGAAGGAACAGGGGCTGACCGGACACGGGGCCCCGGCGAACCGCCTAACCCGACCCCTCCCGCAACAGTCGCAACATCTCCTCGGTGCTCAGCCGCGCAGGCGAATCGGTGCCCTCCAGGAGCCGGTCGGCGAGTTCGCGCTTGTGGCGGTGCAGCTCGACGATCTGTTCCTCGATCGTGCCGCGCGTGACCAGCCGGTAGATCGTCACCGGCCTCGTCTGCCCAATCCGGTGCGCCCGGTCCGAGGCCTGGTCCTCCGCCGCCGGATTCCACCATGGATCCATGTGGACGACATAGTCCGCCGCGGTCAGATTCAGTCCCACTCCGCCCGCCTTCAACGAGATCAGGAAGAGGTCGCCCTCTCCGCGCTGGAAGGCCTGAATCCGCTCCGCGCGCGCCTTCGCCGGGGTTGATCCGTCAAGGTACTGATAGGGAATCCCCGCCTTCTTCACATGGGCCTCGACCAGCCTGAGGTGGCGCACGAACTGCGAAAAGACGAGGACCCGGTGGCGTCCCCGGCGCAGCTCGTCGAGGGTGTCGGCAAAGGTCCGCAGCTTGGAGCTGGCGGGTCCGTCGGCGTGCACCAGCGCCGGATTGCAGCACGCCAGGCGAAGCCGCGTCAGGTGGGCGAGAAGCTGCATCCGGTGGCTTCCCTCCTCCATCCGGCCCTCTTCCTCCCGTCCATTGGCCAGCGCCTCCAGATCGTCCACCGCGCGCAGCCGCAGCGCCTCGTAGAAGGACGCCTCCGCGGGCGACATCTCCACATGCAGGGTGACCTCGGTGCGCGATGGCAGGTCGTCGAGCACATCGGCCTTGACCCGCCGCAGCACGAAGGGCGCAATCAGCCGCCGCAGTCGCATCCGGGCCAGGGCGTCGCCGCCTCGCTCGATCGGAAGGGCGAAGTTCTCGCGAAAATTGCGGGCGCCGCCGAGCAGTCCCGGATTGAGGAAGGAGAAGATGGAATGAAGATCGGCCAAACTGTTCTGGATGGGGGTGCCGGTCGTTGCCATCCGAAAGCGCGCGTTGAGCCTGCGCGATGCGCGGGCGCGCTGGGTCGCCGGATTCCGGATCGCCTGCGCCTCGTCCAGGATCACGCTGCTCCACTCCACCTCGGCCAGCGCGTCGATGTCGTTGTGCAGCAACCCGTAGGTGGTGACGAAGAGATCGAAGGGGGCGGGATCCCCGAGCAACCGGGCGCGGGCGGCGACGGCTCCGGTCAGCGGCCGAACCTTCAGCGTCGGAGCGAAGCGGCGGGCCTCGTCCACCCAGTTGGCCACGACCGAGGTGGGCGCCACGACCAGCGCGGGACCGTCGGCCGCCCGTTCCAGGAGCAAAGCCAGCGACTGCACCGTCTTCCCCAGCCCCATGTCGTCGGCCAGACAGGCGCCCGCCCCCCAGTGGCTCAACCGGGCCAGCCAGCGGAATCCATCCTCCTGGTAGGGGCGAAGCTCGGCCTGCAAGGTTCGCGGGATTCGGGGCTCCAGCGCCTCGGCCTCGCGCAGCTTCCCGCGCAGACGATCCCAACCGGCGTCGGCGGTGATCCGGGCCCCCTCCAGAAGATCGGTCATCGCGAGCGCGGCCAGGCCATGCAGCCGAATTCGCTTCTTGCCGCTCGGCGTCGAGACCGCGCGCAGATCGGCGAGCTGGCGCCGGAAGGAGGCCGTGAGGGAGAGGAAGGCGCCATCGCCCAGGGGAACGAAGCGGGAGGAAGGATTGGCGTCGAGCAGCTCGAAGAGTTTGCGCAGATCGACCGCCCGGCCCTCGTCCACGGCGACCGATCCCGAAGCGGTGAACCAGTCGGCGGCCGATTTGACCGCGAGCCGCAGCGACGACGCCTCCGCCCGGGCCGCGATGCGGAAGGGCTGTCCCTGCGGCCACTGGCAACGCGCGCCGGCCGTCTCCAACTGGTCGATCAGCTCCAGGCACTCGGCCGGATCGGTCAGCGCGAGGGTGAGGTCGGGTCCGGCCATGGCAAGCGCGGGGCAACCCTCCACGAGCCTTCGCAGCGCCTGGCGCTCGGCCTCCAGATCGCGCCGCGCCTGCACCCCTTCCCCCCCGGCCGTCGCGAAGGTGGTGGTGCCGCCAATCCCGGGCTGAAAGAAGATCCCCGAATCCGGCACCGGCTCAACCACGAGCGCCACATTCAGTCCGGCTCCGCCCGGTTGCAGCCGCACCCAGGGGACGGGATCGCCATCGATCCGCCGAACCGCGCGCGCATCCCCATCCAGCACTCCCTGGATCCGGATCTGGTCGGAGAGCGACGAGAAGGCGCGAATCACGCGGTCCTGCGCCGAGGCGGGCAGAGTCAGGCCGTCGAGGGGAATCCAGCCGCAGAGATCGCGATGGCCGTCGGTGAAGCGGGTGACTTCGCAGCGCGTCGCGCCGACCATCCGGATGTCGTGCCTGCTGTTGGTCGCATCTTCGACATGCGGATCCACGGTCAGATGAATCCGGCCGTCGCGCTCCTCGACGGCGAGCTCCGGATCCCGGCGCACGACCTCGACCGGCTGGCCATGCCGGTTGAAGACGGCGGGATGCCCGGCCAACGCGAAGATCCCCGCCGGGGCCATGTGGATGACGGGCCGGGGCCAGACCTTCCTCTCGGCGATATGGCTGGCCGCCTTGCGGTCCTGCTCGGTGAGGTGGTCGATGCCCACCGCCTTGTCGCGCAGGGTCCTGAGCGCCATCACCCGCCCCTTGCTCCATTTGCCGCTGCGGAGACGGCTCTGCTCCCGCGGCGCCACGGTCAGGCCGCCGTCGGGACCCTCCTCGAAGATCCAGGCCAACCGCCTGGCCGGGGCGGAACCGGGCTTCTTGCGGCCCGGGCTCTTATTTTCCGCCTCGTGCGCGAACTGCTCGATTCCGCGCAGCGCGTACTCCCAAACCGGCGCCGGCGCCAGCAGCGAGGCCAGCGTGACCGTCCCCAGCTCCCTGTGCAGTTTCCCGGCCGCCCCGGCGGCGTCCTCGGTTCCGGCCAACTCCTGCGCGAGTTCCGCCGCCCGGTCCGCCTCGGGGTGCTGCGGCTGCGCCGCCGCGAGACGCGCCATGACCTCGGCCGCTTCGGCGGCAAGCCAGCGATAGCCGTTCGCCCGGGCGCGCGTCCCGAACTCGAAGAGCGCACCGAATCCGCCATGTTCGGCGTACTCCTCGAAGTCGTCCTGCCAGCAGGCCACCAGTCCTTCGCAGAGCCCCGGCAGGGTGGCCGGAAGAAGGCCGTGGAAGCGGCCGGGTTCGTCGCCCTTGCGCAGCGCGGCCGCGTCCAGAATCAGTCCGAACAGAGTCTTGTTGAGATCGAGCCTGGAGCCCACCCGCACGAGGTGTTGCAGCAGCGTGGTGTTGCGCGGGTTGTCGTCGCGGACCAGCGAGAGGAGGGCGAAGGCGAAGGGCGGGGTGAGAGGGAAGACGTTGCGGCGGCGGGTTCCGGCCTTGTCGCGGGCGATCGCCTGCTGGAGCTGGCGGACAGCGGTGGCGTCGTCGCTTTGGAGGGTGGCGACCAGGGCCGCGGCCGACGCCTGCGCCACGCGCGCGGGCTTGCCGCGGGCCACCTCTTCGGGAAGCCGGGCGAAGAGCTCCAGCGCGCGGTCGGGGCGTCCCTGCATGACCCGAATGAGCGCCACCGAGCCGCAGTGGCGACCCTGGTCGGCCTCGGCCTCTTGCAGCGCCGCGAGGACGGGCGCCGGATCGGCGGCGTCGTCGACGATTTCGGAGATGCAGGCCTCGAGCGCATCGTCGAGGTAGCGCCCGGGCAGCGTCGCCAGGAGGTGCGTCACGCCGGGCCGGACAAGCCAGCGCCAGTTGTCGGCCTCGATGGAAGGCATTTCGCGGTGGAGGTCGCGGAAGCGGCCAGCCACGACATGGCGGCGGATGAGGCCCTCCGAATCGTAGTCCATCGCATACCGGTAGGCGGGCAGCGCGCTCCTCAGGGCACGCTCGATCATCCGCAGACGACCTTCCCGAAAGGCCTGAAGGGTGAGCCAGGGAGCCCACCGCGCGTAGGCCGCCAGTCCCTGTCTTTCGTTCCGGTATGCGATCCCCGTCTCGACCAGGGCGGTGCCCATCTCCTTGTACCGGTATTTCGGGATGTACTTGCCGGCCTCGTCGCGAAATCCGCAGCCCTTGAGCGCCGTCGCGAGCTGCCCCGGAAAGATCCAGCCGGGATAGGCCACGCCGAGCATGACCGCCGTACGCCGCGCCGCCTGCGGAAGCGATTGATACACCCCCTTGAGGAGCTCGACCTCCCCCACCCCCGCCTCCCCCCTCACCGTCCCCGACCCGGCCACGGCGCCCCCGCCGCCCTCAGCCCCGCCTCCAGCGCGGCGAGATCGTCGCCCAGCAGCGCCTCGAGCTCGGCCTCCACCCCGGCGAACTCCTCCCGCGCCAGGCGCAGGCTCTCTCTTTGCGTTTCGGTGGGCGCCTGGCGCGTCTCCCAGTGGCCGCCCGCCACCGCCCCCGCCCGCCCCAGGATCGTCGGCACGGAGGGTTCGTTGAGCCGCGACCGCGCCGGATCGCCCTGTAGCCGGAGCCCGACGGCGGCCAAAGCGGCCTCGATCTCGTCGATGCGCCGGTAGAGTTCGGCCCCGGCCGCCGGCGTTTCGTCAAGCGCGGCGCGCATGTGGCGAAGCCGTTCCCGCGCCGATCCGATCTCGCCCGCGGCCGCGCGCGCCCGGCGCAGCAGATCGGCGGTCTCGGCCTGGAAGGCGGCCACGGCGCCGAAGTCGGTCGCCGGATCCATGTTCGGCACGGGCCTCACCATGAAGGGCTGCGGCTCCCCCACCCGCTCGACGCCGGTGGCGGTGATCAGCGCCATCTCGACGGTATAGTTTCCGGGAGGCGCCAGGGGGCCGCGCGGCGAACCCGCCCACGGCGGCGTAAAGCCCGGCGGCGCGAGGTCGATGGGGTCGGGGGCGGGGCGGCGCAGGTCCCACGCGACGCGGTGGAGACCCCGGCTCGCCGGACCGATCACGCGCCGCACCGGATCGCCCGCCGCATCGCGCACCAGGAGCGCCACCCGCGGCCCGCTCTCCCGCGCCTCGGCCCGCAACCGTTCGTAGCCGGGGAAATCGATGTCTTCGCCGCGCCCGGCCGCCGCCCGCTCCGATTCGCGCCGCGCCTCGCGCGCAGTCTCGGGCGGGTCCGCCAGCCAGTAGGTGAAGATGGCCCCGAAGGGAGGATTCGGCGCGACGAAGGAGGTCGTGCCCAGGGTCGGCTGGCCGGGGGCCTGCAATGGGACGTTGGGGATGTACCACCACGCATCCCGCACGGAAAACAGAACGGCTCCCGCCGGCGCACCGCGGGCCGGATCTATCAGGGGAGACAGATCTCTCAGGGGAGAATAGTCGTCCAGGATGTAGAAGCCACGGCCGAAGCTTGCTCCCACCAGATCATTGTCGCGGCGCTGGATCTCCAGATCACGGAAGGAAATCGTCGGCGCGCCCGCCATCCGCTGCCAGTTGACCCCGCCGTCGAGGGTGAAGTGGATGCCGTCTTCGGCGCCGGCGAAGAGCAGATCGGGGTCCTCGTGGTCCTGCTCGACCGACCAGAGGATGACGCCGCCGGGAAGGTCGCCCGCGATCGAGCGCCAGGTGCGGCCATGGTCGTCGCTGGCGAAGAGGTAGGGAGCGAAGTCGCCCTCCTTGTGGTTGTCGGCGGCCACGAAGACGGTCGCGGCGTCGTGCCGGGAGGCCTTGACGTCGTTGACGAAGGCGCGTTCGGGAAGTCCCGGCGGAGGGGTTGCCTGGCGCCAGTTGGCCCCGCCGTCCTCGGTGGCGTGAATGAGGCCGTCGTCGGCGCCGGCGTAGAGAACGTTGCCGTCGATGGGGGATTCGGTGATCGCCGAGATGGTGTTGTACCACGACATGGCGGTGTTGCCGTAGAGCGCGTCGACGCTGCGGACCCGGCCCGCGACCGGCAGCTCGTAGCGGTTCTCGTTGCGCGTGAGGTCGCCGCTGACCGCCCTCCAGGAGTTGCCGCGGTCGTCGCTCCGCCAGATGCGCTGCGAGGCGTAGTAGATGCGGCCTTCGGCGTGCGGGCTGGCGATGACCGGCGAGTCCCAGTTCCAGCGCTCTGGCGGCTCGCCGGGGGCCGGCAGCGGACGGATGTTGATGAGTTCGTGATTGCGCAGGTTGACGCGTTGCAGATTGCCCTGTTGCGACTGGATGTAGGCGGTCTCGGGGTCGTTCGGGTCGAAGGCGGCGGCGTAGCCGTCGGCGCCCAGCGGGGCATGCCAGTCGCGGTTGCGCACCCCCTCCCGGTTCATTGTGCGAGAGGGCCCGTGGAGCGTTCCCAGGTCCTGCGCGCCGCCCAGGATGTTGTAGAAGGGGGAGGCGTTGTCGAGCGCGAGCTTGTAGAACTGCGAGACCGGCAGATTGGGGAAGTGACGCCAGGTCGTGCCCTCGTCGAAGCTCTCGTAGAGGCCCGCGTCGGTGCCGGCGAGGAGGTGGCGGCCATTGGCGGGATCGATCCACAGCGCGTGGTTGTCGCTGTGCTTCTCGCGACCGGTGCCCAGCTCGGTGAAGGTGGCGCCGCCGTCGCGGGTGACATGGATGAAGACATCCATCTGGTAGACGAGGTCGGGGTCGTGCGGCGAGGCCTCGATCTCCTGGTAGTAGTGCGGCCCGGTGCCGCCCGAGATGTAGGAATTGCGGCGCTCCCAGCTCTCGCCGCGGTCGGTGGAACGGTAGAAGCCGCGCTCGCCGGGTCCGGCCTCGATGGTGGCGTACACGATGTTGCGGTCGGCGCCCGACACGGCGATCCCGATCTTGCCCATGTCGCCCGCCGGGAGCCCGGCCGCGACCTCGCGCCAGGTGAGGCCGCCGTCGGTGGATTTGTGGATCCCCGAACCCGGGCCGCCCGCCAGGAGCGACCAGACGGTGCGCCGCCGCTCGTAGGTGGCCGCGTACATGATCTCCGGGTCCACGGGGTCGAACTCGACGTCGGTGACGCCGGTGTTCTCGTCGACGGCCAGGACGGCTTCCCAGCTCTCGCCGCCATCTTCGGTGAGGTAGAGACCGCGCTCGCCTCCGGCCGACCAGAGCGGTCCCTCGGCGGCCGCGAAGACCCTGTTCCCGTCGCGCGGATCGATCAGAATCCTGCCGATGTGCTCGGAGTCGGCCAGCGCCACCTGCTCCCAGTTGCGTCCGCCGTCGCGGCTGCGGTAGAGGCCGTCGCCCCAGCCCACATGCCGCCCGCTGACATTTTCGCCGGTGCCGACCCACAGGACATCCGGATCGGATGGATCGATCGCCAGCGCCCCGATCGAATACGAGGGCTGGTCGTCGAAGACCGGCGTCCAGGCGGTGCCCGCGTTCGTGGTCTTCCAGACGCCGCCCGATCCCACCGCGAGGTACCAGGTGGAGGGGTCTCCGGGGTGAATCGCGATGTCGGCGATGCGGCCACCCATGAGCGCCGGGCCGATCCCGCGCAGGGCGAGTCCGCGGGCCGCTTCGGCAATGGGACCGGGGCCGGACGACTGGGGGGTTGCGGGGGACGGGAGGAAGAGGACGGAGATGATTCCGGCGGCGATGGCGATTGCGATCGGGGACTTCGCGGTGCGATTCATCGGCATGAAACCTCGGACTTGCGGAAAGGTCGCTGAACGACTGCTTGACGACTGCGGAAGGCCCGTTATCTTATCGGCCCTATGGGAATCGACAAGTCCAATGTGCTCATCGTCGGAAAGGGCACGGGGAATACGCGGCAGCTCGATCTGCCCGGCGCGGTCGCGCGCCACCTCAGGAGGGGGGCGTACGTCCTGGGCGGGCTGTTGCTTGCGGTTCTTGTCTTCGTGGCGATCCAGGGCGGTCGCGGGTTGCATATGGTCGCCTTGCGCGAGGAGAACCGGCTCTTGGGCGAAGAGTTGGAGCGGATGCGCGGTACGGTCGCGCGGATCGACAGCGAGATCGGCGACCTTGCCCGGCAGGACCGCACGATGCGGGAGCTGGCGGGGCTGTTGGAGATCGACCCGGATGTCTTCGAGGTCGGAATCGGTGGCCCGGGCCGGACGGGTCCCGCGGACAGCCCGCTGTGGACGCACGATCCCCGCGCATCCGAGGCAAGTTACGCGATCAACTACGATCTCGCCACCCTGGCGCGGAAGGCGGATCTCCTGGAGCGCAGCTTCACCGAGACGGAAGCGTCCTTTCGGGACCGCTACGATCTCATGCGGTCCATGCCGACGATGCCGCCCGGCTTCGGCCCCATCTCCAGCGGCTTCAGCGACGCTCGCCGGCATCCGGTGCATGGGGACATCCGTCCGCATGGGGGGATCGACCAGACCGGTCCGGTCGGAGAGCCCTTCGTGGCCACGGGCGATGGCCGCGTCGCCTTCGCCGGGTGGAAACGCGGATTCGGCTACACAATCGAGATCGATCATGGATTCGGCCTGAGCTCGGTGTACGCCCACGCCTCCAGACTGCTTGTTTCGACGGGCGACCGCGTGACGCGCGCGCAGCAGATCGGCGAGATCGGCTGTACCGGCATCTGCACAGGTCCGCACGTTCACTACGAAGTCCGGGTGAATGGAAGAGCCGTGAACCCGCTGGATTATATTCTCTTGCCTGTCGACCGGTAGCTTTGCGGCCGGTTTCGTTGCACGATAAGGAATCCGTATTCCGGCACTCCGCCGCCTTCCCCGAGGGAGAAACGATGACGCGTCGAAACAGTTTTCCGGGTCTCATCGCACTGCTCGCCGCCCTGGTTCCCGCCGCGTGCGGACCGGCGGATGTAACGATCCAGGTCGCGCTGGGCGACGACGCCGAGGCCACCCCGCTCGAATCGGTCGCCGTCCAACTGCTGCCCTACGATCGCGATCATATCTTCGACTCGCTGGGGGCCGCCGCCTCCACGCCCGAGCCGGAGGTTCCCCCGGACCTTCTGGCCGCGCAGGACGAGGTGGCGGCCGCGCAGCAGGCCTGGCGCGACGCCGACGCGCGTTGGAACGACCTGCGCGGGCAGGTGGTGAGCCTCACCGAACAGCTTGAGCAGTACAACGAGGCCGAAGCCCAGTATCACGCCCTCTACGCGGAGTGGGAGGCGGCCGACGGCGAGCTGACAATCGCCGAGCGGGAACAGGAGCGGCTCTTCGAGACCTTCACCGGTCTTCAGGAGGCGATCATCGGTCGCAGCGACAGCATGAGGATCGTGTTGCAGGACTGGGAGGACCAGGCCTTCGCCGATGTGAATCTGGTCATCGCCGCCAGGATCGAGGCCGCCGGGATCGATCCCGTCGCCGACACGACCGACGCGGCCGGATTCGCCGACTTTCAGGATGGCGTCGCGCCCGGCGACTACTGGGTCTATGCCCGCTACGAGCTCCCCTACGAGGAGCTGTACTGGAATGTACCGGTCACCGTCACGCGCGAGGAACCCTTCGTGCTCCGCCTTCGCCGGGACAACGCGGAGGTGCGGCCGATCTTCTGAGGCCGGAAGCCGGGCGGTTGCGCCGGGAACGCCGCTCCCGGTGGTTTTGATGGCCCGCGTCATCCCGGACAGAACCGGCCGCTCCGGAGCGAAGACCGCCGCATGATCGCCGGGATTGTGCTGGCGGCGGGATCCTCGGCGCGGATGGGAAGCCCGAAGGCGCTCCTGGATGCGGCTGGCGCAACCTTCCTCGCGCGGCTGGCCGGAACGATGCGAAGCGGCGGTTGCGCCGAGGTCGTGGCGGTGGTTCCGTCGGATGGCGGCGCGGTTGCCGTCGAGGCGCGGGGGGCCGGTTGCCTCGCCGCGGTGAACCCCGGTGGCCGCGGCGGCCAGATCGCCTCGCTGCGGGCCGGGCTGGGGGCGGTGCGAAATATCGAGCCCCCTGCGGCCGCGATCCTCTTTTCGCCGGTGGACAACCCCGCCGTGCGTCCCGACACGATCCGCGCGCTGATCGCCGCCTGGCGCGAGACCGGCACGCCCATCGTCATGCCGCGACATGGCGACGAGCGCGGCCACCCGGTGCTGATCGAGATGGCGACCGCCGCCGAGTTCGATGCGCCGGATCTCGCCGAGGGCGCCCGCAGCGTGGTGCGGCGCGACCCCGCGCGCGTCCTGGAGGTGGCCGTCGCCGACCGCGGAACCATCGACGATCTCGACACGCCGGAGCGGTACCGAGCGCGGTTCGGGAAGACGACGATGGGGACGGGGGTGGATTTGGCCGGGGACGCGGAATCGTCCAACTGCACCGGAACGGTCCCGGGCATGGGGTCGGCCAGGGACGCAGGCTCGTTCGGGGGCGTGGGTTCGGTCCGTGCGGAGAAGGCTAGGGCGGGGGGCGGGGGTCGCGCCGGATGAGCACTCACCCCCCCCGGGGCAATCTCTCGGCCGCGAGGATAGCCGCCCGAGTCCTGGAGGCGCTCGCCAGGGGGGAACGCATTCACACGGCGGTGGTCGTTGAGGCCTCGGACCAGGCGCTCGTCGGGCGGCGGCGGTGGTGGTCATCCCGCAGGCTCAATGGCGGCACACTCGGAAGCCGGTCCCTCGACGAGGCGGTGGCCGGGAAGCTGCGGTCGCTATTCCCCCCCCATCAATCCACTGCCGCGCTCAGTCGGAGATTTGCGTTCGGCGAGGGTCGCTGGGCACGGATTTACCTTGAATTGCATGGCCCACCGGCAAAGCTGGTCATCGTTGGCGCGGGTCACATTGCGATCCCGTTGGCCCGAATCGGCGCGATGCTGGGACTGCGCGTCGAGGTGCTTGACGATCGCCCGGAGTTTGCGGCCGCCGAGCGCTTCCCCGACGCCCATGCGGTGCGGGTGATCGACTTTTGCGACCCCTTTGCGGCAACCCGGCCCGGTCCCGCCGACCATGTGGTGCTGGTTACGCGCGGTCACAGCTTCGACTACGAGTGCCTGGTGCGACTGCTGCGGATGTCATCCCCCCCGGGGTATATTGGCATGATCGGGAGTCGGCGACGGGTGCGCGCGACCCACGAGCAACTGCGGCGCGAGGGGTTTTCGACCGACGACTTGCTACGGGTGCGGGCGCCGGTCGGACTGGACCTGGGTGGGCAGACGCCGGCGGAGATTGCCGTGGCGGTGGCGGCCGAGATCATACTCTTTCATTCGGGTGGAACGGGCAAGCCGCTGGTCGAGAAGGAGCGCGTGGTGGAGCGGTTTTTTGGGGAGGGCTGAGGGACGGGCGCTGTGGCGGGTGCGGCGTGGGGCGGCGACGGGTGCGGTCGTGGGTTGGGCGTCGGCGGCGGCGGTCGTGGGGTTGACGGGACTTCGTGATTGTAATGTGGTGGACGGAATGGAGGAAGCTTCGTGGACGAGAAGGATCTGATGGCACGGTTGGCCGCGATCGATGGGCCGACAGTGCTCGCGACGATCGTGGCCGCGAAGGGGTCGACGCCGCGGAAAACGGGAGCGCGGATGCTGATCGGGCCCGAAAGGGTGATCGCGGGAACGGTCGGCGGCGGCTGCGGCGAAGGCGAGGTCATTGCGGCGGCGCAGGAGTTGCTCGAAGGTGGGAAGCCGCGAGTCGTGCGGGTCGATCTAACCGACGATTTCACGAGCTGGAGCCCGGCGGTCTGCGGGGGAATCATGGACATCTTCATTGAGCGGGCCGATCCGGGTGTGGTGCGCGATGCGGCTGCGCCCATGGGCGGAAGGGCGGATGGGTGACCGACCCCGCGACGGTCGCCATCCACTACCATCGTCCGGGGCGGGGAACCGAGATCTACAGGCAACGGGTTCTTGCGCGTGAGGAAGACGCGATCGTCACTCTTCAGCGCCGCACCCCCCTGGCCGCACCCATGCAGGTGGACGGCGCGACGATTCTGGAACCCGGCTCGCCGGTCATCTGGTTTACCTTTCCCGGCAGGTGGCACGACATCGGGCTTTTTGCCCTGGCCGACGGCACCCCCACCGGCACCTACGTCAACATCCTGACCCCGGTGGAGTTCATCGGGCCGGACGCCTGGCGAACGACGGACCTCTTCCTCGACATCTGGATTCCGCACGGCGGCCAGGCGCGGCTCCTCGACGAGGACGAGTTGGCGGCGGCCGAGGCGGCGGGACTGATTGCGGGGGAGGTGGCGGAGCGGGCGAGGGAGGAGGCGGGACGGTTGTTGGGGGGTGGCGAAGAGTCCCTGGCTGACTGCCCGTCGCTCACGAGAGAGTTGGAATCGGCCCAACAACGCCGCCTCCAATCGGCACTTTGAGAAATTGCCGACTTGCAAGAATTGGGCTGATTGACGGACGTCCGCAAACCACCATCGGACCACGCGCGGGCCTGGCAATCTGCTTGCGACGACCCCGGGAATGCACTACCCTTCCATTTGTCACAAGCTCAATCGGGGGGCCTCTCCGGCTTTTTTTCGGCTCCTCGCTGTTTCAAGTGGGCAGGTTGAAAGTGAGCTTGCCGCAGACGAGGTAGGCCATGGCGATGAAGTTCTCGGTGGTGCGGTAGCCGCGCGCCCGTACCTTTGCCGCCTGAACGAGCGAGTTCATGGCTT
>JAJEBW010000003.1 GCA_022822325.1 Gemmatimonadota bacterium | reverse complement strand
GGTGGTCCGTTATGTGTCGGCCCGGCACTCGGCATCTCTCCGCTCTCGGGAAAAACACCAAATCTCGGGCCGGCCGCGACCACCTCCCGCTCTCTCATCCTGATTGTCGCTGGCTTCTCATCCTGATTGTCGCGCTACAGCAGGTCATTCAGCTCTTCGGGCGGGGCGTGCGCCTGAAGGGGCGGAACAGGAGTCTGAAGCGGAGTTCGGCGCTGCCCGGCGAGATGGCCGGGGCCCCGGGGAACATCCGTTTCCTGGAGACGCTGCAGGTCTTCGGGATTCGAGCGGATTTCATGGCCAACTTCCGCGCGATTCTGGAGGACGAAGGGCTGGCGGTCGATCGCAGGGTGGTCGTCGTGCCGGTCGAGATCGATCTGCCCGAGACCCCGCTGAAGGTGATTCGGGTGGCGCGAAGCGTGGCTGGCGACGATCCCGCCACGGCATTTCGGCGGACTGGTCCGGCGCTGGTGCTGCGTCCGCCGCGAGGCGTGGAGACCGGAGCCAACGGGAATGGGGCAAGGGGGGAAGGGGAGGGGAAGGCTGAGAGGGGGACGGACGGGTCTGCGCACAAGCCGATTCGGGATGAAATCGACAGGTACGTAAGGCGGCGCCTGCCGGTGATCGACTGGTATCCGAAGATTCAGGCGCTCAAGGCCAACGACGACAACGGGGGGCTGGAGGTGGACCCGACGAAGCACCATCCCTTTGGCCCGGAACATCTGCGTCACATTGACTTCGACCGCCTCTTCTTCGATCTCCAGCGCCACAAGCACGAGCGCGGCTGGCACAACCTGACGATTGCGCGCTCTCTGTTGCCGGCGATTCTGGCGGGGGTTGCGGTGGAAGGCCGTGGGGCAGCGGAGCGGAAACGGTCGCGGCCCAAGGCACCGTGCTGGTATCAACTGCGGATTCCCCGGCGCGAGATGCGCTTCACCAACGACGCCACGATCCGTCGCTGGCAGGAGATCGCGCTGACGGTGCTCATCAAGTACGCGACGCGATACTACAAGGGAGCCCGGCTGGCATGGGAGGCGCGGCACCTGGAGTACCGGAACCTGACGGCCCGCGACCCGATCTTCCCCAAACCGGCGGCATCGGGCGGCGCGGAATACGGCCAAAGTCTGGAGATTGTGGGAAGCGGGAATGTCGATGAAGACGAGGCGCTGCGACGCGAAATCGAGAAGTGGTTGAAGATGCTGAGCCGCCGGGCGCCTGAAGGCGGGGCACAGGAGCGAGTTCACAACGGCCCCGCCGGACTTGTTGGGTTGAAATTCGACCGGCACCTCTACACTCCCCTGTTGCGAGCCACCAGCCAGAGCGTCGTGGTCACCCCGACCGACCTGAACGACGGCGAGTTCCGCTTCGTCGAGGACCTGCGCAAGTTCTGCAACGAACGCCGCGAGTCGCTCGAAGGCACCGCCCTCCATTTGGTGCGCAACCCAAGCCGCGGCCACGGCGTCCACTTCTTCGAGGCGAACAACTTCCATCCCGACTTCATCCTGTGGGCCGTCGGCGGCGGTGTGCAGCGGATTGCCTTCATCGACCCGAAGGGGCTGGTGCGCGAGGGTCCGGAGAGTCCGAAGGTGATGCTGCACGAGAGGATCAAGAAGCTTCAGGGGCGCCTTCGCCTTGAAGCGATCGAAAGGGGACTCGGGGATCCGCGGATCTGCCTGAATTCCTTCATTGTCTCGGTCACGCCGCGCGCGAAGCTGATGGAGCTGTGGAACGAACCCGACCCGAGCGCCTTCGCCAAACGCAACATCGTCTTCCAGGAGGACGGCGCCGACCGCTGCATCGGCAGGATCCTGGCCGGGATGGGGGTGCCGGGATTCCGAGCGCAGCAGGAAACGCAGGCGGGTTTGGGTATGGAGAAGGAGTCCGGTCCGGGGCCACGTGCGAACGATTGAATCGTGACAATCATCCGGCAGAACCGGGCATCCGCCGGATCCTGGCCGGGATGGCGGTGATCGAAACGCCCCCGGATCCCGAGCGGAGGCTATCCGGTCGCGGGCTCGCCGGGTGAGAGGGTCTGTGCCCGCCACCCGAGGATGATCTGCTTGAGATCTTCGATGCTTGCCACGATTGCCTGCCGTTCGGCCTGCGCCACATCCAGCCCGGTCTCCAGCCGGGCCAGACGCACCTCCACCCGGGCAAAGCGCTCGTCCACATTTTCAAAGCGCCGGTCCACCTGCTCGAAGCGACGATCCAGTTCCCGAAAGTCGTTCCCCTTCATCCGTTCGTAGAGGTGCTCGCAGGCAGCGTTGGCCGCGTTCTCGGCGACCGGCTTGAAGAAACGCATCATCCCCCAGAACAGGCCCAGAACCGATGCCATCGTACCGGCGACCGCAACCACCAACCGCAACACATCTCCCCACTCGCTGATTCCCATCTTCTTCTCGTCCTCCCGTCGTGTGGTTCCGTCAGTATAAGAAATCCTCGTCCCGCTCCGCCACCCCCTCCCCGGCCCCGGGGACGGGGAGGGCGCGGCACGGCCCGGCGCCCCGTCGGCATTGCACACGATACGCGGTCCCCGTCAGCAGGGCGTCAGCGTCGCTCCATTGCTCTCGCTCCCGTTCCCCAAGGCTTCGCTCGCCACCCACATCCGCCCGACGAGAGAAACGACCGCTCCACGGAGCCTCCCGCAGCCGACGGGCCACAGTAGCCCGAAGCCCCGGGTGTCACATCGTCAAATCCGACGATCCGGTCTCGGTCGTCCCGACGCGGGCCCGCAAGAACAAAGCTGTCTCGGTCCCAAGCAGGCGCGTCTTACCGAGCCAATTCCTTCGAAACATCGATCACGCAAACCGAGATCTTCCGACGCTCCAGTTCGGTGAGCGAGCCCAGGAGGGCTTCCCGCAGCTCGCCGGGTGACTTCGGCCTCCGGCCCGACGCCGGTTTGGGCCTGCAACCGCGGGCTTCTCCGAACCAGAACACCAGGTAGATTCCGTAGCCGTCGGCGCCGGGGTCACGAGTGTACTTGGCGATGAGCTGGCTCTTGACAGCGCTCCACCAGTCGTTATGGCAACTCCTCTTGATCTCGATCGGAACATTGCAACCGGGCGTTCCGTCGGACCCGGGAACTGAAATCCGAATGTCGGCCCGCTTGTCGTCTGCGTAGGCGCCCTCTGCCACGGCTTCGACGCCCAGCGGTCTGAGGCGCTGTTCAAGGTCCGACAGAAGAGCGTCCCTGCAGGCGGTTTCCGGCTTCGGATCCTCTGCCCGGTTGTACCGATCGACATTCCAGTATTGGCACCAGTCCGATGTCGCGCCGTCGCGGATTCGCTTGGCCATTTGCACCAGAATGTCCGTCGTGAGCGCCGCCAGATCGGCTGCGTTCGCCGGGCGATCGTTCTTCAGGACTGCGGTGACCTGTTCAGCGCGCGGATACGAAAAGGTGGCTTCGCGATGGATGTTCCGATGGCGATCAAGGCAATCAAGCAGCTTGGGCCGCCAGGCGACGAGTCGATCGTCCGCAGCCAGCGACTCGAGTGCGTGACCGGCGGCATCGGAAGCATCCGCAGCGAGGCGATCGATGAAACCGTGGAGACTTGTGTAGACTTGTATCGGCAAGGTCACATAAAAGGCTTCGCCTGCAGTTGGCGGTTCAACGGAACAGGGACCGATCAGGCGAATCAGTCTTGCGAGGACGGTCGCATCCGACATCTCTGCCGAGTCTCTCTGGACGGCGTCGAGCATTTCCACCAATCTCTGGACTCGGCGGTTCCTGCCGGAAACATATGCTTCAAACCGATCCCCGTAAATCCCCGGCCGCAAGAAAAACCCCGCCGTCAGCCAGTAGGCCCGCTGGCCCGGGTTCATGCTCTTGTAGGCGAGTTTCGTTTCGATCAGATCCAGGAACTGTGTCCTGTCCCCGTGCGACGTGGCCGCATCCAGCAGGGATCTCAGGACCGGAAGCTGTCCAGCCGCGCACCGAACCGGGAACGCCTTCAGGAGTGGAACCGACGCCACCCTTGCCAATTCGGCGTATTCGGGTTCGCGGGCCATACGATTGGCGTCCGCCAACCACGTCTCCCCCTTACGGAGTTGAGCCCTCGCGCAACGGGCCCAGACCTCGGCGACTGTATCCGGCGCGTACACCAAGCAATTCCGAAGCCAGCGAGGTGGACTCTCGGAGCCGTCCAGGTGCCGCCTTCTGGGAACCGCGAAATGGATGGCAAGGGCCAGTCGCACCTGGGAATCACTGAGTCGGAAGTCGCTGGCTTCCGTGCCTCGAGCAAGCTCCTCCAAGCTCACTATGAACGGGTACGCCAGGAGATGCTCCTGTCCGTTGGCAACGAGTTTCAAGACATCGGTCCATGTCGGTAGATCTGCCCGGTTAAGCGTTCCCCGTAACCCGGCCATGGCGGCGCCAAGCAGATCGTCATCGAAGCCGAGCAGGAATCGCAGCCGCTCCTCGGGTGTTTCACCTCGAACATCCGAGAAGCCATTCAGGTATGCTATCGCAATGGTTCGGAGGTCGTAGAGCACGTCCGGCCCGGGCTCGTTGCCGCGCAGGGCCGTAGCGTTGGCTCTAACCCGGCCTCGGAGGTCATCGAAGCGACCGTCGTCCGGCAACGGGTAAGCCTGTGGGATGCTGTTCAGACCCTCCTCGAAGCGGCTGTGCTCTTCGAGTGCGGCGAGTCTGCCATCGAAGACCCGGACTAGGCGGGCTTCGGCATCCAGCTTTTCGGCGATTCCTTTTCTCTGCCGGGGCTCCGATGCAATCCCGCTGTGGACAAACCCCGCCGCCTCCCAGACGAACCAGTCGGCCACTTCATCGTTGCTCGCCTCCAGCGCCCGATCCGCACACCAGACACCGTAGTCTTGCGGTGGGGCCGCCCCGAAAAGACTTTGTTTCACATTGTCCATCCATGGGAAAAAGTGACCGTCATCTCGGCACCTGGTTGCACCGTCCCGGATGATTGCCTTCTGAACCTCGGGGTTTTCGCCGAGCCACGTCCGGAAGAACTCGGCATCGCTGATCGCGTCTCCAGCGCTCATGGTCAACTCGATTGGCCCAAGCCAGCCAGCAAAATCCAGCCAGTGCAATAGTCGTTCGCGCGATACGCGGTCGGGCGCAGTATCGAGGAGGCGCCGCAGCAGCAGAATTGGCGGGCGCGTCACCAGGTCAAGATCCCGAGGCCGGTCTCCGAACTCCTCTCGCACCCGCTCCATCTGAGCCTGGAGCAGATCGAGCAACCGGACCATCTGCCCAATGGTGGACTTTCCCATGAGATCATCCGTCCAGAAAGCTCCATAGCGAGTCCACAGGTTGCGCCGGGCCGGTTCCCTCAGGTAGCCGACGACTTCCGCCGGGGACAAGTCCCTGGGGTACAGCGCCGCCAACAGACTCCCAAGCAGATCATCGTTCCGGGTCGCGACCGCTCCATTATAGACATCGCCGAGCAACCCCCTGAGCACTCCTGCGACCCCGGGATCGTCCTGCCGAGCTCGGATATACGCTTCCAGGGCCGCGCATCGGATGGTCATCGACCAGGTGTCATCCCGAACGATGGCCATCAGGGCTTCGGCAAGTCCAGGCATCGGAGCCCCGGCTCTGATGGCTCCAAGAATCAGAAGGACGAACGATCGATGTGCTTCGTCACGCGCCGGATCTGCAAGCGCCTGATGGACGTCGTCTTCCATATCTGGTCCCACCAGGGACCCCAGGGCCGCGTCCATCGACATGTCCCCGACAAGCCAGGGGTTCCGGTCCGTTTCCGCCTGCAGGGCCTGGAGCACCAGGCGCTTCTCGGGAGCGCTGAAGTCTTGAATGTCACCATGAAGAACCGTCCCCAGCGGATCGCGCTTGATGATCTCCGGTCGTGCCCTCTTGCATTGTGCGGCCAACCAGGCGGCAAGACCCCTGAACTCCGAGATGATCCCGCCGTCGAAGCCGGCCAAAAGGGACAACACGCGCCGTACCGGGAGACCCTCGTCGATCAGATGGGCGATCCGGCGGGCCGCCAGGAACTCGGCAAGCTGTCGGTGTGCGGGCGCCAGGCGTCCCTCGGCGGACAATGCGAACAGGTTGGTGCTCAGGACGCGGCGAAGCCGTTGCCGGTCCAGGCAGGGCACGTCTTCCAGGCGCGGATAATCTGGATCGGACGGGTTTCCGGGGAGCGTGACCCCCGCCTTCCCGGCCAGGAGCAAAACGGCGCTGAGATCGCCGGCGGCATCCACCAGGGCTGTCGTATCTGCGGTACCCATCCACGCGATCTGATGCTCGGGATTGGCCTCGGAGACAAGCTTGCGGCAGGCCATGTCGAACGTCTCGGTCTTCGTCCGCGGCCATGGGTTGTCCGCGACCGCCGCCGCAAGCATCTTCAGATTGAGCGGATTGCGGAGCAGATCTTCCACTCCTCGTTCCCGGGCCGCGGCTACGAAGCCTCCAGGGTCCCCATGTCCAAGACTCTTGTCCAGGATGTCGTGAATCCCCTGATCCGAAAGAGGATCAAGCCGCAACACCCGCAGTTCGCCATTGGGGGCAACCGCCCTGAGACGCTCCCTGTCGTAGGCGCCGAACCAGTCCGCCTCGCGACAGGACAGGCGGAACCGGGGGCGTCCGAGCGCTTGAAGCCGCGCGCGGATTGCGTCGAACGGCGTACGACCATCGTCCGATCCGGCACGAATCTCGTCGAGGCCATCAATATGGAGCGTCTCGCCTTGCCAATCGGTGGCCGGGCCGAATGTCCGGAAATCCCGGGCCGTTATGGGCACAACCCCATCGCGCTCCGCCTCATGCCTGAACGCTTCCGTCTTCCCGGATCCGGGAGACCCAAGCAGTACGTATGCGGGTTCGTCCCGAAACGATTCAAGCGGGCGTGATTCATGCATATGCGAAGAGACCGAGTCCGCGGTCGCGCGCTCCGGATCCTTGTTCCGCTCGCGCACCACAGTGCATGTCCGTGCCGCATAGTGCTTCATCGCTCGAACCATTCCTGCGCGGGCTTGAGCAGGAACTCCGCAATCGGGGTGCCTCCCTTTCCGACAACGTGCGTCGTCACTGCCGGGAAGCTCTTCGCGAACGCGTCCAACCCGCCGACATTCCCGCGTCGCTTGCCGCTCTTGACCTCGAATGCCGCCAATTCGCGTCCGCGTTCGAGGACGAAATCCACTTCGCGGTTGCGGTCGCGCCAGTAATGGACCCGACAATCCGTCCCTCCGGTGTTGATCAGGTGGGCCCCGGCGGCGGTTTCCACCAGACGTCCCCTGAATGTTCGGTCCGCCCGGGCCTGCGCGAAGGTGTAGCCGGAGTGAACCGACATGAGTGCCGTGTTGAGGACGTTGAGCTTGGGACTCGAAGCCCTGCGCCGGTGCGGGCGGCTGGCGTACTTCGATAATCCAGCGATCAATCCGGCATTGGACAACAGATCGAGGTAGCGTGCCAGAGTGGTGGTATTGCCCGCTCCGTCGAGTTGGCCAAGCATCTTGTTGTACGACAGGATCTCGCCCGAATACTCGGAGGCCAGCGCGAAGAGGCGTTTGAGAAGGATGGGCTTGTCGACGCGTTGCAGAGAGAGGATGTCGCGCTCGATGTTGGGCTCGATGAGCGATCGGCGAACGAATGCACGCCATCTGGCTTCGTCGCGGACCAACGGGGCGGTACCGGGATAGCCGCCGAAGTAGAGATACCGGTCGAGATCGAAGTCGAATGCGTCGGCCATCTCCGCGAACGACCAATGCTCGACATTGATGACTTCGTAGCGGCCTGCCAGGCTCTCGTTCATTCCTTTTTGCATGAGCAGGGGAGCGGACCCGAGGAGCACGACGTGGAGGGGGATGCGATCGCGCCTGTCCGCATCCCAGAGTCCCTTCACCGTTTCGGACCAGTTGGGAATCTTTTGGATCTCGTCGAGCGCCAGCACGAAGCCGCTTTCCGATCGTCGCGAAGCAAGGCGCGCCTGCTCCCATTGCCTGACCAGCCAGCGTTCGTCTCTCCTGTCGAGAGGGGTGGGCGCGCTTGCATGCCACTCTCCGCCGAAGCCGCCGGAGAGCATGTCTGAGGTCGCTCTCGGCACGGTGCCCGGATCCGGAGCGTCGACGGCGATGCGGCGGGACGGTCGCCGAAGCTTCCGCAAGACCTGGTCAACGATGGTGGTCTTGCCCGTCTGGCGGGGTCCGGTGACCAGGATGAGCCACCGGGGTTCCTCGCGGAGCCGGGAAAGGAGGATCTTCGTGTGTGGACGACGGTATCCGTTCATGTCTCATGATACGCAAGTGAGCATAAATACTCAAGATCTACATCTATTCGTTCCCCCTCACCCCCCCGCCCCCCCATCCACCGCCACCACCTGTCCTGTCAGGTACTTCGCGCCCGCCAGGAACCTGACCGCGGCCACCACGTCGTCCGGCTTCCCCAACCGTCCCAGCGGCACGCTCCGCCGCGCGGCATCCACCTGCGGGCCGGTCCAGTCCTCGGGCGGCAGCACGTCGCCCGGCGCGATCGCGTTGACCCGCACCTCCGGGGCCAGACGGCGCGCCATCACGCGGGTCAGATGCAGGAGGGCGGCCTTCGACACCGAGTGGTGCGGATGGCTGGTCCAGGCCCGGAGCGCGGAGAGATCGACGATATTGACGACGGACCCCCGGGCGGCGCGCAGCAGGTCGGCGGTCTCGCGCACCAATAGGAAGGGCGCGCGCAAGTTCACCGCCATGACCGCATCCCACTCCGCGGCCGTGACGCGCAGGAGGTCGTTGGCGACGAAGGTGGCGGCCGAGTTCACCAGAAGGTCGAGTCGTCCGAAGCTCTCGCGGACCGCTCCGGCGACGCGCGCCGCGCCCTCTTCCGTCGCCAGGTCGGCTTGGACGATCCGCACCCGCGCCCCCGCCTCCCGGCCCCGCCGCGCCACCTCCTCGGCGCCCGCCACCGAGCGGCGGCAGCTCGCCACCAGGTCGTATCCGTCGGCGACGAGTCCCAGCGCGATGGCGCGGCCCACGCGCACGCCGCCGCCCGTAACCATCGCCACCGGGCGGAGGGGGCCGGCTTGGGCTTGTTCGGATTCCGTCACCGGTTGTTCCCTCCTCATCCCAATCACGGGTTTGCCTTGCATGCGGTCGCCTTAAATTAACCGACCCCGCGTCGCCCGGGCCGATGCAGCCTGCGCGCGCAATCACCCAACTTCATTCCCTGGAAGCGAAACGACCATGTCCAGTCCTCTCTCCTCCGATTCGCAGACCTCCCCCGATCCAAAGGCATCTCCCACGAACGCCGCCCACCGCATCGAGCGCGACTCCATGGGCGAGGTGCGCGTTCCCGCAGGCGCCCTTTATGCGGCCCAGACGCAGCGCGCCGCCGAGAACTTTCCCATCAGCGACCGCCGCTTCACCCGGGGTTTCATCGAGGCGCTGGGACGGATCAAGGCGGCGGCGGCCGAGACCAACGCCGAGCTGGGCCTGCTTTCCGAACCGCGAGCCCGGGCCATCGCCGCGGCCGCGCGCGAGGTGGCGGAGGGACGGTGGGACGATCATTTCCCCCTCGACATCTACCAGACCGGTTCGGGCACTTCGACCAACATGAACGCCAACGAGGTGATCGCCGCGCTGGCCAACCGGATCGTCGCCGGCGAGGACCGCGTTCATCCCAACGACCACGTCAACTGTGGCCAGTCCTCCAACGATGTGATTCCGACGGCGATTCACATATCGTGCCGGGCGCTGATCGGCGGCGAGCTGGTTCCCGCGCTCGGGCGGCTTCGGACCGCGCTGGCGGCGAAGGCGGAGGACTTCGACGGGATCGTCAAATCGGGGCGCACGCACCTGATGGACGCGACCCCGGTTCGGCTCGGCCAGGAGTTCGGCGGCTACGCACGGCAGGTGGCGAAGGGGATCGAACGGGTGGAGCGGGCGTCGGCGGAGATGGCGGAGCTGGCGCTGGGCGGAACGGCGACGGGCAGCGGAATCAATACGCATCCGGAGTTCGCGGCCCGGACGATCGCGCGGGTGGCGGCGGAGTACGGATTCGATCTCCGCGAGGCCGAGGATCACTTCGAGGCGCAGGGGGGGAAGGATGCGTGCGTCTCGCTGGCGGGCGCGCTCAACACGGTGGCGGCGAGTCTGATGAAGATCGCCGACGACATTCGCTGGCTGGCAAGCGGCCCGACCTCCGGAATCTCCGAGATCCGGCTTCCGGCGGTGCAGCCGGGGAGCTCGATCATGCCGGGGAAGGTGAACCCGGTGATTTGCGAGGCTCTGATGATGGTCTGCGCGCGGGTGGCGGGGAATGCGGTGACGGTCACGATCGGGGGCCAGCGCGGCAACTTCGAGCTGAATGTGATGATGCCGGTGATCGCCGACGCGCTGCTGGAATCGATCGCGCTCCTTGCCAACGGCGCCCGCGTCTTCGCCGACCGCTGCGTGGACGGGATGACCGCGAGGCCGGAGCGCGCGCGGGAGCTGCTGGAGCGGAATCCGTCGATCGCGACCGCGCTGAACGCCTACATCGGGTATGACCGGGCGGCGGTGGTGGCCAAGAAGGCGGCCGCGGAGGGAAGGTCCGTGCGCGAGGTGGTGGCCGAGATGGGGGTGATCGCGCCGGAGCGGCTCGACGACGCGCTGAATGTGCGCCAGATGACCGAGCCGGGAATTCCGGGGAAGGGTTGAGGGCCGGGCCGCGGGAAGGGACGGCGCGGCCGGATCCGGGTGGGGCGGGGGACCGGTGGTTCCGGACCGGGGTGGCGAGGGCGCGTGGATGCGCGGTCGTTCATGGCCCCGGGCCGGGGTCGGAGTTGCGCCGCGGACCGGGTCGCGCCCTGGAGGTTGCGTCGTGGAGGTTGCGCTGCGGAGAATGGGTCCCCATACTCTTTCCCGTGCTGGAGGGCTCCGTATGTGAGCCAACACTGGAGGAGCCGGGACTTCTTCCCGTCGCGGACGTCATGCCCCATCCCAGGGGAAGGCGAAGTCGGCGGAAGTGTCACCAACCTTTTTAACCCGGGCTTCAACTCTTGCCCTCCGGCACGCGGGGGCCGGCGCTCGATACGGGGCGCTGGCCCCTGTTCCTTTTTTGGCCCGCATGTCGCGTGTGGCACGGCATGTCTCGGGCCCGCAACGCGCCGCCGGGATCGCTGGCCGGGACCCACGGATCTCGCGGATGGAAGGCTCGCCCGGCGGTCGCAGGCTATCTTCTTCCACGCCTGTGACAAAAACGAGTCAGGACCGCGAGCGGGACCAGGGCGAGAGACACCGCAGGGAGGATTCACCGATGCAGCGTGTGCGGATCACCCGGAAGCTCCACTTCTGCGCGGCGCACCGTCTTGCCCGGCCGGACTGGAGCGAGGAGCGCAACCGGCGGGTCTTCGGAGACTGCGCGAATGCGAACTGGCACGGCCACAACTACGAGCTGGAGGTCACCGTGGCGGGGCCGGTCGATCCCGAAACCGGCTATGTGATGGATCTCAAGGCGCTCAAGGATCTGGTCAACCGCCGCGTCGTCGACGACCTCGATCACCGCAATCTCAACCTGGATGTTCCCTGGCTGGCAGGGGTCGTGCCCTCGACCGAGAATGTGGCCGTGCGGATCTGGGAACGGATCGCCCCGGAGATTCCCGCGCCGGTCGCGCTGGATCGTGTGGTGCTCTGGGAGACGCCCCGCCACCGGGTCGAATACCGTGGCGGCGACTGAGGTCGGCCGGCGGTTGCGGTTGCGGCCGGATGGTAAGCCGCGGGCGGCACTGGGAGCGGGGGTCCGGCGGCGGAGAGTGCAAGGGGCTTGGTGGCGCCCGGCCGGATTCAACGGAGCGGGGCGTTGCCCAAGTGCGGCCGCCGCCATGGATCCAGCGGGACGTTGGGGGCGGCCGGGCAGGTGGCGCCCGCCGGGGACGGGCCTGTGAAGGTCGATCTGGTCGATCACCTCGTCTGCCCTCGTTGCGGCCCCCCCTTCGGACTCGTCCTGCTCGCCCACGATGTGCGCGACCGCCGCGTTCGGCGGGGCGAGTTCGGCTGTCCCAACTGCCGCGACCGCTTCCCCGTCGAGGATGGCTTCGGCGATCTGCGGCCTCCGCCGCGCCGGGAGCTTCCCGGCCAACCGGTGGAATCCGCGGAATCGGGGCCAGGCGCGGAAGGGGTTGCCGAACCGACCCCGCTGGATGGCGGTGGCGTTGCGAAGGGGGGCGCCGGTGTGTTGGTGGACGCGGACGGGACCGGGAGGGGACGACCGGGCGACCCGGAGGGCCGCGGCGGCGGCGTGATCGAGAACGAGGGGGTGGACGGCGGTGCGGAATGGGCCGGAGGCGGGCGGCCGGGCGACCGCGAGAGCGGCGGGAGAGGGAGTGGCGGCGGGGGCGAATCGGACGGAGGGGTCGTGGCGCTTGCCGCCGCCCTGGGCGTGGCCAACGGAACGGGGCTGGTGGTGCTCCCGGATTCCCACCGCGACGCGGCGGTGGCGTTGGCGCGGCGCCTTCCCGGGCTGGAGGTGCTGGTGGTTGGGTGGCGGGGGCGGGGAAGGGCGGGGTCGTCCCGTGGGGTCAGCGCCTTCGTGACCGGGCCGGCGCTGCCGCTGCGCGATGGGGCGGTGCGGGGGGTTGTGGTGGGGGGCGGGGGGGGGGAGGGGTGGTGGGCCGAATGTCTCCGTGTACTGATGCCGGGTGGACGGCTGGTCTTCCCCGGTCCATCGGAGGAATCGCGCCTCTGGATCCGCGCGGTCGGCCTGGCGGCAATCGTGGACGAGCCGGATTGGCTGGTCGCGGTTCGGGCCGCACCGGGGACGGGGCCGCGCATCGGGAGGTGGGGAACCCCTTGAACTCCATCTCCCCCTCTTCTACCTTGTTTCCCCTTTGGGGCCTGTAGCTCAGGTGGTTAGAGCGCACGCCTGATAAGCGTGAGGTCGGTAGTTCAAGTCTACCCAGGCCCATTGGACTTACGGGATCCGGGTGTCCGATGTTTGCAAATTATGTTTGCAAATTGGACCCCGAAACGACCCCCCGGTACTCCTCGAGGGCCTTCCTGAGCCGGTCCTCGTCGGGTCTCTGGTAGCACTGGAGAACCGTCTGGGCGGTCTTCCAGCCGCCCAGGTCGCAGAGCACCTTGAGCGGCAGGTCCATGAGGTCGCTCGCGAACTTCCGGCGAAGCGAATGCCAGCCTCGGCCGTGCTTGGGATCAAGGCTCGCGTACTTTTCGGCCCTCTTCCACCAGTCGCGCGCCAGCGAACGGCTCATGGGCGAGAACGGGTCCTTCGGTGCGGGCATCACGGGCGCGTCCCCGATCCCGGGGTTGTGCCTCCGCGCCTCGGCCAGAACGGCCCGCGCCACGACAGTCATCGGCGTGCGGTGCCCGTACCCGGTCTTTTCGTGCTCCCCCCGCCACCTGATGGTTCGGGCGTCCATGTCGATATCGGACCAGCGAAGCTGCCGGATCGACCCGATACGGTGCCCCGTCTCGTGGGCGAGCACGAGCGCCACCCTGAACCGCCAGTCCACCTCCCCGGCCACCCGGAGCAACGCCTCGTACTCGGCCTGGGTGAGCAGCACCCGCGTCGGGTTCTTCTCGGACGGTGCCTTGAGTCCCCGGAGTGGATTGGATTCGAGGAGGAGCCGTCCCTCCTCGTCCCGCGATTTCGCGGCCCAGTTGAGGATCGCGAGCAACAGCTTGAGGTCCTGCTGGATGGTCCGGTCGGCGGCGGGCTTGCCGCTTCGCCCGGTCCGGCCCGCACGGCGCGCTCGGATGAACCGGTCCCAATCACGTTGTGAGAGTGTCTTGGCCTTGCGACGCCTACCGAAGAACTGCAGGAACATCGTCATCGCTCTGCGATCGTACCTCCTCGTCCCTTTCGCCTTGGTGGGCGTCACCTCCTCACCGTAGATTTCAAAAAGCGTCCCCAGGGTGAGCGGCTCGGGCTCGGCGTCCGCCACCTTCGCGGTCACCGACTCGGCGAGCCCGGCGGCGATCTCGTCGGCCTGCCTCTTGGCTCGGTCCCAGTCGCGGTGCCTCAGCGACCGGGTCAGCCTGCGCCCATCTTCAAGCCACTGCACCTGCATGATTCCGGTCCTCGGATCGGGAAACACCCGGACCCGGTTCCGGCCCCACTCACCGGCGCTGTAGGAGCGCCGGCCCTTCTTCGTGCGTGCCATCATTCGATTCCTTTCTCGATGATGGACCGCACGATCCCTCTGCCAGAAACCTGACGCCGACCTCGCTCCGGCGCCAGCCGGGGAGCGAACGGCGATTCCGGGTCCTGGCGTTTCCGGGGAAGGTCCCTGTCGGCGATTCTGGGCGCGCCTGGCCGTCCGGCGTTGGGGATCTTGCCGTCGCGGACGAGGCGCCCCAGGTGTTCGCGGGAGTACCCGCTTTCGCGGGCGGCCTCGGTCAGCGAGTAGGTGGTGTCGTCGCGTTCCTGCAACGTGCCTTCGAGTTCGTCGGCGCAGCGTTCGAGCGCGGTGGCGAGTGCCTGGCCGCCGTACCTGCGGAGCGTCTTGGCCCGTCGTCGCCAAGCGGCGGGCAGACTCCTGATGGAGGGTTGGCTCGTCCGGGTCATGAGCAGACTGGCTCGTTGGAGGCGGGATGGTGCGCGGCGTTCCGGACCGGGCGCACTGCGGGTGAGGCGTGGATGGGGACCGATCCGGCATGAATGGGTGAAGGCGGCGCGAAGGGGTCGCCCGTACAACCGATAGCGACCGATACGACCCCTTCGTGGGTTTCCCTTGCGCACGCGCGCGCGCACGACACAACCCAACCGATCGGTTTTTTCGGTCGCATCGGTTGCATTCAGGCCTCCCTGCATCCGCGCCAGATCCTCGCTTTGGCGCTCGACGCGCGTTTGCAGCCACGTCTCCGCAGTTCCGCGGCGACCGCACGGGCGAAGGGCACGGTTCCCAATCCGTTGTTCTCGAAGTAGTCGGCCAGCATCTCCTGTATCCTCTTCGCCGGTACGGAGGCATAGGGGTCGCCGAAGGTGAACAGCGTGTTGAGGGCTTCGCCCAAGGGGTCCATGCTGTCGAAGAGGTCGGCGGTGGCGGCCTCGATGCCCTGGGGCAGCGTAGTTGCGATCCATGGCTTGCCCAACTGGTGCTGCTGCCATCCGGCGTTGGCTTCGGCGATCATGCGGGCCAGGATGCGCGGCGCCTCGTTCCAGAGCGTCTCGGGGAGTCGCTCGTCGGGTCGCCTGGCCGTCGTGCAGGGAATGACGACGAGCCGTCGCTTGAGTCCGGAGTCCCACCCCGGCAGCCGGGGCTCCGCGTTGCCGTAGAGCATGAGCTTGGCGGTGGGCCGGAAGGAGTAGCCGTCGGCACGCATCCGGTTGGCGCGGATCGTGTCGGCGCCGGTGAGCGCCTTGAACAGCCCGGCCTT
>JAJEBW010000012.1 GCA_022822325.1 Gemmatimonadota bacterium | reverse complement strand
GCGCACGCTCCCCCGCCGCGGCGGGGGAGCGTGCCCTCGTCCTGTCCATTCCTTTTCCTCCTGCCATCGTGCAACTCTCTGACTCGCCCTACTCTAATCATTTTGCCCTTCCATGTCTCCTGCTGCGTTGGCAGATAGGGTAGCGCCCGTATCGCCGACGGGTGCAGGTGGGCTTCCGGCTCCTCCAGCGCCAACACCGCTGCACCATCCTCGTGAGCCTCCAGGAATGCCGAGAACAGCATGAGTACCGCCAGACTCTGTGTCCCTTCGCCGTGTCGGCCCAGGGGAATCTTCGCGCCGGTTGTCGTGCCGAGCTGAACCTGCGCCCTGGCAAGCATGTCGAACATGCGACCCGGCACAGCCTCGATCGAGACAGCCTCGCCCGAAGCCAGAGGGACCACCGACTGCACGTTATGGAGTCCGGCTTGCACCTGAGAAAAGCTCTCGTGCGACGAGACCACGAGCTCGTTGACCTCCCGCAGCTTGTCCTCAATTTCCTCCCTGCGTTCAGGCGATAGCTGCGAATCCATCAGAAACGGTCTCCAGAACGGCCCCCGGGCGTCGAAGTGTCGGCTGGCGTCACGCAACGCAGTCAGATAGAAATAGCGAATCTCATCCTGCAACCGCAGGAGTGCGTTCGCCGGAACACGAGCCATCTTTCTTCCGTCGAGGTCCAGGAAGGACCAGCTCTGGGCGAAGTCCCTCGATGCCTGATCGTATACGCAGTTCACGCGTAGACGGACGGAATGGCCTCCCACGCCGTCAACCTGAAGCACTCGCAGCCGTGCCAGTCGCCTCACCAGGTCATCGTCCCATGGTTCGTCGGGGCTGTCCGCGAACGTCACCTCAATCTCGATTGGGTCTGCGGAAGACGGCTCGGCGCTGCTGTCGGCGAGATGGAAGTCCAAAGCGTCGAACACCAGTCGCCGTCGCGGCCCAAGATCCCGCAGACAGAGTTTCAAGGCGTCGAGCACTGAGGTCTTTCCGCTGTTGTTCTCTCCGATCAGAACGGTGACCCTGCCCAACTCCAGGTCGAGATCCTGAATGCCCCGGAAGTTCCGGATCCGAACCGCTGAAATTCTCATGGCCGCGGGTGGGGCGAGGGGTTGTCCGCAAGCAACGACGGGCGCTCCGGGCATGGAGGAGCGCTCATCAACGGCGGTCGAACAGGATGGCGAGCGCACCGGGCTGGTGGCTTGATCGGCGTCGGCTGGGTCATCGCGCACAATTTCGGAAACGGGATAGTCGGCTGGTATCCGCAAGCTAACGTCGGCCGTCATTTTGCCATCAGCGCCCCCCCCCAAATCGCGCCCCGCCCCTCCCCGCCCTACCTTGTTCACCCGGCTTGACAATCCGGCCCGATGATCGTTTCCGTCACTCTCGGACATCTCCGCCAATCCTTCCGCAACAAGGAGCCCCGCACCGATGAATCGTCCACGCCACCCCGCCCTTGCGCCGCTCTTCGCAGCGGCCCTCGCCGTCGCCCTGCTGCCCTTCCCCCTTCACCCCCAGGACGCCGCCTCCCAGGATGCGGCCGCCGGCCCGCGCGCGCTCCTCGACGCCCAGGGCTGGATCGAGCCTCCGCAGGAGATCGCCGACGCGGTTCTCGCGCCCCGCTACCTGAATGTCTCGCTCAACCGGCCCAGTCCGGACGGGATGTGGTTTCTGCACCAGGTGAGCGACGGCCCGGTCACGATGGACCGGTTTTCGCGGTCTTTCGACGAGCTCGGCGGCCAGTTCTACGAACCGCAGGCCAACCGCGCACGTTCGCTCTCGACTCGCAGCATGGCCGGGCTCCAGGTCATTTCGGCGGCGGACGGCTCGGTCACCGAGATCGAGGTTCCCGGCGGCGCGCGCGTTTCCGGGCCGCAGTGGTCCCCGGACGGCTCCCGGCTGGCCTTCTTCGTCCACACGGACGACGCCACCCACATCCATGTCGCCGATCCCGCAAGCGGCGATTCCCGCCAAATCACCCGCGACGCGGTCCTTGCCACCATGGTCACGACCTTCGAGTGGACGTCGAACGGCGGCGAGATCGCGACGGTCCTGATCCCCGATGGGCGCGCTTCCCGGCCGATGGAGCCGATGGTTCCGACCGGTCCCCAGGTCAAGCGCACCGAAGAGGGGAAGAACATTCTGCGGACCTATGCCAGCCTGATGGCGACTCCGCACGACGAAGCCCTTCTCGAGTGGCACGTCACCGGGCAGCTTGCCACGATCGCCGTGGACAACCGGCGCGTCACCAACATCGGCCGGCCCGCCATGATTCGCGGCTTCGACTTTTCCCCCGACGGCATGTATGCGCGCGTGACCACCATGCAGCGGCCCTTCAGCTATGTCGTGCCGGTGACGAGCTTCGGACGGGTGGAGGAGATCTGGGACCGCGACGGCAATGCGCTCGCCGAGGTCGAGACCACCGAGCTGAATACCGGAATTCGCGGCGCGCCTTCGGCTCCGGGGGTGGCCGGCGACGAAGAGGAACCCGACCGGCGGCAGATGGCGTGGCGCGACGACGGCGCCGGGCTGATCTACCTGCGGATGGAGAGCGCGCCGGAGGACGAAGAGGGGGAAGAGGAGGAGGAGGAAGAGGAGGATTCGGAGAGCGCGCGGCGCATGGACCGGGTCATGCTCTGGGCGCCGCCATTCGGCGAGGACGACGAATCCGTGCTCTACGAGAGCCGTCAGCGCATGGCGAATCATCGCTACTCGGCGGACCATGAGTGGCTCTTCGTGACGCAGGGCGGAGGCGGGGGAGGCCGCGGCGGATTCGGCGGCGGTCGCGGCGCCCGGACCGAGTATGCGGTGCGCCTGGACGATCCCGAGACGCGCTACGCGATCAGCGAGTGGGACACGGGGGAATTCTACGAGAATCCCGGATCGCTCCTGATGACCAGCGGACAGGCCGGGGGCGGCGCGGTCTTCCGCTTCGGCGGCGGCGGCGGTGGCGGCGGCAGCGGTCGCATCGTGGCGATGGCGGGCGACGCGGGCCAGGAAGCGGTCTTCCTGATGGGAACGATCTACAACGAGGATCCGCTGGCTGAATCGCCGAAGAGTTTCCTGGACCGGGTTTCGCTGCGCACGGGCGAGACGGAGCGCATCTACGAGAGCTCCAACGACGGCGAGTTCGAGCGGATCACGACCGTTCTGGACGCCGACGCGGGCCGCTTCGTCGTGCAGCGCGAATCGCCGACCGAGGTGGCGCAGGGCTACGTCGTGGAGGGCGATACTCGCACGCAGCTCACGAACAACGTCGACTACACGCCCGATCTGACCAACGCGCCGCGCCAGCGGTTCACCGTGGAGCGTCCGGACGGGTTCCGCTTCCTGGTCAATGTCACAATGCCTCCCGACTTCCGGGAGGGCGAGCCCCGTCCCGCCATGTTCTGGTTCTATCCCCGCGAATACGAGGATCAGGAGGGCTACGACGAAGGCGCGCGCACCTACAACAAGAATGCCTTCCCCAACTTCGGCGCCCGCTCGATCGAGTACCTGATTCGGCTCGGATATGTCGTGGTGGAACCGGACGCGCCGATCGTGGGCGAAGAGGGACGCATCAACAACAACTACCAGCACGATCTGCGCAACAATCTGGCCGCGGTGATCGACGAGCTGGATGCGCGCGGCATCATCGACCGCAGGCGGCTGGGGCTGGGCGGCCACTCCTACGGCGCCTTCGGAACCCTCAACGCGATGGTCCACACGCCCTTCTTCAAGGCGGGAATCGCCGGCGACGGCAACTACAACCGCACCTTCACCCCGCTCGGCTTCCAGCGCGAACCCCGCCACTTCTGGGATGCGCGCGAGGTCTACCTGGGGATGTCGCCCTTCGTCTATGCCAACAACCTGACCGGCGCGGTGCTGCTCTATCATGGAATGCACGACCAGAATGTCGGCACGGCGCCCGACCACTCGCCCCGCCTCTTCCATGCGCTGAACGGGTTGGGCAAGGACGCCGCGATGTACCTCTATCCCTTCGAGGATCATGGTCCGGCGACGCGCGAGACGCTGCTTGATCTGTGGGGGCGCTGGGCGGCCTGGCTGGATCTGCATCTGGCCGCGGAGGAGCGGCCCGTGACATGACGCGACCCTGGCGACGCGGGGGTCCGGCCGGCGGCGGCGCGGCCGGGCTCCCGGTCCCGGTCCATTGTGGGGAAGAGAAGCCGACCTGCGAGCGGTGCGCCCCGGGGGTGGTTCCGGCGGACGGCGAGCCGGAGGGGGGAGCGTCGGCGAGGTGAGCGCTCCGGGTTCCGAGCGCAGGCATCTCGGCCTTCTCGGCGCGACCGGCGTCGGGGTGGGCGCAATCGTCGGCGGCGGGATCCTTGCGCTTGCCGGCGTGGCCTTCGCGACGACCGGTCCCAGCGCCATCCTCGCCTTCGCGCTGAATGGGGCGATCGCGATGCTCACGGTCTTCTCCTTCGCGGAGCTGGCCGCGCGCTTCCCGCAGTCCGGCGGCACCTACACCTATGCGCGCCAGGTTCTTACCGTCGAGGTGGCCTTCGCGGTGGGATGGGTGGTGTGGTTCGCTTCGGTGGTTGCGGCGGTGCTCTACGCCATGGGATTCGCGGTCTTCCTCGTTCCCTTCCTGGAACAGATCGCCATCTTCGCGAATGGCGAGGTTCCGGGCTGGATCGGGTCGCGCCCCGCCCTGGTCGCCTATGCGCTGGCGGCGGTCGGATTCTACAAGCTGAGTCTGACGCGCTCGGCGGTGGGCGGCGGCCAGTGGGAAACGGTGGGGAAGGTGGTCGTCTTCGCGGCCGTGGTCGTGGCGGGCTTCTTCGCGCTCTTCGCCGACCCGCCTCCTCCCGGGGCGCTGGCCGCGCGTTTCCGGCCCTTCTTCGCGGAGGGATTCGCGGGTCTGGCGCAGGCGATGGGCTACACCTTCATCGCGTTGCAGGGCTTCGACCTGATCGCGGCGGTCGGCGGCGAGGTCAGGGACGCGCGGCGCAACCTTCCCCGCGCCATGTTCCTCTCGCTGGGGACCGCGTTGCTGATCTACCTGCCGCTCCTCTTCCTCATCGTGGCGATCGGCACCCCCGGCCGGTCGGTTGTGGAAGCGGCGGCGGCCAACCCCGAAATCCTCGTCGCCGAGGCGGTGCGCGCCTTCATGGGGACGGCGGGCTACTGGCTGGTCCTCGTCGCGGGGCTTCTCTCGATGCTCTCGGCGTTGCAGGCCAATCTCCTCGCCGCGTCGCGCTTCGCTCGCACCATGGGCGCCGACCGCACCCTCCCCCCGCAGCTTGCGCACCACGCGCCCGGCACCGGCGCCCCCACGGCGGCAATTCGGCTGAGCGCCATCGTCGTTGCGCTGCTGCTGATCGCGATCCCCGACGTTGCGGCCGCGGGCGCGATGGCCAGCCTCATCTTTCTCGCCTGCTTCGCCCTCACGCACAAGATCGGGTATCTGGCCCGCCGCCGGGCCGGAACGCCCAGGGGATTTCGCACGCCCGCCTTCCCCCTGGTTCCGGTGATCGGCGGCAGCGCCTGTCTGGCGATCGGTCTGTACCAGGCGGTGGCCGTTCCCGCGGCCGGGGTGCTGGCGGCGGTGTGGATTGCGGTCGGCGCGGTTCTCTATGCGCTCTACCTGGCGCCGCGGGCTCGCGCGGTCGACGCGTCGTCGGAGGCGCGCGATCCGGAGATGATGCGGATGCGGGGACGCCGACCGGTGGTTCTGGCGCCGATTGCGAACCCGGCCAACGCCGAGACGATGGTCACGATGGCGCGGGCGCTCGCTCCGCCGGAGGTCTCGCGGGTGCAGTTGCTGTCGGTGGTGTCGCCGACGGGAGGCCCCCTGGGGGTGGAAGCGGGGCGGGCGGGGATGGGTGAAGGGCGGTTTGGCGAAGGGCGGGCCGCGGACGAGTGGACGGGTGACGGCGGCGGCGCCCGGCCCGGGGGGTTGCCGCGCGGAATTCGCGATGCGCAGGCGGTGCTCGGGGGCGCGCTGGACACGGCGCTCCGGGTGGATGTGCGGCCCGAGGCGCTGATCACCCTTCACCACGATCCCTGGGGCGAGATTGCGCGCGTGGCCGAGGCGACCCGCTGCGAGAGTCTGCTGCTGGGGGTGGGCGATCTGGACGATTCGCTGATGACCGGGCCGCTCGCGGGGCTGATCGGATCGGTGGACGCCGATGTGGTGATCCTGCGCGCGCCCGCCGACTGGACGGCGGACCGAGCCCGCCGGATCCTGGTGCCTTCGCGCGGGGGCCGTGACCAGAGCCCGGTGCGCGCGCGCCTGCTGGGAAGTCTGAGCCGGACCGCGCCCCGGGACGTGGCCTTTCTGGGGGTGCTGGGCGGGGAGGTGGGGTCGGGGGTCCGGCGGCGCGCCTTCCGCGATCTGGAACGCCTCGCCCGCGACGAGGTGGGCGCCGACGCGCACGCCGAACTGGCCGTGGCCGACGACGTGGCGGCCGAGGTGGCCCGCCGCGCAGCCGACGCCGACCTCCTGGTCCTGGGATTCCACCGCACCGGCCGCCGCCGCGCCGTCTTCAGCAGCCTGATGCTCACGATTGCCCGCGCGACCGAGTGCCCCCTGGTGATGATCAGCCATCGCCGGGGAGCGACGATGTTGCCGGAGGCGTCGGTGTTGGGGCGCCGTTCATCGCCGGAGGGCGGGCGTCGGCCGTGAAGCGAGAATATGCTGCGATGCACCGGGGGCCATGACGGAAAGCGCCTGCGGCAATGCGAAAACTGATCCTGCGCAACTTTCAGTCCCCCGGGGACATTGTCATGCTGACCGCTGCGGTCCGGGATCTGCACCGGTGCCATCCCGGCCGCTTTCAGACCGACGTTCGCACTTCCTGCCCCGCGCTCTGGGAACACAATCCCCACCTTACGCCCCTCAGCGAGAACGATGCCGGCGTCGAGATCCTGGACTGCCATTATCCCCTGATTCATCGCAGCAACCAGGCCCCCTGGCACTTTCTGCACGGCTTCGTTCACTATCTCAACGACAAGCTCGGGCTTGCGATCGAGCCCGGCGCCTTCAAAGGCGACATTCATGTCTCCGACGACGAGAAGCACTGGTTCTCGCAGGTCGAGGAGCAGGAGGGAGAATCCACGCTCTTCTGGATCATCGTCTCGGGCGGCAAGCACGACTACACCGTCAAATGGTGGGATCCGAAGCGCTGCCAGGAGGTGGTCGATCACTTTCGGGGGCGCGTGGAGTTTGTGCAGGTCGGCGAAGACGGACATCATCATCCCCCCCTTGAAGGGGTCGTCGATCTGAGGGGACGGACGACGTTGCGCCAGTTCGTGCGGCTGATGTATCACGCGCAGGGCGTGGTGACGCCGATCAGTCTGCCGATGCACCTTGCCGCCGCGGTGGAAGCGAAGCCGGGAATGCCGCTGAACCGTCCGTGCGTGGTCATTGCCGGGGGCCGAGAGCCGCCGCATTGGACGGCCTACCCGCACCATCAGTTCATCCACACGGTCGGCGCGCTCCGTTGCTGCGACAACGGCGGTTGCTGGAAGTCGCGTACCGTGCCCCTGGGCGACGGCGACGACAAGGACCGGCCCGACCAGCTCTGCGTCGATGTGGTGGGAACGCTGCCGCGCTGCATGGACATGATCACGGCCGACGAGGTCATACGCCGAATCGAACTCTACTTCGACGGGGGAGCGATCGAGTACCTGGCCTGACTTGACGCGAATCCCGGACCGGCCGCAATTTGGGCTTGTCTGCGCCCCGGAACAATCTGTACCCGGGGACAAAGTGACCGGAAGGATTTGCGGAAGAGGGGATTTGCGGAAGAATGAGCGACAAGTTGGAATCCAGCGGGAGCGAGCGACCCGGAATCGGCCACTACGAGGACCGCCGGAGGTTCCTGCGCCTGCTGACGGGCGGCGTGGCGGGCGCGGGAGTCACCCAGCTCATGTCGTGCATCTACATCACGCTCCCCGACGACGACGACGATGATGACGATTCGAGCAGCTCTTCGTCGAGCAGCGAGTCGTCCGCCTCGTCGTCCGGTTCGTCTTCGAGCTCCAGTTCGAGCAGTTCGTCGTCCAGCTCCAGCTCCTCTTCCAGCAGCAGCTCGTCGTCGTCCTCTTCGTCGAGTTCGTCCAGTTCGAGCAGTTCGTCATCGAGTTCCAGCTCGAGCTCTTCGTCGAGCAGTTCGTCGTCGTCCGGGTATCCTGCTGCCCCGTGATCAAGCAGGCGTCGTACACGAGTATTCCGGGATTCCAGCGCGTCCTCGACCACATCCGCTCCATTTCCGAGACCGAGGCACAGAAGGGCAGCCTCTTCGAGCGGCTGATGGCGACCTGCTTCCGCGAAGATCCCATCTACGGCGAGCGCTTCTCCAGGGTCTGGCTGTGGAAGGACTGGGTTCCGCATTTCAATGAGTTGATGGCCCGCGAGGCCGCGAACCATCCGCACTTCGTCCCACCCCCCAAATTCAGTCTCAAGGATCTGGGTGTCGATCTGGTGGCGGAGGAGCGCGACGGCGGATGGTGCGCGATTCAGTGCAAGTGCTACGCGGAAGGAACGCGGATCAACAAGACACACGTCGATTCGTTTGTCTCCGCATCGGCGCGGGCGCGCACAAGGATGCAGGTCGACAAGGCCATGGAGGTGTTGCTGTTCTGGTGCCGACGCCGATACAGATTCGCGTACACGACGATCGCTTGTGCATCTACAATGCGGGAGCGCTGCCGCAGGACCGTCCTGCGTTGGGTGACAAGGCGGGCCGCATCGTTGCGCTCCTGCGGGACGAGCCCGGGCTGACTCTGGCCGCTCTGGCCGAACGGTTGAATACATCGGTGTACAGCATTCGGCATCACCTGGACCGATTGCGCGAGGCGGGAAGGATTCAGCGGGTTGGTTCAAGGCGGGCGGGCGCGTGGAGGGTGCTGGATTGAGCCGGAACCGGTCTGCGGCGAGCTCGCCGGTGAGTCGGCCGCCAGGGGTTTGGGGGCGCGGCGGTTTCGCACTCGCGAATGAACCGCAAGAAACCACAAAAAACCGCAAATGGCCGCTGCCCGGCCTTCCACAAATGGAGCCACGGGTTGGAATGTGCAGGCGACCTGGGGCTCGGGCCGGCCGCGTGAATCGGTGGGCCTGGCCGGAATCGATGGCGAAGCATCGTCGGCGCAGGACATGCGGGACCCCGGCGCGCGAAATACGGGACCTGGTCTGAGAAATGCGGGGTCCGGCGCGACGAATGGGGACTGGTGGGGACCGGAAGCCGCCGCCGCAGAACGAATCCCTCACCCCTCCCCCAGCCGCCGCCGGTACTCCGCGGCCGCCTCGTCCACGCGCGCCAGGAAGCTCTCGCGGTCGGCCGGGGTGGCCCACCGGTCGCGGATGACCACCCGCGTGCGGAAAGCCTCGACCGCGGCGAGGAGGAAACGGATGTCGTCCGGGGAGCGGTACTCGCGGCCGTCGGCGACGATCCACACGGGGCTGGTCTGCGCGAAGGCGTAGCTGTCGGCGACCAGGGGCGAGGCCGGGCCGACTGCGCGGGCGGCGATCCAGCCGCTGCCGTCGAGCTCGATTGCGCTCTCGATCCGGAAGCGCTCGCCCAGGCCGCGCACCTCGTGGCGGGCCGCGACCCGGCCATTGACCACGATCTCGACGCGGTCGAGGGGAGCGATCGTGGCCACGTCGATCACGACCTGGTGCGTCCGGGCGGTGGCCGCGGGCCGGAGCCGCGCCCTGATTTCGCCCGTGGGTGCGGCGACCGGGCCGCCGCCGTCGTTGCCTGCGACGGTTTGGCCGCGTGGCGCAAGGATGGCGGCCGCGTCCGGATCGAGCGCGTTCGCGCCCCGCGCGCGCGCAACTCTCGCAGCCGTTCGGGTGGACCCACCGCCGGTGCCCGCCGACGCCGCCGCGACGCGCGCGCCGCCCTCGGCCCCGCCCATCCCAATATTCATTTGCCCATTCGCGTCGCCGCCCACGACGATCTCGCCGCCGGGCATCTCCCCATCCACCGTCATGAAGAGGAGCGGTCCGTTGGTCGCGAAGGTGCGCCGTTCGCGGATCGCCGCCAGCCACGAATCGACCGAAAGCGGACCGTCGAGCCAGGCGTAGGTGCGGCTTGCGCCCGGCCCCGGATCGCGCCAGACGTCGGAGAAGTTGTCGGTGCCCCCGGTCGCGGCCAGGCGGAAGCCCGCGTTGAGGATGCGGTAGTAGGCCTCGGCATTCCACAACTCGTCGTACCAGAAGCAGATGACATCGAAGAAGTCGCCCAGTCCGAGCGCCAGATCGACCGGAATCTCCTGGCTGCCCATCCGCTCGGGAGTGTCGGCGCGCCCGGTGAAGGGGTGCATGAAGCCGCCCGTGGCGCCCATTTCCCGCGCCCTTGCCAGGTAGTCGGCGTTGAGAAGGTCGGCCGCGAAGGGAGTGTTGGCCGCGCCTCCGACCAGCGGAGTGATGAACTCGGTGACGCCCGCAAGCCCGACATGGCCAAAGGAGCCGCGGAACTCCTGCGCGTACTGGAGGATGTGGTCGGCGGTCGAAAGGGGGTGCGGCCGTCCCGTCAGATCATTCCAGCGTCCCATCAGCCGCGTTCCGTCCATGTGGATGAGCGCGATCGAGACGTGCAGATCCTCGCTGGCGAGATCGTTGAAGAAGTCCCGGTGGGTGAGTCCGAAGCGGCCCTGGTGGAGGTCGTGGACATGCGTGTCGCCGCTGAACCAGCCCATGGCGGGGGCGTCAACGAGGCGTTCGAGATCGAAGCGGAGATCGTGGCGTTGGCCGGTTTCGACCTCGACGGTTGCGCTCTGCGGACGGTATTCCAGGCCGCGCCGCACCTGAATCGCGACGGGACCGGCGGGCACCTGCACCTCGAAGTCGCCGTCGGTGCGGAAGTAGTGGGTTTCGGTGGGGGTGAGGACGCGGTGGAAGGCGCCGGGGGGAGCGTAGGCGCGTCCGTCGGAGGCGATGAGCGAGATGCGGGCCGGGGTCGGGCGACCGTTTTCGTCGCGGATGGCGCCGCGGACCCAGCCGTGGGGGAGCCGGGCTGCGCGGTTGTCGAGGTCGATGGTGCGCCAGGAGCTGCGGGCGCCGCCGGAGATGGCCATTGTGTGAAGCCGGGTGGCGCCGGTTTCGTTGGACACGAAGGCGACGCGGCGGCCATCGGGGCTGACGCGCGGGGTGAGCTCGTGGCTGTCGCCGCCGGTCAGCCGCAGGGGATTGCCGCCGTTCGCGCCGATGAGGACGAGGTCGTTGGAGCCGGCTTCGTCGGAGACATGAACGAGGCCGCTGCCGTCGGGAAGCCAGTCCGGCCGCGCCCGCCAGGCGGTCTCCTCGGCGTGCACCAGGATCGGTTCGGTCGCGTCCGGAGCGAGCGTCCAGATTCCCCCCGCCCCCGTAACCCCCGCCACCGGCGCCATGTAGACCAGCGTCCCATCCGGAGAGACGCGCGGCTGATATTCGTTCCCCGGTCCCGCGACCACCTCCTCGCGCGCGCCCGTCGCGACCTCGATCCGGTGAATGTCCATCCCGCGCCCGGCGGCCGCGAAATAGACGTAACGCCCATCCGGACTCCATGCGGGCTGCACCTCGACCCCGCCGCCCTCGGTGAGGGGCGCAGCATTTGCGCTCGCCACCTCGATGAGCGCGATGTCGAGCCCGTCGCCGGTCTCCACCGTCATGGCGATCCGCGTTCCGTCGGGGCTCCAGCTCGGCTCGAAGTGGTAGCCGGGTCCGCGGGTGAGCTGCGTCGCGCCGGTCCGGGGGAGGTCGCGACCGGGTTCCGGCGGGGGTGGCTGCGTCGCTCCCGGGTCGGCCGCGACCAGCCAGATGTCGCCCGCCATCGCGACCGCGAGCTGGCTGCCGTCCGGCGACCAGGCGGGGCTCATCGGTCCCGTGCTGACGGGCGGAAGCATGTGCAGCTCGCCGCGAATGTTGCCGTTCAGGCTGGGGTAGCGAAGGACTTCGGCGCGGTCGGCCGGGCGGGGATCGTCGGATTCCGTCGCGCCAGCGGCGTCCCCCGGGGGCCGGGCGGATTCCTCGGCGGGTTCGGCGGGACGCGCGTCCCGCGTGGAGGTCGCCGCCTCTTCCCCCGACTCCAGACAGCCCGCCGCGACGATGACGGCGCCGAGGAGCGCCAGCGGCGTGCCCGCGCACAGGGGCCGCGCAGGTGCGAAAGCGGCCCGAACCGGCGCCGTGGGGGTCGGAACGGAATCCGGAAGAGATGGCCGGGCCCGGTGCATGATCAAACCTCGAAGGCAGGTGGGCGAAGGTGGGGCAATCTCATTGAGTTGAAGGGTGGCGAGACTGTCCCGGCAAGCTGGCGATGCGTTTCCGCTGGTCGTCGCCGACGGGTTGCGCAGGGGATGATGGGCGGGGACGGTTGCGCTGCCGCGACGGTCGAGGCGGTCGCCATGCGAGCACAGGTACCTTCAGGTCCGAGGAGCTTCAGACTTGATGCGATTGGTGCCCTCGCCGATCGTCGCCTGAGTTACCAGCATCCATCGCGTCGGCTCGACCACAGCGCCATTTGCCACTTCGGAACTCTTTAGCATCGGAAAAAGGAATCGCGGCTCAAGCTGCACTTCCTCCCGGAAGCCATTCACATATGAGTCCGGCCCACATCGGCGCAGTTCCATGACCTTCGAGCAATCGTGCTTCACGCCGGAGCGCCACCGGCATCGTTGCAGACCGATCAGGTGCCTCCACCTGTCGTACAGCCTCGGGTCCGCCACGAGTTCACCATCCGGTAGCCCGAATCGCGACGAAGGGACGGCGGCATCGAGGGAGTCGTAGACCGCGCACTCGGATGCTCCGCGCCGGGGGGAGCCAGAGATCGTGAACAGGCACGCGTCGACCGATGCTCCGAAGTGCTTCACCGCGTCAATGCGGTGTATCTCCGCGTTCCGAAGCCGGTGTCCGTAGCCCCACACCCGACGGAGAACCCGGCGCACCACCGCAACTTTGCAGAGCAATGCGAGGCTTGCTTCCCGCCCTTCGATCCACTCCAGGGTGCGAAGGATCATCCACTCGAAGATATCGAAATTGCCCCTGCCCGTCAGAGCGTCAAGCCCGCGGTGACCCTGGAAGTTTGGTCTTCTCCGGGACATTCGAGCTCCCAAGGCGGGAAAGATCCGCGCTCGTTGCCCACGGTGGGTTCCCAAGCACCAGCAAGGGCTGTGGAAGCCCCCGGAGCACATCGTTCCAGTCCGTCCGGAAGAAGTCGGCTTGCCGTACCCGAACGTTTGCGGCCGAGTGGCATCGCCTGATGCGGTCATTGGCCTGGGCTACATGCCGGGGATTGATTTCAAGGCCCAGCAGCCGTTGCGCCGATGGAAACGCCCGAACTGCAGCATCCAGAAAAGTTCCTGTTCCACAGGTCGGCTCCAGGACGCTGGCTGGACGAAGGCCGTGATCGACCAACAGCGCACACACGCGACGAGCCAGTTGCGGCGGCGTCTGAAAGTCGCCGAACTCAGCCCTGATTCCGGGCCTGGTCCTGGAAGGCAGGGATCACCTCACTCGCAGGATGCCATCGACAGCCCCTGCTTAGGCGATCGCGCGACGGTATTGCAGCCGCCATTGCAGGGCGTTCGAGATCGTCAGATATCCGATCTTGGGAGGGTCCGCGAGGACTTCTTCCGCGAGACGGTTCGCCTCGATCTCCTCCACAGGAAGCAACCGCTCCTCGAAGAAGGCGAGAAGGTCGTCCACGTTGCCGCTGTTCTCGACGATCCGGCGGATGTGGTGGTCTGGAAATCCGCAGTTCGTCCGGCGATTACGTAGATCGTGTGGAGGATGTTGAGCCCGGCGGTGCGAGTCTCCTCGTCATCCGTCTTGTCGTAGGCGAACACGAGCAGTGAGTAGCCAAGGCCATACAGCTTCTGGCGCGCAGACTTGCAGGGACAGGACGACTGGGGTTGCTTGCGACTCGTGGCCTTGAGATCCACACCGAGCCCCGGGAAGTCGATCCCTTTGGCTGAACTACCCTTCTCGTAGACGTACCTGCTGCTGAGGTCTTCCTGGAACTTGTGTTCCGGATACGTGCCTACAGCCTTGCTGTCGGTGACTCCGAAGAGCGACGGTTCCCGGTGGTCGGATTCCGCCTGAGCGAAGGCGCGGGCCTCTCGGCAGAGCAGATCGACAGTCAGTTCACGCTTGCTCGGAAACGCTCCTTTGGCTGGGCCGTTTGCGGGGAAGCGTCCTCGATCCTCGCCTCGCGGGTGCGACCTCTCTCGAAGGATACGATCTCATCCGCCCCCGGACCCGTCAAGCCGATTCGATCGGCGCGCGCCCGTTTGCGCCCGCCCCCGCCCCGCCCCACCCTGAAGACCGAACCCGCGACCCCTTCGCGACCGCAGTCACCCATTGGAAGGATCGTTTCGCCATGACCGCCCCCGCCACCCGCCCCCCCGCCTCCCCCCGCGCGGCCGCCGCGGCCACCATCTCCGGCCCGGCCCGCCCGGGGAGCGCCGCCTCCCCCCGCCTGCCGTCCCCAACGGCCACCCTCGGCGCGGCTACCCTCGCCACGGCCGCCCTCCTCGCCCTCCTCGCGGCCACCGCTCCGGCCGGCGCGCAGCGGGTCGACGATCGCGGCGTCGATTATCACCGCGCCGAGATGCTGCTGAACTGGCACACCTCGCCCCTCGTCTCCGGGACCCCCGTCGTCCCCAACTGGATCCACGACAGCGACCGTTTCTGGTACCGCAACAACACCGGGTCGGGGCACGAGTTCACCTTCGTCGATCCGGTGGCCAACCTCAAGCGGCCCCTCTTCAACCACGCGCGGCTGGCGGCGGCGCTCTCGGTGGCGGCGGACACCAGCCATGTGCCGGAAAAGCTGCCCTTCGACGACTTCGACTTCGTGGACGGCGACGAGAGCCGGATCGCCTTTGAGACCGGGGCGCGGCGCTTCGAGTGCGATCTGAGCGCCTACATGTGCACCGCGGGCGATACGCTCCCCGACGACACGCCCTTCGTCGAATCCCCGGACGGCGAGTGGGCAGCCTTCGTCATGGACCACAACCTCTACATTCGCTCGGTCGCGGAGGAGGGTCAGGCGAGCGACACGATCCAGCTCACCACCGACGGCGAGGAGTTCAACGGCTACGGACTCGCGTACCCGCGCCCCAACGATGTGCGGAACCAGCGCGTGCGCCGCCCGGATGTCCACTGGTCCCCCGATTCGCGCAAGCTCGTGGTCCAGCGGATGGACCAGCGCGGGGTCGAACATCACCACTACGTCTCCTACACGCCGCAGCGCACCGTTCACTATTCCCAGCCCTACGCGCTTCCGGGCGATTCGATTGTGCCGCTGCCGGCCTTCCACATCCTGGATCTGGGCAAGACGCTGGCGGCGGCCGCGGGGTCGGACGGGAACGAAACGGATGACGGCGGGACCGATGGGGACCGGACGGGCGGCGGCGAGGGAGATGGCGCCGGATCCAGTTTCGCGGCGCGTGGAGTCCCGCCCGCGGTCGGCAACATCCGCGTCGAGCTGGAGCCTCGTCCCAACCGGCTCTACCTGGGCGGTTCGCAGGTCGATTCGCTCTGGTCGGCCGATTCGCGTCACCTCTACATGCACTGGGAGACTCGCGCGTCGAAGAGCAACCACCTGGCGGAGGTGGACGCCGCAACCGGCGATTTCCGCATCATCGCGGGCGACAGCGCGAAGACCTTCGTCGAGACGGCGCAGCGCAATCCCACTTCCTGGTTCGTTTCCGAGACCACCGACGACGCCTTCTGGTGGTCGGAGCGCGACGGCTGGGCGCACATCTGGCGCTTCTCGAAGGACGGGACAGTCAGGAACCAGGTCACCCGCGGCCCCTGGGCGGTCGGCGCCATCTGGCATGTGGACGAATCCCGACAACAGATCTACTTCACCGCCTACGGACGCGAAGAGGGCATCCCCTACTACGGACGCCTCTACCGGATCGGCTACGACGGCAGCGGACTGACGACGATCGCGGGAGAGGTGGGGAATCACGCGATCAACGTCTCGCCGAGCGGCCGCTTCGTCGTCGACAGCTATTCCACCATCGGCGATCCCCCCGTCTCCCTGCTGCGCAACCTTGGCACCGGCAGCGTCGTTCGCACCCTGGAGGAGGCCGACGTCACCCGGCTGGAGGCGGTTGGCTGGCGCGCCCCGGAGGTCTTCACCGTCAAGGCCCGCGACGGCGTGACCGACATTCACGGCCTGATCCACTTCCCCGACAATCTCGACGAATCGGGCAGCTACCCCGTCATCGACCACATCTATCCGGGGCCGCAGGTGGGCAGCGTGGGATCCTGGAGCTTCAAGTCGGGCGGCGAGGACTTTGCGCTGGCGAAGCTGGGCTTTGTGGTGATTCAGCTCGATCACATGGGGACGCCCCACCGCTCCAAGGCCTTTCACGACATCTACTACGGCGACTTCAACGACAACGGCCTCCCCGATCATGTCACCGCGATCAAGCAGCTCGCCGCGCGCCATCCCTTCATGGATCTGGACCGGGTGGGAATCTACGGCCACTCCGGCGGCGGCTTCGCGTCCACCGATGCGATGGTGCGCTTCCCCGACTTCTTCCATGTGGCGGTCTCGGGCGCGGGCAATCACGACAACGCGAGCTACAACATCTACTGGGCCGAGAAGTACCAGGGGCTGCTCGAGGCGGACTCGGCCGGCGGGACCACCAACTTCACCGACGAGGCCAACAAGACGCACATCGCCAATCTGAAGGGCAAGCTGCTCCTGATGCACGGCGACATGGACGACAACGTTCACCCCGCAATGACCGTCCAGTTGATCGACGAGCTGACGAAGGCGAACAAGGACTACGACCTGGTCTGGGCCCCGGACCGCGCGCACGGACTGAACGAACCGTACTTCATTCGCCGCCGCTGGGACTACTTCGTGACGCACCTGCTGGGGGCCGAGCCGCCGAAGGAGTACGAGATCACGCGGCCGGAGGGCTGACGGACGGGACTGGCCGCTCCACCGCCGGTCGGACGGCGCCGAAGGCCCGCGAAATGGCGTCGGCGAGCTTCGGCGGGCGACGGTGCTACTAATGCATTAGTTGACAGACCGGCCAACGATTCCCATCTTTCGCGAACGCCAATGCGAGCCGGGCCGCCGGGGAAGGGAACCCGCGCGGACCGCGAACCAAACCGGAGGCGCATGAAGAAGACGCTGACCGCCCGCGAGATGGATGTCATGTCCATCCTCTGGGAGCTGGAATCGGCGACCGTGGCCGAGGTCAACGAGCGGCTGGAGGACGACTTGGCCTACACGACGGTCCTCACGGTTCTGCGCATCCTGGAATCCAAGGGGCTGGCCGGACGCACCCGCGAGGGACGCGCCCATCGCTACCATCCGCTGCTCGGGCGGAGGGAGGCGGGACGCACCGTGCTGGGGCGGCTTCGGGACAAGGTCTTTGCGGGCTCCACCGAGCTTCTGGTGGCCCAGCTCGTCACCGATGAAAAGCTGTCGTCGGCGGAGGTGCGGAGGATTCGCGCCCTGCTGGACCAGCGCCTCGAGGAGGAGGAAGAAGGATGATCGCTGCATGGATGATCTGGTCGGTCGCCGTGGGACTGCTGCTCGCCGTGGCCGCGCTGGCGGCGGAGAAGCTGCTCGCCGGCAAACGTCGCTGGGTGTGGATCGCGGCCGCGCTGGGGACGGTCGCGCTTCCCCTGGTTCGGATGCTTCCCGCGTTGGGGGGCGGGGGGAGCGGGGCGCTGCCGGGTGGACCGGTGGCGCTGGAGCCGCTCCTGGTCGACGCCTCGCGGCAACCTGCGTTCCTGGGCGACGCGCTGGTTGCCGGGTGGGTGGCGCTCTCGCTCGCGGTGGCGGCCTTCGCGGTGGCGGGGGGCTTGCGGCTTCGGCGCCGGATGGCGGGGTGGGAGAGGGGCGCGCTCCTGGGACGCGAGATCTGCTGGTCGCGCGAGACCGGTCCCGTGCTGGCGGGGGTGATTCGTCCCGTGATCGTGCTGCCCGGCTGGGTGCGTGGGGCGGGGGCCGCGCGGCAGGAGCTGATTCTCGCCCACGAGGAGGAACACCTGCGCGCCCGCGACATCCCGCTGCGCCTCCTGGCCGGAGTGCTCCTCATGGCGGTCCCCTGGAATCCGGCGCTCTGGATTCACTATCGCCGACTCTGCCTCGCGATCGAGCTGGATTGCGACCAGCGCGTCATGCAGCGGCTGCCCGGCCGCCGCCAGATCTACGGCGACCTTCTCTTCCGGGTTGGCCAGGGCGCCCGCCCGCTGCCCGGTCTTCCGGTCACGGCGCTGGCCGAACGGCGTTCCCTCCTGGAGCGGCGGATCCGCAGGCTCTTCAGCCGCGACCCGCAGGTTCGGCTGGCGCAGGCCGCCTTCCTCGGATTCGCCGCGATCCTGGTGGTTGCGGTCACCCTTGTCCTTCCGGGAATCAACGACAGGGACGACACCTCGAGCGAACCCGCCTTCGTAACCATGACCGTGCGCCCCAGCCTGGTCAACGGCGACGATGTCGCCAGAGCGCTCGAAAGCGAATACCCGCCGCTGCTGCGCGACGCCGGGATCGGCGGAACGGCCGTGGTGTGGTTCCACATCGACGAGGAAGGCGTGGTGCGGGACCAGCGGATTCACACCTCGTCGGGGCACAGCGCGCTGGACGACGCCGCGTTGCGGGTTGCGCCGCGCGCCCGCTTCAGTCCGGCGCAGAATGGCGAGGATGAGGTGGCGGTCTGGCTCGAGATGCCGATCACCTTTGCGGCGAGGTAGCCTGCAGGGCGTGCGATTCGCAGCCGCGACGCCGAAGGATTGGCTGGCGGCGCGCGGAATCGCGGGTGGCCAGGCCGTACCGATCGCGCCCTCCGCCATCCGGCTCGCGAGCCCGCCCCCGGTCCCGGGCGGCGTTCGGGTCGCGGGGGGCTCGTCGGGCTAACTTGGGAGCATGTCCGCATTCGCATCCGCATCGGCGCTCGCGGCGCCCCTGACCTTCGCTCCCGTCTTCAAGGACTACCTCTGGGGCGGCCGCGAGCTGGAGCGCCGGCTGGGCCGCACCCTCCCCGGGGGCGTGGTCGCCGAGAGCTGGGAGATCTCGGCGCATCCGGCGGGGCTCTCGATCGTGGACGAGGGGCCCTTCGCGGGTCGCTCTCTCGCCGGTCTGGTCGCCGAATTCGGGACGCGGCTCACCGGCCATCGCGCCGCGGCCGCCGCCGAAGGGGCCCCGTTTCCGCTCCTCGTCAAGCTCCTCGACGCGAGCCACGCGCTCTCGGTCCAGGTCCATCCCGACGACGTCGGCGCGGCCGCCCAACGGACCGGCGAGTCCGGCAAGACCGAATGGTGGCAGATCCTGTACGCCAGGCCGGGAGCGCAGATCATCCACGGTCTCGCTCCGGGCGCCGACCGCGCGACTCTGGCCGCAGCGGCGAAGAGGGGGCGCATCCAGGACCACCTCCGGCGCGTGCCGGTCCAGGCGGGCGATTCGATCCTGGTGCCGGCGGGCACCGTCCACGGCATCCTTTCCGGCGTCGTTCTGGTCGAAATTCAGCAATGCTCCGACACGACCTGGCGTCTCTTCGACTGGAACCGCGCCGGTCCCGATGGCAGGCCGCGCGAGCTGCACATCGAACGCGCCCTCGAGGTCATCCGCTTCGGGGAGCAGGAACCGGTCCCGACCCCGCCCCGTCCGCGCGCAACCGGCGACGGATGGCGCATCGACCAACTGGCCCGTTGCGACCACTTCGTCGTGGAGAGGCTGGAGATGGCCGCCGGAAGCCGCCTCGACGCGCACCTGGACGGCGCGAGCTTCGAGATCCTCGGGGTGCTCGGGGGAAGGGCAGCGGTGGCGACGACGGCAACCCGCACGACTCTGGACGGGGTGCGCTTCGCTCTGCTGCCCGCCGCGCTGGGGGACTTTCGCGTGCACGCCGCAACCGATCTCGTCGCGCTCCGCGCCCGTCTGCCCGCCCGCGATTGACCCCCCAGGAAGTGCCCCGCCAGGGACTCGAACCCCGAACCTGCCGATTAAGAGTCGGATGCTCTACCAGTTGAGCTAGCAGGGCTGCGCCATGGGCATGAACTGCGCCCAAGGGCATCAATGGTAGCCGCTCCATGCGAAAGCGCCAAGGGTGCGGTCCCCCGATCGCCGCCAGGGTCTCCGCGGTCGCGCGCCTCGCCGTCGCCATCCACCTTGTCGCGCGCCGCCCGGGTAGCCGGTTCCCACCCTCGCGGAGCCCGCCGGGCCGACTCCCCGACGCGCCGACCGGCGGCGGCTCTTCGCGACCGATCCCCGGCGAGCCGGGCGATGGAGTATGTTATCGTCCAGGCAATTCCCGCACCCGCCCCCCATCCGGAGCAGGCATGTTCTTCAAGCAGATCGTCGATCCGGGACTGGCCCAGCACGCCTACCTGATCGGCTGCGAACGCACTCGCCAGGCCGTCGTCATCGACCCGGAGCGCGATGTGGACCGCTACCTGGCCATCGCCCGCCGCGAGGGCTACCGCATCGTCGCCGCCGCCGAAACCCACATCCACGCCGACTTCCTCTCGGGTTGCCGCGAACTCGTCGAACGCCACCGCGCCGCCGGCTGGCTCTCCGGCGAGGGCGGCCCCGGCTGGCAGTACGAATGGGCCGAGCGCCACGACCGCGTCACCCTCCTCCGCCACGACGACCGCGCCCGCATCGGCCAGGTCGAGTTCCGTGTCCTCCACACCCCCGGCCACACCCCGGAGCACATCAGCTTTCTCGTCACCGACCGGCGCGCGGGCATCGGCGATCCCATGGGAATCGTCTCGGGCGACTTCATCTTCGTCGGCGATCTGGGCCGTCCCGATCTCCTCGAATCGGCCGCGGGCGAGAGCGGCGCCATGGTCCCGTCGGCGAAACGGCTCTACGCGTCGGCGCGCGGAATCCTGGAACTCCCGGACTACCTCCGCATCTGGCCGGGCCACGGGGCCGGGAGCGCCTGCGGCAAGGCTCTGGGCCAACTTCCCGACACCACCCTGGGATACGAGAAACTCTCCAGCCCCGCCATCGCCGCGGTGCGCAGGGGCGAGGACGCATTCGTGGACTTCATTCTGGAAGGTCAGAGCGATCCGCCCCTCTACTTTGGCAGGATGAAGAGGGAGAATCGGACGGGGCCGGCGCTGCTCGGACCGCTTCCTGAACCGGCCCGCACCCCATCCGGTGCGCTTGCACAGATGGGGGGGCGCGCGGACACGGCCATCCTGGACACGCGCATCGACCGCGCCGCCTTCTGCCGCCGCCATCTTCCCGGCGCGATCCACGCCCCGCTCAACCGCACCTTCACCACGATCGCGGGTTGCTACGTCGAGCCCTCGGAGCGGATCGTCCTCGTTTGCGACGAGGCGCAGGTGGAGGAGGCGGTGCGGGCCCTGGTCCGAATCGGGCTCGACCGGGTGGAGGGGTGGGCGCCGTCGGCCGCGCTGGACGAGATCGCCGCCGCGGGGGGCGGGGTGGCCAGCATCGAGGCGATCGACTTCGCCGAGGCGAGGCGGCGGCCGAACGGCGCGGTTCTCGATGTGCGCCAGAGCGCCGAGTACGCCGCCGCGGCGGTTGCCGGGGCCGCTCACGCGCCGCACACCCGCCTGGCGGAACGGCTGCGCGAACTCCCCCGCGACCGCGAGCTCATGGTGCACTGCATGGGCGGCGCGCGCGCGACCTCGGCGGCGTCCTACCTGGCGCGCGAGGGGTTCCGGGTCGCCGCCGTGCACGATCTCTTCCAGAACGCAAACGCCAACTGAGGGGGCGAAGATGGCAGCGGCAACGAAAACCGGAGCCGGGGGGCGAGCGCTGATCGCGCGGGTGGCGATCCCGGCCTGGGCGGTGGCGTGGGGGGCGCTCTTCGCGCCGGCATGCGCCCAGACCGCCGACGACGAGGCGCGCCGCCGCGACCGGATCGAGGCGCTGGTCGGCGAACTCCGCGCGGACTACCCCGACGTGAAAACGATCGCCGCGGCGGCGCTGATGGGGGCGCTGGCGAGCGAGCCGGCGGCGAAGGACGGATTCGTGCTGGTCGATGTCCGCACCGACCGCGAACGCGAGGTCTCCACCCTCCCGGGCGCAATCTCGCGCGATCTCTTCGAGTCGCGGATCGCCGAGTTCGCGGGCAGGACGGTGGTCGCCTACTGCACGATCGGGGCCCGCAGCTCCAGCTACGCCCGCAGGATGGCCGGGCGCGGCGTCGAGGTTCTGAACCTGGAGGGGAGCGTCCTGGCCTGGACCCACCTCGGCGGAGAGTTCGAGGACGCCGATGGCGCGGCTACGCGGAGGGTGCATGTGAGCGGACGCCGCTGGAATCTCGTTGCGCGCGGCTACGAGGCGGTCTGGTAGCGGACGGGAGGGGTGGCGGTCAGGCGCGCGGGAGCGCGTCCCCCTGGCTGCCGCGTGCGACGGCCGGATTCGGTTAGTGACCGCTCGCGTCCCGCGACGGCCCAGGCCGGACTTCCCCCGCACGCTCTTGCCGTTGAAGGTGCTGAAGCCGAAAGAACGCCGCCGCCGCCACCGCCCCGGCCAACGGTCCCGCCCAGTAGATCCAGAGGTGACCGAGTCCCCCGCCCCCCGCCAGCGCGGCCAGGATCGGTCCCGTGCCCACCGCCGGGTTGAAGGCGCCGCCGGAGACCGGACCCACGGCGTAGGCGCCCCCCATCACCGTCAGCCCGATCGCCACGCCGTAGTAGCCGTTGCCCTCGGCCCGGGGAGAGATCGCGACATTCAGAATCACGAGCGCGAGCGCGAAGGTGAAGAGCGCTTCCGCCGCCAGCGCCGCCACCGCCGAGGTTGCGGGATCCGGCGCGACGATCGCGAACGTTCCGGTCAGGCCGCGCACCGCAAAGGCTGCAGCGGTCGCCCCGGAAAGCTGGGCCGCCAGGTAGGCGGAGAACTCGCGGCGGCCGGGTTTCCCGCAAAGATGGATCGCCAGAGTGACTGCGGGGTTATAGTGGGCGCCGGAGATCGGTCCGCCCATGTAGACGAGTCCGGCGAGCCCGGCGCCGATCGCCAGGGGGGCATCCGCGAGATTCTGCGCGATTGTCAGACCGACAATGAGAACGAGGAGGAAGGTGCCGGTGAACTCGGTGGCGCATCGTTTCATCGGTTGGCAGGATTCGGGCATTTCGGGCAGGACGGGATTCGGGAAAATGAGGCGGGAATGCGCAACGAAGACCGAAGGGAGGCGTGGATGGCCGACGCAACGATAATCGAGGCGGGGAAGGCGCGTCAGGGGCGCGGGGTCGGCGGGGGCGCGGGGAAGGGGTTGCGGCGAATGCGGATCGGGCGGGCGCGGAGTCGCCGGGCGTGGCGTGGGTCCCCGTGGATCCGGGCGGCCGCGCTGCTTCTGTCGGCGGGCGGGCTGGTCGCGGGCGAAGCGGACCGATTGGTAGCGCAGGAGGAATCGGACGGGGGCTGGCATGCCTCCACCGAGTTCAGCTTTGTGCGCACCGGCGGGAACTCCGAACTCTCGACGCTGGGGATCGGCACCACCGTGACGCGCTCCTGGGAACGGACCGAGATCCGGATCCAGACCGGAGGAATCCGCACCCGCACCACGCGCCGCACCCGGACCGCGATCGGCGCCGAGGACGACTACCGCATCCACGAGGAGACCAACACCGAGCTCTCGGCCGAAAACTACGAGGGCGAGTTGCGTCTCGACCGGACCGTCTCCGAGCGCACATCAATCTTCGCGCAGTCGGGATGGACGCGGGACACCTTCGCCGGAATTCAGAACCGTTTCGTCAATGTGCTGGGGGTGTCCACACGGTGGATCAGCGGTAGCGCGCGACGCCTTCGCACCGCCTATGGCTTCACCCACACCGTGCAGCGCGATGTGGTTCCCGACGCCGACGGCACCAAGCGCTTCGTGGGGCTGCGCGTCTCGACCGAGTACCGGTCCCGTCTGAACGACGACGTCGAGTGGTCAAGCAACCTGGTGATGGACGGCAATGGCGACGACACCTCGGATTTGCGCGCCGAGTGGACGAACGCGGTCAGCGTGGCGATGAACGAACACCTGGCGCTCAAGACCTCGCTGCGGGGCACCTTCGACAACGAGCCGGCGCTGAGGCGTCTTCCGTTGCGGACTTCCCTGGGCGGCGAAAAGACCGGAGAGATTCTGGTGCCCAGAGCCAAGCTGGACCGGGTTCTTACTCTGACCCTGGTCGTGACCATCCCATAGCGCCGGTGCGTAGCCCGAAGTCGCTGCCCGGCACATAGGGTTCGCCGTAGCGCAGGAGCGTGGTGACGGCGGGCTGTCCCGGCGGGATCACCAGGATGAAGAGGCGGTCGTACTCGGTCTCGGCGATCTCTCCATGGGAATCTCCGCCGAGCGCCTCGACGAGGACCGGAGTGGTGTTGCTGTGGCCCACGACGAGGTGGCGCGCGGGCGTGGAGGCGAGGTGCGCGGCGAATCCCTCCAGGTCGACCGGATCGTAGAAGGATGGCTTCAGCCCCAACTCCTCGGCGATCGGGCGGGCCGTGTCGCGGGTGCGGCGCAGATCGGTGGTGTGAATGTGGGTCACGTCGCTTCCGGCCAGAAGCTGACGCAGATCCTGCGCGCGAATGCGGCCGGCCAGCGCGAGGGGGGGATCGTCGGTGCCGTCGTCTTCCTTCTCGGCGTGGCGCACCAGATACACGACGACGGGGCCGGAGGACTGCGGAGCTGCGTCGGCGAAGGCGTCCTGGAGCGAGTCGGCGGCCGTCGCGCGGGTGGCGGGGAGCAGGAGGAGAAGGGGGACCAGAGCGGTCGGAATGCGGGAAAGGCGACTCATGAGGTGGGGAGGGCGACGGAGCGGGCGACGAAGGGCCATGGACGAGCTCCCGATTTCCCGAGGGAAACATATGTTTCCAAGATGATAGGCGTTTTCCCCGGAAAATGCAAATTCCCGGTCGCCGACGCGCTGCGGAACTGCCTGCAATGGCGGCCGTCGGCGAGTCGACGGGGCGCATCCATGCGGAGCAACCGTTCCAGCAGAACGCGTGCGTCGCCCAGCAACTCCTGATTCCTGGTGGCGAGGCCTGCACGGTGGGCCTGCCCAGCGAGCCAGAGCTTGTTCCGGGCGCTCTCCAACAGCGCACGGGGGTCGTCCAGAATCAGGGTGCCGGCGATGTCGAAGAGCGTGGCGGCCGTGTCGGGCTCGCGGAGCCGTCTGGCCACGATCGCGGCACCGACCGCTTCGCGCGGGGACAGCTTCGATGCCTGTTCGCGGAGAAGGCGGTGTGCGCGCTCCCGCTGTCCGTCGGCAACGAGCGCCTCCAACCACTGCACGACGACGTTCGGTCGTTCGGATTCAGGGTCCAGTTCCAGCACGGCTTCGATCACGGGTGCCGCACGATCCATATCCCCCAATGTCACGCATTGGCGGACCAGCTCTTCGGCAAGTCGGCGCGACCCGGGATTCGCACGCCATGCGGATTCGAGCGTATCGGCGGCCGCCCTGGCGCGCCCAACAGCCCGGAGTTCGTTGGCAGTGCGGATCGCCGCCCTCGTGCTCTTCCTCGTATGGGCGAACAAGGTCGCCTGAAAGAACGTGCGATCATCGTCGAAATGGAACTCGGGCACTGGCGAACCGTTGCGCTCCATCGCCTGGTAGACCTTGCCCAGGCCGGTCAGTCTCTTTTCCGCAAGCCCGAGTTCCTTGAACAACTCGTCGACCCCTGGATTGCGGGGAGGTACCAGACGCAGGGTGCCTCCTTGCTGGAGCTGGTCAAGGTCGATGCCCGGGACCGGTCCCGGAGTGCTGCGGATGTCGATACGGTCCGGCGTGATGCGAACCAGGGTGGCATGGGGAGAGTCGTCGGCGTAGCCGCGGTGGAAGAGCGCGTTCACAAGAACCTCGCGGAGGGCGTCCTCCGGATAGCTGACGTTGCGTTCTGACTCGAACTGGTTGGGCGCCTTGCTTATCATGGACTCCACTACCTCTCGTTCCAGGTAATGGAGACAGTCTCTGACCTGTTCCGCGACCCCGCCGCTGAACTCCTTTTCGTCGATGGCGTCACCGCCGGCTCCGGCCCGCAGGATGCTGGTCTCGATCTTCGCTCCGGGGAACCATCGAGTGGGATCGCGAGAGAAGAAGAGGAGCGCGACGTTCCGCGGCACCTCGTGGTCATTGACCCGCCGGACCATGTCCATCTTCCGGTAGATGGTCCTGGCGTCCGGTTCGTCGAGCAAGGCACTGTCGCAGGCCCGCAGGTGCTCGCGAACCAGCGTCTCGCTCAAATCGTCAACCGTGGCGTTCAGGGCGGCGCGGGAGTCCCATGGTACCGTGGTGGACTGGTCAACGAGCTGTGGAAGAAGGCCACGGGCTTGGGCGTTGCGCCCTCGATTTGCTGTGCGGTCAAGCCCCCGGGTGGGAGTTGGGCGCGGCCGTTCCTTTCGGCGACGCCCAGGATGATGTACCCGCTGCCGTGGCGTCTCAGGTCGTTCGCGAAGGCGCAGATCGTCTTCAGCACCTGGTAGCCCGTGACCCTTGGGTCCCAGGTCGCCTTGAACTCGATCCGCTCCGACTCGACAGTGCGGGCGTGGAGCATGTCGGCGAGGTTGATTCGGAGATTGCTCACCGAGAAACGCGTCTCCTTGTGGGGATGCCAACGGCCAAGCCAGCCCTGCAAAGCTAACGAGAACGGGGAAGCGGGAACCAGCGGACCGGGGGACGCCGGTGTCTGGTTCCTGGCCCTGCTTGAGCTTGCCCCCTTCCCCTTGCCCAACATGACGTGAGAACCCTGCGGACCACGGGAAAATGTCAACCGCGCTTTGCATTCTGGAAACTGCAGTTGACCTTTCACAGCGTCCCAGCGCCCGCCAGTTCATTGTCCATCGACAGGCCCGGAGCGGGCGGAGACGGGGACGGTGTCCGACCGGCGGCAACGGTGGCGCGACCCGGGGGGGCTGGTCCCTCGCCGGATTCCGGGCCAAATTCACCGGTGGGCGTCGTGGAGGACGAACCGAGGGGTCGCCGCCGGGAGCGCAAGTCGTTCGCCGCGCGGAGGAAAGTCCGAGCTCCGCAAGGCAGGATGCCGGGTAACGCCCGGGCGCCGCGAGGCGACGGATAGTGCAGCAGAGAGCAGACCGCCGATGGCTTCGGGCAACCGGGGCACAGGCAAGGGTGAAAGGGTGCGGTAAGAGCGCACCGGGCCGCTGGCAACAGGGGCCGCATGGCAAACCCCATCCGGAGCAAGGCCAAATAGGGGACGAGGGATCGCCTGTCCCGCTCGAGTCCCGGGTAGGCCGCTAGAGGTTCGGAGCGATCCGGATCCCAGATGAATGACCCCTGACCGCTCGCTGGCCGGGCGGGAGACAGAACTCGGCTTACTCAGGTCCGTCCTCCCGGCGCCCCACCGGTTGCGGATCGCCCTTCGGCGGCCGGGGGAAGCGCGGCCCGGCCGTCGGCTCCGATTCGCGCCGGGCCTTGACCGCAGGGCCCCAACGGCGGAGAATATCTTCCCGGTCCCGGACGTTCCCATGCGAGTCGACCCCCATGTGCGAGCGTCGTCCCATGCGCCCGTAGCTCAGCTGGATAGAGCGCTGCCCTCCGGAGGCAGAGGCCAGAGGTTCGAATCCTCTCGGGCGTACTTTGCGGGTGGTTGGCCTTGCCCTGTGCCCGGCAGGGCCGTCGCGCACCCGGCATGGCGGATGGGTTCAGTCCCCCGCGCTTGCGGCCCCGTCCGGATGCGCTCTCGACGGATGAAGCCGCACCGGCGCACCGCCCTTCTTCGCCCGCAGATTCAGCGCCTCGACGAAGACCGAGAATCCCATCGCGAAGTAGATGTAGCCCTTCGGGATGTGTTGACCGACCCCTTCCGCGACCAGGGTCATGCCGAGCAGCAGCAGGAAGCTCAGCGCGAGCATCTTGACGGTCGGATGGCGGTTCACGAACTCCGAGACCGCGTTGGCGGCCAGCAGCATCACCACCACCGCCGCGACGATCGCGATCGCCATCACCATGAAGTCCTCGGCCAGCCCCACCGCCGTGATCACCGAGTCGATCGAAAAGACGATGTCCATGATCGCGATCTGGATGAGGACCGCCCCGTAGCTCGCGGCCCTCTTGCCTCCGCCCCCGTGGTCGGCGCCCTCCAGACGGTGGTGGATCTCCCGGGTGGATTTGGTGAGGAGGAAGAGACCGCCGACGATCAGGATCAGGTCGCGACCCGAAAACCCGTGCCCGAAGAGGGCGAAGAGCGGTGCGGTCAGCCTCATGATGAGGGTGATGGCCCCCAAAAGAGCGAGCCGCGTGGCCATCGCGAGAAGGAGGCCGTTGCGGCGCGCGGCGGGTTGCTGTTCGGGGGGCAGCTTGTCCGCCAGGATCGAGATGAAGATGATATTGTCGATCCCGAGGACAATCTCCAGGATCAGCAGGGTCGCGAGCGCAACCCAGGCTTCGGGGCTCGAAATCCATTCCATGACAGGCTCCCGAGGGTGGGGGGACCGGGGAGCGGGCCGACGGGATGGCCGGCCGCTGCGGCGTCGCGCTCTCCCGCAGTACGGAGCGAAGACCGAAGATAATGCGCCGATCGGGCGCGGAGGCCAGACGATGTCCCCACCCGAGACCGTTTCGGATCTCGCGAGCTGCCCGCCGAAGACGATTCGGCGTCGACCGGATCCTCCGCGGGCGGGACCGGATCGAATCGAATCGCTGATCGAACGGTGGGAGGGGCTGGCGGTGGTGGCGTCGTACCATGCGGAAACGGCAAGCTGGGTCTTCGTGGCGCTGCACGACGATCGCCTGGGGCGTCCCACCGGAGGGTGCCGGATGAAGTCCTATCCTTCGCCTGCGGCCGCGCTCCGGGATGCGATGCGCCTCGCCGAGGGAATGACCTGGAAGTGGGCCGCGATGGGATTCGGCTACGGAGGCGGCAAGTCGGTGCTCGCCGTTCCCGGCCCGCTGGAGGATGGCCGCCGCCGCGCGCTCCTGACGCACTTCGCCAAGGTGCTGAATGGACTGGGCGACGGCTACGGGGTCGGCGCCGATCTGGGCACGACCACCGACGACATGGCCTTCCTGGCCGGCCTGACCGCGGCGGTGGCCGGAACGGAGCGGGGGAAGCGCCCTCCCGAGACCGGACCCTTCACCGCGACCGGAGTGCATGCGGGAATCGAGGCCTGCATGGCGCACCTGCACGGGAGCGCGGATCTGTCCGGGCGGACGGTGGTGGTGCAGGGCGTCGGCGATGTGGGGGAACCGCTCGCCGCGATGTTGGCGCGGTCGGGTGCGCGGGTGCTGGTGGCCGATCTGGACGGGAGCCGCGCCCGGGCGGTGGCGGGGCGGTGGGGCGGCGTGGCGATCGCCGCCGGGGAAGCGCTCGCGGCCGAGTGCGACCTCTACGCCCCGTGCGCGGTCGGCGCGACGCTGAATGTGCGGACGATTCCCCATCTGCGCTGCGATGCGGTGGCCGGGGCCGCCAACAATCAACTGGAAACGCCGGAAGACGCCGAACGACTGCGCGCGCGCGGCATCCTCTACGCCCCGGACTACGTCGTCAATGGCGGCGGCGCCATGGCCTTCGGACTGATGGAGCGGGGGATTCGCGACCCGGCCGGGCTGGAGGAGCGGTTGCGCGGAATCGGGCGGCTACTCCGCGAGATCTTCCGCGAGGCCGATGCACGAGTAGTCTCGCCGGTTGCGGCGGCTCGCGAGCGGGCGCGAAGGACATTGGAGGGGGCGTGAGCGACACTCCCGGGCCCGGACCGCCGAATGCGCCCGCGGCCGCCTCAATCAGTCGGCCCTGCGAACAAACTACCAGCCCGACGCCTCGGCCTCCTGCCGCATGCCGTCGCCGCCGGTCCGGGCCTCAGGACCCGCCAACGCGCCGAAACCGCAGATCGTACACCCGGCTCTGGCGCAGGCCGAATTCGCTCGCGCGGCCATCCGCTCCCATGGCGAAGCGAATTCCCCCGAGGCCGCCCGCGTTGAAGGTGTGTTCGTAGACCGGCTGGAGTTCAAAGCGGGCATCGGGTCGGCGGCGAATCACCAGACCGCCCTCCTCGACGGTCACCACCAGGGTGGTCTCGGCGTCGTCGCTGCGGTAGCTGCCGACGTAGGCGGCAAGCGCGTCCGCCCCCGGCGCGAAATCGTCGACCGGCTCCCAGGTGTTGTCGTAATGCTCCCCGGTGTACTCGTCGATCGTGGGTCGTTCCCCCCCCGCTCCCGCCCGAAGCACCAGCCGCCGCTCGCTCCCTCCCACCTGGAATTCGCCCGGGCTGCGGGCCACCAGCGGCTGGTTGCCGACCCGTAGCATGCCCTCCTCCAGGGTGATGCGCAGCGGATCGCCCGTGTCCACCTCGCGATAGAGACCGGTCACCGCTTCGAGCTCCGCGGCCGCAAGCGCCACGCCCTCGGCCGGCGGCGGAGCGGACGCGGCCTCGTCTCCCAGAAACGCCCTCGCCACCTGTCCGCCCAGTCCTCCGGGGTTGGCATCGCCCGCGTTGCAGAGCAGGGCCACCGAGAGCTCCTGCTCCGGATACCGCCCGGCGAATCCACGGTATCCCGCCGTCGAACCGGTATGGGTGACCGAAGGGACCCCCGCGAAGCTCGCCACCCGGAGTCCACCGGCATAGGAGATCCGGCGTCCATCGTTGAGGATCGCCCGTTCGTGCATCATCGCCACGAACTCTTCGCCCCCCAGCCGGCCGTCGGTGAGCGCCGCATTCCAGATCTGCATGTCGCCCACCGTGCTCAAAATGCCGCCATTCCCATGCACATGCTCGATGGGACGATCGATGACATAGCCGCCGCCGGTCGCGGAGTAGGCCGTGCTGCGCCGGGGAACGATGCGGCGATAGTCGTCCCGCCACTGCGTATCGGTCATCCCCAGCGGCTCGAAGATGCGTTCCCGCGAGAACCGCGCGAAGGGAATCCCGCTCACCCGGTCCACGACCACCGCGAGCAGATTGTATCCGGTGTTGCTGTAGGAATACTCGTGACCGGGCTCGAAGTTGAGCGCGCTCTGGCGGCCGACGATCTCAAGCACATGCGCGTGCCGGTGCGAGCGCTGCCCGCGTCCCCACCCGGCGATCGACGCGACCGAACCCCAATCGCGCAGTCCGCTGGTATGGGTCATCATGTGGCGAAGGGTGATGGTGTGGCCGTAGTCGGGCACCTCCGGGACATGCATGCGCACATCGTCGTCCAGGGAGAGCTTGCCGTCGAGCGCCAGGAGGATCACCGCCGCCGACGTGAACTGCTTGGCCACCGATCCGCCCTCGAAGATGGTGGCGGGGGTGTTGGGGACTCCATGCTCGAGGTCGGCCATCCCCCAGGCGCGGGAGAGAAGGACGTTGCCGGACCGCGAAACCGACAGCGCGCAACCCGGACTCTCGGGCGAGTCCCACCGCGCGAAGATCTCGTCGATCTCGTCGACGGGCGCGGACGCATCCGGTTCCGGCCCGGTGCAGGCGGCGAAGGCGGCGAGCGCGAGGAGGAGCGAAGCGGGGAGGCGCGGGACAATCATCGGCGGAATCCTCAGGCAAGGGTGCATTCTGCACAGGCAGTGCATTCTGCATTGGAGGATGCCGAATCGCATGGGCCGCGTCAAAAGGCCGGGAGCAACGCCCGCCAGGGGGGTTGCGCGCGCACCTCCGCCGGTGCGGCCGCCATCCGGGCCGGCCCGCGCAGGGGCCGGGCGCCGCCAATCCCGTCCCGCCGCCAGCGGATGACCGATCGGGCAGCGGCCGGATTCCACTCTACCCGATCGGAATGACAATCCCTCCCTGAGCCGCCAGGTGCCGGGTCCTCGTTTCGTCGGCGTCGAGTTGCGCGAGACCAAGGGAGTAGATCGCCTCCGCGCCGAGCCGCAGAGATCCAATGACCGGAAACTCGACCCCTCCGCCGAAGGCGACGCCGTAGTCGATGGTCTCGAAATCCCAATCGGCATCCTCGCAATCGAGGGTCAGGTTGACTGCCATGACGGAAGCCTCCGCCTCGCAGGAAAGCTGGTACGCGGCCCAGGGACCCGCCATCAGCCCCACGGAAAGTCCACCCGCGGAGGGGGTGCCGATTCGGGCCAGCAACGAGAACTGCGCCTGGTTCATGTGCAGCTCGACCTCCGTGTTTCCAGCCGGATCCTCCACGGTGGCCTTGCCGCCCTTCTCCGCATAGGCACCGCCGAAGCGGAAGCCGAGGAAGCCCGACACGGGAATGGTCAGATCCATGCCCGCGACGATGCCGCTGCTGTAATCGGCATCGAAGTCGTCCGCATCGACGGCGACGGTGGCCAGCCCGATTCCTCCCCGCAGGCCAAGGGTGGTCTGGGCGGTGGCCGGTGCGGCGACCAGCGCCAGGATTGTCGGCAGGATGAGTTTCCGCATGGATGACGGCTCCGGTGTGCAGTGGCGAAGGACGATGCCCGAACGATGCGGAACCCGACGCCGCGCCCGCATCGATTCAGCCACCATGATAGCAGGTCTCCGGCGGCGGACCAAACCGGTGCCGCCGCGGGCGGCGCGAGCAACCCCCGCCCCCCTCCCCGCCATCGCAATGGCCATCGCCACGCCCGTCCACCGCTCCATGCGCCGATGGCGGCGCCGAACCTTCGCCGCCACGGATCGCCGGGGGCGCCCCGCATTGACCGGCGGCGTTCCCCTCCGCACATTGCTCCCTTAGCGCAATGCCCGCCCCCCTTCCGGAGACCTCCCATGCGCCCAACGCGGAGATTCGGTCGAGGGCCTCTCCCCGCTCAACCGGACCTGCATCGGAGACCTCCCATGCGCGCAACGCGGAGATTCGGCCTGGCCCTGCCCTTTCTTCTCCTGACGGGGATTTCGGCCCAGGGACAGGGGACCGACGCCGCGGCCGAGGCGGCGTATCTGCAGGCGGCGGGCGAGCACTTCGGGATCCCCGAGAGCGAGGTGGCGGTGCTGACGCGCTGGCGGATGTCGGCGGGTGAGATCCCGGTGGTCCTCTTCCTGGCGCGGCGCGCCGGCGTGTCGCCCGATGTGGTGGTGGCCAAGCGGAGGCAGGGGAGCAGTTGGATGGCCATCGCGGCCACCTATTCGGTGCACGCGGGCGACTTCCATGTGCAGTTGGCGGTTCCTCCCGGCAACCTTGCGAACGCCTACGAGCAGTTCAACCGGTGGCCGGTCTCGCAGTGGGGCCAGGTCGCGCTGTCGGACCAGGAGGTGCTCGGCCTCGTCAACCTCGGCTTCCTGTCGCGCGCGCTCGGGGTGTCGCCCGAGACGGTGGCCGCCGAGCTGGGGCAGGGAGGATCCATGGTGGCCGCCTTCCAGCGTCTGCGGCGTCCCTTCTGATCCGCGCCCGGCCCTTCGCCCTATGAGCGCCCGTCCCCCCGGTCCCGCCCGCCCGCGCTTCCTGCCCCTCGATCCCCCGCCTCCCCCTGCGAGCGGCGAGATGACGGAGCGCGCCGCCGCCTTTCGCCGCACGGTCGCCGCCCGTCGCACCGTCCGCGATTTCAGCGACCGTCCGGTCCCCCTCGCCGTCATTCGCGAGTGCATCCGCGCGGCCGGCACCGCACCCAACGGCGCCAATCGCCAGCCCTGGCACTTCGTGGTCGTCTCCGATGCGCAGACCAAGTCCCGCATCCGCGAGGCGGCCGAGGCCGAAGAGCGCGCATTCTACCGGGGCGGCGCGCCGCGGGAATGGCTCGATGCGCTGGCGGCTCTGGGCACCGACGAACACAAGCCCTTCCTGGAGACGGCGCCGCACCTGATCGCGATCTTCGCCGAGCGGTTCGCGGTCGGCGCCGAGGGCGAGCGCATCCACAACTACTATGTGCAGGAGAGCGTGGGAATCGCGACCGGGATCCTCGTCACCGCCCTTCATCATGCGGGTCTGGCCACCCTGACGCACACCCCGTCGCCGATGAACTTTCTCAACCGAATCCTGGGACGGCCCGCCAACGAACGCCCCTTCCTGATTCTGGTGACCGGTCACCCCGCCCGGGACGCCCTCGTTCCCGAGATCGCGAAGAAGCCGCTGGAGGAGATCGCGAGCTTTCGGTAGCGGGGGATCCTCGGTCGCCGGTTTCGGCGCCGCCCGCCGGTCGCGCCGGGGGCACGGCCAATGCCATCCTGTCGGCGAGGGGCTTGTACTTTGAGGCCTTTGCGGCCACTCTTCCGGGTTGCGTCGAATTCAACTCCACTTGTCCCGAACTCTCCAGCTTGCCCGCACCGCGAGCGACGCTTCCACGCCGTGCCCGAGGAGGCCGCATGGGCATTGACCTCGTACCACAGACCTCGCCCGAAGCGATCCGCACCTTCACGAGGGCGCTGCTCCGCGATCTGCTGGCGATGGAGCGCATCCTCGCCGACGGGCTGATCGAGTCCGGCATCCGCCGCTTCGGCGCCGAGCAGGAGATGTTCCTGGTCAACAACGCGTGGCGGCCGGCGCCGGTCTCGGTCGAAGTCCTCGAGGAGCTCGACGACGATCCCTTCACCACCGAACTCGCGCGCTTCAACCTGGAGGCCAACCTCTCGCCGCGGGTGCTGGAGGGGAGCTGCTTCTCGGACATGCAGGCGGAGCTCGACGAGTATGTGGGCCGGGTGCGCGCCGCCGCCCGCAAGCACGACTCCGACGTGGTCCTGACCGGGATCCTTCCCACACTGGCCAAGTCCGACCTCTCGCTCGACAACATCACCCCCCGCGCGCGTTACTACGCCCTCAACGACGCCATCAACCAGGCGGGCGACGGCCAGTTCCGGCTTCGCATCCAGGGCACCGACGAGCTCATGATCTCGCACGACTCGGTCATGCTGGAGGCCTGCAACACGAGCTTTCAGGTGCATCTGCAGGTCTCGGCCGAGGAGTTCGCGCACTTCTACAATGTGGCCCAGGCGGTGACCGGCGCGGTCCTGGCCGCCTGCGTCAACTCGCCCCTTCTCTTCGGCAGGCGCCTCTGGCACGAGACCCGAATCGCCCTCTTCCAGCAATCGCTCGACACCCGCGCCGCCGACCTTCACATGCGCGAGGTCAGCGCCCGGGTGCGCTTCGGAAGCCACTGGCTGGAACGGTCGGTCGTCGAACTCTTCCAGGAGGATCTCGCCGCCTTCCGCGTTCTCCTGGCCATGCCGGTCAGCGAGGATCCGCTCAAGATTCTGCGCGAGGGCGGAGTGCCGAGGCTGAGCGCCCTTCAACTCTTCAACGGCACCGTCTATCGCTGGAACCGCCCCTGCTACGGGATCTCCCGGGGGAAGCCGCATCTGCGGATCGAGTGCCGCGCGCTGCCCGCCGGTCCCACCACACTGGACGAGATGGCGAATGCGGTCTTCTGGATCGGGACCGTGCTGGGCGTGGCGCGCAAATTCCCCGATCTCGCCGAACGCATGGACTTCGACGACGCCAAGAGCAACTTTCTGGCGGCGTCGCGGCTGGGACTGAGTGCGGGAATGACCTGGCTCGACGGCGCAAGCGGTCCCGCCGACCGGCTCGTGCTCGACACCCTGCTGCCGCTGGCCAGGGAGGGACTGGCGGAATACCCGCTCGACGAGGACGAGGTGGCGCGCTATCTGGGCGTGGTGGAGGAGCGTGTGCGCAAGGGGGTGACCGGCAGCTCGTGGGCGTTGCGGTCGCTTACGGGAATGAAGAAGTCGGGAACGCGCGCGGAGCGGCTGGCGGCGCTGACGGCGGCGACGGTGCGGCGGCAGGAGGAAGGGGCGCCGGTCGCGCGTTGGGAGCGGGCCGAGCTGGGCGACGCCGGCGGCTGGCGTCATCACTACATGCGCGTGGAGCAGTACATGACGACCGCGCTGACCACCGTGAACCAGGACGAGCTCGTCGAGCTGGTCGCCTACCTGATGGACTTTCGCCAGATCCGCCATGTGCTGATCGAGGACCACGACCATCGTCTGGCGGGGGTGGTGTCGTACCGCTCCATGCTGCGGCTTCTGGCCGAGGGACGAACGGTGACCGAGGCCGACAACATGCCGGTGAGCGAGGTGATGGTGCGCGATCCGGTGACGGTGGCGCCCGCAACGCCCACTCTGGAGGCGATTCGTCTGATGCGCCACCACCGCGTCTCGGCGCTGCCGGTGGTGGAGGACGGCCAACTCGTGGGTCTGGTCAGCGAGACGGACTTCATGCCGATGGCCTATCACCTTCTCGAAGAGCGGTTGCAGGAGAGCTGACCGCGTGGAGCGACCGCCGACCGGGTCGGGGACCGAAGCCTCCGCGATCGAGCGTCCTTCCGCACCCCATGAACCGCCCCTTTCCGGAGAGCGAGGGGGGCGGGCCGGCGCGGCTTCCGGGTTTGGGGTGGGGGAAGCGCGCAGCGGGTTGATCGGGTGGGTCGCGGGGCGCAGGCCGGGTCCGCTCCTGCTCTGCGTAGGGGGACTTCACGGGAATGAACCCGCCGGCGTGAGGGCGCTCACCGCGATGATCGACGACGTGCGCGCCAGGCGGGGCCGCATGGCGGGGGATTTCGTGGCCGTGATGGGAAACATGGCCGCGCTGGACGCGGGACGGCGCTTCATGGCGACCGATCTCAACCGGATCTGGACCCCGGAGCGCGTGCTGAGGGGGCGGCAGCGGCTGGAGGGGGGGGCGGGGGGGCGGGGGGGACCCGCGCCGACCCTCGAAGAGCTTGAGATGGTTCGTCTTCTGCGCGTGCTGGATGCGGTGGCGCTCCGGCGGCGGGGTCCGGTCCACGTTCTGGATCTGCACACGACCTCGGGCCGCGGCGGCACCTTCGCCTCCACCGCCGATCTGCCCGGCTACCGCCGCCTTGCCCTTGCCATTCCCGTGCCTCTGGTGCTGGGGCTGGGCGAACACCTGAACGGCACCCTCCTCGACTACCTGGACGGGCTCGGCTACGCCACCACCGTCTGCGAGTGCGGGCAGCACAGGGAGCCCCGCGCGGTGGCCCGGGCCGAGGCGGCGGTCTGGATCGCGATCGCGGCGGCCGGGTTGCTTCCGGCGGCGCGGGTCCCCGAGGCGGCGCACGGCCACCGCCTGCTCAAGGCCGACAGCGCGCACCTTCCCCGCGTCCTGCGCACCGTCCACCGCCACCCCATCACCCCCCGCGACGGCTACCGCACCCTGCCCGGGTTCAGGAACTTTCAGCGCATTCAGCGCGGCGACCTGATCGGGATCGACCGCCGCGGCGAGGTCGCGTCCCCCCGCGACGGCCGGCTCCTCATGCCGCTCTACCAGAGGCTCGGCGAGGACGGCTTCTTCGTGGTTCGCGACAGCGGGACCGTCCTGCCGCCGCCCGCCAACGACCGCGCCCCGCACTGACCGACCGGGCGATGTGCGGCCGCTACACCCTCGCCCCGGAGTGCGACGAGATCGCCCACGTCTTCGCCGCCGACACGGCTCCGATCCGCGAGACTCACCAACCGCGCCACAACATCGCGCCCACCGCCGAGGCCGTGGTGATCATCGCCGCCGCGGGCGACGGCCGCCGCGCCGGGCCGATGCGGTGGGGGCTGGTTCCGCCCGCAGCCCCGGGGCCGCGGGGGATGGATTCGCGCGGACACGCGGGGTCGCATGGAGCCCCGGGCGCACCGGGAAATGCGGAGTCGCGGGGAACGGCCGCCGCGCGCCCGGGACGCGGCCACATCAATGCGCGCTCCGAGACCGCCGCCAACCTTCCCGCCTTCCGCGACGCCTTCCGCCGCCGCCGCTGCCTCGTGCCCGCCGACGGCTTCTACGAGTGGACCGCCTCGCCCGCGGGGAAGCAGCCCTGGTGGATTCACCGTCCCGGCCGCCGCCTCTTCGCCATGGCCGGAATCTGGTCCTGGCACGCCCTGCCCGGCCTCGGCCGCCGCCCCGCCTTCGCCATCCTCACCCGCGCGGCCCCCGCGTCGCTGCGGCGCCTCCACCACCGCTGTCCCGTCATCGTGCCCGAGAGCGACTGGAAGGCCTGGCTCTCGCGGCGCACCCCGGCCGCCGAGATCGCGCGCATCGCCTGCCGCACCGAGCCGCCGACCCTTCGGGCCCATCCGGTTACGCGCGCGGTCAACCGGGTGCAGCACGACGAACCCGGCTGCGTGGAGCCGGTGCGGCTGTAGCACGGCTCACGAGCCACATGCTGCCTGCGAACCCCCGACCCAGGGATCAGCGTGACGGACAGCGGGAAGTTACGTTACACTCCATTCCCGCAATCAATCGACTGTGGAGCGAGCCCAGCAGTCCGTGGATAATGCCGAGTGCGCTTAGGGAGCTGCGAGGCGCCGGGCCGACATTTGCATTCAAGCGGTGACTCCGTTGTGAGGATTGAACTTACGAGAATTGCGGCCCGGATTCCCGCTGCTTGGCTCCCGCCAAGTCGTAACCTCGACCTCAATGCCTCCGGCGGGCTTCCAACGCGT
>JAJEBW010000029.1 GCA_022822325.1 Gemmatimonadota bacterium | reverse complement strand
CATCGAGCGTTACAACAACGGCTGGCTTCTGCAGCGGCACGGGTACATCACCCCGGCCCGTGCCCGCGAAAAGCTCAGCAGAAAGGCGGCCTGATGTTTAGGCCGTCCACTTGTCCAGGAAACCGGAACCGGTACACACTGGGTTTCCGGGTCGGGCCGATGGCCCCCCCTACCGCAGCAACCGCAACTGGACTCGTACGCTGCGGGGCGTTCCCGGTACCACGAATCCCGACGAGCGCAGCTCCACATAGCGGACATCGGTGATGTTTTGCAGCTCGAAATCCAGGGCGCGGTCTTCGCCCAGCGACCAGGTTACGCCCAGGTCGGCCACGGTGTAGGGCCGGGTGCGCACGGTGGGCTCGCCAATTGGCACATGGGCGCCGACGCTGCGGCCGGAAATCCACCCTTCGATGGCGTCAAGGGGGCGGACCGACGCGCGCGCGAAGGCCTGGTAGTCGGCAACTCCCGGCACCCTGAACTCGGCGTCCGCGCTGTCGGTGGCCGGGGCGGTCTGGTTCGTCCCTGACGCGAAGACCTCGTGCGCGTGATCGTCGTGGGCGTCGGCGTATGCGCCGCTCAATCGGGCATGGTTCCAGGTTGCGCGCGCGTCGATTCCGAAGCGCTCGGTGGGCGACCACTCCACGACCGCCGCGAGGCCCTGGCGGGTGCTGCTGCCCGCGCTGGAGATGGCCAGGGTGATCGGGTCCTGGATCCGTTCGTTGGAGACGTCCACGCGGAAGAGGGAGAGCGACGCCGCGACGGCGCCTTCCGCATAATCGACACCCAGCTCGTGCGACCAGGCGATGAAAGGCTCCCGCGACGGGTCGCCGATGATCCCCGCCGGGCTCCTGAATCCGCGCGCCGACGATGCCCGCACCGACCAGTTGTTTCCCCGGAGATAGCGAAGTCCGGCCTTTGGGCTGAAGACGGCGTTGGTGGCCGACTCCCAGCCGCCGGCGTCCGGGGGAATCGCTCCCGGCGCGGTCGTCGGGTTCGCGGAAGCGGCGTCCGCTGCGGCCAGCCTTGAGCGGCTGCGGTGATGAAGGAGGTCGATCCGCGCCCCCAGATCCAGACCGAGCGATCCCGCGAAGCTCCGGCGCCAGCGCGCGTAGAGCGATCCCGAGGCGTGGCGCGCGTCAAGGTCGATCTCCGGCACGAGAATGTCGCGGTCGAAGGTGGCCGCGTGCCGGTACACGACCCGGTCCCCCCGCCCCCCCACCCCCACCACCAGATCCCCCGTTCCCACCCCCGCCCGCGCGATCTCTGCCTGTCCACCCGCGCCGATCCGTTCGTCCCATTCACCCGATTGAACCGGCACGCCCTGGTCGGCGCCGTCGTGATTGTGGCCCGGGATGTTCAGAAAGAGCGCATAGTCCGACGCCATTCCCCAGAGCGCGGTTTGCAGGTAGGTGTCCGAACCGATCGAGGCCGAATACCGTCCATTCGCCACCAACCGCCGCGAATCGCCCCCATCGGTCGGGTCCACCGCCGCGGCCAGTTCGGGCTCGTTGAAGCGCGGAATCGAAACGAAACCCGGCGAGCTCCATTCGGTCGCGTACACCGACACCCCGCCCTCAAGCCGTCCCGGTCCCACCCCCCGCCACCCTCGCGCAATCGCGTTGGCCAGCCGGTAGTCGCTGTTGTCGCGCCAACCCTCGTTCCGCTGCAACGCCCCCCCGAGAAAAAGCCCCGAACGGTCGCTGCGGCGCCCCCCGGCCAGGTCCATCCGCACATCGCCGAAGCTCGTCGCTCCCAGCGCGCCCTCGAATCCGTCGGCCTCCGCCCGCGTGAAGACCTCGACGACGCCCCCCAGCGCAAAGTCGCCGTAAAGCGGACTCGCTCCGCCATGAATCACGCGCATCGAGCTCACCGAACGCGCCATGAGCACATTCCAGTCCGCGTAGCCCTCGATGTGTCCATGCGCAGGGAGGTTGACCGGCACCCCGTCGATCACCAGCAGCACATCGGAGGAATGGTCGGAGGTGAATCCCCGAATCGTCACATTGGAGGCGAATCCCGGTCCCTGGCCCTGATCGTGCACCTCCACGCCGGTCGTCTGGCGCAGCATCCGGTAGGGATCGCTCTCCTGGCTCTGCCGCACGACCCCCGGATCGACCGTGATCGCGATCACCGGAGGCGGCGCGGCGCGTTCGCGGGCAACCCCGATCACAAGCGGCTCCAGGATGAAGGCCAGGCTGTCGCGGCCCGGAATCGTGTCCGTCGAGGTGGTGTCGCGCACCTGAAGGGTGTCGGGGGGATCCTGGGCGGCGAGTCCCGCGAACCATCCCGGCATGGGGCCGGGGCTCAGCAACAACGGCGCCGCGACGGCAAGGCCACAGCCGGTCCTCCTGCAACCCCTCCGGCCGGAGATCGCCGCTCGCCGGATTGAAAGGCGTCCGGTCGTCATCGTCTCCGCGACCCTTCCACCCACGGATCGCTGAAGGCGGGATTTGCGACGAAGTCGTGGTCCGTCAGTGCCTTCAGATAGTCGATCACCGCCTGCCGCTCCCGCGCGGTCAGCTCGAAGCCGATCACGAATTCGCTCTTGTTGGGATTGGTGCGTCCGTCGCCCGCATTCGGTCCTTCGGCGATGAGGCGCCCGCCGCGCGAATAGTGGTCCAGCACTTCGTCGAGGGTTGCGACGCTCCCGTCGTGCATGTAGGGCGCGGTCAGCTCGATGTTGCGCAGGGTCGGCGCCTTGAACCTTCCCATGTCCTCGGGGCGCTGCGTAAACTCGAAGAGGCCGAAGTTGGGGCTGGGATAGAGGCCGTTGCCATCGAGATTGTAGAGCCCGTTGTTGTGAAACTCGATCTCGGGCGAGGACTTGCCGTCGAAGTCGTTGGTGCCGGTGAACATCAGTCCGCCATGGCAGTGAAAGCACTCCATCCGTTCGCTGAAGAAGAGGTTCTGGCCAAGCCGTTCCGATTCGGTCAGGGCGATTTCGCCGCGCCGGGCCTGGTCGATGCGGCTGTTTCCCGAAATCAGGATGCGCTGAAAAGAGGCGATCGCGCGGGTGATGGTGGAAAGGTTGATGACGGGGTCGTCCGGGTAGGCGGCGGGGAAGAGTCGCCGGTAGATCGGTTCCGCCTCGAGTCGCGCAAAGAGCTCCTCCTCGCGCCCCGACATTCCCAGCTCGACGGGGTCTTCGCCGAACATCGGGATCAGCGCCTGTTCCGCCAGGGTGGTCAGGTTGGGATTCGCCCAGGTGAGGACAGGCTGGTACCCCATATTGGTCAGACTCATGCTGGCGCGCGGATGCACATCGCCGGTCGAGCCCACCCCGCGGGGCAGCCGGTCGGTGAAGGCCGCTTCCTGAATGTGACAGGAGGCGCAGCTCTGGGTCTCGTTGCCCGAAAGGCGGGTGTCGTAGAAGAGACGCCGTCCCAGCTCGACCTTCTCCGGGGTCATCGGGTTGTCCTCGGGCACGCGCGGCGCAGGAAAGTCCGGGGGAAGATCCCACGCGAAGTCGCTCGTGACGACGATCTCGGTGTAGAGCGGACCAAGGATCTCGTCGCCTCCCCCGCAGGAAGCGGTCGGTCCCCAGGCGCACAGGGCCAGAGCGGTGGCCCCGACCCTGTGCATTCGTGCATGTCTGGCGCGTCGCCCGGTCCACTGTGATTGGAAAGCGGCCATCGCGGCACCCTCTCTCCCGCTCATGGGGGCGGTCAGCTCAGGGGGGTCAATTCACCGAAAGGAAGGTTTGGCCGGAGGAGACGGAGCCTTCGTAGTCCAGGCCAAAGCGATTCATGACCGGCGGGCAATCGGCATCTCCGGGGAAGGACTGGCATCCCGAAGCCGTTCCAGGGGTGTTCACCCGCAGATCGGTTCCCGCAAGCAGTCGGCCATAGTCGGCCACAATGGCGTTGGTCGCATGATCGAAGGCGGCGAACTCGATCTCCGGGCGGTATTCATTCGCGCACGAGGTCGCCGGCGCGGTCCTGTCTCCGGTCGGCGTGCAGCCGGTGCTGCCCAGGTGGACGTTCCAGCCCTGCGCCTCGCCCTCCAGCGCGTCGGGCCGACGGAGGTCCATGCGCGCGAACTTGTAGCCGCCATTCCAGTTCCAGAAGAGCCGCGTGATATCCAGCGGGGCCGAAGCGGTGCTGGCGTCCTGGTGGTTGAGCTCGAAGGGCACGCCGATGCGGAAGCGAAGTCCCACGTAATCGCCGGCCGGAGCGGTGCCCCGAACGCTGGTGTTGGTCGCCGGAGTTCCGTTGCCGCAGGCGCCCGTCGCGTTTTCGAAATCGAGGAGCGCAAGGTTGTCGAGTTGCCACGGCCCATCCTGCGCGAGCTCCAGCGGGGTCTCCTGGCCATTGGCCGCGACCAGCCGAAAATCGTGCGCGTAGAAGCGGAAGTCGGTCAGCTCGATCGTCGAGGAGGTGGTGCCGACATTGCTGTAGCGGGTGCCGCAGGCGAAGGAGGCGCCATTCACCCGGGCCTCGAAGTTGATGGCGACGTCGATGGGGCCCGCGGGGGCGATGGGGTCGTCCTCGCCGCAAGCGGCGGAAGCGGTCAGGACAAGCGCGAGCGCGACGAAGGAATGGGGGCGAATCCTGGAGAAGCTTGTGGACAGTCGGGTCGATTTCATGATCGGTCTTCCTTGTGTTCGCATTGGGTCGGTTCCTGCATACGGCTCCGCGTGCGATCGGGGGCGTCCCGCAAGGAGGAAGCGTCCCCTGCACGAAAGAGCGCAATCCGGTTTGCCGAATTGACGGTTCGGGCGAATGCGGGAGCGGCCACGGCACAGGGAACGGTCCCGCGAGGAGTTCACCGGGAAAGGACCCGCAGATGGACCGACTGGGGCGCGTGGGCCTCAACCGGTCCGGTGAACCCGCCCGTCAGAGCGCGTGGGGAGGACCCGTGGCGAGGGGAAGACGGAAGCGTGGGGCGATCAGCGTCGGGGATTCCGGAAGCGGCCGAATCGTTCCGGCGGCGATGATCGCGATCGGGCCCGCGGCCAGGGCGGGTGCAGGCGACGGTCCCCCGAACTCGCAGAGGCAGACTTCAAGACAGATGCACTCTTCGGCGGAGTTGGAGGGGGCGTCGGCGTGGTCGGCGGAGATGCCGGAGAGGTGGGAAGACGAGCCGGCGGGGTCGGCGAGCGCGCTCCCGTGGTGGGAGGAAGCACCGGCGTGATGGGTCGGCGAGCCGTCGTGAGCGGCCGGTGAACCGACGGAGGGATCGGCGTCGTGGCTGTGGCCCGGCATCGCGTGGGCCATCGCGCCATCGCCGAAGCCATGCGCGAGACATTCGGGCAACAGGACCGGACGGATCGCAAAGGCGTGGACAAAGGCCAGCGCCGCGAGGACGCAAACCGCCCTCGCGCTGCGACCAGGGTCGTGGCTGGCTACTCGGTACCACATGGGATGCAAGATAGGAACGACAGCCCGTTCAGCCAAGTGGCCCAGGCGTCGGCGTCGCGGCCGAAGTCTTCGCCGCTCACCGTTCTCAGGAATGTCAGGGCGCCGTCGCGGGTGTATTCGTGCTCGGCCGCGGCGTGCGCCAGCAACAGATCCGGACTCCGGCGCGCCAACTGTCTGCCGAGTTCGGGGTCGATCTCCGTGAGCCGCAGTACAGTCAGCAAATTCCGGAAGATGAACGGGCTCGTTCCGTCGAAGAGCGCCGCCAGGGATTCCCGGGCGCCGGACCAGTCGACGGGCCGCCGCTTCTTCGCGAGAAACTCGGTGACCACATGGTCGGCCAGCGACCCGACCCGCGCATGGGAGTCGGTCAGCGAACCCGCCAGGGCGTGCCACGAGGAATCGTGATCCGGAAAGTTGCCCAGCACGAGCGACGCGACCGCCCGCGCCGTCCAGGTGGAATCCCGGGCAAGGACTTCGTGGGCCAGGAGACGATCTTCCTCCCGGTTCGCGCTATCGACAAGGTCCAGCGCCTCGTCCACCGCTTCGGAGCTCGCGCCCCAATCCGCGGCCAGCCTCTTCGCGGGCTTGATGATCCGATTGAGGAATCCACTGCGCGAGTGCATCGTGCGCGCGGCCACATCCAGCACCCGCATGTCCGCGTCCGCCAGGGCCTTCAGTCGCTGCCAACTCTCCGGCAAGGCCATGACTTCGGCGCCGGTCGGGCGGTAGCGAACCCGGGCGCTGTCCTCCACGCCGACAACGACCGTGTACGGCTCGCCGGAATCTCTGGTCCGGAAACTCATCGCGGCCGCTTCGGCGAAGCCCAGATCGAACCTCATGACGGCCGCGCAGGCATGAAAGGGGCGGCCCGGGGCAGTCTCGCGGATGGCGTCGAAGAGCTCCTGGGCGCTCCACCGCTGCAACCCGACGAACTCGACGGGGCCTTCGGGGCCCGCGATGACCTGGCCGGAACCCGGCGACGCGGGGATGGCAAGCAGCGAAATCGCGACGACTGCAACGCGGATGAAGCGGGCGGCGGTGGTGGTCATGAAGCCCTCAGCGGGAGGTCGAGGCTGGCCGGTCGGTGCCATATGGGATGCAAGGTAGAGGGGGTGGAGGTGGGGGGGAAGGGAAAGAGATGCGGGGGGAAGGGGTTGGACTTTCAATTCGGACACGGACCGGTTTCTGTACGTTGAGTCAGGCGGTCTCCCACGCCGGTTCGCGAAAGACCTCTCGTCGGTGCCAGTCCACGTACCTGCAGTCGGGTGCGAGGGCCTCGGTTTGCGGGGGGCGGAGGCGGGCGTTGCGGAAGTCGAGGAGAAGGCTCACGCCCTTGCTGAGGCCGTTGACCTCGCTGGAGACGATGATCTTGATGTCGTGGTTCACACACTCAAGTCCCAACGCGCCCACATCGAGCGCCTTGTGATGGAACATGCACAACGCAAGTCCGTTGGTGACCTTGTCGGGCCCGCCGGCTGCATGCCATTTGATATGTGCCGCCTCCAGTCCCAGCAACTGGTCCTCGATGCGCACGTCGAATCCGCAAATTGCGCAACGGCGTTCGTAGGCGCGAAGAACCCTGTGCCGGAATCCCGGATCGCGCCTTTCCCTGAGCACCTCGGCATCCTGAACCGGGCTGCGGCGAAGATACGCGGGCAGGCCCACCGCGTCCAGGATGTCCTCGTGCAGCGACTTCGGGAAGTGGCCATCCAGGATTTCCTGGGAAGCCTCGATCACCAATATCGGGTCGGCTTGCAGGGTCCTGTACAGGGATTCGGGGAATCCGCCCCGCGATTCCCGCAACGCCTTCAGCAGCGGAGCGCCGCTCTTCACCGTCGGCAGATGGTCAAAGCCGGGAATTTCCCAAAGCCCGTCGCGGGACAGGCGTTTGTAGGGCTCCTCCGGCTTGTGCGCTCTGCGCGGAGGACCGAATCGGACAAGAAGCGCCCTCAGGCGATCTTCGATGTCCTCACCGTACCGGCAAAGTCTGTCATCGCCGCGATACACGCGACCCAGCGCGAGCAACAACAGCAACGGCTTGTGCGGTGCCCGTCTTCCCGCATTCTTCCACACATTGATGCCGCAGATCCTTTTCAGAAACTCGACTCGATCCACGGATTGTCCCCCCTCACACCCCCGCCGCCTCCCCCAACACGAACACGTCCGTGAGCAACGCGCGCACATGAATCGAAGCGTTGAGGTTGTCGATCAGTTGGGAGGAGACCACATCCTGCGCCTGCACGAATCGCACCATCGCCCCCGCGGCCTCCGCGTCGCGCTCCAGCACCGCCAGCGCCGCTTCGGTTGCGGCGGACAAGTCGCTCCCGCCCCCCGCCAACTCCTCCCGGAACGCCTCCGCCAGCCCATCGAGCGCCTCGATAAAGCCGCACAGAAACCCCCGCACCTGTTCCCCCGATTTGCTTGCGGCCTCGTCCCCAACGCCTTGCGCCGCATAGGCCAGGAAGAACTCGTAGCCGTCCTCGATCGCGTCGATGCGGCGCTTCAGGTCGCCGGCGCTCATTGCGGCGGCCGCTTACGCAGGCAGTCGTTGCCGCGCCCGCTGAATGGCTTCACCCGCCACCGAGTCACCCGCCGGTCACGCCCTGCGCAGCACCTGTCACGCACGCCAGTCGCCACCTTGCGGTTGCCCACGCCAACCCGCCGCCCCATCCCCTCAATCCCCATCCGCCCCCGCCTCCACCGCATCCGACCCCGATTCGGCCACCACCCAACGCTTCGGGTCGTGGTTTTGCAGGTACTTCTCGCGGTCGATCAGGCCGTGGATCATCGACCATGTCATCCAGCGCTTTTCGGGGCGAATCGCGAAATAGACGTGCGCGATCACGAGGAAGATCAGCCCGATTCCGCAAATGCCGTGAATCACATAGATCCAGCCCCAGGCGGCGTCGCTGAACATGTAGGTGTTCTCGGCCCAGAGGAAGTTGTCGATCCGGAACATCATGAGGATGCCGGTGACGACCGCGCCGATCGTGACGATCATGGCCGCATGGTGGAACATCTTCTGGTCGACCGGATACTTGCCCGCGCGCGGACGGCGACTCCCCGAACCGGCGCCCGCTTCTCCCTCGCCCGATCTGCCGAGCGCCGCCTTGAGGCTGTCCCTGCCCTCCTCGACGTCGCGGCGGCCGATCCACATCGTCCAGAAATCCTGCTTGGCGAAGACATGCCAGATGTGGTAGAGGACCGTCAGGATCAGCACGACGCCGGCGATCCAGTGGATGGTGACCCAGGGGAACCGAATTCCGACGACCGGGAAGAAGGCGGTGATGAGGAGCACGAACATCGCGACCGACATCGACCAGTGGAAACCGCGCGCGCCGACGGTGTGGCGCTGGACCTTTTCCGGGAGCCCGCGGGCCTCGTCCTCGTCGATCTCCGCCGCGCCGACCTTCTTCGGCACGAGCAGCGCATGGCCGACCACGAAGACCGAGCCGACGATGACCGCTGCCCAGATCAGATCCCAGGAAACCCCGATCGGGACGTTTTCGCCCCAGGGATTGAGTGCGCGTCGAAGAAACTCCATGGATTGTCGCCTCCTGAATTTGTTTCTAGGTTGGAAGGTAATCCGCTACACATCGCCCAAGTGCGCCTCCTGGCGTGCCAGCGAGGCGGTATACATCGCTGTGACTGTAAGGAGATTGGCTCTCCGGCCATCCCCATCCTGCCCCGTGAAGGCCTTCATGAAAGACGGTTCTGGTCAAATTGTCCGTGCGGGGGTTGATATTGGGGGTTGATATTGATAGTGTGAGGTTCCCTTGTTGACCGATAGCGAAGTGTCTCTGCATTATATGGTAGAGTCGGATCCCAATGGATCCCGTTACGGTCTCGCACCGCGCCCAAGCCATAGGCAGAATCCCATAACGCTTCCCTGCATTCGTGATCCCCGAACCAATCGGCCATTGACGCACCGTCTTCCATGGTTCTGATCCAGTCATCAATGTCGTCCGTGGTCCAATTGTTGGCCTGGACAACGATGGTATGTCCATCGAAGGTCAAAAGGACTGCCGCAAAGACCCACCAAGTCATCGTGACCGTTCCTCGGCGAGACGCCTTCTGACCCCCTCTTCGTATTCCTCTGTTTCCCGAATCATGCGGACCGGTGCGAATATGTCGGCGATCCCCATGTCGTCGTCAAGGTCAAAGACCAAAGAGTCCCCGGCGAGCTGTACATTCACATAGAAGATGACGCAACATCTCTCCGGGTCGTCCCTATCGACGACAAGAATCTTTATCTTTCCGGCGGTTGCGCCCTGAAAGCTGAAAAGCCACGGAGCGTCCGGCATCTTCCTGTCCGCGTCTTCCGTAATCGTTCGAATGGCGGATTCGAGTCTCGCGCCCCACCGGTGGTCCGCCCCAGCCAGGGATTCCCAGGTTCCCAGCATGACCCGTGCCGGTTGCTCATCGTCGACCACGGTCGCGTAGGCCTTCGCGATTTCACCTATCATTGCTTCCGTGGCAACAAGGTCGTTGGTGGATTCGTGGTCGAACGGGTTGAAATTGTCGCTACAAGCGACAAGCAACATGATGACCATGACAAATCGTGTCTTCATCACCTCGTTCCTTTTCCCGGAAGCCCTTGTTCTTCGCTTCGTCCGGCCGCTCCGCCGACTACGCGGCGTCCCGGATCGAGCGCTTCACCAGGTTCCGCGTGAGCGCGATCTTGTAGTCGTTGTGACGGAGCGCGCGGGCGCCCTCGATTGCGATTTCCCCGGCGAGCTGGCCGGTCTCCTCGTTGGGCTCGCGGCCGCGAATCGCCGTCTCCACCGCGGTCATGCGCACCGGGAAGGGAGCGATGCTGTTCACGACGATGCGCGCGTCGGCGATCGCCCCGCCCTCGACCCGGAGCATCGAGGCCACGCTCACCAGCGAAAAGTCCCACGACTTGCGGTCGCGGATCTTCTCGAAGTACCAGCGCGCGCCTTCCCATGGGGCAGGAAGGGCGATTCGGGTGAGGAGGTCGCCGGGCTCCAGCACGGTCATCCGCTCGATGTCGATGTCGGGGCCGATGAAGAAGTCGGCGGCGGGGAAGGTGCGTTCGCCGGAGCTGCTGGCCACGACCATCTCGGCGTCGAGGGCGACGAGAGCGGGAGCGGTGTCCGAAGGATTGACGGCCACGCAGCGGCTCGCCCCCACGATGCAGTGTTCGCGGTTCATCGAGCGCGCGGTGGCGGCGTAGCAGATGTTGCCGCCGGCGCGGTAGCAGGGCCATCCGCTCCGGTAGTACCAGCAACGGGTGTCCTGCACGATGTTGCCGCCGAGCGTTCCCTGGTTGCGGATCTGCGGGGTGGCCACCAGTCCGGCCGCCTCGGCCAGGAGCGGGTAGCGGCCCTGCACGTCCGCGTGGTCGGCCACATCGGTCAGACTGGTCATGGCGCCGATCTCCAGTCCCCCGTCCGCGCCCGCCGCGATTCCCCGAATCTCCTCCACCGCCGCGAGATCGATCACCGCCTGCGGCCGCTTGATTCGGTCCTTGAACCAGTCGAAGGTGTCCAGCCCGCCGGCCAGCACCCAGCCCTGGTCGCCGTACTGGTCCATGAGGCGTAATGCGTCGTCGATTTCCGCCGGCTGGTAGAGCTCGAAGGGCGGGATCATGTCGCGAATGACAGCCACTGTGATTCTCCTTCTCGGTCGGGCGCTCGTGCGCCTTTGTGTCAGACGTGCGTGTCCAGGAGGCCGTAGGGCCGGGGACGACCCTCCAGCTCGGCCAGGATCATGTCGGAGGTGAGGGGCGTGCGGCAGAGACAGAGCCCTCCCATGGCGTCGGCGACCGCGCAGGCGTAGGCGGCCTCGCCGGCTCCCACCGGAGGCTCCCCGATTCCCTTGGCGCCGACCGGGGTGTGCGGATCGGGCAGATCGACCGCCGCGAACTTCGGGCTGTGCGGAACGTCCAGGATTCCCGGCGGACGCGCAGTGTAGAAGCGCTTGGTGAAGGGGATTCCCCACTTCGGATCGAAGACCCAGCGCTGACTCTTCGCCATCCCGATCCCCTGGAAGACGCCGCCATTGGTCTGCGCGGCCAGGGAGCGCGGGTGCACCACGGTGCCGCAGTCGGTGGTCGAAGCCAGATCGACGATCTCGACCTCGCCGGTCTCCACATCCAGCTCGACCTGCGCGAAGGTGGCGACCCAGGTGAAGACCGCGCCCGCCTGCGGATAGTTGTCGCGGGCCGCGGCGATCAGACCCTCTCCGGCCAGTCCGGCCACCGCCCCCTTGGTGACGTTGTTGAGATCTTCGGGGACCTCGCCGCCGCTGAACTTGCCGCCGCGCGCGATCGCCCGCTCCGCCGCCTGGGCAAAGCTCATTCCGGCGCTGCGGTTTCCGGCCCGGAAGACGCGTCCCTCGCTCACCCGGTAGTCGGTCGGCGATCCGCCGAGCTCCAGCGCGGCCAGCTCCTGCAGGAGCCCGACCATGGCCATTCCGGCCGCATGATTGGCGCGGGTGTGGGCGTGCGTCGTCTGGCTTCCCGCCTGCACGGTGCTGAAGGGAAGATGCTTGCTGGTGTCGCCCCAGACGATCTCGACCTGGTCCCAGGAAAGGTCAAGCACCTCGGCCGCGGGACGCGCGGTGTCGGCGATCGAATGGGTTCCCAGATTCCCGATTCCCTGGTGGATGTAGAGCTTGCCGTCGGGGCGGATGACGAGAAGTCCGTCGCGTCCCGTGCTTCCCGCGGTAAATGGACTGAGCCCCATCCCGATCCCGGTCACCCTGGTGCCGTTGCGTTGCCCGGAGAGCTGGATCTTCTCTTCCCAGTTGAAGAGTTCGCCGCCCAGGTCGAGCGCCTCGCGCACGAATGCGCTGGTGAAGGGACTCTGTTGCGCGCCCAGCCAGCCGTCGTGGCCCGGCGCGTTGATCTTGCGGATCTCGAGACGGTCCACCCCGAGTTCGCGCGCGGCCTTGTCGACCAGCGGCTCCAGCATCGCCACGATCTGCGCTCCGCCCGGCGCCCGCTGCGCCGAACGCGGCGGCGTGTTGGTGTAGACCGGAACGCCCCGGAAACGCATGTTCTCGGGCTGGTACGAGGCCGTGGCGACCATTCCGGCGGTGGTGAAGTCGCCCGCGCGCCCGTACGGCCCCCCGTCCTGCACCAGGTAGAGGTCCAGCGCGGTCATGCGGCCATCGGCGCGGAAGCCGATCTTCGCCCAGCCTTGGAATCCCGCCCGCGCCCGCCCGATGTAGTTCTCCTCGTAGCGCGTGATCCGGAGCATGACCGGACGGCCGATCTTCCTCGAGAGCGCCGCCGGAACCGCCATGATGGGGACGCCGGAGATCTTGCTGCCGAAGCCGCCGCCGCAGTACTCGCCGATCATGACCACGTCCTCGACGTCGATCCCGGCCATGCGCGCAACCGCGCCCCGGGTGCGCTCGGTGGACTGCGTGGAACCGTGCAGGAAGAGCTTGCCGTTCTGCCAGTAGGCCATGCAGGAACGGGGCTCCATCGGGTGGTGCGTGACCGACTGGTGGACGATCGTCTCCTCCACGATCGCCGCCGCGTCGGCGAAGGCCGCGTCCACATCGCCGATCGTCCATTCGGTGGCGGGCTCGCCCATCGGCAGCCGGTCCGGTCCCGCCTCATCGAAGACGGAATCGGGCCACTTGAGCGTCGTCGCCTCGCCGCGTCCGCCGACATTGCCGTCCAGGCGCGCATCGGGTCCGCCCTCGCGCAGACTCTCCAGCGGATCCAGCACGAAGGGAAGGGGCTCGAAGTCCACCCGGATCGCCTCGATCGCCGCCGCCGCCGTCGTTTCGTCCACCGCCGCCACCGCGAGGACCGGTTCGCCCTCGTACTTGGGCTCGTCGGTGAGCGCCGCTTCGCCAATCCCCTGTTCCTGTTGAGGAAGCTCCGAGGCGCGCAGGATTCCCAGCACTCCCTCCATCGCCTCGGCCGCCCTCGTGTCCACGCTGCGAACGCGCGCGTGCGGCATCGGGCTCAGGAGCAGCTTCGCGAAGACCATTCCCTCGGCGTGGAAGTCCTCGGCGTAGCGTGCCCGTCCGGTGATCTTCGCGGGAAGGTCGGGCGGGGCGATGTCGGTGCCGATGAGTTTCTCAGCCATCTCTCTTTCGCCTTTCTCTTGACTGGCGGGTCAGCTCCGCGTCCCGGCGGGCCGATCGGGGCCCGGCCAGGTCCATGCGGGTCAGGCCCGGGCGCCGGACAGCTCGGCCGCCCGCATCGCCGTGTTCAGGATCTTGTCGTAGTCGCCGCAGCGGCAGAGGTTGCCGGCGAGCAGCTCGGCGGCCTCTTCGCGGGTCGGATTCGGGTTGCGATCCAGCATTCCGACCATGCTCATCACGAAGCCGGGCGCGCAGAAGGCGCACTGGAAGCCGCCCTCGTCCAGGACCGCCTGCTGAACCGGATGCATCTCGCCGTTCCGCTCCAGCCCCTCGATCGTGGTGACCTCGCGGCCGCGCACCGTATGGGTGAGGATCGAACAGCCGTAGTGGGTGACGCCGTCGATCAGCAGCGTGCAGGCCCCGCACTCGGCCCGGTCGCAACCCAGCTTGGTGCCGGTCAGCCCGAGCTGATAGCGGAGCGTCATGGCGAGCGTCTCCTGCCGGGGAACCTCGACGCGGCGCTGCTGGCCATTGACGTTGAGGGTGACCAGTCGCTCGACGGCTCCCTGCGCGGTCAGAAATGGCGAGAGCGCCCCGCTGCCCCGGAAGAGATATCCGGCGGCGGAGGCGGTGGCGCCGGCAGCGACGACCCCCTTGATGAACTTGCGGCGGGTGAAGCCTCCCCGTCGCGCCTGAATGACCTCTGGTTGCAACATCGTGCTCTGCACCTCACTGGGAAGGGAAGCGGGGTGGGGACTGATTGTATCGTCGAATTGGCTGGATCGCGAACTGAATCGTGGAAGCTGGTTTGCGGGTCTGAAATCGTTTGCGGGTCTGAAATCGTGGAGCCGAGTCGCGGGATCGGTCGTATCGTCGAACCGGCGAGTCGCGAAAAGTGAATCGCGAAAGTGAATCGCGGAAATCAGTGGGTCGTCGAATCGGGTGAGTCGAATCGGGTGAACAGTATAGGGCGCAGCGGGCGAATGCGCGAATCCCGGTGTCCCTCCATTCGGTCCCGGCGTCCCTCCATTCGGGTCGTCCGGTCCGGAAAAGCCCCATCTTTGGCCCTGGCAATCGCACTCCGCCCCGGCGATCGGCGATTCAGCCGCCGCGCCTCGCGTCAAGCGCCATGGCGTCCTCGTCGATCGTTCCCCAGAGCAGCAGCGCCCCCGCCGCAATGATGGCCGATGGGTAGAAGAGGACATTCGACCCTTCCAGGAACCATCCCCACGGATCGATGATCGACTTCCAGACGCCGAGCGCGGTGACCAGCAGCACGACGAACGCCACCGGATAGACGCGCCGCCGCCACATCCCGACGATCACCAGCGCCCCGAGCAGGATCTCGAGCGCTCCGAAGATGTACAGCACCATCGCCTGCGTCCCGATGCCAAAGTAGAACGTCTCGGCGACCGCCTGGCCGTGCTCCACGTCCTGGAACTTGTCGATGCCCCACAGGACGAGCAGCCAGCCCGTGGTCAACCTCAGCAGGAACAGTCCCCAGCGCTTCATTTTCGTCTCCCGGTTGCGGGTGGTGAGGGTGGCGCGGCGGTGCGCACGACCGCGCGGCGTGATGGCGTTCAGTCTTCGGGCGGGCGAGGGGGGCGTCAACCTCTCGGGGCCAGGCACATCCGCGCAGGGCGCGCCGAGGACGACCGCTCATTGCCGCTTCCAGGCGAACTCGGTGAGCCTCGTGCCCGCGCCACCGGGCAACCTCCTGCCGAACACGACCCGTCCCCGGGCGTACCCCAGGATCTCTCCCGGGGCCGGAGCGTCGGTGACCACCCTGGTTCCGTTCAGGTAGAGGTTCACGTAGTCGGAAACCGTTACGTAGGGATAGGACGAGGGATTGTACCCCACCAGCAGTTGATCGATGTCGTCGGCGGGCTGCCCGAAGGGCTCGTGGCGATGCCGCCCGTGCGCGACGATCAACGCGCTGTCGGACACGGCCGCCAGCCCCGTCACGACGGTAAGCCCGCCCAGGTATGCCTCGAAGTCCTCCTCTCTCTGGTCGATGAACTGTCCCTGCCGTGGGCGGGCGCCCTGCACCCAGGAGGGGGGCGGCGAGCTGATGCTGTCGTCGTGAATGGTCCGGTCGGCCCCGTACATGCGGATCACATACGTGAAGGTGGCTGCGGCGAAGACGGTGCGATCCGTTCGGGCTCCGTAGGTTCGTGCCCAGCTGGGCCAGTACGGAACGTCGTGATCGGGTGGATAGCCCATGGCCGCATCGGCCACACGGGTTCCGTTCTGGGGGGTCAGCAACCAGGGCTCCGATCCCACGCCGCGAACCCTCCACGGCTGTTCCGTGGAGGTCATTCGGTCTGCCAGAAGCGGCCGCAGCACGCTGTCGGCCATGGTCACCGTGTCGACGACTTCGAAGTAGTCCAGCCAATCCGCGTCGGCTGCGGAAACGGCGGGATCCCCGCACCCCGCGGCGAGGACAAGCAAGGCGGCGCTGGCCGTGACGATCGTCCATCCGTCTACCCGACTCATGCCGCCGCTCATTTCAGCGGTCGCCGCTCGAACACCGATATGGTCCACAACCCCTCTGCCGGCTCACCGCCCCCTTCCCGGCCGCCTCCACCGCACCGGCGGCGGGGGTTCGTCCGCGAAGATGACCTTGCCTCCGTTGTCCAGCAGACGCAGCGCCTCGTGCACGGCGGCCTCGAGCTGCGGGTCGCCCCCTGCAATGACCGGCGCGGGATCGTTGCGCACCTCGATGTCCGGCGCCACGCCCTCGGCCTCGACCGCCCATTCGCCGTTCACATCGAAGAACCCGCCGCGCGGCGCCACGAATCCGCCCCCGTCGATCAGCGGCGGCGTGTCCCAGGTGCCGACCAGTCCGCCCCAGGTCTTCGTGCCGACCAGCGGACCGATCTCGCGGAAGCGGAAGAGATAGGGCAGAAGATCGCCCCCGGATCCGGCGCGTTCATTGATCACCATGACCTTCGGACCGAAGAGGCCGGCCATCGGCTGCGTCCAGGGCTTGCGGTCGCCGGCGCGCGAGTTGAAGTAGCCGGTGAGTTCGCGGCCCAAAACCTCCACGATGTAGTCCGCCGCCGAGCCGCCGCCGTTGTTGCGCTCGTCGATCACGGCGCCCTCGCGGTCCTGCTGCGCGAAGTACATGCGGTTGAAGTACTGGTAGCCGCCCTGTCCGGTGTTCGGCAGCCAGACGTAGGCGAGCCGGCCGCCGCTCATCTCGTCGACCCGGGCCTGATTGGCGTCCACCCAGGCCCAGCGCCGGAGTCCTCCCTCGTTCGCGACCGGTTCCACCACGATGTCGCGGGCGTCGGCGGCGCCGGGGGACGACGCCACCGTCAGAGTGACGACGCGTCCGGCGGTTCCCTCCAGGAGTTGGTACGGGTTGGTTGGCGCGCGCAGCTCGGCGCCCTCCACCGCGAGGATGTAGTCCCCCTCCGCCACCGCCATCCCGGGAAGAGAGAGCGGCCCGGCGGTGCCCGGCGTCCAGTCGCCGCCGTCGTAGATGCGCGCGATCCGGTAGTGGCCGCCCTCTTCCTCCAGATCGGCGCCCAGGAGACCGGTGCGGGGATTGTTCAGACCGGGGTAGTCGCCGCCGCGCACATAGGAATGGCCGACCGCGACCTCGCCCGAGAGCATGTCGAGCAGGTGATTGAAGTCGGAGCGGTGACGCACATCGGGGAGCCAGGCCGAATACCACTCCCAGACATCGTCCCAGGGCGCGCCGTGCTGGTTGTCCACGTAGAGGAAGTCGCGCATGAAGCGCCAGCCGTCGCGGAGCATCTGCGCATACTCGGCCTTCGGATCCACCCGGACCCGCATTCCGCCCAGGTCGAGCGGACCGTCGCCGCCCGACGGGGGACGCGCGGTTCCCACGATTCGCCAGCCGCCGCTGTAGTAGAGCATGCTGCCGCGGTCGTGCGAGACGGCGACGCGGCCGCCCCGTTCGATGAAGTCGTCCGCCTCCCGGTCCTCAAGGGAGTACTTGAGGACGCTGCCGCCGCCGAAGCCGCCTCCCTCCAGGACGAAGACCGTTCCCTCCGGCCCCGGCGCCAGCCCGGCGTAGTCGTCCATCCCCAGCCCGGGCGCGTCGATGATGCGGTCCGCGATTCCCGCGAAGTCGATCGCGACCTCGGCCGTGCGGTCGCTGCCCCCGCCGCCGCCTTCGGAGTCATCCGCTTCGCTCCCGCCTTCATCCGACTCGGCTTCCCCTTCCTCCTCGTCGCTCCGGGGCAGGAAGGGCGAGGGTTCGTCGGCGCTCAGCAGCGCAAGGTAGAGGGCGCGCGTGACCGGCCGGTCGTAGGAGGTCATGTCCAGCCAGCCGGTGTTGAGTGCGTAGTTGGTGGAGGCCAGGAAGTAGAGGTAGCTGCCCGACTCGTCCCAGACCGGCGAGATCGCATCGGACATGCCGTCGGTGAGCTGGCGCGTTTCGCCCGTTTCGGCGTTGTGGACGAAGATGGCGCGGAGCTGGTTGTCCAGCCGGCGGGCGTAGGCGATCCAGCGGGAATCCGGCGACCAGACGGGGTTCATGGAACGCTCCGGGTGCGCGAAGCGGTCGGTGTCGACATGCTCGACCTCGCCCGATTCGGCGTCCAGGATCAGCACGCGGTAGTGGGTGTCGGTGAAGGCGAGCCTGCTGCCGTCGGGCGACCACTCGGGCCGGAAGTAGAAGGAGGGCTCGGCGATCTCGATGCGGCGCGGGTTCGACCCGTCCTGGTCGGCGATCACCAGCGCGTACTCGTCGCCGTCGTCGTTGAACCAGGCGATGCGCGACCCGTCGGGCGACCACACCGGATGCCGGTCGGCCACCCCCGGGCTGCGGGTGACGTTGCGCCAGGAGCCGTCCCCGGCCGGAGCGGTGAGGATTTCGCCCCGCCACTCGAAGACCGCCCTCTTGCCGGTGGGGGAGAGGCGGGCGTCGCGAAGCTGGGCCGCCGGAACGGTCTCCCAACGCGCGCGCGACCAGTTCATGTCGCCGGCCGCATTGACGACGAGTTGCCGCGCGGCGCCGGTCGCCGGGTCGAGCTCGTGCAGATAGCCGGCCTGCTCGTAGACCACCACGCCATCGCCCGCGCCCAGGGACTTCACGTCGAAGTCGGCGTGGCGGGTAAGCTGCCTCTCCTCTCCCGTGCGCGGGTCGAAGGACCAGACATTGCCGGCCCAGTCCCGCTCGGACATGTAATAGACGACGCCGTCCATCCAGACCGGATCCATCTGCCGCTCGCCCTCCCACGGCGGCGTGGTGCGCTCCCAGGTGGAGGTGGAGACGATCCCGATCGGCTGCGCCTGGCCGCCCCGGTAGTTGCGCCACTCCGGGTCCCAGTAGCCGATCTCCTGGTAGGCGATCCGCGCGCCGTCGGCGGACATTCCCCCCAGATAGGCCTGCGGGAGCGCCAGCGGGGCCGGCAGCCCGCCCTCGGGCGAGACCGTGTAGAACTTCCAGAGCTGCGTGGGAACGCCGTCGCGCCCGGACTGAAAGAGGATCTGCCCATCGGGCGTCCACCCCTGCACGACATCGGCGGACGGGTGCCAGGTCAGCCGCTCCGGTTCCCCGCCCGTCGCCGGAATCAGATACACGTCGGTGTTGCCCCCGTACTGGCCCGAAAAGGCGATCCACCCTCCATCCGGGCTGAAGGCGGCATCGGTCTCGGCGCCGTCGGAGCTCGTGAGCCGCACCGCATCGCCCCCATCGCGCCCGACCAGCCAGAGATCGTTGGCGTGGGTGAAGACGATGTGGGCCGCACTGACGTCGGGCTGGCGCAGGAAGCGGGTGCCCTGGGCGTGGGCGGGGGTGGGGCCGGGGAAGAGCGCGACGATCGCGGCGAGGGCGGCCGTTCGCGCGAGCGGGGTGGCCGGGTGGGGGCGGGGGGCGGGGGGGTGGGTGGGAGGGGTCATCGGTTTGGGCTCCGCAGCGGCTTTGTGGCGAGTGGGCGATGGATCCGGGAGCGGCCGCTGGCGTTCATCAAGACGGCTTCCCGACCCAAATGCTTCCGGTGGCAATCAGAACGAGCTTATATATACTTTGGTGAAAAAATACGTTGGTGGGAAAGAGCCCAGCAATCAAGCAGAATCGGGAGTGTCGTACCGATTTAGAAATGTCCTCCTTTAGCGAAGTAGAAATGTCCTCTTTCGGATCATCTTCGGTCAACGACCAAGCGAGATCCGGGAGAGGAGCAAATGGATTTGAGTCTGAAAATTGCAATCTGTCGTTGCGACAGCTGGCGAGGCGAATCCAGAAATCGGCACCGTTCCTCTCCGACATCGAACCAGGCCGTCGGTTCCCCTCCGAAGATGGCGAAATTGAGCAGATCTGTGCCGACGCCCTGAAATCAGCCGGATGCCTGCCAGCCTCCTGTTCCGCTATCGAGATCGAGCTTTTCGTCGAAAAGACGTTCGATTAGCAGGGTAAGCTACGATGACCTGCCGCCGGGCGTATTGGGGGCCGCCGCGTTCCGGCGCGACGGCAACGTTGCGGCAATCATCGTGTCCAGGTCGCTCGACTCCGCTGGGCAAACAGGTCGGCGCCGAGCTCGCACCACATGGGCCCACGAGGCTGGCTCTGGTTCGGCGCTCGCGGATGGTCGGGATTCGTCCTGCGGACCCGCCCGGCCTCCAGCAGCGGCTTCAGGTGCTTCCGCCGAAAATGGGAGCGATGCGACACGCCCGCGCTCTCCATCAGCTCCTTCAGCGAACGCGGTACCTCGTTAACGCCTCCACGATGGAGCGCTGCCGGGCCGTCAGCCGGATCCCGGCATGGTCACCGTCCATGTCGCCGCCCACGTGGTAGCATGGTCACTGTCCATGTCCTCGCGCGCCCGCTCCAGACCGTCGCTGCCAAACACCCACCCCGGCACCGCCCACCACCCACCGGTCACTCATACCGATAGTCGAACACGAACGACGACCCCGCCATCTCGCGGAACCACAGCGTGGCCCTCGCGCCGAGGGAGTCGGTGAGGCGGACGGGTTTGTTCAGGGCGAAGTACACGGGCTGCTGGCGCCCGTCGTCGATCGCCACGTTGTCGGCGTACAGGTAGCTCCGGTCCAGACTGTCCAGAATGGGACTGAGCCGCCCCTTTATTCCCGGAAGGTGACCGGTCTTGTTGGCGATGATCATCGATCCGCCGTCTTCGGCGATCCGCATCTCGACCGTCAGCCCCTGGCCGCCACTGTGACCCCGCTCCACATGTGCGCACAGCCCGGGCGCCGCGCACAGGACCGTCAGGGGCAGCTCGGCGTAGAGTTCGAAGTCTGCGTGTCCGAAGGCATCCGTGCGCGTCTCCAGGTAAGTCTTGTTCGGGTATAGCACGACGACATGCACGTCGCGCAGCGGCCGTCCCGTGCCGACTTCCCGCACGGCGACCCGCGTCGCGAGGCCGTCGGGAAGAGGAGGACTCGCGGCTGGCAGAGTGACCTTGAACTCGCGGTCCCCGACGGGTTCGAAGACGGGCTTGCTGCCGGCGAGCGCGACCGTCTCATCCTCGATGACGCCGATGCCCTCGCCGCGGCGTTCGATGAAGTGCCGCCGACCCCCGGAGCCGGGCACATCGCCCACCGGGCATTGGCCGAGGCGCGAGGCCAGGAGCTCGTTCCGCGTGAACTGGCTGGTCCGCAGGTCCTCCACCGTAAGCGAGTTGCCGAGACTTCCGGGCGAGATCAATTCCAGCCGGTCATCGAACATGAACAGGCGCACCCTCGAGCCGGCGACGCCGTAGTCCCGGTGCACCACGGCGTTCACAACCGCCTCGAACACCGCGCGCTCGCTGTACTGCGGCACGTCCGTACGGGCGGGATCCTTGCGAGCGGCGACCCGCCGGTTTCGGACGACGAAACGAATGGCGCCGCGAATCTGCTCGTCCAGGGGTCCTCCGATGTCCTGGGCATCGAGCTGCCGGTTGCCGTCCCTGGTGCCACCGCTGTAGCAGACGGCTTGAATGTATGCGTTCGGAAGCCACTGTCGCGGGTCGTCCGATGCCAGCAGGATCCCCCCCACAGTCGCACGGCGAGTGCCGAGGTCGTCGTCCTTGAGGAACTTGAGCTTCGCCAGCATGACCCCGGGACTGTCGCTTGAGCGCGAACTCGCGTAGCGGCGCCAATGCTCCGTTGCCAGAGATTCCACGCCGGTGCCGGCGACCACGTGCATGTCCGCGCCGATCTCGTCCGACCGGGCCCGCGCCTGAAGCAGCCGCCGTAGCTCGGCCGTCTCAAGCGGCCGCTTCCCGGCGCCGCGCCGGCGAAAATACCCGCCGGGCGACCGATGGACCTCCGCGCCACGCGGAATCTCAACGAGCAGGACGCCTTCATCGGCCGACCCCGGCGCAGGCATTCGCTGGAGACTGAAGTCGAGCGGAGGCTGAATGTTGTCCGCGCAAATCTCCGTGACCATCTCCGCCACGGAATCGAGCTGGCCGGGCGTCAATGCCTGGTGGGTGCGGTCGTCCTGGACGCCAAGCACGAACCATCCGCCGCCCGCGTTGGCGAACGCGGCGAATCCGTCGGCGAGGTCGCTGCGCTTCGGGGCCGCGACCCTCCTTCCGCGAAAGCGTACCTCCTTCAGCTCGACGCCGGTGTCCTCGCCGAGATGGACTCGCTTCCAGAACGCGGTGGGGTCGATGGGCATGGGCGGCTTCAGGTGGGTGGGGCGTTTAAGATAGCCGGAGGTCGGGGGGGCGTCACCCGAAGGGGGCTGGGCCCTCGCACCAGTCCGTCAGCCGAAGTCCCACGGGTTTGTGACCACGAGGTCGAGCCCGCGGAAGTCCGACACGTTGCGCGTCGCCACCGCCAGGCTGCGCGCCCTGGCCGTCCCCGCGATGAACGCATCCCCCAGGTCGAGCGTGCGCCCGCACCGACGAGCGTCGACTCGGAACTTCGCGGCCCAGGTTGCGGCCTCCGTGTCCACCGCGATGACTCGATCCTCGTATCGGCGAAGGAGCTCCGACAGGACTCCCCGCAGCGCGTCCCGCCGCTCCCCCGAGGGCAGGAGGAGCACGCCGAATTCCAGCTCGTGCAGCACGAGCGCCGACAACCAGAGATCCTCTTGCGCGGCGAGGAATGCGATCACCGGCGGGGCGGGCTTCGGCCTCGTCAGTTCCGAGACCACGTTGGTGTCGAGAAGAACTCCCGTCATTCGCCCTCGCCTGATGCGAACGGGATCTCCCGGCGGGACTCGCGCGCCCGGGGAATGGCCAAATTCGCGCCGGGAGGCACGTTGTCGACAAGCCATCGGCCGAGGGGATCGCGGCCGGGCGCCCGCTCGCGCCACAGGCGCTCGGACATGACGATGAACGTCCTTCGAACGCCGATACGCTGCGGTCCCTGCTCATGCGCGAGCCGCAGGATTTCCGACAGCCGGGCCTTCGCCTCGGCCACCCTCCATGTGCGTGCGGGTGCGGCGGCATCCATCATGAATCTCCTGTCGGCTGCTGTCCGGTCAACTTAAATGATCCAATAAACACTAGTCCAATATGGATCCCTTGCAGAAGACATGCAACGGTTGGCCCAGGAGCTTCAAGGTCTTCCGCTTTGACACCTCCGCGGTTGTCGGGGTGCCCCTGGACGAGATGGATGTCGAGTCGGTCGAGGTGACAGCGTTCACGCTTCCGGGCTGATCCGGCCCCCCCCGCTTGCGCCCCCGCCCACCCCTCCCCATTCTATCCCTCCACCTGGGCGGCGTACCCGGTCCCCAAGCCAGGCGCGGGCACCCGATCACATTGACGTGAGGCGTCGACGGCCGCGGCGCGCCCCCGGGCACACATGTCAGCACCTACCTCTCACCCGGAGACGCCATGCCAACCGTCACCATGACCGTGAACGGGACTCAGCGCACCGGAACGGTCGAGGGCCGTACCCTCCTGGCCGAGTTCCTGCGCGAGCATCTCGGTCTCACCGGAACCCACGTCGGCTGCGACACGAGCCAGTGCGGCGCGTGCGTGGTCCACGTCGACGGCTCGTCCGTCAAGAGCTGTACCTGCCTGGCCGTGCAGGCGGACGGCGCGGAGATCACCACGATCGAGGGCCTCGCGAACGGCGCCGATCTTCATCCCATGCAGGAGGCCTTTCGCGATCACCACGGTCTTCAGTGCGGGTTCTGCACGCCCGGCATGGTGATGAGCGCGATCGACCTGGCGAACCGCAGTCCGGATCCGAGCGAGCACGAGGTGCGCGAGTGGCTGGAGGGGAACCTCTGCCGCTGCACCGGCTACCACAACATCGTCAAGGCCGTCCAGGCGGGCGCGCGCGCAATGGGAGGCGGATCATGAGCGGGAACGGCACCGGCATCGGCGCATCGGTCAAGCGGAAAGAGGACGCTCGGTTTCTCACGGGACGCGGCCGCTACACCGACGACATCAATCTGCCCGGGCAGCTCTATGGGTACATCCTCAGGTCGGGGATGGCGCATGCGAAGATCGGGACGGTCCATACCGAGGCCGCGAAGGCGGCGCCGGGCGTGCACGCGGTCTTCACCGGCAAGGACATGGAGGGCGTCGGCGGAATCCCGACCGGCTGGCTGATTCACAGCAAGGACGGCTCCCCGATGGTCGAGCCGCCGCACCCCGCGCTGGCCACGGACAAGGTGCGCTACGTGGGAGATTGCGTCGCGATCGTGGTGGCGGAGACAAAGGAGCAGGCCAGGGCGGCCGCCCACCTGATCGATGTGGAGCGCGAGGAGCTTCCGGCGGTGGCCTCGATCGAGGCGGCCGAGGCCGAGGGCGCGCCGCTGGTCTTCGACGAGGCTCCGGGCAACGTCTGCTACGACTGGGAGGTCGGCGACCGTGCCGCCACCGATGCCGCCTTCGCGGACGCGGCGCATGTGGTCTCGATCGATGTGGTCAACAACCGGCTCATTCCCAACGCGATCGAGCCGCGGGCCGCGATCGCCAACTACGATCCCGCGACCGGAGACTACACCCTCTACACCACCAGCCAGAACCCCCACCTGGTCCGCCTGCTCCTGGGGGCCTTCGTCCTCGGACTGCCGGAGCACAAGCTGCGGATCGTCGCGCCCGACGTGGGCGGGGGATTCGGCTCGAAGATCCCGCACTATGCCGAAGAGGCGATCCTGACCTGGACGGCCGGGAAGCTCGGTCGGCCCGTCAAGTGGACCTGCGAGCGCATCGACGCCTTCAAGTCGGACACGCACGGGCGCGACCACATCAGCACGGCGAAGCTCGCGCTGGATGCGGACGGCAAGTTCCTCGGCCTGCACGTCTCCACCAGGGCGAACCTGGGCGCGTATCTGTCCACCTTCGCCACCTGCGTCCCGACCTACCTGTACGGCATCCTCTTCGCGGGACCTTACACCACTCCCGCGGTCTACTGCGAGGTCAAGTCGTTCTTCACCAACACGGTGCCGGTCGACGCGCTGCGGGGCGCCGGACGGCCCGAGGCCACCTACCTGCTGGAGCGGCTGGTGGACAAGGCGGCGGTGGAGCTCGGCATGGACCGGGTGGAGATTCGCCGCAAGAACTTCATCCGCGAATTCCCCTACCAGACGCCGGTCGCGCTGCAGTACGACCAGGGCGATTACGACGCCACCCTGGACCTGGCGCTGAAGGCGGCCGACTGGGACGGATTCGAGGGACGGCGGGCGGAAGCGGCGGCGCGCGGGAAGCGGCGCGGGATCGGGATTTCGACCTTCATCGAGGCGTGCGGAATCGCGCCGTCGGCGGTGGTGGGATCTCTGGGCGCGCGCGCCGGGCTCTACGAGTCGGGCAGCGTGCGGGTCCATCCCACCGGCTCGGTCTCGGTCTTCACCGGGACGCACAGCCACGGGCAGGGGCACGAGACCACCTTCGCGCAGATCGTCTCCGACATGCTCGGGGTCGACTTCGACGCGGTCGACGTGGTGCACGGCGACTCGGCGAAGATCCCCTTCGGCATGGGCACCTACGGTTCGCGTTCGTTGGCGGTGGGCGGAACCGCGATCTACCTGGCCGTCGAGAAGGTCATTGAGAAGGGCAAGAAGATCGCCGCGCACCTCCTGGAGGCTTCCGCAGAGGACATCGAGTTCAAGGACGGGTCCTTCACGGTCGCCGGGACGGACCGCTCGAAGTCGCTCGGCGAGGTCGCGCTGACGGCCTACGTGCCGCACAACTATCCGGCGGGGCTGGAGCCCGGGCTGGAAGAGACCGCCTTCTACGATCCGCTCAACTTCACCTTCCCGGCGGGCACGCACATCGCCGAGGTGGAAGTCGACCCGGAGACGGGCGAGGTGGAGCTGGTCGCGGTGACCGGCGCGGACGACGTCGGGCGCATCATCAACCCGATGATCGTGGATGGCCAGTTGCACGGCGGGCTCGCGCACGGGATCGGGCAGGCGCTGCTGGAGGAGTGCCGCTACCAGGAGGACGGGCAGTTGGAGACGGGGTCGTACCTGGAGTACACCATGCCCCGCGCGGCGGACCTTCCCTCCTTCAACATCAACCACAATACGACGCTCTGCACCCACAACCCGCTCGGTGCCAAGGGGGTCGGCGAGGTCGGCTCGATCGGCGTTCCCCCGGCGGTGATCAATGCGGTGATCGACGCTCTGCGCCCGCTTGGCGTCAACGACATCTCGATGCCGGCCACCTCGCAGCGGGTGTGGCAGGCGATCCAGCAGGCCCAGGGCTGATCGGAGACGAAAACGTGCAAGACTTCAACTACCACGCGCCGAAATCGATGGACGAAGCCCTCGCCGCGCTGCGGGGAGCCGAGGGAGCGAAGCTGATCGCGGGCGGTCACAGCCTGCTGCCGGTCATGAAGCTGAACCTGGCGATGCCGACCGATCTGGTGTCGCTGGCGGGGGTGCCGGGGCTGGCCGAGATCGCGGACGACGGGGACTCGGTCACGGTGGGGGCGATGTGTACCCACGCGCAGGTCGCCGCTTCGGGTGTCGTGCAGGGGCGGATTCCCGCGCTGGCGGCGATGGCCGAGGGGATTGGCGACGCGCAGGTCCGCAACGCCGGGACGATCGGAGGGTCGGTGGCGCACAACGATCCCGCCGCGGACTACCCGGCCGCCTGCGTGGCGCTGGCCGCGACGATCGTGACCGACCGCCGCGAGATCGCTGCCGACGATTTCTTCCAGGGACTCTTCGCGACCGCCCTGGCGGAAGACGAGGTGATCACCGCCGTGCGGTTCCCGGCGCCGGACCGCGCGGCCTACGCCAAGTTCGCGAATCCGGCGTCGAAGTACGCGGTCGCGGGCGTGATGGTCGCCGCTGGGGCCGATGGGGTGCGGGTGGCCGTGACGGGCGCGTCGGGCGACGGCGTGTTCCGGGTGGCCGAGATGGAGGCCGTTCTGGCCGGCTCCTTCAGCGCCGAGGCGGTGGCCGGGATTGCGGTTTCGTCCGACGGAATGCTGTCCGACGGCGCGGCCGGGGCCGAATACCGCGCGCACCTGGTGGCCGTGATGGCGAAGCGCGCGGTGGAGGCTTGCGGATAGCGGGCGGCGCGGCAACTTCGCGTCGCCAGGTCCGCGGGTTGGGGTTCGGCGGACAGGTTGCAAGCGGCGGGACGGCGTTGCGGTGAGCGCCGGTCGGCGGCCCGCGAAGACCGGTCCCGGCTCCGTCGATGCCACCGTCGCGATGCTGGGCGGGCGCGGCTATGTGGCGGACGTTGGCCTCGGCACGGCCCTCTTCCTTTCCATGGCGCTGGGTCGGCCGCTCCTCCTCGAGGGCGAGGCCGGGGTCGGCAAGACGGAGGTCGCAAAGACGCTGGCCGCCGCGCTCGACCGTCCGCTGATCCGGCTGCAATGCTACGAGGGATTGGACCTGGCGTCGGCCGCGTACGAGTGGAACTACGCGAAACAGATGATCCACATCCGGGCCGCGGAGGGCTTGGGCGTCGAGGAGCCTCCGCCCACCGCCAGCGGAGCCGGTCCGTCGGTCGCCAGGCTGGCTCGCGATGTCTTCTCGGAGGAATTCCTTGTCCGCCGTCCCCTTCTCCAGGCGCTCGACCCACCGAACGGCATCGCGCCCGTCCTCCTGATCGACGAACTGGACCGCACCGACGAGCCCTTCGAAGCCTATCTCCTGGAGGTCCTCTCCGATTTCCAGATCACGATCCCCGAACTTGGCACCGTGATCGCCGCCGAACCGCCCCTCGTGGTCATCACCTCCAACCGCACCCGCGAGATCCACGACGCCCTCAAGCGCCGCTGCATCTACCACTGGATCGACTACCCCGATGCGAAGCGCGAACTGCAAATCCTCGCATCGCGCATCCCCGACGCCCCGGCGCAGCTCTCGGCCCAGGTGGTCGCCTTCGTGCAGAAGGTGCGGGAGATGGAGTTGTTCAAGCGGCCGGGGGTGGCGGAGACGCTCGACTGGACCCGCGCGCTGATGGCGCTGGATCGTCATACCCTGGATCGCGAGACGGTGCACCGCACGCTGGGCGTGCTCCTCAAGTACCAGGACGATCTGGCCGAGATGCGGGATGGGGGGGTGGAGGCGGGGATGGGGGGACTTGACGATGCTGGTCAGGATCCCGCTAATTTCACCTCCGGTTGAGGAGCGTCCAATGGTTTGCCGACGGGTGGGTGAGACGGTGTCCTTAGCCCTCGTGGAGGTGCAGTGAGTCCACTTCCTTCGTTCGGGAGGCCCCCTGTAGTTGAGGTCGCGATCGCGGTGCAATTCGGCGAGATTCGCGGGTTGACCGCCCCCCATACGAGCAACTCGGTGAGCCGGCGCTCAACCAGTGGGAACCGACCTATGTCAACCACATTCCGGCTGGCGGCGGCTGGGACCGGCACGGCGAGATCGGGTCGGTAATTCCCATGCTCTCAGGAAGCCGGGAATGCTCGTTCCTGCCCGACCTGGAGGACTTGAGACTGCACGTTCGCTACCGGATGCCCTCAGAGGACGATGCCGTCTCGCGACTCTACGTCGAGGCTGTCCCCGGGTTCGACTCGTTCGGCAGGGAGAGCATCGCACTTACGTTGAGTGCACGTGGTGGGTTCGGTAGCGGCGACGCCGATTCGCTTGATTCCCGACTGGGCCTGGCCCGCGAATGGATCGTACAAGGGTTTGCCGACGTGACTTCGGAACGGATGCACCGACACTGGGAGCGCGAGAGATGACGAACCTTCAGTTCACTGAGGACGCCGGAGTCACACCAGCGGCGCCCCTGACCGATTCCCGCCGACCCCGGAAGAGGCCCATCTGGATTTTACGGCAGCGAAGGGAGGATTCGTGCCTGACGGCCCCCCGCACCATGCGCCCCAAGCTCTCTGCCCCTGCCACATGGCTTGACGGTGTCAGCCAGGAGATGCAGAGCTTCCGAGCACTTCCGCCGAATTGGGATTCCTACGGTGGCGGGCCGATCCGACCGGATATCCTGAACGAGGCTATGAAGGTGGCAGAGTTTCTGGCCGAATGCGGATTCTCCCGGCCGGTTGTCGGACCACAGTCCTCTGGAGGCATCCTCATGGAGTGGGATAGTATCGGCGGGGCGTTGACCGTGGATCTGGATGGCAACCACGGGTTCTCGTTCGCATACGAGAGACCGGGACGCCCCGATGTGGAAGGAGGAATCGAGGAGTTCGCTCGCTTGCTCGATTCCGGGTTGCAACCGCTATAGACTCGGTTGAGCTCCGCCGATGGTGGCCCCGGGTATGTGGACGATCCGGTGACCCCCACCCCCCGCCTCCCCGCCAACGTCGCCCATTTCGTCCGCCTGTTGCGTGGCGCCGGGCTTCCCGTCGGACCCGGCCACACCCTTGCGGCCACGCGGGCGCTCGCGGCCGTCGAGATCACCTCGCGGCGGCAGTTCTATTGGGCGCTGCATGGTACGCTGGTCTCGAAGCGCGAGCATCGTCACATCTTCGACAGCGCCTTCCGTCTCTTCTGGCGCGATCCCTTCGGTGCGGACGAGGCTTTGGCCGCCCTCCTGTCGCGGTCGAAGGTTCCCGCCGGGCAGCCGCCTTCGCGCGCCCCGGCCCGGCTGGCTCCCGACCCCGCGCCCACCCCCCGCCCCGCCCGGGCCCCCGCCCGCGCGGCGACGCACCGGATCCCTCTCCGGCTGGCCTGGTCCGGCGACGAGCTTCTCCGCACCCGCGACTTCGAGGAGATGACCGCGGTCGAGATGGCGCAGGCGCGCCGCGCGATCCGTTCCTTTCGGCTCGATGTGCGGCCGATCCTCACGCGCCGCCACACCCCCGACCCGCGCGGACGGGTCATTGATCTGCGGCGCACCCTTCGCACCGGCGTTCGCGCAGGCGGATGGCCGCTTCCGCTCCGGCGCCAGTCCCCCGTCACGCGGCCTCCGGTTCTTGTCGCGCTCTGCGACATCTCCGGTTCCATGGAGTCCTACACGCGCATCCTGCTGCACTTTCTTCACGCGCTGACGAACTCTCCGTCGCGCGCCCATCGCGCGCCCGCACGCTCCCACGCCCGCGCCAACGCCGTCGCCCGCGTTCACAGCTTCGTCTTCGGCACTCGCCTGACCAACATCACGCGCCTGCTCCGGGACCGCGATGTGGACCGCGCGCTCGATCGCGTGGGCGGCGCCGTTCAGGACTGGAAGGGCGGCACGCGGATCGGCCGGTCGTTGCGCAGCTTCAACCTGCACTGGTCCCGTCGGCTGCTGGCGCCGGGCGCGGTGGTCATCCTGGTCACGGACGGTCTGGATCGCGAAGGGGGAAGGGAGGTGCGCGCGCAGGCTCGCAGGCTCAGACACTCGTCCCGCCGCCTCATCTGGCTGAACCCGCTGCTCCGCTACGAGAAGTTCGCGCCCCGGGCGGCCGGAATCCGGGCGCTGTTGCCGGAGGTGGACGAACACCGGCCGGTCCACAATCTGGAGAGCCTGGAGCAACTGGCGGCGGCGCTGGGGGGAGCGGCAACCCGCCGCTGACGATTTCGGGAGCCGCGGCTTCCCCGGGGCCGGATCCGCGGCCGATGACCCGAACGCCTGTGAGAAGATCGGTCCCCGACCCTTCCGAAACTGGCGTCCCCACCGCCCCCGCCCTATTATGTCTCTTTCACAGCATTGGGCTCCGGCGTCTCCGCGACCGGGCCCGTTGTCAACTCCGCAAAGCCAAGGAGAAGCAGGATGAAGAATCGGTTTTCCCGTCGACATTTCATGGGTGGCGCGGCTGCGGCGCTGGGCGCGCTCGGACTCCGGCCCGCCTCGGCGCTGGGGTTGCGTCTGCCCCCGCCCCCGCCCGGTCTGGCCCCGGTCGATCCGTACGACGACCTGGTCAAGCTGGCCTCGAACGAGAACCCGTACGGTCCCTCCGAGAAGATGATGGCGTCGATGAACGCCGCGTGGAAGTACTCGAACCGGTACGGCTATCCCGATGGCGACATCCGCGAGAAGATCGCCGCGCACCACGGGGTCGACACCCGCAACATCATCATGAACGCGGGATCGGGCGAGACGCTGCGCGTGGCCGGGCTGGCCTTCCTGGGGCACAACGAGAAGGTAGTGGGGGTGGAACCGACCTTCATGACCGTCTATTCGGTGGCGTCGGGGATCGACGCCGACCCGATCATGCGGCCGCTCCTGCCCGATCACACGCAGGACATCGACGATCTCATCCAGGTCACGAAGCGCAACTACCGCGATGTGGGGATGGTCTACGTCTGCAATCCCAACAATCCGACCGGCGTGGTGGTTCCCGATTCCGACATCCGGCATCTGCTGGACAACATTCCCGAGGACATTCCGGTTCTGATCGACGAGGCGTATCACCACTTCGTGCAGGATCCGGCCTACGCCACGGCGGTGCCCTATATCCAGGAGGGGCGCAAGGTTCTCGTCACCCGCACCTTCTCCAAGATCTACGGGATGGCCGGGCTGCGTCTGGGCTACGGAATCGCGCCGGCCGAGATGATCGCCGAGATGCGGATCCACAGCACCGGCAGCGTCAATGCGCTGGTGAAGTGGGGCGGCGTGGCCGCGCTCGAGGACAACGAATCGGAGGCGTGGGTGCGCGACACGACGATTGCGCTCCGCGACGCCGCCGCGAACGAGCTCCGCGACCAGGGCTTCGAGGTGATCCCTTCGGAAACGAACTTCTTCATGGTCCACACCGGCCGGCCCGCCTCCGAGGTTCGGTCCGCCTTCCGGCAGCGCAACATCGCCGTCGGCCGCAATTTCCCGCCGATGCTCGACTACCTGCGCGTGTCGATCGGGACCGAGAGCGAGATGGAGGCGTTCCTCGCGGGCTGGAAGGAGATCTTTCCCAACGGGATGACCGCCACGGGATCGCGGTAGGGCCGGAGGGGTTGCGCGCGCGCCATCGCCTCGCGGCCTCGCGTCCGGGCCGGCCCGCGCAGGGGCCGGAGGCGCCCCCCGGGTGCGAACGGGGCAGCGAGAACGCCGCGGCTGCCCTTTGGCCGTCCACGCAGCCGACCGTAATCGGATCGGCCGCCGTGCGTTCCGGCGGAGCCGCAGGGCGCCGTCCCACGCCGCCGTGGCCGCCGACGCCGCCCTCAGCCCCCAACCCTTCTTGCAACGCGACCGCGCTTCGGGACCGGGACTTCCGCGCAGCCAGGCCGGCCGGGACCGGCTACACCTCCCAGCCGTCGCGGTATTCGCGGGTGAGGAAGCGATTGGCCTCCTCGACGTTCGTGATCCGCATCGCGTCGCCGTCGTAGTGGATCGTGCGGCCCTGGCCGGTGCGCAGCGCGACGACGCCAAGGAGCATGACCTCGGTGAGCCGGGCGGCGTAGTCGAAGGGACAGGAAGCCTCGCCGCCCTCCTTGCAGGCGCGCACCCAGTTCATCTGGTGGGTGTCTTCGATGCGGGGGAAGGACTGCGGCACATCCTCGGCCTCCCTGGCCAGCGATTCGGGGAAGAGTTGCGGATTGCGGCCGTAGGTCTCGTGCATGAGGACCCCGCGGTCGCCCACCATCATCACCCCGCCTTCGCGGTTGAGCCGGGCCTCGGCGGGCAGCATGGGCGGCCGGGGCGGCATCAGACCTCCGTCGTACCAGTGCAGATCGACCGCCGGCAGCGACCCCCGCGCGGGGAAGGCGTAGTGCGCGCGCATCGCCAGCGGGAAGGACTCGGGATCGTCCGCGGGGCCGCCCCAGGGGGTTGAGGTGGCCTCGACGGCGGCGGGCCAGCCGAGATTCAGCGCCCAGTAGGGATGATCGACCAGATGCGCGCCCATGTCGCCGAGCGCGCTGACCCCGAAATCGACCCAGCCGCGCCAGTTGAAGGGGTGGTAGACGGGGTGGAAGGGGATCTCCTTCGTGGTCGGACCGAGGTAGAGATCCCAGTCGAGGCCGGTGGGCATGGGGTAGCCCGCGTCCATCAGATCGGCGGCCAGCGAGGAGATCGCGCCCTGGTGCCACTGCTGGTACCACCCCGGATTCAGGCCCTCTTCCCACGGTTGCGGACGCCGAACCCCCTGCGGCCAGATCGGGCGGTTCGTCCAGATGTGGACCTCGGTTACATCGCCGATCAGCCCGGAGCGCACCCACTCGTTGACCAGGCGCGCGCTGTCGCCCGAATGGCCCTGGTTGCCCATCTGCGTGACGACGCCGGTGCGGGCCGCGATCTCGGCGAGTCGGCGGGCCTCGTGGACGGTGAAGGTCAGCGGTTTTTCAACGTAGACGTGCTTGCCGGCCTCCATCGCCGCCTTCGCGATCGGGGCGTGGAGGTGGTCGGGGGTGGCGATCAGAACCGCGTCGATCCCCTCCTCGCGGTCGAGCAGCTCGCGGAAATCGGTGTACTGGCGCGCCTGGAGGAACTGTTCCCGCCAGCGGACTCCCTTCTCGCGCGGGTTGCCGTCGCGGTCGTTCAGGCGTTCCTGCACCCGCCGGTGGACGATCCCGAAGTGAACGTCGCAGATCGCCGGAATCTGTTCGGTCCCGAGCTCCTGGGCGTTTTCGGTGCCCTGCCCGCCGACCCCGACGATCGCAATGTTGAACTGGTCCGAGGGCGCCTGCCAGCCGGGTCCCCCCAGCACATGGCGCGGCACGATCATCGCGCCCATCGCCGCCTTCGCGCTCCTGTCCACGAATCCTCTGCGACTGACTCGCCCGGCCCCGGCGCCGCCGGTGGCATCGGTTGCGGCCTGCTCTGCATCGCTCGGGCTGGAATCCCTCATCTCGTTCTCCCGGGTTGCGCGACGGTCCGTCGGGAGGGAAGTTGTCCCCCGCTCGACCAACCATCGTCCGTCGGATTTTCTGGAGGCAAATCATGGCCCGCACCGCTGCTGCGCGGCAAGTCCACCGCGCCCTTGTCTCGCTCCTGCTCCTGGCGCTTCTGCCCGGCGCCCTCTCCGCCACCTGGTCGGTCATTGCGGTCGATACCCGCACCGGCCAGGTCATCATCGCTTCGGCGACCTGCGTTGCGCAGGGACGCTTCGCCGGATTCCCCTCCACGGGGCTGATGGACATTCAGGCGATCGTGGTGCCGGGAGTGGCGGTGGCGGCGGCCCAGGCCGGGGTGGACCGGACGCGCGCGAACCAGGAGCTGATCTACGCGGAGCTCAGGAAGGGAACGGCGCCCGGCCGGATCATCGAAATGCTCTCGGAGGATCCCGCCTTCGAGCGGCGCCAGTTCGGGATTGTGGACATGCAGGGGCGCTGCGCCGGTCACTCGGGCGACGGCAACGGCGAGGCCTCGCTGGCGGTGGCCGACTCGATTCCCGCGCTGGGGATGTACTTCTCGGTGCAGGGCAACATTTTGGCCTCCGACGACGTGGTCCATGACGCGGTGACCGCCTTCCACGGCGAGACCGGAACGATGGCCGACCGGGTGATGGCCGCGATGGAGGCCGCCGATGCGGCAGGGGGCGACGGCCGCTGCACCTGCGAAAGCGAACCGCTCCTGGATCATGTCCCCTGCGACGGCAAGACCTCGCATGTGGCCTACATTCTGGTGGCCAACCCGGACGACCCCGAGGGCGAGTCCTTCAACGACGGCGACTACTCGCTCTTCATCGACGTGACCGACGAGAATATCGTGGAGGGGGAGAACGCGAACCCGGTGCGTACGCTCAGGATGCGGTACGACCGGTGGAAGGCGGGGGGCGGGTGACCGGAGATGGAGCGGGATTGCAGAACCCACGACAACCGACGGAGGACTGGCAAGCAGCGGTCCCGGCAGGAGCCGACCAGGCAAGCGCGCTCGCTCAGCAGTACTTCCGAGGCTGGAGGCACACATGAAGACTCAGAAGAAGCTCGGATTCACAACCCGGCTCGGGGGATCCCTGGTGGCCCTCGCGCTCGCCCTTGGAGTCGCCACCTGCAGGGATCTGGTGTCACCGGGCGACTCGGTCGTAGTGGAGATCGCGGAGACCGCGTCAGGCATGTCGATCGGTACCGTACTGGTCGAGGAGACCGACCAAGGCACGCGCTTCACGCCGAACCTGACCAACCTCTCGCCCGGCGCGCACGGATTCCATGTCCATGCAAACCCCAGTTGCGAGATGGGCGGCAAGGACGCGGGCGGTCACTTCGACCCGCAGAACACCGGCCGCCACGAGGGTCCGGAAGGGAACGGTCATCTGGGCGACCTGCCCGTCCTGTTGGTCAACTCGTCCGGCGCCTCGACCGCTCCGGTCGTGGCTCCCCGTGTGAAGCTGGGCGATCTCGACGGCCGTGCACTGATGATTCACGCGGGCGGCGACAATTTCTCCGATTTGCCCGCGCCCCTGGGCGGAGGCGGCGCCCGGGTGGCGTGCGGCGTGGTTCCGGATATGGGGATGTAGCCGGAGCCGCAGCGTCGCATAATCCACCGTGAATTTCGCATTTCGCAACGACTGGCCCCGGGAAATGCAACTGGAAATGCGAAAACCGAATTGTGGCGCATTTCAGCGGCCCCTTTGCGCGGGTCTGGTGAAAGCCGCGCGTTTTTCCGACCCTGATTATCGGGCGCGGGCAGCTTCGTGGCGTTTCCGCGGCCCACGCACGAACCGAGGATATTGACGACCGTGCCCGACGCCCAGACCAACAGCGCCGCCACGACCGGCTACGAGTCGGAGCTGTGGGCGATGGCCGACGCGCTCCGCGGCTCGATGGACGCCGCCGAGTACAAGCATGTCGTGCTCGGTCTCATCTTCCTCAAGTACATCTCCGACGCCTTCGAGGAGCGCCGCGCCGAGGTGCTGGCCAACTGGGGCGAAGAGGCCGCCGAGGACCGCGACGAGTACATCGCCGAGAACATCTTCTGGGTGCCGCGGAAAGCCCGCTGGTCGCGTATGAAAACTCAGGCCCGCCAGCCGACGATCGGCCAGACGGTGGACCGGGCCATGGCCGCCATCGAGCGCGACAACCCGGCGCTGAAGGACGTTCTTCCGAAGGATTTTGCCCGGCCCGCCCTGGACAAGCGGCGTCTCGGCCAGTTGATCGACATGATCGGCAACATCCGGGTCGGGGACGCCGAGGCGCGCTCCCGCGATGTGCTGGGCCGCGTCTACGAGTACTTCCTCTCCCGGTTCGCCGACGCCGAGGGCAAGCGTGGCGGCGAGTTCTACACGCCGCGCTGCGTCGTCCGGCTGCTGGTCGAGATGCTGAAACCCTACCGGGGGCGCGTCTACGATCCCTGCTGCGGATCGTCCGGGATGTTCGTGCAGTCCGTCGAGTTCATCCGCGCTCATGCCAACGGGAACGGCAACGGTGAGGCCAAGGGGGGCCGGGGCGACATCTCGGTCTACGGCCAGGAGTCCAACTACACGACGTGGCGGCTCGCGAAGATGAATCTTGCGATTCGGGGCATCGGCGGACAGATCGCGCACGGCGACAGCTTCCACAACGACCGCCACCCCGACCTGAAGGCCGACTTCATCCTCGCCAATCCCCCCTTCAACGTGAAGGACTGGGGCGGCGAACGGCTGACCGACGACAAGCGCTGGCGCTACGGCGTCCCTCCGAAGGGCAACGCGAACTTTGCCTGGGTGCAGCACATGGTCCATCATCTGGCCCCGAGAGGCGTGGCGGGATTCGTGCTCGCCAACGGGTCGATGTCCACCGCGCAGTCCGGCGAGGGCGAGATCCGCAGGAAGCTGGTCGAGGCGGATTTGGTGGATTGCATGGTCGCGCTGCCCGGCCAACTTTTCTATTCGACCCAGATTCCGGCGTGTCTCTGGTTCCTGGCGCGCGGACGGCGGCGGCGCGGCGAGATCCTCTTCATCGACGCGCGAAAGCTCGGCCGGATGGTGGACCGGACGCACCGCGAGCTGACCGACGGGGAGATCGCGCGGATCGCGGACAGTTATCATGCCTGGAGGACGGAGGACGACGGCTACGCCGACGTGCCGGGATTCTGCAAGAGCGCCGCGCTGGACGAGGTCCGCAGGCATGGCCATGTGCTCACGCCGGGCCGTTATGTGGGAGTGGAGCCGCAGGAGGACGACGGAGAACCGTTCCAGGACAAGATGACGCGGCTGGTCGCGGAGTTTCGCGGGCAACAGGCGGAAGGTGCCCGGCTTGACGCGGCGGTCAGAGACAACCTTGCGGCGCTGGGATTCGAAACGCCGCCGGATGAGAGAGGTGGCTTGCCGTGACGCTGAGCCAGCAGGAGTTCGACGCGATTCCGTCCGACGATACGAAGCGAATTGTTGGCGACATCGAATGGCGGGATGACGAGGATCATTCTCCCGCACGGGAATTCAGGGCCGAGGTCGCGTCCGAAGCCGGCTACCCGCTGTTCGTCAATGGTCGTTGCAACCCCAAGGCGGGTACTCTCTCGTACACCCTGGTTCATCGGGGTGTCGGTCGCATTTACGGGCTCGACCTCGGTGCCGAGCACCACAATCCGGACCGCAGCCGCATAGGGGAGAAGCACAAGCACCGATGGACGGAGGCTTGGCGCGACAAGCAGGCATATGTTCCCAAGGATATCACTGCTCCGTGGACTGAGCCGAGCGCCGTCTGGAGTCAGTTTTGCGCCGAGTCGAGAATCGTTCACGATGGGCGCATGGGAGCCTTGGCGCTACAGAAGGATCTCGACATATGAACTTCGAAATGATGTGTTCGTCGATCGCGGGGTCACTGCCACCGCTCTTCACCTGCTCACCTGCTCCTGATGAAGGGGTGAGGGTGCGGACGCCACTCATGTATCCCGACGGCGGCGTGGTCGATGTCTTCGTGCTCCGGCGTAACGGAGGCCTAAAGATCACCGATTTCGGCGAGAGCCTCGGTTGGCTGCGGACGCAATCCGTGAGCAGGCGTATATCCCCCAAACAGAACCGCATGATCGGAGACGTATGTCGGACGTTGGGACTCGAGTTGGAACGCGGTCAACTCTTGCTGCGGGTATCTGCGGATGCAGCGGTGGGTGACTCCGTTCTACGGGTCGCTCAGGGTGCGGTGCGCGTCACCGATCTGTGGTTCACGCTGAGAACCAGGGTGGCCCAGAGTGCGTCTGACGAGGTTCACGAGTGGCTGACGGAGCGGCGCATCACGCATGAGCGCGGGGTGAAGCGTACAGGCAGGTCGGGGCGGCAGTGGACGATCGATTTCGAGACCCGCACGGGGAACCGGACAGCGCTCGTCTTCCTGCTCAGCACCGGTTCCCGAGGTGCCGCGCGACGGATTACGGAACATGTTGTCGCCGGATGCGTCGATCTCAGCCATCTGCGGGAGAGTCAGCAACTGACGCTGGTTTCCCTGTTCGACGACACCCAGGATCTTTGGCAAAAGGAGGACTTCCAGCTTGTCGAGCAGCAGTCCGAAGTCGCTCTCTGGTCTTCCCCTGATGGATTCGAACGGCTTCTCCAGGCGGCGGCGTGAGACCGTCGCGATGGCGCGAGAGCAGCCTGACCAGAGGTGCGGTTCGAGTCACGCGACGCTCGGAAAACCCAGCCGCGCAGGCGTTGACAATGCGCACCGACACGACCTTTCTCAGGAGCTGTATCGACCGGCTCGGCGCCTGCCTCGACGCTCTCGCCGTTGCCGAGGACGAGACCGCCCGCCGCCTCACCGGCGAGGCCCTCGCCAGCTACTTCGAGGTGGCCCTTGAGCAGAGCGGCAAGCTGCTGCGCAAGCGCCTGGCCGCCTGGTTCGCGAGCAACCGGCAGGCGGACCGCCTCCACTTCAAGGATCTCTTCCGGCACGCGGCGAAACATGATCTGATCACGCCCGACGCGGCGGAGCGTTGGCTCGGCTATCGGGACGCGGTGGACGGTCTCATTGACCCGGAAAACGACGAGCGGTTCGACGCGGCGGCGCTCGAGCTCCTTGCCTCCTTTCTCGCTGACGCGAAGTCCCTGGCCGACATGCTTGATCGCACGAACGATGAGTGACCGGTTGCTCCTCTCCCCAGGACACCGGCGCGTTCTGGAGGCGCTGCTGCGGCAACACCTGCCCGGAATCGAGGTGTGGGCCTACGGCAGTCGGGTGAATGGCCGGGGACATGAGGGCAGCGACCTTGACCTGGTGCTGCGCGGGCCGGGGCTGAAGAAGATTCAGCTCGATCGGTTGATGGACTTCGAGGAGGCGGTCCGGGAATCGAACATTCCGTTCCTCGTGGAGGCGCGGGACTGGGCGCGGTTACCGGAGCGATTTTGGCGGGAGATTGAGAGGGGGTATGTGGTGGTGGTTGCGGGGTTGGGGGGCTCGGACGAGTGGCCGAAGATGTCTCTCTGCGATGCAGGGATCTCCTTGTACGATTGCGAACACCGCACTCCGCCGGCCCAAGCGGCCGGCTATCCCTACGTTGGCATACCGCAGATCAAGCACGGTCGAATCGATCTCACTGGTGCGCGGCGGATCACACGCGAGGACTTCGATACCTGGACCAGAAGAGCCAAACCCGAATCCTTCGACATCGTTCTCTCACGACGTTGTAATCCTGGCGAGACAGGCTTCGTCTCCCCTGGGCTCGATTTTGCATTGGGCCAGAATCTTGTCCTGCTCAGATCCGACGGCACCAGAGTACACAAACCCTTCCTGCGCTGGCTGGTTCGTGGTCCCCAGTGGTGGGAACAGGTCGCAAAATACGTCAACGTTGGGGCCGTCTTCGACAGCCTAAGGTGTGCGGATATTCCAGGATTCCAACTCCACGTCCCACTCCTCCCCGAGCAACGAGCCATCGCCCACATCCTCGGCGCGTTGGACGACAAGATCGAGTTGAACCGGCGGATGAACGAGACGCTGGAGGCGATGGCCCGGGCGCTCTTCAAGTCCTGGTTCGTCGATTTCGACCCGGTGCGCGCCAAGATGGAGGGCCGGGACACGGGCCTGCCCGATCACCTCGCCGACCTGTTCCCCGACCGGCTGGTGGATTCCGAGATGGGCGAGATTCCGGAGGAGTGGGCGGTCAAGCCGCTGAAGGACTGCATGCTCTTGACCATGGGTCAATCACCTCCCGGCAGCACCTACAACGAGGATGGCGACGGGTTGCCGTTCTTCCAAGGACGGACCGATTTCGGTTTCCGTTATCCTACGAACCGGCGATTCTGTTCCGCGCCGACTCGCATCGCTAGCCCCGAGGACACGCTGGTGAGCGTGCGGGCACCGGTTGGGGACATCAATGTTGCTTGGGAGAGATGTTGCATCGGAAGAGGTGTAGCCGCACTGAGACACAGATCGGGTTCCGCCACTTACACCTACCATTCAGCGTGGGCAATGCAGCGGGCGCTTCGCGAGTATCAGCATACGGGCACCGTCTTCGGTGCAATCAACAAGGGCCAGTTCGAGGCCTTGAGAATGATAGAAGCGGATCGGAAGGTCGTTGACGCGTTCGATTCGCTTGCCGGGCCGCTCGATGCCCGGATCAGATCAAGCGTTTCGGAATCCCGCACCCTCGCCGCGCTCCGCGACACCCTCCTCCCCAAACTCATCTCCGGCGAGATCCGGACGGGCGACGCGGAGTCGTTAGTTTCCACCGTGTCCCGCGACGGACCATGAGTTCACGCATGAGCGGCGCCGCCTCGAGGAAAGGAGCCGACCGAGTGACCGCCACTCCCGAATCCCGCCCCGGCGGCGAAATCGCCGTCTACGAGGCCTCGAACGGCGAGGTCGCGCTGAACGTGCGCCTGGAACAGGAGACAGTCTGGCTGACCCGGGGCCAGATGGCGGCCGTGTTCGCCTCGACCTCCGAAAACATCCGGCAGCACCTGCGGAACATCTTTGTCGACGGCGAGTTGGAGGAATCGGCAACTACCAAGGATTTCTTGCTAGTTCGATCCGAGGGGGACCGGCGGGTCCGGCGGCGGATTCGGCACTACAACCTCGATGCGATCATCTCGGTCGGATACCGGGTGAATTCAAAGCGCGCCGTCCGCTTCCGCCAGTGGGCCACCCGCACGCTGCGCGAACATCTGGTCAGCGGCTACACCCTCAACGAGCGACGGCTTGCCGAGCGGGGCCTGCGGGAGGCGCGCGAGACGCTCGACCTGCTCGCTCGGACTCTGCGCAGTCAGTCGATGGTGAGCGGTGCCGGAGAGGCCGTCCTGGAACTCGTCACGCGCTACGCCGATACATGGCGCCTGCTGCTCGAATACGACGAGGATCGCCTCGAGGCCCCGGCGGGCACGCGGCCGCCGTCCGCGGCCCTCGACCACGAACATGCAAGTGCGGCGATTGCGGACTTCAGGACGGCGCTGATGGCGCGCGGAGAAGCGTCGCCCCTCTTTGGGAATCCACGCGGCGACGCGCTCAAGGGGATTCTCGGCAACGTCGAACAGACCATGTTCGGCGAGCCCCTCTACCGAACGCGCGAGGAGAAGGCCGCGAACCTCCTCTACTTCCTGGTCAAGGACCATCCCTTCACCGACGGCAACAAGCGCATCGGCTCGCTGCTGTTTCTGCTATATCTTCGGCAGGAGAGATTGCAGCACGACCTGAATCCACAGGCGCTCACCGCGCTTACCCTCCTCATCGCCGAAAGCGCTCCCGCCAACAAGGACCTGTTGGTCCGCCTCATCGTCAACCTGCTCGCGGAACCGTCCGTGTGAGCCCCGTCTCCGAATCCACTGTCGAAGCCGCGGCTCTCGAATGGCTCGCCGCCCTCGGTTGGCAGGTCGCCCACGGTCCCGAGATTGCCCCGCACGCAGCGAACGCCGAACGAGCCGACTACACCGATGTCATCCTCGAACGCCGCTTGCGGGATGCCCTGGCCCGCCTGAATCCCGGCCTGCCCGCGGACGCCCTGGACGACGCGCTGCGCAAGCTGACCCAACCCGAAGGGGCCACGCTGGAAGTCCGCAACCGTGCCTTCCACCGCTTGCTTGTGGACGGTGCGACGGTCGAATACCGAGCCATCGGAGGCGCGCTGCGCGGCGCGCAGGTCTCCATCCTCGACTTCGCGAACCCCGCGAACAACGACTGGCTTGCGGTCAACCAGTTCACCGTCGTGGATGGCGAACACGAGAGGCGGCCGGACATCGTGCTCTTCGTCAACGGTCTTCCGCTCGGCGTGATCGAGCTCAAGAACGCGGCGGACGAGAAGGCGACGGTGTGGACGGCGTGGAAGCAGCTCCAGACCTACAAGGCCGAGCTCGCCAGGCTCTTCGCCTTCAACGCGGCGCTCATCGCTTCGGACGGCGTGCAGGCCCGCGTCGGAACCCTCACGGCCGGAAGGGAATGGTTCAAGCCGTGGCGCACGATCACCGGCGAGGCGCTGGCCGACCCGAGTCTTCCCCAGTTGCAGGCGATGCTCGCCGGAATGTGCGAACGGGGCCGGTTCCTGGCGCTTCTGCGCGACTTCATCGTATTCGACGACGACGGCAGCGGCAGCCTGGCCAAGAAGATGGCCGGGTACCACCAGTTTCACGCGGTCCGGACGGCGGTCGCAGAGACCTTGCGCGCGTCCGAGATGCAACAACTGAAGTGGGTCGCCGAACCTCAGGGCCGCAAGAAGTACGGGCGGCGGCCGGGAGGCGCACCCGGCGACCGGCGGATCGGCGTCGTCTGGCACACCCAGGGCTCCGGCAAGAGCCTGACGATGGCCTTCTACGCCGGACGGATCATCCGCGAACCCGCCATGGAGAACCCGACCGTCGTAATGCTGACCGACCGCAACGACCTGGACGATCAGCTCTTTGGCACCTTCTCCCGCTGCCAGGAGCTGCTGCGGCAGACTCCGGTCCAGGCCCGCAGCCGCGCCGATCTGCGCGCAAGGCTGGCGGTCGAGTCGGGCGGCGTGGTCTTCACCACGATCCAGAAGTTCTTCCCCGAAGAGAAGGGCGACCGGATGCCGTTGTTGTCGAGGCGCCGGAACGTCGTCGTGATCGCCGACGAGGCGCACCGCAGCCAGTACGACTTCATCGACGGCTACGCACGCCACATGCGCGACGCGCTCCCCAATGCGTCCTTCATCGGCTTCACCGGCACGCCCATCGAGCTGGAGGACGCCAACACGCGCGCAGTCTTCGGCGACTACATCAGCGTCTATGACATCGAGCGGGCCGTCGCGGACAGGGCCACCGTGCCGATCTACTACGAGAGCCGGTTGGCGAAGCTGGCGCTGGACGAGAGCGAACGGCCGAAGATCGATCCCGACTTCGAGGAGGTGACCGAGAAGGAGGAGGCCGCGCGCAAGGAGAGGCTGAAGACCAAATGGGCGCAGCTCGAAGCGGTGGCGGGCGCGGGACCAAGAATCCGACTCATTGCCCGGGACATCGTCGAGCACTTCGGCCGGCGCACCGAGGCGCTGGAAGGCAAGGCGATGATCGTCTGCATGAGCCGCCGCATCTGCATCGATCTCCACCGCGAGCTGATTCGCCTTCGCCCCGGCTGGCACGACGAGGACGACGCCAAGGGCCAAGTCAAGGTCGTGATGACCGGCAGCGCCTCGGATCCGCCCGACTGGCAGGCGCACATCGGCAACAAGGCGCGCCGCGAACTGCTGGCCAACCGGTTCCGCGACCCCGGCGACCCTCTCCGAATGGTCCTGGTGCGGGACATGTGGCTCACCGGATTCGATGCGCCGAGCCTCCACACCATGTACATCGACAAGCCGATGCGCGGACATGGGCTGATGCAGGCGATCGCGCGGGTGAACCGCGTCTTTCGGGACAAGCCGGGCGGCCTGGTCGTGGACTTCATCGGCGTGGCGCACGAGTTGAAACGGGCGCTTGCGAACTACACCGAGAGCGGAGGCACGGGCAAGACCACGGTGGACCAGGCGGATGCGGTGGCGGCGATGCTGGAGAAGGACGAGGTGTGCCGCGGGCTCTTCCACGGGTTCGACCATGCGGCATGGATCGAGGGGACGGCGGCCGAGCGGGTCGGTCTGCTGCCGCTCGCGCAGGAGCACATCCTGGCTCAGGAGAATGGGAAGGAGCGCTGTCTGCGGGCGGTGCGCGCGCTGTCACAGGCCTTCGCGCTTGCGGTGCCGCACGACGACGCGATGCGGATCCGCGACGACGTGGCCTTCTTCCAGGCGGTCCGGGCGGTGCTGGCCAAGCGGGCCGGGGGGGAGGCGCAGCCCGAGGAGGAGCTGGACTACGCCATTCGCCAAATCGTCTCGCGGTCCGTGGCTTCCGAAGGTGTGGTGGACATCTTCTCCGCCGCGGGCCTGGAAAAGCCCGACATCTCCATCCTGTCCGAAGAGTTCCTGTCCGAAGTGAAGGGGATGAAGCAACGCAACCTGGCGGTCGAGCTCCTGCAGAAGCTGCTCAAGGGCGAGCTGGCCGTCCGCAAGCGGAAGAACGTCGTCCAGGCGCGGTCATTCGCCGAGATGCTGGAGCGGACCATCCACCGCTACGCGAACCGGGCCATCGAGGCGGCGCAGGTCATCGAGGAGCTGATTCAGCTCGCCCGCGAGATGCGCGAAGCGAACGCCCGCGGCGAGGAGCTGGGGCTGTCGGAGGACGAGCTGGCCTTCTACGACGCGCTGGAGACGAACGACAGCGCCGTGAAGGTGCTGGGCGACGAGACGTTGCGCGAAATCGCCCGCGAGCTGGTCGAGACCGTTCGGAAGAACGTGAAGATCGACTGGACGCTGCGGGAGAATGTGCGGGCGAATCTGCGGAGGCTGGTGAAGCGCGTTCTTCGCAGGCACGGCTACCCTCCCGACAAGCAGGAGAAAGCCACGCGCACGGTGCTGGAACAGGCGGAGGCGCTGTCGGCGGGGTGGGCGACGTGAAAGCCCGTCCACAGCCCATTGACACAGCACATTGACTTGCCGTCCGAAAGGGCGCTCATCTCGACACGAGCCGGCTGGCAGGGGATTGCCGAGGCCAAACGGTCAGTCTTGCCTTGGCTTTCCCGTACGTTGACCGGTGTGGTCTGTACGTTCCCGCTTCAGCGCCGCCAGGATGCGGGTGGCGGCAGTCCCCGACTGGTCAGCGTCACCAGGTTCTGTCCCCGAACCATCGGTGCCGGAGCGTCTGCCGCAAGCGCTTCGTCACCCCCGAGGATGGCGCGGATCTGTCCGGTGGAACCGTCCCGCAGGATCGTCATGGGCGGAAGTTCGGAGTTGCGGTCCAGTGTGGCGGTGGAACCGTCCGGCGCTGTGAGGGTGATCACCGCCAGGGCCTCCCATCCGGGGCGCACGGGAAGGACGAAGGCGAAGCTGGAGGACTGGTCCTCCACATCGGCGACCATGGGCAGGGCGAAGTCCAGGGAGAAGAGTTCGCGGCCGTCGGCGTCGTATCCGGCGATCCGGTGGCTCCCGGCGGAATCCGGAAGCGCGGGCGGGGCGTCCAGGACGAACGCCGGTTCCAGGTAGGGAGCGCCCTCGCCGTCGGCGCCGCCCCAGAGGAGGAGGGCTGTTGCGGGCGAGGCGGGAGGTGGTTCCGCGCGGAGCCGGTGGCGCAGGGCGTTGGTGAAGTGGTAGTCGCTGACCCAGGGTGAGTTGCAGTAGCCCATGAAGTCGCGGGCACCGGGGCCGACCAACCCTCCGGTGGGACGCCCACGGGGAAATTGGTCGTTGGGAAAGTAGTAGCCGAGGACACCGGTTCCTCCATTCTCATACGGAAAGACCGGATCGACGTAATCGGGATATCCACACGGCGCGTGCCACAGCGACATGTTGTGACCAATCTCGTGCACGATAGTCACCGGTTCAGGGCGGGAAAAGCTCACCCAGCCCGCCTGGTAGGCAACGCCGCGAACTCCTCCGCTATTGCCTTTCATCATGCCCTGCCAGTATCCGCGGCCCCCTTCCATGGCCCGGATGGCCGCCGTCCGAGAGAGGAGCGAGTAGGCATTGCTGGAGTTCACCCAGACGGGCGGGTGTGCGGTGACGGCCATTCCGGGAATCGGCAAAGAATGATGAGCCGGACCCAACAACTCGTGCCCCTTCGGGTCCGCTGCCATCTCGTTTGCCAGCACGACTACCGATGAATCCGGGTCGTCGGTCCACAGGAACGGCACCACCGTGAACTCAAGCGTTGGCACCGCGCGAACATCGAGTGCCATCCGTCCCTCGGCGGGGATGCGCGGTGGGACGGCCAGTGAGGGGTCCAAAGCGCCCTCGCGATCAATCTCGATCACCATCTCCAGTCCGGGTCGAATGACCTCGCCGGGGATGGGCGAGTTGGCCGACAGATCCAGGCTGGCTTCAAAAAGCTCAGCTCCGAGAGCGGCCGGTTTGCCCGGTATATCAACCCGATACACCTCTCGTGCTCCGTCGTAGAATCGGGCACTCACGCTTGGGACGGGCATCGTCTTCCCCGTTGGCGCTGCCACGAACACCCGTAAGAGCGCGTCTCTGCCGGCTACCAATGGAACCGGTCGTTCCAGATCCTGCACAGCCTGAACCAGATACGCCGCGGCGCGATCCGAGTGTCGTGCGAAACAGGTGGGCAGATGGGCACGCTCGACCGTGTTGAGCCACGACTGAAAGGCATCGCTTGGCGACCCGCACACGCCGGTGCCCGTGGCCACAAGGACATCCAGGTAGTCCAACGCGGTAAATGACTCCGGCAGAGGGCCCTCCAACATCTCATTCCCGGTCAGATCCAGCCAACGCAACCGGGAGAGTTCGCCCAACTGCGACGGCACAGGCCCGGACAACCGATTGTCCTGTAACCACAACCGCTCAAGATTGCGCAGACTCCCCAGCGCCGGGGGGATCGGTCCGGCGATTTCGTTGCCGTGCAGGTAAAGGCGGTCAAGGTTGACGAGATCCCCCAGATCAGCGGGAACGGTGGTTAGTGCATTGTTGTAGAGATCGAGGTGACGGAGATCATCGAGCGAACCGAGCCCCTCCGGGATCGGTCCGGCCAAATCGTTGTCGAAGAGGTACAAGTAACGCAACTCGGATAGATTACCGAGTTCCGGGGGAATGCTTGTCAGTTCGTTGTTGTGCAGCCAAAGCTGCTCCAGGTTGGATGCGTTCCCCAGGCTACCGGGGATCGGTCCGGCCAAATCGTTGTCGTAAGCCCTCAACAGTTTCAGGGACGACAGATTGCCCAGTTCGGGTGGAATGCCGGTGAGGTCGTTATGCTGAAGCGCCAGCTCTTCCAGGTTGGTTAGATTCCCGAGCTCGGGCGGGATCGGGCCCGTCAGGTTGTTGTTGTAGAGGTACAGGCGTTTCAGTTTGGTGAGTTTTCCGAGTTCAGGCGGGATAGCGCCCGTGAAGCTTTGTTTCACACTTCCCTTCTTGCATCGTAGCACTCTGTCGGGTGTCCATCCGTCGGGCATTTTGGGCGCGGGGGCGTGCTGGCAGTTTATCGGGACGGCCAAGTCTAGGAATTCCAGGTTCGTCAAATTGCCCAGTTCGGCTGGAATCTCGCCAGACAGAGCATTTCCGTTGAGATTGAGGATACGAAGGTTCGTCAGATTGCCCAGCTCGCGCGGAATGGAGCCGGTCAGCCTGTTATATCCAATGCCCGCGCTAACCGTGAAGCTGCCCCCGCTTCCGACCCGTCCCAGGACGGAATCCCCTGTGATGACAAGTTCCTCGAGTGCCTTTAGGTTGCCCATGGCTGGCGGTATGGGGCCGGAGAGCCTGTTGTACGGAAGGTTGAAAATGGTCAAGCGGTCAAGGAGGCCGAGTTCGTCGGGTAAGGGGCCCCTGACCCAGTTGTTTCGCAAATCAAGTCGGGTTACCCGGCCGTCAGTATCCACCGATACGCCGTACCAGTCGCCCAAGGGGGCGTCGGTAAGCCAGTTGTCGCTGTAAAGCCACGGGGCAGTAGCGTGGTAGAAAACCTCGAGGATGTCTCGGTCTGACAGTTTAGCACACGCGGTTCCGGTCCCACCGACTGAGGCGATCTCTCTCAGCCAAGACATGAAGATGTCGTTGGCCGGAACGCATAGGCCGGTGCCGGAAAAATCGAATGCCCGAAGAGACAGCCGACTCATGGACAGTGGCAGTGCGCCCTCCAACCGCGGGTTGTCGGCGAGTACCAACCTGGTCAGCTGGCCCAGCGTACCCAATCCATGCGGCACTGTCCCGTGCAGTCCGTTCTGGTTAAGATCAATGTCCGTCACTCGCCCGAGCGAATCGGTCTCAACGCCGTGCCAGTCGCCGAGGACGTGGTCAGCCGCCGTGGTCGTTTCAGTGTTTCCGTGCCATCCCTGGGAAGCTGACCACCCTACCCCGGCACCGGTGGCTTCAAAGAACTCTCTCAGCACCCGAAGGTCGTGCCAGTTGCAAAAAGACGCGCTTGACGAGGCACCCAGCCATTCGACCACTTCACGGACCCCCGGCCAACAGAGACTGTCCGGCAATCGGAGTCTCCTGCGATCAATGTTGAGGTGAACCACACTGGCGGGAATCGGGCCCCCCAAGGCGTTATCGGACAAATTGAGTTCCCGCAACCCCGACAGATGTCCGAGCTCGGGCGGAATCGATCCTGTCAGATTATTGTAGCTGAGATCAAGCCTTGTCACGCGATCTTCCTGCCCAACCTCCACGCCGTACCATTCCCCGAGAGGCGCGTCGGTGAGCCATTGATCGCTTCTGCGCCAGTTCGGTCCATCGGTTGCCCGGTAGAACGATTCCAGGATATCGCGATCAGAAAGCACGCCGCAGTTCCGCCCGGTACTGTTCAACGTCCCTATGCTTGCCAGCCACGATTGAAACGCGGTTACCGCGGGAGCGCACAGAGTCGTTCCGGCGTAATCGAGCGTTTCCATGGACAGGTCGGTCAAGCTCAGCGGCAGTCTCCCGCCGAGGTCCGAATTGCCAGCCACATTCAGGGCAACGAGTTTCTCAAGAGTCCCAAGATCGTCGGGAAGCCAGCCAACGAGGCCGTTGTCGCTCAGATTGAGCCCGGTCACGCGGCCGAGAGAATCGGCGGTCACGCCGTACCAGGAATCGAGCGCGAGCCCGCGACCACGCTTCGCCCTGATTCCTTCCTGCCAGCCGTCGCTCCTTTGCCAAACGGTAGACCAAGCACTGCCGCCCGTTGCCTTGTACAGGGACTTGAGGAGGGCCACATCGCGTTCGTTGCACCACGAGAATTCCGCCCTTCCCAGGCGCCTCGTGTGTAAGGTTATGAAACTCTCCGTCCCCGGAACGCAAAGGCCGTCGTTATCATTGAGGTACAGGTATCCGAGATTGGAATCACTCAGCCCGAGGGGAAGCCCGCCCGTCAATTGATTATGAGCGAGATTCAGCGAATACAGGTCTGAGAGGCGACCGAAGTCGGGTGGGATCGTCCCGGCCAGGCTGTTGTCGGCGAGGGACAGGCTTGTCAGGCGGGCGAGCTTTCCCAATGCGGCTGGAATGGTACCTGTCAAATGGTTATGGGACAGATTGAGCGACTCGAGATTGCCCAGCTCGGGCGGAATGGAACCCGTCAGTTGGTTGTCTGACAGATACAGGCCCGTCAGTGCGGGCATTGTCCCGAGTTCGGATGGGATTGATCCGGTCAACTGATTATCGGCAAAGTTTAGCGAATACAAGCGTGAGAGATTGCCCAAGTCGGCTGGGATCGCACCGGTCAACTGGTTGTCGGCAAAGTTCAGCCGATAAAGATATGAGAGTTGCCCTAATTCGGCCGGAATCGTACCGGTCAACCGGTTGTTGGAGATGTCCAGCGCCGTCAGTGCGGACATTTGTCCCAGTTCGGCCGGAATTGGGCCTGTCAACTGGTTGTCGTGAAGGTCCAGGGATGGCAGTCGTGCGAGATTCCCCAGCTCGGCCGGTATGGGACCGGTCAACCGATTGCTGTATAGTCCCAGTTCCGTCAAGGCGTACATCCGTCCGATTTCGGGTGGAATTGGGCCCGTTAGCTGATTGTCCCAGGCACGCAACTGCTCCAGGTTCGTGAGATTCCCAAACTCAGCCGGGATCGGCCCCGTCAGCTGATTGTCATTAAGGTGCAGATACTGCAATGCCGAGAGGTTCCCCAGTTCAGGTGGTATGATGCCGGTTAACTGGTTTTCAGCAAGTCCCAAGGCTCGCAGCCGGGAGAGATTCCCGAGCGAGGGCGGGATTGAGCCCGTCAGTTGGCCGGGGTTGAAGCCGTTGTTGAGGTACAGATACTGCAATGCCGACAGATTCCCAAGCGCCGGTGGGATCGGGCCCGTCGCACCATGGAGCACAAGCCTTTGCAAAGCGGGCAGGTTCCCGAGTTCGGCAGGAATGGAGCTGGCCGACATCCGAAGGGATAGGTCTTCGAGCTTGGGTAGTGTGCCGAACTCGGGAGGGATGGGCCCCGGCAACTCACAGCAGAGCTCGAGCCGTCGCAGTTCAGGCAGGTCTCCCAGCTCAGGTGGAATTCCGTCCACGACATGATGGCTGCTGAGGCGTAGCTCCCGCAGGTTGCGGAGAATGGCCAGTGTCGGCGAGATGCTCAACTGCCCGTCGCTACGGATGACGAGTCGCTCCAGCTTGGAGAGGTTCTCCGGGGCCGTCGGAACTGTACCCGTCCAATGACAGCATAGGTCGAGCACTCGCAGTTCGGAAAGATTCCCGAGCTCCGGCGGAATCGGTCCCCCGGCGCGAAAAAGTACGATCTCCGTTACGCGCTCCAAGGAGTCCACGGTCACGCCGTGCCACTCCCCGAGAGGCGCGTCCGTCAGCCAGCCTTTGCTGTTCTCCCAGTTTGGCCCGTCGGCCGTTCGGTACACCGCTTCCAGGATGTTACGGTCCGAGAGAATTTCGCAGTTGCGCCCGGTACCATTCAGTGTCTTGACGCTCCCCATCCACGACTGAAATCCGGCCTCGTTCGGAGCGCATAAGCCCGTTCCGCCGAAATCCAGCACCGACATCGATAGCTGTGCCAGGCTGAGTGGCAGCCGTCCGGCGAGGCTCGGATTGCGACCCAGCTTCAGTTCGGTCAGTTCGCTTAGCAGTCCCAGGCTCGGCAACTCGCCCGCCAAGCCGTTGTCAACAAGGTCGATCGTGGTCACGCGACCGAGCGAGTCCGTCATCACACCGCTCCAGGTTCCCAACACGAATCCATCGAGCCAGCCGTCATTGGTGCGCCAGTCCTTGCCGCCGGAGGCGTCGTACAGAGCCTTCAGGATTGCCTGATCCATTTGGTTGCACCAGGATGAAATCCTGTGTCTTTCGGCGAAGGCTTCGAAACGCTCTGTTCCTGGTATGCAAAGCCCGGCATTGCTGGCGATGCCCAGTCGCTGCAAGTTGGACATTCCCAGCACTTCGGGCGGGATCGGGCCTGCAAGCCGGTTGTGGGAGAGGATCAGTGTTTCCAGGTTGGCAAGGTTGGCCAGCCCGGCGGGGACCGTGCCAGTCAGCAGGTTTCGCTGGAGGCCCAGGGTCGTCAGTGCGGACAACTGCTGCAGTTCGGGTGGAATCGGGCCTGCAAGCTGGTTGCCGCGGAGATTGAGGGTTTTCAGGTTGGTGAGGTTCGCCAGCTCGGCAGGAATCGGCCCCGTCAGCTGGTTCCCGGAGAGGGACAGGGTTTCGAGGCTCGCGAGACTGCCCGACTCGGGTGGGATGGTGCCCGTCAAGTGGTTACCCGAAAGGTGCAGCGTGGTCAGGTTGGCAAGCTTGCCCAGTTCCGGGGGGATTGGTCCCGTCAACTGATTGCCGTCAAGGTCCAGCACCTCCAGGCTCGTGAGGTTGCCCAGCTCGGGCGGGATGGGCTCCGTCAAGCGGTTACCCGAAAGGTGCAGCGTGGTCAGGTTGGTGAGGTTCGCCAACTCGGCAGGAATCGGTCCCGTCAGCTGGTTCCCGGAGAGGGACAGGGTTTCGAGGCTCGCGAGACTGCCCGACTCGGGTGGGATGGTGCTCGTCAAGTGGTTACCCGAAAGGTGCAGCGTGGTCAGGTTGGCAAGCTTGCCCAGTTCCGGGGGGATTGGTCCCGTCAACTGATCGCCGTAAAGCATCAGCACCTCCAGGCTCGCGAGATTGCCCAGCTCGGGCGGGATGGTGCCCGTCAAGTGGTTACGCGAAAGGTCCAGCGTGGTCAGGTTGGCAAGCTTGCCCAGTTCCGGGGGGATCGGTCCGGTGAGATGGTGTGTGGCGTTCGACGATCTGCCGCGTAGATTCAGGGTCTCCAGTGCGGAGAGATTTGCCAGTTCCGGGGGAATGGAGCCCGTAAGCTCGGTGCGGGATAGCGATAGTGTCTTGAGATATGAGAGCTTTCCAAGTTCGGGCGGAATCGGACCGGCCAAACGGGTGGTATCAAGAGCCAAGGTCTCAAGTTTCGCAAGGTCCCCCAACTCTGGCGGGATCGGGCCGGTCAGATATTGGTTGACGGACAAAACCAGGGTCTTGAGTTGGGACAGATCCACCAGTTCCACCGGGATCGTACCGGCCAGGTTGTTGGAGCGAAGAATAAGGTCGGTCACGCGGCCCAGCGAATCCGTACCAACGCCGTACCAATCTCGAAGCGGTTTATGGGTCAGCCAGCCATGACTGAGTTGCCAGTTCGGACCGTCGGTCGCACGGTACAGAGCTCTCAGGACCGCCCGGTCCGGATTGACCTCGACCTGCAGGGCGAAGGTGCCGGTGGCCAACAGGCCTCCCGAGTCCATGGCCGTAACCGACACCATCGTCACACCCTCGGCGATGCCGGTGACGACTAGGCTGTCCCCCGCTGCTCGCACCGTCGCGATGCCACCGTTCTCGCTCTCGACGACATAGCGCACCAGGTCGCCGTTTGGATCGGCGAAGTGGTCGGCCAACGGAATCGCCGTGTCCTCTCCCCCGAACACCTGATGGTCCGCAAAAGCCCGTTCCAGTATAGGAGGCTCATTCGAAGCAGGAGGTGGCAAGACGGGATTCTGGTCGCAGGCGGCGTAGGCCACGCCCGCAATCAGCGCGACAGAGGCGAATGTACGGTGGATGAGGCGGCGACTCCCGCGATCGTGCGGGCAATCGGCAGACTGGCCGACGGTTGCCAATTCGTCCTCGACCGGTGACCGGCAGGGTGCTTTGGACCGAAGTGGCACCATACGCGCCGCCCCCCCTACCCCATCCCCGCCACCGCCGCATCCTCCGAGTCGTACACCTTCAGTATGGCGTCGAACCCGCTCGCGGCCAGCACCTTGCGCGCCAGGCGCCCCGTCCCCGAGATGGCGAAGGCGCGGTCCGGCCCGGTGAAGCGCTTGGCCAGCACGAGGAGGATTCGGAGCCCGGCGCTGCTCAGGTAGGGGACCTGGTTCAGGTTGATGAGGAGCTTGGTGTCGTCCGGGGCGATTCCCGCTTCCAGCTCGCTCTGCCACTCCAGGTATTCGGAGGAGTAGATTCGTCCCGCCGGTCTTGCGATGAGGATGTCTCCCTGCCGCGCCCAGTTCACCTGCACATCGTTGGTCATCAGCCCTGTCCGCCCTCCGCCCAGGCCGCCAGCGCCGCCGCTTCCGCCTGCATCATCGCTTCCATCGTGGCGGGACCGAAGCCGAGCTCGGGGGGCTTGCGCAGACCGCTCGCCATGGCGCCGTTCGGGCGGTCCTCCTCGGTGAGGCCATTCCACCAATCCAGGGTGTCGGAGATCGTCTCGCCGATGGGGCGGCTCGTGTAGCCGGCGGCGATTGCGCGCGAACCGTCCACCGAGTGAATGGCGGCGAAGTCGCCGGTGTGCGGGGCCCAGATGGGGAAGACGAGCCCCTGCTCCTGCACGAACTCCTCGCCCACCCAATGGAAGACGGCGTCGCTCCCGCTCGCCTCGCGGCAGCTCTCCAGGAAGGGGCCCATGTCCACCCGCTCCGCCGGTCCCACCGCATTGAAGACGCCGGTGACGTCCGCTTCGAGCATCCGCACCATCCAGCCGCCCAGGTCGCGCGCGTCGATGAACTGGATCGGGTAGTCGGGGGCGCCGGGAACCAGCATGTCGCCGCCGGCCGCAACCCGCACCGGCCAGTAGGTCCAGCGATCGGAGCTGTCGCCGGGGCCGACGATGTAGCCGGGCCGCACGATGTTGGCGCGTTCGCCGAAGACCTCCTGGACCGCCTGCTCGCAGAGCGCCTTGAGCGGACCGTAGGTGGCGTTGTCGACGACCTCGACGGTGGGATCCTCCATCTGGCCGAGCTCGTACTCCTCGGTGATTCCGGGGGTGGCCAGATCCTTGTAGGCCGAGAGGGTGGAGACGAACATGTAGCGCCCCGAATCGGCGAGAGCGTTGGCCGAATCGCGCACGTGGCGCGGCACGAAGCCGGAGTTGTCGATCACCGCGTCGAATCGCCGTCCCTCCAGCGCGGCCAGATCGCCGTCGCGGTCGCCCACCAGCTTCTCCAGCTCGGGGAAGAGGTGCGCGTTGGTGCGGCCGCGGTTGAAGAGGGTGACGGTGTGGCCGCGCGCCATGGCGTACCGGACCATGTGCGGGCCGATGAATCCGGTGCCTCCCAGGACGAGGATCGAGAGGGGGGCGGGGCTGTCGTCGTCGCCGTAGGGTGCGCAGGCCGCGCCGAGGCCGAGAGCTCCCGCGGTGGCCGCCGAGGTCTTGAGGAAGTCGCGCCGGGTGAAAATCATGGGGGGCTCCGTGGTGTGGGGGTGAGCCTGCGTGTGTGTGATTCGGGGTCGTCGAAATGGGGGATTTGGGTGGCGCCGGACGGTGAAGAATGTACGGGCCGGGGGGCCGGGGGCGCCAATGCCGAAGCCGGATTCGCGAGGGTAACGAATCGGTCGCGTCGGCAACGATCCGGTGACGCGGGTTGCGGACGCGACCTCATTCGGACAGCGTTCAGCGCGACGGGGAGACGGCCTCCGGCCCCTGCGCGGGCCGGCCCGGACGGTAGCCGCGCCGGCGAAGGTGCGCGCGCAACCCCTCGCTCCTCGTCTTTTTCCGACGACGACGTTCCGACGACGACGCCCCGATCCGAAAAACGCCGCCTGCCAACCCAGGGAGACTTGGTCCCATGCCGATGAATCGCCGCAGCTTTCTCCACCGCTTCGCCCGCGCGGCCGGAGGCGCCGTGCTCACTCCTTCGCTGGCGGGTCTGATGGCGTACAGCCGCCGGGAAGACATGGAGGGGAGCGACGCGACCGGGGCCGCAGTCTCGATCATTCGCCCCTACGGCAACCTCGTTCGCAGCGCCGACAGCCCCGAGCTGGAGATTCCCGAGGGTTTTCGCTGCGTGCGGCTGAGCTCCGGCGGGAGGCCATCGACGGTGCGCGACGGTCTGATCGTTCCGAACGCCTTCGACGGGATGGCCGCCTTCCCGCTCCCGAACGGCAATGTCCGGCTGATTCGCAATCACGAGATGGTGGATGACGCCGAGACCGCGGAGGCGATCGGCGCGCCGGCCTACGATCCGCTGGGCAGCGGCGGCACGACCTCGCTGGAGGTGCGCATGACGGGGGACGGGAATGGCGGCGAGCAGGGCGTCGAACTGGTGGACGAGTTCGTTTCGCTGGCCGGAACGCGGGTCAACTGCGCCGGGGGACCGACGCCGTGGGGGAGCTGGCTCTCCTGCGAGGAGATCACGACGGGGCGGGGGGAGGGCTTCGCGCAGCCGCACGGCTACATCTTCGAGGTGCCGGTGGACGCCGCCGGGCCGGTCGATCCGGTGCCGCTGCGGGCGATGGGGCGCTTCGTTCACGAGGCGGTGGCGGTGGATCCGGCGACGGGGATCGTCTATGAGACGGAGGACACCTGGTATGTGCCGAACCGGCGTCCGGGCGCGGGCCTCTACCGCTTCCTTCCCGATCGGCCGGGGGCGTTGGCGGCGGGCGGACGGCTCCAGATGATGGCGGTGACCGGCGAGCCCGGATACCTCACCGCGCGTGGCCAGACCCCCGGGGCCGCGTTGCCCGTGCACTGGGTGGAGATTCCCGATCCCGATCCGGCCAACGCCGCGGACGACCAACTGGCCGTCTTCCGCCAGGGCGTCGACCGGGGGGGCGCGCGCTTCGCCCGTCTGGAGGGCGCCTTCCATGGCGACGACGGGATCTATGTCGTTTCGACCAATGGCGGCGACGCGACCAGCGGCCAGGTCTTCCACTACCGTCCCCTGGACGAGGACCGCGGCGAGCTCCGTCTCGTCTTCGAGTCCCCCGGGCCGGATGTGCTCGACAGCCCCGACAACGTCGTGCTGAGTCCGCGCGGCGGCCTGGTGATGTGCGAGGACGGCTCCGGCGACCAGTTCGTGCGGGGCCTGGACCGCGAGGGCCGAATCGTCAATCTGGTGCGTTCGCCGATGGATCCGGAGGGGCGCCAGCCGGGCGAATTCGCGGGTTCCTGCTTCAGCCCCGACGGCCGTGTACTATTCTTCAATGTTCAGGGTTCCCGCCGGGCCGGGGGCGAAGTCGCAAGCGCCACCTATGCCATGTGGGGCCCCTGGGAGGAAGGACCGATCTAACCCGAGAGCCTGCATGGCAAAGGATGACCCGGATGGCAAGGGACAAGTCGCATGGCAAGGGATAAGCCGCCGCGCGTTCCGACCTTCGCCGAGCTGGGGATCAGCGAAGACGAGGTCAGGGAGCTTCGGCGTTCGATTGCGCGGGGAGCCGCCGAGCGCCACCAGCGGCCGGGTGGGCAAGGTGCGCCTGCGGGACGTCCGGCCACCGTCGCGAACGGACCCCGGCTGATCGAGACGCCGCCGGTTGCGCGACCGAAACGCCGTTCCCGGCACCGCGTCAGGAGGGTGGGCGATCCCCAGCCCGCACCGCTCAGGGGGTTGCGCGGTCCGCTGACCTTGGCCGCGCTCCTTGCCGTGGGCTGGCTGTCGAGCAGTTGGCGGAGCATTCCCGAACCGGTGGCGGCGGGCGCGCCCGACACGGCGTTTTCCTCCGGCCGCGCCATGACGCATGTCGTCGAGATCGCGTCCGAGGCCCACCCCCCCGGCTCCCCCGCCCACGCGCGGGCCCGCGCCTATCTGATCGGCGAGCTGCGCGTTCTCGGCCTCGATCCCGCCGTGCAGACCGCCACCTCGATGCGCGCCGGGGCCGGTCACACCGTCGCGGCCACCGTTCACAACGTCGTCGCGCGGCTTCGGGGCTCGGCGGCGAGCGGACGCGCGGTTCTCGTCACGGCGCACTACGACAGCCGCGGCATCGCGCTTGGCGCAGGCGACGCCGGGGCCGGGGTGGCCGCCATCCTCGAGGCGGTGCGGGCCGTCCGCGCGGGTCCGGCTCTGCGCAACGACCTCGTCGTCCTCTTCACCGACGCGGAGGAGATCGGGCTCCTGGGCGCGCAGGCCTTCGTTCGGGAACACCCCTGGATGGACGACGTGGCGGTCGCGCTCTCGTTCGAGATGCGGGGCGGAGGCGGCCCCTCCACGATGTTCGAGACGGGCGACGAGAACGGCTGGGTCATCGCGGCGCTGGCGAGATCGGGCGCCCCCGCCTGGGCCAACTCGCTCAGCGAAGACATCTACCGCCGAATGCCCAACGACACCGACTTCACCCACTTTCGCGAGGCGGGCGTCCAGGGGCTGAACTTCGCGGGAATCGGGCGGGCCCACCTCTATCACCAGCAGTACGACTCGCCGGCCAACCTCTCGGAGGCCACCCTGCAGCACCACGGCGAGAATGCGCTGGCCCTCCTGCGCCATCTCGGCGACGCCGATCTCTCCGATGTCCACGCGCCCACCCGCGCCTATCTGTCGCTTCCCTGCCTGGGCATCGTCAGCTACGACTCCGTCTGGGTTCGCGGGGTCGCCGCCGCCGCGGTGGGCGCCTGGGCGCTCGCCTTCCTCTTCGCGCTCTGGATCGGATCGAGCGTGTTCGCGGTCCTGCTGGGGACGGTGACGGCCGCGGTCTATCTGGCCGCCATGGGCGCTCTCGGCTTCCTCCTCCTGCAATGGCGCGTGGGTGCGCACCCGGAAGTGGGCGCATTGCAAGCGGGCCTCTTCCACGAGGAGGGGTGGTACATCCTGGCCCTGGTCGCAGCGGCGCTCGCGCTGGCCATGCCGGTCTTCGGTCTGGTGCGGAGGTGGATTGCCGCCAATGAACTCGCCACCGGCGCGCTGATCATTCCGGCCGGACTCGCGGTGGGCGCCACGGCGCTGGTTCCGCTCGGGGCGATGAATCTTCAGGGACCGGCGATCGCGGGGTGCGTGGGCGCGGCCGCGCTGATCGGCGTGCGAAAGGGCCGCCGTCCCGGAATGCTGCGCTGGGCGACCGTTCTCGTGGCGGCCGTCCCGGTTCTGGTCGTGCACACGCCGATGGTGGAGGGGGTGTGGCTCGCCATGGGAATGGAGCTGGCGGCAATCCTCGCCATTCAGATCGGGGTGGCGATCGTCCTGCTTCTGCCGGCGCTCGAGGTGATGCGCGAACCGGGCGGCTGGTGGCTCGGCCTGGGCGCGACGGCCGCGGCGGCGGTCTTTCTGGCGCTGGGGATCGCTGGCGCGCAACCTTCTCCCGACCGTCCCGCGCCCTCGACCCTGGTCTATGCGCTGGACCGGTCGACGGACGAGGCGTGGTGGGGAACCGACGCCGCGCGCGAGGCGTCGCATCCGGGGAGCGCGTGGGTCGCCGCTGTGGGTCCCTTCGGCGCGGATTCGCCACCCGATTCGCTGCGGAGCTTCACCGGTGGCCGGGTGGGATATGCGACGGCCGCGGCCGAGGTCGTGGATGCGCCGCTGCCCCGGATCGTGGTGGTGGGGGAGGAGGGCGATGGGGAGGAAGGCGGCGGCGAGAGCGAGAGAGGCGAAGGCGAAGAGGCGGGCGGGGAAGCCGGGGATGACGCGGCCGGCGAGGACGGGACGACCGATGGCGCCGCCGGAAGCGAAGCGGGCGCCGTCCCCGCGGATCCGCTCGGCACGGTCCCCGATAACGCGCTTCGGATCGTGCTCCATTCTTCGGTGGGCGCCGAGATGTTGCGATTCGAATTCCCCGAATCGGGCACCCAGCCCATCGCCGTGAATGGCCGCCCCCTCCCCGAGAGCCCACTCCCCGTCCGCATCGAGCACTGGGGCGCCGGCAGCGACGGTGTCGCCCTGGATTTTCCGGCCACGACCCGCGACCCCATCCACTTCGCCATGATCGAGCACCTCCTGCGCCCCGGCGAAATCCTCGGCCGCGACCGCTTCGCGCGGCCCCCGGAGCTGGCGCCCAACATCCGCATGATGTCCGACCGGGCGATGATCCGAACCCGGGTGACGGTGGCGCCGGAGAGCGGCGAGGTGGTGATTGGGGAGGGGGGGTGAGGGGGGTGGGGGGTGTGACGCCGCGTGAAGCGAATGGAGAAGCCGGGGCGCCGCGACGGATAAAGATCTTCGACTTCTTCTCCGGTTGCGGCGGGGCCAGCCGCGGCTTCCAGGACGCCGGGATGGACGTGGTGTTCGCTCTCGACTGGGACACCGATGCGGCGGACAGCTTCAAGCTGAACTTCCCGGCTGCGGCCTTTGAGCTCGGGGACATTCGCCGGGTGAACGAAAACTCGATTCGCAAACTCGTTGACCGGCAACGTCCCCATCCGGTCCTGTTCTGCGGATGCGCCCCATGCCAGCCCTTCACCAGGCAGAACACCACCCGTCCCGCACCCGCCGAGGACGAACGGGTACCGCTGCTCCTGGAGTTCCTCCGCTTCATTCGCAAGTGCGAACCTGACATCGTGTTTGTGGAGAATGTCCCGGGAATTCAGAATGTGTGCCCTGATTCCGAACCACTCGGCGAGTTCCTTCGAGGTCTGAAAGGTGCGGGGTATGTGGAACCGGTACACGATTCCGTGTCCCTCAAACGGTACGGAGTGCCTCAGGGTCGCCGGAGGTTCCTCCTGCTCGCTAGTCGACATGGCCGATTGAGTCTTCCGGACAAGACGCACGGTCCGGAAACCGACAATCCCGAATTCACCACGGTACGGGACTGGATCGGGGATCTTCCGGAGATTCAGGCTGGCGAGACCCATCCGGAGATCGACGACCACCGGGCAGCCCGACTGTCCGCGCTCAACCTGGAGCGCATCCGCGCAACTCCCGAGGGTGGCGGCAACCGGGACTGGCGGGAGAAGAGGCTGCAGCTCAAGTGTCACCGGGATACGAATGGCTACACCGATGTCTACGGACGCATGTCGTGGGATCGGCCTGCCTCCGGGCTCACGACACGATGCATCAGCTATTCCAACGGACGATTCGGACACCCCGAACAGGATCGCGCCATCAGCGTCCGGGAAGCGGCGTGTCTGCAGACGTTCCCGATGGACTTCCGGTTTTCCGGCAGCCTGAACTCGCGAGCCCGACAAATCGGCAACGCGGTGCCGGTCAGGCTGGCAAGCGTAGTTGGGCGGCACATCACTGACCACCTGGCCCGGACGGGCAAGACCTGAGGCCAATGGACGTCAGTTTCAAGGCCCGGGCCCGAACGTTGGACATGCTGGGGAGGCAACAGATCGCCGGCATCCCGACCGCGATCAGCGAACTGTTCAAGAACGCGCACGACGCGTACGCCGAACGGGTCGAGGTGGACTACTACCGGAGCGACGGGCTGTTCGTGCTGCGGGACGACGGCTCAGGAATGAATAAGGGACGAGTTCGTCGACCGATGGCTCACGATCGCGACCGAGGCCAGTGTCAAGCGAAAGCATGCGGAGAGGCGGCTTCCGGCATCCGCGAAGCGCACCCGACCTGTGCTGGGAGAGAAAGGGATCGGCCGCCTCGCCATCGCGACGATCGCTCCCCAAGTGCTGGTGCTTACTCGCGCCTCGCGTGACGGCGTCCTGTCCGACGTGACGGCCGCCTTCCTTAGCTGGCGCGTCTTCGAGTGCCCCGAGCTGAACCTCCAGGACATCAGGATTCCGCTCCGGGCCTTCCCTGGCGGCACTCTGCCCGGCGGCGAGGATGTCGCGGACATGGTCGATTATTTCCAGAGCCGGAACGAGCGCCTACGCGAGCGAGTGGACGGAAACGCGTGGGAACGAATGGAGACCGAACTTGCCCAATTCAAGGTCGATCCCCTGGAAATGGCCGAGTACCTGGGCGAACCGAGCCTCCTTGATGACGGTCACGGCACCCACTTCTACCTTCTCCCCGCATCCCCGAATCTCGAACACACATCGCCGGGGATCCAGACTCGGACGTGGCGCCACCGCTGCAAAAGGCACTCCTGGGGTTCACTTCTCCGTCATTTGCGGATGGCGGGGCACCTGTGATTCGCACCGCCTTTCGGGACCACCAGACGGATGGCACCTGCGAAGACCTCATCGGCGAGAGCGAATTCTTCACACGTCGCGAGTACGACAACGCCGACCACCGGATCTGGGGACGATTCGACGAGTACGGCCAGTTCAAGGGCAGCGTGTCCGTATATGGCGACACCGTGCGCGACCATGTGATCAACTGGAGCGGTGGGAAGGGGAAGAAGACGGGTTGCGGTCCGTTCCACATCAGGTTCGCTGCGGTTGAAGGGGTGGCAAGGCACTCGACGCTTCCACCCGAGGAGCATGGCCGCGTGCTTGCGAAGACCCGAAAGATCGGTGGGCTGTACATATACCGGGACGGGGTGCGCATTCAACCGTACGGAAACACGGACTACGATTGGCTGGAAATCGAGCTCCGCCGGACCAAAAGCGCTTCCTATTACTACTTCTCCTACCGACAGATGTTCGGTGTCGTTGAGGTCGACTCCATCAACAACAAGAAGCTTCGCGAGAAGGCTGGTCGCGAAGGGTTTCGCGAGAACAAGGCCTACCGCGATCTGCGGGGAATCCTGAAGAGCTTCCTCGTGCAGGTTGCCGCAGACTTCTTCCGCAAGGGGGGAGTTCACGGCGAGCGGTTCGTGACTCGCAAGCGGGAGATGGAAGAGACCGAGCGACATCTGAGCGCCCGCGCCAAGCTGGTTACTGCCAAGCGCACCAGGTTCAAGAAGGATCTGACCACGTTCTTCGAACGGATGGAGACGGAGAAGCCGCTTGATGAGGTCGTGGAATTGGGTCTGGAGATCGAGGAGCGCGTAAGGGAAGCCGGCCGCGACACCGATCGTGCAAGGGCTGCTCGGCGAATCATCGATCTCGAACGGGAAGCGAGACGGAGCCTCAGGAATATCGAGACCGACTACCGGGTATCCAAGCCCCGAATCGGCATAAGCCGGGCCTTGCAGAAGGAGTGGGGCGACTATCAGGAGGCGTACGAGAACCTCGTCGCGAGCGTTCGCGACATCCGTGACACGATTGAGAGCGTCGTGACGAAGGAGGTGACCAAAGCGGGGGTTGACGTCAGCGCGAGAGAGCGGATGGCGTCGGCTCTCAACGAGGTCGCGCAAACCGCGCGGCGGGAGACGAAGGCGGGTCGCAAGGATTTGGAGGCGACGGCAGACGACATCCTGACTGGAACCCGAACGATCGCGGGCCAGTGTGTGCGCGACGTCGAGTCTGCGATTCGGGCCGCGATGGCCAATTTCGCTCGGCGTGACTTCACGAATTTGGACGACCAGCAGTTGATCGCGGAACGCTCGGCCCTCGAAGCCCCGATCCGCGAGGCGTTGGACAACGCCACCCGCAGGCTCGATGCCCTTCGCTCTCATCTGGCGGCCGTCAACCTGAAGAGCGATTCCTCCCTGGTCGATCAGCTCGAAGCGGTTGAACAGAGCAACGTCACGCTACGGGAACAGGCCGCTGCCGACCTCCAGCTCGCCCAGCTCGGCATGGCCATCGAGATCATCAGCCACGAATTCGGCGCCGCCATACGTTCCATCCGGTCGGGACTCCGCAGTCTCAAGGCCTGGGCCGATGCGAACCGGGAACTGATGTCACTCTATCAGAGCATCCGCACCAGCTTCGATCATCTCGACGGATACCTCACCCTCTTCACGCCGCTCCAGAGGAGGCTTTACCGCAAGGCAGTGGACATCCGCGGATGGGAAATCCACGATTTCCTGATCAATCTGTTCGGCCAGCGCCTGGCCAGGCACAACGTCGAGTTGGCCAGGACCGAAGCGTTTGCCGCCGCTACCGTTCGGGGCTACCCGTCGTCCTTCTATCCCGTCTTCGTCAATCTCGTGGACAATGTGATCTACTGGCTCGCCGGCCAGAACGAGCGCCTTGAACGCCGAATCCAGCTCGACGCTACCGGGAAGGCGTTTCGCGTCTCGGACTCGGGACCGGGGGTTCACACCCGGGACCGGGACGACATCTTCAACATCGGGTTCACCCGGAAGCCGGGGGGGCGCGGCATGGGACTGCACATCTCGAGGGCAACACTGCGGGAGGTGGACTACGACCTCGTTCTCGAAGCGGGCGGCCCGGAGCGGGGTGCGACCTTTCTGATAACACCCATCAAGGAGAACGACGAACAGTCCGATGTCGACTGACGGCTTTACACAGCACTGCCGCGAGATCGCCCGGCGCTTCCTCCTCACGGCGGTGGTCGTGGACGACGAACTCTCCGTGACAGGGGGTCCTTCTGTGCACAGTCATCTGACACGGCCGGGTCGGCGCGCGCCGACGCGGAGAGCACCAGCGGCAGCGCAACCGCAAACCCCTTCACCACGACCCCTTCGAGTTGAGCCGGTCACACGGGCGTTTGCGCGCCAAGGCATGGTTTGCGGCGTGGTATCGCCCCAAGAAGAGCAAGCCGGAAACGAGACACTCGCCAAGGCCTTGGCGCGTGCGGACATCGTGATTCTCGACTGGCGGCTGAATCCGACGACCGGCGCGAACGCGCTGCCGTTGTTGGAGCGGATCCTCTCAGAAAATCAGCAGCACCGACTTCGCCTGATCTCGTTTTACACCGGGGAGCCGGACCGCGAGGGGATTCGCAAGGAAATAGTGGAGTGTCTGAACAGTCTCGCCGGATCCGATCGCGCGGTAGTCAACGATGACCACAGCAACGCAATCGGTTTTCGTGCTTGCCGGATTGTCGTGTACGGGAAGCCGGACTCCAGCGTTGTCGAGCCCGGCACCGTGGTCAACGAGGAGGCGTTGGCCGAACGGCTCGTCGCCGATTTCGCCTACATGGTCGAGGGGCTCTTGCCCAGCTTGGTCCTGACTGCATTGACTGCCGTGCGAGAAAACGTGTACCGAGTGCTGGAGCGATTCGGACCGGACCTTGATCCGGCATTCCTCGTGCATCGCGCATGCCTACCGCAACCCTCGGAGTCCCAACAGCATATCGTGGAACACATCGCGAGCGAGTTGCACGGGATCATGGATGACGCAGTTGCCCAGTGGAGTCCGACGGGAATCGAGGCGATCGAGCAATGGCTCCTTGGGCGATTCGGGAATCGTGGAATCGTGCTTGCTCCGCGCGCTGAGGGTGCCCAGGGCAAGAGGATGTCGCATGACGAGGTCCTTGCCATGCTCAAGCGTGGAATCGAGGCGGAACCCGGACCTCTGAAGAAGGACGGCAAGGAATTCGATCTTTTGTCCCATGGATTCTCGGGCGGCGCAGACAACAGCCGCGAACTCGATCGCCGTCTCGCCGCCGCCATGAGCCTTCGTCAGGTGCCTCCCGGCGCTTGGCGCGAACTGTCAATGGGCACGATCGTAATCCCGACGGAAGGCGATGAAGCAGCCCCCCTCCTGTGCGTCACACCGCGATGCGATAGCGTTCGATTGACCTGCAAGACTGCATTTCTGTTCCTCCCCCTGACGGATGCCAAGCCCCACACCCCGCAAATCGTCGTGCCGACGGGAGACACCCAACTCCAGCGTATGACCATATCCCTGAATCCATCGCAGTGGCGTTTGGTGGACTTCCTGCCCGACTCGGACCGGCAGTCCGTGTTGGCACGCGGCAATGGTACCGATCAGCCCTTCACTTTCGAGAACGCCAGCGGCGAAGAATACCGCTGGGCAGGAGAGCTGAAGGCGGAATACGCCCAGTCGATAGCACAGGCGATTGCGGAAAGAATGTCCCGGATCCCGCTCAACCAGTCGGAGTGGATCAGGCGTTCAGAGAAAGTGGGTGTGCGGTGACCCCAATAGGTCTTGCGGTCTCTCGGTCCACGGGCCGTCATCAGCCCCTGCCCACGCCGTCCGCATCCTTCAAAACCGCCGGCACGCCCGTCACTCGCTCGAATTCCTCGGAGTCCCCGAGCTTCGTGCAGAGATGTTCCACCCAGGCCTCCGTATAGCCGTAGCTTCTCGAGAGTTCATCGTAAAGGCAGTACCGCGACACCGTCTCTTGCGGCCGTTCGGCGTCCGATCCCGGCCGCACCTCGTAGGCCTTCCAGGCCCGGGTATGCGTGTGCATCGTGACCCGAAACGGCAAGCATTCGTCAAGCCGCGCAACGACCACGCTCGGCTTCATCAACCCCGAACTCGCAACCGGCACATGCCTGTCCCTGATCAGGGCCGCCACCCTTCGCATTCCTTCCATCTCCGCCGGGCTCGCGAAGTCGTAATGTACGAATTCAACAGCCAGGTCGGCGGACTGCTCCCGGTTTGCCAGTTTGGGCACCAGGAACACGCGGAGGGAAAACGAAGAGCTTTCCACAACCTCCCGGGGTAGTTCAACGCGAAACTGCCGAATGAAGTCGAGAAGATCGGTGGCGGCCGAAGACTGAAGCCGACGGAGCGCCTCTTTCTGGGCGTCGGGGCGCAGGATGGAGAACTGAAGCGCTACCGATAGTTGTTCCGAGATCGCCTGGTCTTCGCCAAACTCGGCGGTGAGCAACTCCTCGAAGTTCATGAGCATCGCCTGGCACTCGCCATATAGCGCCGGGTCAAGCTCCGGGTGATCGCGATGCTCGATCTTGTTCCGCAGGCGTACCATAAACTCCAGGTTCGCTCGTTGGGGTGGGTTGTCGCCGCCATAGTAGCGACGCACGCATTCGGCCAGGTCCCAATGCAACGGGTCACCGTCAATTTGCTTGTATTTGATTCGCGATCCGGCATCGCTCTCGACATACCAAGGCTTTTGCCCGCGTCGATGGAAGATCGCATGAAAGAGGCCTGTCCAGGCCACGACCATGAGGATCGCGTAGGTACGGGTCCGAAACGCTCTGCCCGGCTTGTTGTAGCTCTCAACCGCCGCAACGCAGGCCTCTCGCGCCTTCGCCAGGTGATCGAGAGCCGCCCGAGCGAGACTCGGAGAGTTGCCGAGAGAGGACATTCACGACCATGCCTTTCGGATTCCCGCGGGGACTCTGTCCATCGGAGCTGACTCCCCGATCATCCGCTGGATTCGCTCCTTGCTCATCTCCCCGCAAATATCCCCTTCGGCATGTGCATGCTGACCAGCATGTGCGGGACGTCGACCGTTTCCGAGATCTTCATGTCGCCGGCGATCGAGCAGAGCACGTAGGCTTCCTCCGGGGTGAGGCCGTGTTCGGCGACGAGGTAGTCGATCATGTAGCGGGTGGCCTTGCGCGCCGCCTCGTCGATGGTGGTGGCGAAGCCGGTGACGGCGTAGTAGTCGTCGGTTTCGTACTGGGGCTCGACCATTCCGCGCGCGTTTTCCATGACCTCGACCTCGAAGACGATGCGCATGGGCGTTTCGATGGCGGAACCGGACACCTCGCCGTCTCCCTGGGCTGCGTGCGCGTCGCCGATGGAGAAGAGGGCGCCCTCGACCTGCACGGGGAAATAGACGGTCGTTCCCGCGATCATGTGGCGGTTGTCCATGTTGCCGCCGTTGGCGCGCGGGGGAATCGTGACGAGCATGGAGTCGGTGGCCGGCGCGACCCCCATGACCCCCGCGAATGGCGCCAGCGGAATCGTGATGTCGTCGTTGAAGCGGACCTCCGTCGCTCCCGGCTCCATGGGAAAGCCCCGGATCCAGGGCCCGGCGATCTCGTCGGCGAGGAAGCCGAAGCCGGGAAAGATGCCCGCCCAGCCCCAGCCCTGCACCTCGATCTCGTGCAGCGTCACGGCGAGCAGGTCGCCCGGACTCGCGCCCTCCACGTGGATGGGTCCCGTGAGCGCATGAATGAGATCGAAGTTGACGCTCGCCAGGTCTTCGGCGGTCGTCGCCTCGGTGATCTGGCCGTCGGAAGCCTCCTTGGTGAACACCTCGACCATCGCCCCGGAGGGAACGGTGAGCTGCGGCGGGATCGTGGAGCTCCAGCGATTGTGCGTGTTCTCGGCGCCGAGGGTGAAGTGGGGGGCCGAGTCTCCGGCGGCCTCCTCGGCGAGTTGGGCGGCCCTGCGGATGTCTTCGACTCGCTGGATTGAACAGCCGGCGGCGCAGACGAGCGCGACGACGAGAAGGGGCGAGGCGGTGGGGCGGAGGCGGGGCGAGGCGGGGTGGGCGGTCGAGCTCATTGTCATCCTCCCTGGGTCAACTTCTGGCAAGCGCGGCGACGACGCGGTCGATCTCGGCGGTCGTGTTGCAGATGCGGGTCAAAATCCTGATCGCATTGTGTCCGTCGCGCTGGCGCTCGTCAATGTGCATCCTCTCGCGCTCGGCCATCATGGCGACGGCGACGACCGCGTCCAGGCCGTCCCGCTCGAAGATCGTGCAGTCCGGGCAGACGGTCCGCCGGCCGGGCCCGCTCAGCAGCGCCACCCCCGGCATCTCGCGCAGCCGTCCCTTGAGATGGTCCGCGGCGGGAGAGAGGGCGCGCGGGACGGGACATGGCGGTTTGCTCCGATGGTCAGGGGAAGTGAGGGTTGCGCGCGCACCCGGTCCACATGGCGCTCGTCCGGGGCCGGCCCGCGCAGGGGCCGGGGGTGCGCTCGCCGTTCGGCGGCGGACCGATTCCGGCCGGTTTGCCATCGCCAGGCGAATTGCCGACTTGTCCGCCCACGCCGCAACCCCCGGAGAATCGCAACCGCGGTCAGGCGCCTTCAAATGCCGGGACCCCTCGGCGCGCCCGGGATGGTCCGATCCGAACGCCCCGCCTCCATTCGCCGCGATGGTCGGCGAGCCTTGCCGCGCCGCGTCGGCGGACCTATCCTCCGTTCATGAACCGAATCGCCAAACAGGGATTGGCCAGCTTCGTCCTGGCCGCATTCTGCGCTGTGATCCCGGCCGCAACGTCGGCTCAGAATGTCTTCGCCTCCCAGCAATCCGCGACGTTGCCGACCGCGACCGCATCGGACGCCGGAGCCATCCTGATCGAGATCTCCCACCGGTTCGGCCACCTGTCCGACGGAGCGGGCGATCTGTGGGGGCTGGACGGATTCGTGCTGAATCGTCTTGGCCTGGCGTACGCGCCCCACGACGGACTCGCCTTCGGGATTCTGCGTTCCAACAGCCTGGACAACCTGGAGTTGAACGCGCGGTTCGCCGGACTTTCCCTCGACGCCGCGACGGGGCCGGTCCAGTTCGCCGTGCAGACGGGAGTTGCGTGGAACCTGCAGGAAGAAGCGGAAGACGATCACGGTGGTCATCAGCACGTCGTCGCGGGCGACAGCGACGACATCGTCGTGCGCGACGACGACGCAGCCGGGGCGAACGAGATGCAGGCCTATGCGCAGGCGATCGCCAACGCGCGGTTCGCCGATCGTCTGGCGCTCGGCGTCGTGCCCACGCTCCTTTGGAATCCCCGGATCCAGGACCACGACCGGGAGGCCACCATTTCAGTCGGCGTGAACGGGCAGTTGTACCTCGACCGCAGGTGGAGCCTCTTCGGGGAATGGATCTTCAGCCAGCCCCGGGAGGACCAGGAATACGACTCCGGATCCTTCGGGGTGGAAATCCGAACGCTGGGGCACTTCTTCAAGTTGCTGGTCACGAATCAGCACCGGATGAACCCGACCCACACCCTCGCAGGCGCGGCCGAGAATTTCCTCGATCCGGCCTCGTGGCGATTGGGCTTCAACATCCAGCGGACCTTTCGCCTTCGTTGAGCCGCGGGGGCGGGCCGCGGCGGAATCATGACCTGGAAGAGATGCGTCTTCTCCGCGGCGATCCTGTGGTTGACCGCGGGTTGCGCCGTTGGCGGCATCCCTGGCGAAGCCTTGGAGGCCTGTGTCGAGGCGGCGGCTCGCGCGGATCTCGCTGCCAGGGTGCACCTCGTACTCGATTCCGCCGGAAAGTACCTGGGGCACGATTGTCTGGTTGTCGGCGAGGAAGAATCCGACACCGCCCCCCCGGCCCCTGCGCGGGCCGGCCCGGACGAGAGCCGCATGGACCGGGTGCGCGCGCAACCCCCTGCCTCCGGACTCAGTACGGAATCCCGTGAGGCGTCCGGCGGGCGTTGAGCGGGACGCCTCCGGTCAGGGCGTTGCGGCGTTGCGGTCCCGGCGGCTGACGAGATTGTGCACGACGATGCTCTGGACCTCCATCGCGTCCGTGACGACACCCAGAACGCGTCCGTGCGCGACGTCGAGGATGCGGAAGCCGGGCGGCGCGTCGACCTTCCCCAGCCACTCCCCGTCGGGCGCGAAAAGGGCGTAGGGGGGCGATCCTTCGCGCGCTCGCGCGACGTCGTGGGAGGGGAGCCAGACACGGCCCTCCGCATCTCCGAAGGGCAAGCTGAAGAGCGCGAGGGGCTTGCCGAGGTCGGCCGCGCGACGGGCCAGATACTCCTGGACCATCTCCTCGATTCTTGCGATCGGGGCATCGGGATTGGCCAAGCGGTATCGGGGCCGCATGCTCTCGCCAAGGCGCCGCAGATCTTCCTCGGTAAGGCGCTCCGGCTCGGCCTGCCAGCGCACGATCTGCCTGACCGCGCCGTCGGACAGCCGCCAGACGATCTCGGGCCGGTCGGACCGGGCGTAGACGAACTCTCCACCCACGGCGTGGACGTGACCGATTCCCGGGGAGGGATTCTGCGTTCCCGGCATGAAGTCGTAGGCCGCGACGGTATCGACGGCGCCGGTTCCGGGGTCGAAGCGGGCCATGTGTCCCTGAAGCCACTCCTCTTCGAATCCGGGGCGAAAGGAAGTGGTGGCGGTCAGGAAGTTGCCGGCGCCGTCGAGACCCACCGGCCACTGGGTGGTGTTGTTCCGGATGCCGACAAGCGACTCCGTGAGGACATGCGAGCCAAACACGAAAAGGCTGAAGCGGGAATTGCCGAAATCGACGGCCAGAAGGCTGTCCTGTCCCCGCGCGAAGATGTTTCTCACATAGCCGACCTCGCCCGGTCCGTCGCCCGCCCTTGCCATGACCCGGTGCCCGGCCCCGTCGGGGGTCAGGAGCACGATCTCGGAGTTGGCGTGGTCGGACAGCGCGGCGCTGCCGTCGGGAAAGAGCCGCCCCGCTCCGATCGCACCGAAGTCGTATTCGCCCGTCCGTCCGCCGTGCCGGTAGATCGGATCGCTCGACAGGGCAAGGAAGTCCGTTTCGTCCGGCGGGCCCGCGTACTCCACGATCCGCACGCCGGCGCTGTCGCGGACGACGGGACCGGCCCGGGGCGCCTCGCCTTCTCCGCAGCCGGCGACCCAGGCCGCCGCCGCGACTGCCACCCAACTCCTTCGCAAGATCCTCATTGTCCTCATGTCTTCCGGCGGACCCGTGAAGCGTTGCGAGCCCGAGAGCCCGCGCTGCCTTGCGGGGCACTCGGTGGTCCGGACCGCAACCCCGTGGCGTGAAGCGAAACTACGGGTCGGCTTTGCGGGCAGTCAAGTGACCGTCGGCAGCACCTTCGCGCATGGCACGTCGAATCCGTGGTCCGCCGCGAGGCGCAGCAATTCCCCGTTCGAGCACCCCGCCCAGTCCATCTGCTGCACCGTGCGCGTTCCGAACGAATCGGGGAACTCGGCCGAGAGCCGCCGTGGAACGGATTCGTCCAGCAAAACCCTCATCGGGCAACGCCCACCAGTTGCATCGTGACCCGTTCGAGCAGCGCGACGGCTTGTTCCCTGGTTACCGTTGGGTAGTCGTCCAGAAAGTCGTCGAGCCGGTCGCCCGCCTCGAGGTGCTCCATCAGGATGCGCACGGGAACCCGGGTCCCCGAGAACACGGGCGTCCCGCCCAGGACATCGGGGTTTCTGTCGATGAGCCGAGGCTGTCCCTTGCGGCGATTCATGGAAGATATCACGGCCCGCGGGTTCACGGGCGGTTCAAGGTCTCTCCGCCGCGCCGCAAGCCCCAACCCCGGCGCCGCCACCGCTCGCCGAACGGAATCGCTTCGCCGCCGAACACGCCAGCCTCCCCCGGCCCTTGCGCGGGCCGGCCCCGGATCTTCCCGGGCGACGATGGCGCGTGCGCAACCCCCCTCCCTGCTGTTGATCCCTGGGTGGGCAACCCTTCCGCCGCCCGGCTTCATCCATCAGATTCGGTCGGGGCCGATCTTCTCCGATCGGGAGCGACTTCCTTCCGGTTCGCGCGCCTTCCGGTTCGACGCCGCCGGGCGCGAGCGCTTGCGTCTCCCGGCCGGACCCCGACCCCGCACCCAACCCTCACTCCCAACCCGCACGAACACAAGGTGGCATGAACCGCGACATCGAAGTCATACAGGCGAAGATCCGGGAGGCGAGCGGCTTCGTCGACCGGCTGCTGGGCGAGGTGGGACGGGTGATCGTCGGGCAGAAGGCGATGGTGGAGAAGCTCCTGGTGGGGCTCCTCTCCGACGGGCACGTGCTCATGGAGGGCGTTCCCGGGCTCGCCAAGACGCTCACGGTGCGGACCCTCGCCGATGCGATCCGGACCTCCTTCCAGCGCATCCAGTTCACCCCGGATCTGCTTCCCGCCGACCTGATCGGCACCCTCATCTACGATCCGCGCAAGACCGAGTTCAGGACCCGCAAGGGACCGGTCTTCGCGAACGTCATCCTGGCCGACGAGATCAACCGGTCGCCGGCGAAGGTCCAGTCCGCCCTCCTCGAAGCGATGCAGGAGCGCACCGTGACGATTGGCGACAACACCTTCCCGCTGCCCTCGCCCTTCCTGGTCCTGGCCACGCAGAACCCGATCGACCAGGAGGGGACCTATCCGCTCCCCGAGGCGCAGGTGGACCGCTTCATGCTCAAGCTCTCGGTGGGGTATCCGGATCGCGACGAGGAGCTGGAAATCATGCGGCGGATGAGCGCCGGCCCCATGCCGGAGATCTCGCCCGTGGTGACGCCCGAGGAGATCCTGCAGGCGCGCCGCGCGACCGAGACGATCTACATGGACAGCCAGGTCGAGCGCTATATCGTCGAGCTCGTCTTCGCCACTCGCGAACCCGCCCGCTGCGGTCTTCGCGATCTGGAACCGCTGATCTCCTTCGGCGCCTCGCCCAGAGCCACGATCTGCCTCGCCCGGAGTTCGCGCGCGCACGCCTTCCTCCGCCACCGGGGCTACGTAACCCCCGAGGATGTGCGTTCGGTCGCGATGGATGTGCTGCGCCACCGCGTCATCCTGACCTACGAAGCCGAGGCCGAAGAGGTGAGCGCCGAGGATGTGGTGACGCGGGTGCTGGACACGATCGAGGTTCCGTAGGAGACGGGCCGTTTCGAGGACGCACGGAACGCGGAGGGCGCGCAGATGATTTCTCGCGAGATCCTCAGGCAGGTCAGGCTGCTGGAGATCAGTACGCGCGGTCTGGTCAACGAGGTCTTTTCCGGCGAGTACCACTCGGTCTTCAGGGGCCGCGGGATGAGCTTCGCCGAGGTGCGGGAGTACCATCCAGGGGACGACATTCGCGGGATCGACTGGAATGTGACCGCGCGCACCGGCCTTCCCCATGTGAAGGTCTTCGAGGAGGAGCGCGAGCTGACGCTGATGCTGGTGGTCGATGTGAGCGCGTCGTCGCGTTTCGGAACCCGCAGCCGAATGAAGGCGGAGCTGGCGGCCGAGCTCTGCGGGGTCCTCGCCTTCAGCGCGATCCGGAACAACGACAAGGTGGGACTGATCCTCTTCTCGGACCGGATCGAGCGCTTCGTGCCGCCGCGCAAGGGACGCCGCCATGCTCTGCGGGTGCTGCGCGAGATGCTCCACGCGCGGGCCGAGGGACGGGGAACCGACATTGCCGGGGCGCTGGAATACCTGTCGCGGGTGACGCGCCGCCGCGCGGTGGCCTTCCTGGTCTCGGACTTTCTGGCGGATGGCTACGGGAAGGCGCTGGGGGTGGCCGCGCGGAGACACGATCTGGTGGCGGTGCGCGTTCAGGACCGGCGCGAGCTCGAGTTGCCGCCGATGGGATTCGTGGATTTCGAGGACCCGGAGAGCGGCCGGAGGGTGGTGGTGAACACGGCCGGGCGGCGCTTCCGGGAGCGCTACCTGAGAGGACGGCAGGGGGAGCGCAGCCGCCAGGACGAGCTCTTTCGGCGCAGCGGCGTGGACACGATCGATGTGATGCCCGGGGTGCCGTACGAGCGCGCCCTGAGGCGGTTCTTCGAGGAGCGGGGGAGGCGGGTGCGGTGAGGGGGCTGGCCGGTCGGGGTCGCCGGGTGGGCGGGGGGCAGGTTGCGCCGCCGGGAGCGGCTGGAGGGTGGTGGCGACCGAAAAAAGGGCTCGCGAGCTGCGGTCGGATGGCGGTTGCGGCCTTCGCAGCCGGGACGGCGGCTTTGGGGGGAGTGGCAGGGGCAGAGGGGGTTGCGCGCGCACCTTTTCCGCCCGGCTTGCACACCGGCCGGCCCGCGCAGGGGCCGGAACCGCGTCATGGGCCCGGGCTGCCCCGGCAGTTCGGCGCGTGGTCGATTCGGGTTGCACAGGCGACGTCGGCGGGTGCGGCGTCGGCGTCGGCCGGCGGGCAGGAACCGCGCCTGGCGATGGAGGTGGACACGACGATGATCCATCTCGGGGATCCGGTCTCGGTTCTGCTGCGGGTGGATCATCCGGCGGGCTGGTCGGTGGCGTGGCCGGATTCGCTGGCGGTTGCGCCCTTCGAGGTGCTGAACTATGCGGTGGCGCCCCCGAGCGCCGCGCCCGAAGGGGACGGCGTCGTTTCGGCGGCGGCTCTCGCGCTGACGAGCTTCGAGCTGGGCGAGCTGGAGATCCCCGCGATCGAGATTCCGCTGGCGGGTCCCGGGGGCGCCGTCCGGTCCCTCTTCACCGACCCCTTCCGGATCGGGGTCGAGAGCGTCGGGATCGACGAGTCCGGCGAAATCCGCGAGATCCGGGGGCCGCTGGCGATCGCGCGCAACTGGTGGCTGCTGGCGCCGTGGCTGCTCCTGGCGGCGGCGGTGGGGGCGGGGGGGTTCTGGCTGCGCGGCCGGCTGCGGGAGCGCGCGGTTCCCGAGGTCGCGAAGCCCGGATCGCCCCCGCGGCCGCATCGCCTGGTGGCGCTGGAGGCGCTCGACGAGCTGGAGCGGTCGTCGCTGTTGGAGCGCGGCCAGGTGAAGCGCTGGCATGTGCGCGTGTCGGAGATCGTCCGCACCTATGTCGAGGGCCAGTTAGAGGTTCCCGCGCTGGAGATGACCACGCCCGAGGTGGTGGCCGGGCTCCGGGAGGCGGCGCTGGGGGGTCGGCTGGCGGACCGCTTCCGCACCTTCCTGGAGCGGTGCGACCTGGTCAAGTTCGCGAAGCTGCGCCCGGGCGCGGAGGCGTCGCGCGAGGTGCTGTCCGTTGCGCGCGCTCTGGTCGAGATGACGAGCGGACCGGGCCGGGAGGCGCCCGACGATGCCGGGACGACGCCGGACGAGAGCGGCGGACGACCCGGTCGGGTGGTAGAGGAGCCGGGCGCGACCGGAGCGGCCCCCGAATCCGCGGCCGCAGCCGCCCAGGCGACGGGAGCGGCCCGATGATCTTTCGCTTCGCCGATCCCTGGTTCCTCCTCTTCCTGGGAGTCCTCCCCCTGCTGGGCTGGTGGTATCTGTCGCGAGGAGGGGGGCGCCGCGGTTCCCTCATCCACCCGGATGTCGCGGGTCTGTCGCGCGCCGACGGCGGCGAGGGCCGGTGGCTGCGGCATCTGCCGGCTGCATTGCGCGGACTGGCGCTGGCCTGCCTCGTCGTGGCCTTCGCGCGGCCCCAGACCGGAGTCACCGGCGAGAATGTCGTCTCGGAGGGGATCGACATCGTGCTCGCGCTGGATGTGTCAAGCTCGATGCTGGCCGAGGACCTTTCCCCCAACCGGCTGGAGGCGGTCAAGGAGGTGGCTTCGAACTTCGCCTCGGGACGCGGCAACGACCGGATCGGGCTGGTGATCTTCGCCGGAAAGGCCTTCACGCAGGCGCCGCTCACCCTGGATCACTCCGTGATTGCCTCGTTGATGGCCGAGCTCGAAGTCGGGATGATCGAGGACGGCACGGCGGTCGGGATGGGGCTGGCCACAGCGGTCAAGCGATTGCAGGCGAGCGAAGCCGCATCGAAGGTCGTCATCCTCCTGACCGACGGACGCAACAACCGCGGCGAGATCGACCCGGTCACCGCCGCCCAGGCCGCCCAGGCGCTGGGGGTGCGCGTCTATACGATCGGAGCGGGCGCGCGGGGGGTGGCGCGGGTTCCGGTGCCGGATCGTTTTGGCGGGCGCCGCTACGTCACCACCCGCGTCGATGTGGACGAGCCGGTGCTGCGGGCCACCGCCGAGACCACCGGGGGGCGCTACTACCGCGCCACCGACCGCGCGAGCCTGGAGGCGATCTACGAAGAGATCGACCAGTTGGAGACCACCGAGATCCTCGTCGAGAACTTCACAAGCTACGGGGAACGATTCGCGGCGCCGCTCCTGGCGGGGCTGATTCTGTTGCTCGCGGAGGTGGTTCTCGGGCGCACCTGGCTGAGGACGCTTCCCTGATGTTCCGCTTCGGCGCCGGTCCGTGGCTGTGGGCGCTGGCCCTCCTTCCCCTGCTCGCGTTGCTGCACTGGCACGCCGCCCGCCGCAGTCGCGCCCTTCTCGACCGTTTCGGGGAACACGAGCTCGTGCGCCGCCTGCGATCGTCGGTCCACGCCGCGGCGCTGCGGTGGAAGACGGCCCTCGTCCTCTGCGCGGTCGGCCTCCTCGGATTCGCGCTGGCGCGTCCCCAGTTCGGCACCCGCGTGGAGACGCTGCGGCGCCAGGGCCAGGATGTGGTGATCGCGCTGGACGTCTCCAACTCGATGCACGCCGAGGATCTGGCGCCCAACCGGCTCGAACGCGCGAAGATCGAGATTGGCCGCATCATCCAGCGTCTGGACGGGGATCGGATCGGCCTGGTCGCCTTCGCGGGCGACGCCTTCGTCCAGAGTCCGCTCACCGCCGACTATGGCGCGGCGATGATGTTCCTCAATGCGATGGACCCGGAGCTCATGTCCACGCAGGGCACCGATCTTGCGAAGGCCATGGCGGTGTCGCTGGAAGCGCTCGAGGAGACGCCGGCCGAGAACAGGATCGTTGTGATCGCCACCGACGGCGAGGACCACGAAGGGGGAATCGCGGAGGCCATCGCGGCGGCGGTGGAGGCGCAGGTCACCGTCCACGCCGTCGGGGTGGGTTCGCCCGAGGGGGTTCCGCTCCCCGATGTGGAGGGGATGGAGGCGAGCGGCAGATTCCGCCGCGACGATCAGGGCAATGTCATCACCACGCGGCTGAACGAGACCGCGCTTCAGGATATCGCGCTGCAAACCGGGGGGGAGTACCATCGCATCGGACAGGGCGCCGGCGGGCTCGCTCGCCTGGTCGAACGGATCGAGGCGGGCGGCCGCGAGGTGGAGTCAAGGGAAGTCACCCAGTTCGAGGAGCAGTACCAGATCTTTCTCGGGGCGGCGCTGCTTCTGCTGGCGCTGGAGTTCATCGTGCCAGGCAGGCGGAGGCGTCGCCCGGGGCCAATGGAGGAGGAGATCGCATGAGAACCGTTCGCTCGCTTGTCCGAACCGGGTTTGCGAGGGGGGGGCGGGTTGATGCGCTCGCGCTCGCGGCCGCGCTCTGGTTCGGGATTGCCGGGCCGGCGGTTTCGGCGACCGCCCAGGAGGGTCGCCGCGAGGTCGAGGCAGGCAACCGGCTCTACGACGAAGGTCGCTACCAGGAGGCGCACGCGCGCTACCTCGAGGCGCTGCGGAAGGTTCCCGGGCTGCCGCTCGCCCGCTTCAACGAAGGCAACGCGCTCTACCGGAGCCAGGAGTTCCAGCGCGCGATGGAGGCGTTCATCGAGGCGGCCGAGGGCGCCGATCCCGAGTGGCGGCCAAGCGCGCTCTACAATCTGGGCAATGCGCTGATCCGGCAGGAGCAACCCGGACCGGCGGCCGAGGCCTACAAGCAGGCGCTGCGCCTGGATCCCGCCGACGAGGATGCCAAGCACAACCTGGAGCTGGCGTTGCAGCAACTGGAGCAGCAACAGCAAGAGGGGGGCGAAGGCCAGGAGGGCGACGAACAGAACCAGGAACGGCAACAGGATCAACAGGACGGCCAGCCGCCCCCGGACGGCCAGGAGGGCGAGCAACCGAACGATCCTGCGGAGGACGAGGACGACCAGCGGCAGCCCCGGCCGCAGGAGGGCGAAGGGGATGGGGAACCGGAGCCGGAGGATCGGGAGGAAGGCGATGGAGAGGGCCGGATGCCGCCGCCGCAGATGACTCCCGAGCAGGCCGAGCGACTCCTGCAGGCGATCACCGAGGATCCGGGCGAGGTCAACCGGAAGGCGGCCCAGGCGCGGGGCCCTCGGCCGAGGAAGGACTGGTAGTCGATGCCGAATGCGATGTGGAGCCATTGCTGGCCGAAGATGACGAGGCGCCATGGCTGGCGCGGCGTCGGGAAGAGGCACCTTGTGGCGCTGGCCCCGCGGATCCAGGACTCCCCGGTGCGGGACCGCGACGGAAGGTCGGAAAGTCGCCTGTACATCCATCGCCTGGTTGCGGTCGCCGAGGGCACGGGTGAGATCCCGGCCGTGGAGATGTCGTTTTTCGATCCCGAGACGGAGAGCTACGGGGTGTCGCGCGGTCGGCCGTTTCGGATTCTGGTTCATCCCGCAGGCGATGGAGCATGGCCACGGTGACGGTCCTTGCCCGGTGCGCAGCCGCCGCGATGTGGTCGAGCTTCCTCCCCCTCTGGCTCGGTCCTGGTCTTGCCCTGCCTGGCGCACCCACGCTCGCGTCGGCGCAGGAGATCGGTGCGCGCGCCTACCTCAACGCTTCGCAGGTCGGTGTGGGAAGGCAGTTTGTGCTGAATGTGGAGGTCTCTGGCACGCAACAGCTTGACAGCGATCCGGAGTTGCCGGAGATGGAGGGCTTTGCCGGATTTCTGGGGGCGGGCACATCGACGTCGATTCAGATTGTGGGCGGTCGCACAAGCATGGCGATTACCTACCAATACCGCTTTCAGGCGCTGACCGAGGGGACCTTCGAGATTGGACCGGTGAGCGTTGCGGTGGGGGACCAAACGGTGCGGACGGAGCCGCTCACGCTGGTGATTTCGGACGCGCCGCCGCCACCCGCAGCCGGTGCCGCTCCAGGCGCCGAACCCGGTGACGCGGGCGCCATTGCGCCGGAGGATCTCTTCGTCGAGACCGATCTCTCCGCGACCCGGGTCTTCGAGAATGAACCGGTCACGGTGGAGTACCGGATCTTCACGCGGGTGCCGGTGGAGAGCTACACGATCACGACGCTGCCGCAAGCGACCGGATTCTGGTCGGAGGAGCTGGAGCAGCCGAGCTCGCCGGAGACCGCGCAGGTGATTCGGGGTGGAAGCGAGTACCTGACGGCGACGATCCGGCGCACGGTTCTCTTCCCGACCGGACCCGGCGCGAGGACGCTGGACCCGATGAGCGTCGAGGCGCAGGTGCGGTTGCGCGCTCCCCGGACCTTCGACCCCTTCGCCGACATCTTCGACCTCTCGAGTGTGCGCGGCCGGCGTCTTCCGGTGGTGGTGGCTTCCGAGCCGGTCACGATCGAAGTCCTGCCGCTGCCGTCGGAGGGCAGGCCGGGGTCGTTCGCCGGGCATGTGGGGACGCTGGGTCTGTCGGCGTCGCTGAGCGAGGATGCGGTGGCGGTGAACGAGGCGGTGACGTTGAGGGTCGAGTATTCGGGGACGGGAAATCTGCGCACGATTTCGCCGCCGGAGATCGATTTTCCGGTCGAGTTCGAGGTCTTTCCGCCCGAAGCCGCGGACCGGATTGCCGAGGGCGGGGGAAGTCTGGCCGGAACGCGCACATTCGAGTATGTGTTGATTCCGCGCTCGCCCGGGGAGCTGGCGATTCCGCCGGTCGAGGTCGCCTGGTTCGATCCCGCCGCCGGGGAGTACGGGAGCGCTCGGTCGCAGCCGCTGGGACTTTCGGTCACCGGCGAGGCCGCTGCGGGCGGGGGCGCGGGGACGGTTCCCGCGGCGGTCGAGGCCTTGCGCGACGAGATCCGCTTCATTCACACCGGATCGCCGAAGCTGCGCCGGGCCGATCTGTCGTTGTTCGCGACCGGGGCGTTCTGGGCAATCTTCCTGTTGCCGCTGGCTGCGGCCGGGGGTGCGCTCGTCCTGCGCCGTCACCGCGACCGGCTGGAGGGGGATGTGGCCTATGCGCGGGTGCGGCGGGCGAACCGCATGGCGAAGAGGCGGCTGGCGCGGGCCCGGGGGCTGGCGTCGGGCGATCCGCGCGATTTCTACGGCGAGGTCGCGGGTGCGCTGCAGGGGCTGCTGGCCGACAAGCTGAACCTGGCCGAGGCGGGGCTGGTGCGCGAAGAGGCGGGCCGAATCGCGGCGCGGCGCGGGGCGTCGGGGGCAACGCTGGAGCGGCTCTTCGCCTGTCTGGACGACTGCGACCGGCAGCGGTTTGCGCCCGCGGGCGCGGAGCGGGAGCCGCCGGAAAGGGTGCTGGAGAGGGCGGCCGCGATCATGGGCGATCTGGCGCGGGAGCTGGCGAAGTGAGGCGGGGTGAAGCGCAGCGGGGTCAGGCCGGCCGGGGCCGGATGAAGCGGTGGCAGGTAAAGCCGTGGCGGACGAAGCGGTGGCAGAGGCGTCGCGTTTTGTCCCGGGGGAGCCGGATCATGGTTTGGCTGGCGTTCCTGGCGTCGCCGCCCACAGCCGCGCAGGAGGCGTTCTTCGCCGAGGGCAACCGCCTCTACCAGGCCGGGGATTTCGCGGGAGCCATTGTGCAGTACGACTCCGTTCGCAGCGCCGGCTTCGAGTCCCCCGAGCTCTACTACAACCTGGGCAACGCCCACTTCCGCACCGGCGATGTGGCCCGCGCCGTCCTCAACTACGAACGCGCAGCCCGCCTGGACCCGGCCGACGAGGACATCCGCGCCAATCTCGAAGTGGTTCGGCGACGTTTGCAGGACCGAATCGAGCCCCTTCCCCGCTTCTGGCTGCTCATTGCGGCGGACTGGTGGATGGCGCTGATCCCGAGGGGCTGGCTGCTGACCGGGACGGCGGCGTGCTACCTGGCGGTCGGAGCGGCGGTCGTCGCTGCGGTGCTTCGGCGCGGTCGCGGGCGGCTTCCGGCCGGATTGCGGGCGACGCTCCAGGTGGGCGCGGGGGGATTGCTTCTTTTTGGCGGCACCCTGATTGTGCGCGAAACCAAAGCGCTGGAGGCGGAACGCGCAATCGTCATGGCGGCCGAGGCCCGGGTTCTGAGCGCGCCCTCGGAGGAAGGGGGATTGACCGTCTTCACCCTCCACGCCGGCACCGCGGTCCGGATCGACCGGCGTGCGGGCGAGTGGGCCGAGATTGTGTTGGCGGATGGCAAGGTGGGCTGGTTGCGGCTGGAGGCCCTGGAGGTGATCTGAGGGGGGACGGCGCGAGTGGTTTTTCCGCGCGGACCGAATTTCGTCAAGACGGCCGGACTGTTGTCTATGCAACGCGGTCCCTGGAGTCGCTGGGGCCCTTTGCGGCAATGATGCTCACCGCGAATTTCGACCAGGACGATGATATTCAAGCCAGTTGCACACTCGGCGCGGACTTCCATGACCAGCCCGGGTGGTGGGATTTCATGCGGGGATCCTCGAAAGCGGAGACCTGGAACGTCTACGGCGATTGCGTGGATGACCCTGTTGCGTCAGGTCGCCAATTCGTCGGATTGCTTCGTGGGAATGCCGCTGGAATGGGATGCCGACAACGAATATTGGGATCACCCAAGCTGGATCGTCTGTGCCGAATAGAGCCAGCCGTTCGATCGGTCGCTGACGGCGCTCGAGGACGAGCTCGCATCCACACGCGCAGGAGCCTTCCACCTCACCCCAGATTGAACTGAAACCGCAGCATCCGTCCCGGCTGCGGCAGTCCGCACTGGTCCAGCATCGTGCCGTCGGCCAGATTGCTCACGCTGATCATGCTGCGGAGCCGCCGCCCGCCACGCAGCGCGAAGTCCCGGCGGGCCTCGAGGTCCACCGTTGCGCTCGCGTCCATCCGGTCGAGTCCCGAGACCTCCACATTTTCGCAGTACTGCACGCCCCGGTAGCGGACGAATCCGGCCAGATCCACATTGGAGACGGTGCGCACTCCGAGGTTCATGGTGGCGGAGATCCCCGGTTCGTACTCGGCGCGCGCCTCCTCGTTGGCCTGGGAATCGGAGATGCGGACGCGCTTCAGGGTGAGGTCGCCGCCGTAGGTGAGGGGGCCCTGGGCGCCGGCGGCCAGCACCTCCAGCCCGGTTGAGCGCACATTGTCGCGGTTGACGCGCTTGAAGCGGATGCCCTCGGTGGTGACGGTCCGCGTACGCACGATGCCGTCGGCGAGCCGGTGGTGGAATCCCGCGAGCTGCACCCGGTTTTCGCCGAAGCTGAAGGTGACGCCCAGCTCGCCCGCCTGCAGGCTCTCGGGCCGAAGATCGGGGTTGGGCTCGAAGCGTCCCAGCGCGCCGGAGTAGAGTTCGCGCAGCGAGGGGAAGCGGGTCCGGCGGCTGACTCCGGCATGATAGAGGATGTCGCCACCCGATCCCAGGACGGTGATCCCGGTCCGCGCACCCCAGTCCCAGATGGCGTCAATGGCCGGTTTGTCGCCCGACATCGGGGTGTCCGAGCCATCCACCGAAGCGCCCACGCTCCAGATGACGCTGCCATCGCCGCCGATCTCGGCCTCGGTTCCCAGACTCCAGAGCCGCTGCCCGTAGTCGAAGGCGGAGCCGTTCGCAAAGCTCTCGGTGTGGGTGACATTGGCCAGCGTCAGCGAACTCCAGAACTCCGGTCCGTCGGTGAAGAGATAATCGCCGAGCAGCCTGCCGGTCAGCGTGGTCGTCACCCCCGTTTCGCCGTCCACCACCGAGCGATAGAGGTGGGAATCGTACTCGTCGATCGCAATGCTGGTGTGGTCCACGCCGAAGGAAGCCTCGACATCGCCGCGCCCCGTCGAAGTCTCGAACTCGCTCGTGCCCCCCGACATGGCGACCACGAACCGGCTCTGGTCCGGATACCGCCAGAGACGCGGATCGGAGACGTGGGCTTCGGGCGGAACGCCGCGCTCGCCGTCCGCCGCCGTGACGAGACTCGAGAACCAGCCGCCGTCCGCGCCCTGGTAGCGCACCGAGAGGAAGCCGTCCGTGAGCTGGTGATCGGAGTTGAGGCGCCGGCCCTCCATGTCGGCCAGAAAAGCGGGATCGAGATTGGGATCGGCGTGGACGCCCCCCGGAAGCGGGAGCCCGGGATTGTCGCGGTGTCCGGCCCCGGCGCGCACGGTCCAGTCGGCGTAGTCGCGGGCAATGACGCCGCCTCCGCTGGCGGTGACGCGGGTGGCTCCGTCGGTCTGGAGCGAGACCGCGGCCGAAAAGGGCGGTGCGACCATGGGAACGTCGTCGCCGCTCGCGACCTTGAACTCGAAGGCGCCCCCCAGAACGTTGGGTCCGTGCAGCATCGAGGAGAGTCCGCGCAGAATCGTGACCGAGCGCACCGTGGTGAAGGGAATGATCGACATGTCGGTGCGGTGGTCCCACCCGACGGTGAGAGGGACGCCATCGAGGAGAACGGCGATCTGGCGATCCTCGGCGCCGCGCAGATCGGGTTGAACCTCGCCGCGCGAGTTGACGCGCATCTGCACGAGAGGGACGCGCCGCAGGAACTCTTCGGCGGTGGCGGCCGCAACGACGCTCAATGAATCGGTGGCGATCTCGACCGTGCTGGTGCCGCCGGTGGTGGTGGAAGGTTTGGGGACCTCCACGCGGAGACCGCGCAGCCGGGTGACGGTGGTGGTGTCCTGGGCGGCGGCGGGGGGGATGGGAACCAGGGCGGCGAGGGTCAGCGCAATGCGGGTGATTCGGATGACTCGTCCGCTGCGCATTCCTTCCTCCCGAAGCATCGTGTTGGCTGGCTACCCCGTCAGGAGTCCGCGAACGGCCCTCCGCACCGCGTCGGCGGTGATCCCGAAGCGGCGGAAGAGTTCCGGCGATGGGGCCGACGCCCCAAAGTGGTCGAGACCGACCCAGGCGCCCGACGCGCCGGTCCAGCGCTCCCAGCCCAGGGTGCTTCCCGCTTCTACGGCCACCTTGGGGACACCCGGCGGCAGGACTTCGTTGCGGTAGGCGGTTTCCTGCAGGGTGAAGAGACGCCAGCTCGGCATGCTGACGACGCGCGCGCCGATCCCCTCTTCGGCGAGGCTTCCCTGAGCGTCGAGCGCCGCGCCCACCTCGGACCCGGATGCGATCACGACCGCATCGGGCGTGCCAGCCGGGGCTTCGCGCAGGATGTAGGCGCCGCGATGGAGGCCGCTCGCGGGGGCCGCGCCGGAGCGGCGGTCGATCGTGGGGACCGTCTGCCGGGTGAGGGCGAGAAAGGAGGGACCGGTGCGGTAGCGGAGGGCGGCTCGCCAGGCTTCCACCGTTTCGGGTCCGTCGGCCGGGCGGAGATCCAGCAGACCGGGAATCGCGCGCAACGCGGCCAGATGCTCGATCGGCTGATGCGTGGGACCGTCCTCGCCCAGACCGATGCTGTCGTGGGTGAAGACGCAGATGACCGGCAGCTCCATCAGCGCGGCGAGCCGGATCGCGGGACGCATGTAGTCGGAAAAGACCAGGAAGGTGCCGCCGAAGGGCTGAATGCCTCCATGCAGCGCCATCCCGTTCATGATCGCGCCCATGGCGTGCTCGCGGACCCCGAAGTGAATGATCCGTCCGCCGGGCGAATCGGCGAGCAGATCGCCCCCGCCCACGATGTCGGTCTTGTTGGAGCCGCCCAGATCCGCAGACCCGCCGATCATGCAGGGAATCCCCCTGGCCGCGCCTTGCAGGACCTTCCCCGAGTGAACCCGGGTCGCGCTCGCCGGGGCGTCGGCCAGGTCGGGGAGCGAGTCCTCCCACCCCCCCGGCAGCTCCCCCCTCGTTCCGGCTTCGTACTCGGCCGCAAGGGCTGGCCAGTCCCTGCGGTAGCGCTCGAAGCGCCGCTCCCATTCGGTCTGCAGACGGGCGCCCCGCTCGCGCTGCTTCCGCCAGTGCGAGACCGCCGCGTCGTCCAGATGGAAGGCCTCCTGCGACGGGTACTCCAGGTTGCGTTTCGTTGCGGCCACCTCTTCCGCGCCGAGGGGAGCGCCGTGGGTCGCGGCCCGGCCCACCAGATTCGGGCTTCCCTCGCCGATCCGGGTGCCGAGCACGATCAGCGTCGGCCGTTCGTCGTCGGCCCGGGCTTCGCTCAGCGCCGCATCGATCGCCCGGGTGTCGGTGCCGTCGGGCACGCCGAGAACCCGCCAGCCATATCCCTCGAAGCGTCGGCGCTGGTCGGTGGCGGTGGCCAGATCGGTCGAACCCTCGATCGTGATCCGGTTGTCGTCGAAGATCCAGGTCAGCTTGCCCAGCCGCTGGTGTCCGGCGATCTCGGCCGCCTCGTGCGAGATCCCTTCCATGAGATCGCCGTCGGAGCAGACCGCCCAGGTTCGGTGATCGACGATGCGGTGTCCCGGCCGGTTGTAGCGCTGCGCCAGCCACCGCTCCGCCAGCGCCATCCCCACCGTATTTCCCACGCCCTGTCCCAGCGGTCCGGTCGTGGTCTCGACCCCCGGCGTGTGACCGAACTCGGGGTGCCCCGGGGTGCGGCTGCCCCACTGCCGAAAGTTCCGGATCTCGTCGAGCGGAAGATCGTAGCCGGAGAGGTGGAGCAGGCTGTAGAGGAACATCGAGGCGTGGCCCGCCGAGAGCACGAAGCGGTCGCGTCCGGACCAACGGGGGTCGCGCGGATTGTGCCGCAGGTGTCGCGTCCAGAGGACATAGCCGAGCGGCGCGAGTCCCATCGGCGCTCCCGGATGACCGGAGTTGGCCGCCTGCACGGCATCCATTGAGAGGATCCGGATGGCGTCCATCGCGAGTTTTTCGATCTCTTCGACTCTGGGCGGTGCCAGTTGCATGCGTCAGTCTCGGCTCGGGTTCTACCAGGCGCTACCTTGCGCGGCCGACGCCCGCGGCGCGCACGACCACAAAGTTAAGGAGGCGGTCGGGAATGTGTACGATTCGGCGTACATACGTGCCCTCCAGGTGTCGTGCCACATTGGCTTCCGCGCGCGCCCTGGCCATCACCTCGTCGCGGTCGGCCCCCACCGGCGCAAGCACCGTGCCGCGCACCCGCCCATTCACCTGCACCGCAATTCGCGCGTCGTTCTTCACGCACCTGGCGGGATCGAAGGCCGGCCAGTTGGCCCCCTCGAAGATGCTCTCGTCGTGACCGAGTCGGCGCCACAGTTCCTCGGCGATATGCGGCGCGAAGGGGGCCACCATGCAGACCAGCGGCTCGACCTCGGCCCGGCGCGGCCGCCTTCCCCCCGCCCGCACCGCATTCAGGTACTCCATCATGGCGGCGATCGCGGTGTTGTAGCGCAGCTCCGCGAGCTGTTCGGTCACCCGCTTGATCGTTTGGTGCAGCTTCCGCTCCACCCCCTCGTCGGCCTCTTCGGCGGAGAGTTCGCCCTCTTCCGGAACCACCGATTCCCAGAGCCGGTGCAGGAAGCCGTGCGGGCCCGAAATCCCCTGGTCCTGGTAGTCGCCTCCCTCCGCGAAGGGGCCCAGAAACATGAGGTAGAGACGGAAGGTGTCGGCTCCGTAGCGCTCGATGATCGGATCGGGGATGATCACGTTCCCCTTGCTCTTGGACATCTTGGCGCCCTCGCGAATGATCAGGCCGTGGGCGCGAAAGCGGTCGTAGGGTTCCTCGAAGTCCAACAGCCCCATGTCTTTGAGCGCCATGACGACGAAGCGCGAATAGAGCAGATGAAGGACGGCATGCTCGTTGCCCCCGATGTACATGTCCACCGGGAGCCAGCGGCGGGTGATCTCCCTGTCGAAGGGGCGATCGTCGAAGTCGGTGGAAGGATAGCGCAGAAAGTACCAGGCGCTGTCCAGGAAGACGTCGGAAACATCTGTTTCGCGCCGCGCTTCGCCGTCGCATTCGGGGCAGGGGACCTCGTACCAGTCGCGCACGCGCGCCAGCGGACTGACTCCCGACCGGTCGGGCCGGAAATCCTCCACCTCGGGGAGCAGCACGGGGAGCTCCTCCTCGGGGACGGCGACCGGACCGCATTCCTCGCAGTGGACGATCGGGATCGGCGGACCCCAATAGCGCTGCCGCGAGATGCACCAGTCGTGCAGCCGATAGGTGACTCTTCGCCGCGCCAGACGCACCTTGCAGAGATCGGTGACGATGGCGTCTCTGCCCGGGTCGACCTCGAGTCCGTCGTAGATTCCCGAGTTGACCAGAACGCCCACCGGATACTCGTATGCCTTCGCGAGCGGGGTGTCCGCATCTTCGCCCGCCGCAGCCACGACCCGCGTGATCGGCAGCCCATGGGCGGTCGCGAAGTCGAAGTCGCGCTCGTCGTGCCCGGGCACCGCCATGATCGCCCCGGTTCCGTATCCCATCAGCACATAGTCGGCGATCCAGACCGGCACGCGGTCGCCGGTCGCCGGGTTCACGCAGAAGCCGCCGGTGAAGACCCCCGTCTTGTCCTTCTCGATCTTGCGCCGCGCCACCAGATCCATCGCGCGGGTCCGCTCCCGGTAGGCCTCCACCTCGGCGCGGCGGTCGTCGGTCGCGATATCGTCCACCAGCGGGTGTTCGGGCGCGAGCACCACGTAGGTGGCTCCGAAGACGGTGTCGGGGCGAGTGGTGAAGACCTCGACGATCAGCCCCGGCGCCCGCGGCCGGTAGACCGGAAAACGAAGCTGCGCCCCCTCCGAGCGGCCGATCCAGTTGGCCTGCGCCTTGAGGGTGGAATCGGACCAGTCGATTCGCTCCAGATTTCGCAGCAGGCGTTCGGCGTAGTCGGTGATCTTCAGGAACCACTGATGGATGAAGCGCTGTTCGACGCCGGTTCCGCAACGCTCGCATTCCCCCACGATCACCTGTTCGTTGGCCAGCACCGTCATGCACGACGGACACCAGTTGACCGGGGCTCCCTTCTTTTCGGCCAGCCCCCTGCGGAAGAACTGGAGGAAGAGCCACTGGGTCCAGCGGTAGTATTCGGGATCGGTGGTGTCCACGGTGTGGTCCCAGTCGAACATGCCGCCGATTCGCCGCAACTGGCGCTGAAAGTTGACGATGTTCGCCGGAATCAGCCGCGAGGGGTGCTTGCCGGTCTTGAGCGCGAAGTTCTCGGAGTGGATCCCGAAGGCGTCGAACCCGATCGGCTCGAAGACGTCGTAGCCCTGCAAACGCTTGAAGCGGCCGTGGACGTCCGCTCCGGTGAAGGCGTAGATGTTGCCCACATGCAGCCCCTCGGCGGAGGGGTAGGGGAACATCATCAGGTTGAAGTAGGGGCGCCGGGCGGTGCGCAACTCCTCCAGGGAGAAGGAGTTGGTGCGGTCCCGCTCCCAGCGCGCCTGCCATCTGCGCTCAAGGGAAGACGGGTCGTAGGCCTTGTCGCCGGGTACGGACATGGTCGCTGCGCAAGTGGGGGGTCGAGTGGAGAAGGCGAATCGGGGCCGGGAAAGCCGACGGCCCGAACGGGAGGGGGCGGTGCCATGCCGGTGGATGGGAGGTTGCGGAGGGGTGGGCGGTCAGGGCGCGGAAGGGGTAGCCGGGTCGGGGCGCGCCGCGGGTGGGGAGGCGGGGAGGAGGGTGAAGGGGTCGTCCGTCGCCGGAATGGCGGCGGCCAGCGCCCGAATGGCCGTCGCGAGCGATCCCCCGTGCCGGCGTGAGAGGGACTCGAATGCGGGCAACCGATGATAATAGCGCATCCGGGCGAGCAGGGTTGCGTTGTTGAGGGGGGTGGACTCGAAGCCGGCGAAGGAAAGCGCCACCAGGCGCGGCCGCAGCTCGTTGCGAAAGCGCTCCAGGTGCGAAGCGAAGATCCGCTCCCGCCCGGCCACCTTCGCCGCCCTCGGCAGCTCCGGGTCGCCGTAGAGCGCCTGCAAATCGGCCACCAGCTCATCCATGAAGCGCGAAAATCGCTGCACGTCGTCCCAGCGGCCGCGCGCGCTCCGGCACCACTCGGCGTTGGGGCCCTCGCCCTGGCGGTTGCAGAAGAACTGCACGGCGCCGGCCCGGCCCACCCAGGTCGCGAAGCTCTCGTTGAAGCGCACCCGGCCCGGCACGAAGAGGTGGTTGTGGGAGAGCTCGTGGATCACCGTCGTCACCAGCTCGACCTCGTCGTAGCGGACCACCGTCGAGAGGAGGGGATCGGAGAACCATCCCAGAGTGCTGAAGGCGGAGGTCGGGCGCAGCAATGTGTCGAATCCCTCCGCCTCGAGCGATTCCTGCTCGCGCAGCGCCCCCTCAAGATCGAAGAATCCCCGGTACGGCACATTCCCCACAATGGGGAACCACCAGGTCACCGCCTCCAGCCGGTCGCGGTGCGCGGCCGACAGCACCATCGCCAGGGTGTCGCGGTCGAGCTCGGTGTAGGTCGTGTAGCTGTCCCCGACGTCGAGACCCAGCCGGTCCCGGGCGAATGCGCGCGCCTCGGTCGCCAGTCGGAGCTTCACCCGCGTCCGCTCGGTGGTCTCCGGCGCGGCGATCACCTCGTCGATCGGTTGCCGCCCCCGCAGAATCCGCGCTTCCTCCCACCCGGCCCGAATCACATAGAGGGGCGAGCAGGCGGTGCCCGGTCCCAGAACCACCGCCAGCGCCGCGACACCGGCGAGAAGAACCAGCCAGCGGGTCCGGCGACGCTTGCGACGCACCTTCCCCCTGCCCCCCCGGCCCGGTCTACCTGCTGCCGCCGCCCAGATTTCGGATCAGCGGAATCCCGCCCTCGGTCGGAACGTAGACGAGCGATCCCTCCGGCATCTCGGCGAGTTGCTGGATGTAGAAGAAGGTCAGGTATTCCTGCGTCAGCCCCTCCGAGATGATCCGCTGCGCCTCGGCGATCCCCTTCGCCTCCTCGGCCTGCTGGCGCGCCTGCTCCTGGATGATCTGGGTCTGGAACTCTTCGGCCGCGACCTGCTGTTCGCGCTCCAGCTTCTGCTCGATTGCGTCGCGCACCCGCTCCGGCGCCTGGACATCGCGGAGGAAGACCTGCTCCACCTCGAAACGGGTGCCCGCCTTGGACTGGATCTCGGTCCGCATCGCCTCGGCGACGTCGCGCCGGTTGGGCGAGAAGATCTCGTTGATCGACTTGGTGGCCACCGCGTCGCGCACGCCATTGCGCACCGAGTTGAGGACGAACTGCCGCTCCATGTCGGATTCGCTGCCGATCTCGCGGTAGATTCCGACCACGTTTGCGGGCAGAATCCTGTAGATGATCGACACCTCCAGGGTGACGTTGAGCTGTTCGGAGGTTTGCGCCTCGATCAGCTCCACACTGCCCTGCGGCGGATACGACTGCTCGCGGATGGACATCTTCTCCACGCTCGCCAGCGGATTGATCACCCTCACTCCCGGTTCGAGGGGTCGCTCGCTGACCTTGCCCAGGAAGTGCGCGACGCCGACCTCGCCGACCGGGATCACGACGAAGACGTTGGTCAGGAGAACGATTCCCCCGAGTCCCATCAGACCGAAGCCGACGAGACGGTTGGATACCTTGGGATTGCGAGAGGGGATGGTGAAGACGATGCCGCCGATGGCGACGAGGACTGCCGCGATGACCGGAAGAGCCATGAGATTCCTTCCTTCTTTCGGATTGTTGGGTTGACTGCGTTGCGGGGATTTGATCGTGTTTGCGATTGGAACCGTGCTGCGGAAATTCGACCGTGTTGCGGGTCAGTCGCGCAACCCGATGGCCGGAAGATAACGCTGGCCGCGTCCCTGGCCGACCACTCTGAGGAAGCCGTCCTCGGCGAGGGAGAGTAGTTCGCGGCGGGCAACGGCGTAGCTGGTGTTGAAGAGGGTGCGGTAGTCGGTGTTGCGCAGTCCGGACTGGCCGCGGAAGTACTCGCGTAGCTTGGGGACTCGGTCTTCGAGGAACCAGCGCCGCGAGTCGAGATCGGCGGTGAGGTAGTAGGTGGCGGGCGATCCGGCCCCGGTGGCGACCGGCTCGACGATTCCCCCGTCGAGGAGCTCCTTCAGGCGCCGGCGGGCCTCGGTGACGCCCACCCCGTTCAGCCGGCAGTAGTCGTCGCGGGTGAAGCCGTCGGGACAGGCAAGGAGTATCCGCCTCTGGTCCTCGTCGATCTTCAGCTTGCCCACGATCCGCTTCCATCCCGGTCCGGCGGGCGAGTAGGCGGGCGCGTTGCGCAGCGTCACCAGGAAGTGTCCGTTGCGGTGTCCCAACTCGGGCTCGGCCAGCATCGACTCCTCCATCGCGCCGTAGGCGCCCGTCAGTCCCCTGCCCCTGGCCGCAACCAGTCCCGCGTCCTCCAGAATCCTGCACAGCAACGGGTTGCGCGTCTTGCGGGCGACCTCGCCCTTGCGGATGCCATCGGGCGAGAGCGGCTCCAGCGGCAGCCCCGGGCTGGCGATCTCGACCCGGTCGTCGTAGAAGACCACCTCGATCTCGGGGGTGCCCTCGTAGCTGCGGTGGACGATCGCATTGAGGAGGACTTCGCGCCACGCCGCTCTGGGATACTCCGGCACGGAGCGGAAGAAGATGTGCCGCAGCGGCTCCGAGATCCGGATGCGGTCCCGGGCGAGCTTCAGGGCGTCGCGGATGGCGGTGGCCAGCGGCGGTCCCGCGTACCCCATCGCCGTGGTGCTGTTGCGACCCGGAATGCGCGCGGTTCCGGCCACCCTCATCACCCGGATCCCGGCCCCCGGATTCCAGTGGCGGGCGGGCGAGCGGGCGAAGAGAAGGAGCGCGGTGTTGGTGATCTCCCAGTCGGGTTCGCTTCCGCGCACCAGACCGTAGTAGCGCAACGTGTCCAGCGCGGTCCTGCCATCGCCGCCGCCGGGGGTCTCGGCAAGGAAGGAGGCCGCCAGCTCCAGATCGATGTCGTCGAGAGAGGCGTCGGGCCGGATGCGCCGTTCATAGTCGACGGGAGCCCTGGCGCCCCTTACGCCACCGGGACGACGGCGAGTGCGCCGGGGAGCTGCACGGGTCGGACGCGTACGATCGAGAGGGTTCATCTGTCCTGCTTCCATGGATTCATGCACCTGGTCATGGTACACGCGGGCCCGCCAACCAGGCAACGGGCCGCCGTCAATCGGGCCTCAGGCGGCGGTTCCGGCGAGTTGCAGTTCGTGCAGCCGCCGGTAGAGTCCCCCGCGGGCAAGAAGTTCGTTGTGTTTCCCCTCTTCCACCAGACGCCCTCGATGCATCACAAGTATCCGGTCCGATCCCTGCACAGTCGAGAGCCGGTGCGCAATCACCAGCGAGGTGCGGCCCCGCAGCAGCCTCCCGGTCGCCTCCTCGATGCGCGCCTCGATCTCCGAATCGACCGAACTCGTCGCCTCGTCCAGCACCAGAACCGCCGGATCGAAGGCCAGCGCGCGCGCGAAGGAGAGGAGTTGGCGTTCACCCACCGAAAGCCTGGTTCCCCTTTCTCCCAGCGGTTCCCCGGTCTTGCGGGGCAGCCGGCCCACAAAGTCCCCCGCACCGACCGCATCCAGCGCCGCCTTCACATCGTCGTCTCCGATGGACTCCGCACCCAGCCGCACATTGTACGCCACCGACCGGCTGAAGAGAAAGATATCCTGCAGCACCAGCCCGATCCGTTCCCGCAAATCCTCCAGGCGCAGCTTGTCGATCGGTTCCCCGTCCAGGAAGATTCGGCCCCGCTGGGGTTCGTAGTAGCGCATCAGCAGATTGATGATCGTCGTTTTTCCGGCCCCCGTGTGACCCACAATCGCCAGCTTCTCTCCGGGCGCCACCGCAAAGGAAAGATCGCGAATCACCCATTCGTCGCCATAGGCGAACCATACCTTCTCAAAACGGATCTCGCCCGTGGTTCCCGGGGGAAGCGTTCTGGGCGCGGCGGGCGAACGGATCCCGGGCTCGCGGTCCAGCAGACGAAAGATGCGCTCCGACGACGCCATTGCGCCCTGCAAAAGGTTGTACTTCTCCGAGAGATCCTGAATCGGGCGGAAGAACTGCCGGGCGTAGTCCAGAAAAGCCGCGAGCACACCGATCGTCACGGCCCCCTCGATCATGGAAAGACCGCCGTACCAGATGATCAGCGCCAGCGCAATTGAGGTGAAGAGCTGAATGACGGGGAAGAAGAGGGCGTAGGCGGTGATCGACCGCAGATGCGCGACGAGGTAGTCGTTGTCAAGGGTCCTGAAGATTCCGTGGGCCGCCTCTTCGCGATTGAAGAGCTGAACGACGCGGATGCCGGTGAAGCGCTCCTGGAGGAAGGCGTTGAGGCGGGCCAGGCGCACGCGGATATCGCGGTAGGCGGAGCGGATCCGGGACCGGAAGAGGAAGGCGGCGTAGACGACCAGGGGAAGAACGCTGAAGGAGACCAGCGCCAGCTCGGCGTCCATTCGCAGCATGGCGGCCACAATGAAGAAGAGGATGAAGAGATCGCCGAATACCGTCACCACCCCCGAGCTGAAGAGCTCGTTGAGGGTTTCCACGTCGGAGGTGATGCGGGTCATCAGCCGGCCCACCGGATTGCGGTCGTAGAAGGCGAGGTCCAGCTCCTGCAGCTTGCGGAAGATGCGGGTGCGCAGGTCGTACATCACGCGCTGTCCCAGCCATGTCGTCACCAGCGCCTGCACATACCGAAAGACGAAGATGAGGATCGTGGCGCCGAGGAAGAGCGCGGCCAGGGCGGTGAGCTGGTTCAGGTCGCCATTCGGGATCGCTTCGTCGAGGGCGATCTTGGTGAGATAGGGACCGACCACCCCCAACAGCGCCGACAGCATGAGGAGGACGAGCGCTCCCGCCACCTGGAGCCGGTAGGGACGGAGATAGCGCAGAAGCCGCGCCATGAGGCGCGAGTCGTAGGCCTTGCCGAGGACCTCTTCCTCGTAGCCGCCGTTCACGCTTCCTCGCGGCCGCTGTTCATGCGGACGTTGCGGGAGAGGGCGTTGCGCCGGCGTCGTTGGCCTCGGGCGCGCCGCCGGCCAGGACGTCGAGAGCGTCCAGGAGCCGTTCCATCAGCTCCCAGGGGGCCAGGGTGGCTCGCAGGCCATTCGCCAGCGCGGTGGGTCCGTGGAAGGGACGGACGCGGACGCCGAGTCGCTCCAGTGCGCGGGTGGCGTCGGCAAGCTGTTCGCGGGGGTGGAGGATGAAGACGAAGTTGGCGGCCGACTCGGGGACGGTGCAGCCGCGGCGGCGCAGGCAGGACTGAAGGCGTTCCCGGTTGGCGCGCGTTTCGGCGATGGTGTCGGCCAGCCAGCTCGAATCGCTGGAGATCGCGGCGGCGGCGGCCCGCGAGGCCACGCTGGACACCACGAAGGGACCGCGCGCCTTGTCCACCTCCAGGATCAGCGATGGACGTCCCACCCCGTACCCCGCCCGCAATCCGGCCAGTCCGTAGGCCTTCGACAGCGTCTTGACGCAGATCGTGCGCTCGCTCGCCAGCGCCAGATCGAAGGGGGTGCGGTCGCCGGGAGCGCGGTTGTACTCCCCGTAGGCCTCGTCGATGATCAGGATGCTTCCCACCGCCTCGGTCCGCTCCTGCACGGCTCGGATCCAGTCGTCCGGGATCGCTTCCCCGGTCGGATTCGCCGGGTTGGCCACAAAGACGATCGCCGGATCTCCGCCCGCGAAGGCCACCGGATCCCCCATCCCCTCCCCCCACTCCACCGCGACCGGCTCGTGCCCATTCATGCGGGCCAACATTCCCGCCGCCGGCCACCCGGGATCCAGGTAACGCATCGTCGTGGGCGCCACCGACCGCATCAGCGCATCCAGCACCCCCGTCCCCCCCGCGCCCGTCGTCACGCACGCGGGAGCGATCTCGAGGCGGGCGGCCACCGCTTCGGCCAGCGACTCGGCGTAGCTTCCCGGATACTCGGAGGCCTCGCGGGTTCCGGCGCGCGACAGCAGATCCAGCGCGGCCGGGTGGGCGCCCCAGAGGTTGCGGTTGTCGCCCAGGTCGGCCTGGATCGGCGAACGGTCGGGAAGGTAGCGTTGCAGCTCCCGAAGATCGGCGCGCGGATAGATGTCCATCGGAACCTCGCAGTTTGTGGCGGCCCGCGCAGGAACCGGGCGGGATGCGGTCCACGGGCTGTTCGGGTTGTGTAGCTTCCAAAGGGACGGTCGCCCGGGGAGTTGGGTTCGGCTGGCGTTCCACGGTCGGGGAATCCGCCCCTTTTGGCAACCGGCCGCGGCTCGCGCAGGGCGGATGCGGCGCCCGCGACCATCGCCGCCGGCCGGGGGACCGCGGAGCGGCGACGAGGGACGGCGGGCCCGGCGGAGGTCACCCGGGAAATGAGGTGCGCTTGCCAATGGACAGGCCGATTCGGATCCGGGGCGCGCGCCAGCACAACCTGAAGGGGATCGACCTCGATCTGCCGCGCGGCCTCCTTACCGTGATCACCGGGCCTTCCGGATCGGGCAAGTCATCGCTCGCCCTCGACACCCTCTTCGCGGCCGGGCAGCGGCGCTACGTCGAGGCGCTCTCCACCTATGCGCGCCAGTTCCTGGAACGGCTGGACAAGCCCGATGTCGATCGCATCGAGGGAATCTCGCCGGCGGTGGCGATCGAGCAGCGAAACCCCACCACCTCCAGCCGCTCGACCGTAGGGACCGCGACCGAGATTCACGACTTTCTGCGGCTGCTCTTCGCCCGCGTGGGCCGTACGATCTGTCCCGATTGCGGCGACGAGGTGCGCCCCGATTCGGTAACCAGCGCGGTGGACCGGTTGGCGGCGCTGTCGGCCGGAAGGCGCATCATGATCGGGTTTCCCCTGGTGCGGAGCGAACGCGCGACGCACCGTGCGCTGGCCGGGAATCTGCGGGCGCTGGGGTTTGGCCGGGTGATCGCCGACGGGGCGTCGGCCCGGATCGACGCCCTGCTGGCGGAAGACGGCGCGGCGCGGAGGGAGGATGCCGGCGATGGCGCGCGCGCGGGAGACTCGGGCGCTCGCCGCCAGGGTGAAGACCGTCCGCGGGAGGGTCCGGACGACGATGCGGACGCTCGCCGCAGCGGGAGGCCGCGGAAGGCGGATGCCGGTCGGGGCCGGGCGCCGCGGGATGCGGGGGAAGGGACCGCTCGCAGGGGTGGCCCCGATCTTGCCGCCGCCCGCGAGGTGATCGTGGTGGTGGACCGGGTGAAGGCGGTCTCCGCACCGGACCGGAGCTGGAGGGACCGGGTGGCCGACGCGCTCGCCACCTGTCTGCGCGAGGGGGAGGGGGAGGCGGTGGCGGTGCTGCCGGGGGGCGGGGAAGAGGACGACCGCCGAATCGCATTCTCGGAGCGCTTCCGCTGCCCGTGCTGCCCTGAACGGAGCTTCCTCGAACCCGAACCGCGCCTCTTCTCCTTCAACAATCCCTACGGAAGCTGCCCGGACTGCACCGGCTTCGGCGCCACCCTGGAATACGATCCCGCGCTGATCGTTCCCGACGAAGAGGCGTCGCTGAGCGAAGGGGCGGTCGATCCCTGGGCCAAGCCGCGCTACGACCGCGAACGCGACCTGCTCCGCCGCTTCGCGCTGGACGAAGGCGTCTCCTGGCACGCCCCCTGGCGCCGTCTCCCGGACCGGTTTCGGCGGGCGGTGCTGCATGGCAAGGGCGAGTTCCAGGGGATTCTGGACTTTCTCGCTTCGAAGGAATCCATGCGGTACAAGCGCTACATCCGCGTCTTCCTGCGCCGGTACCAGCGGCCGATGCCCTGCCGCGCCTGCCGAGGAACGCGTTTGCGCCCGGAGGCGGGATGGGTGACCGTTGGCGGCCTCCGGATCGGGCAGGTGGCGGAGCTGCCGGTGGCGCGTCTGCGCGAGTGGCTCGAAGGCCTCGAACTGCGTCCGATGGAGGAGAAGATCGCCGCAACGCTCCTGCGTGAGCTGCGAGCGCGGGTCGGTTTTCTTGTCGATGTGGGACTGGAATACCTGACGCTCGGCCGCCAGACGCGCACTCTTTCGGGGGGCGAAGCGCAACGGATCTCCCTGGCCAACGCCCTGGGAGCCCGCCTGGTGGACACCCTCTACGTCCTCGACGAACCCTCGGTCGGGCTCCATCCCGCGGACATCGACGCCCTCCTCGCGCTGCTGCGCCGCCTGCGCGATGGCGGGAACACCGTTGTGGTGGTGGAACACAACGCAGCCGCGATCCGGGCCGCCGATCATGTGGTGGAGATGGGACCCGGATCCGGCGACCTGGGCGGCGAGATCGTCTTCGAGGGCCCCCCGGCGGCGCTTGCCGAGCGAGCCGGACAACGCGCGCATCCACCGGGCGGACGCGGGGGCCGACGCACTCTCGCGGTCCATGAAGCGGCGGACAAGGGGGCCGCGACCGGCGGGCGGTGGCCAATGTCGGCCGCCACCCGCAGCCGGAACCGCCGGGCCCGGGTCGATGGCGCGCGCATCGTCGTGCGGGGCGCCACCCTGCACAACCTTCGCGATGTGGACGCCGAATTTCCGCTTCATGCCCTCAACGTCGTCACCGGCGTCTCCGGATCGGGCAAGTCCACCCTGGTCCACGACGTTCTCTTCCGGGCGCTCGAACGCGAACTCGGGCAGGGACGCACCTCGGCCCGGGAACACCTCGGCGAGGCCGTCGGCTCCTGGCGCGCGATCACCGGCCTGGAGCGAATCGACGATGTGGCGCTTGTCGACCAGAGCCCGATCGGACGCACCCCGCGCTCGAATCCGGTCACCTACATGGGCGCCTGGGGCGAGATCCGGCGAATCTTCGCCTCGCAGCCGGAGGCGCGGCGCGCGGGCCTTGCGGCGGGCAGCTTCTCCTTCAATGTCAGCGGCGGACGGTGCGAAGCCTGCGCGGGCGCCGGGTTCGTGCGCGTCGAGATGGTCTTCATGGCCGACGTCCATGTCCGCTGCGAACATTGCGGCGGCCGTCGCTACCGCCGGGAGGTCCTCGCGGTCCGGGTGCGCGGCCGCACGATCGCCGACATCCTCGAGTTCACCGTCGATCGCGCCATCCGTTTCTTCCTCCGCGAACCGAAGCTGGGCCAGGCGCTCTGGCATCTGCAGCAGGTGGGACTCGGGTATGTGCGTCTGGGACAGCCGGCGACCCACCTCTCCGGGGGCGAGGCGCAACGCCTCAAGATCGCGCGCGAGCTGGCGGGCGCGGCCACTCGCCGGGGAAAGCGCAAGCTCTACATCCTCGACGAACCCACGACCGGGCTCTCCGCCGCCGAGGTGGTCCAACTGGTCGCGGTCCTGCGCAAACTGGTCGCCGCGGGGCATACCCTGATCGTCATCGAACACGACCTCGACGTGATCCGCGAGGCCGACTGGGTGGTGGACATGGGGCCGGGAGCGGGTCCGAATGGCGGCCAGGTCGTCGCGATGGGGCGGCCGGAGGAGGTGGCCACGGCGCCGGCGAGCGCAACCGGGCGGTTTCTGGCGGCGGAGTTGGGGGTTGGTGGGGGATGACGGCGTGAGCGGTCGCGGTCGCGCGGGCGGCCCGACAGCGGCGAAATCCGGGTCCGGTGGCCGGGGGGACGCGCGGTCGCGCGGAAGACTCGTCTCGGTCGTGTTGCCGGTGCGCGACGCCGAGGCCACCGTGGGCGAGGCGCTCCGGTCGCTGGCCGCGCAGACCCACCGCCGTCTCGAGATCGTGGTCGTCGACGACGGTTCCCGCGACGGCACCGGCCGGATCGTGCGGGAATGGGCCCGGCGCGATGCGCGCATTCGGCTGGCGGGGATGGGGCGGCGGGGGCTGGTTCCGGCGCTGCAAAGAGGGCTGGCCGAGGCTCGCGGCGGCTACATCGCCCGCATGGACGCCGACGACATCGCTCACCCGGAACGGCTGGCGGCCCAGCTTCGTCTGCTCGAGGTCTCTCCCGGTCTGGCCGGTTGCGGCGCCCAGGTGCGCCGGGTTCCCACAGCGGCGGTCACGCCCCGCGGCGCCGAGTACATCGCCTGGCTCAACGCCATGACCGACTGGGAGACGGTGGCCGCCAACCTCTTCGTCGAGTGTCCGCTGGCGCACCCCACCTTTCTCTTTCGCGCGAGCGTCCTCGCCGATGCCGGGGGCTACCGCGACCGGGGCTGGCCGGAGGACTACGATCTGCTCCTTCGCCTCTGGCGCCGGGGCCACCGCTTCGTCGCCGTGCCGCGCCAACTCCTCGACTGGCGCGATCGCGGGGACCGCCTGAGCCGCGCGCATCCGGCCTATTCGCTGAAGGCCTTTCGCGCCTGCCGCGTGCATCATCTGCGCCGGAGTCTGCTCAGAGGCCGCACCGGCGTGGCGGTGTGGGGCGCCGGTCCGACCGGAAAGCGGCTCGCGCAGGAGTTCCAGCGCCAGGGGATCCGGGTCGCGGCCTTCGTCGAGGTCGATCCGCGCAAGATCGGCCAGACGATTCATGGCGCGCCGGTGGTGGCCGCGAAGGATGCCGCGCGAACCGGCCGGGGGGCGCTCCATGTGGGGGCGGTGGCGCGCGGGGCCGGGCGCGAGGCCGTGCGGGAGGCGGCGCGGGGGGCGGGGCTGGCGGAGGGAGTCGACTTCGTTGCGATGGCGTAGGAAGCGCGGCTCGCAACCCCTTCCCCGGAAGCCTCTAAATCGTTATCATGAAAACTGTTATCGGAAAGCCGGGTCGTCATGATCAGTCGTCATAATCAAACGCGTTTGTCGCAAAAGGGTCCCGCATGGCGGAAAACACAGGTGGAAGCGTAGGCGAAAGAGTCCTCGAACGAATCCTTGAGCAGGAGATGCGCGAGTCCTTCATCGACTATTCGATGAGCGTCAATGTGCAACGCGCCCTCCCCGATGTACGCGATGGACTGAAACCGGTTCACCGTCGCATCCTCTATGCAATGTCGGAGTTGGGCCTGTCCCCCGGGCGCCCCTACAAGAAATGCGCAACGGTGGTCGGCGAGGTGCTGGGGAAGTATCATCCACATGGCGATCTTGCCGTATACGACGCCCTTGTGCGCATGGTGCAGAACTTCTCGCTGCGCTATCCGCTGGTGGATGGACAGGGCAACTTCGGGTCGATCGACGGCGATTCCGCGGCCGCCTACCGCTATACCGAGGCCCGGCTGCAACGGGTCTCCATGGAGCTGCTGTCCGACATCGGCAAGGACACCGTTCTCTTTGCCGAAAACTTCGACGGGAGGCTGAAGGAACCCACCGTTCTGCCCTCGAAGGCGCCCAATCTGCTGATCAATGGTTCGTCGGGGATCGCGGTGGGGATGGCGACCAACATTCCCCCGCACAACCTGCGCGAAGTGGTGAATGGTCTTCTGGCGCTGATCGACGATCCGGAGTTGCCCCGGGAATCGCTCGAGGCGTGCATCGCCGGTCCGGACTTTCCCACCGGGGGCTACATCTGCGGAACCAGGGGAATTCGCGAGGCCTACCGCACCGGCCGGGGGCGCATCGTCATTCGGGCCCGGGCCCGGATCCAGGAAGACGAAAGAACGGGCGCGGCCCGCATCATCGTCAGCGAAATCCCCTTCATGGTCAACAAGACGCGCCTGATCGAACAGATCGCCGCCCTTGTGCGCGAAAAGCGACTCACCTCCATCCGCGACCTGCGCGACGAATCCGACCGCGACGGACTTCGCGTCGTCATTGAGCTCAAGCGCGACGCCGTTCCCCATGTGGTGCTCAACCGGCTGTACAAGCACACGCAGATGCAGTCCACCTTCGGCACAATTCTTCTTGCGCTGGTGGATGGAGTGCCCAGGGTCATGCCGCTCAGGGAGATGCTTCTGCACTTCATCGATCATCGGCACAATGTGGTGGTGCGGCGAAGCAAGTTCGATCTGGCGGCGGCGAGGGAGCGCGAACATGTGCTGGAAGGGTTGCGCATTGCCGTTGACAACATCGACGAGGTGGTGCGCATCATTCGCGGCTCGCAGGACGCGGCCGAGGCGTCGGTGGCGCTCCGGAGCAGATTCGAGCTGTCGGAAGGGCAGGCGCGCGCAATTCTGGAGATGCGGCTCGCCCGTCTGACCGGACTTGAGAAGGAGAGGCTCGATGCCGAGCTGACAGGCGTGCGGGAGCGGATCGGCGAGCTGGTGCGCATCCTTTCCGACCGGGAAATCCGCATGGAGATCATCAAGGACGAGCTGCGCGAGATGGCCGAGCGTTACGGCGACGACCGGCGTTCGGAGATCATCGCATCGGCCGGCTCCTTCGAGGACGAGGACATGATCGCCGACAAGGAGGTGGTCCTCACCATGTCGCGCAGGGGATATGTCAAGCGCATTTCCATCGACACCTATCGCACGCAGCGGCGCGGCGGTCGCGGCATGCTCGGGATGGAGACCCGCGCGGAGGATTGGGTCGAACACCTCTTCGTGGCCCGCGCGAAGGACTACCTGATGGTCTTCACCAACCAGGGACGTTGTCACTGGGTCAAGGTCTGGAAGATTCCGGAGGGCGGCCGCTACGCCAAGGGCAAGGCGATCGTCAATCTCATCGAGCTTGCGCCGGGCGAAAAGGTGGCCTCGGTGCTGCCTGTGCGGGAGTTCGACGAGAATCGCTTCCTCTTCTTCTGCACGCGCGACGGGATTGTGAAGAAGACGCCGCTGTCCGCCTATGGCAATGTGCGCTCGATGGGGATCTATGCGATCAAGTTTCGCGAGGGCGACGAGCTGATCGATGTACGGATCACCGAGGGCGCCAACGAGATTGTGCTGGCGACCCGCGCCGGGAAGGCGATTCGCTTCAACGAGTCCGATGTGAGGCCGATGGGACGGGTGGCCGAGGGCGTGATCGGCATTCGGCTGTTGGGCAGCGACGAGGTGGTGGGGATGGTTGTGGTGCGCGACGCGAGCGAGGCCCTGCTGGTGACGACCGAAGGCGGGGTCGGGAAGCGCAGCCGGATCGGCGACTACCGGCTGCAGCAGCGCGGCGGACTTGGCGTGATCAATCTGAAGGCGTCGGAGCGCGGCGGGGCGGTCGTGGCGGTGAAGGCCGTGCGCAACCAGGACGAGATCATGGTGATTACCCGCAAAGGGGTGGTGAATCGACAGCGGGTGGAGGAGATTCGGGTGATGGGACGCGCGACCCAGGGCGTCCGCATGGTGAACCTGGACGAGGGCGACGTCGTGGTGGATCTCGCGCTGGTGGTGGGCGACGACGCCGCGGCCGAAGACGATGACGCGCCGGAGGACGATGGTGGCCGGTAGCGCGGAGGCGGAGGCCGGGAGGGGGAGCGGCGACGGGCACCTGGTCTCGCTCGCGGAGATCGAGGCCGCGGCGGGGCGGATCGGGGGGGTGGTGGTGCGAACGCCCCTCATCCCGGATCCGGATCTCTCCGATGCGACCGACGCAGAGGTCCGGCTGAAGTGCGAATCGCTCCAGAAGGCGGGTGCGTTCAAGGCTCGCGGGGCGTGCAACTTCCTGGCACGGCTGACGCCGGAGGAGCTCGATCGCGGCGTCATCACCTATTCCTCCGGGAATCATGCGCAGGCGGTTGCCTTTGCCGCCGGACTCCGGGGCGTGCGGGTGGTTGTGGTCATGCCGACGACCGCGCCGAAGGTCAAGAGCGATGGCGCCCGGCGGCTGGGCGCGAGGGTCGAGTTCGCGGGCACCACATCGGAGCATCGCCGCGTCCGGGCGGAGGAGATTGCAGCCGAGGAGGGGCTGGTGATGGTGCCGCCCTTCGATCATCCGTGGATCATCGCGGGTGCGGGAACGGTCGCGCTGGAGCTTCACCGGGACTGGCCGGCGGTGGATACGCTCCTGGTCCCGATCGGTGGCGGCGGACAGATGGCCGGTTGCGCGGCGGCGCTTCGGCGGCTGAATCCCGGCGCATCGGTGATCGGGGTGGAACCGGTGGGCGCGCCCACCATGCGCCGCGCCCTGGACGCGGGCGGCCCCCTTACGCTGTCCCATATCGACACGATCGCCGACGGGCTGGCTCCCACCCGCGCGGGCGACCTGACCCATGCGCACGCCGCCGCCTTGCTGGACGATGTGGTGCTGGTGGAGGACGAAGAGATCCGGCGCGCGGCGCTCCACCTGATCATGCGACGCAAGCTCGTGGCGGAGTACTCGGGCGCGGCGACGGTGGCTGCGCTCCTCGGAGGCCGCATCGCCACCGCCGGACGCCGCATCTGCGCGATCGTCTCGGGGGGCAATCTCGACACGTCGCTGCTCGGAGAGATACTGGGGACCGACGCGGCGGCGAGCCCGGCGGCTCACTGAACCCGCCAGTCCACCGACCCCCGCCACCCCACCGACCCCGCCCGCCGTGCTTCTTCTCTTCGACATCGACGGCACCCTCTCCACCGGCGGCCCTGCGCGGACGGCCTTCCGTCTGGCGATGGAGGCCACCTTCGGCACCGCGGGACCGATCGACCGCCACGACTTCGCCGGCAAGACCGACACCCGCACCATGGGCGAGCTCCTCGCCGCCGCCGGACGCGATCCCACCTGGACCGCGCCCGAAATGGTCCGCTTCCGCGAGCGCTACGAGACCGAGCTGGCGGCAAGGATCGGCGCCCAACCGGTCACCGTTCTGCCCGGCGTCCACTGGCTCATCGACCGGTTGGCGGCTCGCGACGACCTCCACCTGGGTCTGGTCACAGGCAACCTCGACTGCGGCGCCCGTCTCAAGCTGACCTCGGCCCGTCTCTGGCATCGCTTCCCCATTGGCGCCTTCGGGTCGGACCACGCCTGCCGCAATCTGCTCCCCGGGGTGGCGCTGGAGCGCGCGGCTTCGCACTGGAAGCGTCCCTTTCACCCTCGCGACGCCGTCGTCATCGGCGATACCCCGCGCGACGTGGAGTGCGGCAAGGCGGCGGGCGCCAGGACGGTTGCGGTGGCCACGGGGCGATTCACCCCTTCCGAACTGCACGCCGCGGGCGCCGACCGGGTGCTGCGCGACTTCGCCGACACCGAGGCCGCCCTGGAGGCTCTGACGGGGGCCTTCCCGAATCCCCATTGTCCCGCCGGGCGTCAGCCTTCATCTTGACCTGTCGAAATCTGCAACGGGCATGAAGGGCCCGGACCCAAACCGAGGGAGTGGAGAATGAAGAACTTCTACATCGTCATCGGCATCGTCGCGCTCGTCGGGATCGCCGCGGTCACCGTCGTCATGCGCGGGGGCTCGGGCGCGAGCGAACCGGTCGATCTGGGCGAGATTGCCGACGCGGAGCTGGTCGAGCTGGCCCGCGGCGAAGTCTACGGCGATCCGGCGGCGCCGATCACGATCATGGAGTTCGGGGACTACCAGTGTCCTTCGTGCCGGATCTTCGCCCAGACCGTAAAGCCGCAGGTTGATCTGGCCTATATCCAGTCGGGACAGGCGAAGCTCGTCTTCCACGATTTCCCCCTCCAGCAGTTCCAACATTCCTTCCTGGCGGCGCGCGCGGTGCGGTGCGGGGGCGAGCAGGGGCGCTACTTTGAGTACCATGACGCGGTCTTCCGCACGCAGGACCAGTGGGCGGCGATGCAAGCCGCGGCGGGGCACTTCAGGGATCTGGCCGACGAGGTGGGACTGGACACCGGCGCCTTCGCCTCCTGCCTGAACAGCGACAGGTACGCCGACGTGGTGACGGCGAATCTCACCCTGGGACAGATGCTCGGCGTGGCCGGAACCCCGGCGATCTTCATTCACGGCGGCAACGGCGGACCGGCCCGGAGGCTCGGGGGCTACCAGTTCATCGACATTCAGCAGGCCGTCGACGAGATCCTCGCGGCGCCCGATCCCGGCGGATCGAATTGACCGACCCCACACCATCCCCCCCCATCAACCGGATGGCGATCGCCGTCCTCTCGCTGATCGGGGTCTTCCTCGCCTTCTACCTGGTCGGCGACAACCTCGGCTGGACCGGTCCGGTGGCCTGCGGCAGCGGCGACTGCGGCACGGTGCAATCCTCGCGCTACGCCTGGATCGGCCCGATTCCGGTCTCGGCGGTGGGATTGGCCGGGTACCTGGCCCTCTTCGCGCTCTCGCTGGCGGGGCTGCACGGTCCCCGCATCCACTCGCGCCGGATCGCCTTCCTCCTCTTCGGCGGCGCGCTGGCCGGTGTGCTGTTCAGCGCGTACCTGACTTGGCTCGAAGCCTTCGTGATCCGCGCCTGGTGCCGCTACTGCGTGGCCTCGGCGGTCCTGATCACGGTGATCCTTGCGGCGGCGCTGCCGGAGTGGAGGCGGTGGCGGCGGTAGGGGCGCTTCTATTGCGGTGCCGGTCTCACCGGTTCCGGTGCAGGAGCCTTCGCATTGCTGATCGTCGGTTCGGCGGTGAGGCGTTGTCGCCAATCGGCCAACCGCTCCTCGGGCAGATCCAGGGCCCGTGCCGCAGCCTCGTCAATGACGCGGCGGGCAGGGCAATTGCCGGCGTCCCTCAGCGGAAGGAGTTCCATCTGCCGAACATCTTCCCAGGCGGTGGCGAGCGCATTCCAGGCAGGGTTGTGGGGTGTGGGGATGCGGATTTGGCGCAGTTGGGCCAGGGACCAGTTGGGATAGGTCAGTTTCCTGGATCGTTGGTTCAGGAGCATCAGGCGGGCGGGCGTCGAGTTCCACCACACGGCGAGCGCTTTGGCCTGGGGACCGTCGATTGACACCGGCGACCATCCGGAGCCCACGGACGGCTCTGATGTCCAGAGCGCCGTCAGGCGACCGCTGGTAGTGTCATAGCGATTCGAGACAAGCATACTGCTGCGTTGCTGCCAATACCGGGCTGCGAGCGCCTCCTTGCCATATTTGGGGCGTCGCCAGGATTCGGGAAAACCGCTCATCTTGCGGCGTAACTGCGTGCTGATTGACCAGAACAGACGGTGGCCCCCGGGTGCGTCTTTCTGGCATTCCTGGTAGGCACCTCGGATCGCTTGTCCCGAAGGCCCGATTTCGTATCGGCTGTGAACCGGCTCCAGCCACCCCGACCCCTCAATCTCCCGCACCGCTTCCGCCAACCCGGCATCATACCACTGGACCGCGCTCCAATCGCCTGCCTCGATTCGACCGGCCGGCCACTGCACCACTCTGGCCCACTCATTCGGTTCCCCACGCGCGATCGCGTCAGCCGCGGCCAGCGCCTCGTCCGGCGCACCGGGCATCTTGCGCAAGGAGACAAATTCCGTGGGCGGTCGGTCCCCCGAAGGCCGACGCCGCGCCACAAACAAACACTCATGGATTCCGGTGTTCTCCGAGAAGTTGATCCGCTTCGGATCGTGAGAGGTGACAATCCGCTCGATATGAAAGCGCCGAGCCAGCAGTTTGCGTTCGCAGAGCCCCGAGGAGCTTGTACAGGCCGTTGCCGGAATGACCTTGGCCAGAACGCCCCGCTCGCGGTGGAGGAGCCGCTCCGCCAGCGGAGTGAAGAAGGTCCGAATGGCATTCGAGTCGATCAGGCCGCCCGCCTCAGGATCGCGCCGCAGCAGGTCGTTTCGAATCGAGAGCTCGTGCGCCTGCATCCGCTTCACAACATCCTTGCCGAATTGCTTGTTTCGTCCCTTGTTGCTCGTAAAGGGCGGATTCATGATCACCAGATCCAGATCCCTCAATGGAAACTCGGCATCCGTCGCCTGATCGACCTGTTCCGCATCCACTCCGGTCATGCTGCGCAACGGTCGAATCAGCGAATCGAGCGAATCCTCCTCTTCCGCCGCGCCAAGCAGTTCCAGCGCGCCCGCCCGCACACTTCCGTCGGGTTGCGGTCCATGCCTGAGCGTCAGAAGGTTCATCCGCCCGTAGTCCACCGTCGGCGCGCCCAGCGTCAGGTTGCAGGCCGCGAGTTGAATGGCGTGCCGGTTCACATCGAGACCGCAGAGCACCATCTCGACGAGCACGCGGTGCAGCGAGGCCGGATGCGGCCGGATTGAGTCATTCATTGCTTTGCCCTTGCCTGGGGAGTCCGGTTCTGCGCCACCCGCTCTCCTGCCGATTGCCTCCGCACTGCCGGTCCTCACCGGATCGCCGGCCTCCGCGACCCGCTCCTTGATGACATTCAGCGCGGCCATCAGTAGGGTTCCGGTTCCGCACGCCGGATCCATGATACGCAGGCACGAGACGGCATCCGGATCGCTCCAGTCGCAGAAGTCGGTGTCCAGCGCAAGGCGCGCCAGCATCAACGCCGACAGATTGTTGGTATAGAAGGCACCGTACGCCTTTGCACTGGGGAGGATGCGGTGGTAGAGCGGCCCCGCATGATCGTACCCGAGTTGGCTCAGCGAGTCGGCGACGCGGTTTGCACATTCGGCCAAAATTCGCAGAGCGTGACCCGGGAACCTGCGGTCGCGCGGCAACACGGCCAGCACCGCCAACGGTGGCTCGAAGACCGGTGCGTAATCGCGCTTGAGAATGATCTTCCAGGCATTCCAAAGGACAGCCACGGGATCCGACGATCCGCCGACGCGATTCAGCCCGGGCAGATTCTCCATCCCTGGAACCTCGCCGAGACGCCGGTGCAGCAGGCAGGCGTTTGCCAGCAACAGCGACGCGATCGTGCAGATATTGAGGGCGCCGGCCTCCGGAGCCAGCCCCAGAGCCCCTGACAGATTGTCCGCCAGGTCGCCTTCCACGAAGATGCGTCCCGCTGCCCGCACCGCGTACTCGATGTCCTGCGAGACCTGAAGGCCGGGCTTGCCCAGTCCCGACGACGCTACAACGTGTGCGTAGACGCCCCCGCTCGCCGCCGCTAGGTAGAGGACGTACTGCTGTTCCGTCTCCCCATCGCCACTTCCCCCGGCCGTTGTGGTGGCTTGCACAAATCGCGCCGGATCCTCCGCCAGGCGACCGTCATGCGACTGGAGCGCGCGCAACACCTTGCCCAGAGCCCGGTAGCCCTCCGTTCCCTGTTCCAGCGCCGATGACAGGTCTTTTCCTGGTTCGATGACGATCGGAACCACGATGTAGCCGAAGCGCTTCCCCGGACTGCGGCGCATGACGCGCCCAACCGCCTGCACAATGTCGACCTGGCTCTGGCGGGGCTCCATGAAGACGATCGCATCCAGCGATGGAACGTCCACACCCTCTCCAAAGAGCCCGACATTGAAGAGGAGTCGCGCGACCTTCTCGGTGCTTGCCTTCGCCAGATCGCGCAACGCCTGATTGCGCATCAGGGCGCTGTCCCGGGCATCGAGGTGCCGTGATTCGACTGGTATCGAGGCTTTCGCGTCGCCCCTGGTCTGGCGCAGACATCGAGTCGTGATCCTGCGCAACTCCGGCAGTCTCATCCCTTCGGCGTAAAAGCTGGAGCGGGCGATGGAGTTGGCGAAGGCGATGGTGCGGTGCAGGCTTCCCGGCCGTTCGCCTTCGGGTCCCTCGGTGGCGCCGTTGATCGCAAGCGATGTGCCCAACAGCTTGGTCACATCCTGAGCGCTGACTATAAGCGGCCTGTTTGTTGATTGGCCGTGGTTGTCGCCAAGCATGAAGAGTTGCCGGCTGACCCCGGGGGGCGCCGCGTTCCGATGCACCCCCAGGACGATGACGCGGTAGTCGGACAGCATCCCCGCGTTGACCGCCTTGGCGAAGGTGAGGCAGTGGAGTTCCGGGCCGTAGACATTGAGGTCGCCCATGTCCACGGTCCTGATGCCCCTGGTGGCGAGTGCTCCTTTTGACGAGGCGCTGTAAATCCGCGGCGTTGCGGTCATGTAGAGGCGCTTGCGAACCCTCAGGCGGGCATTGTCGTGTACCGCGCGAAACCCGCTCTCGAGCATCTTGTCGCTTGCCGCCGTGACGCCGGTCGTGCGGTGGGCCTCGTCCATCAGGGCCAGGTCGAAGGCGGGTGCACCGTGGCGAAGCTGCGCTCGGGCAACATGCCGGAGCGACTGGTAGGTGCAGAAGACAACGCGGGTTCGTCTCATTCCGGGCGCCAGCGTTTCCGCGATGGCCGCCGGATCGGAGGCGACGTCGCATTCCAGCTCGGACAGCCCGATGTCATTGCTGTTTTCGCCACGCCCGCCGGCAGTTGGATCCGAGCAGACGACACGACATGCCAGCTTCCGGGTTGTGTGTCGCAACCATTCGCGCCTCGCCTGGGACACCAGGGCGATACTTGGCGCGAGGAAGAGAATGCGTCCTCCGTCCGGCACCACTCGCTCGGCGATGCGAAGTGAAGTGAAGGTCTTTCCCGTGCCGCAGGCCATGATGAGTCGTCCGCGGTCGTGGTTCCCCAATCCTGTCACAACGTCGGAGATCGCATCCGCCTGAAGCGGCCACAGCTCGCGCACCGGTCTCCTGGCTGTCGCCTCCGAGATCGGATCGTCACAGTGACGGAGGAAATCAAGGCGCCGAACGGGGGGTGACATGAGTTCGATCTGGGCGTCGGCGAGCCTGGTCCATTGGCAGGTCGCCACAATCCAGCGCATTGAGAAGGCGAAATCGGTGCCGGGTGCCACGAGTTGCGTAGCGGCGAGGAATGAGTCGATCTCCGGCTTTCCGACCCGGGCGTCCTCGGCGTAGCACTTGCATTGAATCGCGATCCAGCTCCCGTCCGAATGTCTTCCGACCAGGTCGATCCCGATGTCGCGTCCGTCCAGTCCGGTGAGTTGCGCACGCTCGGGCCAGTCTGCCCAGCGATGGGCGATGGCGATCTCGTACTCCGGATTGTCGGTCAGAACCCGGGCGACAAGGTTCTCGAACCATCGACCCTTCTCGGATCCGTCGCGGCTGTGGTGCCGGATACGCTCAAGAACCTGCCCTACCGTGGTCTCACCCTTGCGCAACCCGAGCGCAAGTTGCGCGCGGTCGCGATTCGCCCTTCCTGACGGCATTCCCTGTTCCCTCTGGCTGTGACGAGCGGTCCGGGACGCATGCCGGGCCGTTCGTCACAAGCCAATCAGAGGGAATACCAGATGGCCCCACCTATTCGCCCTTGAGCCTGCCGGGAGCTACCCGCCTGGGCCGTCAATGACCGGGCTGTGATATTCAGCGGGCGACCCGGCGAAAAAAAGGCTCCTCGCCAAGCATATTGGGTTGGGGGTTGGGCGCTGTCACGCGGCTGGGTGGGGCGGGGTCTTTCGGTAGGGGGCAACTTCGGCGGAGATTGGGGAGGACCGGGGGGCGTCCCGGTTTCCGCTGGAGAGCTTCCGCCGGCCCGGGCTTCCAGGTTCTCCGGGGGTCACTGGCGATGGGAGACCGGGCAAGCGATGAGGCGAGATGCAGGGGACGGGGCTTTTCGAGCAGGCGCTGGGTCTGGAGCG